>JAETSA010000006.1 GCA_021769885.1 Bacillota bacterium | reverse complement strand
AATGAGGGCGGCGTTCTCTATCCCAATGGCAAGGGCGAAGCAGAAAAGCTTGTAACACTTGTTGTATATATGCCCACAACTGTAGGTAATGAGGCAAACTACAAAACAGGTTATGAGGCTCCTGAAATTGAGCTTGGCATCAACCTTGTTGCAACACAGACGCCTTACGAGAACGACAGCTTTGGTTCGGATTATGACGCAAATGCGGAGTATCCTCCTGTTGAAGTTGCTACAGTGAATGATCTGAAAAAAGCATTTGAAAATGGTGGCAATATTAAACTGACAAGTGAAATTGCAATTCCTGACATATTAGAGATTCCGGCAGATGCAGAAGTAGTGCTTGATTTGAACGGTAAGACAATTACCTCAGATAATAGCGGCACTGTCGGACAGAACAGACCTATCGTGAATTACGGCACACTTGTTATAAAAGGCAACGGCACAATTGATACCACTGACGCTACGGGTTATGGTGCGATCCGCAATTACGGTACCCTTACAATAGAAGACGGAACTTTTAAGGGCAGCGGAATTGGCGGAGGCTCTGCTGTAGATAATCAGGCGGGCGGAACTACAACTATAAACGGTGGTACATATTATGCAACGGGAGCAGTAATGAACCGCGCAGGCGGAACTATGATTATAAATAGCGGAGATTTTGAGGGCGTAACAAATGCGAACGAAAAATATTCCAGTGGGATTTGGTCTTACGCGATCCGTAATTACGGAGATATGACAATCAATGACTGCAATATGCATGGTTCAATGAACGGCGGCGTTGCGTGCGATCAAGGTACAATAACCATCAATGGAGGATATTTTAAGGTAGAAGATCCGGAAGGAAGCGTCCAGTCTTACTATGTTCTTCTTACTAATAGAAGGACTTCTTCAAAAATTATAGTTAACGGCGGTACATTTGAACAGACGAATGGTACCGATCGCCTTCTCGGCGGATTCAACGGTATGCCTTCATGGGACGCTACCACAGACTTGGAGGCTAATGGCTTTACAATCAACGGAGGTACATTCATCCTTAACGGAGAAACTGTTACAATTCCTTAAGAGATGAAGGCAACACTGGCGATTTGTATTAAGAATTAAAACATATAGCAAACATAAAAACCGTTCTCTCATCACGAGAGAACGGCAATCAAAGGGCATAAGCGAAAACCGTTTATACCTTTTGATTGCCGAAAATCGGCTGAATTTGTAATTTTTTAGGGCAAATCCCTATTAAATAAATTGTCATTGCAAAAAATTATTGAGTAGACAGGGGACGGTTCTCTGTCTTGTATCCCCTTCGGGGGATACACGGTAATCAAAAAGCATAAACAAATTTCTGCTTGTGCTTTTTGAATCATTGACACAAGCCGAAATATTGATTTTTTTCATTAATTCTATCCTTTCAAATTACCCCTGCTTGCATAAAAGCAAGCAGGCGGGAATCAAAGAGCATAAACAGCACGAATACCCGTTTATGCTTTTTGATTACCGTAAAATATTTACAGAAAAGGAGCGCCTTTTATGTATGGTGATTTAATAATAATCCTGCTTGTCATCGCTGCGGCGATCCTTACCCTGCCGATTGCGAAGTTAGCATCTTTCTGCCGTGGCTTTGCCGCACATACACGGTATATCTGCCGTGAGATGGATCATGCCGACAGCTATGAGGAATACCGTAAATGGCGCGGTGAGCTGCGCTGTCATTATCTCTGCCTGATCCCTTTTGTCAACGGCAGAAATGTCATGCGGCTGTATAACCGCATTTACCACAGAGCCGACAAGGTGAAAAAAGAGCGTAAGGACAGCCTTGTTCCGCTTCTGCTCCCCTCGATACTCGGTATCTTCATCTGCACAGTGTGCGTATGCGGCATGACATGGGCATGGTACACCGCAAGCGTTGAAACTCCCACCCAAAAGCTGACCTCCGCCTGCTATGAGGTTACAGTGGAATCGGTTACAGGAGCAGACGGCACAGAAATATCACCCATTGAAAACGGCAGTTATTCTCTTGCTCAAGGTAATACATACACGGTCATACTTACCGCAAGCGGCACCGTAAAAGAATGCGGCGGTTATTGTCTCATTCAGAACGATGCCGGAGATAAAACATATACGCAGACCTTCAAACCGGGTGAAAGTATCACCGTTCAGTTTAAGCCAAATACATCCGGCAGTTACACCTTTTCCGGCGTATGGGGCAGTTTGCCGACAGGTACGGCAGAATATCTGCATCACACAGATGCCGTAACCGATCCCGTATCAGATAATGGGGACACTCCTGCTCAAAGCGATCCGACAGGGCAGCCGTCCGAACCCACCACCGGTACTTACACCGTGCAGTCCGGCGATACCCTGTCGGCAATCGCCGAGAGTTTTCATACAACAGCCGATAAAATAGCGGCATATAACGGCATAAAGGATAAGGGAGATATCAAGGCAGGTCAGGTGCTACGCATTCCGCCCGAAGATTATGTGATCCCCGAAACGACCGCACCACAGGAACCCATAGTGTCCGAAGAACCCGCCCCCATTATCGCCACTGCACCTTCACAGGAGCCTTCTCCCGAACCGCCCTCCGATTCACAGAGTGAAAGGGAAATCCGACCTTAGACAACGCTGCATAGAAAAATATTTAATATATTGTAGCTATTCAGTGCTTTTGAATTCTTCAAGCTGTTGACAAAGGGAAATATATTTCTGTACCTCTGCTTCGCTTTTTCCGGAACTTTCTTTCGTATCAAATTCCCAATAGAGCATATACTTAACGCTTTTTACAATGCGGGTGATTTTTAGGGATGGAAGCCCCTCTTTAATTTGTTCCAAGTCTGTGTGATACCCTCTTTTGACAAGCCGGAGCAGAAGCAGTCCCTCCTGTTTTGATTTCTAATTGATATTCTGACATAATTGCCTCCTTAAATGAAAAAAGCGGTGCAGACTCAAAAATGAAATCTGCACCGCTAAGGTTGTAGGTCTGCACCGCTAAGGTTGTAGGTAAATATTGTGTTCGGGTGGAATTTGTGTTATGATTAGTTTTTTGGGGAGTAAAAAAGGTGTTCCCCTACCCGGCCGTCCTTGCTAATTGCTTGCTAATCGGAGTTCGAATCATCACGAGAAATTAGCAGGAACAGGAGCGACGAAAAAATAAGGTGTTCGCTTAAAAACCCAGTATTTATGCGGGTTTGGAGCATCGTGGTAGACCAAACCGTATCAGGGAAAAATGTGTAAAATGTTCTCCTAAGGATTAGATGTGGGTTCGATTCCCGCAGGGGGTGTCAAGAGGAAGCAGGTTCAAAAGCTTGCTTCTTTTTTTGTACGCAGATTCGTTTTTCTGCACAAAAAGCATCGATGTTGATTGTGGAACTTCTGCAACAGGAAGTGTGGAATCCCTCTTGAAATTCCCATAAAATGCGATATACTAATTGCTAATTTCTAAAGCAAATACAATCTTTCGCAAATAAAGGGAATACCTTGATTTTCTCCCCTCTTGAAGAGAATGAATGCGCATAAGATTTTGCTTGAAATAAATGAAAGATTCGAAATATAGAGGAGTTGGCATTTTGGTTATCAATATTTATTCAAAAGGAAGGTATCCGGCGAACACACTTTCAAATTTTGCTCCTAACTGTTTTGACTTTGACGGATTTACGAACATCCCGTGTATGGAAGCATTTCTGCAGTCATTGAAATTCGAAGATGCCGGTGAGCAACAACGAGTTTTATATATGAATGCAAAAGAGGCGAAAGCAGTCGGTAGTGCCCAAAAGTGGGAAAAATACTTGTATTGGAACGGGAGAAAGTTAGAGCGTTTCTCTAAAGAATATTTTTCACTAATAGAAAATGCATACAGCGCCCTTTCAAGGAATCCTAATTTCAGTCAGGCACTCGTTGATTCGGGAAGAAAGGTTCTGCTTCATACTATCGGGAAGACATTAAGAAGAAATACAGTTTTAACATGGTGGGAGTTTACGAAAATATTGCACAAGTTGAGAAAGGCGGTAAACCGAAAGGGACAAGAAAGATGAAGGCGTAGTGCACACACAAAAAAAGAATCGATGAAGCGTGAAGTTCGGATTACGCGCTTCGCCGCTTGCAACGCACCGATAATGACGCGGCAAGAGAAAGCTCCTGCCGTTCGGTTTGAGACTTCATATAAAAGAAAGCAGATATTGATACATCTCTAAAAATTCCCGCTCGGTTTCCTCGAAGGGCTTGTCGGGTGCAAGTGTGATATGCAGTTCGGGTGCGGTTTCAAACAATTCTGCGCCGTGAAAAGTACGAAATTCGTGATATAAAAGACTGTCGTCCGACATCTTTACAGCGGCGACTTCTTCTTGTGTAACGGCGGTGGTGGCAAGCTTTTCGTAAATCAGCTTTTGGAGCTGTTTTTCATATTCGGTAAATTCAGGGATGTGCCGCCGCAAGGGGCGCGTTAAATCCCCGATATAGCTTTCCGCGCTGTCGTGCAGGAGGGCTAAAAGCTGTACCTTTTCGGAAAAGCCGCGTGCTTTCACTTCGTAAGCACAGTTTAGGGAATGACGCGCCACCGAATAAAACGCCCGAAAATGCCCGTTGGCGCGGCAGATATACGACAGTGCGTGGGCAATATCCTCTATACAAATATCCTCCGCCGTCGGCAGAGTCGGGTCAAAATTGTGGTTATGAAAGGTGGAAATACAGCATTTCTCAATCGCCATCTGTGTATCCCCTCTCCGTTTTGGAAAATCGGCTAAATTCCGGCAGGCGTTGCTCCGTTAAAAGCGCCATAAACATCCGCGCTGTTTCGGATTCGGAGCAAACACAGTGATAGGCTTCACGGAATCGGCAGTCCTCGCCGACGGCAACTTCTACGTAGATACTGCCGTCGTCGGATTTTGCCGCCTGCATAAACAGCACATCCTGAATCGGTGCGGGCGGGGTGAGAATCAGAAATTCCGATTCCTCGCGGAACACCGCCTGCAGTGCGGCGTAGAGCTGGGCTTCGTTGCAGTCCTCCTTAAAATCGCCCTCCGCCGTTTCTAAGGTGAATGCACCTGTGTAATGGACTTTTCGCGCCTCGTATACGCGCAACAAGCTTGCAATTTTCCCCAAAACGGCATCATAATTTTTGTGGCCGAGCGCCTGTGCGTGCGCCGCCTCGGCATAGGCATTTTGCGCGTCGCCCAAGCCAGCATACGCAACCGCCACATTGCCCGCCAGCACTGCAGAGGTCGGGTCTAAGCGTTGCGCCATCTTGAAATCCCGCAGGGCGGTTTCATAATTTTCCAAACGGAAAGCGCAATCCCCTGTTCTCGACAGCAACGCCACGCTTTGCGGACAAAAGCCCAAGCCGCGTTCGGCAATCTGCATAGCGCCCGCAACATCTCTGCGTGCCGCGTATACATCTGAAAGCTTGCACCACGCGCCGACACAGGTTCTGTCGGTCGCGGCGGATTCCTCTAAAATCTGCTGTGCTTCGGTATACTTCCCCTGCTCCAACGCATTCATACCGAGAAAAGAAAGGATTTCTGCACGCGCAGACGGACTTTTTGCCGCTTTCAGCGCACGTTTATACCAAAAGTCCGACGGACGGTACTTATTTTCACAAGAGGCAGCATAACCACGGTAAAATATCTTTTTCGCGCGGGCATCTTCCGCACGGAAAGACTGCACGGCGTGGTCAAAGCCCGCCTGTATTTCCGCCTTGGAGATTTTCGTACCGTTCGACGGTAAAAAGGTTTTTATGAGCATGGCAAACAGTGCGGCAACCACCAAAATCATTTGCGGCAGACGGCGTGTCAGCACCGCATCCAGCCCATGCGTCTGATATTGTGAAATAAACAACGTGATATAAATGAGCAGTCCGAGAACGGCAAGCCCGCGGATTAGCCAAGCTTTGTTTTTTTCCATTTTGTTTCCCCTTGTTTTCAAAATGATTTATAGATATTTTAGCCGATTTTTTGGATTTTGGCAAGCGGGTGTAAGATTCCTACAAATTTGTCATTCTGAGCGAAGCGAAGAATCTCACATAGAGCAATGTAAATTGGATACACACGTGGTGGCAGGCTTCCACGCCCGCCATTTGGTTTTTGCAAAATCCAACCTTGCCCGGGCGATTCGTGAATCGCCCCTACGATTGGTGGGCAACCGTTGGGTTTGTGGGATTTTGCGGAACGCGTCTTCGGTCGTTCCCTTCGACGTTTTGCCTCGCCGTCAGGTTGTGTGATTTTTTTAATTTCAAAACCGTCCCTGTTGTCTTGCGTAATACTTTTTTGCGTTTCAATCAGCCCTGCGCCAAGGTGTCGAGATTTTTTTCCATTAAATCAAAGAAATGCTCGACGATTTTTTGATCCTCATCATTGCCGCGCACACACATAGAAAGCGTGACGACATTGCGCAGTGTGGTCGCGCTCAACAGCACGAACGGCTTGTATTTTACCGCACCCGTCATAAAACCGTCGGTCGGCTCGTGACCGCAAAGGGCTAACTTATCGACTTCCAAAATGCCGATATTGCTCATAGCAAGCAGCGGGTTCGAATAGCCGATTTTGATAATCTCCTCGCTCGCGGCGTGGGGCAGGATATTATAGCCGAGCTTCAAAAGCGGCAGACCGTACAGTCCCATAAATTTGTCCTGCTTAAACTGATTGGAGCTGTGCACCACGTATTTGAGCGTTTCAAAAATCGTTTGCCCGCGCTCAGGAATATTGCACTGCATCCACGCAGTGTGGTTTGTCAATCCCTCGTCGCTGACATCCTTTAAATGGCGGCGCAAATCAATGGCGCACGCAATTGTGACGCTGTCATACGCATTGTAATTTGCCAGCTCGTACAAACTGAAAAAGTAAGCAGTCAACAGCATATCATTGACGGTCGCGCCGTGCTTTTTGCCTGCGGCTTTGACCTGTGCCAATTTTTCCGCGCTGATTTTTCGGCGCGCAATAAAGGAGCGGTCGCGGATACTGTCGGGCGTCAGCGGGAATTTGTGATTGTCCTTTGAGGAAACATTTTTATAAAGATTCCGCGCCATACGCTGTTCGGTTTTCGAGAAATCGTTATACACTTGGTCGTAGGAGCGCGAACCCTCACGCAAATCAATCGGGCTTATCTTGCGCTCGGCGTAATCGTTATAGTTCTTGCAGAAGGCTTTGAGAAAATATTTAAAATCACCGCCGTCCATACACATATGATTTTCCACAATGCACAGCGTGGTTTTTCCGTCGTGGAAAAATACGGCGACTTTCATTTGAATATCACTGTCAGGCGGAATATACTGCGTTAAAAAGTCATTGACGGCACTGTCTACATCGGTAGGATAGGAAACCGACAAAATATCGTCAATACGGTAGGGCTTGACAATCCAATAGGGGCTGACGTGGTTATCCTTAAAGCTGGAATGGAGCACAGGTGCCTTTTCAAAGAAGCAAATCAGCACCGTTTTGAGCACATCCACATCCAATTCAAAATCGTAGTGCAGCTCCACGTGAACCATACGGTCATTGTAGTCACGGAACAAATAATGCATTTTGTCCCACAATTCGGCATTTAATTTTCGTTCCATGCAGCATCCACCTCCGGTTTATATTTGTATTTTTTATTGCTCATCATTTTTGCAAAAACAATGATTAAATCAATCAAAACGGCAAGCGGCATCAACAGCCAGCCCGGATGCCACGGAATGATGTCGAGCGCACCGAGGAATACATACAGCATCGGCATAGCGGCGGGTATGTAAATAAGATAGTTGATGATACGCAGCTTTTGCTTGGTAACGGTCGCATAAATCGCATCGGCAACATAAATCATCGTGACCCCGAACGGATAGATGAGCCAGCTGTTCGGCAGGTGCAGTACCGCCATAGAGATTAAGAACAGCACGGTTGTGACGCACATCACGCTGATTCCGAGCAACACACGCGCAATCGGGTGAAAAATACGGCGCATTCCCGAAACTCGGCGGATAAACACGCTCATAATGAACACAACCCAAGCGAGGATGCCGTCCACGATAATAACCCAAGTGGAGCGCCACGCATCGGTTAAGAAGCTGACCGCCAAATAAACAATCACCAAGGCCAAAATCAACCCCACCGTGCCGAATATCATAAACTTATTTAAAAATTTCTCACGTTTTTTCGCGCGCTCTTCCGCGGAGAATTTCTTATAATTTTCTTTCAGCCGCGGAAACTCGCTGACGACCAGGTCATACAGCACCTGCTCATCCTGAAGCCCCGCGTGCGTAATTTCATTGGCACGCTCTGTCATACGGTCCATAACCATACGTTTGTAACGGTATAATGTGCCGTCATCTTTTTCGCCCTGAAAGGTTTCTTCAATGTAATCAATAAAACTTTTCATCCGTACCTCCGTAAATACTGAAACTGACGTGCTTTGCAAATCAAGACCGACACGTCTGTTTTATTGTAACATAGATTTTTTTGCTTGTCAGCAGTTTTTTTGATAAAACGGTAAAAATTCGATATCATTTTTTGCGCTGTGCTTCTTTTCTGCACTGCTCTAAGAACTTTTTATCTTTTTCAGTCAAATCGGCGTTTTCCAACAAGTCGGGGCGGCGTGCATATGTGCGAAGCAGGGACTGCTCCCGCCGCCATTTTTCGATATTGGCGTGATGCCCCGACAAAAGCACATCGGGCACGGCTCTCCCCCGCCACACAGGCGGGCGCGTATACTGCGGATACTCCAAAAGCCCGTTGTAGTGGCTCTCCAGCTCCTTTGCCTCGTCATTCGGCAGTACGCCGTCACACATACGGCAAATCGCATCTGTCAGCACCAAGGCGGGCAGTTCGCCGCCCGTGAGCACGTAATCGCCGATGGAGATTTCTTCATCGACAATCTCCTCGAGCACGCGTTCATCCACGCCCTCATAATGCCCGCAAAGTAATACCAGATGCGGCAACTTGGAAAGTGCTTTCACCTTTTCCTGCGTCAGCGTTTGCCCCTGCGGGGAAAGATAGACGAGATGCGGTTTTTCTGCGCCTTCTTCGCATAAGGATTGATAGCAGTCGTAAATCGGCTGGGTCTGCATAAGCATCCCCATACCGCCGCCGTAGGGGGCGTCATCCACACGGTTGTGCTTGTCCTTTGTAAAATCACGGATATTGACAGTGCGCAAATCCACAAATTCCCGTTCCCGTGCTCTGCCGAGGATGCTTTCAGACAGCACCGCTTCACACATTTCGGGAAACAGCGTCATAATATCAATCCGCATCGCGTATCACACTCTCTTTTCCGTCAAATAAGCCTTGAATCGGGCGGATACGGATGACGCCTGCGTCCACATCGGTTTCGAGCACAATATTCGGTACAGCAGGCACCAGCGTTTCCCTGCCGTCCGCACTGCGGACAGCCCAAACATCGTTTGCACCGACACCGGGAATCACTTCGGACAGCACACCGTATTCTTCGGCGGAATCCGCATCCGTCACTTTGCATCCCAACAAATCCTGCACAAAAAACGTGCCTTCGGAAAGGGGCGCATCCGCACGGTTCATATACAGAATTTTACCGCGTAAGGCTTCGGCTTTTTCCATTGTATCGACCGTTTGGAACACGCCGAGCACCACATTTTTGTGCGGACGCAGACGCGAAGTGCGCAAAGGCTGTTTGCCGTTTGCATCTAAATACAGCGTCGAAAATCCGCACAGAAATTCGGCACTGTCACACCACGGCTGAATCTTTACCTCGCCGCGCACCCCGTGCGTCCCTACGATTTTTCCGATTTCCAAATAAGGTTTTTTCATAAAAATAAATTTCTCCGTAAAACAAAAGCGCACAGAAATTCTGCGCGCTGTGTTTATTCCTGTCAGTCGATTTCGACCTGCACGCGAACGCCGTCCTTGGTGGCACGCGCTTTCATCACGGTACGGATGGCTTTGGCAATTCTGCCCTGCTTACCGATGACGCGACCCATATCGCTTTCGGCAACGTGCAAATGATACACCACATTGCCTCTTTCATCAGATTCATCCATTGTGACCGAAACAGCGTCGGGTTCGTCGACAAGCCCCATTGCGATGGTTTTCAGAAGTTCTTCCAAAGTTAAAAGACCTCCTGCTTATTTAATCGCGCCGCACTGCTTGAGAAGCGCCTTTGCCGTATCGGTAGGCTGTGCGCCGTTCTTAATCCACTGCTGTGCTTTTTCAACATCGATGTTGATTGCCGCGGGATTCTTCATCGGATCATAGGTGCCGATTTCTTCGATGAATTTGCCGTCACGCGGAGATTTGGAATCCGCCACAACTACACGATAGAACGGTGCTCTTTTTGCGCCCATACGGCGCAGTCTGATTTTTACTGCCATTTGATTTTCCTCCAAAAAATTTATAAATAACTTTATTTTGCCAAACACAACTGTGTCAGGAACTTACATATTAAATCCGCCGAAGCCGCCCATACCCATACGGTTCAAACGGCGGCGTGCGCCTTTGGAATTAAACTGCTTAAACATTTTGAGCATTTGCTTATGCTGTGCGAGCAGTTTGTTGACATCCTCCACCTGCATACCGCAGCCTGCGGCGATACGGCGTTTGCGGGAAGGGTTAATGAGCTCGGGCTTTGCGCGCTCCTCAGGGGTCATAGAGTAGATGATTGCCTGCACGCGGTCGAACTGCCGCTCATCAATATCTACATCCCGAAGCTTACTGCCCACACCCGGCAGCATAGACAAAAGGTCTTTCATAGAGCCCATTTTGCGCACCTGCTGCAGCTGGTCAAGCAAATCGTTCAAATCAAATTTATTTTTGCGAAGCTTCTTTTCAAGCTCCGCCGCCTTTTTCTCGTCAAGTGCGGTTTCCGCCTTTTCTATCAGCGACAGCACATCGCCCATACCGAGGATTCTCGACGCCATACGGTCGGGGTAGAAATAATCCAACTCGTCCAGCTTTTCACCCATACCGACAAATTTAATCGGCTTGCCTGTGACGGCTCTTGCGGAAAGCGCCGCACCGCCGCGGGTGTCGCCGTCCATTTTGGTGAGCACAAGACCGTCGATGCCGAGTGCTTCATCAAACGAAGTCGCAACTGTAACGGCGTCCTGACCGGTCATTGCGTCCACGACGAGCAAAATCTCGTGCGGATGCACGGTGGACTTGATATTTTTCAATTCCTGCATCAGGGTTTCGTCAATATGCAAACGACCTGCCGTATCCAAAAATACGTAGTCATAGCCGTGGTCTTTCGCGAGTTTTAAAGCTTCCCGTGCAATTTCGACGGGGTCAATCTGCCCCATTTCGAACACAGGTACATCCACCTGTGCGCCGACAACCTGTAACTGCTTAATCGCCGCAGGACGGTACACGTCACACGCAACGAGCAACGGACGGTGCCCCTCTTTTTTGAGCTTTAAGGCGATTTTTGCGCAGTGCGTCGTTTTACCGGAACCTTGCAAACCGCACATCATTACGATTGTGGGCGGGTGCGAGGCGGATGCCAGCCGACTGCCCGAACCGCCCATCAAAGCGGTCAATTCCTCATTGACGATTTTGATGACCATTTGCGCGGGGGTCAGGCTTTCCATCACCTGCGCACCAATGGCACGCTCGGTAACCTTATTGGTAAAATCCTTTGCAACCTTATAGTTGACGTCCGCTTCGAGAAGTGCCAAACGCACTTCACGCATGGCTTCCTTAACGTCGCTTTCATTCAAACTGCCTTTTTGACGCAGGCGTTTAAATGCGGACTCTAATTTGTCGGATAATCCTTCAAATGCCATACTTTTCGTTCCTCTTATTCAATCACATCTAATGCCAAAGACTTGATTCGGACGGTGGTTTCGTTAATCTCACGCGAAAGCTCGTGCTCGAGATTGTATGCGTTAATAGACTCGGCGCACGCAATAATCTGACGGAGATTTTCCTTAATGCCGTCTAACTTCTTAGCAAAGCCCAGCTTGCTTTCCATTTCATACAGCAAGGTTTCGGCACGCTTGATGGCGTCACGCACGCCCTGACGGGTGATGCCCTCGTTTTCGGCGATTTCTGAAAGAGAAAGGTCGTCATTATAATAATAGCCGAGGAAGTCACGCTGTTTTTCGGTCAGCATTTCGCCGTAAAAATCCAGCAAAATGGTAATTTCAACATTCGTTGCCATAATGCACCCTTTCCTTTCCGATACAAAAGCCCTGTAAAGCGAAAGGCTTTACAGGGTGATATTATACTAAATAAATATGCAGTTGTCAAGCAGAAATTTGGCAAAACATATACGCTTTTGTCACCAAGTGATTACAGCATCTTTGTCACCGTTGTTCCGTATATCGTCCGTACCGACATTGATTCCACCGCCGTTGTTGCTGTTGTTACCATTATTGCCGTTATTACCGTTATCACCATTATTGCCGTTATTGCCATTATTGCCGTTATCATCATCGCTAGCCACCTGCTCCGAGGTTTTGGTATACAAATCATCTAGCAGTTCCATACCGCCGTCTTTTGAGGTGGTCACGGGAATCAAATCGCCGTAGATGTTGGTAACATATTTTTCGCCGGCTTCGTCGGTGGTGTAATCAATCGGAACATAGTCGTTATCCTGCTCTTTGTTTTTATTGCAGGCGACCGTCAGAAACACAACCGCCAACAGACACAATGCAATCACAAGAATCTTTTTCTGCATATAAATTCCTCCGTAGAATATTTATTTAATCATACCATATTAAAAACGATTTTGCAACTTATTTCAATTCCGCAATCGTCACGCCGTCCTCGCCCTCGCCGTATACGCCGAGTCGGAAGGTGCGGATGTTCGGGTGCGTGCGCAGATGCGTCTGCACAGCTTTGCGCAAAACGCCCGTGCCCTTGCCGTGCACAATCGTCACTTCCGTAAGCCCCGAACGCACTGCACCGTCTAAGAACATATCCAAATCCATCAGTGCCTCTTCGGCATTTTTGCCGCGCAAATCGACGCGCATTGCGGAAGAAACCGGTGCGCGGTCGCGCGACACGGCAGTGCGGCGGGGTGCTGTGCTTTTTTGCGGCTTGCCCGACACCAAGCGGAGATTCCCGATTGCCGCTTTCATTTTCATCGCGCCCGCCTGCACCTCGACCATCTGTTTCGAATCGGGCAATGCCGTCACCGCTGCACGTGTGCCGAGTGTGGTAACCAGTACCGTATCGCCGATTTTGAGTGCGCGCGGCAACACATAATCGCCGTCGTCCGCCGCTTCGAACTGCTCGGAAGTCAAATCGTCAATCGCGCTCAGGTGCGATTTCATTGCCGCCTTCGCCTTACGCGCCATTTCAGCGGCGTTTTTCTCTTTCGCCTGCTCTTTTTTCAGTCGGTCAACCTCCATTAAAAGTGCGTTCGCCGCACGGCGGGCATTTTCGACCAGACGGGTTGCCTCCCCGCGTGCGCGCTCCGTTTCTTTTTCGCTCTTTTTCACTGCATCTTCGTATTTTTGTTCTGCTTTTTTGCGCAGCTCGTCAATCTGCGCTTGCAGTGCAAGTGTTTTTTCCTTTTCCTGCTCCATTTCGGCGCGGGCGGTTTCTAAGGTGTCCACCACATCCTCAAAACGGCGGTTCTCGGCGGCAACCTGCGATTTTGC
The DNA here is from genome assembly GCA_021769885.1 of Bacillota bacterium. Lineage (GTDB taxonomy): Bacteria > Bacillota > Clostridia > Oscillospirales > Acutalibacteraceae > Fimenecus. The sequence continues at coordinate 114,390 of JAETSA010000006.1, read as the reverse complement.
GGCGGTGATGATCTCTGCGCGCAGTCCCAAGCGGTCGCAAATGGCAAACGCGTTGGAGCGCCCCGGAATGCCGATGAGCAATTTATAGGTCGGGCTGAGGGTTTCGACGGAAAATTCACAAGAAGCATTTTCCACACGGTCGGTAGACAGCGCATATTCTTTCAGCTCGGAATAATGCGTCGTCGCGGCAAGCTTTGCGCCCTTACGCCGAAAGGCTTCCAACACTGCCACGGCAAGCGCGGCACCCTCCACAGGGTCTGTTCCCGCGCCCAATTCATCAATCAAAATCAGCGTGCTGTCATCCGCTTCGCGGTCGATGGACACAATATTCGTCATATGCGCCGAGAAAGTGGACAGCGACTGCTCAATGCTTTGCTCTTCGCCGATGTCGGCGAGCACCTTCGAGAATACCGCCACGCGGGAATTATCCGACGCGGGAATATACAGTCCGCACGATGCCATCAATGTTAAAAGCCCCAAGGTCTTGATGGATACCGTTTTGCCGCCCGTGTTCGGACCTGTAATCACCAAAGAATCAAAATCCAGCCCTAAACGAATGTCAATCGGGACGGCAGTTTTCATATTTAAAAGCGGATGCCGCGCTTTTTTCAGTTCGATTTCGCCCATCGCATTCAAAATCGGCTTGCTGGCTTTCATACTGTAAGCCAAATTTGCTTTGGAGAAAATCAGGTTCAGCTCCGCCGCACTTTCATAGCTAATGCGGATGCTGTCATAAAAGCTCCCCGCTTCTGCGGAAAGCTCCGCGAGAATACGCTCGATTTCATCACGTTCCTTGCTTTCGAGCACTTTGATTTCATTATTTGCTTCGACCACGGACGCAGGTTCGATAAACACGGTCGAGCCGCTGCCCGAAGTGTCGTGCACCATACCCGCGACCTCGGCGCGGTGCTCCGCTTTTACGGGTACGACAAACCGCCCGTTGCGCTGGGTGATGATTGCTTCCTGCAGGCTGTTTTTGTAGGTTGGCGAGCGCAAAAGCTTTTCTAACTGCTCGCGGATTTTCGAATCCTGCACGCGCTTTTTGCGGCGGATATTTTTCAGCTCCGCAGATGCGTTATCGCTCATTTCTTCATCGGAAAGAATCGCGGTATTGATTTTATCCTCTAAATATTTATTCGAGCAAAGCGACGCGAACAAATCGTCAATCGCCGTTTCCATACCTGCGCTTTTTTCACGCCACGTAAGAATGCCCCGAAGCACGCGCAGCGTCTGCGCGACATCTAAAAGCTCACGCATAGAAAGCGTACCGCCGGACTGCGCACGCCAAAGTGCATTGTTGACATTCAACAGTCCGCCGAACGACGGCGCGCCGAATTTGGCAATTAAAATATGTGCCGCTTCGGTTTGTGAAAGCAGACGCTCCGCCTCAAAAAAATCCGTCGCAGGGGTAAGGGCGAGCGCCTGCTCGTGTGCCTCCTCGCAAGCGGTCAGTGCCGCAAGGCGTTCTAAAATTTTCGGAAGCTCCAACGCTTCATAATGCTTGTTCATCATTTTAAATCCTTATTACAGTTCAAAATCCTCTGCCGAAAACACGGGCATTTCGGGGCGGCGGCGCGGCTGCCGCTTTAAAATATCGTATTTGTATCTTCGGCATTTTCCGTCGCGCTCGACCACGCCTTTTTTCTCACAAAGCACCGTTTCCCCGTCAGGCGACAACCGCCCGTATCGGCAATATTCACATTTCGGTGCAATTTCCCGTTTTTCGCGCAACGCAATTCACATCCTTAGTTTTATATACATTTATATTCTAACATACCTTGCGGCGCGGTTCAACCTCTAAAATCAGTAAAATGCTCATCAGCATAAGCATAAGAAACGACGGTGCGGATACCGAATACGCCGCGGGCACGACCGTGCCGTTCGCAGAAAACACGCTGATTTCACAGGGGAATACCTTCAGAAGCCCTGCGCAAATCAAAAAAGACAGTGCACAGGCTGTAAGGCGTGCCAAAAAGAACACGCTGTACCGCACACCGCAGTGCTTGAGTTCGCCTAAAATTTGGCAGTGCACAGACAGTCCCGAAAATGCAAGCACGGCGGCTAACATCGGCAGAGAGAACCGTCCCGCCGCCGCGTGCACACCCGCTGTGACCTCAGTAATACAATTTATAAGGACGGTGACGGTATTCGGCAACGGCAGGGCTTGCAGATATGTGCCGAGCGCGCCGAACAGCACCACCCACGCACAGATTTGCAGCATAGCATACACCGATTCACGTACCGCGTCAGACAGCGCGACGGCGGGATTTGTCAGAAGGAGCACTCGTTCCTTTTTCGAAGCACACGGTTCTTTCTCCGCAAAAAATTGCGTGCATATGCCGAGTAACAGGGTAGCAAGACACAAAGCGGCATACAGCAAAACACCCGCACACGTACTGCCGAGTACCGTTGTGCCTACAGCGGAAATCACGAAAGCAGGTCCTGCATTCACGCAGAATAAGCACATTCGCTTCGCCTGCGATTCGGTTAGCTGTCCCGCATCCAAAAGCTGTGCGGTCATTTTCACGCCGACAGGGAAGCCCCCGACAAGCGACATCAGAATCACACCCGCGCTCACGCCCGGCAGGCGGAACAGCCGTGCCGTAATCGGTGCGGCAATGCGTCCAAGGGCGGCGGAAGTTCCCGAATGCACCAAAAAGCCCGAAACCACCATAAACGGGAACAGTGACGGAATCACCGTATTGCCGCAGATTGCCAGTGCCTCACGCACACCGCGTGCACAAAGCTCGGGCGCAGAAAACAGTATATAACAGACCGCACCGCAAAAAAGCGCGGGCAGCCATTTTTGAAATCGCGGTTTTTGCATTTTGCGTTTCACCACCAAAAAGATTCGGTCATTAAACCATATGCATTTGCATAAATTTCTATGAGCGGAGGTGGAATGCAGTGCGAAAAAAGAGAGCCGCAAAAATAAAACCAAGCGCCGTACAGCAGGCGTTGGATATTCCCGAAATCGCGCGGCGCGACGTGCCGCACATTGAAATGCAGGGCAATCGCGAGGTACTTGTAGACGGCTGCCGCGGTGTATTGGAGTATACGGCTGACCAAATCAAGCTGAATGCAGGCATCTGCGTCATCCGCTTCAGCGGCGAGGATTTGACCATTCGGGCGTATTCCGAAAACCAAACCGAGATAAACGGCGAAATTCTGCAAATTGATTTTGAAAATTAGATTGGGGGTGCGGCGCGGTTGCTGATTGTAAAATTGATTCGATTCTTTTTGGGATATGTGATTTTTACAGGCACGGGCGGATTTCCCGAGCGTTTTATCAATTTGTGTGTAAAATACAAAATTCCGCTGTGGGATTTGAAAAATCACGGAGAATACTTCGAGGGCAAAACCACCATTCGGGGCTACAAGCATATCCGCCCTGCCGCCTTTCGGGCAGGCGTCAAGCTTCAAATACGGGAGAAATGCGGTCTTCCCTTTTTGACCGCCAAAAACAAAAAAAGAATGGGTCTTTTTATCGGATTCGCGGTTTGTGCAGCACTCATCGGCATACTGTCGGCACATATTTGGACCGTCGAGGTTTCAGGGAATGTAAACATCCCGAGCGAAACCGTTTTAGAGGCCGCCGAGCATCTCGGCATTACCGTCGGTGCTCGGCGAAAATCCTTGGACGCGAAAGTCCTCGCCGACGAATTGTTGTATGAAATTGACGGGCTTTCGTTTGCCGCAGTCAACATTGACGCTTGCAAGGTGGTCATTGAGGTACGCGAAAGTGTTGCACAGCCCGAAATTTTAGACACCGAAACGCCATCCAACATAATCGCCGACGAGGCGGGCATACTGACAAAAGTCGAGGTCTATTCGGGCACTGCCGTACTGCCTATAGGGTCAGCAGTATTAAAAAACGATTTGCTCATTTCAGGCGTTGTGCAAAATGCAGACAATTCCGAAACGCTAAAAGGGGCGCAGGGAAATGTGTATGCAAAAGTCGAGCGTCCGATGGATTTTTCCTGCGAAAACAAAGCATTTTTCGGCTGTTCGGCATCACGCGAACGGTATATTTTCGAGTTTTTCGGTCTGCGCATACCGCTCGGACGCCCAATCGCAGGCGAATCCTATGCAGTACGGAAATATCTTTCCGACGGCAAGACACAGCTCCCCGTCGGCATTGCGCGGGAATACGGTGCGGTATTCGATGCCGAAACAGAGCTGTCAGATGCGGGCGACCGTGCACGCTATACCGCAAAACAGCTCGCCTGCGCTTATAAATCCCTTTGGTCGGACTGCGTTCTGCTTTCGGAGGATATCACCTTTGATTTTGAAAATGCAGAGCCTGCAACGCGCGGAACTGTCACTTGTGAAAAAGAAATCGGGATAAATCAGGAGATTTTTGTAGAAAAAATTAGTGACTAATCACAAAATCCGTGATATAATATATTAAAATTACACAGAATTTAAAGGAGAGGTTCTTTGTTTGAACAGATTATAAGCGTAGACCGTATGGAACACGCCGTCAGCCTGTTCGGAAGTTTTGATGAGAACATTCGCCAAATCGAACAGGAATACAGCGTGCAGGTCGTCAGCCGCGGGTCAGATTTGAAAATCAGCGGCGAGGCGGACAATGTCGCCAAAGCGACGCGTGCCATCAACGGACTGCTGACGCTCATCAACAAAGGTGAAACGCTTTCAGAGCAAAATGTGCGCTATGTGCTCTCGCTTGTACGCGAGGGTGCGGAGGACAAGCTTTCGGCTCTGAGCGGCGACTGTATATGCATCACCGCAAAAGGCAAGCCCGTAAAGCCCAAAACACTCGGGCAGAAAAAATATGTCGAAGCCATTCGTCAAAACACAATCACCTTGGGCGCAGGTCCTGCGGGCACAGGCAAAACGTATCTTGCGGTGGCTGCGGCGGTCACGGCGTTTCGCGCCAAAGAGGTCAACCGCATCATTCTGACGCGCCCCGCAGTCGAAGCAGGCGAAAAGCTTGGATTTTTGCCCGGCGATTTACAACAAAAGGTTGACCCGTATCTCCGCCCCTTATATGACGCGCTGTTTGATATGCTCGGTGCGGAGGCATTTGCACGCTATCAGGAGCGCGGCAGTATTGAGGTCGCTCCCCTCGCCTATATGCGCGGCAGAACCTTAGACGACAGCTTTATTATTTTGGACGAAGCACAAAATACTACCAAAGAGCAAATGAAAATGTTTTTGACAAGACTCGGCTTCAACTCTAAAATGGTGGTCACGGGCGACGTAACCCAAATCGATTTGCCCGACGGCAAAAAGTCAGGGCTTTTGGAAGCCATGAAAATTCTCAAAAACATTCCCGACATCTCTGTGTGCCGATTCACCGAAAAAGACGTGGTACGGCACCGGCTTGTGCAGGAAATTATTAAGGCATACGAAAAAAATGAGGAGGCCAAACGAAAATGACAGACAAAATCAAAGTAATTATCCAAAATTCACAAAAAGCAGTAAAAATCCCGACCGGCGTGCGTATGCTCGTTCGACGTTGCTGTCATGCCGTTTTGGTGCAGGAAAATTTTGAGGGCTCGGCTGAAATCAGCGTCACCTTCGTAGACGACGCGGGGATTCAGGAGCTGAACGCAAAACACCGCAATTTGGACAAACCGACGGACGTGCTTTCGTTCCCCTTGGGTGAAAACGGCGTATATGATTTGAATCCCGACACCGGCGCAAAGATGCTCGGGGATATTGTCATCTCGATGGAACGCGCCGTGGCACAGGCGGAGGAATACGGGCATCCGTTACAGCGTGAGGTCGCGTTTTTAACCGTGCACTCAATGCTCCATTTGCTCGGCTATGACCACGTAAACGGCGGCTTAGAGGCTGTACATATGCGCGAAAAGGAAGAGGCGGTTTTGACACAGCTCGGACTCAAGCGCAACGGCAGCTATTATTTTGACGGCGAGTAAGCGATGAAAAGTCTATTGAAAAGCTTCGGCTATGCCTTTCGCGGCATTTGGTATGCGCTTTTATATGAGCGCAATATGCGCATCCACTTTGTGTGTATGCTGTATATGTATAGTTTCCTTGGTGTGTATGATTTCTTCGAGGTCAGCCGCACACAATTTGCCGTGTTATTTTTGGCAAACGCGCTTGTTGTCGCGGCAGAGCTTGTGAATACAGCCGTGGAGCGTGCCGTTGACCTTGCAAGCGAGGTGCACACCGAAAAGGGCAAAATCGCCAAGGATACTGCGGCGGGCGCGGTACTTATCTGCGCGATTTTTGCCGTCTGCGCGGGCATTTCGATTCTCGGGCAAAAGCAGGCGTTTTTGGATTTATTCGCCTATTATCACGAAAATCCGCTGATGCTTTTGATTTTTGTGCTTTCCGTTGTATTGGCAACCGTTTTCATTTTCAAGGGCTTCGGGAAATACGGCACACAGGACAACAGTACCAAATAAGTTAAAGGACTAACAAAACTGTATGAATACACCGAAAACAGCATTTATCGCCATTGTCGGCAAGGCAAACGTCGGTAAATCCTCCATTTTAAATCGGCTTTTGGGCAGTAAGATTGCGATTGTATCCAACAAGCCGCAAACCACACGCACGCGCATTATGGGTGTGCTGACGACAGACGATAACATTCAGTTGGTATTTACCGACACCCCCGGCTTTCACCGTCCGCGCACAAAGCTCGGCGAGAAAATGGTGAAGGCGGTTTCCGACAGCATTTCGGGTGTGGATGCCTGTCTGTTTGTCACAGAAGCAGGCGAAAAGGAATGTAACGCGGCGGAGCTGGAACTGCTCGAAAAAATCCGCAAAGCCAAAATCCCCGCCCTGCTCGCCATCAATAAAATCGACACCGTTAAAAACAAAGAAGATTTGATGGCGCAGATTGCGTATCTTTCCGCGCTGGCCGATTTTGAAGCGGTTATCCCCGTTTCTGCAATAGACGGTAACGGTATGGATATTTTGCTCGCGGAGCTTAAAAAGCAGGCATTCGACTGCGAACACTTTTTCCCCGATGACACTCTGACGGATCAGCCCGAGCGCGTGCTTGCGGGCGAGATTATCCGTGAAAAGATGCTTCGTCTTTTAGATAAGGAAATCCCGCACGGCGCGGCGGTTTCCATTGAAAAAATGCGTGAACGCGACGACAGCGATATTTTGGATATTGAAGCCACCATTTACTGCGAACGCGAATCGCATAAGGGCATCATCATCGGCAAAGGCGGTGCGATGCTCAAAAAGATTTCCACCTTAGCGCGGCACGATATGGAGCGTTTCTTTGACTGCAAAATCAATTTGAAATGTTGGGTCAAGGTCAAAGAGGGCTGGCGCAACCGCGAGGGACTCATTCACAATTTTGGATTAGATTAACAGGTATTTGCCGCTTTCCTTAGGCTATCTTAAATGTAGGATAAACTATTTGGAAAGCGGTGTTTCTTTTGGATATAAATTATTGGGACGTTTTCACAAAAAGCGGCAGTATCGAAGACTATTTGGCGTTTTGTGCGCACCGTCCCGAACTGCAAAACGATACAATCGAGGTAAAGCCCTATGCACCTGAAAACACGGGGATTGATTCTCAAAGAACAGAATATCGGTGAGCGGGACAAGCTTGTGACCGTTTTAACAGAAGCACGCGGCACCCTGCGTGCCTTTGTGCGCGGTGCAAAATCTGTGAAAAGCAAAAAGGCGGCGGCGACCTCAAAGTTCTGCTTTTCGGAGCTGACGCTCACTAAGAATAAGGACAGCTACATAATTGACGAAGCAAGACCCATTGAAATGTTTTTCAAGCTGCGCGACAGCTTAGACCGTTTGGCACTTGCGGAATATCTTTTAGAGCTCGGCTACGCCTTTTCGCCTGAAGAGGAAGATGCGAAAGAGAATTTGCGGGTGATTTTAAATTCCCTGTATTTTTTGTGCAACGACACCTACCCCCCGAAGCAGTTAAAATCCGTGACTGAACTGCGGTTGCTGACACTCGCGGGTTATGCACCGAATTTGATTGCGTGCGACCGATGCGGCTGTTTTGAAAGCAACACGATGTATTTTGATATGGATCGAGGGCTTCTGTATTGCGACAACTGCGCCCCTGCCACTGCGCCCTTCTCTTTGCCTTTGGGGCTTGTCAGCGCGATGCGGCACATTGTTTTTTCGGAAATGAAATCGCTTTATCAGTTCAAATTAGACCCCGTACTGTTAGACGAGCTTTCTTATATTACCGAAACTTATCTTTTGCGAAAAGCCGAGCATCGGTTTAAGACCTTGGAATTTTATAATTCCGTGCAGGCGTTGGAGTGATATTTGTAGGGAACAACCTCTGTGTTGTTCCGTGAAATTCAGCGTAATGTAAATTTGATTTATAAATCGTAGGGGACGATCCCAGTGTCGTTCCGCAAGGTTGTTCGTGCTTCTACGAGGGCGTAGGGCGGGAGCTTGCTCCCGCCGTTCGGTTTGTGCGAAATCTGACTTTGCTCGGGCGGGCGTGGAAACCCGCCCCTACGGAGTGGTTCACCGTTGGGTTTGTGCAAAATCCAGCCGTGCTCGGGCGCTTCGTGAAGCGCCCCTACAGGCGTAGGGAACGACCTCTGTGTCGTTCCGTAGGATTTGTGTGAATTTTACGCTTCCTCGGGCGGGCGTGGAAACCCGCCCCTACATGTTGTGCTCCGCCGTTGGGTGAGTGCGAAATCCGACCGTGCTCGGGCGATTCGTGAATCGCCCCTACAGGCGTAGGGAACGACCTCTGTGTCGTTCCGTAGGATTTGTGTGAATTTCACGCTTCCTCGGGCGGGCACGGAGACCCGCCCCTACATGTTGTGCTCCGCCGTTGGGTGAGTGCGAAATCCGACCGTGCTCGGGCGATTCGTGAATCGCCCCTACAGGTTGTACGTTGCTTTGCACATCGTAGGGACAGCCCGGGCACGCTGTCCGCGGGCGAACACAGTTCGCCCCTACGGGTTGCGCTTCACCGTTTGGTTGCGAAAATTTTTCGGAACGACACAGAGGTCGTTCCCTACGCATCCCCCTTTCCCCCTCGCGGGGCTTTTTTGCTTTTTCGGGTGCAAAATTATGTCAAAACGCCCCATTCCAAGTGAAATCGAACCCATATTTTAAAAAAATCTGTAAAAAAAGACATTTTTTATGTCATATTTCCTGTTTTCGGTGACTACTAAGCGAAAGGGAGGAGAATCCGTTGAACAGCGCTGTAAAACATCAGGCGGATGAAGCACTGAAAAAGGCTTACGAGCTGTGCTACACGCCGTTAATCAAATACTGCAACGTCCGCAAGGGCGATGCCGCGGTGTCTGCGGATGACTGCGTACAGGAAGCATTTTTGGTGTACTACAACAAACTGCTTTCGGGCGAAACGTTCGAAAATCCGCGCGCATTCCTCTACCGCACCGCCGACAATTTTTTGAAGCAGGCAATCGAACAGTATGTGCGACACCGAAACCGCACTGTACCGTTGGAGGATGCAGAAAATCTTTCCGCTGATCCCCTGCCTTTCGAGGCTTCCGATTTGGATTACGACAAGCTTGCCGCCGTGCTGCTCTCCACACTCACCACGGAAGAGCAAACGCTTTACAGGATGAAATACATAGAGCGTCGGCCGCTTTCCGAAATTGCCGAGCTGCTCGGTATTTCTCCTGCGGCGGCAGCAAAACGAACATCCCGATTGCGAAGTCAGGTAAAAAACAAACTAACCTCTACCATTCAATCTCAAAGAAAAGGAGGGATTTGAGTTGGAAAAATTGTATGTTGACGAATCCGTTTTACTGTCTGTATTCAATGACAAGCAAGCTTTTTCAGAGCTTTCTGCATTCTTAACCGATGCGATGGATGCAGAATTTGAAAAAGGCGACGCGATGGACTGCGACTTCATTGACGCGTGTACAGAAGCTTTGGAAGCACTCCAAAGAGAAAACGGCATTTCGAAAACAACGCTGACGGTTTTGCTCTCGCAGGAGAAATTCCTGAAAGCAATCCAAAAGCGTTCCGCACAAAACACAGGCAAATACAAACGGCTTACCGCCATTTGCGCCTGCGCCGCACTGCTTGTTGCCGCAGGCAGTATGTATTCCACAACCGAAACAGGCGCATCCCTCAAACGGCAAATCAGCAACAAGCTGTCCTCCATCTTCACCGTAGAAAATACGACCGCACTTCCCGACCCGACGGAGCGCACCGAGCTCGAAAGCACCACCGCCGCAGAAGAATCCACCGAACCAACTGCGTCGGAGTCGACCGAACCCGTCACGCAAAGAAAGCCCGCCGCCGTAAAAGCAAATACCGAGCAGTTACCTGCACGCATTTACGGCATCTTCCCTGACACACTCAAAACCGAATACGAAATCGGCGAACCTTTGGATATGCAGGGTGTGCGTGTAATGGCGGTTTGGGAGGACGGAAAAGAAACCGAAATCCCGCTTTCCGATTGCAGTGTCACCACTGACCGCGGGTTCTCCCGCGATCAGGGCAGATACAATGTGACCGTGTTCTACAAAGGGCTGTCGTTCACCTACACGGTAACGGTCAATGCCGAAAAGGACACCAAGATTCTGAACTCTATCTACGGTGTTTTCCCCGAGGACTTCGCCTTTACCGTCGAGTCCTTTGACAATTTGGACTTCAGTGATATGACGGTCATAGCGGTCTATTCGGACGGCAGCGAACAGGAAATCCCCTTGAATGTATGTGAAATCACAGTGGAAAAGGATTTTATGGAGCTCGAAAACAAAGCACTCGTGACTGTAACCTACGAAGACCGTGCATTTTCATTCATTCTGACCAAGGAGGCACAATAAAATGAAAAAGTCTAATCGAATTTACAAGCTTTTATCCGTGGCATTGAGCGCAGTTCTGTTGCTTTCGGTACTCCCGATTGCATCGTTTGCGGCAACAACCCCCACCTACAATAATTTGGAATACAAGGTCACAAACGGCGAAGTAACCATTACGCGGTACATCGGTTCCGAAGAGCCCGAAGCCGTCACAGTCCCCGCAGAAATCAACGGTAGTCCCGTGACCGCCATCGGCGACGGTGCATTCACGGTTTCCAAAACGACAAGCATCCAACTGCCGAAAACCATTACCAAAATCGGTATGATGGCATTTATGGGTTCCACTGACACGATCATCAACTTGGCAGACCTTGAAAATCTGACTTACATCGGCGCATACGCATTTGTAGATACGGGGCTTTCAGGCGATTTGGTACTTCCCGAATCCGTTACGGATATCGGCGCAGGTGCATTCTCTATGACGGACATCACTTCCCTGCACCTCGGCAAAAACGTAAAGCCTGTAGAGGTACAAACCGGTAAACCGTGGAACACGATTATAAAAACCGTAATGCCCTCTTTCGCTTCGCTCGCGGACAGCTTTTTGAAACCTTACAGTTCTACAGAAAGCGAACGCAACATCGCGATGAACTGTCTGAATCTAACCAAGATTACAGTAGACAGCAAAAATCCCTATTTGCGTTCTTACGGCGGCGTCTTATTCAGCAAGGATATGACCGAAATGTACTGCTACCCCAGCGGTAAGCAAATGCATACATACATCATTCCGCTGACCGTCCGCAACTTCTACAACTCGTTCGGCGGCCTTCATTTGCCGCCTGCCTCCTTCAAGCTTTTCGGCAACACAGTTGACTTGATGGATGATAACGGCAACGGTCTTGTAAAATTGCCCGAGTGGACAGACTTCGGCTCCAACAACCCGCTCAAGAGCGTAGTCATTCCCGCAGGCGTCAGCTCCATTTGCTATGCCGCCTTCTACAACACCGGGCTTACAAGCGTGTACATCCCGAAGAATGTCGAAATCATCGGTCAAAAAGCATTCTGGCACTGCCGCGACCTTGTTACCGTCGGCTTTGACCGCAATTCCGCCTATCAGGAACTGCCCGAGCAGTGCTTCAAGGATTGCGAATCGCTGAAGAACGTGACCTTCGGCAAAGTGGATTACCTCGCCGCCCTCGCGTTCGGCAACTGCTCGACGATTGAATCCATCGACTTAACCAATGTGCGTTCTTTAGATGCAACCGCATTCGATGACTGCACCAATCTTTCCGAAGTCATTTACCGCGATACGGAAGATACTTCCGCCGTGCAGGCACAAAGCTATTCAGCAAAACGCTTTGCGGCAAGCGCGGACCAAGCTAGCACAAAATCCACGGTTTCCGCTTCGGCGTTTGAGAACACAGCTTCCTTAAAAACCGTTATGCTCGGCAGTTCTGTAGAAAAGGTAGAAGCCAAAGCATTCGCAAACTGCGCCAATTTAGAAACCGTATACCTTTCGGACGAGATTGACAGCATCCACGAAACCGCGTTTAACGGAAGCGGCGACTTCACCATCGTTTGCCCGAACGGAAACGGCGCGGCATATCAAAAGGCAATCGAGATTCAGACTGCCGCAAAAGCCAAGGGACAGACAGTAACCGTAACCACGATGGTCATCTCCCCGATTGCAAATCAGACCTATACCGGCAAAGAGATTCTGCCTGATTTCACCGTCACGGCAAGCGGAAAACGGCTCACGAAAGATGTAGATTACGAGGTATTCTACAAGAATAATGTGGAAGCCGGCACAGCAAGCATCACCGTAGTCGGCAAGGGCAATTACAGTATCTTCGCCGCGCTCGCAAAATTCGCCATCCTGCGCCGCGACCTGTCCGATGATGTACTTGTCAGCAATGTGCTCCCGCAGACAGCAAACAAAAACGGTGTTGAGCCTGAGCTTGCACTCAGCTGCGGCGACTACATTCTGCAAAAGGATGTAGACTACACCGTAGTCTACGAAAATAATTCGGAACCCGGCACAGCTACCGCAACCGTTACAGGCATCGGCAATTTCAAGGGCAGCAAAACACTCAGCTTTACCATTACAGCAACACCCGATGCAGTGGAAGTGACGCTTCCCGGCGACATAGACGGTGACGGTCAGTTGGCTCTGACAGATTACGCATTCATCAAAACGCTCGCCATAGGCGCTTATGAGACGGACGATCCCTACATCTTGGCCGCCGCAGATATCAACGGTGACGGCGCAGTGGATATGTTCGACGCGATGATTCTGAACCAAAAGCTCAACGGCTACGCATAAACACACGCTCTGACTTTTTCATTAAGTTGTATCGTAAGATACGCCTTCCTCTAAACGGCACAAGCGGCAGACAGACGGTCTACCGCTTGTGTTTTTTATTTGGGTCTTATTGAGCTTCTGCTGCTGTTCGGCCGCACACAGTTTGAATCAGTCGTGACATTCTCCCTGTCCGGCTTCTTCCAATGTGTCGTAGAATTTCCAATAGATACCGTTTTCATCGTGCCCGGCAAACGCTTTCAAAGCATTTAAATCCAGCTTCAAAATATCGGCGAGCACAATTACTGTTCGCAATTTCGGCTCTTTCAAGCCCCGTTCAATATTGTAAATGTGGCGCAGATCCATATCCGCAAGCTTGGAAAGCTCCATTTGCCGCATCTTGAGCAAATTTCGGCTTGCCCGTACCATTCTTCCAAATTCGATTTTTAACGACATAAAACTACCTCCTTAGAGGAAATTTTACACGTTATATATCGTCACATATATGAACTATAGTTCATATTTTATATATTTTTTGATTTTTTTACACGAAATCGGTGATTTTTCGCAAATTACGGTATTTTTCTCCATATTTTGTTGTCTCAGGCACGCTTCATTGCAACCAAATAAAAAAAGCAAACCGCTGAGCTTGCTTTTTGGTTTGCTTTGTTATAATCATTAAAAAATAACCTTTATTTCTGCGTTTTACGTGCCGTCTTAATAAGAACTGTATCCTGTACGGTTATCTCATAAAAAGTCATTTTGAATTTTCCTTGGCAGTGTTGATGGAGGAGATAAGCATTCTTCGAATGGCACCACAATCGTGTAAAGTGATTTTAGCGATATCTTCGGAAATCAGATTGGACTTTTGAGCAATCTCGCTCCAATATTCTGTTTCGTAGCATTCCTTAAGTGCAATCTGCAATTTTGCAATAAAATCGGGACGACTATGTGCATACTTTGCTTCGCGTATATTGGCACCAATACTTGTTCCGCTACGTTCAAGTTGATTTGCTAAGGAATAATGTCCTTTGATGTCATCGGTCAGTTTTAATATCTGTATAGCAAACTTTGTTGAAATATCAGCAAGCTTATTTTCAGCCATTGAAATCACCTCTTTGCGGCAATTGTACCATAGACGCAATCTATTTTCAATGAAATCGCGCAGAGCGTGATGAAATCCGTGTATTACACGGATGAAATCTGCTTCGCAGATGAAATTAAATCCGCCCCATTCCCGACGAAGTCGGATTTCATCACGAAGTGATTTCATCCGCCGCAGGCGGATTTATCCCGTCCGCAAGGACGGATTTAGATGAAAAGGAACACCCTTTGTCTATCGGACAAAGGGTGTTCCTTTTCTGGTTGCGGGGGTGGGACTTGAACCACACGACCTCCGGGTTATGAGCCCGACGAGCTACCAACTGCTCTACCCCGCGATATATACGCTCTCTCGAGTGCTTAGATATAATACTACATCCGAAACCATTTGTCAAGGATTTTTTTGCAGATTTCTGCTACTCGCGAAAAAGCATTATGAAACATCGCCAAAACGCGGTGAAAATCCGCATTGCAAGCCCTGCTTGACAAAATCAAGCGGAAAATGCTTTTGTTTTTTACAGGAGTCAGCTATAATATAGTCAGACGGCACGGCGTATTCTGTGGGCAGTCGCTCAGCGCAGTGAAAAATATACCGTAATCTCTATTAAAGGAGTTGTAGAGGATGGCTGTGGGAGAAAAAATCCAAGCATACCGAAAAGCTCTTGGCATTTCTCAAGAGGAGTTGGGACAGCGCCTGCTTGTGAGTCGGCAAACCATCAGTCTGTGGGAAAAAGGACAAACGATGCCGACCATTGACAATCTGATTCGCCTGAAAGAAATTTTCGGCGTTTCGGTGGATGAAATTTTAGACGTCGGCAACGAGGCGGATGCAGGCAAGACACAGCCCGAACCTGAGCCGATGCCGAACGAAGCCTATACGGTTTCGTTTACAAAAGAGGAGCTGCGCGAAATCGGCAAAGAAATCGGCAAACCGCTTTACCGAAACGCGATTTTGTTTTCCGCGTTTTTCCTGTATTGGATTTTCACCTCCCTTTGGAACAGTGCGTCGGACGGTATAATCGGATTTATCATCGGCGTATTTCTGTTTGGTGCAATCGCGCACGGCAGGCGCATTTACGATCACAAAAAGCTGCAAAAGCAATGGCCGGAACGCGCCGCCAGCACAGTTTATGAATACAAAATCTATACAGATTATTTATATATCAACCTGTACCGCAACAATGAAAAAATGCGGCAGTCTAAATTTTATTTTGAGGATATCGAATTTATGCAGCACGTCGGGCGCTTTTTGTGCATATGCGTTTCGAATCAGCTGTATTATCTTCGAAAAAGTGATTTATCGGAAAATTCGTTTTTCTATGCCTATCTCTACCAAAATCCGAATAAAATGCGGAAATCCCCCGTTCCCGACAAATGGAAAACCATCTCCAATCTGTTGTTTGCAGTGACCTTGTGCACGCCGATTGCAATCGGTCCTTTAGTCGGTTTGTTCGGCGAAGACTTCGAACGAGATATGTGGATTCTCTATTTGCTCACGCCCATTCCGATTGCCTCTATCGTATTCGGCGGCGTGTTGAAAAAGAAGGAATATAAATACAAGAAGAATATCATTGTCGGTATCATTGTATTGGTTCTGCTTTGCATATTCGGCAGTTTCACGTTTCTTTCGTAGAGGCTGCGAGCAGAATTCGAGGTGCTCGGGCGCTTCGTGAAGCGCCCCTACAGACTGTATCGCCATTGGATTGGTGTTAAAATCCAGCTTTGCGCGGGCGGGCGTGGAAACCCGCCCCTACAATTTTACCGTTGTTTTGCACATCGTAGGGACAGCCCTCGCGGCTGTCCGCTTTAAAAAAATGATGTGAATTTGATTCGCGCGTAGGGACAGACGAAGATTTCCCTATTAGGGAAAATGTCGCGAAGCGACAAAAGGATAATGGCATAGCCGTAACCCCGTAGGGGCGCTTCGTGAAGCGCCCCTACGGGAATTGTGTTTCACCGTTGGGTTTGTGCAAAATCCGACCGTGTTCGGGCAGATGATGGCATCCGCCCCTACAGGATTGTGCATCACCGTTGGGTTGTACGAATTTTGCAGACGAACACAGTTCGCCCCTACGAGGTTCATTGGCTGCCGTTGGTTTGTGCAAAAGCAAACCCTGCTCGGAAAAGCTGAAAAAATTTTCGGTTCTGACGCGACAAAACCCGCTTCACAGGGGACGCCTGCAAAGCGGGTTCGTTTTTCGCTATTTAATTTTTCAATCTATCTTGCTGTCCGTTGCGGCAACGGGGAAACGAAAATCGTTTGTGTTTTGTCGCTTTTAAAAACTGTAACGGAACGTTCATCTAAATTTGTTTCTTACGGTAAATTTTTTGACAAGAGATTACCCGTCGAATTTACCGCAACGGACAGCGAACCTGATGCTGCGGTTCTTCAGTTAAACAGTACATTGGATTCGCCTCCCAACTTTCCTTTAAGAATGTAACAAGGGGCTTTTCAGAACGAAATTGCTTTTGGATTTCTTTTGTGTTCTCCCTTTGTTCAACTTTATTATAGCACACATTTGTGAATTGTCAATAGTTTTTTATAAAAATATTTAAAATTTGTATTTACAATATTATATTTTGGGACTATATAGATTTTTTTCGGAGATTCCATTATTTTCGTAATTTTTTACAGTTGACGCGCGGCTGATTTCGGGGTAAAATACAAATAGAATTTTACGGAGGCAAAAACAATGGATGAAAATTACACCCCCGATATTGTCAGCGTCGTAGATGAGGACGGCACGGAGCACGTATTTGAAGAGCTTGACCGCATTGAAACCGAGGATGCGCGTTACGTCGCACTCCTGCCCGTTTATGATGAGGCGGAAGAAATTTTAGAGGACGACGGCGAGCTGATTATTTTAAAGGTTTCGGAGGAGGACGGAGAAACCTATTTAGAGCCGATTGAGGATGACGAAGAATTTAACGAGATCGGCAGTATTTTTGAAGAACGTCTTTCTGAATTTTACGATATTCAAGAGGAAGAATAACGAATTTCCTGCAAAAAACACATACACATAAACCACCTGCCCGATGCGAGAAACGCACGGTACAATATTAACCCAACACGTTTTATTCGGGAGTCGGATTTCCGAGGCGGTGTGCAGACCTCCCGCAGTTTCTGCGGACGTTGGGAGCACTAAACCCAAGGATAGACACCCACCTGCTTATTTGCAGGTTACTATTTGCCGTGTGCGGTCGGGCGGGGATGAAAAAAACGCTGTCCCCCTGCAATCTTTTGGATTGCAGGGGGATTTTTTATTATATTTCGCTTTCAAATATGTTCAGAATTTCCTGTATATCGTTAATTTCTTTAAACTGCTTTGGATAGTCATATCCTTTAGCAATCAGCTTTTCAATCGTTTGCGTATATGCTTTATGCCCATATTTTTTAATGAACAAAGCATATGCCTTCGCATCGTTTTCGCCGGAAGAGTAAAACCCGATTTGGCACTTCTCCAAGTTGTCACATTCCCAACAGCCGATTAAGCCTTTTGCCGCACAGCAAACGGCATTCGGGCACTTTTACTGTTAAATAAAGCAGCGTAAGAATAGCAGACATCCTCATTTCTGCACCCTTTGCACGCCGTAAAAAAGCAATATGTACAGTGGTTGCCGCAATAGCCGATGTTTTGCATATGTTTCTCCGTTCGGTGTAATAGATAATTCGTAGGGAATGGGCAATGCCCATTCCGCAGGCGCGCGATGCGTGCCCCTACGGGGTTGTACAACCTGTCATTCTAAGCGTGGTAGGATGAAAACTTGCTCCCGCCGCAGAACCTCATATCGCACAGCGTGAATTGGATTTGCGCGTAGGGACGGACATCCTTGTCCGTCCGTGCATCACCGTAGGGACAGCCCTTGTGGCTGTCCGTTTTCAGGCGCAGAATCCCTCCGTCACGGCTACGCCGTGCCACTTCCCTTTCACAAGGGAGGCATTATAGTTCGCACCTACGGGTTGCGTTTCACCGTTCGGTTTGTGCAAAATCCGACCATGCTCGGGCGGGCGTAGAAACCCGCCCCTACGGGGTTGCACACCACCATTGGGTTGTGCTGATTTTTGTGGGCGCTTCGTGAAGCGCCCCTACAGGTTGCGATTCGCCGTGGGTGCTATATAAACCACCTCGCTCGGGCGGGCGTGGAATGTCTCGCCTGCCGGCTCGGTCGGTGCTTCTGCATACTTCCGTATGCAGAGGTCTCCACCGGAGACCCGCACCCCGCCCCTACGGAGTTTGCGTGCCGCCGTTGGCTTTTTTTGCAAAATCGAACTTTTCTCGGGTCGTCGAGGTTACGGCTTCGCCATCACCCTTTTGTCGCTTCGCGACATTTCCCCTATCAGGGGAATCTTCGCCGACCCCTACGAAGTTTGCGTATCGCCGTTAGGTTGTGTGGATTTTGCGAAACGCGTCATCGGTTGTCCCCTACAGGTTGCGATTCACCGTTGAGGTGGGGTCTATTCACACCACCCGCACGGTGGCTTCTATGGTTTGGGTCTGCGTGCCGCCGCCGATGAACAGCCCGCGGTTGATGCCGCAGTCGGCAAAATCCCTGCCGTGGCTTAAAGTGAGATAGCGGTCATCAACCCATTTGTTATTGGTGGGGTCAATCCCGACCCAAATGCCGTTGTCATAGATTTCCGCCCAGGCGTGCGTTTCCCCTGTCCCCTCCTGCATACCGACGACATAGCGCGCAGGTACGCCGAGTGCACGGCAAACGGCGATTTGCATATGTGCGTAATCCTGACAAACACCTTTCCCACCTGCCAGTGCTTCTTCCGCAGTGGTTTGGATATTGGTGACACCGCTTTGATAGGTGAAGCGGCGGCGCAGTTCCGCCATCACAATGCCTGCCGTTTGGGTCGGCGTTTCACCCTGACACTGTACGCGGCAAATTTCCGCGACCTCGTTTAAGCGTTCCCCGCAGTGTGTGTACTGCGACGGATATTTATAAATTCCGTTTAATTCCTCTTTCTCTTTCGCGGTTATATCCACCTCGGCAATGCCGCTGACGTATACGGAAAAATCCGTGTGCTCCTGCGTTATGCGGTCGGTCAAAATGCGGTTGCCGAAGCCGTCCGCCGTTTCGGTCAGCACATTATGCGGCGAAACCTCTAAAAACAATTCGCATACACGCTGATGCGCATTGGAAAACGGCAAACACCGCAGAGAAAAGCAATGGCGCACCACGGGCGAGGAAAATGCAATTTTCATAGAATAGGAAAACTCCAAACGCTGCATTGTGCTCCTCCCTTATAAATGCGTGTACACATCGGCAGACAGGGTCACAAACAGCTGTGACAGCTCCTGCTGAATGGTAAATTTATCCGCTTCTAAATCGTCTTTTTCCAAAATAATCTTCATCAGACGGTCAATCGCGCCGATATTGCATTCGACGCCGACCTTGTACAGGCGGTTCAAAAGAATACTGAACTCCTTACGAATCAGCTGTGTCGGCTGTGAAAAGCGCGTGTATAAATCGATTCGTTCCACACTTCTGCCGAATTTCAGAATGTTGCGGGTTGTTTCAGATTCCACATAGTCATCCGCAGAGCCCCAAAAAGCAAAAATACAGTCGAACACCTCCTGCAGCTTTAACATCGGCGCGGTGCTTTCCTTGCCGCGGTGCATCGCATTGACCGCAAGCTGAATGTAAGACATCGTTTCACTGCTGATTTCATTGCGCATCACAACGGCATTGTCGTAGGCGGAAAGCATCGTGCTCAAAACCGAATTGGGGTTATTTTCATCAAACAGAAAATTGGTAATAAAATCCTGCTTATAGGCATAGGTATTCGGGATGCCGAGCTTCCGAAGAAAATCAATATAGGCAGTTTCATCGGCATCAATCAGCAAATCATAGCATTCGGTAAACATCTTGAGCGTTGTGAACACGCGCTCGACGTACCGCCCGAGCCAAAACAGGTTGTCCGTAGATTTTATCGAGATAATACCCATGTGTCCTTAAAGCCCCCTCCCTGTGAAGAATTGACAACATATGAGCCTTCTTCGCGCGCAAAACGCGTCAGTCCGCCCTTCCAAACGGATATTTCATCACCGTAGAGCACAAAGGCGCGCAAATCCGCCTTGCGTGCGGTGACTTTGCCGTCCTCGAAGACGGATAAATCCTTAAAGTCGATGACCTCCTGCGCGATGAAACGGCGCGGGCAGTCGAGAATTGCCGCGCGCAGGGTTTCTCTTTCGTGCGAAGAAAGATTCGAGCCGAACAGCACGCCGTAGCCGCCCGATTCGGAAACATCCTTAATTACAAGCTTATCTAAATTCTCTAAAACATAGTGTAAATCTTTTTCGTAATACGGCAGAAAGGTCGGCGCATTTTCGAGAATCGGTGTTTCGCCGAGATAATACCGAATCAAGGCGGGCACAAAATAATATAGACCTTTATCGTCCGCTACTCCGTTGCCCGGCGCATTGACAACAGCCACATTCCCCGCGCGGTAGGCATCCAGCAAATGCGGCACGCCGAGCAGCGACTCGGGAAGAAACGTCATCGGGTCTAAATATTCGTCGGAAATGCGGCGGTACACCGTGCCGACGCGGCGGCGTGTGCCTGAATACTCACTGTAATACAGCACATTGCCCTCGACAAACAAATCCTGCGGCATCGCGAATACCGCGCCTGTTTGCTCGGCGAGGTAAGAATGCTCGAAAAAGGCGGAATTGTACCGCCCGGGCGTTAAAATCACATTGATGCCGCCGAGATTCACATCGTCCAATACCTTTTTGAGCATTTTGCCGTAACTGCGGTTATCAAAAACGGCATTGTTCTGAAAGGTAGAGGGGCTTGCACGGCGGCACAAATCGCGCGCAATCATCGGATAGGACGCACCCGAGGGAATGCGCAGATTGTCCTCTAAAACATACCAAGTCAAGTCCTTGCCCTGCACAAGGTCGATACCCGAAATATGATTGTAGACCCGTTTGGAGGGCGTGATATGCTCGCAGGGCGGCAAAAAGCCTGTGGAACGGTAGACGAAATCCTCGGGCAATACGCCGTCACGCAGTACCTTTTTTTCGCCGTAAATGTCGTTCAAAAACAGATTCAGCGCCAAAACGCGCTGGGTAAGCCCGCGTTCCAAAAAGGCAAATTCGTCCTTTGTAAGAATGCGCGGAATCGTATCAAACGGAAACAGGCGTTCGTGAAATTCATTTTGCTTATAGATACCGAATTTTACACCGTAACGCGACAAAAGCCGATTGATTTCATCCTTGTGGTCAATCAAGCCGTACATAGCCGTCCCCCTGTTTTCTTGGAATGTATAAATTATAACAAATATTTTCGTGCTTAACAAGTATTATTGTTGGAATTGTATAGAAAAGTTGATTTTATAAAGGAATGCACATAGTAGGAGCGATTGCGCGTAGCCCGAGCACGGGCGGATGAAGGCATCCGCCCCTACGGCGGTGAAATTTCGGCGGGCGAACACAGTTCGCCCCTACGATAATAAAACGACAAAAAAACGGAGCAGTCGAAAACTGCTCCGTTTTAGATGGAATTTCAGAAACTCAGATAAGCTCTTTAACTTTTGCCGCTTTACCGACTCTGTCACGCAGATAGTAAAGCTTGCTTCTGCGAACCTTACCTGCGCGGACAACTTCAACCTTTGCAACGTTGGGGGAGTTCACGGGGAATACTCTCTCCACGCCGACACCGTAGGAAACACGGCGAACGGTAAAGGTCTCGGAAACGCCGCTGCCCTTATTGGCAATGACTGTGCCTTCAAACACCTGGATTCTTTCTCTTTCGCCTTCACGAATCTTTACGTGCACCTTGACAACGTCTCCAACCTTAACGCTGGGGCGTTCCTCTTTAATCATACCTTCGGTCATAATTTTCAGTGCGTCCATTTTTAGTCCTCCTAATTCTTTTCAGGCGTTCATACCATTCTACGAATGCAGAGGACCGCCAGCTTTAATGTTGCCATTAACTGCCGTTGGTGAGAAACCAACGCATAAAATGCTTAGATATGATAACACAACTTGCTTGAAAATGCAAGTGTTATTTATAAGTTTTTCAAAAATATAGGGAAATGTGCACATTATTCTGCAAATTGGCTTCCAAAAGACACTCGCCCTGTTTGCGAAACCCGCGCAAGCACCGAAGAAACGGGCGAAACATTTTGTAACGCAGTTTCCGAACGGCGGGCACGCTTTTCCGCAGTCCGCATTTCAAAATAAGAAATCCAAAGCGATTCAAAACCAAACGGTCGGGAATGTGAAACGTATACGTTTTTTCATGCGGCGGGACTTGCAAGTACAGCTTCATACTTCCACCACGACCCGCACCGTATCGCCGTTCTGCGTATTCACGGTCACCAGCTCGCCGACCGCGCCGTTCTGTATCAGATGATAGACGCTTTCCAAATCCACACCGCTTAAATCCGCGCCGAACAGTCCGGAAATATTCTTGCCTGTTTCGACCAATTCTCGCACCAGCACAAACGGGATATGCACCTTGATGTCATCCCCTGCTTTGGAGAGCACATATACATTCAAATACAGTTTTTCGGGCGGTACATCCGTATTTTTCACGGGCGGCACAAAAGTGGGTTGCGCCGTCGGCACGGCACCGTCGCCGAACAAATCATCAATCCGAATGCCATACAGCTGTGCAATTTTCGGCAGCATCATAATATCGGGGCAGGAAAAATCATTTTCCCACTTGGAAACCGCCTGCGGCGATACGCCTAAAGCTTCGGCAACCGCCTCCTGCGTCAGCCCTGCGGTCTTCCGCAGTGCACACAATTTCTTACCGAGTGTTTTCTCCATATAAATCATCCTTTCTGCAGAACGTCTCTGCCCCTCCATTATTACGGAGAAAACCGTAAAAAGTAAAGAAAACATCCGTTGATTCAACGAACGGTTGCGCGATTCAACCGTCAGTTGTAAGATTTCAGCAAAATTGTTCGCCGTCTTCCATAAGAATTTTGGTTTTAAGGATTTCTGTATTTTCGATTTCGGACGGGAATCCTGCTGTCAGTGCCGATAAAAGCAATGTCGGGTTGATATTGTTTTGGTCGCCTGCCGTAAGCGATACGTTTAAAAGCACGTGCGTTTCCTGCGGCGCAATCTCAAAGTTCAACACATTCGGCTTGATATCGATTTCTTTTTCAATCTTTTTTCTGCCCTGCTTGGCTTTTTTTAGTACCGTGATTTGTTGGGCTTCAAAGCCTGACTGTATATATTCGCAAAGCGCGTTCGGCGAATCGGTAAACAGCTTGATTGCATATTCCGCCACGGCGATTTCCGACGGCTTGTGCACGGGTTTCGCGACGCCGACCACCGTAATATCCCGCGGGAGCACCGCATTCATACGGGTTTGCATCTCTTTAAAGGTCATTTCGCCGACCAAACGTACATCGACCACCTCGCAAAGGCTTTCCTGCCCCAAAGAGAGCGGGCGTGCAAAAGTCATAAACAAATGCGGATTAAAGCCTTCCGTGAACCACAGCGGAATCTGCGCACGCTTGAACGCACGGCTCATACAGCGCATCAAATCGAGATGCGAAATATATTTTGCCATCCCTGTTTTCGTGAAAAAAATACGAATATCATTTTGCATCGCAATGCCCTCCGTTTAGTTTTGCCGCACCGCAGGCGGCACATTTCTGACGGCAGTGGGGCGTGGTGACGCTTTCGTGCGCTTTTTTGTTTTCTTCTTCCAAAAACGCCTTGCGAATCCCGTAATCGAGATGATCCCACGGCAAAATCTCCGAAAATTCACGGCGGCGGTTGCTGTAAAACGCGGGGTCTATGCCGTTTTCTTCAAAGGCTTCCATCCATTTGTCAAAGAGGAAATATTCATCCCATCCGTCAAATTTACAGCCCTTGCGCCACGCGGATTCGATCACATTGCAAAGCTTGCGGTCGCCGCGTGCAAACACGCCCTCCAAAAAGCTGGTTCGCGACTGATGCCAGCTCACCTGAATTTTGTGGGTATGCACATTTTCCATCAAGTGCTTTTGCTTTGCGACGAGCTGCTCCATAGTGTCCTGCGGTTCCCACTGGAACGGCGTAAAGGGCTTCGGCACAAACGACGCCACACTGATGCTCACCGTAACGCCTTTGCCCTTCGGCTTGTCGGGATTTTTGTAAAATTCATTGACCACTTTTTGTGCCAAATCGGCAATACCTGCAATATCCTCTAAGGTTTCGGTGGGGAGTCCCATCATAAAATACAGCTTTACCGAAGTCCAGCCGCCGCGAAATGCCTGTGCAGAGGTTTTTAAGACCTCTTCTTCCGTGACGTTTTTGTTGATGGCATCGCGCAGTCTCTGTGTACCCGCTTCGGGGGCAAAGGTGAGACCGCTTTTGCGCACTTTTTTCAGTTCTTCCATCAGTTCCTCGGAGAAATTGTCCACACGTAAAGAAGGCAGTGCCACATTGATTTTTTCGGGCAGTGCCCACTGAAACATTTTCGGAATCAGCGTTTCAATTCCCGTATAATCACTTGTACTCAAAGAGCAAAGCGACACCTCATCGTAGCCCGTAGAATCGCACAGGCACTTTGCCTGGCGGTTGACGGTATCGCTGGACTTTTCCCGAATCGGGCGGTAAATAAAGCCCGCTTGACAGAATCGGCAGCCGCGAATACAACCGCGGAACACTTCCGCAACGGCGCGGTCGTGGACAATATCGATAAACGGTACGACAAATTTTTCGGGGTAATACACCGAATCCAAATCGGCGATAATCCGTTTTTTGACCTTGGCGGGCGCGGTTTCCTTCGGTGTAACGGCTTCGATTGTACCGTCATTGTGATAGGTCACATCGTAAAACGCGGGCACATATACGCCCTCGATTTTTGCCGCTTCGCGCAGGAAGGTAAGCTTGTCCGACCCTTTTTCTTTATGTGCAATCAGCAAATCTATCAGTTCATTGGTGACCTCTTCCCCCTCGCCCGGCAGGAAAATATCAAAAAAGTCCGCCATCGGTTCGGGATTACAAGCACATGGTCCGCCGCCGACCACAATCGGCGTTAAATCGGTTCTGTCCGCGCTTCGAATCGGCACGCCGCCGAGGTCGAGCATATTAAGGACATTCGAGTAGCTCAATTCATATTGGAGCGTAAATCCAATCATATCAAACTCCGAAAGCGCATCGCCGCTCTCGAGCGCATACAACGGCATATGGTTTTCGCGAAGGAGCGTTTCCATATCCTCCCACGGGGCAAATACGCGCTCGCACCACGCGTCCGCGCGTTCGTTCACGAGGCTGTAGAGAATCTTCATACCGAGATGCGACATCCCGATTTCGTAGCTGTCGGGGAAACAAAACGCATAGCGCAGTTTTACATCCGCTTTATTTTTCACAACGCTGTTTAACTCCCCGCCCGTATATCGCGCGGGCTTTTGCACCTTGGCGAGCAGTTTTTCCTGTGCACGACTTAACATAAAATACCTCTTCTTTTGTTTACTGTGTACTGCTCTTTATGATACACGAAAAAAGATATTTTTTCAACTGTCTCATTGCAAAGCCGCATAACTTCCGTTATACTTTTTACAAAGAGGTGTACAGTGATGGCAAATGAAGCAAATAAAGATTTTAATGCTATGCTAAAAGACAGCAAGGATATGCCGAAAATACAAATTCTCACAGATGAAAAAAGCATAAAAAAATACGGCGGAGACAGAATGTATTTTGCCCCGCCTATTGCGTATGACGAAGTGATGCGCACAGTGCCGTTCGGGAAACTGCTTACGGTGGGTTTAATCCGCGAATACTTTGCAAAGCAAAACGGCGCGGACTTTACAGAACCGATTACCGCAGGTATATTTGTTTCCATCGCCGCGTGGGCAAGCGAACAGCGCACAGAAAATAAAACGCCCTACCGGCGCACACTGAAAGCCAACGGAGAATTGAATCCAAAGTACCCGGGCGGCGCAGAAGCCCAAAAAGAAATGCCGGAGAAAGAGGGACACACTGTCATGCAAAAAGGCAGAACCAATATACGGTATTACGTGCAAAATTACGAGCAGGCACTGTTTGATTTGGAATAAGATTTTCACGGGGTGCGTGCAATTGCCCCTGCAATTTTTGCAATTCTGTCATTTTGAACGCGTAGGGACAGACGTCACGTCCGTCCGCGGGCGAACGCAGTTCGCCCCTACGGATTGCAAAATCCCGTCATTCTGAGCCGCAGGCGAAGAATCTCACATAGCATAGGGTAAATTGAACAATCGGTAGGGCGGGGAAGATTTCCCTATTAGGGAAAATGTCGCGAAGCGACAAAAGGGTAATGGCGTAGCCGTAACTTGCCCCCGCCGTTGGGTTGTGTATAATCCAACCGTGCTCGGGCGGGCGTGGAAGGTCTCACCTGCCGGCTCGGTCGGTGCTTCTGCATACTTCCGTATGCAGAGGTCTCCACCGGAGACCCGCACCCCGCCCCTACAAGGGTTGGTGCTCTACCGTTGGGTTTGTGCGAAACCGGGACTTGCTCGGGCGATTCGTGAATCGCCCCTACGGGTGTAGGGAACAACCTCTGTGTTGTTCCGAAAGATTTCATCAGCCTTCTGTGGGCATCCGCCCCTACGATTGGCATAGGTGTAGGGCGCGGGCTTGCTCGCGCCGTTTTTTATTTGCGCAGATTTCGGTGGGGCGCCGAGTCGTCGCCCCCTACAGAGTTGCACGTCCTTTCGAACCGCTGGCGAAAAAGGACAAAGTTCCGGAGTTTCTCTATGTCCCGCATTTTTGAAACAGAGCAAAAATGAGATATATACTAATCAAAAGCAGTGTAAAATTTCGTTTGCTTGAAAATAAAATGATGAATCCAAGACACATCACAACGGAAATGCAAACGAGGGAAACAATTTTTTGTATGGCTATGATTTGATTTTCATTTGGCAGACGTGACTGCAAAAACGCTTCCAACGCCCGTCCGCCGTCGAGCGAGAACACGGGCATAGCATTGAATGTGAAAATATACAGATTCACAATGCCGCATTGCAGAAAAAGCAGATTGTTTTTGATTCCGTATGCGCTCAAAAACAGCAGGCAGAAAAACAGATTGACCGCAGGACCTGCAAGTGCGGTGCAGATTTCCTGCCGATAAGAGAGGCGCAAATCCGCCGCACGGACAATCGTCATACCGAACAGACCGAACCGAATCGCCTGCGGGCGCACGCCAAACAAGCAATCCGACAGCAAATGTCCGCATTCGTGCAAAAGTGAAAATAACACGGTCAGCTGAATCACTGTATTGTCACTGCACGTCAGCAAAAAGCAAACGACAAACGCAAACCAAAAGCCGAGCTCAATTTGCGTGCCTTTAACCGCGAAGCGCATAAAGCCCCAACAGCCACGCAGGGTCGTAGCGCATCCCGTTCAGCAAGACCTCTAAGTGCAAGTGCGGGCCTGTTGCCTGTCCTGTCGCGCCGACCTCGGCAATTTTTTCGCCGCCGTTGATTTTCGTGCCCGCTTCGACCATAATCGCACTGCAATGGCAATAAATCGTCTGCAAACCGTTATTGTGTGTCAAAATCAAGTATTTGCCGCGTCCGTTCGATTCCGACACGGTTTCGACTGTGCCTGAAAATGCGGCATAAATCGGTGTGCCCTCGGGTGATGCCATATCGAGTCCCGAATGGAAACCGTATTCATTTGTGACGGGATTCACACGATATCCGTATTTTGAGGTGATGCGCGTATACGCGACAGGCTTGTGAAATGTACCCGTAACTGTCAGCGGGGCAAAAGAGGCTTTGTCGGTCGAGGGCAGTAAATCCTCGCCGCCTGCGCCGAAGTCTGTGCTTTCGGATTCGGATTGTGCCGATTCGGACGGCGATTCCGTGGTTTCGGGTGCGTTCGCCTGTGCATTTTGCGGCTTGAAAACAAATGCTGTCACACGGCGGAAGGTTTCGCGCAGTTCGTTCTTCTCCATATCCCGCGAAAACAGGGTTTCGTACGACGTGCGCAGCTGTGCAAAGCGCGGCGAATCCGATTTGCAGAGACCGAACACCGCCAGCACGACCAAAAGGCATAAGATAATCTGCGTAACGGTCACGCGCAGAAGAAAATCCCCTTTTCGCGGCGGTGTTTCCTCTTCGGTAAAGGTATTCGCGCGCCGCGCCGCCCGCGAGGTATAGGGGCGTTCTGCTACTTCCGAAAAATCTTCATTGAACTGCATTTTCTCACCGTTTCCTTTGTTTGTTTTTATAAAACTATATGCGGCGGCGGCGCGCCTTTTTCTCTTTTTTTCTTGCTTTTTGAAAAAATCTTAAAAAAACACTTGATTTTTTATGCGGATTCCGCTATAATACAACAGCAACAAAGAAGGACGTTTAGCTCAGTTGGTAGAGCATTCGCTTGACGTGCGAAGGGTCAGCGGTTCGAGTCCGTTAACGTCCACCAAAGGAAAAATCCTGTCGGTTTTCGACGGGATTTTTTCTTTGTATTCTTCATTATTCATCATTCATTATTCATTGTTCATCCGACAGGATTTTTAATGAATAATGAAAAATGAATAATGGAATTTACCGCATATTTTTCTTGACTTTTCCGAAAAATTTGTGATAAAATGCAAAAAACAAAATAAGCATAAGATGACACATGTAGCGTTTTGCACGTAAATCTGATTACGGAACTTAAAACACTGATTGGATTGCGCACAACGGCTGTATGTGTTTTTTTATGCGAAAAAGGAGAATTTCTATGCCAAGGAACCAATTTCAAAGAATGATTTTTGCGCTGATTACGGTAGTCATCACGGTGCACGCGTATGTTTTTTACAGCTTAAGCTGAGGAGAGTCGAGCCCGATATGGTTTAAAATGCCCTATTTCCGCTGAAACTGCGTTAAAAATCTCGGCATACGGCAGTATGCCATCGATTTTGTGCCTTGTTTCAACAAAAATATGACTATTTTAAACTGCGAAGCACCGAAAACGCAGGAGTTGTGGATGAATTTTTGCGTTTGAAACCGCCGTCGGGCTGTCGCCCGACAAGGATGAAAACGTGAAAATTCGCCGCAAAAACAAGTTTTCGGCATATTGTGTTCGACTCTCCTCAGCTTATATGTTGTAAACGGTGAAATGCTTATGTCGCTGACGGGAGAAAGCAGTGTTTTGTCCGCCATCCGTGCGCAGGGCGGCGTGCTGATGTTCGGGCACTTTCTGCCGATTTGGGCGGTAATTTTGATTGAATTTGTGCTCGCCTACACATTGGAAACCGTGATGGGCAGTCCGTGTTCTTTTCGGCTCGCCTGCCGTGTATTCGACCCCAAGACCACACATCCCGTTTTATTTGAAACTGCGGTCATTTGCGCCACGGTCGGGTTAATGTGCCCGTCTATGAGCTTGCTCGCCGCAATTCTTTACTACCCTTATTTTCAGGGCTTTCATCTGCTTACCTTACTCGCAAACTGGCTGAAATTGGTTTGCTTCAATTTCCCGTTTGCATTTTTCACACAGCTTTTCTTTATACAGCCCCTTGTACGCACGCTGTTCAAAGCATGCAAGCAAAACCGTACACAGGCGCTCGAACAAGAAGTCACAACAGCGCAAGTATAGATAAAACCCGCGCGGACACAATAGCCTTGAGGTGATTTTATGGCAAAACAAGGTATGAAGCGTCCGTCGCGCACACATACGGAACCTAAAAACGACGAGGCGGCAGTGCCCGAAATTCAGGGCAAAGCGAAGCATAAAAAAGCGCGCGCCAACGCGGTTATTGCAGGGACGCACGCACCGAGTCAAAAGGTGTATCACACAAATCCGCCGCTGAAAGCTGACAAAACGGAAGCACCCGTGCCCGACATCTACCCAGTGTTGGATACAGACCTTGCAAGGGATAATGTGGAGAACGACATTTCCGCAGCAGATTTGCAGGATTTGCGGTAAAACAATTTTGTATGAAACGACCAAGGCGCGCAGAAGCTTGCACTTCTGCGCGCCTTGGCGTATCAAAAAAAGTAAATCCGGATTCCATAGTCATAGGCTGATACCGTCAGCGACTATTGAGTGAAGCGAGACTGAGGAGTAGTCAGAAAACTTGATTTTCGGGATTTTCTCTCCCTCCGTCACGCGCTTTGCGCGTGCCACCCGCTGACGGCGGCGGTCCCCCTTTGTCCGCTACGCGGACATTTCCCCCACACTGTGGGGGAATCGACCCTCGTCAGAGGGAGGATAACAAGTTTTTTCTGCAGACTTCTGCGCGCCTTAATAATAGGATTACATATTTTATTTTATGCTTCTAATTTTCGGGCGCCTGATGCGGCTTGCAAAATCCAGCGTGCATCCACGGCATTGATATTTCCGTCGTTGTTCGCATCCGCCTGTTTTTTCTGCGATTCGGTAAGCTGTCGGGCACCGGAAGCCGCCTGTAACGCCCAGCGTGCATCCACCGCGTTGATTGTACCGTCTTCATTCACATCGCCGCACTTCGGCGGATCAGGATTGACGGGCGGGTCGGGGTCAACGGGGTCGGGGTCAACCGGTTTCGGGTCGGGAATCGGCGCAGGGTCAACCGAGGTATCGCCCGGCAAACGGGAGCGTTCGGCGGGCAGATTATCGTAAAGCGGAATCACAAACACAAAATCGTTCGTCAACATATTGTTATTGACATACCCTTTTTGGGTGATGCCCGACTCACCGACTGCGCCTGCCACATTGGTCATATACTGATGCCAATAGAAGCCGTTGCCGCCGTCGGTCACGTCAAACTTCTGCAAATACAGAGTATCCTGCCCTTTGGCAATATAGTTTTTCGTAATGTATTTCGCGCCGCCTACGATGGATTTATACGGACTTGTCCAAGGTCTGCCGTAGTTTTTGGTTTCGTCGGAATTGGTTTGTGCCGCCCATTGCAAGCCCTGCTTTACGGGGTCATTTGTGGCAGAGGTCGCCTGAATATTGTAATAATTATAATAGCCGCTGCAATCCGTTCCGTCTTTGGCAATATATGTACCGCTGGTGGAATTGCTTCCGTTTCTGCCGACCTCTTGAATAATTTTTGCCGCCAAATAATACGGACTTGCATTCGCCGCCTTGCCGGCTTCGTAAATCGCTTCGGCGTAAGTAATCAGTCTGCCGTCGTCCGCCGTGATTTTGGTGTTTGCCATAAAACTGTTTTTCAGCATTGCCTCGGTGCCCGCTACGGAATGCACATTGGCATCAAAGGTCAGCTTTTCAAACTGGAATATGCGGGATTCCGTCATCAGGTTGCGCGGGTCCATATAGTACGCGACAACTGCGTCGGAAGCCTGATACCAGCCTTCGGCGGATTTTACATAGTTGCCGTTTTCGTCTTTATAACGATAGCTTTCGGGACTGGATTTGCTGACCACATTGCGGAACGGCTCACCGCGGTAGCATTCATTATCCATCACGGTATTCCAATCCAAGCCCGTGTCAAAGAATGTGAATTTCCAATTCGGATGCGCTTCGGCAAGCGATTTTAAATAGGGACGGTAGGCTTCGGGATATGCGTAAATATCCACTTCGCCGCCGGGAACAGGGTCGGGCGCGCCGTCAATCGTAATGTAATTCGCCGCTGCGTAGCCCTCTAAAACCTGTCCGCTTTTCATTTCATAGGCGATTTTATACCAAATCGGATACTTCTCAATATCGCCTTTATCACTTTTAAATTCCCCTAAAATCGTTACGGAATCACCCGGGCTTAACTTAAAGGCTTCCTCATAGCCCGTACCCGGTCCTTTTCGGATTTTCAAACTGCTTCCCTGTGTTACAACCGTACCCGTCAAAGCAAATACGGGCAATGCGGTCACACATAAAATCAGCAGTACCGCCAACAAAGAACGAAGAATTTTTTTCTTTTTCATAGGTTTACCGTGTCCTTTCTATGAAAGCAAATGGAAAATTAACTGTTTTTTAAATAATTGAGAATCCCGCGGCAGATTGCTTCGGCAGTCTTGTCCTGATTAACAGGATCGTAGCAGGCATCACACTCCGCCGTGTTGGAAAGATAGCCGCACTCTACGAGCACCGCAGGGCACTCCTCCACACGCGTTACGCCGAACGGATAATACCGCACGCCGCCATCCTGCGGGATGACCTTTGCGCGCATTGCGGCATTATTTTTATAAATATCCTGCCAGGATGCGGCGAGATTCGCGTGGATGCTTGCCGCAAGGGGCTTCGAATACGCGCGGTAATAATAGACCTCTGTGCCGCTCAAGGTGGACGACGGTGAGGAATTGTGGTGCAGAGAAATATA
This sequence comes from Bacillota bacterium, assembly GCA_021769885.1. Taxonomy (GTDB): domain Bacteria; phylum Bacillota; class Clostridia; order Oscillospirales; family Acutalibacteraceae; genus Fimenecus. The sequence goes on along the minus strand of JAETSA010000006.1, from coordinate 82,074 downwards.
GGCATCCGCACCCGACTCGCGCGCTTTTTGCCGCCGCTCGTCCTTGCTCAAATAAACATCATTTGTACGGAAAATCACCACGCGCACGCCCTGTGCTTCCAGCTTTTGCTTGAGCAGTGCAGATACACGCAGATTCAGCGCGGATTCATATGCGCCGTTTACGGCAATCGCACCACAGTCACGTCCGCCGTGCCCCGGGTCGATTGCGACCACGGCATTGCGCACGGATTTCGGCTTATTGCGGAAGCTCAACACCAAGCGGTTATCACTCGAATAATACGCGCGGTAGCCGTAAAACTTCCCGTTTTGCCGCAGATACACGCGCAGGGTCGTTGTGCCGTTTTCCCCGATGCTTCGCCATTCGGCGGATTTCACGACATTACTGCCCGAAAAATCCACACTGCCTTCAGCGGCATTGGTGTAATAAAAGGTGAAATCAATATACTGCGCCGTGCAGTTCGTTACATTAAACACGCGGTCGGTGTAGCCCTTATGGTATGCCTGCGGCTTCAGCTCCGAGACAAAGGGCACCTTCCAGTTCATCGTCAAAATCACGTGGCTTTCGCCGCTCGTGTAGGATTTATACACCGAAGCGGTATTGGTCGGCAATACGTAGCCGTCAAAGCTCTCGGAATCCGCCTGCTCGACCTTATAGCCCGATTTCGTAATATAATACGCCTTGCCGTCAAAAGTCCCCTCGCCTGTGATGTAATCGTATGTACCGCCTAAGAACGGCGTGCACAGCGGAGAGGATTGGTCGTTGGCGGTATTGCCCGGGCAGGTTTCAGCGTAATCGGCAGTGACGCGTAGGATACGCGCCGTACCTCTGCCGTAATCGGTTTCGGGCGACAGCACGTCCACCTTACCCTCGCCCGAAATCACGGGCGGCTTCACGGTACCCTGCCCGACATCGATAGGGATGTCGGCATATTGCAGTGCATTCACCGTGACATTTGCGCCCGAAAGCGTTCCGACTTGTCCGTTGACTTCAGCCGTGAAGCGGAGCGTGCCGAGCGACTGTTTTTTCGGCTTGCCCGCAGGGAGCGTGAATGCCCCTGTATAGGTTACAAAGCCTGTCCCGTCCGCAGTTTCCGAAGTCGGCGTAAGCGTCGCTGACAGCTTACCGAGGGTAACGGAAACCTTGGCATCCTTGGCAGCCTCTGCAGTAACCTCCAAAAGCATTCCGCCGTCCGCTGAGAGATTCTCCGTAGGCGAAACTGCCCGCAAAATCACAGGGGCATCGCTTGTCGGCTCTTCGGTGGTTGCAGGGGAATCGGACGTCGTCGCGCTTTCTGCTTCCGAATCGGTTTCCTGTATAACCGCAGGTGCTTGAACCGCTTTCAGAATCGAACCTTGCAAGTATGCCGAAGCTGCAATCGGTACACTGAGCAGTAAAAGTATCAGCGCACCTATCCATTGTTTTTTATCGATTCGCATTTTCGGTCGGTCATCTCCTCCTTATCTTAGGTTCTTTTTCTCATTGTAACACATTTCTGAAATTTTTCCACTCTTTTTTCATATTTTCGTCGGAATCCGCCATGTAAATACTGGAATATGTATACAGCGCAAAGCCGCCGTAGTGCGGCAGGGTACGGCAAAGCTCTAACTGCCTTGCAAGAATATCGGACTGCTGTGCCCATTCGAGCGACCCCGTGCCCGCGTGCACATCCTCTTTGCCGCATTTATAGGCGGCAAGCCCGAAGCACAGCGTTACATTTTCCGCGAATCGAAGATTTGCCCATTCTGCGGCGGTCTGTGCGAAGGGCCTTGTACCGTTTTCAAAGCCGTAATACAACTGCGGTATCAAGACATCCAAGAATCCGGGTTCCCGCGCCCAGCGTTCGACATCGGCATACAGATTGTCGTGATTTTTCCGAATATCCCCGCCGGGGCTTATCACAAGCTGTGTCTGCGGATTCTGCGCTTTGATTGCCGTATACAGTGCGCTTACGAACATACTCACATTTTCCCGCCGCCAATCATCCTGCGTGAGTCTGCCGCCCGCCGACAGGTACGCTTCATAAGACGGGGCGTCCACAGACGGGTCGGTTGTCGGGTAAAAGTAGTCATCCATATGCACGGCGTCAAAGCTGTATTTTTGCAAAAGCTCCCGCACGCCGTTAATAATCAAGGTCTGTGCTTCCAAGGATGCGGGATTCAAATAAATGCCACTGTCTGTCAACAGCAGATTTTCGAATTTTCCCGCTTCGTACCACTGTTTTGCGGGATTGTTTGCGCTCAAATCCGCCCATTCCGCCGATAGGAGCACGCGGTAGGGGTTAATCCACGCCTGCACGGAAAGATTTTGCGCCTTGGCGCACGATAAAAAAATGCCGACAGGGTCATAGCCGACCGCCTGCCCCTGTGTGCCTGAAAGATATGCACTCCACGGAAAATGCTCCGAAGGGTAAAACGCATCGCAAAACGGACGCACGTGCAAAATGACGGTGTTCATTCCCCACGCGCGGATGTTACGGCACATTTCCTCCGCCTTATTTTTGAAATCTTCTTCCGTGCCGCCGCCGAGCGATTTCATAGACAGCTCATTGTAATTCACCCACACTGCACACAGCTCATCATCGGCGGCAACGCTCGGCGCGGGCTGTACGGATTCCGACTGCGGGAGCGGCGCATCGTGTTTCGGCTGTGAAAAGAAATAAATCGCAAGCCCTGCCGCAACAATAAACAGAAAGGCGAACAAAAAACGTTTATGCATCGTATACTCCCCTTTGACATTTTTGCAAAAACAGAATACAATAGATTCGGTGATGATATGGTTTTGGAAGCGAAAATTTTGCTTGTCTATTGTATTTGTATTTCCGCAGTCGGGGTAATTATGACTGTGCACGACAAACGCGCCGCAATTCACAAAAAAAGAAGAGTCCCCGAAAGGACTCTTTTGACGGTCGGTGCGCTTGGTGCGGCACTGCCGATGTATCTTGTGATGCGCTGTATTCGCCACAAAACGCGGCACAAAAAATTTATGTGGGGCTTGCCCGCTTTGGTGCTTGTGCAAATCGGGCTTTTGGTTCTGTGGTATTCGTACTTACCGATGCTGTTATGATTCTTTTTCGGCTTTCGATTTATCGGAGCCGATTTTTCTTTCCTCGCCTTTTAAAATCCGTTTGATGTTGGAACGGTGCATAAACACGATCAAAACGGCAACCACTGCGGTGCAAATCGTCGGGACAAGCGCCGGTTCGCCTTTGAAATAATAAATCCCAAAGGTTACAAAGGGTAAAAGAAGCCCCGAAATGATCGATGCAAGCGATACCATTTTTGAAATCCCTACGACCGCAAAAAACGGAAGCATTACCAGCGGAAAGGTCAGCGGTGCAAGTGCTGTGGTGGCACCGAGTGCAGTTGCCGCGCCTTTTCCGCCTTTAAAATTAAAGTAAACGGGAAACATATGCCCGACGACTGCAAAAATCAGGGCAATATACGCGCAAAGCTGTGCGTCGCCGCGAAAGCTGAGCACATATTTTGCCAAAAGCACCGCCGCCGAGCCCTTGAGCGCATCAAAGATAAATACAAACGCCGCCGCACGCTTACCGAACGTACGCAAGGTATTGGTCATACCCGCATTGTTTGAGCCGTAGTCGCGAATATCCTTTTTGTATTTCACCTTGGAAAGAATGATGCCGAAGCTTAAAGAACCGAGCAAATAGGCTACCGCCGCCGAGAGAATATAAGAAAGCATAAATGAAAAGACACCTCTGTGATACTCATATGTTGTATTTGCAAATAATTATAAAAAGAGCCTGTCTGTTTGTCAATAGGTGTATTTTCGCGAAAAAGTGCGGTTTCGGTAAAATTCAGGGGATTTTTACCTTTACTTTTCCGGGATACTATGCTATGCTTTTGAAGATAAAATAAAATCAGGAGGTCATCCAATGCAACTTGTTTACAACATCAAAGACAAACCGAAATTCGGACAGCTTATTGTGTTCGCATTTCAGCAGTTGCTTGCAATTCTTGCGGCAACTATCGCAGTTCCCTCTATTGTCGGCAACGGGATGTCGCAATCTGCGGCACTGTTCGGTGCAGGCGTCGGCACAATCGTTTACCTTCTTTTCACGAAATTCAGAAGCCCTGTTTTCCTCGGCTCGTCGTTCGCGTTCTTAGGCTCTATGTTCGCCGCCTTCGCAGGCGCGGCTTCCGCTGAAGCAGGCTATGCCGGCATTATCCTCGGCGCCGTATTTGCGGGACTTGTCTACGTCGTGATTGCATTGGTTATCAAATTTGCAGGTGTTGCCTGGATTGACAAGCTGATGCCCGCCGTTGTCATCGGTCCGACGGTTGCAATCATCGGGCTTTCCCTTGCAGGCAACGCAGTCGGTGACCTTACCTTAGGCAAGGTTATGACAGAAGTTCCTACGCAGGAAATTGTAGACGGTGTGATTGTTGAGGGCACATCGCTCGTTTCCGCCGCCAGCCCCTATGTTGCGCTTGCTTGCGGACTTGTCACACTGTTTGTGGTGATGATTTGCTCGGTATTCGGCAAAAAGATGGCGAAGCTGATTCCGTTTATTATCGGTATTTTAGCCGGCTACGCTGCGGCGGCGATTTTCACCGTTATCGGTATCAAAACAAACAACACCGCTTTGCAGGTCATCGACTTCAGTGTTTTCAGCAATATGAAGCTGTTTGCGATTCCTGACTTTTCATTCTTAATGGCTGCAAAAGGTCTCTCCGCTGTAGACGGAAAATATATTGCAACCATTGCCGTCGCATATGTGCCTGTTGCATTTGTGGTGTTTGCAGAGCATATTGCAGACCACAAAAACCTTTCCTCCGTTATCGGTCAGGATCTTCTGAAAGACCCGGGTCTGCACAGAACGCTGCTTGGCGACGGCGTCGGCTCTATTGCAGGTGCATTCTTCGGCGGCTGTCCGAACACCACTTACGGCGAATCCGTTGGCTGTGTTGCGATTACAGGCAATGCTTCGGTCATTACGATTCTTGCAACGGCTGTTATGGCTATCGTGATTTCGTTCTTCGGTCCGTTTGTCACCTTCCTTTCCACAATTCCGAACTGCGTGATGGGCGGTGTCTGCGTTACACTTTACGGCTTTATTGCCGTGTCGGGTCTGAAAATGATTCAGAGCGTTGACCTCGGCGAAAACAAAAATCTCTTTGTAGTTGCCGTCATTCTGATTTGCGGCATCGGCGGGCTTACAGTCAGCTTCGGTCAGGTGACACTGACCTCTATTGCCTGCGCGTTGATTCTCGGCATCATCACCAATTTGATTCTCGGCAAAGCGAAACCCGCTAAGGCGAAATAAGCAGAAAAAAACATCATAAAAGCAGATGCTTTCAAAACATCTGCTTTTATTTTTATACTTTTACAAATTTTATGAAAAGAGTGGCTTCGATGCTTTACACCATCCAAAACGAATCTCTCAAAATCCACGTCGCACCGTTCGGAGCTGTGCTCACAAGCGTGCAGTCAAGCAAAAGCGGGCACGAATTTTTATGGCAGGGCGACAAATCCGTTTGGAACGGGCAGTCCCCGATTTTATTTCCGATTATCGGGAAGCTGTTAGACGACAAATGCCGCATTGACGGAAAAGAATATGAAATTATTCGCCACGGACTCGCAAGGCACAGAGATTTTCAGTGCATTGCCGAATGTGAAAACGAGCTTGTATTCTTGCAGAAAAGCGATGCAGAAACAAAGAAATCATACCCTTACGATTACGAACTGTATATCACATTTACCGTAAACCAAAATGCACTTACCGTAACGCACACCGTTAAAAACCCCAACGAAAAAACGATGTATTTTTCGCTCGGCGCGCACCCTGCATTCAACTGTGCGCTCGGTGACACCTTGGTTTTTGAGAAAAAAGAGATGCTGCAAAGCGAGCGAATCGATTCCGATTCAGTCATTACGGGTGAAAAAGATTGGATTCTCGAAAACAGTGACACGCTGACGCTCACCGAGCATTTATTTGATAAGGATGCGCTGATTTTTGAGAATGTGCAGTCCGACTTCGTGACACTGCACTGCCAAGCGGCAAAAACGAAAATGCGTTTCACCTTCTCGGATGCCCCGTTTCTTGCCGTTTGGGCAAAGCCCGCCGCACCGTTTGTCTGCATTGAGCCTTGGTACGGCATAAACGACAGCTACGAAAAGAAAAATGACTTTTCCGAAAAGCGCGGCATCGTTGCGCTTCCCGCAGGCGAAACCTTTGCGTTCTCCTGGACGGCAGAATTTTTCGAAAACACAGAAACAGAGGTCGAATAAATATGCATATTCCGCAATGTGAAACGAACGAAGTCGAAATTCTGGATTTCGCCCCTGCGTTGGAAAGCGCCTTACAGCCTGCCGAAGATTACGATGTCGCGCGCTGGCTGTTTGTGCCGAACCAATACGACGAATACCGTTACATATTGGGTACGCGCGGGGAGAATCCGTTGATTTGCTACGGCATCAATCCCTCCACCGCCGCGCCCGATGCACTCGACAATACCTTGAAATCCGCCGAGCGCATTGCCCTGCACAACGGCTTTGACAGCTTTATTATGCTCAACGTCTACGCCCAGCGCGCCACCGACCCCGACGATATGGAGCGGAATTTCAATGCGCATTTACACGAAGAAAACAAGAAAGCATTCCAATATGCACTCACATTGTGCAAAGGCGAGCGTCCGACGGTTTGGGCGGCGTGGGGCAACATTGTTGAAAAGCGGAAATACTTAAATCTCTGCCTATCGGAAATCATTGAAATCGGCAATGCCCACAATGCAAAATGGGTTTCAGCAGGCAAAATTTCCGTTAAAGGACATCCGCACCATCCGCTGTATTTGAAAAAGGACAGCACTTTGGATTTGTTTGATATGGAAAGCTATCAGAAACGGTTCAAATAAAATCCGACGCCGTGTAGGGAACGACCCCAGTGTCGTTCCGTGAAGTTTCATCTGTTTTCGCGGGCGAACACAGTTCGCTCCTACGGGGTGCGTATCACGTTGGGCTTTGCAAAATCCGACTATGAATCGCCCCTACAGGGTTTGCGTATCGCCGTTGGGGTTGTGCAAAATCCGACCGTGCTCGGGGCGCCGAGGTCGTCGCCCCCTACGAAGTGGTACGTTGTTTCGCACACCGTAGGGACAGCCCGGGCTCGCTGTCCGTTTTTCTATAAGCAAGAACCGCCGCACAAAATTTGTGCGGCGGCTCTTGCTTTCCGTAAATTTATTTTGACCCAATCGGTTTATTGGATGCAATAAAGGTCATACGGTCAAATGGCTTTTGCGTGCCGTGGCGGCGGTCGTGCCCACCGTGGTCGGAGGTGATCATCACAAGCCAATCCTCTTTTTCATAGGTCGGGCGGCTTTTGACCGCTTCCATCAGGCGGTATGCTACATTATCCAAACGGCAGACGCACGCGGCGTATCGCGGATTTTCCAAAGAAAAACCTGTGGTGTGTCCGTTATAATCGGGGGCTTCGAAAATCCCGAATATGCAGTCGGTATCGCCCGCAATTTTCTCTAAAAATGCCGATTCCAGCGCACGGTCATCCGCATATTTTTGAAAAATCAACGGTAAATTTTCACGCTTTGCAATTTCGATTTCATCCTTGTAAGTAACAGTGAAATGGTCCGGCCATTCCGCCAAAAATGCGGCTTTCTTCCCCTGCCCCGCCAACTCGCGCAAGACGGTCGGATACTCCTTTTTCAGCGGCACGTGCCGAAGCACTCCGTTCTCTCCGCCCCAAACGCCTGTCAAAATCGCTGCCCAGCCCTGCGCAGTCGAGGTTTCCTGCGGGGCACTCGGTTCGCCGCCGGCGAAGCTTAAATACAAGCCCCCCTGCGTCTTCAAAGTCTGCACAGCACTGTAAGCGGAATTAAATAACACCCCTGTCACCTTCTCGTCTGCACTCTCGCACAAAAGGTGCATCGCATCCGCACGCGCACCGTCAAACCCAATCAGCAATGCCTTCGGCGTTTTGCCGTTCAGATTTTTAAAATGATTTCGAACCGTTTCTGCAAAAGCCGTTTGCGGCAGTGCGGTTTTTGTGGTATTATTAAAAACGCCCTGCGTATCTAAGTGCGCAAGATAGGTTTTCTCCGCATTTTTAAAAAACATATGTAATCTCTCCTTGATGTGAGGCTGTTTTCATTATGACACAAAAATATTTCGGTTACAAGTCCAAAAATCAATTCTTTACCTTTTTGCTGTGCTGGCTGGCGTATGCTTCCACCTATGTCTGCCGTTTGAATTTCTCGGCAGCGATGCCTGAGCTACAGGCAAACGCCGTCTTTTCGGAAACGCGGATTGCCGCTGTTTCGTCGGTGTTTTTCATTTGCTACGGCATAGGGCAATTTGTGAGCGGCTTAATCGGTGACCGTGCCGACACGCGCAAGCTGGTTTTTTCGGGACTGCTGATTTCGGCACTTTGCAATATCGGTATATTTTTGATACATACCTACACACCGCTTCTGCTGTTTTGGGCGGCAAACGGCATCGCACAGTCTATGGTCTGGACGCCGATTCTAAAAATCGCTTCCCTGAACTTTGACGCGCCCACCCGCGAAAAATTCGGTATTGATATGTCCACAACCGTCCCTATCGGCACGCTGTTAAGCTATGCGGTCAGCCTTTTCACGCTTCTTTGCCTGCCGTGGCAATATGTATTTTTGACCTGCGGACTTTACGATTTGCTGATTTCCGCTGTTTGGCTGTTCGGCACGCGCAGACGGTTTGTATCCAAGGAGAATGCACCCCCTGTAAAAGCACAAAAATCCGATGGCACAAACGGACTGGGTGCAACATTCAAAGCGGCACTTTCGGGCGGCGTACTGCTGATGCTGATTCCGATTGTCATTCAGGGCACGCTGAAGGACAGCGTCACGCAATGGGTACCCGCATTTTTCGCAAACACATTCGGGTCGAACACCTCGTTTTCTCTGCTTTTGACAATGCTTTTGCCGATTGTGAATGTGACGGGCGCATATTTTGCAAAAGCCGTGCACAAAAAACTGCACAGCGAAATCGGCACGTCAATGATATTTTTCATTATCTCTATTTTGTTTTTGCTGATATTAAAGCTGTTCGGCACAAAAAGTATGGTATTGGCACTGATTTCGATGGCGGGCGTGACGAACTGTATGTTTGCCGTGAATGTGATGCTGATTACGATGGTGCCCCTGCAATTTTCCAAGCTCGGCAATGTGAGCACTATCGGCGGACTTTTGAATGCCGTTGCCTACATCGGCTGCGGCGCGCTGAATCTGCTTGCGGGCAAGCTTTTGGAAACGCAGAACGGTTGGAACAGTCTGTTTTGGATGTGGATTGCCATTGCCGTCCTCGCCGTAGCGGTTTCCGCTGTCTGCATACCGATGTGGAAACGGTTTTGCAGGAAAAATGCAGAATGAAATCCGGATACAATTTTACCGCACGCACAAATCAAAAGCAGAAAAAAGTGAAACTGAGGTGGGAGAAAACATGGATACAACAAGGTTTCTGACTACCCCTCAGTCTCGCTACGCTCGACAGCTCCCCTGACAAGGGGAGCAAAATTAGTTTTTCGATGCATGAAAAGCTGTCGCCGTTCGCGACAGCTTTTCTTTATATCTCTGTTCTGCTCTTATTGGCAATACGGCGATACACGAGAACACCTGCGCCGCTTAAAAGTATGGTGACTGCATACACAAGTACTGCCGCAAGATAATTCTTTTCTCCGAAATAGGCACCGCACATCGTAGAGGTAATGATAGACGGAATCCGCGCCACGGCGGTAATCAGCAAATACTCCCACAGACGGATATCCGTAAATGCGACAAAATAGGTCAGTAAGTCCTTGGGTGCACCGGGAATGAAGTAAATCAGAAACAGCAACGGGCGTAGGCGACGAGCATCCTGCAAAAAGGAAAATTCCCGAAGCTTTTCAGGGTCGGTAAAGCGGGAAACAAAGCGCATACCGTATTTTTTGGAAAGCAGTAAAATCACGGCACTGCCGAGCTCCGTGCCGAGCATACACAGAAACAGTCCGCCCCACACGCCGAATGCATAACCCGAGCCAACCTCCAGCGGTTCGGCGGGGATAAACTTAAACACCGTCTGCGCCGTTCGAATGCCGACAAACGCCGCCTCGCCCCACACACCGAAGCTGTCTATCCACGCCTTAAATGCCTGCGGATCTTCTACGACAACCAACAGTCTTCTGCCGAACACGACATATAAAACTGCGGTAATACCGAGGAGCACTGCCACGGGCAAAAGCAGAGTTATCCACTGCCGCCGTGTCATTGCACGCAGCTTTTCTTTGAGAGTTTGAACCGCCCTGTTCATACGCTTTCCGTCCGCAAAAGCCGAGAGGCGTAACGTGATGTGTACGGATAAAACCGAATCAGCTCCCCTTTATAATTCGGTTTCCACGGCTTGTATTTTCCGTCGTAGTGTAAAATACAGGTTTCCTGTTTGACGACCGCCTGTGCGCCCACATCGCCGAATTTCTTTTGCAGACGGCGGTAGACGCGTTCATCGCAGTTATAGACTTTGGCGTCCAGCGCCAAAATACGGTCGCCGTACAGGGCATTCAGCACATCCTGATCCGCCAAGAACAGAGTTGACGCGTGCCGCTCCACAAAATCGAACACATCGTTCGCCGAGAAAAACGCACGCAGTGCCCGCAAATTGATCAGCAATACCCCTGCGTTGATATACGCGCTCTGCGGAGACATTCCGAGCCGCGCGGTCTGCACAAAATTTGTAAAGGTATTCATATGCGTACAGCCCGCATAAAAATTGTCTCCGAACGGCAGATGATAGAATGCCGAAATATCCCGAAGTATCAGCGTATCAGGGTCGATATACAAAACACGCTCCAGCGATTCGGGCAAATACATAGACGCGAACAAACGGTAATACGTCGCTTTTGTGATTCGTTTTAACACGGGTGCTTTTTCAAACAGCGAATCGGGCACGCGGATGCCGATAATCCGACTGCCGCTGCCGTCCACCGATTTGCCGATTTTCTCGAAATCCGCCTCTGTCAAGTGCGCATACGCGACATATATATCGAACGCTTCGCGCGGATTGGAACGAATCAGCGACGAAAGCATTGTGCATAAGGGGGAAACATAATTAGAATCCAAGGTAACTAAAATATTCATAACTGTTCTCCTGTCATCAGATTGGTCTGTTGTTTGGTATATTCTGAGTATAGCCTGCCCCGATTACGGAAAAATGAAGAGAAAATATAAAATCCATTAAAATGCACTGCCAAAATTTAAGAAAAAGTTAAAAAATTTCTATCAGAATTTAAAAAGCCAAATCAAAATCGCCGTTCGCATCCCCAACATCAGCACAGACAGCGCAAACCCGCATCCGTTTGCCAAGCGTGCACTGCTGCGTTCTGCGGCTGTCTGCGGTGAAGCGGCAACGGTATTCAGCAGGCAAATGCCGACACAACTGCATAAAAGACCAAGCGAAGCAAAAAATAAGGCGCAAACCAGCGCACATAACCCAAGCGTTTGCGAAAGCTGTAAATTTCGGCTATCCGTTTGCGCGCGCGTGCGGGGATGCCGCTGTTTATAGGGTTTCCCCATTTTTAAAATATTCCGACACATAAAATCGACCTTTTTTTGCGTTTTCTTTATTCTAATTCTTAAAATGTAGAATGTTAAGCTGAGGGGAGTCGAGCCCAATATGGTTTAAAATGCCCTATTTCCGCTGAAACTGCGTTAAAAATCTCGGCATACGGCAGTATGCCGTCGATTTTGTGCCTTGTTTCATCAAAAATATGACTATTTTAAACTGCGAAGCACCGAAAACGCAGGAGTTGCAGATGAATTTTTGCTTCTCCGACGGCAGGAAGGCTGACGCCTTCCAACGGTGAAAACGTGAAAATTCGCCGCAAAAACAAGTTTTCGGCATATTGTGTTCGACTCCCCCCAGCTTAAGCATAATTTGTTGGTTTTAATTCTCTGCTGCTCGTGAAAAAATTCTTGTATTATTTTTTCGGTGATGAAAATGAAATTAAGTCATAAACAGAAATATCGTCTTTTGGGGCTGAACATTGCATATTACCGCAAGCTGAACGGCTACACGCAGGAAAGCCTTGCCGAAAAGCTGGACATTGACCGCACCACGGTCAGCAAAATCGAGCTTGCAAATGCGGGTGTATCGTTGGATGTGATTTTTGACATTGCGGATTTATTTGAAATTCCTGTGGAAAAGCTGTTTGTGTTTCGGTAAGCTCTGTGCCATAAAACAAAAACTGCCGTGTGCAGTCTCCCCCTCACGCGGCAGTTTTACTGTAAAAAAACGAACAGAATAAAAAATTTCTTGACAAACCAAAATCTTGTGTTATACTGAATCAAAATGAAAGGCAGGTGAACACCATGCAATTTAAACTTCATTCGATGAATATGAAACCGTCCGAAGCGCTCGTCGCATTCGGCTTATTTGTGTTGTGTTCATCGTCTTTGGAGTAACGAATTTTTAAAATTTGCTCTTCACACCGCCGATGCACAACGCATCGGCGGTTTTTTATATAGTTTCTGTTTGCGCTCTCCAGACGCGTCGGGAGCATCAACCGAAAAATTTATACACAAAGGAGTAACACGTATGTACACACCGATATTGGAAACCGAACGGTTAATTTTAAGACCGCTGTGCGTCGAGGACGCTCCCGCGGTATTCGCATGGGCAAGCGACGAACGCGTAGCGAAATATATGACATATCCGAAGCACGAAACGATAGACACAACGCTGGAATGGCTTCGCAGTATTGACCACAGTTCCGACGCAGATTACGACTTCGGGTTTGTAGAAAAGGTAAGCGGCGAGCTCATCGGCTCGGGCGGGGTCTATTGGGAAACCGACCGTCAGCAGTGGCGCGTCGGCTACAATCTGCGGCACCAAAGCTGGGGCAAGGGCTATGCCACCGAGGCGGCACAGGAAATGATTCGATTTGCAAAGACCGAGCTGAATGCCGTAAAAATCGGCTCCTGCCACGCGGTGAAAAATCCTAACAGCGGCCGGGTGCTTCGCAATTGTGGGCTTGTGTTCCATCATTACAGCACTTATCAAAAATTCGACGGCAGTGCAACTTTCCGCTGTAAAGAATACCTTTGGACAAAAAACGGCGAAGAATTAACGCACCACAAGGGCACGGTAACGCTCAAAACCGAGCGGCTGACCCTGCGAAAATTCAAAAAATCCGATTACAAGGATATTTTTACGTGGGCAAGCAACCCGAAAGTCAACCGTTATGTAAGCTATCTGCCGCACAAGGAGCTTGCTGATTCGGAAAAAATCGCCGGCCTTTGGGCTGACGAAGCAAAACAAATGGACAGCTACAACTGGGCAATTGAATATGAGGGAAGGGTTATCGGAAATATTGATGTTGTGCGCCACGATAATCTTTGGGAAGCCGTTATGGGTTGGCAGATTGACGCGCCTTTTTGGAACAGGGGCATTATGACTGAGGCGGCAACAGCGGTATTTGATTTTCTGTTCTGCGAGGTCGGTTTTCACAGAATATCCGCCGGTCACGATACGCGCAACCCTGCTTCGGGCAAGGTAATGGAAAAGTTGGGAATGAAAAAAGAGGGATTATTTCCACAATACTATTACAAAAAAGGTGCGCGCGGCACAGGCGATGCGCAAAAATACGGTATTTTAAAAGAGGAGTGGCTGGATTGGAAAGAAACGGAACAGGAGCGGTTTTATGAACTGTGTTGAAGAATACTACGCACAATATGATGAAGATGCACGATTTCTGCGCAAAAGCCGTCAAACAGAATATTTAACGACAATGCGCTATATTCAAAAATACTTATTTCAGGGTGCGCGGATTTTGGAAATCGGCGCGGGTACAGGGCGGTATTCTCTCGCTCTTGCCGCGCAGGGATATTCTGTTGATGCAGTTGAGCTTCTGCCAAAGCATATTGCACTTTTAAAGTAAAAATCAAAAGATAACAGCAATTTGCGCATTTTCAAGGGCAATGCAGTTGATTTGAGATTTTTGCACAGCAACACCTACGATATCGTCCTTTTGCTCGGTCCGATGTATCATCTGTTCAACAAAGCTGACAAATTAAATGCACTCGCTGAGGCAATACGTGTTGCAAAACCAAACGGTGTTATTTTTGCCGCATACTGCAACAACGATACGACAATCTATAATCTCTTTGTACAGCATCAAATACAGGCATATGCAGAAAGCAACCGTCTAACGCAGGATTTTCATATGAAACCTTTACCGGAACTTGTATTTTCCCTTTCGCGCAAGGCGGAGATTGACAGTCTTATGCAAAGCTTTTCTGTGCGCAGACTGCACTTTGTCGGCACAGATATGCTGTCGGAATTTTTCGGCGATATAATAGACGGCTTCAGCGATGCCGAGTTTGAATTGTATATGCAGTATCATTTCCAAATGTGCGAACGCGCAGACTGTGTCGGTATGTCCTTTCATTTTTTAGATATTTTTCAAAAAGACAGTAATACTATCTAAATTCATTTACGGAACAGTTCTCCTGCGAGAGGAGGTAACACACGCCCGTCGAAATCGGATGAAAATCTTGCGGAACGACACAAAGGTCGTTCCCTACGCATTATCCAATTTACTTTGTTCTGTGTGAGATTCTTCGCCTAACGGCTCAGAATGACAGGTTTATGCGAACCTTGTAGGGGCGATTGCACGTAGCCCGAGCACGGTTCGATTTTACACAAACCCAACGGCGAATCACAACCTGTAGGGGCGAACTGTGTTCGCCCGCAGAACGGACAGCGAGCCCGGGCTGTCCCTACGATATGTGTAAAAAACGCACCCACCGTAGGGGCGCGCATTGCGCGCCCGCGGAATGCGCAATGCGCATTCCCTACGCGTAAAATGCATTCTGTATTTTGCAAACGGCACAAAACCAAAAGCCCCCGACCTTTTCGGTCGGGGGAATCGTCACAAGTATCTTAGAGGTTACAGGACGTAAATCACTACGTCTCTGCTGCCCCACTGTCTGCATTCGGCCTCGGTGTTCATAAACAAATCCACCGTGAATTTGCCTTTTTTTACGAATCCGCCTGTATCCGCCGCAATGGCATAGCCGTAAACAATGCCGTCGGTGGAAACAATCCACAGCTTACTGCCATAGGGAATTTGGTTCGGATTCACGGCGATATAACCGGGCTTTACCGCACGGCCGCTTGCCGTTTTGGAACCGGGCGAAGCGGTATATGCCGCCGCTTTACCGGTAATAATTTTAGAATACTGCGTCGGTGCGCCGTCTACGATTTGCAGAGTTTCGGGCGCAGTCAGCTCAGAAATCGGTGTACCGCCGTTTCGAAGGCTCGCCACTGCCACTGCCTTTTGCTTTGTACCGACCGCTGTAATCTGCGGCACGGCTTCTGTAAGCACGGTTTCACTGATGGCCTCGGAAGAAACGCGAACGCCGTCTACAATCTTGTCGCGGTAGGTGACGGTCTTTTCGCCGTTCGCACCCGCCTGCAAAATCTCGCTCTGCCCTTTGTAAAGTGCCGAAGATTTTTCTGTTTTCTTCGTGAAGTGAATCGTTTCATTCACCGTGCGTTCTGTGTACTCCACACGGTAAACCGTGATGTTTACGTTGTCATACAGTGCGCTGTCCAGCGACGGGGAAACCTCATCGTTTTCACCTAAAGTGATACCCGCTTTTTGAAGCGCATCTTTTACAGTCCCCTCGCCCAAAAGCAAGGTTTGCTGTACAGCATCCGCCGTTACAGATACGTGATACGCATTCGTAATCTTCACAGTCATACCGTCTTTCAGGACGGTCGCGGTCGGCAGGCTGACTAACTGCCCTTCTTCGACCGTAACGGAAAGCTCCGTCAACAAATCTGCAACTGTTCCTGCACAAACCGTGTAAACCGTCTCACCGTTTAAACGTACAAAAGTGACTGCCGCCGCACGGTAAATGGTCAGCACGCTATCCTCACCCGGAACAAAGGCGTCCAAAGAAAGCTTATCTTTTTCGGACAAATCAATCTCTGCTTGTTTCACAATTTCGTAAGCGTCCGTTTTGGTCGTTTCTACTCTTGTGATTTCCGAACCGTCATAAATGTCTACGACATAGAGGCTCGGAGCGGCAGCAAAAGCAGTCCCTGCGCAAAGCACAGCCAACGCTAAAATCAGCGCGACGACCTTCCAAACGGTCGTTCGGGTCGCTTTTACATACCCTTTTAATTCAGTAATCATCATTCTGCTCCTTTAACTCATACCTTATCGGGAAATGGGACTTTGCTGTCCGAAAGGCTGTTGGACGCCGACCGTATGCTCTCTGAAAAGATTGAGAAGGCACGGTCTTTTCGCGGCGCCGCTGTTATTATCGCTTGTGACTTCGGTCATTATATTTCCAACTCCGCTAATTGTCAAATTTTCAAAAGATGACTTTTTGTTTAACTTGCACAATCGGAAATGTCAATATCTGTCAAAAACAAGGCTTTTTCCGTTTTTTTTAGAAGTTAGATTTACGAAATTCGGTGAATATTTGTGAAAATGTTAAAAATCTTACATTTGGTTACAAAGGGGTAACAAAACGATTTTTTTTAAAAATTTTCGGTTAAAAAAGCCTTGTTTTCCATATATAGTATATGCAAATACAAAAAAAGTATGCATTCCCTTGATTTTACATAGATATTGTGTATACGTTTTCATAAAAAAATTTGGATTTTTTCTAAAAATCCGATGATTTTCCCCACTCCGCACAGAAAATCAGCCTAATTTCAATGGATTTTCTGTTCTATGACTTTACTTCGAAAATTATGGCGTTTTTTACGGATTTGTGCTATACTGATAGCAGTTATTTGAAGGAAAAAAATGCACAGAAAAAAGGCTATATATAATAGTATAGGAAAAAACGGTATGAAAGAATTTTTGATCACGCAAAATGATGCGGGACAGCGGCTCGACAAATTCGTAAAAAAGGTCGCACCGAATTTGCCGCAATCCATGCTTTACAAAGCGATTCGCACAAAGAATATTAAAATAAACGGCAAGCGTGCAGAAATTTCCACACGCTTGCAGGTCGGCGACAGTGTCAAAATATTTGTTGCTGATGAATTTTTCGAGAAAAGCGAAACGGTTTATGACTTTTTGCGTGCCGGAAAAGCCTTGGATATTTTGTATGAGGATGAAAATATTCTCCTGCTTAACAAAAACGCAGGTCTGCTCTGCCACCCTGACGACCGTGAATTTATTGACACGCTGATTGGGCGCGTAAAGCGTTATTTATATGAAAAAGGCGAATATGACCCTGCGCAGGAAAGCAGCTTTGTGCCCGCGCTTGTCAACCGTATCGACCGCAACACAGGAGGCATTGTAATTGCGACAAAGAACGCCGAAAGCCTGCGGATTTTGAATCAAAAAATGAAAGACCGAGAGCTGCACAAATTTTATTTGTGCGTTCTGCACGGCACGCCGAAGCCGCAGGCGGGTATTTTAGAGGGATATTTAATCAAAGATGCGCAAAAAAATATGGTTCGCGTGCTGAAAACGCCCGAAGCAGGCGCAAAAACGATTCGCACAAAATACCGCGTATTGGAAAGCGACGGCAAGCTGTCTTTAGTCGAAGTTGATTTACTGACAGGGCGCACACATCAAATCCGCGCACATTTCGCATCTGTCGGGCATCCGCTGTTAGGCGACGGCAAATACGGCAGAAACGCGCAGAATAAGGCATACGGATACAAAAAGCAGTTTCTGTATTCCTACAAGCTGCAATTTGACTTCACCACGGATGCGGGGATTTTGAATTATTTAAACGGAAGGTGCTTTCAGGTTGCGGACGTTTGGTTTGCGCGGGCATTTCGGGATGGGGAATTATAAACAATTATAAAGGGCAACTAAATGGAAAATCCTGAAAGAATTTGTTATCATACCAACAGAACACAATGCTACACATATTTCCGAATTACAGGTGATTTTGACCCTGATATTATCTCGGATCTGCTAAACCTAAAACCCGAAAAGACGTGGAAAATCGGCGATAAAAGGCAGGACGGTAAGCCATTTGATTTTGCATCCTGGCGTTTCGGCACTTGTGACGAGTACGATGTCCTTGTTGAAAATCAAATGCGGAAAACGATTGCACCGCTTTTGGAAAAAGTAAATGTTTTAAAGAAAATCAAGCAGGATTTTGATGTGACGTTTACGTTAGCTGTTGTGCCGACTGTCCGATTTGACGAGCCCGCGCCTTGTTTAGCGCCGTCTTTAGAGGTGATGCAGTTTTGCTGTGACACCGGCACGGAAATGGATATAGATTTGTATGTCAGCGCACCCGATGCATTTGAGGACGGCGTTGATTTTGCGGGTGACTCGTGAATTGTCCGTGCGGGGGTGTGCGAATTTTTCGGGTGTAGGGAACGACCTCTGTGTCGTTCCGTAAATTTATCAGACTTCGGCGGGCGCGCAATGCACGCCCCTACTGGTGTAGGGCGGGGAAGATTTCCCTAATAGGGAAAATGGCGCGAAGCGACAAAAGGGTAATGGCGTAGCCGTAACTTGCTCCCGCCGTTTTTGTTTGCGCAAATTTTTACGTCTGCTCGGGCGGATGAGGGCATCCGCCCCTACGAGTTTGTGTATCACCGTTGGGTTTGTGCAAAATCCAGCCGTGCTCGGGCGCTTCGTGAAGCGCCCCTACAGGATTCGCGTATCGCCGTTGGGTTTGTGCGAAATCCGACCGTCCTCGGGCGATTCGTGAATCGCCCCTACAGGATTCGCGTATCGCCGTTAGGTTTGTGCAAAATTCGACTGCCCTCGGGTCGTCGAGAACGCCGACCCCTACAGGCGTAGGGAACGACCTCTGTGTCGTTCCGTAGGATTTGTGTGAATTTTACGCTTCCTCGGGCGGGCACGGAGACCCGCCCCTACATGTTGTGCTCCGCCGTTGGGTGAGTGCGAAATCCGACCGTGCTCGGGCGCTTCGTGATGCGCCCCTACAATATGAATAAATACACCTACAACAGAAATTCATACCTAAGATAACAAAAAACATCCGCGGTACAGATTTGTACTGCGGACGTTTTTTATATTTTTCTGACTGCGTCTGAAAGCTTGCTTTAAGCTTATTTTATTTCAAGTTTGCTATGAGCTTATTTCAGATTTGCTTTGAGGGTTTCGAGCTCGTCAGCAAGCTCCTTCGGCAGTTTGTCGCCGAATTTTGCGTAGAACTCTGCGATGCCCTCTGCTTCGTTTGCCCAAAGGTCTTTGTCTACATCCAAGATGCTTTCAAGGGAGTCAAGGGAAACCTCGCCCTCCAGACCTTCGATGTTGATGTCCTTTGCATAGGGCAGATAGCCAATAGCGGTTTCTTTTGCGTCTACTTCGCCGTCACAGCGTTTGAGAATCCACTCGAGAACGCGCAGGTTGTCGCCGAAGCCCGGCCACATAAAGTTGCCTTCGTCGTCTTTTCTGAACCAGTTGACGTTGAAGATTTTCGGTGCTTTGTCTGCATCGAGTGTTGCACCGATTTCAATCCAGTGCTTCCAATAGTCACCCATATTGTAACCGCAGAACGGCAGCATTGCCATCGGGTCGCGGCGGACAACGCCGACTGCGCCCGCGGCAGCTGCGGTGGTTTCAGACGCCATAATCGAGCCTACGAACACACCGTGATTCCAATCTCTTGACTGATAAACCAGCGGCGCGAGCTTTGCACGTCTGCCGCCGAATACGAATGCCGAAATCGGCACGCCCTGCGGATTTTCAAATTCGGAGCTGATGCACGGGCAGTTGACTGCGGGTGCGGTAAAGCGGCTGTTCGGATGCGCGAGGTTTTTGCCCTCTGCTTTCCACTCTACGCCGTTTGTCTTGATTCCTGTCCACTCCTCTGCATTGACAGGCGGATTCTTGTCAAGACCCTCCCACCAAACGGTGTTGTCGTCGAGATTACGCGCAACGTTGGTGAAGATTGTGCCCTTCTTGGTGGATGCCAACGCGTTGGGGTTGGATTTGTCATTTGTACCGGGTGCTACGCCGAAGAAACCGTTTTCAGGGTTGATAGCGTACAGTCTGCCGTCCTCGCCCTTGCGAATCCAGGAGATATCGTCGCCGACGCACCAAACCTTGTAGCCCTTTGCGCGATAGCCTTCGGGCGGAATAAGCATAGCAAGGTTTGTCTTACCGCACGCAGACGGGAACGCCGCGCAGATGTATTTGACTTCGCCCTGCGGATTTTCAATGCCGAGAATGAGCATATGCTCAGCCTGCCAGCCTTCGTTTTTGCCCTGATAAGAAGCAATGCGCAGTGCAAAGCACTTTTTGCCGAGCAAAACATTGCCGCCGTAAGCGGAGTTTACGGAAATGATGGTGTTGTCCTCGGGGAACTGGCAAATCCAGCGGTTTTCGGGGTCAACGTTGCACTTGCAGTGGAGACCGCGTACCCAGTCTTCGCTGTCGCCGAGCACATCCATAACCTTTTTGCCGACGCGGGTCATAATTGCCATATTCAGAACAACGTAGATAGAGTCAGTCAGCTCCACACCGATTTTTGCAAGCGGCGAGCCGACAGGACCCATCGAATAGGGAATGACATACATCGTTCTGCCCTTGTAGCTGCCGCGGGCAATGTCATACAGCATTTTATATGCCTTTTCGGGATCCATCCAGTGGTTTGTAGGACCTGCATCCTCTTCCTTCTTGGAGCAGATGAGGGTTCTGTCCTCCACACGCGCAACGTCGTTGGGCGCGGTTCTGTGATAATAACAACCGGGAAGCAAATCCTCGTTGAGCTTCACCATTTCGCCGGTTTCGCAGGCTTCCTTGCGAAGTGCTTCGAGCTGCTCCTCCGAGCCGTCAATCCAAACAACTTCATCCGGCTCGACAAGAGCGATTTTCTCGTCAATCCAACTCAGAACGCTCTTGTTTTGTGTCAGTGCTGCCATAATACATTACTCCTTACTTTCATTCCGACATAGCGTCGGACATTTTTTGCATAATTGCCAATGAAAAAATTCATATTTCACAAATTCTTCCATTTTCAAATATTATAGACGATTCCGCTCTGAAAAGCAACAGAGAAAATGTGAATTTTTTGTCAATTTTCGCATCCTTTTTAATTCACTATGCCCAAATCGCCTGTTTTGCATACGGCAAAAAGGATTATTCTTGTTCATTTTCCGCAATCGGCATACTCGCGCACGCGTTTAAAGACATTCCCGCGCGTTTGCCCGCCGAGAACTCGTAAAACCCTTGTGCGCCGACCATTGCCGCATTATCTCCGCACAGAGAAAGCTCGGGAAGATACAATTTCACATTTTGCCGTTTTGCAAGATTGAACATCCGTTCACGCAAAACAGAGTTTGCGCTTACACCGCCTGCCAAAACGAGTTTTTGCGTTTCGGGATACTGTTCGAGTGCTTTTTCGGTGTTGCGCTCCAACGAATCCACCACTGCCGACAGAAACGATGCGCCAAGATCCTTTACCTCTATAGATTCCCCGCGCTGTTCGGCATTATGTATCGTATTGAGCACCGATGTTTTGAGTCCCGAAAAGCTGAAATCCAACGGCGCGCCGTCCACGTGCGGATGCGGGAATGTGAAAGCGGTTTTGTTGCCGTCCTTGGCAATTTTATCCAAATTTACGCCGCCGGGATACGGCAGACCCATCGCCCTTGCGGCTTTATCCAGTGCTTCGCCCGCCGCATCGTCACGCGTTCTGCCGACAATTTCAAAATCGGTATAGCCGCGCACATTGACAAGCAAGGTATTGCCGCCTGACACCACCAAACACAAAAACGGCGGCTCTAAATCGGGGTGCGTAATATAATTTGCCGCGATGTGCGAGCGCAGATGATGCACGGGCACAAGCGGTTTGCCGCTCGCAAGCGACAACCCCTTTGCATAATTCACACCGACGAGCAACGCACCGATGAGCCCCGGTGCATAGGTCACGGCAATCGCATCGATTTCATCAAGCGTCAGATTTGCCTGTGCCAGCGCTTCGGCAGTCACGCCCGACACCGCTTCGGTATGCATACGGGAAGCGATTTCCGGCACGACCCCTCCGAATATTTTATGCTGTTCGATTTGTGTTGCCACTACAGACGAAAGCACGTGCCGTCCATCCTCTACCACGGCGGCGGCGGTTTCGTCGCAGGAGCTTTCCAAAGCCAATATTTTCATACGGTCACATCCGTTTCAAATTTCAAAATCTTATATAGTATAGCATATATCCGCATTTTTTTCTATCCAACCGACATATTTTTCTTTAGAAATTGACTTTTTCCAAAGTTTCCGATACTATATAGAATACAGAAAACCGTAGGGAGGGAAAAATGATGAAACGTACAGTTGGATTAATTATCGGCATTCTTTTGGTCATACTCGGTGTGGTGGGCATTGTTGTGCTTTGCCTCACCCTCAGAGCACCGAAAAATGATGAAAGCTGGAAAACCAAGGGCTTTGATTTATCCCTGCCCGTTTTGGATGAAAACGGCTGGTATATGGTATTTGAGGATGATTTCGAGGGTGATGCCTTAAATCAGAACATTCGCTTCGGCGAACGGTTTACGGGGTCTCGGGAAATTTGGACGACCTCGCCGCACGCGATTCGTTGGAAATCCGATGATGAAAGCACCCCTGACCACGGCTGCTGGTGGTGTCCGAATCTTGTGGAGGTGAAGGACGGCAACGCAGTCATTCGCGCACGCTATGAGGATAATCACGAATGTGACGGTGACTGCCCCACGGCAGGACGGTTCACCGGCGGCATCGAAACACGCCGCATCGCGGGCGACAACAACAATAACAAGGGCTCGCAGGATGAACTGCTCTTCTCGCAGGCGTTCGGATATTTCGAGGTGCGTGCAAAGCTGCCGCAGGCGGACGGTCTTTGGTCGGCTTTTTGGCTGCAATCCTCTAACCAACGAAAAATCTCCAGCGAGGGTGTAGACGGCACGGAAATCGACGTATTCGAAAGCGCATTCCGCAAAAATCGCCACAGCCGTATGGGGCACGCGCTGTTGTGGAACGGCTACGGCGAGTTCGGTAAATCGGACACTATCATCAATACTTTGGAGCAGGATTTGTACGACGGCTACCACACCTACGCGCTCAAATGGACGCCCGAATATTATGTATTCTACATCGACGGTGAACCGACCTGGGCAACAATGGGCGGCGGCGTTTCCAAGGTCAAAGAATTTTTGCGCTTAACCGTGGAAATCGATGCAGGTGACGGCTGGGGACCGCACGCACAAAAAATCGGGCAGTTTGACCACAGCAGTGACAGCGAATTTTTGATTGACTACGTAAAAGTCTGGCAAAACGAAAATTACGAGCAGTTTGTCTTAGACGACAGCAAATTTCCCGGCGAATTGGATATGAAAAACTAAAGAATCCCCTGCCCTTCACGGCCTCGGTCGGAAGGACAGGCGATTTTTTGTTTCTCTACGCAGTACGCTAAAGATACTTCAAGAAAAAAGGTGTCGGTAAAAATCGACACCTTTTTCCATTTTGAAAACAATAGTTGCAAAGGAACACATATGCAGATATAATATAAAAAGAGCTGAAATATTGATGAATTTTGGCGAATATTCTGTAAGCTCCACATATTCGGAGGATTTTTTATGATTGAACCGAGGGCGCGAATTTTATATCTTTTATCTATTTTGGAGCGGCAGACGGATGAGGCGCATCCCCTGTCCACAAACGAGCTGATTGCGCTGCTGCGCGATACATACGGTATTCCGATGCACCGCACAACCGTGAAATCGGATATTACCGTCTTACAAAATTACGGCATAGATATTGAGGAGATTCGTTCCAAAAACAATCAATATTATGTCCCGTCCCGCTTGTTTGAACTGCCGGAATTAAAGCTGCTCTGCGACGCGGTGGAATCCTCAAAATTCATCACGGAAAAGAAAAGTGCCCAGCTCATTGAAAAGCTTGCAACATTGACAAGTGTACATCAGGCGCAGGAGATACAGCCGAAGCTGTATACCGACTCCGGCGTAAAGCCGACAAACGAACACGTTTATTATATTTTAGACACTGTACAGCAAGCCATCCGTCTTGAAAAAAAGGTTTCGTTTTTGTATTTTGAATATGATGTTTCAAAAGAAAAGCATCTGAAAAACGACGGAAAGCCTTATATTTTCAGCCCGTACGCCTCGGTATGGAACGGAGATTTCTACTATATGCTCGGGTACTGTGACAAGCACTGCGGCATCGGTGCATACAGAATGGATCGTATTTTGTGTACGCCGCAGATTCTCGAGGAAAACGCCGTCCCCGCCCCACCCGACTTTTCGGTTGGAAAATACACAAAATCCGCATTTCAAATGTACGGCGGTCACGAGGAGTGCACAGTCGAGCTACGCTGTGAAAACAGTCTGATGAAATTCATCATTGACAAATTTTCAGAGGATGTTGAAATCACGCAACGCGATACAAATTCGTTTTGTGTACGTGTAGATGTGGCACTGAGTCCCCCGTTTTACGGTTGGATGTTCGGGTTCGGCAAGAAAATGCAAATTCTCTCGCCCGTGCACGCGAAGGCAGAATACACGGCGATGGCAAGGGCGGTGCTTGAGGAGGATACGACGCTTGAAGACTGAATTTATCGCACATATAAATGAAAATACGGGTGCCGAGCAAAGTGTAGCGGCGCACTGCGAAAACACGGCGGAACGTGCCGCACAATTTTCAATCGAACCGTTGCGGGATGTAGTTTATGCTGCGGGGTTACTGCACGATATCGGCAAATATCAGCCTGCGTTCCAAGCGCACATAAACGGCAAGGATATTCGTGTGGAGCATTCTGTCTGCGGTGCAAAGGTTGTGGGTGAAAAATATGAAAACGCGCTTGCCCTGTTGCTGCAATACTGCATTGCAGGGCATCACAGCGGTCTGCCCGACGGCGGAAATAGGGCGGTGGACACAGCGGATATGGCGACGCTCAGCGGACGTTTAAACCGCGAAACCGAGGATTTTTCCGCATACGAACAGGAAATCGCGCCGCCCGCCATCGATATGGACGCCTTCCATACGTTTTTGCTTTGCAACTGCACAAGCCGACAGCAGTTATATGAAAAATTCGCCTTTGTTACCCGATACTGTTTTTCGTGCTTGACAGACGCCGATTCCTTAGACACTGCCGAATTTTGCGGAGCCCCTCCGAATCGGGAGTTGACTGCGGATTTCAAGGAATGTCTGCAAAGGCTGGATGCAAAATTACAGGGCTTTTCCGCCCGGACGCCGCTTCAAAAGGCGCGCGCCGTATTACAGGCACAGGTTTACCAAAAGGCAGACGTAGATGCGAACATTTTTTTGATGAATATGCCAACAGGCAGCGGCAAAACACTTTGCAGTATGAAATTCGCCCTGCAACGCGCAATAAAATTTCACAAGAAGCGCATCATTTATATCATTCCCTACAACAGCATTATTGACCAGACCGCCGCAGAATTTGAGGACCTGTTCGGAGACTGTGCAACCGTTTTGCGGCATCAATCCTCGTTTTCTTATGATGACCTCGATATAGAGGAAGACTACCGCGTACAGCTCAAGTCCTCTGCGGAAAATTGGAACGCGCAAATCATTATTACGACCGCCGTGCAGTTTTTTGAATCCGTCTATGCCAATCGGCGCGGAAAACTGCGCAAGCTCCACAATACGGCGGACAGTATTTTGATTTTCGATGAGGCACATTTGATGCCTGTGGATTTTTTACAGCCCTGTTTGCAGGCGGTTACACATATTACAGATACACTGAACAGCGAGGCCGTCTTTTTAACGGCAAAGCACTCAAATTCTTTCCCTTGAGTTGTTTTATAAATTGTGCTACACTATGCTGACAACAGTATCACCCAAGAGAAAAGCCGTGTGCATAACCAACGCATTCAAGGCAGGAGATTTATGGAGTATATTATACCGAATTATTATAAAGCGTTTCACTGCATCGCGGGGCGATGTCGGCATAGCTGCTGTATGGGATGGGAAATTGATATTGACGAAGCCACGCACGCCTTATATCAAGGGATTTCGGGGGCATTCGGAGCGCGGCTTTCGGAGTCCATCGAGGTTGACGGAGACGGTGCGCACTTCCGATTGGATGCACGGGAGCGGTGTCCGTTTTTGAATCGGGAGAATCTTTGCGACATCATTTTAACACTCGGAGAAGATGCTCTCTGTCAAATTTGTCGGGATCACCCACGCTTTCGAAACTTTTTCTCCGACCGCACGGAAATCGGGCTCGGGCTGTGCTGTGAAGCGGCAGGCGAATTACTGCTCGGCTCTGCTGAAAAGATGCAGCTTGTACCGCTTGTGGGCACAGAAAATGCAACAGATACAAAATTGACTGAAGAAGAACAGCGTTTTTTCGAGTTTCGCGAACAAGTATTTGCCGTTCTGCAAAACCGTGCCCAGCGCATAGATGCCCGCCTGCAGGCAGTGCTTACACTTTGCCGTACAGCACTGCCGCAGAAATCGCCTGCGCAATGGGCAGAAATCTTTCTTCGGTTAGAACGGTTGGACGATGCGTGGACGCAAAATCTGCAAGCATTGCAAGCCGCACCGACGGCGAGTTTACTGCTTACTCTGCCGAAAGAAACAGACATCTTTTTCGAACAGCTCGCCGTATACTTTATCTATCGGCATTTGGCAGGCGCATTGGAAGACGGTGCGCTTGCCGCCCGTGCGGCATTTTCGATGCTCGGCGTACAGATGATTTCCTATTTTTGCAAGCTATATTGGGGGAAGCACGATGATTTACCGCTTGCGGCTGTGGCAGAATTTGCAAGGCTGTATTCCTCAGAAATTGAGTATTCGCAGGAGAATATGGATACATTGCTGGCGATATTGCACGGGGAACGCGCTGACTTTGCGGGCGATTTGTGAATCGCCCCTACGGGGCTGTGTGTTATTTGTCCACATACCGTAGGGACAGCCCGGGCTCGCTGTCCGTTTCGGGCGAACACAGTTCGCCCCTACGAGTTGCGCTTCGCCGTTGGGTTGGTGTAAAAACCAACTGTGCTCGGGCGGGCCTGGAAACCCGCCCCTACGGGGTGCGGTTCGCCGTTGGTTTGTACGAGATCCGACCGTGCTCGGGCGGATGTGGTTACGGCTTCGCCATTACCCTTTTGTCGCTTCGCGACATTTTCCCTAATAGGGAAATCTTCATCCGCCCCTACGGGGTGGTTTATCTCTGTTAATTTGTTCTGATTTCGCGGGCGCTTCGTGAAGCGCCCCTACGGGATTGTGCTTCGCTGTTGGGTTTGTGCGAAAATCCGCCTCTACGAGAAAAAACAACAGAAAAAATCCGTGAAATGCATTTTCGAAAAAGCTTTTCACGGATTCTTTTATTGTATCTCTTATAGCGTTTTACAGCTGATCTTGCGTATTTTACAGCTTATCCCATTCAATTTTGCGGTCTTTGAAATAGTATTCCCTGTCTTTTTCGCTGATTTCTCGAAGCACTTTACAGGGATTGCCCACTGCAACCACATTGGCGGGGATATCCTTTGTGACGATACTGCCTGCACCAATGACGGTATTGTCACCGATGGTGACGCCCGGAACAATCACCGCGCCCGCACCAATCCAACAGTTTTTGCCGATATGCACAGGCATATTAAACTGATAGGCTTTCTCACGAAGTGACGGCAAAATCGGATGTCCTGCCGTGGCGACGGTCACATTCGGTCCGAACATCGTGTTATCGCCTACATAAATATGTGTATCGTCCACCAAAGTCAAGTGAAAATTTGCATATACGCTGTTGCCGAAGTGCACATGCTTACCGCCCCAATTCGCATAAAACGGCGGTTCAATGTAACAGTCCTCCCCGACTTCGGCAAACATTTCTTTCAGCAGTTCTGTGCGCTTTTGAAGCTCCGTAGGCCGCGTTGCATTGAAATCATACAGACGGTCAAGGCACTTAAGCTGTTCTTCCATAATATCGTCTGCACCCGGGTCGTATATCGCACCGGAGTGCATTAAGCTGTAAAAATCCATTTTTATACTTCCTCATAACCGTTTTGCGCGGTTTTATAACTGTAAAGACAGTATAACATAGATTCCGGCAGAGCGCAACGTGAAATATAATCGTTGCTTATCGACAAAATATATGTTACTATAAGAATATTAGAAAGAAGGGCAGGGGTCTTATGCAAGCGATTATTTTAGCGGCAGGTATGGGCAAGCGTTTAAAGGATTTAACCAGCAATGCCACAAAATGTATGGTCGAGGTCAACGGCGTCACGATGATTGAGCGGATGCTTTCTCAGCTGGACGCACTGCAGCTCAACAAAATCATTATGGTTGTCGGCTATGAAAGCAAAAAGCTGATAGAATATGTGCAAACATTGCCCATCTCTACAAAAATCGAATTTGTAGACAACGACGTTTATTACAAAACCAATAATATTTACTCGCTGTATCTTGCGCGCGAATATTTGACACAGGATGACACCTTGCTGTTGGAGTCCGACTTGATTTTTGAAGACGCTGTGCTACAAAGACTGATTCAGAACCCTTATCCGAGTCTTGCATTGGTGGCAAAATTTGAAAGCTGGATGGACGGTACGGTCGTTGTGCTGGACGAAGAGGACAACATTAAAAACTTCCTCGGCAAAAAGGATTTTGTATTTGAGGATATTGCAGGCTACTATAAAACCGTCAACATTTACAAATTCAGCAAAGCGTTTTCGCAGAGCCACTATGTGCCGTTTTTAGAGGCATACAGCAAAGCCCTCGGCAATAATGAATATTACGAGCAGGTTTTGAAGGTCATTACGCTTTTGGACAAGCCCGAAATCAAAGCAGAACGCTTGGACGGCGAATTGTGGTATGAAATTGACGATGTGCAGGACTTAAACATCGCAGAATCCATTTTCACAAATGCCAAAGATAAACTGCAGAAATTCAACAAGCGTTTCGGCGGCTATTGGCGTTACCCGCATATGATGGATTTTTGCTATCTTGTGAATCCGTTTTACCCGAACCGCAAGCTGCTCGATGAAATCAAGGCAAATTTTGAACGGCTGATTTGCGACTATCCCTCGGGGCAGGATATTAACGCCTTGCTCGCGGCAAAATATTTTGGTCTGCACAAGGAAGACATCTGCGTCGGCAACGGTGCGGCAGAGCTGATTAAAGCTTTGATGGAATCGACTTGCGGCAAGGTCGGTATGATTTACCCGTCGTTTGAGGAATACCCGCACCGCAAAGCGGAAGCGGACATTGTGCCCTTCTATGCTTCGGGCAGGGATTATCGCTACACCGCCGACGAGCTGATGGCATTCTTCGGGGAAAAAGATATTGAAATGCTTGTGCTGATTAACCCCGACAATCCGTCAGGCAATTATATTGAAAAGAAAGACGTTCTGCGTATAGCGGATTGGGCAAAGGAAAAAGGTATTCTGTTTGTTGTGGACGAATCCTTTGTGGATTTCGCAAAAACCGCCGAATCCCCCACCCTGTTGGAACGCGAACTGCTCAAGGCGTATCCGAATTTGATTGTCGTGAAAAGCATTTCCAAATCCTTCGGCGTACCCGGACTGCGGTTGGGTGTGCTTGCAAGCGGGGACACGGCACGGATTGCCGCAATGAAAAAAGACGTTGCAATTTGGAATATCAACTCCTTTGCGGAATTTTATTTGCAGATTTTCGAAAAATATAAATCCAATTATGAAAGCGCGCTGGCACAGTTCAAGGATGTGCGGGACGAATACACGACATCGCTTGCGTCGGTACAGAATCTGCGTGTCATCCCCTCGCAGGCAAACTATGTGATGTGCGAATTGACAGGAAATGTCACAAGCACCGAGCTTGCCGAAACACTTTTGGACAAGTACAATATTTTAATCAAAGATTTATCGCAGAAAAAGGGCTTCAACGGCAAATCCTATGTGCGTTTGGCGGTAAAAACACCGCAGGAAAACGAGCTGCTCGTTTCAGCGCTCAAAGAAATTCTGTAAAGAGGTATGTATGAATATTACCGTTATCGGCGGCGGGAACATCGGCACGGTTTTGCTCGGTGAGCTTGCCAAATTTCCTGAAAACCGCGTTTCCCTTTTGACCTCCCGCCCGGAACAGTGGCATCACTCCATTGAAGTGATTGACTCCGAAGCGCACACATCTTTTACGGCAGAGCTTACAGAAATCACAAATGACGCCGCCATCGTGCAGAATGCAGAGCTGATTTTCATCACCGTTCCCTCGAACGCTCTGCCGAAAACAGTGGCACGCATTTTGCCGTATGTTCGCGTCGGCACGGTCATTTGTATCGTACCCGGCAGCGGCGGCTGTGAATTTGTTTGCCGCCCGTTGATTGAAAAAGGCTGTGTATTCTGCGGATTACAACGCGTGCACTGCATTGCGCGTATAAAAGAATACGGCAAAAGCGTTTATGCGCTCAGCCACAAGTCGGAAATTTCTGTTGCCGCCATTCCGCAGGCAAAAACGCCTGCGGTTGCAAATATGCTCGGAGGGCTTTTGCAAATGCCGTGCAACGCACTGCACAATTATTTGGAAGTCACGCTGACACCCTCGAATCCGATTTTACACACCGCGCGGCTGTATGCGATGTTCCGCGACTATACGGCGGGGGTTTTCTACCCGAGGAACATCCTTTTTTATGCGGAATGGGATGCGCTTTCCTCCGAAACGCTCATACAGTGCGACGCGGAACTGCAAACGCTGTGCAATACCTTACCGTTAGAGCTTTCACAGGTTGTTTCACTGAAAATCCATTACGAATCGGATACAGTGGAAAAAATGACGCACAAAATCAGTCATATTCCTGCGTTTCAGGGCATTCTTTCGCCGATGTGCGAAACACCCGACGGCTTCGTGCCGGATTTTACCTCACGGTATTTTTTAGAGGATTTCCCCTACGGCTTGTGCATCATCAAAAGCTTTTGCCGAATCGCCAACGTCGATTGCCCGTCGATTGACCGCGTACTGCGTTGGTATGAAGCATTTATGGGCGTTCGCTATTTTACCGAAAGCGGATTTGACGGCGCAGACCTAAAGGGACTGCCCCTGCCGCAAAATTTCGGCTTCAAAAGTGCACAAGAGATTGCCGAATACTACACGAAATAAGAGGAAAGCTATGAAAACCTTTGACACTTCTAAGCCCTATGACCCCGAGGTTTTGGCGCATTTGCACACAGTGCACATTGAGATATTAAACGACTTCAAGGCAGTTTGCAGGAAATATGATTTGCCCTATTTTGCGCTGTTCGGCACA
The DNA here is from genome assembly GCA_021769885.1 of Bacillota bacterium. GTDB lineage: Bacteria > Bacillota > Clostridia > Oscillospirales > Acutalibacteraceae > Fimenecus. The sequence goes on along the minus strand of JAETSA010000006.1, from coordinate 50,895 downwards.
GCAATCGGCGCGGTGCGCCACGGCGGATTCATTCCGTGGGACGATGATATTGACGTCGGTATGCTTCGTGCGGATTTCGAAAAATTTCTGCAAATCGCCGACAAAGAGCTTGGTGACAAATACTTCATTATGTCTCCGCGCACGGACAAGCACTGCACCTCAAGCGTTGTAAAGCTGATGAAGCGAGGCACGAAATTTGTTTCGGCTATGAGCAAAAATGCAAAATACGAACAATGCATTTTTATGGATATTTTTCCGTTTGACAATGTTGCGCCCACCGAAAAGGAACGCCAAAAGCAGTTAAAGATCACCACCTTTTTGGACCGCCTATTATATCTTTGCGGCACGCCGTATCCGATTATTCCGCTGAAAGGGTTGGTCGGCGAATTGGCGGCGGTGGTTTGCTTTACAGCGCATTACGGGCTGAAGTTTTTGCACATTCCCCCGCGAAGCATATTCAATCAGTTCGAAAAGGCTTCGCAAAAATATAACAACACAGAAACCGAATACATAACGGGCTTCGGACAGCCGACAGCGCTCAAAAAGATGTTTAAAAAGGCGGATATGTTCCCGCTCGACGAAGTGCCGTTCGAGAGCACGACCATTCACCTGCTGCACAATAACGACGAAGAGCTTCGAAAGGTCTACGGCGACTATATGCAGATTCCCCCGCCCGAAAAGCGAATCAATCACGCGCCCGAAATTTTGGATTTCGGAGAATAAAAGCACAGACTACACCATAAAACCGCGATACGCTGTATTGCGGTTTTGTTGACCTATGAAAGGAACACCTGCTATGCAAAGTGATTTGCAACAAATCCCCGGTATCGGGGCACGGATGGCGCAAAGCCTTCTAGTACCTTGTAACACCGAAAAATTTACAATTAGATACAAGTATTTTTTCGCGTAGCAAGGCACAGGATGCAGACGGGCTGACGCCCGTCAAAGACTGTAACGCAGCTACACGGAAAAAGGCGCAGTATATAATGCAAAGTTTTCGGCGTTGCAAGGTACTGGAGATATCGGCATACACTGTATTGCTGATTTAAAGGGCAAAGACCCGAACGATTTATATAATTTGGACTGCATAAAAAAAGGCTTTCAGGAGGATCGGTGCGCGCTGTATGTATACCGCTCAGCGGTATATTACGCCGAAAACGAAGTGCACGACCCTGAAAAGCTCAAATGGTGGAATTGGAAGGATTAAGCAAATGACGGATATTCAAAAATGGTTAAATATTTTTTGCGCGGCGTTGTCCGAAACCTTCAGAAACCGTATTTGGTTCGTCGGCCTGCAGGGCAGTTACGGCAGAAACGAAGCAACCGACGAAAGCGATATAGATGTGGTTGTGATTTTAGATGTATTACAGCCGAAAGACATCACACGCTACCGTGAAATGCTGGAAACGCTCCCCTGCCGTGAAAAAATCTGCGGGTTTCTTTCGGGCGAAGCAGAACTGCAGCTTTGGGAGCCTGCGGATTTATTTCAGTTTTATTATGATACCGCACCGATACAAGGCAGTTTAGACAGTCTGTTAGACCGTATTGACCGCACGGCTGTGCAACGCGCGGTGCACAGCGGCGTTTGCAATATTTATCACGCCTGCGTGCACAACGCTGTTCACGAGCAAAGTCCCGAAATTTTGCAAGGGCTCTACAAATCCGCACGGTTTGTGATACAGGCAATTTGTTTTCTGCAAACAGACAGCTACTGTAAAGATAAAATTTCTCTGCGAAAAGCAGTACAGCCCGCCGAGCAAAAGATTTTAGATGAGGAAAAAGTGCTGAAAGCAAGCCTCACCATCACGGAAAAACAGTTTGATGAAGCTACCGAAATGCTGTTTTTATGGGCGCAAAAACGGATTACCGATATAGAAAACAGCGCATTCTGACAGCACAAAAGAAAGGTTTTACAAAGTATGTCAAAAAACGCAGTGACAAGGCAGGATATTTTACAGTATGCCGACGAATTCTACGGCACAACCGCAGAATACCTGTGGGCAAATACGCCGACGGCGGCAGTGCTTCGCCACAGAACCAACCGAAAGTGGTACGCCATTCTGATGGAAGTTCCGAAAGTAAGGCTTGGGCTTTCGGGGGACGGTGCGGTCGATGTGCTGAATGTGAAATGTGACCCGCTGCTCATCGGTTCACTTTTAAAAAGCCAAGGATTTTTGCCCGCTTACCATATGAGCAAAGCGCACTGGATTTCCATTCTGTTGGACGGCAGTTTATCGGCAGAAGATGTTTTTCCGCTTGTGGATTGGAGCTTTCAGATGACGGAGAAAAAAATTAAAAAATAAGGGCGTGCCCCACCGCAATTTTTATTGCGTGAGTTTTGGCGGGCGAACGCAGTTCGCCCCTACGACTTGTAGGGAACAACCTCTGTGTTGTTCCGTGAAGCTTCATTTGTTTTCGCGGGCGAACGCAGTTCGCCCCTACGGGTTAGTGTCCGAACAAATTGCATAAATTCCTTGACGGAAACGGCTTGTATATTGTATAATTCTTCTGTACGTATTGTTAGAATGCTTCGGGTAAACTGACGAATCCCCGTCCAAAATCATCTTGCAAGGGAGAGGCAAAATGAAAAAGAAAATCACCTTAGATACTTCTAAAAAAGTGTTCCCACTGATTTTAATGTGCATCGGCTTCGGGCTGATGCTAGCAGTTTGGATTGTGCGACTCAATATTGTGAGCGTAATTTGTGTGGCATATTGCTGTTTGATGTCCGCCGCGATTCTGCTGAGCTTACTCATCAAAAAGAAAGTTTATGCACCTATGGTGTTCGGCTACGCCGCCGCGTGTGTCGGTGTGGTGGTCTATTATGTCATTTGGGGCGCGGATGCGGGCTTCGGTGCATTCACCTCGGGTCTTGCGGGGTTTAACTCTGCTGAACATCCTTGGCTTCAGGGCGAGGGCAATTTCGGCACACGGCTTCTCGGGAATCTTCTGCTCATTCTGCCGACTGCGCTCCCGCTGTGGGGACTGTTTTTCACAGCAAAGCATACCTTTAAAAAAGACGGCTCTAAAAAGACAGTCACGGGACTTTTGAGTGTTTTGCTGATTGGCACAAGCATCTTCTATGTACTGACGATGAATCTGCGCTCCGAGCCGAATGCAGAGCGGCTTTGGGACGGGCAGGACGACTACCTCGGTAAGATTGACAAAAACGCCACGAAAGAGAATCCCAACGTATTGGTCATCTTAATGGACGACCTCGGCTACGGTGATGTTTCCTTAAACGGTGCGATTTATAATACGCCGAATATCGACAGCATCGGGGAAAACGGCTTGAATTTTGAGAATTTCTACTCCTCGTATTCCGTTTGCTCCCCTGCCCGCTTCGCCGCAATGACGGGTCGCTACCCATACCGCGGGTATGCGGACAATGTGGTCTACCCCACGCTTGATACGTTCTCGCCGTTCGCCTCTACCCGTATTTTCAATTCCATTGAAATGGGCGGCAATGCAGACGGTATGCTCGGCGATGAAATTACCGTTGCGGAAACCTTTCAAGCCGCAGGCTACAGCACGGGTCTGTTCGGGAAATGGCATCTCGGCGACTACGGCGAATATCTGCCGACCAATCAGGGCTTTGACTATTTCTACGGCAGTCACCACGTCAATGATATGACGCCGTTTTACCACGTACGCGAAGCAAACGGCGAATACACCATCGCGCGCGGCACAGATGAACTCAAAGACCAGTCCAATGCAACGCGCTGGATTCACGAAGAAATTGAGGATTGGGTCACAGAGCAGGCAAAGAGCGACAAACCGTTTTTCGCCTGCTACACCTCGCCGTGGCCGCACGCACCTGTATACGCCGGCGATGATTTTGACGGCGTCAGCGGTATGGGCACTTATGTGGACTGTGTCACGGAATTTGACACGTATTTGGGTCGACTGTTCGACACTATGGAAGATTTGGGCGTTTTGGAGGATACCATTATTGTATTCACAAGCGACAACGGTCCCGCGTTGGAGGGATCTGTCAATGAACTGCGCGGCGGCAAATATCTCGCTTATGAGGGCGGGCAGAAAGTGCCGTTTATGATTCGTTGGGATAATGCCGACGGTGCACTCGGCAAAACGGGCACAAAGCGCACACAGTCCGCCACGCTTGTGGATCTCTACCCCACCTTGGTTTCACTTTGCGGCATTACAGGCGAAAACGGCAAAACGAATTATCTGCCCGCAGACCGCACGATTGACGGCGTTTCGATGACCGCACTTTTGAAATCGGACACGGTGATTCACACAAAAGCGCATCCGATTCTTCATATGAAACGCGAGGATATCAAAGCGATTCAATACACTGTACCGACTGCGGATGTGCGCGCGCAGTATCCCGATTATACATACGATGTACTGACCGACAACGAGTATATCACATTCAAATATTTTGACCGCATTCAGAACGACAACTCCGCATTCTTTGACAAATACCGCAAAAATTGGCTGCATATTTTAACGGATGACCCCGGCGAAAACTACAACCGCACACCCGTCTACCCCGAAATCTCGGATGAATTTCACGAAAAATTAGACGAAATCCAAAAGGATTTCAAAGAAAACCGACGCGGTATCGCGAAAAACTGACTTCTTATATCGGAAAGCGTGTATCTATGCCGAATCTTTCTATTATGATTAAACCCGCATCGTCACTTTGCAATCTTTCCTGCGAATACTGCTTCTACCGAGACGTTTCCGCGCATCGGGAGCATCTCGGCTTCGGCGTGATGCAAACGGAAACTGCCGATATACTCATTGAAAAGGCATTGCAGTTTGCCGACGGCTGTGCGGTTGCATTTGCCTTTCAGGGCGGTGAGCCGACGCTTGCGGGGCTTCCCTATTTTCAGCATTTTGTGGAATCCGTCAAGCGGAAAAACCGCAAAAACAGCCCGATTTTTTACAGTATACAAACCAATGGCACAAAAATCGACGACGAATGGGCGGCGTTCCTCGCCAAACATCAGTTTTTAACGGGACTGAGCCTTGACGGCGATTACGAGGGCAACAAATTCCGCAAAAAGCCTTCGGGCGAAAATTCGTTTTATCAAATCCTGACCGCCGCCGAAACGCTGAAACGGCATCACGCAGAGTTCAATATTTTGACCGTACTCACGGGCTACTGTGCGGAGAACGGCGAACGCATTTACCGCTATTTCCGTTCCAAGGGCTTTCGGTATTTGCAGTTCATTCCGTGTCTGCGCCCGTTTGACTCCGACGAACAAAGTGAATTGTATATGACCGCAGAGCAATATGCAGATTTCCTGATTCGCGTATTCAACCTGTATGTCAAGGACTACGTGCGCGGGCAATATGTGAGCGTGCGCCAATTTGACAACTGGGTGCGCCTGTTTTTAGGACAACAGCCCGAGCAATGCGGTGTAGCCGGACACTGTTCGCACCAATTTGTCGCCGAGGCGGGCGGCAATATCTATCCCTGCGATTTTTACTGCACCGACGAGTATTTGCTCGGCAATATCCGCGACACAGACTTTCGCGCTATGGCAACAGGCAAAACAGCTGTGGGATTCTTAAAAGAAAGTCTGCCCGTGCCCGAGCGGTGCCGCACCTGCCGATTTTATCCGATTTGCCGTGCAGGCGGCTGTAAACGTACAAGACAGAGTGCAGACTACTGCGAAGCGTATCAAAAATTCTTCTCTGCCTGTCTGCCGCTGTTCCGTGTGTTTCTTTCGGAACAGCCGCCGAAAACAATATGACAGGGGGAATGGAAATGCGTAAACACAAAAAAGTTCGGCGCGGTATCACCGTTGTATTGCTTTCTGCGCTTGTGCTTTGCACAGCAGGATACTTTGTCGGCGGTGCGAATACGCCGCGTGCGGCAACAGAATACCGAAAATTCCTTGCAAACACCGCTGAAACCGTTACAAGGGGCGTACGCGGTGCAATAAAAAGCGATAATGATTACGAAAACTATCAGCCGCTTTGCAGTATCCCCGAAACGGAAAACGGCTATATTCCGCAAGGGTACTGCTTCTGTGAAGCCCTGAAGTTACACGTCATTTCCTATTATCACGCGGAAAATGCATCTGTTTTAAGCTTTACGGACGCAGAAAGCGGCACGCATTCGAAAACGGTACACCTGCAAAATGCGGACGGGACACCGTTCAAAGGGCATGTGGGCGGCGTTGCGGACGATGCAGAATACTTGTATCTTTGTGAAGACCACGCCGTATACCGTGTGCCGCTGGCAACGGTTTCCACGCTTTCGAACGACGCACAGCTCACGCTCGACGAACAGATGATGACCGACGTGAAATGCTCTTACATCAACTGCGACGGCGAATTTTTGTATGCGGGTGAATTTTACACCTATTACAGCGACGGTCGGTACGGCACAGACGCCACGCACCATATGCAGATTTCTATGACGGAGCTGCATTTTTCCCGCTGTAATGCATACCGTCTTTCTGACCTTGCAAACGCATTTTCGGCAACACCTGTTGCACCCGCAATTCCTGCGATGGCATTCACCACGCCAAACCTTGTGCAGGGCTTTGCGCGCCTTTCGGACGGCACATTCGCTTTGAGCACTTCATACGGGCGTAATACGGACGCACATCTTTTGCGTTTTTCGGACGTCACGAAGTCGGAGCCTGTATACACAGTCAGCTACTTGCATCAGGATATTCCGGTTTACAGCCTTTCGAAAAATGCGCAAACGGACAGCCTGCGCCTGCCGCCGATGGCAGAGGGAATCGATTCAGACGGCACACGGATTTTGGGGATTTTCGAATCCGGCGCACAAAAATACAGCGACGGAAAATTCCCTGTAAATTCCGTGTGTGTTTTGGGGTGAATGGAGGGACGGCCCTCGAGGATGTATGTCCGCGGGCGAACACAGTTCGCCCCTACGGGTGTAGGGCGGGGGCTTGCTCCCGCCGTAGGTTTGTGCGAAATCCGACCGTGCTCGGGCGGATGAGGTTACGGCTTCGCCATTACCCTTTTGTCTGCTTCGCAGACATTTCCCCTATTAGGGGAATCTTCATCCGCCCCTACGGGGTTGGTGCAAAGCCATCGGTTATGCAAATATTGCATTTGATTCTCAACCCGTAGGGGACGCTGCCCTCAGCGTCCCGCAAAATTCCATCAGGCTTCGACGGGCGGGCGTGGAAGGTCTCGCCTGCCGGCTCGGTTGCGCTTCTGCATACTTCCGTATGCAGAGGTCTCCACCGGAGACCCGCACCCCGCCCCTACGGGGTAGACATCGCCGTCGGGTTGTTCTGATTTCGTGAGTTCATACACGGTTGTTTTCATAACTGCAAAAAAGGAACTCGAAAGCCTTGGCTTCCGAGTTCCTTTTTTTACTGTGATGCGAATTGCAATTAGATGCCTTTGAGCTTATCGAGATTCTTCAGGGTGTTGGGAACGCCTTTGAGAATCTTGCCCATACCCTTACCGAACTTATCTTCGTTGAGGATAATCAGCAAGCCATCCGCCATTTGCGGGCTGAACAGACCGAAGCTCATGGAGATGAAATTCTTCACGGGTGTTTGCAGGGCGATTGCGCCCGCCATAGTATCCGTACCGAGCATTTTTGCAAACAGACGGTTGAATCTGCCGCCCCATTTGCCGTCCACTGCATCCTCAATGGTGTTGCCGATGGTCAGCGGCTGACTCTTATCTCTGGTTGAAGGCGGAATTTCGTGACCGAGCACAGCGGCAAACGAAGCATCGCCGACGTGCATAATATCTGCGCCGTAATATTCGGGCGCGGTTGCTTTATAATCGGGAACCTCCGCCGCAACTGTGGATTCAACTTCCAAAGAAGCTTCCAAACGGATGTCACGGCTCGAAGCACCGACCAAAATCTTAAACGCACCGCTTTCTACATGCCAGTCGTGGATATTCACGTTGTAATAGGCGAATGCGCGTTTGTCAAGGATGATTTCTACGGTCTTTTCCTCGCCCGCTTTCAGGAACACCTTCTTGAAGCCTTTCAGCTCTTTGGCGGGGCGATAAATGGTGCTGTCCACATCACTGACATACAGCTGTGCGACTTCCGCGCCGTCTCTATCTCCTGTATTCTTCACCTTAAAGGAAACGGTTACGGTGTCGGTATCCTGAATTTTATCGGCACTGAGTTTGATATCGCTGTATTCGAAGGTCGTGTAGGAAAGGCCGTGACCGAACGGGAAACGAACTGCCTTATTTACAGTATCGTAATATCTGTAACCGACATAAACGCTTTCTCTGTATTCTACGGAAACAGGTGTGCCGGGGAAGTAATTTGCGCTAGAGTTATCCTCCAAAGCACAGGGATAGGTCTCCGCAAGCTTTGCGCTCGGGTTGACATCGCCAAACAGCACGTCACAGACTGCACTGCCGCACGCCTGACCGGTCAAAAATTCATTCAGAATTGCGGGCACTTCATCCGCCCACGGCATCTCCACAGCCGCACCGCCCGAAAGCACAACGACCACGTTCTTGTTGACCTTGAGCACCTCATTGACCAAGCGGTTATGCAGCGGCGGAATATTCAAATGCTTTCTGTCGTTGCCCTCGGTTTCGAAAGCATCCGTCAAACCGATGAACATCAGCACGGTTTCGGCATTTTTTGCCTTTGCAACCGCTTCCGCCACAAAGGTATCGTCAGAAGTTTTGTTCTTTTTCGCGGTCGAATAACCGGGTGCATACTGGAACTCTACGCCCATCTGCACCAAGGTTTCAAATGCGGAATCCAGTTGAATCGGATTAATCAGCGACGAACCTGCACCCTGATAGCGCGGTTTTTTCGCCATTTCGCCGATAACTGCAAGCTTTGCGGTCTTCTTGAGTGGCAGAATATCGCCGTCGTTTTTCATAAGCACCATACACTGACCCGCAATTTCGCGTGCGAGCTTGTGGTGCGCGGCGGCGTCATAGGTGTGCTCGCCGAGGACGGCTTTGCCCTTGAGCGCCATATCAATCAAGCGGTCAACCAATTCGTCCAGATAGCTTTCCTCCACAAGACCCTGTTTGACTGCTTCGACAATCTGTTTGTTGCCAACGCCGTTGGAGGAGGGCATTTCCAGTTCCTGCCCTGCCAAAAGACCCGGCACGCGCTCATTTTCTGCACCCCAGTCAGTCACAACGATGCCTTGGAAATCCCATTCGGTTCTCAAAACATCGGTAAGCAACCACTTGTTCTCGGCGCAATATGTACCGTTCAGACGCTCATATGCCGCCATAATTGTCCACGGCTGTGCCTTCTTCACCGCAATTTCGAACGGTCTTAAATAGATTTCACGCAAAGTGCGCTCATCTACAACCGTGTTGACCGTCATACGGCGGGTTTCCTGGTTGTTTGCCGCAAAATGCTTTACGGAAGTACCGATGCCCTTGCTCTGCACGCCGTTGATGAACGATGCCGCCATTTCGCCTGCAAGCAACGGGTCTTCTGAGAAATACTCAAAGTTTCTGCCGCACAAAGGCGAACGCTTAATGTTGGTACCCGGCCCTAACAGAACGGAAACCTGCTCTTTCAAGCATTCCTCACCGAGTGCCTCGCCCATTTTATAAATGAGGTCTGTGTCCCACGAGCAAGCGGTCGCAGAGGCGGTCGGATAGCAGATGGCGGGAACGCCTTTCAAGGACATTTTTTCATCCTTGCTGGTTTTCTCCTCCACACGTTTGCGGATGCCGTGCGGGCCGTCGGTCAGCATAATCGACGGAACCTCTGCATGGCGAATCTCTTCAGTGTGCCAATAGTCTTTGCCGGAGCAAAGGCTGGCTTTTTCTTCCAAAGTCATTTTGGCAAGAATTTCAGGATGCTTCATATTTCTCCTCCATAGAAAAATTTATGATTTTATAAAATTTCTAAAATCCAATATTATAATTGTAATGCAAAGCCTGTGATTTTGCAAGAATTTTTATGAAAAACAGCCAAACGAAATCAATCCGACAACGCATCTGTGCCAAGCCCTAAAATATCGGCGGACTCTCCCTGTTCCAAATCCTCGACCGTGCGCAGTTTTTTGCGGATAATGGAATTGCGGTGCTGGGCATCGTCGAGCGTTTTTCCCGCTTCGTCGATTTTTTTCTTCGCCTTTTCGAGAATCGTGCCGAAGTTTTCATACTGCGCCTTTGCCGCACCCAAAAGCAAGCGTACCTCGTTCGCCTTTTCATTGATGGCAACCGTTTTAAAGCCCATAGAAAGCGAATTTAACAGCGCGGTAATCGTGGAAGGCCCTGCAACCATCACGTTGCAGTCATTCTGAATTTTTTCAAGCACGCCCGACTGCGAGGAAACGATTTCCGCATACAAGCCTTCGGTTGCAAGATACATAATCGCGAACGGCGTGGTTTTGGGGACGTTTATGTATTTCTTAATCAGCTTTGCTTCGCCGTACACGCGGTTTTCGAGTTCCTTGCGTGCGGCTTTTACGGCTTCCGCATCGGCGTGCTCTGCCGCCGTGCACAGGCGCACGTAATCCTCCAACGGAAATTTGGAATCGACAGGCAGATAAGTGATTTTATTTTTGTCATCATTTGCGGGAATGCGGATGGCAAATTCTACGCGTTCGGTGTCCTTTTCGCCTGTCGCGACATTCTTTTCATACATATTAGGAATCGTCTGGTCAAGAATCGCCTCTAACTGCACCTCTGCCCAAGTGCCGCGCGCCTTTACGTTCGTCAGCACCCGATTGAGTGCGCCGACATTGTCCGTCACCCCGACAGACAGCTCCTTCATTTCGCCTAAAGAGGTATACAGCTTTTCGAGCTGGTCGGATACAGTCTTAAAGGAAGTATTTAAGCGGGTCGTTAAGGTAGAGGTCAGCTTCTCATCCACCGTCATTCGCATTTCGTCGAGCTTCTTTTCGTTGCTTTCCTGCATTTTCACAATCGCGGCTTCCACGGTTTTGGACTGCTTCTCATTCTGCTCAAGCGTGCGGTCGCGAATATCATGCATAGACTTTGTAACCGTTTCCGAAAGCTCTATACGCTGTTCGAAGTTCGCCTTTGTCATTTCTTCCAAGCGTTTGCGCATTTCGTTCAAGCTAGCGGAAAGCTCCATACGATTGCGTGCAAATTCATCCGCCGTGGTTTTCTGCACGGCATCAAGCCGCTCGGAAAGCTTTTCGACCGACTGCTTTGTGCCGTCGTCTTTTTTGCGTAACAGCAAAAGCAGAATCGCCGCTGTGCCGAGAAATGCAAGCCCCGATAAAACCAAAAGAATCCCGTTAAAAATATCCATAATTGCCTCACTTCATTTGTATTGTAATCAAAACAGAAATAAAATTCTATCAAAATACCGTTGAAAACATTAAAATTCCGATATTACTTTTGTGCAGCCGGACGGCGCGAATTTGAACCCGCCTAAAACGGCGGTCTTTTGCCGCTTTTTAGCGTACGGTCTCGGTTGGCGACAGCCAACCGTCGCCCTCTGCACCAAAAATCGGCGAAAATCTCATCCGTTTTAGGTCGCAGAGTTTTGCGGGAATAGATTTTTTCCTGAACAAGAAAAAAAGCACAGCAATCCTGTCGGATTGCGAGCATTTTTGACGCCGTGCAGGGGAAAAGATATCTCGCAAAACCGGATTCAAATTCGCGCCGCCTGGCTATGCGCCGCCGCAAAGCTGCGCGGCGTTGTGCCGAACGCCTTTTTAAAACAGGCAATAAAATAAGATTCCGAACAGAAGCCCAGTGTGTATGCCGCCTGCTCACAGCTGCAGCCGTTTTCGAGCAGAAGCTGTGCTTCCCGCAGCTTGCGGGAAAGTATGTAGGCACTTAAAGATTCGCCTGTTTCCTTTTTAAAAATCGCAGAAAGATAATCCGCGGAAATCCCGCCGTTTTTCGCGAGCGCCGCCACAGTCAGCTTTTCGTGCAAATGCCGCTCAATATAGCCCATACACCGCCGCACGTGCGGGGAATACTCGAGCCTTCCGTGCACCTTTGCCACGAGTTCCGTCAATTCCACAGCCTTTTGCGTCAGAAACGACACGATTTGCTCCGCACTTTGCAACACATCCATTTGCTGTATGTATCGGTCGCTCAGGTTGTAGGCATACAGCTCATCCAATCCGCCCCGCATCGCGGCACGCACGGCGAGCGTAATCCCGCTGACCGCCCAATACTGCATTTGACTCAAATCATTGTCCGAAAGCCGCCCGATTACAAAGCCGTTTTGGAAATATTCCTGCATTTTGTCTTTCAAAAGTGCGACATCGCCGCGTTCGATGCAGTTGAAAAATTCGGTTTCGAGCTGATAGGGCGTATGGCTGAGTCCCCCTTCGCGCTGTGCATAGCCGATGCCCTGTGCCGTTTTCGGCACAATTTGAATGCTCTTCAAGTTGACTTGCATAAACACCACCCTTTCACTTTAGCTGTCCTGCTACAGTATAACATATATTTTAAAGAATTACTATAAAAATATCGGTTTTTTGGTATTTTTGAATTTCCGAAAGCCGATTGCGAGAACGAAATAATTGTGTTATACTACCTTTATTACAAACTTTGGAGAGATGTTTTTGTGAATTGTGTTGAATTGAAGACCGACTGCGGCACGGTTCGCGGACTTGAAAACGAGTCCTGTTTTGAATTTCGCGGGATTCGCTATGCAACCGCCGAGCGCTTCGGACTGCCGACACCTGTCACGCATTGAGACGGTGTATATGACGCGACGGCGTTCCGCGCCTGTGCCTTTCAGCACCGTGCATTTGAGGACGACGCAACGGTTAATGCATTTTATCATAAGGAATTTCGAAAAGGGCTTTCCTTTACCTACAGCGAGGACTGCCTGTTTTTAAATATCCGGACACCGAAAGCCGCCGAAAACCGCCCTGTAATTTTGTATATTCACGGTGGGAGCTTTACGGGCGGCAGTGCCGATGAGGGGCAAACCGCCGCAGGCGCAGGCGTGTCCGCTTTGCTCGGGTTCATCGGCTATGACGGCGCACTTGCCGTGCAGACACCTGAGGTCACCGACAAGCTGTATACCGCCGCCACATTGGTTCCCGCCGTCATTTTGCTCGGTATGTTCTTACTGCTGACATTCGCGTATAAGCTGTCGAAATCTGAGCTTCAAAAACTGCGCGAACAGCTGGAAGCGTCACAGACCAAGGCTTAAAGCTTTTGTTTTCCGTCTTGATAGTCTTCCGAAAAAACTGTATACTAAACAATACATAAAACGAACTTTTTTAGGAGAAACAGCTATGCCCTTATTATCGATTGTTGTCCCTGCCTATAATGAACAGGATATTCTGGAAAAAACCGCCGCTGTGATTTCCGACACGTTGTCTGCGGCGGATATCCGATTTGAAATTCTGTTTGTAAACGACGGCTCAAGGGACGGTACTTGGGAGAAAATTCAACAAGCTGCAAAATTGAACCCCCGTGTGCGCGGCATCAGCTTTTCGCGAAACTTCGGTAAGGAATCCGCTATTTTGGCAGGACTTTCGGAAGCAAAAGGCGACTGCTGTGCCGTGATTGACTGCGATTTACAGCAGCCACCTGCGGCTATGGTAGAAATGTATCACCTTTGGGAGCAGGGCTATAAGGTTGTAAACGGTGTAAAATCCAGCCGTGGCAAAGAAAGCGCACTGCACCGATTCGCCGCCAAGGCGTTTTATGCCGCAATGTCGGCAATCGTCAAAATTGATATGACCAAAGCGTCGGATTACAAGCTTTTAGACCGTGAGGTCGTCGAGGTGCTTTTGGGAATGCCCGAACGCAACTACTTTTTCCGCGCACTTTCGGAATGGGTCGGGTATCCATCCGCCGCTGTGGAATACGATGTTGCCGAACGGGAAGTCGGCAAATCCAAATGGTCCACCCGCGCGCTGATAAAGTACGCCGTAACCAATATCACCGCCTTTTCGTCCATACCGCTGAATTTGATTACCGTACTCGGCGGCATTGTGTTTTTGGTCGCTGTTGTCTTTGGCTTAATCGCTTTGATTCAGTATTTCAGCGGCACGGCGGTGGAGGGCTTCACGACCGTGATTCTTCTGCTTTTGCTCATCGGCAGTATTATTATGGTAAGTCTTGGGATTATCGGCTTTTACGTTTCCAAAATTTATGAGGAAATCAAGCAAAGACCGAAATTCCTGATTGCGGCACGGACAGATGCCGCCGAAAAGCAGGCAAAGGAAAAAGAACAGAAATAACTATACAAAGCAAGTACCGTATGAAAGGAAACAGCTTATGGAATCCGCAAAAAAGAAAGAATCTTTAAAAACAAAGCTCGTGGGCGGCATCGGCAAGTTCCGCGCGCACTGGAATCGGCCGCCGGAAGGCTATCAGGTTGCATACAAGGAATTTGCCGCCTTTTCCGCCGGCTGCGGCAGTCCGAATCTACTCGGCGTTTTGACGCAGTACACGACCATTGCAACCAGCGTGCATTTGATGATTTCCTATTTCCGAATGTCCACGGGTATGGCTTGGCTGCTGACGATATTGGCTTCCGTCATTGCGATTATCCGTTCCCCGATTCTCTCGATGATGATTGACAATTCGAACGGCAAAAACGGCAAATTCAAGCCGTTTTTACTGTGGTCCGCCATCGGCACGGCGGTCAGCTTTTCGTTTGTGCCGTATATTCCCGCCGCTTGGATGGATGTGCATCTGTTCAGCATTCCCCTGCCCGCCATTCCGATTATGGGCGTTTTTGAGGCATCCACGATTGACTTTAATCTCGGTATTCTTTTGGCATTCCTGCTGATTCAAATCGGGCAGTTTTTCATCACACTGCTCAATCAATGTATTGCGGGCATTGAGCAAACTATTTCCACCGTCGCGCAGGAAAGAGCCAATATCGGCTCGATTAAAGGCTTGGTATCGGGTCTGCCGAGCTCGATTGTCAATATCATTCTGCCGATTTTAGCGGGAACGCTTTTTGCACAGCAGGGCGGCTGGAACGCCGTAAATATGTATCGAATCATATTCCCGATTTGCGGCGTGATTGGTGTTTTTATGGTGCTTCTGTTGGTGAAAGGCGTGCAGGAACGCACCGTCGTAAAGCAGGAATATGTTGCAAAGGTTCGCTTCACGGAAGGGATGAAGCTTCTGAGCAAAAGCAAATATTTTTGGATTATCACCATATTCAATGCATTTAACGCCATTCGGAATCTTGCAAATATCACAACCTGGATTACGCAATACAGCTTCGTTTCCGATACGGCAAAGACTTGGGTTGGGCTTTATTGCTCCACAATTCTGATGAACGCCATTGCCGTTGCGCTGCTGGTCGGTCCGCTTTTAATTAAAAAATTGGGCAAAAAGAATGTTATGTTTCTCTCCTGCGTCGGTTATGTTGTGATGATTGCTCTGCAGGTGATTTTCCACAAAAGTCCCGCGTTGATTTTGGTCGTATCTTTCTTTGAGCAGTTCTTCGGCGGCTTCTATTTTGTCACCGGTATTATGACCTCGGACATTTTGGACGACATTCAAATGAAAACCGGCAAGCGCCTTGAAGGATTTTGGCAAAATTATATGGCGATTATTACAACCGTCATCGGCATATTTACAGGGATGCTGACGCCGTTATTCCTCTCGTTCGGCGGCGTAGGATTTTCGGATGATATTTCGCTTGCACTGCAAAACGAACAGCTTAGAAATAACATCTTCTTCTATCAGTCCCTGCTTTCCTTAATCGGCGCGGTCATTGTGGCGATTCCGTTTTTCTTCTATGACTTAACCGAAGAAAAACACGCCGACATTGTACGCGTACTGCGCATCCGAAGTGCGGTGGATAATTTTAACGATAACGTATTGCAGGCAGAGGATGTTACATATCTTAAGGAAATCGTCGCATATGCCGAGAAAGCGAATGCGCCTATGGTTTCGGAAGAACTTTTGAAATATGACTGTATTCAGACTATTTTAGAAACGGAATTGTCGGTTTGAATAAAATTTTAATCTATCTATATTATGTGCGGGGCGCTGTTTTCAGCGTCCCGCATAATTTTTGCAGTCTGCTGCGGGCGCGCAATGCACGCCCCTACGTTTGGTGCATTATCATCGGGGGGCGCAAATTTGTAAGGTACTCGGGTCGCCGACCCCTATGATTTGTATATCACCGTAAGGTCGTGCGAAATCTGACCGTGCTCGGGTCGCCGAGGGTGCGGGTGTCCAGCGGACACCTCTAAGCGAAGCTTAGAAGCGCGACCGAGTCGGCAGGCGAGAACGCCGACCCCTACATTTTGTTCACCTACACCCTCTACAAATTTTTACAAAAAATTTTTTCGTCCCCTTGATTTTTGGATAAGCTTTCTGTATAATAAATAGTGTCACACTTCGGCGTTGGGGTGCAGCCACCGCTCTGAAGTGTGTTTTTGTTTTTTTATTTTACTTACAGCAGGAGAAATAAGCAGTGAAAATCGGTTTTGACAACGACAAATACTTAAAAATGCAGTCTGCGCACATCAAAGAGCGCATTGAGTCCTTCGGCGGCAAGCTTTACTTGGAATTCGGCGGCAAAATTTTTGACGATTACCACGCCTCTCGCGTACTTCCGGGATTTTTGCCCGACAGCAAAATGAAAATGCTTTTGGAATTGCGCGATGAAGCGGAAATCATCATTGCCATTAACGCCAACGACATCGAAAAAAGCAAGGTACGCGGCGACATCGGCATCACCTATGAGCAGGACATTCTGCGCCTGACGGATATTTATTCCTCTTTCGGGCTTTCCATTTGCGGCGTGGTGATGACGCAATATGCGGCACAGCCCTCTGCGGTTGCATTTGAACAAAAGCTGCAAAAGCTCGGTATGCGCGTCTACCGCCACTACACGATTGAGGGCTACCCTGCGAACATTCCGCTGATTGTAAGCGACGAGGGCTTCGGAAAAAACGATTACATTGAAACCTCGCGGTCGTTGATTGTCGTGACTGCGCCCGGTCCCGGCAGCGGCAAAATGGCGGTCTGTCTTTCCCAGCTGTATCACGAGCACAAGCGCGGCGTGCAAGCAGGCTATGCGAAGTTTGAAACCTTCCCGATTTGGAATCTGCCGCTCAAGCACCCTGTCAACCTCGCCTATGAGGCGGCAACCACAGACTTGAACGACGTCAATATGATTGACCCGTTCCATTTGGAAGCCTACGGAAAAACAACGGTCAATTATAACCGTGATATTGAGATTTTCCCGGTGCTCAACACGATTTTCGAGCGGATTTTCGGTGCTTCTCCCTACAAATCTCCCACGGATATGGGCGTAAATATGGCGGGAAACTGCATTGTGGACGATGACATTTGCTGTGAGGCTTCACGACAGGAAGTAATTCGCCGTTACTATAAGGCGTTGGTCGCGGCGAAAAACGGTGAAACCGTACAAAATGAAATTCTCTCGTTAGAACTGTTGATGAAACAGCTCGGCGTAACGGCGACCTCGAGGCGCTGTGTACAGCCCGCTTTAGATACAGCGGAAAAGACCGACGCACCTGCGGCGGCAATGGAACTGCCCGACGGACGCATCGTCACGGGCAAAACCAGCGATTTGCTCGGCGCATCCTCAGCGCTTTTACTCAATGCCTTGAAGGCTTCGGCGAATATCTGCGAAGATATTGACCTTGTCTCCCCCGTTGTTATCGGGCCGATTCAGGATTTGAAGGTCAACCATCTCGGCAACAAAAATCCGCGCTTACACACCGATGAGGTGCTTTTGGCACTTTCGATTTCGGCGGCAACCAATCCGACTGCGGAAAAGGCGATGCAGGCACTCTCTCTCCTTCGCGGCTGTGAGATGCATTCCACGGTCATTTTGGCTGATGTGGATATGCACACCTTCGCAAAGCTCGGTGTGCACGTCACCTGCGAGCCGATGCGGCAAAGCAAGGCGCTATATCACAAATAAATAAGCTGAGGAGAGCCGAACCCGATATGGTTTAAAATGCCCTATTTCCGCTGAAACTGCGTTAAAAATCTCGGCATACGGCAGTATGCCATCGATTTTATGCCTTGTTTCATCAAAAATATGACTATTTTAAACTGCGAAGCACCGAAAACGCAGGAGTTGCGGATGGATTTTTGCTTTTAAGACGGCAGTCGGGCTGACGCCCGACAACGGTGAAAAAGTGAAAAGCCGCCGCAAAAACAAGTTTTCGGCATATTGTGTTCAACTCTCCTCAGCTTAATAATAAAATGAATGGGTAATTTTCGCAGAGTTTCTGCAAAAGGGGCAATTTTTATGGCAGCAAAGTACATTTTCGTCACGGGCGGCGTGGTTTCAGGTCTTGGCAAAGGCATCACTGCCGCATCCTTGGGTCGGCTTCTCAAAGACAGAGGTCTGACGGTCACCGTCGTAAAGCTGGATCCGTATCTCAACATCGACCCCGGCACAATGAATCCCATACAGCACGGCGAAGTATTCGTAACCGACGACGGTGCGGAAACCGATTTGGATTTGGGGCATTACGAGCGGTTTATTGACGTTTCATTAACCAAAAACAGCTCCTGCACCTCGGGCAGTGTGTACTACAACGTGCTTTCCAATGAGCGCAAGGGCGTTTACGGCGGACAAACCATTCAGATTATTCCGCATATCACCAATGAAATCAAACGCCGTATTGCACTCAACGAAACCGAAAATACAGATATCGTTTTGGTGGAAATCGGCGGTACGGTCGGCGACATTGAAAGTCAGCCGTTTTTAGAGGCTATCCGCCAATTCGCACAGGAGCGTCCGGGAGACTGTATGTTTGTGCACGTCACGCTCGTACCCTTCCTCGGCGCATCTATGGAGCTGAAAACCAAGCCGACACAGCACTCTGTCAAAGAGCTGTTGGGCATTGGCATTCGACCTGATATCATCGTTTTGCGCACAGAGCATCCGCTTGGGCAAGAGGTTAAGGATAAAATTGCACTGTTTTGCAATGTGCCTTCTGCACACGTCATTGAAAACCGCGATCTGCCCACGCTTTACGATATCCCCGTTGCACTCGAAAAAGAAGGCATTGCCGATATCGTTGTCCAATGCCTGCATCTTTCCTGCGGCGAACCCGACCACACGGATTGGCTTCGTATGATGGAGCGAAATGCTTCTTTGAAAAAGCAGGTAAACATCGCACTTGTCGGCAAATATGTAGAACTGCACGATTCCTATCTGAGCGTCAACGAGGCACTGAAGCACGGCGGACTGGACCACGACGCGCACGTCCATATTGATTGGGTGGACTCCGAAACCATTACAGAGGAAAATGTTGCAGAACTGCTTGGTGCGGCGGACGGCATCCTCGTCCCCGGGGGCTTCGGCACACGCGGCATTGCAGGCAAAATCTGCGCGGCGAAATATGCGCGTGAAAATAAAGTCCCGTATCTCGGCATTTGCTTAGGGTTACAAATTGCAGTGATTGAATTTGCACGGAACGTGTTAGGCCTCCAAGATGCGAACACGACAGAAATCGACCCCGATACAGAGCATCCTGTGATTTATTTAATGCCCGACCAGCACGATGTTCAAAATCTCGGCGGTACGATGCGTTTGGGGCAGTACCCGTGTATGCTGGATGAAAATTCCAAGGCTTATGCCGCCTACGGCAAACAGCTCATCCACGAGCGTCACCGCCATCGGTACGAGGTCAATAATGATTACCGCACCTCTTTGGAGGTCAACGGTATGCACATCTGCGGCGTTTCGCCCGACAAGCATATTGTGGAAATGATAGAGCTTCGCGACCACCCGTGGTTCGTGGCAAGTCAGGCGCACCCGGAGTTTAAATCGCGCCCGACCCGCCCGCATCCCCTGTTTTCGGGGCTGATTGGTGCGGCGGTCGAATACAGAGAAAAACGGAAATAAAGCAAAAAATCTCGAATGGGCAAACAATGCCTGTTCGAGATTTTGTATTTTCAGCACAAGAAACAAGCTTATAGGGATAGCCCGGGCACGCTGTTCGTTTTTTGTAAATACAATGTAAATTGGGTGCATACGTAGGGAACAACCTCTGTGTTGTTCCGTGAAATTTATACAAAACAAATTGGGTATGCGCGTAGTGGCGGACTTCCATGTCCGCCGTTGGGTTTGCGTGGATTTTGGGTGAGGCTTCCCGCCCCTACGGGTTTTGCTTCACCGTTGAGTTTGTACAAAATCCGACCGTGCTCGGGCGATTCGTGAATCGTCCCTAGAGACCAAATGGTGAATGCAGGTGTAGGGCGCGGGCTTGCTCGCGCCGCGAAATCTTCCATCGCACAACGTAAATTGGATTTGCACGTAGGGAATGGGCATTGCCCATTCCGCGGGCGCGCAATGCGCGCCCCTACGGGTTGCGCTTCGCCGTTGGGTTGGTACAAAATCTGACCGTGCTCGGGCGGATGTGGTTACGGCTTCGCCATTACCCTTTTGTCGCTTCGCGCCATTTCCCCTAAAAGGGGAATCTACATCCGCCCCTACGAGTTGCAATTCGCCGTTGGATTTGTGCAAAAATTCGGCTGTGCTCGGGGGTCGAGGTCGTCGCCCCTACAATTGGTGGGCAACCGTTGGGCTTTCGCGGATTTGCAAGATTGCTCGCGGGCGGATGAAGGTGCGGGTGTCCAGTGGACACCTCTAAGCGAAGCTTAGAAGCGCAACCGAGCCGGCAGGCGAGAACATCCGCCCCTACTAGTCTACAATCAAAACAGCCCTGCTTCCCGAATATAGAAGCAGGGCTGTTTTTGATTTGGTCACTATTTAATTTTAAAATCCGCGAGAACTACCGCCGCCACCGAACGAGCCTCCGCCGCCCGAAAAGCCGCCGCCACCGCCGGAGAATCCCCCACCCGAGGAATGTCCGCCGCCGAAGCCGCCCCCAAAGCCGCCGGGCGGAAAATCGTTGCCGTAATAGCGTCTGCGGTGATGCCCGCCTCTGCCGCCGCGGGAAGCACTAATCAGTATCAGAATGATGACGAGTACAATCGGAAAGCTCATACCGCTGAAGCGAATAAACTCCATCGAATTGTTATCCTCGGGAACATCATACACCTCTATGCCGTCCTGCGGTGTCACGCCGTATTCGGCGTAGACCTCGTTGACAATCGCTTTATAGGTTTCCGTAAGACCTGTGGAATAATCATTTTCTTTTAAATGCGGAAGGGCATAATTGTCTAAAATTCTGCCTGTTTTGCCATCGGTTAAACGCCCCTCTAAGCCTTTGCCGACCTCGATACGTACTTGACGGTCGCCGGTGGAAAGCAATAAAAGCACACCGGAATCTGCCTTTTCCTCGCCGATGCCCCAGGCATTTGCCAAATCGTAGCCGTAATCCTCGATTTCCTCGCCGTCTAAAGAGGATACGGTGACGACAACCACCTGCGCTTTTGTCTCCTGATACAGTGCTTCCCCGATTTTCTGCATTTCTGCCGCATCCGCCGCATTTAGGCAATCCGCAAAATCATTGACAAAGAAGTCCTGAGTCGGCTGCGGATAGCTTGTTTTTGCCGCTGCGGGCAGACACAGCCACAAAAGACACGCCAAAGCGCACAAAAAAGATGCTGTCTTTTTCATAACACACCCACAAAGCCTTTATCAGTCAAAATTTACGGTCGGCACGGTTTGTGATTCGGCAGTCGCTTCAAAATATTCCGCCGCATCGAACCCAAACATATTCGCAAAAACAGAAGTCGGGAACTTTTTGATTGCTGTGTTATATTCTTTTGCAATCTCGTTATAATTTTGGCGAGATTTTGCAATGCGGTTCTCTGTGCCCGCCAGCTCATCCTGCAAGTTGATGAACTGCGCATCCGCCTTTAACTCGGGGTAATTCTCCACAACAACCAGCAATCGGGAAATGGC
This sequence comes from Bacillota bacterium, assembly GCA_021769885.1. Taxonomy (GTDB): domain Bacteria; phylum Bacillota; class Clostridia; order Oscillospirales; family Acutalibacteraceae; genus Fimenecus. The sequence continues at coordinate 29,183 of JAETSA010000006.1, read as the reverse complement.
GGAATCCAACGCACTGTTGGCTTCGTTCATTTCGTCCACCGTTTTTGCACCTGAAAGCGCCGCACGCGCATTGGCAAGAGCGGTGTAAACCTCTTCCTCGTGCGCGGCATAGCCTTTCACGGTGCTGACCAAATTTGGAATCAAATCCGCTCGGCGCTGTAAATTGGTTTCCACCTCAGACTGTGCCGCCGCAACGGATTCGCGCGATTCCACAAGCCCGTTATAGGCAGAAATACCTTTGCCGACCACGGCAATAACCAAAACCAAAACAACCGCTAAAACAATCCATACTTTCTTGTTTTTCATAATAATGCTCCTTCTTTAAAGAAAAAGGGGATTTGTCCGTCAGTCTTCAAAACCGTTCGGATTCATACTCTGCCAACGCCAGGAATCCTCGCACATTTCTTCGAGTCCGCGCTTTGCTTCCCAACCGAGCACTTCTTTTGCCTTGGTGGGGTCGGAATAGCAGGTCGCGATATCCCCGGGGCGGCGCGGTGCGATTTTATAAGGCACTTTTCTGCCGCTCGCCTGCTCGAACGCCTTTACGATATCCAACACGCTGTAGCCGTGACCTGTGCCGAGGTTAAATATCTGCACGCCTTTTTTGCCCTCTAAAATATTGTTCAGTGCTTTCACGTGCCCTTCGGCAAGGTCCACAACGTGGATGTAATCGCGCACGCCTGTACCGTCGTGGGTATCATAATCGTCGCCGAACACGGACAGCTCAGGCAGTTTGCCGATGGCAACCTGTGTGATGTAGGGCATCAGATTATTGGGAATCCCGTTCGGATTTTCACCGATGCGGCCGCTCTTGTGTGCACCGATGGGATTGAAGTAACGAAGCAGTGTCACATTCCAATCGCTGTCGGATTTCACGATATCCTCTAAAATAATTTCAATCATATATTTCGTAGTGCCGTAAGGATTCGTTGTACCGCCTGCGGGCATAGTTTCTTTTAAAGGCGAAACATTGTGCATACCGTAGACCGTTGCAGACGAGCTGAACACGATATTTTTACAGTTGTTGTGACGCATAACGTCGCACAGCGTCAGTGTGCCGCCGATATTGTTGTCATAATATTCAATCGGCTTTTGGCAGGATTCGCCGACGGCCTTCAGACCCGCAAAGTGGATGACTGCCTCAATCTTGTTTTCTTTAAAGATTTTATCTAACCCCGCGCGGTCACGGATATCACACTCGTAAAGCGGAATGTCCTTCCCGCAAAGCTCGCAAATGCGTGCCAAGGATTTGGGGCTGGAATTGTAATAATTATCTACAATAATTACCTCATACCCCGCCTGCGTCAATGCGACGCAAGTGTGAGAGCCGATGAAGCCCGCACCGCCGGTTACCAAGATTGCCATAAAAATCTGCCTCCTAAAAAATGTATCTGTATATAATGTAATGCTGACTTGCTTTACGCAGTAAGCTGTGCACCGCTGTAGAATTTCGACAGTATCTGCGCATAAGTAGAGCCTGTTGCCGCCATTCTGTCCGCGCCGTAAAGACTCATACCGACGCCGCACCCAACGCCGTACATTTCGAACATAAATTCATTGGTCTGCGCACTGTAGGTCACCGCGAAGCAGTGGGAGGGCATATTTTTGCCCGCCATCACGCGTTCTGCAAATTCCACGCCCGAAATCTCTTTGCCGCAAACCGAAACCGCTTCCACATAGCCAACACCCGTATCGACAGCACCGTCGTGCCGAAGCACCTGTATCCATTCCTCAGGATTTTCCGAGAAAGCCAGCGTACCGTCATAAGCAGTCAGCATAGCGCGGACGTCGTCCGCAGAATAGATGCGTTCGGTTTTATAGCTTTCCTGCGTTTTGTCGCTGAGGGAATCCACCGCGCGAAGATACGGGAAATTCTGCCCGAACACAGCATCTGCCGCTGTGGTTCTGCCTGCGGACAGCTTGTGGAACGGTGTAAATGCGGGTGCATCCCCGAAGCTCAAATATTCGCCGAATACTGCACGAACCGCATTGTAAATTTCATCACTGTATTCCTCCGCAAGCGTTACGCCCGTAATTTTCCAATTCGTATTGCGGTATTTCAAATAGGTATACACCGCAACCGCCTGCGCTTTCAGAGCTTCCTCCTGCTCGTTGCCGTTCGCTTCCGCCGCAATCATACGTGCAACCGCTTCTTTGGCATCCATTGTTTTGCCGTTCACAAGCATTTCAGAGGGAATTTCCTGTGCTGCGGGGTCGGCAACTGTCGTGTCAATTGCCGTACCTGCCGCAGAAGCCGTAGTCACTTCGGCAGGTGTTTCCTGAATCCCGTTTCGCATTTCGTTATAGATAAACTGCGAAAGCACTACCGTATCCAACACAGCGGGCGGCTCACTGACGGACGGAATCTCTGACTGAATCGGTGTTGAACTCTGCGCGAGGCTTTCGGCGTCGCGTTTTTTCTTTTCCCGTACAAAGAAGATGCAGCCGACGGTAATTGCCGCCACAAGCACCAATGCAATTACAGAAATCAAAACCTTGCCCGATTTTCCCGAGAAGAAGCCCTGCGGCTCTGCGGCAGGGCCTGCAACCTCAATACCGACTGCGCCCTTACCCGATGCTTTTTCGCCAATCAGCTCGGCAAGCTCTTCGGCGGCATCCTGTGTGAAGTCCGCCTCGGATTCATCATCCTCACGGTACAGTTTGCGTACAACCGCTGTTTTATCATCGGCAACGGTGATGCAAATATAATCGCCGCCGTCACTTCTGCCGATTTCGGAGATGCTCGCCCCGTAGGTCGCACCTGACAGTTCCTTTGCTGCTTTCGCAGTAATGGCAACGTAATCGGTCAGATTGTAATCACCTTTGTCCTCTACGTGCGGCGTAAAGATGAAATACTCGTCAAAACCCGTACAGCCTGCACCGAAATTTTTCAGGATTTCTGCGGCAGGCGTACTGCTGACCGCAACCTTTGCGCCGACCTCGCGTAAAACGTTTACGGTGTGCTGTACGACTTCGGAGGATTCCGTCGGCACAGCCGCCGACGTCTTCTCTACGGGCGTTTCCGCATCTTGTGTCAGCACTTCCTTTTGCATCAAATAGGGCACGATGCCGTGCTTCAATACGCTGTCCAGCCGTTCTTCATCCAGCGGCAGGAAAATAATGGTTTGTCTCCCTTTTTCTACCGCGAAGCCCGGATACATACCGTCCTCTGTCAAAAAGGCTGTCGCATTTTTCGGCACAGCGGCATTTTTAACGATTTCCTCCACGGGGAGTGCCGTATTTTCCGACAGGCGGCGGTACGCTTCTTCATTTTGCTCTGTTTTAAGCCCCAATGCCGAGCAGAGCTTTTCGCGCACGGTATTGTATTTCGCCTTGTCGATTGCCAAAACAATACACGGGCTGACCTTGAGCACCGCCGAAAATCGGGGCAGCATACTCTTTAACGTCGGAAAGGTGTAAAACGCCGTATCACTTTCGGAAAAAGCACTCAGCGCACCTGAAATCCGCGCCAACAACCCGGAATTTTGCTGTTCGGGCAATACTGACAACGCAAGCAAATCCATTTTCATATCCTTCATCATCCCTTATCATCTAACCGTCTTTCACGCAATTAAGCACCCGCAGTCGCATCGTCCGCAATCACATCGGTCGTGCCTGCACCAATCGTCCACTTCGGTGCTTCCGCAAACGGATTGGTCTTACCGTTTTTATCATACCAAGCCTGCGGGTAACGCGGATTTTCATTGGCGACTGCCAAGGACGTATCAATCGACGTGCTTTCATTTTCGCGCAGCAGTCTGCCCACAACCACCAGACGTGCGTCGGAAAATTCATAGGTGCAGGTTTGCAGTGTGATAATTTTATCATCGGGCTGCACATCGACCCCTGTAGAATACAGCTTGCGTTCATCCACCGCCGCCATATACTCCATAAATTTGTCGTTCGAGCCGAAATCTGTCACCGTATAGTTGAAAATATACCCGTTGTCATCGGATTCCTTGCTGTTGGTGATGAATGCGGCGTAGACCTTGAATCTGTAGCTGCGGTAGAGCGTGTCAAACTCAATCACGGGAGAAGCCTGAAAGCCCTCGATATCCTTATATTTCTTTAAATCGGCGAACACCAATCCGTCGCTCATATGATGGCCGTACAAAATGGTATTTTTATTGAGATATTTCGGGTCGTTTCGGTAATCCATACACGGACAGCCGTAACGGCTGTAATTGCCGTAGAAATCCTGCTTTAAATAGGTGGCATTATCCGCCGCCTGCACGACCTGTACGTCAATCAGAGAGTTCGGGATTTTAATCCAGCCGACCAAATCCTGATTGATGGCATAAAGATACGCATATTTCGCCATCATCCCCTCAGGCAGACGGATATTCGGATATTTCGAAAGGAACTCCGCCCAAACGTCATTTTCGGCAGAGGGCGTGGAATCGTCAATAATCTGCCCTTTGATATCGGCGAGCTGTTTGCTTGCCTGATAGCTTTGCACGCCGTAAATGCCGAAGTAGACAAGACAGCCTGCAAGTGCCAGAACGGAAAGATTTACAACGGTTTTGCGAATTCCCTCGCCGACCGTGTCGTGCCGATTGGGGAAAATCTTCAAAAAAGTATCCTTAAAAATCTCGTTAAAGGTTCTGTATTGCTTTTCGGGTTCTGCCGCTCGCGGTTCTTCTTCCGATTCGGACGGCTGTGCGGCAGGTTCTTCGGGCATTTCCTCCGACTGCGGGGTAAGGTCGGCGTATTCCTGATAATGCTCGGTCACGTCTACAAACTGCCCCTTGCCCGACAGAAATTTACTGCGGCGGCCGGTCACCTCTTCCTCAGCGGGTTTACTCTCGCTCACGGCACGCAAAACATCGTCATAAATGCTTTTATAATTCTGCGCTTCGTCAGGGGGTTCCGACTCCGTCGGTGCTTCGTTTTCCTCTTCCGAATCGGATGCCTGTGCTTCGTCGGGCGCGGGAATATCCCGCAAAGAGGAGAGCAGCTGCTGTACCTCTGCATCCTCGGTGAAATCCGCCTCGTCCGCGGTCACCTGTTTTTTCAGTTCATCGAAGGAAAGCATTTCTTCCTCACGATTTTCCTCACGTTTTGACATTATTCCTCTCCTCTCGGGAACCATTTTTCATCATTTCTAAAGGGATTTGCGGTTTTGTGCTTGTCATACCAAAGCTGCGGATATTTCGGATTTTCATTGATTTGCACCGCCGAAACATCCACATAAGGATCCTCGCCCTCGCGCACCAAGCGTGCCATCACGACACAGCGCGCATCCTCCTGCTTGCGCGGACTCAAATCCATATCGCGCGTACAGGTGGAAAGCGTTAAAATCTTGTCGGTCGGCAAAACATCTACGCCTGTATGATAAAGACTGCGCTTGTCAACCTCGGCAACAAATTCCGCAAAGCTGCTGTCCGTCATAAACGGATAAATATAATTGAATACATAGCCGTTATCCAGGTTTGCGGATGCCGTCGTCAAAAACACGGCGAACACCTTCCACTTGTAATCCTTGTAAATGGTGTTGAACGTAATGACGGGTGCGGTTTTGTAAAATTCTGCGTCCTTGTATTTTTCCAAATCGGAAAACATTGTGGAATCGAGATAGTTGTGCCCGTACAAAATGGTGTTTTTGTTGAAGTTTTCGGCGTCGTTACGGTAATCCATATAGATTGTGCCGCGGCGCAGATATTCCTTATGGAAATCGTGACGCAGATAAAATTCGTTGTCCTCCGACTGCATAACCGGATGGTCTATAGCGGTGTTAGGCACGGTAATCCACCCGACAAGGTCGTTATTTTCGTTGTATGCGGCACGGTAACGCGGCTGAACAAAGGCAGGTTCTGCGGGATAATTTTCCGCAGGCTGTGTAGTCAGCTCTGCAATATTTTGCGCCTGTTTTTTGCTTTCATAAATATCGTAAAAATATTTTACGCAAATGCCGCCCGCAACAAGCAGTACCAAAACGGCAATCAGCGTGACAATGCGGTTAAAAACACCGCCCGATTTCTTTTTCTTTTTTTTCTTTGCTCTTTCGACAACGGCTTTATCCGTTGCCTTTTCATATTTATCGCTCATTTGCACAAATACCTCCGAACCAGTTCCAGTGCATCGGATGCCGAAGCCGTGCGGTTATTCTCCCGCACGTTTTCGGTAAAGTGATTTTCGTGTTTTTCGACGGTGACGCCGTCTTCGCTTGCCAGCGCAATATACACTAAGCCGACGGGTTTATTTGTATCGTCGGAATTTGGACCTGCAATCCCTGTAATGGCAACCGCCAAATCCGATTTTGCAAATTTCCGTGCGCCCTCCGCCATTTCCCGCGCGGTCTGCGCGCTTACTGCGCCGAACTGCCGCAGGGTTTCTTCCTTCACGCCGAGCCACTCCGATTTCAGGCGATTCGAATAGGTCACCGCGCCGCCGTGGAATACCGCCGACGCACCCGAAACATCCGTCAGGCGTTTGGCGACAAGCCCGCCCGTGCAGGATTCCGCCGTGGTCAGCGTAAGACCTTTTTCGGTAAGCTTTTGAACGATTTCTTCTTCCGGAGTCATAGTGTATCCCTCAAATCAAAATGTGCAACGAATGATTTCGAACCGTGCACCGTCTACGGCGCGCTGTATCAGGTTTTCCACATCCAGTGCCTGCTCCGCCTGCTCTAAAAATTCGAGCTTCGGGCGGGTGCGCGGATGCTTCGGCGTAAACACCGTACAGCAGTCCTCATACGGACGGATAGAAATATCAAAGGTGTCAATCTGCCGCGAACGGATAATGATTTCATCCTTATCCATCCCAATCAACGGACGGAAAACGGGCATATTTACAACTGCATCCGTACAGCCGAGCGCAAGCATCGTTTGGCTTGCCACCTGCCCGACACTTTCGCCCGTAATCAGCGCGGCACAGTCCTCTCTGCGCGCTATCCTCTCGGAAATGCGCATCATAAATCGCCGCATCACCAGTGTAAACAGCTCCTCGGGGCAGTTGTCACGAATCTGCTCCTGAATTTCGGTAAACGGTACGGTGTAAAGTCCGATGTCGCCGCTGTATTTTGCCACCTGCGACAGCAAATCGTGTACCTTCATTTCCGCCTGCGGCGAGGTAAAAGGCGGGGAAGCAAAGTGAATTGCATCGAGCACGATGCCGCGTTTTGCAAGCATCCAGCCCGCGACGGGGCTGTCAATGCCGCCTGAAATGAGCAGTGCCGCCTTGCCGCCTGTGCCTACGGGCATACCGCCCGCACCTTTGATTTGGTCGCAGCGGATATAGGCTTTCTTTTCGCGGATTTCCACCGTAACCACGCGGTCGGGGTGATGCACATCCACCGTCAGGTGCGGAAACCTTCCGAGCAGTGCGCCGCCGACTTCACGGCTGATTTCGGGGGAAGTCAGCGGGAATTTTTTATCGGAGCGCTTTGCCTCCACCTTAAAGGTGGAAATGTCCGCAAGCTGGGCTTCCAAATACGCGGGTGCCACCGCCAAAATCGCATCCATATCCTTTTCGACTGCCGCCGCGCGCTGAAACGCCGCAATGCCGAACACCTTGGAAAGACGTTCGACCGCCTCATCCGTATCGAAGCCTTCGTCGGTTGGTTCTATTGTAATCGTAGATTGTGAACGGGATATGACAAAACTGCCGAGGTCCTGCATTCTGCGCTTAATATTTTTTACCAAAACGCTTTCAAATGTAGAACGGTTCAAGCCTTTTAATGCCAATTCGCCGTTTTTGATTAAAATAATTTCCTGCATTTTTATCCCTTTTTCCGTAATTGCGCGGCGGCATTTTCCAAAGCGCACACGCAGTAATCAATTTCTTCCTCTGTCGTTTCGCGTGAAAGACTCAGGCGAATCGCGCTGTCCATCTGTGCGGGGGAAAGTCCCATCGCGGTCAGCACGGGACTTCTGTGCCCCTTAGAGCACGCCGAGCCTGCCGAAGCATACACGCCCGCTTCCGACAAATAGTTTACGCTGACCTGCGAGGGAATACCCTCTAACGAAATGTTTAAAATATAGGGAAGCGCGTTTTCGGGCGAATGCACCGTTACACCCGCAATCGCCGTCAGCTTTTCGCGCAGGCGAGCGTTTAAAGAGCTTACGTGCGTCAGATTTTTCCGCACGTCGCCGCACGCGTCCACCGCCGCTTTGAATGCGGCAATGGCAGGCATACCCTGTGTGCCCGAGCAAAGCCCGTTTTCCTGCCCACCGCCTAAAATGTAAGGCGGAATCTGCACACCTTTTTTCATATACAGCGCACCCACGCCTTTTAAGCCGTGTACCTTATGTGCGCTGACGCTTAAAAGGTCAATCCCGCATTTTTTCGGAACAATCGGCAGCTTCAAAAAGCCTTGTACGGCGTCCACGTGCAAAAGTGCGGGGGATTTTTTGCGCCGAATTAAGGCGGCAACCGATTCGAACGGCAAAATACTGCCGACTTCATTATTGACCGCCATTAAGCTTACCAAAATCGTATTTTCGTCAATCGCATCGGCGAACTGCGCCGCTGTGATGTTGCCGTGACTGTCCGGCACAAGCCGCTCGACCGTAAATCCCTCTGACTCCAGACGCGCCATACATTTTTCTACGCTTGGATGCTCGTAAGCCGTGGTGACAATCTTATTGCCTCTGCGCCGATTCTTTTGCACCGCGCCGAAGATAGCCGTATTATTCGCCGCTGTGCCGCTCGGTGTGAAATAAATCTCTCCCGATTCTGCCGAAAGCGGCTTTGCCACCGCCGCACGCGCCGATTCAAGAAGCTGCAAGGCACGAAACCCGTGACGGTGCAGAGAGGACGGATTGCCAAATACGTCGGTTGCCGTTTCTACCGCCGCCGCGACTGCCGCTTTGCAGGGCTTGGTCGTCGCGCTGTTGTCTAAATAGCACTCCATCACACACACTCCTTTTTCATAAAATAACGCATTTTAATTCAGTTTTTTATTATACACGAATTTCGCTGCTTTGGCAAACCAAATCCGCATATTTTTTTAAGATTTTTCGGTATATTTTCCGTTTTTTTGCAAATTGTAACAAAGAGGTGAAATCTATGGGAAAAACCGTATCCAAACGCCGAAAAATCCGCCTGTATGCCTACACTTTGGCGGTGTTTACCGTATTGCTGACGTTTTCCATTGTCGGCAACGTCCGCGCCGCGCGCAGTCAGCGGCAAATCCGCATCGCCCACGAACGCGCGCTTTGCGAGCTGGACACGTATATCAGCAATATACACACCGATTTGCAAAAAGGCGTCTATGCAAACACCCCGACCATGCTCGGCACCATGGCTTCACAGCTGCGGCGGGAAGCAACGGGCGCCAAAAGCAGCCTTGCCGTTTTACCGCTTTCGGAAGCAAGACTTGACAACACGTATAAATTCCTGTCGCAAATCGGCGATTTTGTGACAGCGCTCAGCAAAAAGGTGGAGCGCGGCGAAACCATTTCAGCAGAAGAGCGTGAACAGCTTTTTGCGCTTTTGCGATTTTCCGAAACGCTGACCGAGGATATTTCCGCGATGCGCGAGCAGTTGTTTGACGGATATTTGGATTTTGAAACTGCCGAAAGCACGCTTGAGCAAAAGGGTGAACAAATTGCATCGCTTTCGAAAAATATGGAGGATGCCGAGCAGTCCTTGACGGAATATCCTTCGCTTTTGTATGACGGTCCGTTCTCCGACCATATCAACCAACGCGATGCGGCACTCCTGCAGGACAAATCCGAAATCACAAAAGAAGAGGCGCTCCGTAAAGCCGCCGCTGTTTTGGGGCTTGCCGAAAAAGACGTTACTTTTCTTTCCGAGGAGGCAGATGCAACTGCGGCTTATTGCTTTTCGGGCGGCGACAGTACCGTTGCGATTACAAAAAAAGGCGGCTATCTTTTGTATTTGCTGTCGGGTCACTTTGCGGGCGAGAGCAAACTGGAATATGCCGACGCGCGAAAATATGCTGTGGAATTTTTAAACAAAAACGGTTTTTTAGATATGACCGAAAGCTACTACACGGTATCCGACGGCATTTGCACCATCAATTATGCCTACCGTGACGGGGAATATATCTGCTATCCCGATTTGATTAAAATCAGCGTCAGTCTCGAAAACGGTAAAATTCTCTCTGCCGACTGCCGCGGCTATGTGATGAATCACAAAACGCGCACGCACCCCACACCCGCAATACCTGCGGCGGAAGCGCAGAAAAAGGTCAGCCCCCTTCTGACGGTCATCGATACGCGTTTGGCGGTCATTCCTACGGAAAGTGCAGGCGAACGCACCGCTTATGAATTTCACTGCAAAAACAGCGAGGGCGCAGAGCTTTTGGTCTATATCAACACCGTAACGGGCTATGAGGATGACATTCTTCTGCTTCTGTATTCCGACGACGGCGTTTTGACGAAATAGGGTTAACCGACAAATCCGAACCCGATTTTCGGGGCTGGATTTCCGCTAATCCTTTGTTAAAATCCTCGGCAATCCGACAGGATTGCCTGCGGTTTTGCCGCGGCTAACCGAAAATCTCGCTCCCGAAAATTCTACGACCCAAAAGGCGTATAATGTGGTGCAATTTTGGGCGCAGAGCGCACAGCAAGGCTGACGCCTTGCAAGCGCGATAAGTGCAAAAGTGCCCGCAGGATGCGCCTTTTGGGCGAGTTCAGATTTATCGGTTAACCCTAACGCATAAATCAAAGTTTTTTCGGCACACTACCATTGTCCGAAAATCAGGAAGAGGAAATTGCAATGAAAAAGAGTATACTTTTGATTGCCGTAATCATTGCGCTGATTGCCGTGGGGCTGGTTGCCTGCGGCAAGAGCGACGACGGCAAGGTTTCTGACCACGCCTCGCAAAACAATGCGGCAACAGACGTTTCAAACGGTGTTTCCAATGCGGGCAATGCCGTCGGCGATGTTGTGACGGGCGCGGGCGAGGTTGTCGGAGAAGCCGCCACAGGCGCAGGCAATCTTGTCAGCGAAGCGGCATCCGATGCGGGCAAGGTCGCAAATGATGCAGTCACAGGCGCAGAGGATGCGGCGTCTGACGCTATGCGCTGAACCGACGAAAAAAGAACACAACCGAAAAGCATTTCTGCTTCACGGTTGTGTTTTTGCTTTATTTACATTTATTTGACCAGATTGTAAAGTGCGGGCACAAAGGTGCTCAAAATATACGGTACAGCAAACGAAAATGCGATGGAAGTCACCAGCGTCAGCCCGTAGCGCTGCAAATATGCGCCTGCGTATAAAATTCCGAAAATCGGCGCGGCAATGATTTTCACAAATAGGTTGGATTTGCCCTTCCCGTAAATCTGCTCTTTGAGCGTCAAGGCATCCTCCCACTGCGGGAACAAATTCGTCAGTGCCGAAATACCGACCCACAGGAACAGGAAGTTGAGGAAATTCGGGAATCCTTTCGATGTAAAAAACTCCCCGAGATAATACACATTGACCGAGCCCACCGAAACCGTCACAAGACCAATCAGCAAATTAAAGAGGAACGGGAAAAAGCACATCGCAAACGACGTGGAACGCTTCCGGAGAATTTCGTGCTCAATATGGCCGCACATTTCGTTTTGGCGTAAGTACCGACCGTCCTCTATGAGTATTTCATAGGCACGGCAGGTCAAATGCTCAAAAAATGCCTGTAAAAATGTGCCGATGACCGTGATGTATTTCACCGCTAAATATACGATTCTCATGAAATATCACAATCCCCTTCCGTCAAGATTTGTTCCACCGTCAGTGCGCCGCTTTGATACTGCGTAACCTCAGCGGACAATGTAAACCCGCTGTTTTCAAGCAGACTTTTCACTTCTCCGTACGCCCCTGCCTGCCCTGCCGCAAGCGCAGTGAGCGCAAGCGTATTGCACATTTGAACGGAAGGATTATTCGAGCTTTGGAAACCGTTGTTCACAGCAGTATATGCCGCTTCATATTCGCCCTTTAAAAGATAGCAAAGTCCGATTTGGCGGTATAAATCATCGCTGACGTCACTGCCCTTCGCAATTTGCTCCTCGCAGAGCGCGATTGCGCCGTCGTAGTCTTTCTGCATTCGCAAAGCGGTCGCGCGAATCAGCAAAGGTGAGCCGTCCTCGGCATTTGCCTCCTCCAGCAGTTTGCAAACCGGCTCGACATCACGGCCTGTTTTCGCATACAAATCGCCGAGGAAATGCCCGTAAAGCCAAACCTCCTCGGGGGCTGTTTCGCGAATTTCTTCCACAAATCCAAGCTGTACCTCAAGGTCACGTTCGCTCATAAGCGCAAGATAATACTGATAAAACAAAACACCGGACAGGCTGTATTTTTCCGCTTTTGCCTGATAGCCTTTTTTGCGTGCAGACTGCGTATCCTCGGATTCGGGCACAGCCGCCGTTTTGAGTGCTTCCAGCCGGGCGAGTAAATCGTCATACGGGATTTTTTCGGGTGCCGTGGTTTTATACGGACCGATAATCTCCTCTGCCGCCGTTACGGTTTCTGTAAATTCCGCACCGCTTTGGAGCGCACGCTTCACCTTGTAAAAATGCGGCAAAGACATTTCCCACGCTTGAATATGCTGTGCAGGCTCCTCAATTCCGGCAACAATGCCGAGTGAGGATGCCACCAAAATTTCGCGTTTATAAACATTTTCCGCATTGATTTTGTTGCTTTCCAAAACCGTAAGTGCCTCTGCATAGGCGTCTAATGCGGAATACTTTTGATTCTCCCGCCGATATTCCTCCGCCTTGCAAACGGCAACAAACCCTTCCGTATGCGTTGCGAACACATAACCGCCGAAAAATACCAAACAGACCGCCGCCAAGGCAATCAGCACATTAAGCCAATCAAACGGATAGTGCCGCAAGCCGGCATCGCATTCGTCGCAATAAAGGGAGTTCGGATTGTTCACCGTGCCGCGCCGTCTTTCGCCGCAGCATTCGCACAGCTCCTCTTTCGGAACGCGCTCTTCCGAAACGGACTCTCTGTGTGCGGGGCGTTCCGCAATATCCTCTAATCCCTGAATCAGGATTTCAGGCTCTTCGACACCGTTTTCGGCGACCTCCCGTGCCTGCGTCTTTGCACGGTCCAGCTCCTCCTGAAAGACCTTTGCCAGGTCCTCCAATTCATCGTGCAGTGCCTGCGACTCCGAAGCCGACTGCTCCGCTTCAGGCAAAGCACCGTCTTTTTCTTTATGTTCGTCCAAGGCAATACCTCCTTGTATTTCAATCTTAATTTATTTTACCATAAAAACGCGGAGCGTTGTTATGGTAAAATCCGTCCATCTTTGCCGGTATGCCGCAAGGCAGAGGCAAAGGGACATAAAATCAGCGGTAAAATAAATGCTTGCGTTTATTTTACCACGCTTTCAGGCACATTTCAAATAAAATCGTGTCGATGCTGAGAATGTTTACAATTTTGACATACAGTACTTCTCTTTCGGGCTGAAATATGCTATAGTTTTAGAAAACAAATCCCAAAAAACAATTGAGGATGTGTACATATGAAAAACAACGGTCTTTTTAAAGCGGGTGCGACGGTGCTCTGCGTTTCTCTTGCCGCAGGCGGTGCGGCAGGCTGGTATTTCGGGTCGTATACAAAGGATTTCAAGGTCACAAAGGGTGACATATTCTCAGAAGTTTATAAAGGGGATTTTTACGAAGCTCTCCCCTATGACGATTATTTATCCGTCGGTGCTGTTCCGACTGAACAAAATATTTTCGATATTCGGGATTACGGCGCATCCCCTGACAGCCGCAATAACCGCGACGCTGTGCAAACCGCGCTCGACAAAGCCGCCCAAAACGGCGGTATTGTGTTGGTCAGCGGCGGCAGATACGTAACGGGCAGTTTGAAAATGGGCGGCAACACGACTTTATTTATTGAAAAAGATGCCGCCTTGGTCGCCTCGCACGAGCAGTCCGATATGGAGCTCGGCTGTCTGCTGTTCTGCGAAGATGCCGAAAACATCACCCTGACTGGCGGCGGTGCGATTTGCGGCGAGGGGAATTTTTATTCCTTAGCCCCGAAATACGAACCGAAAACCGAGCCGTTCGAGGATACGCTCGGTGTATGGGAAATGCGGCAGGAATACCGCAAACGCGTACGGTTTGCGGCAGAAAACAAATACGGCAACCTTGTGCGGCTGGTGCGCTGTAACACTGTCACGATTGAAAACTTTATGCTGCAAAATTCGGCGGCGTGGACACTGGAGCTAAACGGCTGTGACGGCGTGCAGATTCGGGATTTCGTCATCGACAACAACCGCCACGTCGCAAATACCGACGGCATTGATGTTGCGGGCTCATCCAATGTGGAGATCACGCACTGCTTTGTTTCCACAGGCGACGACGGTATCGTGCTGAAAAACAGCAAGTCCTTAGGTGTGCAGGCGGCAATGGAAAATATCACCGTGCGGGACTGCAAGGTAAGTTCCTGCACAAACGCCTTTAAAATCGGCACGGAAACAAGCTTTGACGTGCAAAATGTGTTGGTAGAAAACTGCGAATTTTTCTTGGATGACATTTACCCCGGCGGCGTATCGGGCATTTCCCTGGAATCCGCCGACGGTGCGCGGGTGCAGAATGTAACCGTGCGCAATATTCAAATGCGCGGCGAAGCCTGCCCGCTGTTCATAAGCCTCAACAATCGCAACCGCGACAAGGATTTCGACTTGGCGGGTGCGCTCGAAAACATCACCGTGGAAAATGTCATTGCAGAGGATGCGGAAATCCCCGTCATTATCACAGGGACAAAGGATTTGACCGTGCGCAATGTCACACTTCGGAATTTTGACGTGCGCTATGCCGCAGGCGAAGACTACTACGATTACCGCCCGTTTGTGCCCGCTTACGACGACACCTACCCCGAATGCAACCGTATGCGCAACTTGAATGCCTATGGGCTGTTTGCACGGTACGCAGATGGTGTAAAGCTAGAAAACTTTACGGTTGTGCCGCGCGAAGATACAAAACGTGGCGGCATCCGCTTAACGGAAGTTGAGAATTTCGAAAGCAATTAACCTCTTAGACACCTTAGACAGAAAAAAGCACACCGAACCTCAAGAGGGTTGGTGTGCTTTTGTATTTTCTCAATGCTCGTCCCGCAACACAGCTTCGGCGCATTTGATGCCGTCTACGGCGGCGGAAATGATGCCGCCCGCGTACCCTGCGCCCTCGCCGCAAGGGAATACGCCGTTGGTTGCGGTTTGGAAAAATTCATCACGCACAATGCGCACGGGCGAGGAAGAACGTGTTTCGGGACCTGTCAGCACCGCTTCGGGGCACGCGAAGCCCTCCAGCATTTTGTCCATTTTGAGAAGCGCTTCGCACATCGTTTCCGTGACGCGTGCGGGTAAAACTTCGCGCAAATTGCAAAGCGCAACGCCCGTCGGGCAGGTCGGGTGAATCGTGCCCAATTTACGGGAGCTTTCGCCTTTCAGAAAATCGCCGACCAAGGTTGCAGGCGCAGTATAATCCCCACCGCCGAGCTGAAACGCCTTTTTTTCGATTTCCAGCTGATAGTACATCCCCGCAAGCGGATGTTCGCTTGGAAACTGCTCGGGCTCAATCCCTACAAGCAGTGCGGAATTGGCATTTTCACCGTCACGCGCATATTCGCTCATCCCGTTTGTAACGATTGTGCCTTCCTCGCTCGGGCAGCAAACGACCGTGCCGCCCGGGCACATACAAAACGTATATGCGCCGCGCCCGCCCTGCGGATGGCAGGCAAGCTTATAATCTGCCGCGCCCAATTTCGGGTGACCTGCAAATGCGCCGTACTGCGAACGGTTAATCATTTCCTGTTTATGCTCGATACGCGCACCCACAGAAAAGGCTTTTTGCGTGATTGTAAAGCCTTTGCGGTACAGCATCTCTACCGTGTCGCGCGCGGAATGCCCGATTGCGAGAATCACGGCATCCGTTTCGAAATCGGTTTGCTTGCCGTTTCTGCGTTCCAAAGTAACGCCCTGCACCGCACCGTTATACACAAGAATATCCGCAAGCTTTGTTTCGAATTGCACCTCACCGCCGAGGCGGATAATCTCCTCACGTATAGAGCGCACCACCGCACACAGCTTGTCCGTGCCGATATGGGGCTTTGCACTGTATAAAATCTCCTCGGGCGCGCCGTGCTGTACGAACTGCAAAAGCACCTCGCGCTGACGGAAATCCTTTGTTCCCGTGTTTAATTTGCCGTCGGAAAACGTCCCTGCGCCGCCCTCGCCGAACTGCACATTCGATTCGGGATTGAGCTTTCTGGTTTTCCAAAAATCCTGCACAGACTGCTGTCGCTTTTCAACAGGCTCGCCGCGCTCCACGACCAACGGGCAAAGCCCCGCACGCGCCAAGGTAAGCGCGGCGAACATTCCCGCAGGACCAAACCCGACCACCACGGGGCGCAA
Source organism: Bacillota bacterium (assembly GCA_021769885.1). Lineage (GTDB taxonomy): Bacteria > Bacillota > Clostridia > Oscillospirales > Acutalibacteraceae > Fimenecus. Next base: position 12,859 of record JAETSA010000006.1, on the reverse strand, counting down.
ATTTGTTTTGCGGCGGTTTTCGGGAATCTCATAGCGGTAAATTTCGGTTTTAGAGACCTTCGGATTATGTATTTTGGCAAGAATTTTTTCTTCGCTGCCGTCCACTTCCGCGTCGAGTGCAAAAATGAATTTGATATCATTTTTCTTTCGGCAATCTAAAGATTTCCGAAACACCGACACGCTTTTTAATGCCGTCTGCGGTATTTTCAGCGTCTTCGCCGCTAAGCGCGGCAATTCGGTTTCGTCCGCGTCAAGCGGCAGTTTAATTTCCTGTATTCTTAACAAGCAGATTGCTCCTTTACAACAGCCTCGCCTGCGGCGCGTCCCGAGCTCCACGCCCATTGCAGATTGTATCCGCCGCAGCCGCCGTCCACATTCAGGGTTTCACCGCACACATATAAATTCGGGTATTGCTTTGCACGCATCGACTGCGCAGAGAATGCGGCGCAGTCTGCACCGCCCGCCGTCACCTGTGCAAAATCAAATCCGCGCACGCCCGAAACGGAAAACACACAGCCCTTGATTTCTTTTGCGAGCGCACCGAAATCGCGTGCGGATACAGCCTCGCAAGGCGTATCTTTCGGAATGCGTCGGCGGAGCAAAAGCGCGTTCCCGAGCGCTTGCGGCAAAATGCCGAGTAAAAGCGTACCTGCGGATTTGGTACCGTCACGCTTTGCCTCGGTTTCTAAAAACCGACACAAATCCGTTTCGGAAATTTGCGGCAGACAGTCCAACTGAATTGTAAACCTTGCTTTCGGATTTGTAGATACAAGCCTTGAGAGCTGCATAATCGGAATCCCCGACAGCCCGTAATCGGTGAACTGCACCTCGCCCTGTATCGCATACACTTCACTGTTTTCGTAAAACAGGCGCACAAAACACGTTTGCCGCACGCCCTTTAAGGATTTCGGAAAATGGGCACAAGTGAGTGCCGTCAGCGCGGGTGCGGGTGTTTTTATCGGAATATGCAGATTGTCTAACAGCCGAAACGCACCGCCGTCCGTGCCGTGCTTCGGCGCGGCTGACCCGCCCGCGCACAGTATCAGCTTGTCACAGACATACTGCCCATTCAGTAAAAATCCGCCGTTTCTCGGTTGAATTTCGGTAATTTCACAATCAGTTAAAATGCGCACGCCGAGCCGAGCCGCTTCTGAAAGCAAGGCTTCCCGCACGGACGCCGCCTGCCCCGACAGCGGATACACGCGTCCCATTTCTTCGGTTTTTGTAAGCAGTCCGAGCGATTCGAAAAATTCTATATTGCTTTGCGGCGAAAACCGCGTCAGTGCATTTTCTGCAAAATCGGTATCCCCGAAATAATCGGTCGGACTTAATTCCACATTGCTGAGATTGCATCGCCCGTTGCCCGTTGCCAATATCTTTTTTAACGGCTTTTGCAGCCGCTCATAAATTGTAACCTGAAAGGCTTTTCCTGCACGCGCAACCGTGATTGCCGCGGCAAAGCCCGACGCACCGCCGCCGACAATCGCCACCCGTGTCATTTACTTTTCATCCTTTTCCTTTTTTTCGCAAGTGCCGCAGTCCGTTTGAAAACTGCACCCTGCACACCCCTTGCAGCCGCCGCAACAGCTGTCGTTCGCTTTTTGCTTGCGGAATTTTTTCACCCGCAGAACAATAAATACAATCACAGCCGCCACTGCCGCCGCTAAAATAATGATATCCGCCAAAGACACCTCGGTCACTCCTTACAGAATCACTTTACATATATTATATACTATGAAAGTGATCACCCAAGCGGTGACAGCTTGAAATCCGAGTGCAATCGCCGTCCATTTTTTGGAATTCATTTCACGCCGCAAGGTGGCGACCGCCGCCATACACGGAATAAACAACAGGCTGAACACCATAAACGAATATGCCGCCGCAGGTGTATACACAGACGAAATAATTTCGGAAATTGCGCCCGATTCACCCGCGCCGTGCAAAATGCCCATCGTACTGACAATGGATTCACGCGCAATCAACCCCGTCAGCATAGAAACCGAGGATTTCCAGTCGCCGAAGCCCAAGGGCGCGAAAATCGGTGCAATTACAGAGCCCACAACACCGAGGATGCTTTCTTCAGAGTTTTCCACGTGATGTAAAGAGAAGCCGGAGAAGCTAAAATACTGGCAGAACCAAATGACAATACTTGCGCCCAACAACACCGTGCCCGCTTTGGTCATAAAGTCCTTGATTTTATCGTACAAATGCAGACCCAAGGTCTTTACGGTGGGCAGTCTGTACGGCGGCAGTTCCATCACAAACGGGGCGTGCCCGCCCTTGAGAACCGTTTTTTGCAAAATAAACGCCGAAGCGATTGCGACAAGCAGACCCAAAAGATACAGGCTCGCGACCACCAAGCCGCGTCGGTTCGGGAAAAATGCCAGGATAAACATAGAGTACACGGGCATTTTGGCACTGCACGACATAAAGGGAATGAGCATCATAGTGATGCGGCGGTCTTTTTCATTTTCCAGCGTTCGCGTCGCCATAATTGCAGGGACGGAACAGCCAAAGCCCATCATCATCGGCACAAAGGATTTTCCCGAAAGCCCGATGGAGTGGAGCGCTCTGTCCATAATAAATGCCGCGCGGGACATATAGCCGCTGTCCTCCAATACGGAAAGGAAGAAGAACAGCAGAAGAATCTGCGGAAAGAACGAGAGCACCGCACCGACGCCGCCGATGACGCCGTCGCACACAAGCCCGACCGCCCAATCGGACGCGCCGACGTTTACGAGCATTTCCCGTACCCAAGATGCAAAGGTTTCGTTAATCAGCGAATCGACCCAATCGGTCAAATTTGCACCGAGCGCACCGAAGGTGATGTAAAAAATCAACAGCATCAGTGCAAAAAACAGCGGAATGGCAAGATATTTGTTGGTGACCACGCGGTCGATTTTATCGGAAAGCGTCAAATGCCCCGCTTCGTGGGCACGCTTCACGCATTTTTCCGTCACGGAGCAAATGTATTTGTATTTTTGGTCTGCAATGACCATTTCACGGTCTATATTTTGTGTTTCCAATTCGGAAACGATGGATTCCACACAAGAGAGCGTCGTGTCGCTCAATTCGAGCGTCTGCATCGTCGGCTCGTCACCCTCAATCAGCTTCACGGCAGACCACCGAAGCGGCAGTCCCTTTTGACGGCACACATCGCCGATCAGCTCTTCAATGCGTAAAATCGCTTTGCGCACAAGCCCTGTGTAAATATCGGGCGGCGCGCACATATTGCAGTGCTTATCCATATGCCGACCCTTACTGTCTGCGCCGTGCATAGCCTCATGATTCGCCGCGTGCAGAAGCTTATGAATGCCCACGCCCTTCGCGGCGGAAATCGGTACGATTTTAATACCTAACATTGCCGACAGCATATCCGTATCAATGCTGTCACCGTTTTTTTCGACCATATCAATCATATTGAGCGCAATAACCATCGGAATACCCAATTCCGCCAACTGCATACTCAAATACAGGTTACGCTCGATATTGGTTGCGTCTACAATGTTGACGATTAAGTCAGGCTTTTCGTCCAAAATATAATTTCGGGTCACAATCTCTTCCATAGAATACGGAGAGAGCGAATAGATACCGGGCAAATCGACAATCGATGCATCCATATTGTCGTGCGTGATTTTGCCCTCTTTTTTCTCAACCGTGACCCCCGGCCAGTTGCCGACATATTGATTTGAACCGGTCACGGCATTAAACAGCGTGGTTTTTCCGCAGTTGGGATTGCCCGCCAAAGCATATCGGTAGCCCACTTGTCAGTCCTCCGTTTCTACGGTAATTTCCTGCGCTTCGGATTTGCGCAGGCTCAGTTCATACCCGCGCACATTGATTTCAATCGGGTCGCCCATCGGTGCCGCCTTGCGCATAATCACCACCGCGCCCGGCGTAATGCCCATATCAATGATGTGCCGCCGCACAGCGCCCGAGCAGTTCAATGAAACCACACGGCTTTTTTGTCCGATTTTCAGTTTTGTCAACGGAATTGTCATACAAATCCCCTTTTGCACCGTAAACTTTTATACGATAAATATTTTACTGCACGAAAAGGTGGATGTCAATTCTCCAACGGTCGTATATGCGATAAAATTCACTGCCGTTTTCTAAATAAAATTGCCTAATTTGCCAAATCCCCTCTGTGCACAAAAAAAATCCCGCAACACTGCATTGCGGGATTCGAAATCTGCTTTTACGCACAATTCATTTCTTGCTTTTCGCCTTTTGCTTTTTCATCGGGTTGCACGAAGAAACCAACTCCTGCACCTTTTGCTGATCCTCTTCGCTCAAAACGCGGTATTCCGCCAACAGTGTGCGTTCCGCACGGCTCAGCTGTGACACGAGCGATTCACTGCGCGAGGTTTCATATTCATCCACTTCGTCACAAAGCGCTTCAGGATGCTTCGTGTCGATATTCAAAATAAAATCGATGCTGACCGAGAAAATCTTCGCGAATGCGTCCAACAGCATAATGTCAGGCGTGTTTTTCGAAATTTCATAAGACGTGTACGTCGTTCTGTCGATATTTAAAATATCGGCAACCTGTTGCTGCGTAAAATGATTGACGGTACGAAGTGTTCGCATTTGCTTGGCGAGCTCGGGATTTTTCATCATAGCTTTTATCACCCTTTTTATCTATCTATTCACATTATAATAGATATTTTCCGTCATATGTGAAAAAGTGCGTATAAATCACAAATTTTTTTTAGATTTTGTGAGAAAACGGCGTAATTCCCGCCTACAGCAATCAATTTTGCGCATCTGACAGAAAATGTATGAACAGACCGCTCAACAATTTCGGCTCAAACCAAGTGGATTTGGGCGGCATAACCTGCCCTGCATCTGCAATAGACATCAGCTCCTCTGTCGAGGTGGGGAACATCGAGAACGCCGCTTTCGCTTCGCCGCTGTCCACACGGCGCTCCAATTCCGAGAGTCCGCGAATGCCGCCGACAAAGTCAATGCGCTTGTCGGTGCGCGGGTCATCGATGCCAAGCACGGGCGCAATCAGCTTCTCCTGTAAAATCGAAACATCCAAACGCTTTACAGGGTCGCTTTCGTCTACGGAATCGGGTTTGACCGCTAAGCGGTACCACATTTTATCGAGATACAGTCCAAAGGTATGATTCTGTGTCGGGCGGTAAGGCGCGGTCGGCGCTTTTTCCACAGTGAAGTCCGCCGCAATGCGCTCTAAAAACTTTTCCGCGCTGTACCCGTTCAAATCCAAAATCAAACGGTTATAGTCCATAATCGCAAGCTCCTCTGCGGGGAAGAGCACCGACAGGAAGAAGTTAAACTCCTCACTGCCGTCATAATCGGGATGCTCGGCACGGCGTTTCTGCGCCACCTTGACCGCCGAAGCGGCACGGTGATGTCCGTCGGCAATATACAGTGCAGGAATCTCCCCGAAAAGGGTTGTCAGCTGTGCAATCACCGCGTCATCATCCATCACCCAAACGGTTTGGCGCACCTCGCCCGAGGTGAAATCATACACCGCCGTGTGCGCGGCTTTCCACTGCTCCAAAAGGGATGTGATCTCCGCTCTGCCGCGGTAGGTCAGGAAAATAGGTCCTGTGTTTGCATCCAATGTATCTACGTGGCGGATACGGTCGGCTTCCTTGTCGGCACGGGTAAACTCGTGCTTTTTAATGACAGACTGCAAATAGTCATCCACCGATGCACAACCGACAAGACCCGTCTGCGTGCGGCCCTCGAACACCTGCTGATAAATATACAGGCACGGTTTTTCGTCCGCTTGCAAAACATCCGCCGAAATCAGCTTACCGAGATTTTCTTTTGCTTTTAAATAAACCTTTTCGTCATAAATATCAACGCTTTTCGGCAAATCGATTTCTGCCTTATCTACGTGCAAAAAGGAATACGGATTGCCGAATGCCATTTTGCGTGCCTCATCGGAGTTCATTACATCATACGGGAGTGCCGCAACCTTATCGGCGAACGCTGCCGCAGGACGGACTGCCCGAAACGGTTTGAAAATTGCCATAATTATACCTCACTTTTTTGAAGATGCCAAATATACCAAACGACAGTACAGACAGCCACACCGACTGCCGCACCGACGAAATCTACAAATACATCGCGCAGCTGACAAGCCCGCCCCGCAATAAAATACTGGTGAATTTCATCACTCGCCGCATACAGCACCGCCGTCAGCATTGTCAAAAGCGGCTGAACCTTTCGAAACGATTGAAAGTAAGCGTGATACAACAGTAAGGCAAGCCCGCAGTATTCCAGTGCGTGCGCAGTTTTTCGGATGGTATGGGAAGAAACAACAATGCCGAATTGCTCCAACAGCATAGAAAGCACACCGTTGCTTTTGCCGGAAGAAACCGCCGCTGTTTCGTGTGAAAGCGCGAAAATGACCGCCATACACAAAGCGACCGCCGCCCACGAAAGTACCAGCCACACCGTTCGGCGGGTGCGCGCCTTATTTTTTGGTTGCATTGATAAAGTAAACATAATCCTTTGACGAGTAGAAATAAATGTCCTTTGCATCTTTAGAGGTCACAAAATAGTTCCCCTCCCACAGCACCGGCAGTAAAACCGCGTGCTGTAAAAGATAATTTTCCGCATCCATACACGCCGCGCGCAGCGCGGTAAAGTTTCCGGCATTCGAGCGCACAGCGGCAAGCTTTTGTGCATATTCCGCAGAATCGATTCCGAATTTTCCGCCGCTTCCGAAGCTTTCCAGGAATGTCGAGGTCATTACGGAATCGGCAGTCAACGGATAAAACACAATCTCATAATTGCCGTCGGTCACCGCCGCCCGCAGTGCATCGGCACTGACCGCTTTCACGGCGGCAACGAATTTTACGCCGAGCGTTTTTTGCCAAGACTGCACCACCGCGCGTACAAAATCCGCATACCTTTCTTCGCACAGCACCTCTAACTCCGCAGAGGACGCGCCAAGCTCCAAAAGAGCTTCGGAAAAATCGATTTTTGCCTGTTCAGGATTGTAAGGCAGCATTGCCGCGGCGGTATCTGTGCGGTATGCCCCCGCACCGATGCGGCAATACGGCGGAACAAGCCCGTCCGCACGGGTCACCTGCTCGCCGAGGATTTCGATTTTCGTAAAATCGGCGGCAAGGCATAAAGCTTTACGAAGATTTTCGTTGGAAAGTATACTGTTTTGCGGATGGAACAGGAACGAGTAGACTGTATTTTCTAAGCTTTGCACGGTCAACTCGGAAGTATCGGACAGGCTTTCATACTGTGCTTTCGTTAAGAAAGCCGCGTCATACGTGCCCGCCGCCATCTTTTCCGGGATTTTGTCACCGTCGTCATTGTAATACAGTGTCAAGGATGCAGGCTTTACAGATTGTTCCCCGTGATAGTCATCATTCCGAATCATTTTCAAGGAGGTTTTTTCGGTCCAGCGGGAAATATGCAACGGTCCGTTGCACAGTGTATACCCTGCCTCCAAGCCGTAGCGTCCGTTCGTAAGTGTGAAAAATTCTTTATCGCAGGGCATTGCCGCAGGCGCAGTCAGGGCGTACAGCAAATTTTCATCCGCATGCGCCAGTGTGACTTCTACCGTGAAGGCATCCACAGCCCGCACGCCGAGTGCAGAAACCGCCGCCTGCCCCGCCATAATCTCTTTGGCATTTGCAATCGAGGAAAACAGAAATGCATCCGCAGACCCTGTTTGCGGGTCAACCGCGCGCCGCAGGGCAAATACAAAATCCTCTGCATAGACGGTTTTATCAAACTTCTCTTTAAAATCCTTTTCCCCGTATTTTTCGCCCAGCACGCTCTTTTGCCCCGAAAACAGCGCCCACTGTGCATCCTTACGCAAGTGGAACGTATACACCAATCCGTTTGCGGAAACGGCATAATCTGTCGCCACGCCGTTTTGAATCGAGCCGTCTGCCGCCACGCGCACCAATCCCTCATAGCAGTTTGAGGCAACCAAGCGTTCGGCATTGGAATCGGCGATTTGCGGGTCGAGGCTTTGCGGTTCATCGGTAATCGGCATAGAAAACGGCTCATCGGCTTTCGTTTTGCCGAAACAACCCGTAAGGGATAAAGAAAGCATTACAAGCAATAAAAACACTGCAATGATTTTTTTGCCCATTTCATCCACACCTTTCCGATTATAATACTTTCAGATAAGCCCATCTTTGCCGGTATGCCGCAAGGCAGAGGCAAAGGATCATAAAATCAGCGGTAAAATAAACGCTTGCGCTTATTTTACCATAACTTCTTTTAAAAATCTATATGCTCGGCAGAAATTTCCAAGCCCAAAAAGTTGCTCGGACGGAGAAACAGAGGTAAAGTATCTCCTGCCGCGCTGTGCATTTGCGGTGAAGGCCTGCTCTCGTCGCAGAGTTTCCCATCGTACGAAATCCATTTGATTTGCGCGCAGGGACGCTATAATCTGCAATCCATTTAACGCCCCCTCGTTGAGGGGGCTGGCACGCCGTAGGCGTGACTGGGGGAGTTTATCTCGTCCGTCCGCAGGCGAACGCGGTTCGCCCCTACGAGGTAGGGCGGGGGGCTTGCTCCCGCCGTTTTTGTTTGCGCAAATTTTTACGTCTGTTCGGGCGGGCGTGGAAACCCGCCCCTACAGGGTCTGCGCTTCGTCGTTAGGTTTGTGCAAATTTCAACCTTGCTCGGGCGATTCGTGAATCGCCCCTACAGACGTAGGGGAACGACCCCTGTGTCGTTCCGAAAATTTCATCAGACTTCGGCGGGCGGATGATGGTGCGGGTCTCCGGCGGAGACCTCTGCATACGGAAGTATGCAGAAGCACCGACCGAGCCGGCAGGCGAGAACATCCGCCCCTACGATTTGCGATTCGCCGTTGATTTTCTACAAAACGCAAAATTGCCGCAGATGCAAACACACATCTGCGGCAAAGGCTTTGTAACCGTTTTATGCGGCAGGTTCCTGCGGCACATCGGACGTTTCGGGCTTGTTATCGCCGCCCGTCGGCGTTTCCGGGGGCGTATCTTCGCCGGGATTATCCGGATTCTCATTCCCGCCGGAACCACCGCTGGGGTTTTCGGGGGGATTCTCCCCGCCCGGATTGTTCGGTGTATTCGGATCGGCAGGTGTATTATTCGGGTCATTCACACCGGGATTCTGATTGTTTACATCGTTAGGCGGCGTATTGTTGTTTGCGTTGTTCGGACTGTTCGGCTTCTGCACGGTATCACTGTTTGAAGTGGAGGAATCCTTCTTCGGCTTAGTTGTAGTGCTTGTGCTGTCTTTCGGCTTATTCGGCTTTGACCCTTTTTTCGTCACAGGCTCGGGCGGCACTTCACCGTAAATGAACAAATGCAGACGTTCGCTTGCCTTTTGCAAATCGTAGCGCCACACCCACGCACCGTCATAAATGCCGCCGATAGCATTGTCCTCATCCCCGGGGATATTGGTCATCGCGATCTCCAAATCCGCTTTAATCATCGGTGCAAAGGACATAATTTCCGAGAACGAAAGCGAGGTTTCGCAAAGCGACATCCCCTGCTTTAAGAGTTCGCTGTATTTCGAGGGGCTGACCTTGCGCGCCTGCACCAAAAGTGCTTCGATTACACGTTTTTGACGGTTGGAACGCGCCACATCGGAGTCGATTTTACGAAGCCGCGCATATACGACTGCCTGCTCACCCGTCAGATGCACCTGCCCCGATTGCTCCAAATAATGGAAATTCGGATTTTCATCGTCACCGATATCATTCAGATGCGCACGCTCTTCTTCGGTAACCTCGATGTCAATACCGCCGAGCATATCAATCGCCTTGCCGAGCTTTGCAAAGTTTATGGACACATAGTCGGTAATATTCATATTAAAATTCTGATTCAGTGTCTTAACTGCAAGCTGTGCACCACCGAAAGCATAGGCGTGACAGATTTTTTGATCCTTATGCCCGTCAATCGCCACATAACTGTCTCTGAGAATGGAGGAAAGCTTTACGGTATTGTTCTTGCGGTCAATGCTGACGATGATGATAGAGTCACTGCGGCCGGTAAACGAGTCTTCATCCCGTGTATCCAAGCCGAACAGCGCAACATTGAAGATATCCGTATCACCGTATTTGTCGGCAATTTCGCTGGAAATGCCCAATTCGCCTTCATCTATTTTGTTGTGAAACCCGCTGTATACGCCGTAAACCACACCGAACACTGCAAGGCACAGCACCAAAAGCACAATCACCGCATAGACAATCCCGCGCTGCCATTTTTTCAAAGCAAACCATTTTTTGCCGAATTTGCTGTTGCGGAATTTGCTGTTTTTCCGCTTTTCTGCCTTGTCCGCTTCTTTTTTCAGTTTTTTATCGACTTTTTCGTCCAATTTTTTATCTAAACGAATCTCGCGTTCTTCCGAATGCGCTCTTTCTCTTTTCATAACACACCTCAATATATTGTCTTGTTCCGAACGGAACAAATTATACAATTGCATTGATTATACAACCAAAGTCGAAAACTGTCAATTCAAGGTGTGTATATTTCACAAAACGTTTATAATTTTACAAAACGATTACAAAATGCATTTGAAACATAAAAAACCACCTGAGAAACAACTCAAGCGGTTTTTATGTTTGATTCCGTTACCCGCGCAGTGCACGGTCCAGCCAAATTTCGGCAATATCCATTGCGGCAAACAGACCTTTCTTTTCGCTGGTCTTCACAACGCGCTCCTTAGCACTTGCATCCGGATCCGTCTTTAAAAGCTGTACGGTCACCTTGGAGGCAAGCTCCAAGCCCTCGAACTCCTTTTTGGAAGTAATGCGCATCATAATCACATAGTCGTCAGACATATTGCCGTAATAAATGACATCGCCGTTCCGAACCAAAGGCTTGCCCTTATAGGTCAAAAAATCATTTTTTGCTTTTTCTGCCATAGTATCTTACTTCTCCTCATTTCTCGTCCGCGCCGAGGTGCAAATAATTTTTCACCAACGCTTGTAACAGCTCGTCGCGGTCCAATCGGCGGATCAGGCTGCGGGCGTTATTGTGTGTCGTAATATATGTCGGGTCTTCGGATAAAATATAACCGACGATCTGACTGATGGGATTATACCCCTTTTCCCGAAGCGCGTTATATACCGTCAAAATGGTTTGGCGCATCACCTCTTCGTGTTCATCCTTGATAGAAAACTGAATGGTCTTGTTCGGGTCTAACATAGCAGCCACCTCCTGCTTTTCCAAAAATCTAAAGTATATTATATACTAAGCGAAACCAAAATACAATCATTTTATCAAAAATTTTATTTATTCGAAGCGGACAGCGGTTCGTTGCGGTAATCCTCCACGACCTTGCCGTCCTGAATGCGAATGACGCGCTTGGCTTCTTCGGCAATGCCGTTGTCGTGCGTAATCAAAATCACCGTTCTGCCCTCTTCGTTCAATTCGTGCAGGATTTTCATAACATCCTTGCCCGAGCGGCTGTCCAGATTGCCCGTCGGCTCATCCGCCAAAATAATCGGCGGACGTGCGGCAACGGCACGCGCTATGGCAACACGCTGCTGCTGACCGCCCGACATCTGCTTCGGCAAATGGTCAAGTCTGTGCCCGAGCCCGACGCGTTCCAACGCCTCTAAAGAAAGCTTGTGCCGTTCCTCTTTGGGCATACCGCGGTACGCCAGCGGCAGTTCGACATTCCCCTGCGCAGTTAAACTGGAAATCAGATTAAAGCCCTGGAAAATAAAGCCGATTTGTTTATTGCGGATTTCCGACAGCTGATCGTCGGTCATATGTGCAACATCCTCGCCGTCGAGATAATATTCCCCGCTTGTCGGCACATCCAAAAGTCCGAGCATATTCATAAGCGTAGATTTACCCGAGCCCGACTGCCCGATAATCGCGATGAAATCCCCGCGTTCCATTTTGAGCGTCACACCGTCGAGCGCACGCACCTCATTTTCACCGGGATTATAAATTTTATAAAGGTCTTTTACTTCAATCAAGCTCATATGACACACCGCCTTTTCTATAAGGATAATGTTACAGCATCACGCGGGCTTTTTCAATGTATAAATTGTGAATTTTTCCGTGAAAATCGGCTATTCTAAGGAAGACAAAAAAGAAATAAAGGGGTTGACGAATTATGTCTACAACCGGAAAAGAATATGACGAAATGACAAAAAAGGCGTCGCCGCCGTCGCCGAAGGTGATGGATATCGTAAAAGCCTTTCTCATCGGCGGGTTGATTTGCTTAATCGGGCAAGCGTTGAACGCCCTCTATACCATGGCAGGACTTTCCGAAAAAGAGGTCAAGGCGGCTGTGCCGATTACGCTGATTGTCCTGACGGCGATACTCACGGGCATCGGCGTATTTGATAAGATTGCCAAACACGCAGGCGCAGGCACGGTCGTGCCCATTACAGGATTTGCAAATTCCATTGTTTCTCCCGCGATGGAATTTCAGTCGGATGAGCGTGATATAATAGGACTCAGTCGGAAAGCCCCATAACAATTTCGGGTGAGTATGATGATTTAGTCCACAATACACTATGGAAAGGAGCATGTATTCAATTCACCCAAAAGGTGACTGCCACAGAGCCAGACAGTTTTCCCTGTCTGGCTTTTTTCTATACAATTATATTATAGAGTTTGTACGGAGGCAATAATATGAGAGAAGGTGTACTTATTTACGATCATGAAAGTGATCGAATGGATATCCGGTTTGGATTATTGGATTTTTATGGAGGGCTTCACTGCGGAGAATGCCTCGAAGTATATATTGATGGAAAATGGATCCCTACTCGAATAGAGTTCCCCATTCCATTCCTTTCCGGCGGGTTTTCCCGCCGAAAATATCTCTGATAGGATTGGAATGGAATGAATGTAAATAGATGGTTTTAATCTCTGTATTTCTATATACCGTCAGA
>JAETSA010000037.1 GCA_021769885.1 Bacillota bacterium | reverse complement strand
GTGTATCTGCGTACCAGTGCGACAAACCTTTTTACGTCCGCGCTGCGCTCGGTGGCGTTGTCGATTTCCTGTGACAGCTCCGCAATCCTCCGGGTCAGCGTCTTTTTTTCTTCATCATAGCCGGAAGTCAGAAAAGCAAACTGTTCATCTGAAAGTTTCCCTAAAGCGTTGTCCTCGTACAGCTTGCGGAATAAGATGTTCAGCTCGTTAATACGGTTCTGCGCCTTGTCAAGCTCTTTCCGCTGCTGTGTCAGCGTCTTTTGTACTGCCTTTGCGCTGCACTCGTTGGCGGTTTCGATAAACTCCTGTTCATGCTCTTTCACATAAGACGTTACGCGCTGCAAGTCTGCAAGAACAAGTTCTTTCAATACGCTTTTGCGGATATAATGCGTAGTGCAGAGCATATCATTTCTTGCCCGGTTGCGGTAGTTGCCGCAAGTGTAGGCGTGTTTCCGTTCAAGCGTCCCGGCTCCGCGTACTGCATACATTTTGTAGCCGCAGTCCCCACAAAAGAGCAGCCCGGAAAACAGGTCAATTTCATCAACCTTTGTCGGGCGTTGCCGGGTGGCAATCCGCTTCTGTGCAAGTTCAAAGGTTTCTTCATCAATCAAAGGTTCGTGAGTGTTGGGGAAGAAATACCTTTTTTCCTCCGGGTTCTTTTTCGTCTTTTTCGACTTATAAGATACCTTGTAGGTTTTCCCGGTTATGGTATGCCCTAAATACTCTTTCCTTGTCAGAATGTCGTACAGTGTCTTATCCGGCCAGTTGTACCATGCGTTGAGCTGTGGGCGGGGGTGGCGTTTGCTCCCTGTCCTGCGGTAGCGCAGTTCCCCGACGGTCAGTATTTCGTTGTCCCGTAGCCAGTTCTGGATTTCACACATACGGTCGCCCCGTACATACATTGCAAAAATCTGTTTTACGACGTGCGCCGTTTCCGGGTCGGGTATCAGATGATTGCGGTTATCCGGGTCGATAAGGTAGCCGTAAGGAGCTTCGCCGTTGACGCGCTCGCCTTTCTGCGCCTTTGCCTGTTTGACAGCCCGGATTTTCTTTGAAGTGTCGCGGGCGTAAAACTCGTTGAACCAGTTCCTCAGAGGGGTAAACTCGTTATCTTCCCTTGCTGTGTCTACACCGTCGTTAATGGCAATGTAGCGCACTTCATATTCGGGAAAGACAATCTCTATCAGCTCCCCGGTTTTCAGATAATTACGTCCCAGACGGGAAAGGTCTTTTGTTATGACGGTTGCCACGTTCCCGGCTTCGACTTCATGCAGCATGGCTTGAAGCCCCTCGCGCTCAAAACTCACGCCGGAAAATCCGTCGTCTACGAAAAAGCGCGTGTTGAAAAAGTGGTGTTCGTCAGCATACTTTTGTAAAATCAGCTTTTGGTTCTGTATGCTCTCGCTTTCCCCGGCCTG
>JAETSA010000021.1 GCA_021769885.1 Bacillota bacterium | reverse complement strand
CACCCGCATTTTCACCGAAGACGGCATCTATGAAATCACGATGCTCTCCAAAACGGAAAAAGCAAAAGAATTTCGCGCGTGGGTGCGTAAACTGTTGAAATCCCTGCGCAAAGGTGCTTTTCTTGCTTTATCCACTATCTTTTGATAAGTATCTTTATCTTTGACAACGTAAGGAACTGTTACACATTCTCCCAAAATAATTTCATTTTTTTCATGAGAAAATAATGAGATTATTTTCTCTTTTTGTTTTATTGGGGATTTTTTATTGTTCAATTTAGCAGAAAGATTAGATTGTATTTTTTGTAAATTGTCATTACTATATTTCTCAAATTCACGTTGAAATGAATTTGGCAAATTATTATACTCGCTGGTTATAAAATCAGGATTATAATTAAGATCGGTTTGTTGTAATTCACTCTTCGTTGAGTTTTTTTCTGACAATGAAGAGCAAGTCTCAATAAAAATGACATCTCCTATATTTACATCATTAAGTCCACATGAAACACCAATATTTATATAAATATCAGCACTGTATTTTCGGGTGAACTCATACATTAAACGACAAGCTTCACTATTACCCATATGCTTACCTATGTTATAGATAATTCCATCGCGTACAAAATCGTCTTTGTCACAAAACCTAAATAGAGTATAATTGTTGCGTTGCTCAACAATTTGTACATCTTTTTTAAAATTCTCAAGAAATAATTTCATTTCTTCTTCTAACACTGTAATAATTGCACAATCCACATTAATTATACTGCTTGTCACTATAAATCCCCCATATATTTATTTTTTGAATCACTTTATAGTTATATATTATCACATAATTTGCACATTTCAACATAAAAATTGTGTTTTCAACATAAAAACAATTTTTATAAATATATAAAGGATATTTTTGTATGAATTTATATTAGTAAATATATAATAAATAACAATTGAAAATATCATAATTTGCTGATTGTATATAAATGCAAGATGGTATTATAACAATAATATATGAAATTAACGAACACTGACAAATAAGTGTGCAATCGCATCGTTGCAAACATTTTGCTAACCATCTGCATTTTCCCTTTATATATCAACAATCACTAATTCCTTGGTAAGGACGAGGTCACCAGTTCGAATCTGGTTAGCAGCTCCACGAAAACCCCGCAGAAAGCTTGATTTACAAGCCTTCCTGCGGGGTTTTTCTGCAATACGAAAAGGGATGCTTTGCAGAGTTGCCGTTTCGTGCGGGATGTGGTACAATTCTACAAGCATACCATTATATATTGGGAAAAGGGGGGCAGGCGTGTGAAAAACTGCGACATACAGCCGATACAAAAGGGTTATTCGGGCGATAAAAAATACTGTGCGACAGCGAAAGACGGCACAAAATATCTTTTGCGCATATCCCCGATTTCGCAGTATGCACAAAAGCGGACGGAGTTCAAATGGATGCACCGCGTCGCGGATTTACAGATTCCAATGTGCCTGCCGATAAAATTCGGCGTTTGCCGTAAGGGCGTGTATTCTTTGCAAAGCTGGATTGACGGAGACGATTTGGAGGATATTCTGCCTGATTTGTCTGATGCAGAACAGTACAGCTATGGCTTGGAAGCAGGCAGGATTCTTAACAAGATACACACCATTCCCGCGCCGAAAACGCAGGAACCGTGGGACAGTCGTTTTAACCGCAAGATGGACCGGAAAATCAAAATGTATTCGGAATGTCCTTTGAAATATGAAAACGGCGATTTGTTCATACAATATATAAAGGAAAACCGCGCGTTGATAAAGAACCGTCCGCAGACCTATCAGCATGGGGACTATCACGTAGGCAATATGATGGTTGACCGCACGGGCACATTACAAATTATTGATTTCAACCGCCACGGTTTCGGCGACCCGTGGGAAGAATTTAACCGTATTGTTTGGGCGGCACAGGCTTCGCCGCGCCTGGCGAAAGGGATGGTGGACGGTTATTTTGACAGCCGTGTGCCGCAGGAATTTTGGCGGCTGTTGGCTCTGTATATTTCCAGCAATACGTTAAGCTCTTTGCCGTGGGGGATTCCGTTCGGTGAAACGCAGATTGAAATTTTTAAACAGCAGGCGCGGGATATTCTCGCGTGGTATGACAATATGCAAAGTGTGATACCTTCGTGGTATCGGTAAGGAGACAATACATATGAAAAAATTAACCGTAAATCCGCACAAGTGTCCGCAGAATCACAGATGCCCCTCTATTGCGGTATGTCCCAAAAGTGCTATCAGCCAAACGGATATTTATGCACTGCCGCAAATTGACGACAGCCTTTGCATCCGATGCGGGAAATGTATTCGGTATTGCCCGAAACAGGCGTTTGAATTTGCGGAAGTGTAATCCGTTGGATTTTGCACAAGTCCAATGAAAAAACCGCAAACCCGTAGGGGCGAACTGTGTGTCAAGAGTATGATAGTATACATTGCGCGCCCGTCCGAGCAAAGTTGAATTTTACGGAACAACAAGAGGTTGTTCCCTGCAAATCATCAAATTTACCTTGTTCTGTGTGAGATTCTTCGCCTACGGCTCAGAATGACAGGCTTGTGCAAAACGCGTAGGAACGCGCGGAAGCCGTTCTCTTTTTCCGACTTTCCCCGCCGTTTCAAAAAAACGCTTGCATTTTCGGCAGGGTTGTGCTATTATGCTATTGTTCGAATATAGGTTAAGCTGGAGAGTGGGTTTTGCCCGCTCTCTTCGTTTTGCGGCGGTTTTTAAAGGAGCGATTTATGTCAGAAAAGAAAACGAATACCGTTTCGGCGGTTTGGGCAATTGCTGAGCCGATTGCGAAAGACCTCGGGCTGATTCTTTGGGATGTCCGCTTCTTAAAAGAGGGTACGGATTGGTATTTACGCATTATCATTGATAAAGCGGAAGAACCCGTTTGTATTGACGACTGTGTGGCGATGAGCCATGCGCTGGACGCGCCTCTCGACGAGGCTGACCCCATCCAGCAGAGCTACAGCCTGCAGGTGCAGTCCCCGGGCATTGAGCGCGAGCTGACTAGAGATTTTCACTTTACAGAGAATATCGGTGAAAAAATAATGGTGCGGTTCATCCGCGCGGTAGACGGGCGTCGGGAGTACAAGGGCGTACTTGCGGCTTATGAAAACGGCACAGTCACGCTGACCCTTGAAAACGGCGAAACACGCACATTTGATAAAAAAGACACATCGTGGGTAAAACTCGATGATTTTGGAGGTTTTTGAAAAAATGAATAAGGAATTTTTTGAGGCGGTCAAGGCGCTCGAAAAAGAAAAAGGCATTCCCGCAGAGTATTTGTATGAGAAGATTCAGGCGGCAATCGTGGTTGCCGTAAAAAAGGATTACAACGGCAAGGACGTTATTTCCTGTGAGATTTACCCCGAGAAGAACGAAATGTTTGTCTATCTTCACAAGACTGTCGTAGAAGAGGTAGAGGACGCAGATTGCGAAATCACCTTGGCAGACGCACAGCAGTATAAAGCGGATGCGGCAGTGGGCGATGAGATTCAGATTTCTCTCGAAACCAAGGATTTCGGCAGAATTGCGGCACAGACCGCAAAGCACGTCATTCGCCAGGGTATCCGTGACGCGGAACGCGGGCAGATGATGATGGAATTTCAGTCGAAACAGCAGGAATTGGTTACTGCAAAGGTGCAGCGCGTAGACCCTGTTACAGGCAATGCGACACTCGAAATCGGCAAGGCGGAGGCAATTCTGCCGAAGGGCGAGCAAGTCCCGGGCGAAGAACTGACCGAGGGCGAGCTGATTAAAGTATTTATTGTGGATGTCCGCGATACCGAAAAAGGTCCGAAGGCAATGATTTCCCGCACACATCCGGGTCTTGTAAAACGCCTGTTCGAAACAGAAGTGCCTGAAATCTTTGACGGCACCGTTACCATTGAAGCCGTTTCGCGTGAGGCGGGTGCAAGAACGAAGATTGCCGTACACAGCAAGGATGAAGCGGTGGACGCAGTCGGTGCCTGCATCGGTCCGCGCGGTTCACGTGTCAACCAGATTGTGGAAGTGCTCGGCGGCGAAAAAATCGATATTGTGGTCTACAGTGAGAAGCCCGAGGAGTTTATCGCGGCGGCACTCGCACCTGCAACCGTATTGAAGGTGGAGATTGTCGATGCACAGGCGAAATCCTGCCAGGTGACCGTGCCTGACAATCAGCTTTCCTTAGCAATCGGCAATAAGGGACAGAATGCACGTTTGGCGGCACGTCTGACCGGCTGGAAAATCGATATCAAACCCGAAAGCGGATTTTACGAGGGTTAAGCATACTATTATAATAGATACGGTACAAATCGGGCGGCTGCCGCGAAAGGAGCGAACCGTATGAAACAGAAAAAGATTCCGCAGCGCCGTTGCAACGGCTGCGGGGAACAGAAGCCGAAAAAGGAAATGATACGGGTCGTGCGTTCTCCCGAGGGCGAGATTTCATTGGATATGCACGGCAAAAAGCCGGGGCGCGGCGCATATGTGTGCCCGAATCCCGAATGCTTGCAGAAGGCGCGCAAGGCGAAGCGGCTCGAGCGCGTTTTCGAGTGCGAAATTCCTGCGGCGGTTTACGAGGAATTGGAGGCGGCGCTTCACAATGCAGACGGATAAGCTGGCAGGGCTTTTGGGGCTTGCACGGCGTGCGGGTAAGCTAAGCTTGGGGCACGATGCGGTGCTCGATTCGATGAAAGCAGGCTCGGCAGAGCTTTGTTTACTCTCGTCGGATGCCTCGGGGCGCCTTTATAAGGAGCTTGTGCGCGCGTCGGAAAACCTGACGCAGGCACACGTACCGATATATGTAACCGATTATACGATGGATGGATTCGGGCGAGCCTTAGGCGCGAAGAAAACGGCGGTACTTTCCGTCAATGACCGCGGCTTTGCCAAACGAATCACGGAGGAATTGACAGTATGACGAAAAAATACAAAATACACGAAGCCGCAAAGGATTTTAATGTGCCGAGCAAAAAGCTGATGGAAACTCTCGGCAAATACTTTGCGGGCGAAAAGAAATCGCAGACGGCACTGGAAGAAAAAGAACTGGATGTTCTGTTCGATGTGCTGACTGCAGAACGTGCGGTAGACAGCTTTGAGGGCTATTTTGCAATGCAAAAGACAGCCGCCGCGCCGAAAGAAAAGGCGGAGAAGCCGGAAAAACAGTCGAAAGCGGCGAAATCCGAAAAGCATGGCAATGCAAAGCCTGCGCAGAGCGGCAAAGCTGCGCCTGCACAGAATACGCAGAACCCCAAGAAAAAGGAAAAAGACCCCAACCGCCCGATGCAGTCGCGCACCAAGGGCGAGGTTCGCCACGTGGATACGCGCGCGGGTACAGTCGATTTGGATAAATACAACGAGCGTTATGAAAACATTGCGCCCGCCAACAATCAGAATAACGACAATACCGTCCGCAAGCAGAAGCTGAATCAGCGTTCCAAGCAGTACAGAAAGCAGGGAATGCGTTCGCGCAAGCGGGAAACCGAAAAAGAGCGTTTGGCGCGTATCGCCGCCGAGCGTGCGAAAAAGCAAATCAAAATCACCGTGCCCGAGGAAATCACTGTCGGCGATTTGGCGGCACTTTTGAAAATGACGGCGGCAGAGGTTATTAAAAAGCTGTTCTCCTTAGGGCAGATGGCAACGGTCAACGAAGTCATTGACTACGATACCGCCGAAATCGTGGCAACCGAGCTCGGCGCAAAGGTCGAAAAAGAGGTCGTTGTGACGATTGAGGAACGCATTATCGACGACACCGAGGATGCGGAAGAAGATCTTTTGCCGCGCGACCCCGTTGTGGTCGTAATGGGTCACGTTGACCACGGTAAGACCTCCCTTTTGGACGCCATCCGCAACACCGCCGTCACCGAAACCGAAGCGGGCGGCATCACCCAGCACATCGGTGCATACCGTGTGGATTTGGATGGGCAGAAGATTACGTTCTTAGACACCCCCGGTCACGCGGCGTTCACGTCTATGCGTGCACGCGGTGCGCAGGCGACGGATATTGCGGTTTTGGTTGTGGCGGCGGATGACGGAATTATGCCGCAGACGATTGAAGCGATTAACCACGCGAAAGCCGCGAATGTCAGCATCATTGTTGCCATCAATAAAATGGATAAACCGGGTGCTACCACCGAGAAAATTATGCAGCAGCTCACCGAATATGAGCTGATTCCCGAGGAATGGGGCGGCGACGTCATTTGCGTCCCGGTTTCTGCAAAAACACATATGAATATCGACAAATTGCTCGAATCCATTCTCCTGATTGCGGAAATGCGCGAGCTGAAAGCCAACCCGAACCGCGCGGGCAAGGGTATTGTCATTGAAGCAAGACTTGACAAGGGCAGAGGCCCCGTGGCAACCCTGCTTGTGCAGAACGGTACGTTAAAAGCGGGCGACACCATTGTTGCAGGTATGTCCGTCGGCCGTGTGCGTGTGATGACGAACGACCGCGGTCAGCGTGTGACAGAGGCAGGTCCTGCCGTGCCCGTTGAAATTACAGGTCTTGTTGATGTGCCGCAGGCGGGCGATACCTTTGATGCGGTATCCGACGAGCGTTTGGCACGCGAGCTTGTAGAGCAGAGAAAGCGCGAAGCCAAGGAAGAGGAGTTCAACCAATTCCATAAGGTCACGCTTGACAATCTGTTTGCATCGATTAACCAGGGCGAAATGAAGGATTTGAACCTGATTGTCAAAGCAGACGTACAGGGCTCTGTGGAAGCAGTTCGTCAAAGCCTTGAAAAGCTGTCGAACGATGAAGTGAAGGTCAAGGTCATTCACGGCGGCGTCGGCGCGGTCAGCGAATCCGATGTGATGCTTGCAAACGCATCCAACGCCATTATCATCGGCTTTAACGTGCGCCCTGACCCCGTTGCTTCGGAAATTGCCGAGCGCGAGGGTATTGATATGCGTATGTACCGCATCATTTATGACTGTATTGAGGAAATCGAAGCGGCAATTAAGGGTATGTTAGCACCCAAATACCGCGAGGTTATGCTCGGCAGAATCGAGGTGCGCAGCGTCTTTAAGCTTTCCTCTGCGGGTATGATTGCAGGCTCTTACGTGCTCGACGGCAAGGTCACGCGCAACGCGCAGATTCGCGTCGTGCGCGACGGCATCGTGATTACCGAGGATACCATTTCTTCTCTCAAACGCTTTAAGGACGATGTCAAGGAAGTGGCACAGGGCTATGAATGCGGCATCGGCTTAGAAAAATTCAACGATCTCAAAGAGGGCGATATTTTCGAAGCCTTTATGATGGAAGAATACAGAGATTAACCGTGTGAATAATACAAATAAGATTTTGTATTTGCGAGGTAAATTATGGCAGGTTACAGAACGGATCGGGTCGCGGAGGACATCAAACGCGAAATCGTGGCGATGATTCGAGAACTCAAAGACCCGCGCGTTAAGGATAAAATGCTGACGGTCGTGCGTGTCGAAGTCAGCTCCGACTGCTCCTATGCAAAGGTCTATGTCAGTGCGCTGGAGGGCTTGAATACGGCAAAGGAAGCTGTCAAAGGGCTTGTCAGTGCAACAGGACGCATCCGCCGCGAGGTGGGCGTGCGCCTGCACTTGCGCAAAACACCCGAGCTGAAATTCATTGCAGATGATTCCGTGGAACACGGTATGGAAATTTTCAAAAAAATTGAAGGGCTTTCTTCGGAGGAAACAAATGCTTGAGTTGAATGCTGCCGAAGCGGCAAAAACACTGCTCTCGCAGGACAATATTTTGATTTTGACCCATCGCAATCCCGACGGTGACACGCTCGGCAGTGCATATGCGCTGCTGCGTGCACTGCTGTCGGCGGGCAAGACGGCGGGCGTGCTTTGCGCCGACGAAATCCCGCAAAAATATGCCTATATGTGGGCGGGACTCCCCGCATTGCAGTTCGAGCCGCAGTTTATTACGGCGGTGGATATTGCCGATGAAAAGCTTTTGGGCGCGTCGGTCGAAGCTGTTTACGGCGGCAAGGTGGATTTGTGCATCGACCACCATATGTCGAATACAAAGTATGCAAAATCGCTGTTTTTGGCGGAGTGTGCGGCAACCTGTGAGCTGATTTGGGCAGTGCTTCAGGAAATGGGCACTGCGCTGACGCCCCAAATCGCCGACTGCCTGTATACGGGGCTTTCCACCGATACGGGTTGCTTCCGCTATTCCAATGTCACCGCAGAAACCATGGAAATTGCGGCAAAAATGCTGCGCGCGGGCGCAAATTTTGATACCATCAACCGTGTGATGTTTGAAACCAAAACACGCACCTATCTCAAATTAGAGGAATTGGTGCTCAAAAGTCTTGAAATGTATTTCGGCGGCAGATGTGCGCTTGTGACCATTACACAGGAAATGTTCCGCGAGAGCGGTTCGAATGAGAGTGAGTGTGACGGCATCGCCTCTCTGCCGCGCAAGATTGAGGGCGTGCTGATTGGTGTGACCCTGCGCGAGCGCACAGACGGGACGTTTAAAGTCTCTTTGCGCACCTATGCCCCCTTAGATGCGGCAAAAATCTGCGGTAAATTGGGCGGCGGCGGCCACGCACGTGCGGCGGGCTGCGAATTAAACGGCGACAGTCTGACAACCGAAAAGCAACGGCTGTTGGATGTCATTCAAACGGAACTTGAGAACATATGACAGGATGGATTTGTATTGACAAACCCGAGGGGCTGACCTCGTTTACGGCGGCAAACCGCGTGCGGGGCATCCTCGGTTTAAAAAAGACCGGGCATACCGGTACATTAGACCCGATGGCGACGGGCGTGCTCCCGATTGCGCTGTCGGGTACTACACGTTTTATTGAGCTTTTGCCCGTACACGAAAAAGCCTACACTGCCCGTGTGCGCTTAGGGCTGACTACGGATACCTTGGATATCACAGGGCAGGTGCTGTCTACGGCGGCAGTCAATGTCACACCGTCCGAAATTGAAGCGGCGGCGAACGCATTTTTGGGCGAATCCTTGCAAACGCCGCCGATGTATTCCGCCCTGCGACAAAACGGCGTGCGGCTTTACGAGTTGGCGCGGCGCGGGGAAAGCGTGGAACGCCCACAGCGCAAGATTCAAATTACCGATATTACGGCTTCCGATATGGATATGACCGAAAACGAGTTTACATTGACGGTTGCGTGCTCGGCGGGGACATATATCCGCTCGCTTGCTGACGATATCGGGAAAAAACTCGGCTGCGGCGCGGTGCTGACCGCTCTGCGGCGCACATCGGCGAACGGGTTTGCGCTCGAAAACTGCATCACGCTCGAAGAACTCGAGCGGCTGCGCGATGAAAACCGCGTGGAGGAAGTCATTCTCAAAGCGGATGCACCGTTGGCACGCTATCCTGCCCTTACGGTGACTGCGGCGCAGAGTGTGCGTTTTTCGAACGGCGGTTCGCTTTTGCGTGCACGTGTGGGGAATCCCAAAATGGGATATTACCGTGTGTACGATCCGATGCAAAAATTCTTAGGGCTGGGCGAGGTCGAAAGTGACGCGTCGGACAGTCTTTCGGTAAAGCGGGTGTTTGTCGATGGATAAAAAACGCGCTGTCGCGCTCGGCACTTTTGACGGTCTGCATCTCGGGCACCGGCGTGTGCTCGAGGGCACAAAGCAGTTTGAATTTGCGCCTGCGGCACTGCTGTTTACGGAGCATCCCGCAAAAGCACTTTGCGGCAGTGCGCCTGCACAGCTGTTGACGGACGACCTGCGCGACGAATTGCTGAAAGCGGCAGGCATTGAACCTTTAAAAATCGATTTTCGTGAAATTATGGCGCTTTCGGCGCGGGATTTTTTCACGGAAATTTTGCAAAAGCGTTTCTGCGCGGGTGCAATCTGCTGCGGCGAGAATTATACCTTCGGCAAAGACCGAATAGGCACGCCTGCGCTGTTGCAATCGCTTTGCGCAAAAAGCTCGGTACAGCTTTTTGTCGCGCCGACAGCTACAGCACTCGGCGCGCCCGTTTCATCGACGCGGATTCGTGCATTTCTGCAAAACGGCGAAATTGAATCGGCAAACGCTTTGCTCGGCCGGCGGTTTTCTTATGCGTTCGAGGTCGTGCACGGTGACGAACGCGGCAGAACGCTCGACTTCCCGACCATCAATCAGTTCTTCCCGTCGGATTTTGCTGTGCCGAAATACGGCGTTTATGCGTCACAGATCTTTATAAACGGCAAATATCACGCCGCCGTGACCAACATCGGCGTGCGCCCGACCATCGGCACGAAAACCGCGCGCAGTGAAACCTGCATCTTGGGCTTTTCAGGCGATTTGTACGGGCAAAAAGTAAAGGTTGAGCTGATTTCCTACCTGCGTCCCGAGCAAAAATTCGATTCTCTCGCTTCGCTTCGCGAGGCAATTCGAAAAGACAGCATCCGTGCGGCGGAAATTTTTGGAAATTCTATTGCAAACCGAGAAAAAACATTGTAAAATAGACACAATGTATAAATTTTAATGTAAGGACGGTGCGCATTATGTGGGCATTGAAAACAGCTTATTACCGTGCATTTCAAAAAGTGATGAAGATTTTTATGTTTGCGCTTGACTGGTCTGAGCCGCAGCTTTTGACAGGTCCCGGCAGCATCAAAAAGCTGCCCGGCGTGATTGCCGAAAAGGGCATCAACAATGTGATGATTGTGACCGATAAAGGTCTTATGAGCCTGCATATTTTGGACAGCCTTTTTGAAGAGCTGAAAGCCAAAAACATCAGCTATGTAGTCTACGACGGCGTACAGCCGAACCCCTCGATTGAAAATATTGAGGAAGCACGCGAAATGTTCGTGCAGAACGGTTGTGAAGCGATGATCGCTTTCGGCGGCGGCAGTCCGATGGACTGCGCAAAAGCCGCGTGCGCGCGTGTGGTTCGCCCGAACAAAACCATTCCGCAAATGCGCGGCGTGATGAAGGTGATGCACAAATTGCCGCCGTTCTTCGCTGTGCCGACCACAGCAGGTACAGGCTCCGAAACCACGCTTGCGGCGGTGGTTTCAAACACCCAGACCCACGAAAAATACGCCATCAACGACCCGTGCCTGCGCCCGAAGTTCGCGGTGCTTGACCCGGAGCTTACGGTCGGTCTGCCCCCGCACATTACCTCGACAACAGGTATGGATGCCCTGACCCACGCGGTGGAGGCTTACATCGGCAAAAGCGGCGTGAAGTCCACCAACGAATATGCCGAAAAAGCGACCAAGCTGATTTTTGAAAACCTCGAGACCGCTTACAATGACGGCAAAAATATTGAAGCACGTGACAAAATGCTGCTCGCGTCGTTCTATGCGGGTATGGCGTTTACCCGTGCCTATGTCGGCTACGTGCACGCGATTGCCCATAACCTCGGCGGTATGTACGGCATTCCGCACGGCCTTGCAAACGCCGTGATTCTGCCCGTAATTTTGGAAGAGTACGGCAGTGCGATTTATGCACCGCTCGCCCGCCTTGCAGATGTTGCAGGCGTCGCAGGGGCAAGCGAAGCGGACAAAGCCGTGAAATTCATTTCGGAAATCAAAGCGATGAACGCGCGTATGAACATCCCGACGGGCTTCCAGCAAATTCAGGAGGCGGACATCGACACCATCGTCGAACGTGCAATGAAAGAAGCACATCCGCTCTATCCCACACCCGTTATCTTCAACAAAGCCCGCCTTTGCGAAATCGTACGCAAGCTGAAAATCGACGAATAAACAGAATACCGACGCACCCCGCCCGATACACATCGGGCGGGGTGTATTTATAAATGCAATAAAAATGAAAAAAACAGTTGATACTTTGTCGGTTTTCTGCGATAATATAAAAGTATATTTTAAATTGGAAGATGTTGTTTTTAACATTTCTTTACAGAGAGGTGTTTTTTCATAATGAACGATTCAAAAAAAATTGCGGCGCTTTTGTTTCCGCATATTCAAAAAACGCCTGCGGATTACGAGGCAATGTATCCGCCGCGTACGCTCCCTGAGGGGGCGCGTGTCACGCGCTTTGCGCCGAGCCCCACGGGCTATTTGCACGTAGGCGGCCTGTTCGGTGCGCTGACGGATTATATGGTTGCGCGTCTGTCGGGGGGCGTGACCTACCTGCGCATTGAAGATACCGACAAAAAGCGTGAAATCGAGGACGGTGTTTCCGCTATTTTAGAGGGTTTCCACACCTTCGGCATCGAGTTCGATGAGGGCGTAACGGGCTTCGGCACGGAAAGCGGCGCATACGGTCCGTATACGCAAAGCGCACGTGTGGAGCTGTATCAAACGATTGCCAAGGATTTAGTCGAGCGCGGACTTGCTTATCCGTGCTTCTGCTCGAGCGAGGAGCTTTCCGCGCTTCGTGAACAGCAGGAAAAGGACGGTGCGCTTCTGCGCGGCTATTTTGGGAAATATGCGAAATGCCGTGACCTTTCCGACGAAGAAATTGAAGAAAACATAAAGCTCGGTAAGCCGTATGTTCTGCGTTTCCGCGCAGACGGCGATGAGAATAAACGCATCACGCTGGACGATATGGTGCGCGGCAAAATCGAGATGCCCGAAAACATCATTGACGAGGTGCTGTTAAAGAGCGACGGCGTGCCGACCTATCATTTCGCACACGTGTGCGACGACCACTTTATGCGCACAACGCACGTCATTCGCGGCGAGGAATGGATTCCGTCTACCGCGAAGCATATCGCACTGTTCCGCGCCTGCGGCTTCCGCGTGCCGAAATATGCGCATACGCCGCAGGTCTTAAAAATCGATGAGCAGGACGGCACAAAACGCAAGCTGTCGAAGCGCAAAGACCCCGAAGCGGCGGTTTCCTATTTTGCCGAAAACGGGTATCCGAAAGAAGCGCTGCTCGAATACTTAATGACCCTGCTCAATTCCAACTTTGAGGATTGGCGGCGTGCAAATCCGAATGCGGATATTTTCACCTTCCCCTTTAATCTCAAAAAGATGAGCGCATCGGGCGCGCTGTTTGATATGGCGAAGCTCCGCGACATCAGCAAAACCGTGATTTCCCGTATGACTGCCGAGGAGGTGTATGCCCGCACTTTGGAATGGGCACAGCAGTACGATGCGGCATATGCCGAAATTTTAAAAGCTGACCCCGAAAAAGCAATCGGTATGCTGTCGCTTGACCGCGGCGGCAAAAAACCGCGCAAGGATTTGGCGGCATTCTCGGAAGTCAAGGATACCTTCTCTTATATGTATCAAGACCTTTATGTGCCGAAGCTTGACCTGCCCGAAAATATCGAAAAAGCCGATGCGGCAAAAATCCTGTCGGACTATGCGGCAATCTATGATGCGGCGGACGATAAGGATACTTGGTTCGAAAAAATCAAAGCACTTTGCGAGCCCAACGGCTTCACACCGAACGTCAAGGAATACAAAGCGAATCCCGATGCCTTTAAGGGGCACGTCGGCGATGTTTCCACAGTCATCCGCGTGGCGGTGACGGGGCGCACAAACACCCCCGACCTTTGCACGATTCTGCGCCTGTTGGGCGAGGACGAGGTGCAGGAGCGTCTGCACGCGGCAGAGGAATTTTACAAGAAATAAAAGCCTTTTAAAAGGAGTTAAAAAATATGGAAGAAAAAGAAGTTATGGCTTCCAATTTCATTCACGATTTTATTGACGAGGATTTGGAAAACGGCGTGTACACCCACGTGCAGACGCGTTTCCCGCCTGAGCCGAACGGCTATTTGCACATCGGCCACGCGAAAGCGATTTGCATCAATTTCGGCACGGCGAAGAAATACGGTGGTACGTGCAACCTGCGATTCGACGACACTAATCCGCAAAAAGAGGATATGGAATATGTCGAATCCATCCGCGAGGATATTGAATGGCTCGGCTTTCAGTGGGACAAGTGTCTGTATGCCTCCAGCTATTTCGATTTTATTTACGACTGCGCAATCAAACTGATTGAGGACGGCAAGGCGTATGTGGACGATTTGACCGCCGACGAGATTCGAGAATACCGCGGTACGCTAACGGAAGCGGGCAAAAACAGCCCGTACCGCGACCGTTCTGTCGAGGAGAATCTCGATTTGTTCCGCCGTATGACGGCAGGCGAGTTCCCGAACGGCGCGAAGGTTCTGCGCGCGAAAATCGATATGGCGTCGCCGAATCTCAATATGCGCGACCCCGTCATTTACCGCATTGCACACATCGAGCATCATCAGACGGGCGACAAGTGGTGTGTGTACCCGATGTACGACTTTGCGCATCCGCTTTCCGACACCAAAGAGGGCGTTACACATTCGCTGTGCTCTTTGGAGTTCGAAAATCACCGTCCGCTGTATGACTGGTTCCTGCGCGAATTGAAGCTCCCGAATCCCTCGCGCCAAATTGAATTTGCGCGTTTGAATCTGAACTACTGCCTGACGAGCAAGCGCAAATGCTTGGCACTCGTCCAAGAGGGGATAGTAGACGGTTGGGACGACCCGCGTATGGTCACTTTAAGCGGTATGCGCCGCAGAGGGTATCCTGCTAAGGCCATTCGCAATTTCTGTGAGAAAATCGGCGTATCCAAAGCGTATTCCGTTGTGGATATGGGGCTTTTAGAGTCCTGCGTGCGTGATGAATTAAACGAATCCGCACCCCGCGCGATGGCGGTTCTGCATCCTTTGAAGCTGATTATCGACAATTATCCCGAGGGTGAAACGGAAGCCCTTTCCGTCGAAGTGCATCCCGCACATCCCGAAATGGGTACGCGCGAGGTGACCTTCTCAAAGGAACTGTATATTGAGCGTGATGACTTTATGGTCGAGCCGCCGAAGAAATATTTCCGACTTTTCCCGGGAAATGAAGTCCGCTTGAAAAGTGCATACTTTGTAAAGTGCACAGGGTACGATACCGACGAAAACGGTGAAATCACAGCCGTACACTGCACCTATGACCCCGACAGCCGCGGCGGCAATTCCCCCGACGGCAGAAAGGTAAAGGGTACTATTCACTGGGTCAGCGCGGCGGATTCCTTCCCTGCAACCGTCAATCTGTATGACCGCTTGTTTAATGCGGAAAACCCGTCGGATGAATCCAAAGGCAGCTTTAAGGACAACCTCAACCCGAACTCTTTAACCGTTTTAGAGGGCTGCCTTATCGAAGGCGGCTTGCGTGGTGCAAAGCCGGGCGACGTGTTCCAGTTTATGCGCCAGGGCTACTTCTGTGTTGACAAAAAATCGAATTGTGATAATATAGTATTCAACCGAACGGTTGCACTCAATTCCTCTTGGGGCAAATAAGGAGTCTTTAAAAATGGCGAAAGAGAAGCAAAAAAAGCAGGGGATAGCGTCGAAAGACCCTCTGTATCGCATTATTATGGCAATTCTGGCGCTTTGTGTGCCGATTGCAGGCTATTTTTCAAATTATTTTTATTATCTTGTAAATTCCAGCGTGTTTAAATTGCTTGCACAGCTGAAGGGCGACACCGCCGACACCGGCGATACATATGATTTTGTCAGTTTACGGGAAATCGTTCAGCTGCTTGCACCGAATTTCGGAAAGGAGTCTACCGACCTGTCGGGCTTGCTCGATTCGGTATCGGAACTGAAGCCCGCGCTGATTAGCTTCGCGGTGTTTTTTGTGCTGGCAATCGTGCTTGCGTTGGTCATCTTCTTCTTTTCGTGCTTTTCGAAAAAGAAACTCGCGCCTTTATGTATTTCCGTGGGCGGTGTGCTTGCAATGATTGGCATACGCGTGTCGTTCCACTATATCTCTGCACCGATTTTGGACGGCACGGTGAGCCTCTCGAACTTCTTCGAAAACCCAATCATTACGGCAGTTCTGCCGTTTATCGCACAGGTGGCGGAGCTTCGCCTGACAACAGGGTATTTTCTGATGCTGTTCCTGTTTATTGCGATGGCGCTTTGGGCGGGCGCAAATATGATTATCGCCCTCGGCGACAAGCCGCAGAAAGTGCAAAAGTAAAATAAGTCAATCAGAATGCGAAGGGGCTGTAAAAACGCAAGTTTTTACAGCCCCTTTTGCCGGAACAACACAGAGGTTGTTCCCTGCACGGTATTAAATTCACATTGTTCTATGTGAGATTTGAAACTTTGCGGGACGCTGAAGGCAGCGTCCCCTACAATTTGCGAATCCAATTTATATTGTGCAAAATTTTTCGGAACGACACTTAAGGTCGTTCCCTACACCTGTAGGGGCGGGTCTCCGTGCCCGCCCGAGCAAGTCCGAATTTCGGACGAATCCAACGGCGGGCGTGGAAGCCCGCCACTACACATCCATCACAAAACCCGCACAAACAAAAAACGGAAAGCAGCCATCCAGTTGCTTTCCGTTTATTTTTGTGTTGTTCTGCCCAGTAAATAATCCGCCGACACGTGATACAAATCGCACAACCGCATCAAATGCCGAATCGGCATCTCATTTGCACCGCGCTCATACCGCGCATACATTGTCTGCGATGTGCCGAGGTACTCGGCAACCTGCGCCTGCGTCAGGTCGTTGTCCTCACGCAAATCCCGTATGATTTTCACGTATTGCATAGCATCACCGAAAGCCATTATATCAAGTAAATAAGTTTACTATTGATTTTGGTAAATATCTTTACTATAATGAACTTAGAAATAATAAAGGGATGTGTAGAGTATGGCAGATAGTGTGGAAAAAATTTGTGCGGGGTGCGGAAAACCCATTTTGGTTTCAGACGAAGTTTCGGTATGTGCGTGCGGTGCGGCATATCACAAATCGTGTTGGATGACCCTGGAGCATTGCAAAGCATGCAACAGCGTGAATCCAAGCTACGACCCTATTCTTGCTGTTTATGCAGCAAACAAGCAAAAAAGTGCGGAAACTCCGGTGCGGACGCAGGCGGTTAATGAATTGCTGTCAGAAAAGAGTCGTCTGAAAATCTTACACGGTGACGGAACAGGACTTTTTTCTGACATTGCAGGGAAAATACAAACATTGGCTGTCATTATCGCTGTTGCGGGAGCGATTTTAGGGTTACTGACGTTCATCTTGATTGCAATTATAGATGAAGAGATGATTTTACCCGGTTTGTTGATAGGTGTCGTTATTGCGGTGCTTTCCTGGGTGAGTACATTTACACTTTACGGATTTGGCACGCTGATTAAGAGCGAACAAGCAAGTGCTGAATACCTATATAAAATTATGAATGCGTTAGAGAAGGATGAATAACGCCTTTATATGGATAGCAAAGAAAACCTTAATCCCAAGCAAAAGCCGAGGAACTGAACAGCTTCCTCGGCTTTACTTTTATTTACAAAACAAATGACTCCCGATTGTCACAATCACAGGTCGTGTGCGCATCCAGCGATTCGAGGTTTTCGCGGGATTATAATAGTATATTGCACCGCCCGAAGGGTCCCAGCCGTTAATGGCGTCACGTGCCGCCTTTTTGGATTCCGCACTCGGTTCCACGCCCCAGTTGCTGTCATTGATACAGGAAAACGCCCCCGGCTGATACACAACGCCCGCAATGGAATCGGGGAACGACGAATGTGACACGCGGTTTAAAATCACCGCGCCGACCGCAACCTGCCCCGTATACGGCTCTCCGCGCGCCTCGGCGGCGATGACCTTGGCAAGCAAATAGACATCGTTACTGCCGTATTGCCCATTGCCCGACGAACCCGAAGAGATGCCGAGCGCGGAAAGCGTACGCGGACCGGCAATCCCGTCCACAGAAAGCCCGTTGTCCCGCTGAAAACGCTTGACGGCGCTTTGGGTAAGCGTGCCGTAAATCCCATCGACAGCACTTGTAAAATAGCCAAGCGATTTCAGCTTTTGCTGAATACGCCGCACTTCATCGCCACGCGAACCCATTTTCGAGAGCGTGGCGATGCTTTTGTCTGTACGGTAATATACTGTACCGCCCACAAGCCCTGCCACAAATAAAAATGCCAACGCAAATGCAAGAATACGCTTCTTTAAAATTTTCTTTTGATTTCGTTGCTGCATTTTTTCACCTGCTTTTCAAAATTTAGATTGGATTTCGTGCCTAACCATAGCACACGCGTGTTCGTACGTGTGCTATGGTTATCATTTGAAGAATAGGCGAAATTATACATAGGAGTAAAGCAAAATTTGTGTAACGCGCAGCGAAAAAACACTATATATTGTTGCCGGAAAATTCCTTTAAAAAAATTTGAAAAAATCGAAAAATAAGTGTTGACAATCCGAATGTGTTGTGATATTATATCAAAGCTGTCGCGAGACACGGACAACCAAATCACTGAGCGTCAAAAAACTTTTGAAAAAATGTAAAAAGTTCTTGACAAAGCGGTTTGAAAGTGCTATAATAAAAAACACTTCCGCAAAAACGCGAAAGCATCTCGAACCTTGAAAATTAAACAACGACGAAAAAAGGAACCCGAGATTCGAGTAAGTCCAAAAGGACTTACAAGAGTTTTAAGCGTACGGAAAGTACGAACAGTAATTCCGAAATCACAGAAAAGTGATGAGGGATACGAAAAAGAGTAAAGAGCTAAACAGCACTTTAGAAAATGATTGATTCGGTTCTGCGGAATCGTGTTAATACAATTTTTTAGAGAGTTTGATCCTGGCTCAGGATGAACGCTGGCGGCGTGCCTA
>JAETSA010000036.1 GCA_021769885.1 Bacillota bacterium | reverse complement strand
AACAAGGCGCTCAGCGAAAAGGCAAACGATGTTGATTATTTTGCCGATGCGTATCTTAAAGTGCTCGGAGCACGTATCGATGACGAAACGGCAAAGCATATCCGCTCAAACCGTATTATTAACTTTGACGGACAGGGCACAGATAAACTTGTGGTTGAGTTTCTGCAGAAGCCGAATGCCGATGAAACGCAGGAGAACCTTATCAACCGCCTTGAACAGAAAATATTTGCGTCGTCAATGGTTGCCAATATTTCAGATGAAAACTTCGGCACACAGTCGGGAATTGCTCTTAAATATAAACTGCTTTGTATGCGCAATCTTGCCAAAACAAAAGAACGTAAATTCACGGCAGGTCTGAATTTAAGGTATAAACTGATTTTTTCAAATCCTGTTTCGGGTATGAATAAAGATGACTGGATGAAACTGAAATTTACATTTACACCGAATTACCCTGCCAATCTTGCAGATGAGGCTGAAATCGCCGAAAAACTTTCGGGCGTTACATCGAAAGAAACGCAGTTGTCTGTATTATCGGTTGTTGAAGATGTGGACGGTGAACTTGAAAGGATTGAAAAAGAAAAAGATTCAGCAGGCTATATGACGGACTTTCCGACAGACAGGACAGTGACAAATGAGTAATTATTGGCAGGACAGGCAGAAAGAATTATATTCTGCTCTTGAAAAAGACGAAAACGATTTGAAAATCCGCCTTGCCTCGGTGTATGAAGATGAATACAGCAGGCTTGACAAAGAGATTGCCGCCTATTATCAGAAATACGGTGAAAACAACGTTATAAAGTACCGTAACCTGATGCAGACACTGCCGAAAGAAGATGTTAAACTTCTTATTGAACAGATGGACGATTTTGCCGCAAAGTATCCGCAGTATGCACATCTCCTGCCTGTAAGAACGTCAATATATAAACTTGACAGGTTAGAGGGCTTACAGTATTCGGTCAGAATGCACCAGTTGAATATAAGCGCAGTAAATCAGCAGGCAATCAGCGAGCATCTGAATAAACAGGCTCTGCGTGGTGCAAACGCCGCAATGGAAACGATGGGTTTCGGCAAAAACTTTTACACAGTCAATTCCGATATTGTGAAAAAGTTTGTTGATGTGCCGTGGTGTAACGGACTGAGTTTCTCACAGCGCATATGGCAGGACGGCGATAAACTTGCAAATTATATTACAACCGATATTGCGCAGGGGTTTGCAAGAGGAACATCATATCAAAAACTTACAAAGCAGCTTCGCACACGTTTTGAGGGCGTGGCTAAAAAGGACGCATATCGCCTTATTTACACCGAGGGTACATACGTTATGGCTGAGAGCTCCATACAGCCGTTTACAGAGGATTTTGACGAGTACAGGGTATCAACTGCTGCTGACGGCAAGGTGTGCGATATATGCGCCTCTGTGGCAAGGCAGACCTTTAAGATTAAAGACCGCAAGCCGGGCATAAACTTTCCGCCGTTTCACCCGTGGTGCCGCTGCACCTTTGAAATCGTTGAACCTGTCGACTGGGATAAATGGATGGATGATTATGTAAAACGGCATAAATCAGGCGGGGAATACTTGAAAAGTATGCTGCAAAATGATACAAT
>JAETSA010000020.1 GCA_021769885.1 Bacillota bacterium | reverse complement strand
CCCGTAGGGGCGAACTGTGTTCGCCCGCGGACGGACGAGACGTCCGTCCCTACGCGTGAGAAACAACGCACCACCCCGTAGGGGGCGACGACTCGGCGCCCCGTAAAAATTTTATCCCACTCTGCGGAACGACACAGAGGTCGTTCCCTACACCGTAGGGGCGGGGTGCGGGTCTCCGGTGGAGACCTCTGCATACGGAAGTATGCAGAAGTACCGACCGAGCCGGCAGGCGAGACCTTCCGTGCCCGCCCGAGCAGAGTCGGATTTCGCACAAACCCAACGGTGAAACGCAAACCCCGTAGGGGCGATTCACCAAGCCTCCCTTGTGAAAAGGGGGGGGACCGCGCAGCGGTGGAGGGCTTCCTCACCAGCCGAAGTCTGTTAAAACTTCGCGGGACGCTGAAGGCAGCGTCCCCTACGAATCCGAGGAACGACACAGAGGTTGGTTCCTACGCAAATATCTAACTTCACCAAACCAGTTATAGATAAAAAATATCTATTCTCGTGACGCACTTCGCTCGGATAGTCAAAAACTATCTATACAGTTGAAAAAATTTGTCCGTCACTGCAATTTTCACGAAAAAAGGCGTTGACATCGTGCGATTTTGTGGTATAATGCAAGTGAATATTGATTCACTGCGTGGGTCAAGAACAATTTCAAATTCAAAGCGTTGGAGGAAACAGGCATGGATACAAGATTTGCCATTGCGGAATATCATGATTCCGCAGCGATCAACAAAGAGCTTGATGAACTGATTGCAAAACCGATTTACACCATCAAGCCCGACGTACTGAAAAAGTATGAAGAGGAGTATTACGAGAAAAAGTGCGTAAAGTCTAAGGAACTGTATACACAAGCGCGCGAGATTATTCCCGGCGGCGTACAGCACAACCTGGCTTTCAACTATCCGTTCCCGCTTGCATTCACAAAGGCGGACGGTGCTTATCTCTATGATGCAGACGGCAATAAATATTTTGACTTCCTGCAGGCAGGCGGTCCTACGGTTCTCGGTTCGAACCCGAAGGTTGTCCGTGAACAGGTTTTCGACCTTTTGAACACTTGCGGTCCTTCCACCGGTCTTTTCCATGAGTTTGAGTACAAGCTTGCGAAGAAGATTTCCGACAGTGTGGAAACCGTCGATATGTTCCGTATGCAGGGCTCGGGCACAGAGGCTTGTATGACGGCTGTCCGTGTTGCACGTTTGGCAACCGGCAACAAAAACATTCTGAAAATGGGCGGCGCGTATCACGGCTGGTCTGATCAGCTCGGCTACGGCATTCGCGTACCCGGTTCGAAATTCACACAGGCACACGGCGTTCCGCTGTATCTCTTCAAGCATACGCAGGAGTTCTTCCCCGGCGATTTGGACGATTTGGAGAGAAAGCTTCGTTTGAACCAGCTTCGCGGCGGCACGGCGGCAGTCTTCATTGAGCCTGTCGGTCCCGAAAGCGGTACAACGCCCGTTCCCTATGATTTCAACAAGGGCGTGGAAAGACTTTGCCGCAAATACGGCGCATTGCTCGTATTCGACGAGGTTGTCACAGGCTTCCGTATCGGTATGGCGGGCGCACAGGGCTACTTCGGCGTATCGCCCGACCTCACCATCTTCGGCAAGGTTATCGCAGGCGGCTACCCGGGTGCGGGCGGCCTCGGCGGCAAGAAAGAGTATATGAAATATCTCGGCGCAGGTCTGGATTCGACCGGCGACAAGAAGATTCACAAGGCGTTCACCGGCGGTACAATGACGGCAAATCCGCTGTCCTGCTGCGCAGGTTACTACACCTTGGAAGAAATCGACAAGACCAACGCTTGCCAGAAGGCAGGTCAGATGGGCGATCGCCTGACTGCGGGTCTGAAAGAATTGATCGGCAAATACAATCTGCCGTTCGTGGCTTGGAACGAAGGCTCCATCTGCCACCTCGAAACCGTCGGTACGATGCACTACAGCATCAACTGGAAGAAACCGTGGACAATTCCGGGCGTGTTGAGCGCAACCTCCGAAAGAAAGACCGAAATGACCCATATGGGCTGTGCTTATATGGCAGAAGGTCTTGTGACCTTGGCAGGCAGCCGTCTGTATACATCTGCGGCATACACACCGAAGATGATCGACCAGGCACTCGCTTGCTTCGACAAAGTATTCGCAAATGTTGCGGTCAAACCCGAAGCATAAAGCTACATCGGATTCAATCGGCAGGGGTGGGAATTTTTTCCACCCCTGCTGTGAATACACAGAGAGGTGAAAATTATGGAGATTCAGGCAGCAAAAGAACTCGTAATCAAAGCGGGCAAAGAGGTTGTCGCATCGGGGCTGATTGCCAGAACCTGGGGCAATATTTCCTGCCGTATCGACGATAAGCAATTTGTCATTACGCCCTCGGGCAGAGCATATGAGGATTTGACTCCCGATGAAATCGTCTTGGTCAATATGGACGATTTGTCCTATGACGGCGACGTGAAGCCCTCTTCGGAAAAGGGTATCCACGCGGAGGCTTACAAGCTTCGCCCGGAAGTGAATTTTGTCATCCATACCCATCAGATGCAGGCATCTGTTGTCAGCGCATTGGGTTTTGATATCAATGCAGTTCCCGCGAAGAGTGCCGAGGTGATCGGCGATAATGTGCCTTTGGCTTCCTACGGTCTGCCGGGCACGGGCAAACTGCGTGCAGGTGTGGTCGCGGCGATTCAGAGAAGCGATTCCAAGGCTGTGATTATGGCGCATCACGGTGCACTTTGTATGGGCGAAAGCTATGAAGATGCATTCGCGGTTGCGGCAGAATTGGAAACGGTTTGCGCACACTTCATCACCAACAAATATCACGAATGGACCGGCGCGGTCGCAGAGGGCTTAGAAACCGTCTATGACTATATCGCAGAGAAATTCGAAAATAAAAAGCTTGCTTCCGCACCGAAATTCGATGCATACAACAGCGAGCGTGACGGCAGTGTGTTCAACATTTCCGCAGTGAACGGCGACGGCGAAATTATTCGTATCGATATTAAGAGCGGTGAATTGGTTGCCGGTGACGATATGCCTGCATCCGCAGAATTGCACAGAGCCATTTACAAAAAGCGTAAGGATGTCAATTACATTGTGCATAATCAGAGCCCTGAGGTTATGGCGATTTCCAAAACCAATAAGGTTATGAAGCCGTTGCTCGACGACTTTGCACAGTTGGTCGGTGTTACGGTGAAAAATGCAGTGTTCAATCCGAACAACACCCTGAAAACCTCTAAAAAGGTTGCGCGTGCGCTCAAGGGGAGAAACGCTGTATTGCTTGCAAACAACGGTGCGCTTTGCGTGGCGGGCAGTGAATACGACGCGACTGCGGTGGAAATGGTTATGGAAAAAGGCTGTAAAACCGAAATCGGCAAAAAGCTGTTTTATGCGGGCAAGCCGATTAATCCGATTGAAACCCGTCTGATGCGTTTCATTTATTTACAGAAGTATTCCAAACAGGCAAAAAAATAAGGCATTGCTTTATAGGGACGCCCCGTCAGGCTTTCTGACGGGGCGTTTTGCTTTCCGCTGTTAGAATACACAGCCGCAAAAAAAGGTCGTGAACAGCAAAAACTTGACTTGATTTCGGTTTTATGGTAAAGTTTAGGTGAATCTTTTAAGGGGCTCAATACCTTTTGGAAGAAGGGAATCTATCCGGCAGGATGTGCCGAAGCGGGTGAGCGGAATACGAATGGAAAACGGCAAGCTGAAGATTCTGCTTTGCGATGATGAAAAGAGATATTTGAACGATCTTACGGAAAAATTACGCGAGTATCTGCGGCTTCGTGAATTGGAAGCGGAGATTGTGACTTCACGGTGTGCGGAGTTCATTTTGAAGCAGGATACACTTTTTGATATTGCTTTTTTGGATATTGAAATGCGTTCTTTGGACGGTATCGCCCTCGCAAAAGCACTGCGGCAGCGCAACGCGCGCATCATCATCTTTTTTGTAACTGCCTTTGCGGAATATCAGGATGATGTTATGGACTTTCAGGCGTTCCGCTTTTTTGAAAAGCCCGTAGAGCCTGAGCGGTTGTATGCCGGACTCGACAAAGCACTGAAATATATGGATTCTCTTTTTGTAGACGTATATGTGAAAACGGACAGTTATGTAAAACAACTGTATATTGACGATATTATTTTGGTCAAAACCGAGGGCAGAGAAATTTGCGTGGTGACCGAGCGGAAAATGTATCCGCTGTGGGGAACGCTGGATGAATGGGCAGAAAAGCTCAACACACCGTTCTTTTTTCGGGTACATAAGAGCTTTTTGGTGAACCTGCATCACGTCCGCGAATACAGCTACAAGGAACTCGTGATGACCGACGGTGAACGCGTGCCGATTCCGTCACGCAGGCAGGCGCTGGTGCACCAGGTCTGGTTCGAGTATTTAAGGGGAAAGGCGTAAGTTGAGGGGAGTTGAACCCGATATGGCAAAATAACCATATATGGTTATTTTGCGTGCATTTTATGTCCCTTTGCCTCTGCCTTACGGCATACCGGCAAAGGTGGACGAATTTTACCATAACAACGCTTCGCGTTTATGGTAAAATAATGCCCTGTTTCCGCTGAAACTGCGTTAAAAATCTCGGCATACGGCAGTATGCCGAGATTTTGTGCCTTGTTTCATCAAAAATATGACTATTTTAAACTGCAAAGCACCGAAAACGCAGGAATTGCGGATGGATTTTTGCTTTTGAAGCGGCAGTCGGGCTGACGCCCGACAACGGTGAAAAAGTGAAAAGCCGCCGCAAGAACAAGTTTTCGGCATATTGTGTTCAACTCCTCTCAACTTAACACCGCAGATGTACTTTTGTGCGTCTGCGGCGCTTTTGCTTTTTCTATAAAAATATCTTTACACGAAAGCGTTTATAGGGTAGAATAATACTATATAAAAACAGTTTGCCCGGAAAGCGGCAAACGCACGTTTGGAGGAATTAAAATGGGTGCGGTTTACAAACGCATTTTATTAAAGCTTTCGGGTGAGGTGCTTGCGGGCAAGCAAGGCCACGGTATTGATTTTGACACGGTGCAGGAAACCTGCAAATGGGTCAATGAGTGCGCAAAGCTCGGGGTACAAATCGGATTGGTCGTCGGCGGCGGCAATTTCTGGAGAGGCCGCTCCTCAGGTGATATGGACAGAACCCGCGCGGATCATATCGGTATGCTTGCAACGGCAATGAACTCTTTGGCGCTCGCCGATGCGCTGGAGCAGTACGGCTTGGAGGTGCGCGTGCAGACCGCGATTGAAATGCGCCAGGTTGCAGAGCCTTACATCCGCAACAAGGCAATTCGCCATATGGAAAAGGGCAGAGTTGTGATTTTCGGCTGCGGTACGGGCAACCCGTTCTTCTCGACCGATACGGCGGCGGCACTGCGTGCGGCGGAAATTGACGCAGACATCATCTTTAAGGCGACCAATGTGGACGGCGTGTATGACAAAGATCCGAACAAGTTCGCGGACGCCGTGAAGTACGACACGCTTTCCCATACGGAAGTGCTCTCTAAGGGGCTTGCGGTGATGGATGCGACAGCGGCGTCTCTCTGCCGTGACAACAGCATTCCGATTTTGGTCTTTAACCTTTCCGACCCCGAAAATATCGTGCGTGCGGCAAAGGGCGAGAATGTCGGTACAATCGTAAAATAATTTTAAAATATTTAATATAACCTAAGTGCAGATGTCCCCCGCCTCTAAGGCGGCGGGTTCCATATCTGAGCTTCAGAGGGGGTTATAATCCCCCTCTGAAACTCAGAGGAGCTAACGCTCCCTGCACAGCTTGCAATCTGTAGCAAGCTCTGCTCCTTGCAAGCAAAGCAGAGCGTTGCTCCGATTCAAATAAAACAGTCAGTTTTTACAGGAGGCGTAATTTATGCAAGAAGTATTTGATTTTGCAAATGAAAAAATGGAAAAAAGCCTGACCGCACTGCACAACGAGTTCGCGACGATGCGTGCGGGTCGTGCAAGCGTATCGTTACTCGACAAGGTGAGCGTGGACTACTACGGCGTGCCCACCCCGATTCAGCAGATGGCGGCGGTTTCCGTTTCCGAGGGCAGAATTTTAGTGATTCAGCCGTGGGACGTCAGCACCATTGCGACCATTGAAAAGGCAATCCAGGCATCCGACCTCGGCGTGAATCCGCAGGACGACGGCAAGGTTATCCGCCTGATTTTCCCGCCGCTGACGGAGGAGAAAAGAAAGACACTCGCAAAGGATGTAAGCCGTTTCGGTGAAGATGCGAAGGTTGCTGTGCGTTCGATTCGTCGCGACTGCATCGATAAGCTGAAAAAGCTGAAAAAGGACAGCGAGATTACCGAGGATGATCTCCACAACGGTGAAGAAAAAATGCAGAAAATCACCGACAAATTTGTGAAGCGCATTGACGAAATGGTAGACGAAAAAGAAAAGGATATTATGGCAATCTGATTGTCAGAGGGCGACACCATGGATCAAAAAGAAAATCTGCCGCAGTTTTCTGTTCTGCCGCGCCATGTCGGCATTATTATGGACGGCAACGGGCGTTGGGCGCAAAAACGCGGTTTGCCGCGCTATAAAGGGCATATCGAAGGTGCAAGAACGTTTCGAAAAATCGGCGAATTTGCAGGCAATCTCGGCATTGAATGCCTGACGTTTTATGCGTTTTCCACGGAGAATTGGAAGCGTCCGCCCGAAGAGGTCGCGGCGATTATGGATTTGTTCCGCGAATATCTCCGAGAGCTCGACGACCGCAAGGCGGAGAACGAGGAAAAGGGCATCAAGGTCAATTTCATCGGTGACCGCACAGGGATTCCGAAGGATATTCTTCGGATGATGGGCTATTCCGAGCGCATCACCCGAAAAAAGGATCACGTCATTTTGAATATTGCCATCAACTACGGCGGGCGGCAGGAAATTCTGCACAGCGTGCAGACACTTGCCAAACAGGTGGAAAAAGGCAAGCTCAAGGCGAAGGATATCACAGAGGATATGATTTCCGAAAATCTCTACACGGGTGGGCTTCCCGACCCGGATTTGATTATTCGCCCGAGCGGGGAGTACAGACTGTCCAACTTCCTTTTGTGGCAGTCGGCATACTCGGAATTTTGGTATTCCGATATTTTATGGCCGGATTTTACCGAAGCGGATTTCGTGGAGGCGTTGCGCGATTTTGAGCGGCGCAACCGTCGCTTCGGCGGGGTGTAATATCATGGCATATATCTGAATTTTTGAAGATACGGAGAACATTTTATGTTAAAGAGAATTGTTGTCGGTGTTATCGCGGCACTCATCGCGATTGCAATCATCGTGTTCCGCAATACCCCGGTTCTGCCGCTGGCACTGGCTTTTCTTTCCTGCGTGGCGACATTTGAAATTGAAAAATGCGTCGGGCTGAAAAACAAAGCCATCCGCGCTGTGAGCCTTGTGTTTTCGGCGCTCGTACCGATTTATTTTACCTATGCTTCCGAGCTTGCGGCACACGGCGTTGCGATTCCCGTTACGGCGGTTGTGGCACTGTATACGCTCGTTTTGTTTATTCTGATGCTCACGAATTTCGAAAATACGAAATTCGAAGAGGTTGCCACGGTTTTGGTCGCTTCTATATTTGTGCCGTGGGCGTTTTCCACGCTGACGCTGTTAAATCAGATTGATAAGCGCTTCCCCGAGGAGTTTGACGGGCATCACGGCGTATTTTACATACTGTTTGCACTGTTTTGTGCATTGATTTCCGACACGTTTGCCTACTTTGTCGGCAAATTCTTAGGCAAGCATAAATTGACGAAAATCAGCCCGAAAAAGACGG
This sequence comes from Bacillota bacterium, assembly GCA_021769885.1. GTDB lineage: Bacteria > Bacillota > Clostridia > Oscillospirales > Acutalibacteraceae > Fimenecus. Next base: position 10,460 of record JAETSA010000020.1, on the reverse strand, counting down.
TCGAGGGGGCTGTAGGCGGCGTGCTCGGCGGGATTTTGAGCAGTGTAATCCTGTTTGCGGTGTTTGACCGTTTCTTCTTCACTGTGCACACGGTAAGCTATTTGGAGATTGTTATTTTGGCGGCGGTTTTGTCTGTCATCGGCATTTGCGGCGATTTGACCGCTTCCGTTATGAAGCGCAATTTCGGAATCAAGGATTTCGGCAATCTCTTCCCCGGCCACGGCGGCGTAATGGACAGATGCGACAGCATCCTGTTTGTGACGACGGCGTTGTATGCGCTGATTCTGTTTACGAGGACTGTATTTTAATGACAAAAGCATTATCTATATTAGGCTCAACCGGCTCTATCGGCACACAAAGTCTTGACGTTGCCCGCAAACGCGGGTACACAGTCAGGGCTTTGACTGCTTATTCGGATACGAAGCGTATGGAAGAACAGGTGCGCGAGTTTCACCCGAAAACCGTTGCAATGGTGTCGGAGGACGCGGCAAAGGATTTAAAAGTCCGCATAGCGGATACCGATACAAAGGTACTGTCAGGCGCGGCGGGCGTTTGTGCGTGTGCTTCGGAAACGGATGCGGACACGGTACTCAATTCCGTGGTCGGTATGGCGGGGTTAGCGCCGACGCTTGCCGCCATCGGTGCGCACAAAAAATTGGCGCTTGCCAATAAAGAAACGCTGGTCGCAGGTGGACAGCTCGTGATGCGCGCGGCAAAGGAAAACGGTGTGCCGATTTTGCCCGTCGATTCCGAGCACTCTGCAATTTTTCAGTGCTTGCAGGGTGCGCCCGAAAATAAAGCACTCAAAAAAATTATTTTGACCGCATCCGGCGGGCCGTTCTTCGGGAAAACGCGCGAAGAATTGGCAAACGTCACGGTGCGGGATGCACTCCGGCACCCGAATTGGGAGATGGGTGCAAAAATCACTGTCGATTCTGCTACAATGATGAACAAAGGGCTGGAGCTGATTGAAGCGGTATGGCTGTTCTCCGTCGCGCCCGACGATGTGGAAATCGTGGTGCACCGCGAGAGCATTGTGCATTCGGCGGTGGAATATGACGACAATTCCGTGATTGCACAAATGGGGCTTCCCGATATGCGCATCCCGATTCAGTATGCGCTGACCTACCCCGAGCGGTTCGAGTCGCCTGTCGGCAAGCTCAGCTTATCGCAAATCGGCAAGCTGACCTTTTTTGAGCCGGATTACGATACGTTCCGATGCATAAATCTGTGCAGAACCGCAATAAATAAAGGGGGGCTTCTTCCTGCGGCGGTCAATTCCGCCAACGAAGAGGCGAACGCGATGTTCCGCCGCGGCGAAATCGGATTTTTGGAAATTGCCGACCGTGTTGAGCGCGTGCTCCGGTGCGCACCGCAAAAAGAAATTTATACATTAGAAGATATTTTGGAAACAGACCGTTTTGCGCGGGACGCCGTGCGGTCTATGTGACCGAATGAGGTGAGTACCATTTTACTGAGTATTTCTGCATCTGCCGTTTGGAGCAAGGTTTGGACAATTGCCGTTGCGCTGTTGTTTTTCGGCATTATCATTATGATTCACGAGTGCGGGCATTTTCTTGCCGCAAAGCTTTGCGGCGTGAAGGTCAATGAGTTTGCGCTCGGCATGGGGCCTGCGCTGTTCAAAAAGAAAAAGGGCGAAACGCTGTATGCCCTGCGTCTGTTCCCCATCGGCGGCTACTGCGCGATGGAGGGAGAGGACAGCGAGAGCGAAGACGAACGCGCCTTCGGCAACAAATCCGTGCCCAAAAAGATGTTTATTGTCGTTGCGGGCGCAACGATGAATCTGATTTTGGGGCTTATTATTATGGCAGTTTTGCTGTCTACCTCTACGGATTTAATCGGCACAAATACAATCAAGGAATTTTACCCGGATGCGGTCAGTGCGCAGTACGGCTTGCAGGCGGGTGACCGTTTTGTGGAAATTGAAGGGCACCGCGTGTGGTCGGAAAAGGATATCGGCTTTTTAATGAGCCGCAGCCGCGACGGTGTGTTGGATTTCGTGGTCGAGCGCGACGGCGAAAAGGTCACACTTGAGGATGTGCATTTTGCCACCGAAGATTATAACGGCACAACGCTGATTCGCTATGATTTTATCATCATCGGCGAAACGCCTACCTTTTTGAATGTGTTGAAAAATTCGTTTACGCAGTCGGCTTCCACCGCGCGTATGGTGTGGCTGAGTCTGTTTGATATTGTGACGGGGCGTTACGGAATGTCTGAATTGGCAGGGCCTGTCGGCACAATGGATATTATTGCCGATGTGACCGCCGAAGCGGCAAGCTCGGGCAGTCTTGAAAATCTGCTGACGATTATGGCGTTCATCACCATCAACATCGGCATCGCAAATCTCCTGCCGCTTCCCGCACTCGACGGCGGACGTCTGCTGTTCTTGATTATCGAGGCTGTGCGCCGCAAGCCGATGAATCCGAAATATGAGGGCTACGTGCACGCCGCAGGCTTAGCACTTTTAATGCTCTTGATGGTGGTTGTTACCTTTAATGATATACTGCGCATCGCTCGCGGCGGCTAAGGAAAGCTTGCCCCTGTCGCGAATTTTCACTTTTTGCGTTGTCGGCGTATCGGCATACGCCTTCCGCCGCAAAACGCGAAACTTCATCGACAGTTGCGGTGCTTTCCAAAGAGATGCGTAGGGAACGACCTCTGTGTCGTTCCGTAAAATTTCTACCTAATTTAGCAGAACGCGTAGGGACGGACGTCCTCGTCCGTCCGCGGGCGCGCAATGCGCGCCCCTACGGGTGTAGGGGGCTTGCTCCCACCGCAGGTTTTTGCAAAATCCAACCGTACTCGGGCGGGCGTGGAAACCCGCCCCTACGAGTTGCGTATCCATGTTGGGTTTGTGCAAAATCCGTCCGCGGGCGAACGAGTTCGCCCCTACTTCGGCGGGCGATTCGTGAATCGCCCCTACGGGTACAATCGGCTTCCCACATAAAGAAAAACAGGTGATAGTATGATAGAAAGAAGAAAATCACGTCAGGTCAAAGCGGGCAATCTTGCCATCGGCGGAAACGCGAAAATCAGCGTGCAGTCTATGCTCAACGTACCTGCCGAGGATGTAGCGGGCAATGTCCGTCAGGCAAAAACGTTGGAAGCGGCGGGCTGTGAAATCGTGCGTTTGACCGTACCGAACACGGCGGCTGTAAAAACCCTTGCCGCTGTCAAAGAGGCGGTGTCTATCCCCGTAGTGGCGGACATTCATTTTGACTACAAATGTGCGCTCGAAAGCGTGGCGGCGGGGGTCGATAAAATCCGCATCAATCCCGGCAATATCGGCTCGGATGACCGTGTGAAGGCGGTTGCGGATGCCTGCCGTTTACATAATGTGCCGATTCGTATCGGTGTAAATTCCGGTTCACTCGAAAAAGAACTGCTGGCAAAATACGGTTCGCCGACACCCGACGCGCTTTGTGAAAGTGCGCTTCGCCACGCGGCACTGCTTGAAAAATTCGATTTCCGGGATATTGTCATTTCCATTAAATCCTCAAACGTGGGCAGAATGGTTGCGGCATACCGTAAAATTGCCACGCTGTGCGACTATCCTTTGCACTTGGGCGTTACGGAAGCGGGCACGGAGCGTATGGCGCTTATAAAATCTGCGGCGGGCATCGGCGCACTGCTGCTCGACGGCATCGGCGATACCATTCGCGTTTCTATGACCGCCGACCCCGTCAAAGAGATTGCGGCGGGCTTTGATATTCTGAAATCGGTCGATATAAAAACCGACTGCCCGCAAATCGTTTCCTGCCCGACCTGCGGCAGAACAAAAATCGATTTGATTGCGCTTGCAAACGAGGTGGAGCACCGCCTTTCCGCCTGCAAAAAGCCGATTACCGTTGCGGTGATGGGCTGTATCGTCAACGGACCGGGCGAAGCGAAAGAGGCCGACATCGGTATCGCAGGCGGCGACGGCTGCGGACTGCTGTTCCGTCACGGTGAAATTTTAAAGAAGGTCCCCGAAAACGAAATCGTAGACGCCCTGCTTGCGGAGATTGAAAAGCTGTAAAACCGAGTAGGGAACGACCTCTGTGTCGTTCCGAATGAGAGGCGAACAAACTTGGATTTACCGAGTCGGAAACGGCAAAGACTTAAGAACTACGATTATTCCCAAAACGGTGCATATTTTGTGACGGTTTGCACACAGGGCAAGCGATGCTTATTTGGGTATATTCGGCAGGGCAAACTGCATCTCAATGCGGCAGGAAAAATGATAGAACGTCATTTGCTGAAAATGCAGGAGGTGCAAGGCGTTTCTGTCGAGCAATACAAAGTAATGCCTAATCATATACATATTTTGCTTGTGATTCAGAGAGAAAACAGTGGAACGACACTAAGGTCATTCCCTACGGTTTCTTCGTTGATGCAAGGCTTCAAGGCGGTAACGACTGCACAATATGTAAAGCTAGTGAAAACAGGAAAATGTCCTGCATTTCAAAGTCGGATTTGGCAAAAATCCTTTCACGACCATATTGTGCGCGGTGAAGAAGATTTTTTGAAAATATGGGAATATATCGCCTATAATGAATTGAAATGGGAACAAGATTGTTTTTATGTGCAGGCAGCAAATTCTGCACAGAACGAACTTGACAATTTATATATCAAACAACGGAACGACACAGAGGTCGTTCCCTACACATATGAACAAAATAGTTAAAGTGAGAACAAAATGACCAAATTTTACGACCTGTTTGAAGAATGTAAACCGATGCTTTCAGCCTACGATGCGGTGCTCAGCTCTGCAGTGGTCGAGGGCGTGGAAAATCATACCGAAACACGCGTGCTGATGATTACGGTGCGGTTTGACCGCTTGGTTTCCACCCGCACGCTGGATGCAGTCTGCGCGGTGCTGTCGGGCTACCTCGGCACGGTGCAGGTGGAGCTGCGCCCGAAATTCCCGAAGGAACTGCTGACGGTGAAATATGTTTCGGAGCTTGTGTTACTCTTAAAAAAACAGGTCGCGGTGGCAAACGGATTTTTGGATGACAGCGATTGGGATTTTGCCGCGGACAAAATCGAAGTGACCTTACAGCACGGCGGCAAAAGCATTTTGGATGGTGCCAACTGTGCGCGTGTGCTTGAAAATATCATTTCCGACCGTTTCGGTACAGCAATTACTGTCGAGTTTTCGGAATTGGAAATCGATTTCGAAAAAGAAATGCAGTCTGTGCAATTTGAAATCGACAAAGCCGACGAAGCCCGCCGCGCCGCCGAGCGCATCACACAACAGCACGGCGCAGGTGCAGTCAAGCAAAAGGCGGCAGTGCCTGCGGGCAGTGCCGATGCGCCGAAAGAGCATATCGTGAAACCGGGGATTCCCTATTACCTCGAAAGCGTAAAGCCGATTTACGGCAACATCATCCGCCGCGACCCGATTCGCATTGCGGATATTGAATTGCCCGAGGAGCAGGATGAAACGCCCGTCACCGTTTGGGGGCGCGTGTTCTGCTTTGAGGAGCGCACCAGCAAAAAGGGCAAGCATAAAATCATCACCTTTTACATCACAGACGATACCTATTCGTTTATGGTCTCTATGATTGTCAAAATCGAGCAAAGCGAGGATTTGCTTGCGCATTTGAAAAACGGCGTACACGTGCTGATATACGGTAACGTGAAGTTTGATACCTTTAAACGCGAATATATCATTGACCCGCGTGCCATCAGCACCGTGGAAAAAATCGAAAAAGAGGACAACGCGCCCGAAAAACGCGTCGAGCTGCATTTACATACCAATATGTCGCAAATGGACGGTATGACGCCCGCCAAAAAATTGGTGGAGCGCGCCATTCGTTGGGGGCATAAGGCGATTGCCATTACCGACCACGGCTGTGCGCAGGGCTTCCCCGATGCGATGAATGCCGCAAAGGGGAAAATCAAGGTCATTTACGGCGTGGAAGCCTATTTTGTAGACGACCTCAAAGAGCCGAACAAAAATTATAAAGAACTGCGCTCGTACCACCAAATTATTTTGGTCAAGAATTTGACGGGACTGAAAAATCTCTACAAGCTGATTTCGATGTCTAATATCAACTATTATTATAAGCGTCCGCGCACCCCGAAGTCGGAGCTGATAAAATACCGTGACGGCTTAATGATCGGTTCGGCGTGCGAAGCGGGCGAGCTGTACCGCGCGATTTTGGAGGAACGCTCCGAAGAAGAGATTATGGAAATCGCGAATTTCTATGATTATTTGGAAATTCAGCCGACGGGCAACAACCGCTTTATGATTGCGGCGCATTCCGACCCGAATGCGAAAAATCCCGACAAGAACAAAGAGTTTGACAAAATCACCTGCGAAGCGGATATTGAAAATATCAACCGCAAAATTATCGCGATTGCCGATAAGCTCGGCAAGCCCGTGGTGGCTACCTGCGACGTGCATTTCATTGACCCCGAGGATGCAAAATACCGCGCCATTTTGATGGCGGCGCAGGGCTTCTCCGATGCGGACAAGCAAGCCCCCCTCTACTTCCGCACCACCGAAGAAATGCTTGCGGAATTTCAGTATCTCGGCGAAGAAACCGCCAAGGAAATCGTCATCACCAATCCGAATAAGATTGCCGATATGGTGGAAGTGATGCGTCCCTTCCCCGACGGCACGTATCAGCCGTCCATTCCGGGGTCGGAAGAACAGTTACGCGAAATCTGTTGGACGAAGGCAAAGGATTGGTACGAATTTAACGGGGAGATTCCCGAAATCGTATCCACGCGTCTGAATCGAGAGTTGGATTCTATCATCAAACACGGATTCGCCGTGCTTTACATTATCGCGCAAAAGCTGGTTTGGGATTCCGAGGATCACGGCTACCACGTCGGCTCGCGAGGGTCGGTCGGTTCGTCCTTCGTGGCGACTATGGCGGGTATTTCCGAGGTCAATCCGTTGGCGCCCCACTATCGCTGTCCGAATTGCAAATATTCCGAATTTTATCTCAAAAACGAGTACGGCTCGGGCTTTGATATGCCCAAAAAGGACTGCCCCCACTGCGGCACACCGCTCATACGTGACGGGCACGAAATTCCGTTCGAAACCTTCCTCGGTTTCCACGGCGACAAAGCACCTGATATTGACTTGAACTTCTCGGGCGAATATCAGGGCAAGGCGCACCGCTATACAGAAGAATTGTTCGGCTCGTCGCACGTTTTCAAGGCGGGCACGATTGCCACGGTTGCCGACAAAACGGCATACGGCTATGTGAAGAATTATTTGGAGGAGCGCGGCATTCACGTCAACCGCGCTGAGGAACAGCGGCTTACTGACGGCTGCACAGGCGTCAAGCGCACCACGGGTCAGCACCCCGGGGGTATGGTCGTTGTGCCAAACGATTTTGAGGTCAACGACTTCACCCCCGTGCAGTACCCTGCGGACGATACGACCAGCGATATGGAAACCACGCACTTTGACTTCCATTCCCTGCACGATACGATTTTGAAACTCGACATTCTCGGGCACGATGTGCCCACGCTCTATAAGCATTTGGAGGATATGACGGGCATCAACGTGATGGACGTAGATGTGTGCGACCCGAAAATCATCCGCCTTTGCACAAGTCCCGAACCGCTGGGTGTGACGGAGGAGGACATTCAATGGAAAACAGGCACGCTGTCTATTCCCGAAATGGGCACGTCCTTCGTTTGCCAAATGCTTTTGGAAGCACAGCCGAAGACGTTTTCCGACCTGTTGCAGATTTCAGGTCTGTCGCACGGTACAGACGTTTGGACGGGCAACGCGCAGGAGCTGATTAAAAACGGCACCTGCGATATTTCCGAGGTTATCGGTACGCGTGACAGCATTATGACGTATTTGATGCACAAGGGACTCGATTCGAGTCTTGCCTTCCAGATTATGGAAAAAACGCGTAAGGGTATTGTGGCGAAGATTGGCTTCCCCGAGGGTGCGGAGGAAGCGATGCGTGCCTGCAATGTGCCCGAGTGGTATATGGAATCCTGCCGTAAAATCAAATATATGTTCCCGAAAGCGCACGCGGCGGCGTATGTTATCGCGGCACTGCGCTTGGGATGGTATAAAATTTACCGTCCGCTCGAGTATTACACGGCATTCTTAACCGTGCGCGGCGGCGATTTGGACGCGGAAACCGTTGTCAAAGGGCACGATGCGGTTCGCGCGCGTTTGGATTTGCTGAACGGCAAAATCAAGGATAAATCCGCCACCGCCAAAGAAAAGGAACAGTTCACCGCAATGCAGGTCGTCAATGAAATGATGGCGCGCGGCGTGGAGCTGTTGGGCGTGGATATTTATAAATCCAAAGCGACGGCATACACAATAGAGGACGGCAAAATCCGTCTGCCGTTCTCGGCACTGTCGGGCATCGGCGACAATGCGGCAGTGGCACTCGCGGCGGCGCGCGACGACGGCGAAGGAAAATTCCTTTCGGTGGATGACTTCGCGAGACGCGCCAAAGCGGGCAAAAGCACGGTGGAACTGCTTGACTCCTGCGGTGCGTTCGGCGATATGCCGAAAACCGCGCAAATTTCTTTGTTTGGGTGATGCGTTATGCGCCACAGCGCAAGACTTTCTTATATGCGCGGTCCTGCACCCGGCAGTAAACCTTTTCGGCGAATTTTGCTGATTTTGTTTGTCAGTTTCGCCCTCGGCGGATTGCTGTTTACCGTGGTCGGCGGCATTTGGCTGCATTCGGATATCGCGTTTTACAAAACCGCAAAGACCGCGCAGGGCGAAATTGCGGAATTCGTTTCGGATGGGAATGGCAATCAGCATCCGATTGTCCGTTATACCGCGGACGGAAAAGAATACCGCGTGCGGTTAAACAGTTATTCGTCCTCGATGCGTGTGGGGGATGTATATACGATGTACTATGCACCCGACGCACCGCATCAGGCACGCAATAAAACATTTCTCGGCAGTACGATGTTTTTGAGCATCGGTGGCAGCTTTTTCCTGTTCGGTGCAGGCGGACTGTGGATATATACCTCGCGCGTCAGCGGGAAACGGCGTCTGAAAGAGAAAGGTGACGCCGTAACGGCGCGCATCACGGCAGTCGTGTGCGCCGAGAACATCGCAGTCAACGGCAGAACCCCGTATTATCTGTTTTGCGAAACGGGCGCAGTGCCCGCGCTCGCAGGCAAACGCTTAAAAAGCCGATATGTCTACGAGCCGTTGCCACAATCGTTGGTCGGAACATCCGTGCGGGTGTATTTTGACCCAGAAAAGCCGACAAAGTATTTGGTGGATACAGATTCTTTGCAAAAGCGTGATGATTTCGAAGGATTTTCTGTGTAAATCATAGAATCTTTGTGAAATACTTGACGGGTTCACTTCATTGTGTTACCATAGTAGCACGCTAAAGTGACGGGCGGGAGGCGCGGTGTGGCGTTCGCCCGAAAACGGACAGCGAGCCCGGGCTGTCCCTACGATGTGTAAAATAACGCACCACCCCCGTAGGGGGCGACGTTCTCGCCTGCCGGCTCGGTCGGTGCTTCTAAGCTTCGCTTAGAGGTGTCCACTGGACACCCGCACCTCGGCGCCCCGAGCACGGCTGGATTTGCGAAAACCCAACGGTGAAACACAACCCGTAGGGGCGGATGCCCTCATCCGCCCGAGCAAGGTTGAATTTTGCGAAAATCTAACGGTAAAGCGCACTCTTCGTAGGGGCGATTCACGAATCGCCCGCACACGGCTGGATTTGCAAAAACCGAACGGTGAAACGCAACCCGTAGGGGCGGATGCCCTCATCCGCCCGCAAAATCAGAAATCGTCAAATTCGATGCACACACCCCGTAGGGGCGATTCACGAATCGCCCGAGCACGATCGGATTCTGCGCAAACCCAACGGTAAACCACAATTCCGTAGGGGCGGGTTCGCTGAAAGCGGACAGCCGCAAGGGCTGTCCCTACGATGTGTAAAATAACGCACCAATCGTAGGGGCGATTCACGAATCGCCCGAGCACACCACAAAATCTGTACAAAAAAAACGGCGCGAGCAAAGTCTCGCCTGCCGGCTCGGTCGGTGCTTCTGCATACTTTCGTATGCAGAGGTCTCCACCGGAGACCCGCACCCCGCGCCCTACACCGTAGGGGGGCACCTCGGCGCCCCGAGAAAAACTAACGGTGAAACACAACCCGTAGGGGCGAACTGCGTTCGCCCGCGGACGGACGAGGTTACGGCTTCGCCATTACCCTTTTGTCTGCTTCGCAGACATTTTCCCTAATAGGGAAATCGTCGTCCGTCCCTACGCGCAAATCCAATTCACTTTGTGCTAAGTGAGGTTCTTCGTCTACGCGCAGAATCACAAATTTATACAAGCTTTAGGGATAATACTTAATTATCCCGCAGCGTGTCGAAAAAGTGGATTTTGCTCCCCTTGTCAGGGGAGCTGTCGCGCGTAGCGCGACTGAGGGGTAGTTAAAAAGCTTAGTTTATCAAGCTTTTCTCTCCCTCCGTCACGC
>JAETSA010000035.1 GCA_021769885.1 Bacillota bacterium | reverse complement strand
CTGACGCCCTGCGGCTACGCCGCCCATTGCGCTTTGCGCAATGAAATTGTGGTATAATAACCTCACGAATCTCTAAGAAATCATAGATTTCAAGAGCTTCGGAGAACATTGTATCACGCCTGCTCCGCACTTGCGCGCTTCGCAGATGTGGTATAATACTATCTGTAAAAATATCGAATGCAAGCTCTTTTATACGTTGTGTGAAACGGAAGATGAATTTTTGAGGTAAGACGAATATGTTTGTAGACATTGCAAAAATTAAAATCAAGGCGGGCAACGGCGGCGACGGTGCAGTGGCGTTTCACCGTGAAAAATATGTGGCGTCGGGCGGTCCGGACGGCGGTGACGGCGGACGCGGCGGCAATATCGTATTTCAGGTGGATGACAGCCTTTCGACGCTTGCGGATTTTCGCTATAAACGAAAATATAAAGCCGACAACGGTCAAAACGGCCGCGGTGCGCGGTGCAACGGCAAAAAAGGCGCGGATTTAATCATTCGCGTACCGCGCGGTACGGTGATTCGCGAAGTGCAAAGCGGCGCGGTGCTGGCGGATATGTCCTCGGACGAGCCGTTTGTCGCGGCAAAAGGCGGCAAGGGCGGCTGGGGCAATACGCATTTTGCAACTTCTACGCGCCAAACACCCCGTTTTGCAAAAAGCGGTGCGCCCGGTGAGGAATGGGAAGTTTCCTTAGAATTAAAACTGATTGCGGATGTCGGGCTTTTAGGTTTTCCGAATGTCGGTAAATCCTCGCTGATTTCCGTTGTCAGTGAAGCAAAGCCGATTGTCGGGGATTATCATTTTACAACCATTACGCCCGTTTTAGGCGTTGTTTCTATGGGCCCCGAGCAGAGCTTTGTGATGGCGGATATTCCCGGACTGATTGAAGGCGCCGCCGAGGGAATCGGCTTAGGGCACGAATTTCTGCGCCACGTGGAGCGTTGCCGTATGCTTGTGCACGTGGTGGATGTCGCGGGCAGTGAGGGGCGCGACCCGATTGAGGACTTTGAAAAAATCAACGAAGAGCTCCGCAAATTCAATCCCGAGTTGGCGCAGTGCCCGCAGATTGTGGCGGGCAATAAAATTGACCTTGCCGAGGATGCCCAACTCGAACGCTTCCGCAAATATATTGAAGATAAGGGCTTAGAATATTTCGAAATTGTCGCGCCCATCAAGCACGGCACAAAAGAACTCATCAACGCCGTGGCGGCAAAGCTGCAGACCCTGCCGCCCGTAAAGCATTACGAGAGCGAAGAGATTCCGCTGGAACAGCTCGAGCAGAAAAAATCCGAGGGCTTCACCGTGACCGTTGAGGACGATGTTTACATCGTCGAGGCGGAATGGCTGTATAGAATCCTTTGCAAAACCGATTTGGACGATTACGAGTCACTGCAATATTTCCAAAAAGTCCTGCAAACCAGCGGCATTTTGGATGCCCTTGTAGAAAAGGGGATTCAAGAGGGGGACACAGTAAGTATATACGACCTTGAATTCGACTACGTCCCCTGATTTTGCGGCCTTTTTTCCGCGATACTGCGTTACAGCTGCTCGGCGTATCGGTATACGCCTTCGCATCTGTGCCTTGTCTCGCGAAAAAAATCCTCGCAAAATCCACTTGAAGTTGGTTTTGCAATTTTTTCCATTATGCGGCGTTGCAAGTACTCGGCGTATCGATA
>JAETSA010000001.1 GCA_021769885.1 Bacillota bacterium | reverse complement strand
CACAAGGTAGAATTTCATGCAAACCCAACGGCAAATCACAATCCTGTAGGGGCAAACTGTGTTTGCCCGCGGGACGATGAAGGCATCGTCCCCTACAATTTGCAAATCTAACGGTGGTGCACAACCCCGTAGGGGCGCTTCACGAAGCGCCCGAGCAGCCCTGCAAATCCACACAAAGCCAACGGAGAAGCAAAAACCCGTAGGAGCGGATGCCCTGCAAATACTAAAAAACGATACAGAATAATCAATAACAAAAATACGGTAGAAGCGGAATTTTTTCTGCTCCTGCCGTATTTCATTTTTATACGTTTGCCTGCTTTAGCGGCTGTTTTTTTGTTTTTTTACAGCGCAATTTTATACAAAAAAGCAAAATACCTCTTGACAAGCAATACTATACGGCGTATAGTATAATGTGAACGGAGGTATTTAATGGATATTCAGTTGAAACGCGGTCTTTTGGATGTATGTGTCCTTGCCGCCATAAAAAATAAAGATTCTTACGGCTATCAAATTATTAAGGACATTAAGCCTTATGTGACAGTTTCTGAATCCACGCTGTATCCGATTTTGCGCCGTTTGGAAACGGCAGAGTGTTTATCCGTCTACTCGGTAGAGCACAACGGCAGGTTCCGAAAATACTATCATATTACGGAGAAAGGGCTTGAACGCATCGAAGCCTTTTCACAGGAGTGGAAAGAAATTATGTCCATTTACAAATTTGTGACAAGAGAGGAGTAACCCTATGACGAAAGAAACCTTCCTTGCGGAAATCCGTGAGAAAATTCAGGGATTGCCGCAAAGCGATATCGAAAAATTTTTAGACTACTATGTAGAAATGATTGACGATTATGTCGAGGACGGACGAACACAGGAAGAGGCAATCCGAGAGCTCGGCTCAGTAGAGGAAATCGTCGAACAAATCCTAAAAGAAACGCCTCTTCCGCATTTGGTGCAGGAAAAGGTGCGTCCGTCGCGTGCCCTGCGTGCGTGGGAAATTATTCTTTTAATTCTCGGCTCGCCGATTTGGCTGCCGTTGGCGCTCACTGTCGTACTTCTGTTTTTCTGCGCGTATGCACTGGTATGGATGCTTATCGTTCTGCTGTATGCGATAGATGCGGCAGTCCTTTTCGGCGGTTTGGCGGGTATATTCTGTCTGTTGCCGTTCTCCCTTTCGGGCAACGTCCCGCAAGGCATCTTCACCTTTGGCGCAGGTCTTGTGTGCATCGGCGTAGGCTTGCTCTTCTTTTTTGTTTGCAACAAGGTTGCAGAAGCTCTCTTGCGCGGCAGTAAGTGGTTATTGCTTCGCATAAAATATGCATTTGTCGGAAAGGGTGAGAGAAAATGAAAAAAAGCGTAAAAATCACGTGTATCATCGCGGCGTCCTGCATCGTGCTCGGATTGCTGATTCTTTTGGGCGTGTCTGTAAAATTCGGATTTGATTACAGAAAGTTGGACACAACCACTGTCGAAGTTCAGACATATGCGGTCGAACAGCCATTTGAAAACATTGATGTTTGCAGTCTAGAGAACGATGTGACATTTTCTTTGGCAGATGACGGGCAGTGTAAGGTGGTCTGCACCCAAACTGAGCGTAAGACATGTACAGTTTCGGTGGAAAACGGTACGCTGACCGTAGCGCAAAACGACATCCGCCGGTGGTATGAGCGGTTCGGTATTTATTGGGGGGCGGGTGACACACCCGAAATGAAAATCGAGATTTTTCTGCCTTCGCAAGAATACTGCGATTTATCGGTAAGCACCCAAAGCGGGAATATATGGGTGGACGAACCTTTTTTATTTGAAACCGCAGATTTATCTGCGAGCAGCGGTGAAATATACTTTGGAACTTATGCAGAAAGATTGACTGTATATAGTACAAGCGGAGATATTGCGTGTGCGTGTGTCGGCAACACTGCTTCCTTGAAAGTCGAAAGTAATAGTGGTGATATCGAACTTGGCAGAATAGCTGTTGCAGATTTTTCAGTAAAAACAACCAGCGGCAATATCGATTTATACGAAATGTATGTAGACGGCAATGCGGACTTAGAATCGAATAGCGGCAAATTGCATTTGGAGATATTTGCGGCAAGAAGCCTTACTGTTGCAACCACGAGCGGTGATGTAGAATTTGTAGATTCCGATGCGGACGAATTGGATATTCGCTCTAACAGTGGTTGCATTACAGGTGATTTACGCACGGCAAAGAATTTTGAAGTTTCTACTACCAGTGGTGAGGTGGATGTATCGTACAGTAAAGATAGCGCGGGCAAATGCTATGTTGAAACGACAAGCGGCGACATATCCCTGCACACACCGTAACCAAAATTTTCCTTTTTTTAAAAAATTTGAATAAATACTGTTTTTCACGTCAATCCTTTTGTCGAACGAAACCCGTTCGATGAAAGGATTGAAACATATATGCAAAAAAATCGGACTTTAAGCAAAATACAAAAAATCGAAATCTCTGTTTTCTGCGGACTGTTGATTGCAATTTTATTAAGCATCACCTCGTTCGGCGCGTCCTGCGGCAATATCCGCGAACAGGTGCTCCGTATGCACGTGATTGCAAATTCCGACAGTGCAGAAGACCAGGCACTGAAATTAAAGGTGCGCGACGCGGTCTTGGAAACGGGAAAAACGCTGTTTGACGGCAGTCTGACGGCGGCGAATGCGGAGTGTATTTTAGACAGTGAAAAGGCAGAGCTGCAAAAGGCTGCCGAAGCGGTCATCCGTGAAAACGGTTTTGATTACGGCGTACGCATTGAAATCGGCAAAGACTTCTTCAATACGCGTACTTATGAGGAAAAGGTCACCTTGCCCGCAGGCACATATGAGGCGGTGCGTGTTATTATCGGCGAGGGCGCGGGGCAGAATTGGTGGTGCGTGATGTTCCCGCCGATGTGCCTGCCCGCTGCCGAAGCAGACGCGGATATAGAAGATGTGCTGTCCGAGCAGGAGGCGGAAATCACACAAAGCAACCCGAAATATGAAGTGCGTTTCAAAATTGTGGAAATCTTTGAAAAAATTGCAGAGAAAATAAAATAAAACCTTTTTTTCTACCTCGGTTTTTGATATAATGATTTTAATCATTATATCCACATTGTAAAAAAATCCTTTGTGCCGTGTGGATACTGGAGGTAGAAAATGCTCAAATACAATTTGATTCCGAAACCGAACTTTTACCAAACCTTAGAGGATTCATATACAGTGTCTTCCTCGACAGAAGTGCTTTGTGCACAGGAATTTCTTTCTGCCGGGAACTATTTAACCGAATACTTAAAGACCAAGCCCGTAAAAGGGGAGGGCGTCATCAAATTCCGCAAGGTCGGCGGTATGCAGCCCGAAAGCTATACGCTGAAAGTATCGGCAGACGGAATTGTTGCAGAGGCATCCGATGCCGACGGCGCATTTTATGCGGCGGTTACCTTAAAAATGATTCTGATGCAGGCGGAGAAGTCGGGCGGCAAAGCAATTGTCAACGGTTTGCTGATTAAAGATTGTCCGCATTACGGCTACAGAGGCTTGCAAATTGATGAAAGCCGCCATTTCTTCGGCGCGGATGTCGTGAAGCGCGTGCTTGACCAAATGGCGTTTTTAAAGCTGAATACCCTGCATTGGCATTTGTCGGACGACCAGGGCTTCCGCATTGAAAGCAAGCTGTTTCCCGAATTGAATACGGTTGCCGCTACAAGAAAATATGCAGGTTTAAAAGGCTGTGGGTTAGAGCATCGCGGCGGGGAGTATTTTGCGATTTACACGCAGGAAGAAATTCGTGACGTTGTGGCATATGCCCAAAAACTGCACATTGAAGTGATTCCCGAAATCGATATCCCCGGGCATACAAGCGCCATTTTGGCGGCGTATCCCGAGTTGTCCTGTAAGGGTGAGCCGACAGAGGTGAAATGCGAAAGCGGTATTTTTGAAGAAATTCTTTGTGCGGGCAACGAAGCGGTTTACGATTTCCTTGAAAAGCTGTTCGGGGAAATCTGCCCGCTGTTTCCGAGCAAATATTTCCACATCGGCGGCGACGAAGCGGCAAAAGGGCATAAGATTTGGGATGAATGTCCGAAATGTCAGGAGGTTTTGCAGGCGCACGGCTTGAAAAACGCTAAGGAACTGCAAGGGTATTTTATGTCCCGTGCCAATGAATTTGTAAAGAAATACGGTAAAACCTCAATTGCGTGGAACGACTGCATCAATGACAGCTTTGATGAAAGCATCATTTGTCAGTATTGGATTTCTCATAATTTAAAGGCAGTCCGCGAGCAGGCATATAAACGCGATTTAATTATGTCACCGGACCGTTATTTTTATTTCGATATGAAATATAAATTTTTACCGTTGAAAAAGGTTTATAAATTTAATGAAGTGAAGGCGGGCTTCGGCAAACCCGGTCAGCGCATTCGCGGTATCGAATGTGAGCATTGGGCGGAATGGCTGGATACGGAAGAGGCTCTGCAATTCGCGATGTTTCCGCGTGCCGCCGCTTTTGCGGAAGTCGCGTGGACCGAGCTTGAAAACCGTCGGTATAAAGATTTTCAAAATCGCTTGGCGTGGTACAAAACCTATCTGCGCAAACGCGGTGTGAATTATTCCCGTATAGAAAAAGGCGTTTTGGGTGTGAAGACCTTACCGATTTATCATTTGGGTAAGGATGGCGTGGAATATCAAAAGAGCGAAGCGTTAAAAGCAAAGGAATGAGACTGTAAAGCGTTTGACGCTTTAAGTTATATATATTTTGCCGATTTTATCGGCGCAAAGTAAGGAGATTCTATTTATGTCTGATTTTGTATTGTCCTGCTGTTCTACAGCGGATTTGCCTGCGGCGTTTTTTGAGACCCGCAATGTGCAATTGGTTTGCTTCCATTTTACGATGGACGGCAAAGAATATGCCGATGATTTGGGAAAGTCTATTCCGTTTGCAGAATTTTATCAGCGGATTGCCGACGGCGCACAGCCGACCACCTCGCAGGTGAACGTACAGCAGTATATCGAGTTTTTCGAGCCTTTCTTGAAAGCAGGAAAGGATATTCTGCATTTGGCATTTTCGAGCGGTCTTTCGGGTTCCTACAATTCCGCCCGCATTGCCTGCGAAACGCTTTCCGAACAGTATCCCGATAACAAGATTTATTTAGTGGATACGCTGGCGGCGTCCTCAGGCTTTGGACTCTTGGTCGATACTGCAGCAGATATGCGTGATGCAGGAAAATCAGCGGAAGAGATTTATGCATTTTTAGAAGAGAATAAGCTGAATCTGCACCATTGGTTTTTCTCCACGGATTTAACAAGCTATATTCGCGGCGGACGTGTGACACCGATTGCGGGATTTTTTGGAACAATGCTGAAAATTTGCCCGCTGTTAAATGTAAACAATGCGGGGAAATTGATTCCGCGTCAAAAATGCCGCGGCAAAGCAAAAGCAATAGAAGAAATTCTTGCTAAAATGAAAGAACACGCGCAAGACGGTGTTGACTATTCGGGGAAATGCTTTATTTCCAATTCTGCGTGTTATGCCGATGCGAAAGCGGTGGCTGACAAGGTCGAGGAAGCTTTCCCAAAGCTGAACGGTAAAGTTATGATTAACAATATCGGCACGGTTATCGGTTCGCACACGGGGCCCGGTACGGTTGCACTGTTCTTCTACGGCGACAAGCGCGGCGAATAATTCGCCAAAATACAAACAAAAAGCCTTGCAGAATGCAGTCTGCAAGGCTTTTTTAGCTTATAAAATACTATTTAAACTTCCGCAATGATTTCCACTTCAACCAAAACATCCTTCGGCAGTGCGGCGGCCGCTACGCAGGAACGCGCGGGCTTCGACGTGAAGTAACTGCCGTAAATTTCGTTGAATGTCGCGAAATCAGACATATTTTTAAGGAAACAGGTGGTCTTGATGACTTTGGTGAAGTCAGAGCCTGCCGCTGCCAAAAGCGCACCGATGTTTTTGCAGACCTGCTCCGTCTGCCCTTCAATGGTGTCGGCTTCCACTTCGCCGCTTGCGGGATTGATAGCGATTTGCCCTGAGGCATATAAAATGCCGTTTACGATTTTTGCCTGTGAATACGGGCCGATTGCCGCAGGGGCGTTGTCTGTGTGTAATGTTTCTATCATTTCTGTTTCCTCCAAGAACTTATATTAATATGCTTTGATGTGATAACCGCGCTCAGTCAGCGCATTTTTGATTGCCTCAATATGTTCAAAGTTACGCGTTTCCAAAAGCAGACGCAGATAACAGCCGTTGATATCCGACCCTTCGGAAGCTCTTTCGTGGTGCACGGAAATGACATTGCCGCCAAGCTCCGCGATGGTGTCTGCAACGCCTTTGAGCTGACCGGGCTTGTCAATCAGTTCAATGGTCAGAGAATAGGTGCGTCCTGATTTCAGCAAGCCGCGCTTGATCACACGCGACAAAATGGTAACATCAATATTACCGCCCGAAACCAAGCAGCAGACTTTCTTGCCTTTTACATCTACCTTATTGAACATTGCCGCCGCTACGGATACCGCGCCTGCGCCCTCGGCAATCAGTTTTTGCTGTTCAATTAAGGCAAGAATCGCCGCCGCAATTTCGTCTTCGGACACCGAAACAATGCCATCCACATATTTTTGGCACATTTCGAAGGTAACATCGCCGGGTTCTTTAACGGCGATGCCGTCCGCAATTGTGGAAACTGCATCTAATTTTTCGATTTTTCCGTCCGCAATCGAGCGAAGCATACTCGGTGCGCCGCTTGCCTGTACACCGTAAACCTTTACATTCGGATTCAGCGATTTAATTGCAAACGCCACGCCTGAAATCAAACCGCCGCCGCCGACAGGCACGATTACGACATCTACATCGGGCAGTTGTTCTAAAACCTCCAACCCGATTGTACCTTGTCCCGCAATCACATCTTCGTCGTTGAACGGATGAATAAAGGTATAGCCCATTTCCTCTTTTAATTGCAGTGCACGGTTATATGCGTCATCGTAGACGCCTTCAACCAAACAGATGTCTGCGCCGTATTTGCGGGTTGCCTCCACTTTGGAAATCGGTGCGCCGTCAGGCAGACAAATGAGGGATTTAATACCGTTTTTGGTGGCGGCAAGCGCGACACCCTGTGCGTGATTTCCCGCAGAACAGGCAATAACACCTTTTTTCTTTTCTTCGTCGGAAAGCTGGGAAATTTTATATGCCGCACCGCGTACTTTAAACGAGCCTGTAACCTGCAGGTTTTCTGTTTTTAAATGTACTTCACAGTCGGGATTGATTTTCGGTGCCATAATCATATCGGTGCGCCGAATCACATCTTTCAACTGAAAAGAGGCGTGATAGACTTTGTCCAGGGTTAACATTGCGAATCTCTTCTTTCAACACGAGTTTAGAAATCATTATATACCACTTTCGTACAAAAAAGCAATAAAAAATCGAAGAATCATACATCTTTTTCGCGTTTTTCCAAAAGTATATGCAGGAATTATGCAAGCGCGAATCCTCAAAAGGCTTGACAAACCTTAAAATATGTGATTTAATATTTCAAACCGATGAAACGGAAGTAAAACTGCAAGACGGGCTTTCAGAGAGTGGGCGGCGGTGAAAATCCCACAGCAAACGCGGCAGATAAATGGTCCGTTGAGGGCGCATTGAAAAGATGCGACGGTGCTTTTCCGTTACAGAAAGAGGAATATGTCCGTATTCCGTAAAGGTGGGCGAGTTTTCGTCAATCAAGGTGGTACCGCAGGTTTAAATTTTCGACCTGTCCTTGTTTTTCGCAAGGGCAGGTTTTATTTTTTTTACGGAGGAATAACAGTATGAAACAAATCGTATTAAGCGCAATTCAGCCTACAGGCACGCCGACGCTCGGCAATTATCTCGGCGCGTTAAAAAATTGGAAGCATATGGCGGATGATTATGAATGCTTCTACGCGGTAGCGGATTTGCATTCGATTACCGTCCGTCCCGAGCCTGCGCTTTTGCGCAGACGTACGCTTGAAATGTACGCGCTTTTGCTCGCTATCGGTCTTGACCCTGAAAAAAATACCGTTTTTGTGCAGAGCCACGTGAATGCACACGCACAGCTTGCGTGGGTGCTCAACTGCTATACACAGTTCGGCGAGGCGGCGCGTATGACGCAGTTTAAGGATAAAAGCGAAAAGCATCCCGAAAACGTGAATGTCGGTCTGTTTTCCTATCCGACATTGATGGCGGCGGATATTCTTTTGTATCAAGCGGATTTTGTACCGGTCGGCGCAGACCAAAAACAGCATTTGGAAATCACACGCGATATCGCCGAACGCTTTAACGGCATTTACGGACAGACCTTTAAAGTGCCTGAGCCTTTTATCGGAAAAACAGGTGCAAATATTATGTCTCTGCAAGAACCAACGAAGAAAATGAGCAAATCCGATACGAACGCAAAAGCATTTATTTCGATGCTGGATGATGCGGATACAATCGTTCGTAAAGTCAAGAGTGCCGTGACCGATTCCGAGGCTCGTGTGTACTACGGTGCGGGCAAGGATGGCGTGAACAATTTAATGGGTATTTATTCCTGCTGCACAGGCAAGGATTTTGCGGAAATCGAGCAAGAGTTCGCCGGGAAAGGCTACGGCGATTTCAAAGCGGCGGTTGCCGAGGCGGTTGTGGAAGAATTGCGCCCTGTAAAAGCAGAATTTGACCGTCTGATTGCCGACAAAGCGTATTTGACTGCCTGTATGGAAGACGGCGCGAAAAAAGCATCCTATTTTGCCAATAAGACTTTGCGTAAAGCTATGAAAAAAGTCGGGTTTTATCAGCTGTAAGGAGTGACAACGTATGTCTATAGAACGTGTCCGAGCATATTTTTCGAACTTTGACGGCGTTGCCGAGCGGATTCAGGAATTTCAAGTTTCCAGTGCTACCGTTGAATTGGCGGCGCAGGCACTCGGAACAGAGGGAAAGCGGATTGCAAAAACGTTATCCTTTATGGTCGAAGAGAAGCCGATTCTGATTGTAGCGGCAGGCGACACAAAAATCGATAACCCGAAATTCAAAGCGCAGTTCCACACGAAAGCAAAAATGCTGGATTTTGATGCGGTAGAGCCGTTAATCGGCCACGCAGTCGGCGGCGTTTGTCCGTTTGGCATCAACGAAGGCGTGGATGTCTACTTGGATGAATCCTTAAAGCGCTTTGAAACGGTGTTTCCGGCCTGCGGCAGTATCAACAGCGCAATAGAGCTTTCGATTCCCGAGTTGGAACGCCTGTCAAATCATAAAGCGTGGGTCGATGTGTGCAAAGGCTGGGCGTGAAAAATGTACAGAAGATAAGCCGATTTTACCGTCGGCTTTTTTCTTTAAAAAAATATTTGCGCATTTTTTAGAGAAAATATTGACTTTTTTGCGTTTTTTCTCTATATTTGTACCATACCAATTAGGATGTGTGCGCGCACGCCGTGTTTGGATTTAGACGCATACGCATCCAACTATATCTATCGGTTGGAAAGGGGCTGCATAATTGGAAAAAAACGCAGTGATTATTGATTTGAAAAACATCTCCGTCAGCTTTGACGGACAGCAGATTTTGAAGGATTTGAATTTGTATATTCGCGATGGTGAATTTATCACTTTGCTCGGTCCCTCAGGCTGCGGAAAAACCACGACACTCCGTATTATTGCAGGCTTTTTGGAGCCGGATAGCGGTGAAGTCGTTTTTGGAGGAAAAACAATCAATGGTGTTCCGGCGCATAAGCGTCAGGTCAACACCATTTTTCAGCGTTATGCTTTGTTTCCGCATTTGAATGTGTTTGAAAACATTGCGTTCGGTCTGAAGCAGCAAAAAAAGTCCAAGGACGAAATTCGCAAGACAGTGGAAGAAATGTTGGCACTCGTAAACCTGCGCGGTTTCGAAAAACGCAACATCTCTTCGCTTTCGGGCGGTCAGCAGCAGCGTGTAGCGATTGCGCGTGCGCTTGCTGTAAAGCCGCGTGTGCTTTTACTCGATGAGCCGCTCGGTGCTTTGGATTTAAAGCTGCGTAAGGATATGCAGGCCGAACTCAAAAACATTCAGCAGAGACTCGGCATAACCTTTATTTATGTTACGCACGATCAGGAAGAAGCGCTTTCTATGTCTGACACCATCGTGGTGATGGACGGCGGTGCGATTCAGCAGATCGGTTCACCAACGGATATTTACAATGAGCCAAGGAACGCGTTTGTTGCGGATTTCATTGGCGAGAGTAATATTTTGGACGGTATTATGCATGCGGACTTCTCTGTTGAATTTCAGGGAATGAAGTTCCAATGCGTGGATAAAGGCTTCGGTAAGGACGAGCCCGTCGATGTCGTTGTGCGCCCCGAGGATGTAGATATCGTTGCACCCGAAGCGGGGATGCTGCAAGGCGTGGTGACCTCGGTTACCTTTAAGGGCGTGCACTATGAGATTATTGTGGATATTGACGGCTTTAAATGGATGATTCAAACGACGGATTATTCTGCGGTCGGTGATAAAATCGGTATTTGTATCAAGCCCGAAGAAATTCAGGTTATGCACAAGAGCGCGTATTCCGGTCTTTACGGTGACTACAGCTCCTTTAGTGAGGAGTTCGATGAGCTTTCTGATCCGATACCGACTGCGGAAAGTGATGAAGCGGCGGAGGAATGAGTATGAACAGATCCTCTTTACGCTCTAAATTAATCAATGCGCCGTATATCCTGTGGTCGGTGTTGTTTATCTTAGCGCCGATGCTGATGGTTATATATTACGCGTTTACAAATCGCGACGGCGAATTTACGTTTGAGAATATCACGGCGCTTTCCGCATACGGCGCAACCTTCGGGCGTTCCGTTTGGTATGCATTTTTAGCGACGGTGATTTGCCTGTTGCTTTCCTATCCGCTGGCATACATTATGGCACGCTCCAAAGCCTCCAAGCAAAGAACACTGATGATGCTTGTGATGTTGCCAATGTGGATGAACTTTTTGATTCGCACCTATTCGTGGATGGCGATTCTTTCCAACACCGGCATTATCAATACGGCCTTACAGGCAATCGGTCTGCCGCCCGCACAGTTGATTAACACTCCCGGTGCGGTGATTTTGGGTATGGTTTATAATTTCCTGCCCTATATGGTTTTGCCGATTTATTCGGTAATGTCTAAATTGGAATACAGCCTTGTTGAGGCGGCGCAGGATCTTGGCTGTAATGCAATCGGCGTTTTCAGACGCATTATTTTCCCGCTGAGTATGCCCGGCGTGGTGTCAGGCATTACCATGGTGTTTGTGCCGTCTGTCAGCACATTTTATATCAGCCAAAAGCTTGGCGGCGGCAAATTCCTGTTGGTCGGCGATTCCATTGAAATGCAGTTTCAGTCCGCTTACAATTACAATCTCGGTGCATCGCTTTCCCTCGTTTTGATGCTGATGATTGTGATTTGTATGCTGGTGATGAACCGTTTTGCCGACAGTGAAGAGGGGGCGATTTTGGTATGAAACGCTCTGTTTCCAAGCTTTACACGGCTTTAATTATGATTTTTCTTTATGCGCCGATGCTTGTGATGATTGTTCTGTCGTTTAACGGCTCTTCAAGCACCAGCGTAATGTCGGGCTTCTCTTTCAAATGGTACGGCGAGCTGTTAAAAGATACCGTAACTCTGCAGGCGTTGTCCAACACTTTGGTGTTGGCGATTGCTTCGTCGCTTTTGTCGGTTGTCATAGGCACTGCGGCGGCGGTCGGTATCCACGCCATGAAAAAGAAGTGGCTCAAAAATGCTGTTTTGACGGTCACGAATATTCCGATGATGAATCCCGAAATCGTCACGGGCGTTTCGATGATGCTTTTGTTCGTGTTTGTCGGGAAATTAGTCAGCAGTCAGGATGTCTTGGGCTTTCCGACGCTGTTGATTGCGCATATTACATTCAATTTGCCTTATGTGATTCTGTCCGTGCTTCCGAAACTGAAGCAAACGGATAAGCATCTCTCGGAAGCGGCACAGGATTTGGGCTGTACGCCTGTTTCCGCGTTTTTCAAGGTCGTACTGCCGAATATTTCCTCAGGCATCATTACGGGCTTTATTATGGCGTTTACGCTGTCACTTGACGATTTTATCATCAGCTATTTTGTCAGCGGACCGAAATTCCAAACACTGCCTATCGTCATTTTCTCTATGACGAAAAAGAAAGTCAAGCCCGATATGTATGCGCTCTCCTCCTTGATTTTCGTTGCCGTGCTGTTGCTGTTGGTTTTGATGAATGTATTTCAGGCGCGTGCAGAGCGTAAAAAGACGCAGGCAAATATAAGCAGTAAATCCTCTTCGCTTAAGGCGGTTTCCGTCTTTGTTGCTTTTGCAATGGTTGTGGGTATTGCACATTTCGCAATTCGCGGGACAACCAGAAGCAGATTGGATGAAACACGGTTTGTGAGCAATTATGAAATCGAAGCCTTGCAGGGTACGGAAATCAATGTTTACAACTGGGGCGAATATGTTGCGGACGGCTCAGAGGATATGGTCAATGTCATTGCGGAGTTTGAGCGTGTCAGCGGTATCCACGTCAATTATACGATGTTCGATTCCAACGAGGATCTTTATTCCAAACTGAAAAGCGAGGGTATAAGCTACGACGTAATTGTGCCGTCGGATTATATGATTGAACGCCTGAAAACAGAGGGCTTGCTTCAAAAAATCGATTTTGACAATATTCCGAACTATCAGTTTATTCCGGAGAGTTACCGAAACCTGTATTTTGACCCGCAAAATGAGTATTGTGTGCCGTATACGGGTGGTATGGTCGGCTTGATTTACAATACGACAATGGTGGATGAGGTTCCGGACAGCTGGTCGATTATGTGGGATGAGAAGTATGCGAATAATATTTTGACCTTCAACAACCCGCGTGATGCATTCGGCGTTGCACAGTATTTGCTTGGGTATTCCGTGAATACGACTTCCGTTGCCGAATGGCGCGAAGCCGCCGAAAAGCTGAAAGAGCAAAAGCCGTTGATTCAATCCTATGTTATGGATGAGGTTTTCGGCAAAATGGAAAGCGGCGAGGCGGCAATCGCACCGTATTATGCGGGCGACTATCTCGCAATGGCGGCGGAAAATCCCGACCTTGCCTTTGTGTATCCGAAAGAGGGTACGAATATCTTCGTGGATGCGATGTGTATTCCCGCCAATGCCAAAAACAAAGCCGCAGCGGAGCTGTTTATCAACTTTATGTGTGAGCCTGAGGTTGCGCTTGCAAATGCGGAATATCTTGGGTATCTTTGCCCGAATACGGCTGTTTTAGAGGATGAACGCTATTCGCTGAAGGATAGCGAAGTTCTATACCCGAAGCAGGAATTTAAGAAAGAGTATTTCCATAATTTAGACCGCGACACTTTGGATTTGCTTTCCAAGCTTTGGGAAGAAGTCAAACTCACTTAAAAAACAATGCGGCAGATGCCAAAAGCCGGCATCTGCCGTGCTTTTGCAGATTGCAAAAATACTTGAAATAGGGTGAAGCTATATGTCAGAAAAGCTGTTGGATGTGCCTGTGCTTTCCTTTTTTGAACAGGGGAATGTATTTACGGGCTGTTGCCGTGCGGATTTTCGCTATCGAATCGCGAAAAATGAAAATATGCTTGTGGCAAATATTTGGCATCAAGATGTTTGTTACGGACTTTGCGATTCGGAAGAGTATACATTTTCGATGACGGACGAGGGACTTGCAGAGTGCATTGCCAAAATTGCGGTGCGGGCAAAAGAGGCGTAATTGCAGAGAAAATTGCCTTCTATTGACAAAATGGTAAAAAAAGCGTAGAATTACGAAAGGTTTTCAAACTAGTTCGTAAGATGCTTTTGAGGGTGACCTATGAAGATTTTAAATAAATTTCAGAAAACGATTCTGCTGTTTCTGAAATTATTGCTGTTTGTGACACTGTTTGCAATCTTTTTCCTGACATTCGGCAGTCAGTATGCGTGGCTTTTGCGTTTGTCGCGTACGGCGGCGATTACAATGCTGACCTTTGTGGTTCTGGGCACGGCAATGATGTCCATTTACGGTGGGTATAAAATCGGTGTGGAAAAAAGCAAGCCGATTATTCATTCGCTGACACTGTCTGCGTTTATTACAGACTTTATCACGCATTTACAGCTTTGCATTATGAACACCAATGCGGCGAACAATCAGACCTTTAAATATGAAAATGTTGAATTACTGCTGTTGGTTATGTTACTGCAATTTGTGGTAATCGTGTTTTTCGCATACTTCGGGAATTTCGTGTTTTTCTCCATCAATTCTCCCGAAAAATGCTGCATTATTACGTCATCGAAATATGCATTGAACAATATTGTACCGAAGGTGCAAAAGTATAAAAAGCAATATAAGATTACCGATATGATTTTATATACCGATGACGGGCTTTTTGATGTAATGGATCGCTCGGATACAGTTTTTTTATATGACGTGCCGATGTCTGTGCGCACTATGCTTGTGGAGTACTGTTACGCAAAAAACAAGAATATCTATTACAACTTTGAGATGTGCGATGTTGTGTCTCTTCGCGGGCGCACATCAATTTTAGATGACAAGCCGTTGGTCGCTTCCCAAATGAAAGGGCTGACTTTTGAGCAAAGAGCCGCCAAACGCACAATGGATATCCTGATTTCTACCATCGGTCTGATTGTCACCAGCCCCCTTATGGCATTGTGTGCCATTTTAATCAAGGCAGAGGACGGCGGTAAGGTATTCTTTAAACAGAAACGCGCTACCAAGGACGGTAAGATTTTTGAGGTTTACAAATTCCGTACGATGAAAGAGGCAGGGTCTGTGAACCGTTCTGTCACATCGGATGATGACCGTATTACCAAAGTCGGCAAATACCTGCGTAAATTCCGAATCGATGAATTGCCGCAGATTATCAATATTTTTAAGGGCGAAATGAGCGTAGTCGGTCCGCGGCCTGAAATGATTGAAAATGTGGATCAATATACGCAGGAACTTCCTGAATTTAGTTACCGTCTGCGTGTGAAAGCGGGTCTGACAGGATTTGCGCAAATTGCGGGTAAGTATAACACGTCCCCGAAGGACAAGCTTGTGATGGACTTGATGTATATCGAGCAATACAGTATTTGGTTAGACATTAAACTGATTTTCCAAACACTGACGGTATTTTTAAAGGCTTCTGACAGTACGGAGGCGTTTAAAAACGGTGACGAATACGATTTCTTTACTGCGGACGGCGCAGTTGCAGATACACCTACGGCATCGCAGGCGGATGCAAAGGAAGATACTGCGGATTCGTCAGATACCGCCGAAGAATAAAAACCGAACGCCACCGTTCTTTTGCGGTGGCGTTTTTAAAGGAGTAACTATGTTAGAAACAGTCAATGTATCTTTGCAATACGGCGGCAGAGTTTTGTTTGAGCATGCCGACCTGAAATTCACAAACGGAAACTGCTACGGATTAATCGGTGCAAACGGCGCGGGAAAATCCACCTTTATGAAAATTTTGGCGGGGGAGATTGAACCAAATAAAGGGGAAGTTCGCAAAACACCGCACGAGCGTATGTCCGTTTTGCGGCAGGATCACTTTGCGTTTGATGCTTACGATGTCATTCGCACTGTCTTAATGGGCAATCCGCGTCTGTGCGAGATTATGGATGAAAAAGAAGTGCTGTATGCAAAGGAAGAAATGTCTGAAGAAGAGGGGATTCGCCTTTGTGAGCTAGAGGAAGAATTTGCCGAAATGGACGGTTGGAGTGCCGAGAGTGACGCGGAAATTCTTTTAAACGGTTTGGGCGTTCCGAATGACTTGCACTATGCCAAAATGCAGGATCTGTCAGGCGAAAATAAGGTGAAGGTTTTGCTTGCACAGGCACTTTTCGGCAATCCCGATATTCTCTTAATGGATGAGCCGACCAACCATTTGGATTTGGATGCCGTCGCGTGGTTAGAAGACTTTTTAATTGACCTTGACAGCACCGTAATTGTGATTTCGCATGACCGCCATTTCTTAAATAAGGTCTGTACTCACACCGTGGATATTGATTTCGGCAAAATTACGATGTTTGTCGGCAATTACGATTTTTGGTACGAATACACGCAAATGGCACAGCGCCAAATGCGTGAGCAAAATAAAAAGGCAGAAGCGAAAATCAAGGAGTTGCAGGAGTTTATTCGCCGATTCAGCGCAAATGCTTCCAAATCCAAGCAGGCAACCAGCCGTAAAAAACTGTTGGATTCCATTCAGGTCGAGGAAATGCCTGTTTCATCCCGACGGTTTCCGTATGTGGACTTTAAGCCTGCGCGAAAAGTCGGCAATGAGGTACTGTCGGTCAGCGGGATTTCGAAAACAATCGGCGGAAAAAAGGTGCTGGATAACGTCAGCTTTACGATTCATCCGCGCGAAAAGGTTGCATTTATCGGCAGTGACGCTCTGGCAAAAACCACTTTGTTTAAAATTCTTGCGGGTGAATTAGAACCCGATGAAGGCAGTTTTAAATGGGGCGTGACGACCTCGCAAAGCTATTTGCCGACGGACAACGGTGCCTATTTCGACGGCTGTGCGGATTCTCTGCTTGACTGGATTCGCAGCTATTCCGATTTGATTTATGAATCGGATATTCGCAGTTGGCTCGGCAGAATGCTGTTTTCGGGTGAGGAAGCGACCAAGCAGGCAAAGGTGCTGTCCGGCGGTGAGCGCGTACGCTGTATGCTGTGTAAAATGATGCTTTCGGGCGCAAACGTTCTGATGCTGGATGAGCCGACAGACCATTTGGATTTGGAATCGATTGCTTCTTTAAATGATGCATTGATTCGTTACCCCGAAACCATTCTGTTTTCTTCCCACGACCATCAGTTTGTGGAAACGGTTGCCGACCGCTTGATTGACGTAACGCCCGGGCGTTTCTACGATAAGCAAATCCGTTTTGATGAATATTTGCAGGAAATGCACGAAAACACATAAAAATAAATATATGATATAAAAAAACACCAACTTGTTGCTGCAAACATAGTTGGTGTTTTTATTTTTAGAATATATTCTCAAATTTCGGCAATTCCGTGTCGTGCAAATGGGAAAAATGATATTGCAGCTCCCGCAAATCCTCGGCTAATTCAGCATAGGATTCCTGTTCCGCTTTATCCTGCAATCCGCGCATCAAAATATCCGCTTCATCCAATTCGCTGTGGTTTACAAAAGCACCGAGCATTTTTTTGTGCTTTGCAAATTTTTCCGAAAAGGTCTGTAATTCTGTAAGGACGGCCTGTTTATCCTGCGTCTCTGCAACCGCAATTACGCGTGCGGCACTGTCTGTCAGCTCCCGCGTGATTTTGCGCAAATTCAAAAATCCGAATACTGCTAAAGAGATTGCAAGCACAAGACAGACTGCCGCAATAATGATTCGCTTCATTCCACGCCATCCTTTCGAATAATATTTGTATTGCCGCTTTTATCTACGGTCATCAGCATAATGTTTTTTACCTCGATTTTCTTAGAGGTTAAAAGATTCTGCAGTTTTTTCGGGCTCATTCCACATTCCTTAAAATCCGACTGAATGATTCTGCCGTCGCTGATTACGACACAGGGGATTCCGTTATCCTCTTCCTGTGCGTGGAGAGCCTGTGCCTGCGGTGCGCGGTAAGGGGGCTTTAACAGAATGCTCAGTGTGCCGTCGGTTTCTACAATCGCATACTGCACTTCTGCAATATCGAAAACATCTTTTTTTCGCAGTGCTTCCATCAAATCGTCCACGGTAAAGCGCAGTCGCTTCAACTGCTTTTGATCCAAAACCCCGTTTCGAATCACAATTAAAGAGTTTCCCTGTAAAAGGTTTCGGAATTTTATGCTTTTAATGCTGATTACGGAAATTAAGATTTCCAATCCAATTAAGACCAAAACGGGAATAAACGTGTTGATTAAGGGGATTTGTGTGTCCTGCATCGGAATGACCAAAATTTCCGAAAGCAAAAGGGTAATCACCAAATCCGCAGGCTGCAATTCTCCAACCTGTCTTTTGCCGAGGATTCGAAAGGTGAGCAGAACCAAAATATACAGAATGACTGTTCTGCAAAGTGTAATCAACATAACAATCGCACTCCAATATCTGTATTGATACGAATATCATTTACATCGCGGGTCACAATATTACAGATAAACTCAAAAAGTCAGGAGGACAGTGCTGTGAATCCTTGGATTCAAAAAGAAATCAATAAAGTGACCTCTGCAAAAGCTGAAGCCAAGGCATCGCCTGTGACGGTTAGTACCAATTTAGAAGAAAATATCATCTATTTTAAAGAAA
Organism: Bacillota bacterium; assembly: GCA_021769885.1. GTDB lineage: Bacteria > Bacillota > Clostridia > Oscillospirales > Acutalibacteraceae > Fimenecus. The sequence goes on along the minus strand of JAETSA010000001.1, from coordinate 250,320 downwards.
AACTCGGCGAAAGCTTTGATATTTTATATAAACAAACGTATATCGGGAACAACAAAGCAGTTCTGATTATGGATGACGGTATGTGTGACAACCTTTTGGTTACACAACAGGTCGTGAATCCTATAATGACTGCTGAAAAAATGCCGAAAAGTGCGGTTGACCAAATGGCATATATCCGTGATAAGATTTCCTCGGGAATCGACCAGAAAGAAGTACACAGTTTAGATGATGCCATAAAAGAGGTTTTGTCAGGACTTGTCATTCTGATGATTGAGGGCGCGCCGTTTTGTGAATGCTTCGGGGTGCAGGGCTTTCCGAAACGTTCTATAGAAAACGCACAAACCGAAGTGCAGGAGAGCGGTGCACAGGAAGCGTTTATTGAAAGTTTTAAAGATAATGTAGCATTGATTCGCCGCCGTGTGCGCTCGCCTGTAGCGCGCTTTGAAGTATTGGAAATCGGTAAAACCAGTCAAACGCGCGTGTGCGTGTGTTATTTTTCTGACCGTGCCGACAAAGCCGTTGTGGAAGCAATTAAGGGAAAACTGAAAAAAGCAGATTTGGATGTAGTGCTCGGCGCGGGGTATTTGCGTCCGTTTTTAGAGCCGAATGTAATCTCCTTATTTTCTGCGGTCGGTTCAACAGAGCGACCGGATATTGCCTGCGCCGAAATGGCGGAAGGACGGGTCGTCGTTTTGGTGGACGGCACACCGTTTGCGTTGGTGGTTCCGTATTTGTTTATGGAAAATTTTCAGTCCTTAGATGACTATGACCATCGACCGTATTATTCTGCATTTATCCGTACACTGAAATTCTTTTCTTTTGTATTGAGTGTGTTTTTGCCGGGGATTTATGTCGCGGTTTGCACATTTCATCAGGAAATATTGCCTGCATCTATGTTGTATGATACCGCTGTGCAGGAAAGCATTACGCCGTTTCCCGTAATGCTGGAAGCTATTTTTATTCACTTCGTATATGAAATCGTGCGTGAGGCAGGACTTCGTATGCCGAAATCCGTCGGTCACGCGGTGAGCATTGTCGGCGCATTGGTTATCGGTGACGCAGCAGTTTCCGCCGGTTTGGTGGCGGCGCCGATGCTGATTGTCGTTGCCCTGACTGCGATTAGTTCTTTTGTCGTTTCTAAAATTTATTACCCTGTCTCTCTTTTGCGATTTGCTTTTATGATTATCGGCGGAATTACGGGTTTTTACGGAATTGTAATTGGATTTGGGGTATTGCTTGTGAATATGTGTGCAGTGCAAGCCTATAACGCACCGTTTACAGCACCGTTTGCACCGTTGCATATCGGTGCGGTTTTGCGGGATTCCTTCTTAAGAATCAGTTGGAAATTGCTTGGCAAACGGGAATTGAAAATACAAAGTATGAAAAAATAAAAGGAAAGGCACAATTCGAATGCTAAAAAGCATTCGAATCGTAGGAAATCAAATGGGCAGAGCACAGAAAATAGGAATTTGGCAAGTATTTTCAATCATTTTTTTATCCAGACTTTTAACCGTATTGACGTATACTTCCATCGGCGAAGAGAAAATGGAAACGAGCGATTATTTCCCGAGCGTTTTGTTTTCAGGTCTGTTTATTCTGCTGTTCTCCGTTATGCTGTTTGTGCAGAACAAAAAGTATCCCGGAAAAGATTTAACGGACATTGCTTATATGGCTTCTCCGTGGTTTTCAAAAGTGATATCAGCGGTTTATGCACTGATTTTTACACTTTCTATGCTTGTAACCCTCGCGCGCTTGGAACTATTCGTCGGGACAATTATTTTCCCTGAAAATGACAGCGCGCTGTTTATCATCATTTGTGTATTGGCATCCTGTTATGCCGCTTCACTCGGCATAGAGGCGTTGGGACGTGTCAGTGCGCTGTCTGTTATGATTTCCTGCGCGGCATTTCTGTTTATTATGGTTACAATGGCAGATAAAATAGACGTAACACAGTTTTCACCCGTCTTTTTCGACGGACTGATGCCGCCTGTAAAGGGCGGACTCAGCTTTGCTTCCCGCACGGTCGAAATCGTTATACTTTCTGCCCTGCTGCCAAAAATTAACGGAAAACCGATGCGGGCTTATTTTACTTGGCTCGGCGCAACCGTTTTAAGTATGCTGTCTCTCTTTTTCTTTGTATTCGGCGGACTCGGCAAGTTTGCGCTGACACAGTTGTTCCCCGTGCATTCTGTTGCGGTATTGGCGGAGGTCGGCGTATTCCGTCGGTTTGATGTTTTACTGACAGGCGTTTGGATTCTGTCTGCTTTCATAAAAATCAGCCTGCTTCTGTATTTACAGGCAGAACTTTTGCAGAAATCCTTTAAGGCTGAATGGAAAAATTATTATATTTTCGTAGTAGGCGGTCTGGCACTTGTTGCACAAATCTTTTTAGCCGGCAATTTTACGGATTATTTTTACCAAGCAAATTTTATTACACGTTTTATTTATTTTGCGGTGGTTGTGTTGGTAATACCTGCAATGATTATGTTATGCGCATATATCAAAAGGAGAAAAACCGATGAAAAAAATGCTTAAGCTTTTGACTCCAATCCTTTTGCTGGCGGTGTCCTTTTGCGGCTGCAATTATGAATCTCAGGAATTGAAAAGCCGATTGATTGTTCAGGCAGTTGGAATAGACGCTTTGGAAAACGGCGGCGTACGGGTAACCTTGCAAACGCTGAATACCGAGATGGCGGGGAATCCGAACAGCGGTGCGAATTTAGGCGATATTATCAATTTTGTGACCGTGGAAGGGGAAACCGTGTCCGAAGCGATTTCCGCCGCCGCAAAATCGGTTGGAAAACTCCCTTTATTATCGCAAAACAGATTGATTGTTTTCGGACGGGAAACGGCGCAAAAGGGGATATACAGTGATTTAGATTATTTTGTACGTAATGCAGACAACCGCGCGACTGTATTAGTCGCTGTTTCTGACACAACTGCAGAAGAGCTGGTCAGTGCAAAAATGGGGGAGAGTGTTTTAACCGCAAACAGCATAGAGGATATTTTAAAGGCGATGCAGTTCAATACAAATATTATCAATCAGGAGCTGTATAAACTGATTAATAAATTAGAATGTGATTGCAGCAATGCCTTTTTACCTGTACTGAAGGTCGAGCAGGAGAACGGCGGCGAGAAAGCCGATATACAATTTGTAGATGTTGCCGTATTTGATAAGGATCAAATGCTGTTTGAAATGGAAAACGATGCGGTAACAGCACTTATGATGCTGCATAATCAGGTTGAACACGGCTATTTATCCGTACAGAATCAGGAGTTCTCGGCGGAAACGGTTGTGAAAATTCGGCATTGTTCGGTGAAAGTCAAGCCGCAAAGCATAAACGGCGTTGTGCATTTTACCGTTCGGGTAAAAATGGAGGTGGATATCGCCGAAATCAAGACGGAAGAACCGTTTTCAATTAACGAAGCGTATTTGAATGAAACACAGCGCTTGTGTCACGAATATGTGATTCGTCTTTTGGAACAGGAAACGGAAAATTGCTTTGTAAACCACCAAGCCGACCCATACTGCTTAGGGCGCAGATTTAAATGCATTTTGCCAAAAGAATTTAAAGAAATTCCGGATTGGAAAGCCAATCTGCCATCCGTAAAAATAGAGGTTTTGCCGAAAATCGAAATCAACCGCGTGGGCAACGGTGCAGAAAATATTTAATCCTTGCAGTGCGCACAAAAATAGGATACAATGATAGCGGTGATGCTATGGATACTTTTGAACGAATATATAATGTGGTTCGCCGCATACCGAAAGGGTGTGTAGCGACTTACGGCGATATTGCAATGCTTGCGGGAAATCCACGCTGGTCGCGTGTAGTCGGCTATGCATTGCATGTGAATCCCGATCCTGAAACTATCAAATGTCATCGTGTTGTCAACCGTTTCGGCTCTGTATCTTCGGCATTCGCTTTCGGCGGCGGCAACGAGCAGATACGTCTTCTGCGCGCGGAGGGTGTGAAAGTGAGCGATGACGGCATAGTTGATTTGCAAAAATACCGTTGGAATTTTCAAGAATAATTTTATGAAAGCGACCCGCTTTGATTTTCTGCCAAAGCGGGTCGCTTTTGTCGATTGCCCTTACGGACATCCGCACATAAATTGTATTTTCGGAATACTATGAAGCAGGAAGAATTTCCGAAAAAACAAAAAAGGAGACGTGTGAGTTGAAAGATTTTATGGATTACTGCGATATGCAGCTGCAATCCGAAATGTATACGGATGATGGCTGTGCACCTGTTACACAGCCGTGCGTGTATAACGGACTGTCCAAATTACCGAAGAATCCCGTAACCACGATGGCATATGTTCCGTTTCAGACGGATACGTCTATGTATGAAGCAGAAAAAGCACTTTGCCGCGGCACTGTGTTTCCAGACCTGGATAAGCCGTTTTTGGGAGGGAAATGCATATGATGGTAAACGAACGTGCAAAAGCACTCAGAACGCTTTCAGCGGCGCAATTTGCGACATGGGAACTGCACTTGTATTTGGATACGCATCCCGACGATTGCGAAGCAAAGGAACGGCACAGTAAGTATGCTGCCCGTGCAAAGACATTGCAAAAGGCCTTTGAAGAAAAGTACGGACCGCTGACACCGCAGACGGGCTCGGGCAAGAATTGGCTTCGCAATCCGTGGCCTTGGGATTTAGAGGAGTGTGTGAAATAACTTATGTTTCAGTATGAAAAGAAATTACAGTATCCTGTCAATATTAAAAATCCAAACCCGAAATATGCACAAATTATTATAAGTCAGTATGGTGGGGCGAACGACAAAAAGATATGATTTTTGGGGAAATTAAATAAAGTAATAGATACTGACAGAAGAGGTAGGGCGGCTGAAAATGATTCTGCTGACAAATGCACGCAATGCGGCATTTTTTTCTTCTTCGGAGGCTATGGGGCTTTCCAAAAGTTGTATAGCGTTTTTCATTTTTTCTTTGACCTCTTTTTGCATATCTTCTTTATTCAATTTCGGCACTTCTTTTTCTTGCTGAATTTTCAGCTCTGCAATCGTACCGAGAATCTTCCCTTTGTTTATCTGATATTCTTCTAAAGTATCAACGCCTGCTACGAAAGCGGCTTTGATGCGCTCTAACTTTTCCTGCTCACGTTTGATTTGTTTTTCATAATCTACTGTGATTTCGGCTTTCGGCGCGGAAAATTCAATGTTTAATGCCGCTTCGTTTAATCCGTCTTTCAGAGATTGAATCACGGCATTTGTCAGCTTGTTTACGGTTATGCTGTGCGAGGTATCACACTTTCCGTGCGCATAACGGTAGCATTGCACAGACGTTCCGCTTGCCGCCATACACAGTGTTCCGCCGCAAGCAGAGCAGTGCACCAACCCGCGTAATGCCCATTCGTTTTTCGTTGCGGCATTGCGCTCGTATTTTTTGTGTATGCGTTTGTCTTCCGCAAGGCGGGCTTGCAGGGATTGATAGGTTTCGGCATCCAAATACGGCTCGTGTGTGCCTTTGACGACCATTTCTTTATTATCCCGATAATAACTGCGGCTGCCGCGCCCGTCTATATCCCAACGTATAAATCCTGCATAAACGGGGTTTTCAATAATGTATTGGACGGTGCGGTTTTCAAATCTGTTGCCGCGGCGGGTGGTATAACCGTCTGCGTTTAAATCAATGGCGATTTTTCGGGTGGGCTTTCCTTGTAGATATTCGTTGAATATACGCCGAATCAGCGGTTCTGTATCTGTGTCAATCAAGAACTTTCCGTCGACAATTTTGTAGCCAATCGGGGGAGCGGAAACCGCCTGACCGCGCCGTACCTTTTCGGACATCCCGCGCACAACTTCTTCCGACAGATTTACGCTGTAATATTCATCCATAGCCTCGATAAGAGATTCTATCAGAATAGACATCTTATCGTCCCCGACGTCCTCGGAAACGCTGATGACGTCAATCCCGCGTTTTTTCAGCATTGATTTGTAAACGATACTGTCCTCACGGTTGCGGGCGAAACGACTGAATTTCCAAACAAGAATGGCGTCGAACGGTTTCGGGTCAGTTTTCGCGACGGTGATCATCTGATTAAACCCGTGACGCTTTTTGGTAGAGCGTCCGCTGATGCCGTCATCGTGAAAAATAAATTCATTCGGGATAATATATCCGTGGGTTTTTGCGTATTGCCTTATTTTTTGTACTTGCGTATCCGGGGAAAGCTCGGTTTGGTCTTCTGTAGACACCCGTACATAAGCGGCGGCAATTTTTAACGTATCAGACATTCTTTCACCCTTTTCTTGCGTATTTTTATAATTCGGATCGTTTCACGTTTTGACATTCCGACCTCTCATCATCCGTGTTATCACGTTTTGAGAGGTCGGTAATTTTTTGTATGATACTGTCTTTATCGGCTTGTTTGCATAAACGAAATTCGGCAATAAGTTGCTTCTCTTTTTTGGTTAAACTTTTTAACTCCATTTTGTTCTCTTCCAATCACCTATACTTGTAATTATTGAGAGTGGAATCCTTAAAAAAGTTCGCGTATCAATAATCGCGGTACGCCGAGCACGCGGCATTCCTCCAAAGCGGCACCCTCTATGGTTTTTGGTTGGTATTCGGGATTGATTGGAATTAAGCGCAGCCAATCTTCACCTTTGACATATTCGACCTTTTTTAGGGTTGCATTTTCACTGTCATATAAGATTGCACCGATGTCACCGCTCCGCTCGAGGGTGGATTGCTTCAAAATCAAAACCTTGTCGCCGTCCATATACAACGGGTACATAGAATCGCCGTGTACCGACAGGACGAAAAATTCTTCTTTTTTTCTGCCCTTTAAATACGCTACAGGTATCTCAACTGTCTCGCCACTCCAGTCTTCCACTGCGATTTCATCATATCCCGCGGCGATAGAGCCGATAACGGGGAAAGTGACGGTGTCGGTGGTGATTTCAGGAGAAAACAAGTCGATTGAACCGTGTTTGAAAGTCGAATTCCCAATCAAATAATCTACAGACACAGAAAATATTTGGGAAATTTTTTTCAAAACATCAGAGTTCGGTTCTCTTGTTCCCGTTTCGTAATTGTTATATGTGGTATATGGCATTTCTAATAATTCGGACATTTGGCGTTTGTTTAGACCTCTGCTCAAGCGGAGGTCTTTTATTTTTTCAGTAAACACATAGAACACCTCTTTTCTATATACTACAGTAAAAAAATACTCGTGTCAAGAAATTATTTTCCCGTTTTGAAAAATAATTTCTTGAAACCTATTGACAATTACTCGAAACGGGAATATTATATAGTTGTAAATTACTCGTTACGAGTAAAAGAGGTGAGGACGTTGAAAAAAATTGTTTTTCCGAACATTGAAGCAGAACGATTGAAAGCAGGACTGAGCAAAAATGATTTGTCAGAAGCACTCGGAATCACTACACGATCGTATTACAACTATACGCACGGTGTAGCACCGATTCCTTCAAAAATCTTGCTAAAGTTTTCAGGCATCTTTCAGTGTTCCATAGACCACCTGTTAAGTTAAAAGTCTTGAGGTTGTGAGAATGCATAACATTCTCGAAAAAAGAGTTGACATTTCCCTTAAAGCAGGGCTTTAAATCGAAGATTTAAAGCAGGGTAGAATGTGGACGAAAGGCGACGCTGTTGGACAGCGGAATTTGAAAGAAGGTGAATATGTGGACTATCCGATTTTAACTCTGATAGATTCAAAAGAGCATCCGAAATTTTTATCTTTTTACACACTTTGAAAGGAGTTCTGTTTTGAAGAAAAACTTAACAGCGGATATGACAACAGGACCTTTTTTCAAAAAAATTATTCTGTTTTCGATTCCGCTGATTTTCACAGGGCTGTTACAACTGGTTTATAATACCGCTGACACAGTGATTGTCGGTCGCTTTGCAGGAAAACAGGCGCTCGCGGCTGTCGGCTCCACCGGCTCTTTGGTTGCGTTGATTTTGAACGTATTTATGGGGCTTGCGATGGGTGCAGGCGTAGTGACCGCCAAATACATCGGCGCGGGAAATATGCAAAAAGTCAAACGCTGTACTCACACGGCAATGCTGCTGAGCGTTGTCTGCGGCGTTGCGGTCGGCATCATTGGCTTTTTTGTTTCGGGATGGATGCTGCAGATTATGAATGTAGAGGCGGAAATCTTAGCCCTTTCCACCCTGTATTTGAAAATCTATTTCCTTGGTGCGCCAGGAATGCTGATTTACAATTTCGGAGCGGCGATTCTGCGTTCCCACGGCGATACACAGCGTCCGCTGTATATCCTGTTCCTGTCGGGGATTGTGAACATTGTTTTGAATCTGATTCTTGTTATCCCCGTGAAGCTCGGCGTGAGCGGTGTTGCCATTGCCACAGTGGTTTCGCAATATATTTCCGCTGCGTTGGTTGTAGTCTGTTTGCTTCGTACGGATTCTGTAATCAAAATCCATTTAAAAGAGCTTCGCATACACAAGTCGGAATTGCTTGAAATTGTGAAAATCGGTGTGCCGGCAGGCATCCAAAACTCTATGTTTTTCCATTGCGAATGTGATTATTCAATCCTCTGTAAATGCATTCGGTGAAAATGCGATGGCGGGCATTGCGGCGGGGTCAAACTATGACTCCTATATTTATACGTGTACAAATGCATTCGCACAGACCACAATGACCTTTACCTCTCAAAATGTCGGTGCTGAGAAGTACGAAAATGTCAGCAAGATTTACGGCAGATGCTTGCTTCTGACTTGTGTGGTCGCAGGCGGGCTGTCTTGCATCGGTTATGTTTTACGGAGTCAGATTGTCGGCATATTCTCCGATGTGCCGGAGGTAATCGCCATCGGTGCAGAACGTATGCAGTTGATTATGCCGTTTTACATTACCTGTTCTTTGCAGGATGTGGCGGCAGGTCAAATTCGCGGTCTTGGCAGGTCTACAGAGCCGATGCTCGTTTCTCTGATTGGGACTTGCGGCGTGCGTCTTTTATGGATATTTGTATTTTTGCCTATGAACCGAACACTGATGAATTTGTTTATTGCATATCCGCTTTCGTGGGCAATCACATTTGTAGCCCAAGCGGCACTGTATGCGGTTTTGAAAAAGAAACTGATGAAAAACAGGTTACAGAAAAAAGCGGTCTGAAATTCAGAACGCTTTTTTATTTTGGATTTACTTTTTAACGTGTTTGTGCTAAAATATTAACCAAATATTTTTATCGATTGGAGGTGCGTCAGGTGCTCGGTATGTGTGTTGGGATTGATTTTGGTTCAACATCTACAATTATGTATGTCGGCGGCAAGGGAATTGTGCTTGACGAACCGACAATGATTGCGGTAGATTCGGAAACAGGCACGCCTATTGCAATCGGGAACACCGCATATACGATAAACGGCAGAACAGACGATGCGATTCGCGTCATCAGCCCCGTGCAAAACGGGATTATTTCTGATTATACACACGCGGAGCATATCTTGCGCTACTATTTCCAACGCCTTTGCGGCAACAGCATTTTTAAGCCGAATGTGATTCTGACTGTGCCGAGCGGTGCAACAAATTTGGATAAACGAACCTTTTTAGATGTCGCTATGCACGCAGGCGCGGGGCGTGTTTGCCTTGTGGAAGAATCGCTTGCCTCCGCAATCGGTGCGGGTTTGGATGACGATACATTTTCGGGTCGGTTTATTGTCAATATCGGCGGCGGTTCTGTGGATATTTCTGTTGTCACAAGGGGGAGTCTTGCCGTTTCGAAATCCGTCAAGGTCGGCGGAAAATCGATTGACGAGGCAATCCAAAAGTATTTGCGAAAGAAACGGGACATTTTGGTAGGTCCCCAAACGGCAGAGCGGCTGAAAATCTGCCTCGGCAGTGCTGTTCCGCGTAAAGAAGAGCTCGCTGTGATTGCCAACGGCAAAAGCGGATTGGACAATATGCCGATGACCTTTGAGGTTACCTCTACCGAGCTGTATCGCTGTATTGATGAGCAGATTGGCTACATCATTAACGGTATTAAATCTGTTTTGGAAATAACCCCTCCCGAATTGGTCGGTGATATTTCCGAAAACGGCATTGTGCTGACGGGCGGTACATCCCTTTTGTACGGTATGAAAAAACGCTTGGAAAGCGAAACGGGCATCGAAGTCATTTTGGCGGATGACCCGCTTTACAGCTGTGTTTCGGGCGCGGCGGCAATTGTAAAGGATATGGACTTCCTCGCCGCCAACGGCTACCGTTTTAAGACCGTGCAGGAATTAAGCTGAATATAGTGCTTCAATATATTTTTAGGAGGACTTTCAATGAAAAAAGTATTATCGTTTTTGACAGCTGTTTCAATGCTTTTGTCTGTATTTTCACTGACTGCGTTTGCAGAAGAATATAACGGGATACGCTATGCTGTGCGTTCGGAACAGGAAAAGACATGCGCGATTGTGGAATATGACGGTTACGATACGGTACTGAATATTCCTGCTGTTCTCGGCGGATATACGGTTACATCTATTGAACGTGAAGCATTTTCCAATGGGGACAAACTGGAGCGAGTAGTGATTCCCGCTACCGTAACCTACATCGGACGGTACGCTTTTTATTATTGTGTGAATTTGGAAAGCGTAACGATTCCGAACGGAGTTACGTATATTGATGACCACGCCTTTGAAAACTGTCCGCTGCTTTCCTGTGTTGTCATTCCGAGCAGTGTACAGACAATAGAAGCCGAGGCTTTCGGTTATTTCAACAGGTATGATGCGTTGGAGAAAATACGGAACTTTACGGTTATCGGTACAAAGGGCAGTGCCGCTGAAGCGTACGCTGAGGAAAACGGGTTTCGGTTCGTGCAGCTCGGTGATGTGCATACGGATTCCAACGTAACCGCTGTTGACGCACGTTGGGTACTGCAAGCCGCCGCAGGCTTACGGGCATTGCAGTTTGATTCGTGGCGCATTGCTGATGTAAATCAAGACGGTGTTATCAATTCTGTAGATGCGCGTTGGGTTTTGCAAACAGCCGCAGGGATGAGAACATTTTGAGCTAATACGCATAAATCCCCGCAGGATGGTGGTATTTACCTCCTGCGGGGATTTATTTTTATGATTTTGCTTGGTCTGCATAAAACGAATCGTGCCATACGGAATCTAAAAGTGCACACGAATTTTGAAATTGCTTTTCTTCTTTAGGCTCTAAATTCAGGGCCAGAATTTCCTGAATCCCGTCACGCCCTAAAATGCACGGTACACCTGCGAAAACTTCACTCACGCCGTATTCACCGCGCAGCATCGCGGATACGGTCAGAATACTGTTTTCGCCGCCGAAAATCGCTTTCACGATGCGCACCAACGAAAGCCCGATGCCGTAATAGGTCGCTTTTTTTGTTTCAATGATTTTGTAAGCCGCTTTTGTAACATTTTCGGCAAGACGGCTGGGACGCACTGATCCTCAAATGAGAACCTGTGTATCCCGGCCGTCGTGCAGCTCTGCGGATTCTATTTCACTAATTATGTGCGTTACGCCGCACAAGCGTAGCTTTCAATCTTGAAAGCTGTGGTGCTGATTCGAATGACTTTTGTTACAACACCTTCTCGCTCTATGGTGAATGTTTCACCAACAGGGAGCGTAGTTCGGGTCTTTTGTCCTTTATATATTGCTTCAACAAAACCCGTGGCAGCATTACCTTTGCAGGCAAGTCTGCCTTTACAGTCTCGTATCTCCTCCATGGAGAACCTCCTTCCTTGTCGTGCTAATAGGCAACACCTCCGTTTGTTAGCGTGTTAGCATTGTTGTTAACACTGTGGATAAAAAATAACAGCGGGCGGAAAACCCGCTATTATTGACAGGGAATTTATACAGCAGCGACTACCGAGGCAAAATCCATAAGGGTTGTGCCAATGGAATAATCGGTTGTATCGTTTTTATCGATATATCCGAGATCTTTTAAGCGTATGGTTGCGGCTGCGATAGATACATCAAATGCGTTAGAAATATGTGCAACGAGTATACAACGATGAATCGGATTTTTTAGATCTTTGTGTTCTCTGTATCGGTTTGCAATCAACTCTACCGCACATTTGGGCATAAGGATAGCAGAAGAGAGGGTATTAGCCTGCCACTCCATCCAGTCGCAGTCATTCCACTCTGTGGTGTTTTTCTTATTTCCGCTGGGAGTATCTAAGCGGCACTGTATCATAGGTTCGTAATCATCAAACATGGAAATTTGACAAGGGTCATAAGCGAAATAAGCGGTGTGCAGAATATCGTGACTTGCCTCATGACCGACGGTAAAACGGTATCTGTGCTGTTGGTTTTCTTCAAGTAACTGCTTGTCTATAATCATGGTGCGGGCTTTTGCACTGATATACTCAGCACGCTGGGATGTGGGATCAAAAACGATGACCTTATTGGTATCGTTAAATACAGTCATCCCTAAATAGATGCCGTTATGGGACAGATACTGATAGTCGGGAGTCATGCCCAGATAAAGTTCTGCAAAGCCATCAATATCCACCGGTTCAGGATTTTTCAGAACATTAGGTTGAAAATCTGCAACAAATCTCTCACCGATGGCGTCAAGTTCCTTCTTACTTACGACAGGAACTCCGCTTTTTTTCACCTTTACGGTAGGTGTGTACATTTGTATAAATTACCCCTTTCGCTGCTTCAGCTCCTCAACGAATTTATGCCAGTCTTCCTCGCTTGCATCTAAATCGCGTGCAGTACGAAGAGCAGCTGATACATAGTCTCTCTCCATGATATAATCCGGCAGATCAGGCGCTACCGAATTTCTGCGCTTTCCGGCAAGGTCAAACATAGTGGTTTTCTCTTCGTCGCTTAAAATGAGAATGTTAGAGATCGTTTCCAATTTCTCCATTTCGGGAGGGTTACGACGGTCCTTTTCGATATCTGTCAGATATGGCGCTGTTATACCTATCATTTCCGCCATCTTACGAAGGGTGATTTGCCTCTCCGTGCGTTTCTTTTGGAGAAAATCTCCGAAATTCAAATACTGCTGTGTGTTCATAATCTTCACCTTTTCTTTTACATTAGCCCTTAATAATTTCAATAAATAAATTCGGCAATAAAAGCCATTAAAAAATAAAAATAAATAATTCGGGCGACTCTCATTAATCACATGGTGAAACAATGATGTTTGTAGGTTTGCTTGTTAGCCTGTTAGCAATCCTGATAACATCATTATACTCACATTTTCTGGTTTGTCAATAGGTTCCAACGAAAAAATCACAAAAAATTCCGATTTGTTAGCACATCGAGTAGAATATGGAAAATTCAATACACCGATCCAGGAAACGCAAATATCAAGAAAATAGCGTAAATATCAAGAAAGGACTCGAAACAACTTGAAAAATTCACAAACACCTGATATACTGTATATGTATAATTACACCAACACACGGAATACGAGGTGCGAGAATATGGCAGATGTACTTAACGAAAATTATATCAGTATTGAAGATGCAGCGCTATTTCTGAACATTAAGCCAGTTACGCTGCGCAAATGGATAAAAGATCAAAATGTTCCTGCACATAAAATCGGGAAGCAATGGAAATTCAAACGCTCTGAGCTGGAAGCGTGGGTTAAGAGCGGCGAAAGCGCAATGGAATAATCGTTAAAAATATACCGGTAAAAGAAACACCTTATATTGCTATCAACTTCCGATAATTTTTGGTTATTGGAAGTACAGTCAGGAGGCACAGCATGAGCGATTTAATGCAAAAACATGAAATGACCGAAGAAGATATAAAACTTCGTTTCATTACCCCAGCCATTGAGGGCGCTGGCTGGGACAGGCAGAAGCAGATCCGCATGGAGTACAACTTCACGGACGGTCGTGTTATCGTCCGTGGTAATGTTACTGCCAGAGGCAAAAGAAAGCGCACTGACTATCTGCTCTACTACAAGGCCAATATTCCACTGGCTATCGTCGAGGCGAAAGATAACCGGCACAGCGTTGGAGCCGGGATGCAGCAGGCCATCGAATACGCCGAGGTGCTGGACATTCCGTTTGTGTACAGCTCAAATGGCGATGGTTTCCTTGAACACGATATGAAGACCGGGAAAGAGCAAGAGCTGACGCTTGAGCAGTTTCCCTCGCCGCAGGATCTTTGGCAGCGACACATTGGGGACGAGCACTTCACGCCGGAGCAGGAGCAGCTTATCACCGAGCCGTACTATTTTCAGCCGGGTGATAAGACCCCTCGCTACTATCAGCGTATCGCCATCAACCGCACCGTTGATGCAGTAGCCCGTGGGCAGGATCGTATCCTCCTTGTTATGGCGACCGGCACCGGCAAGACCTATACTGCGTTTCAGATCATCCACCGCCTTTGGAAATCCGGCCGCAAGAAAAAGATCCTTTTCCTTGCTGACCGTAATATCCTCGTTGACCAGACCATGCAACAGGACTTCAAGCCTTTTGCAAAGGTCATGACGAAAATCGAGGGCAAAAAGCTGGACAGCTCCTATGAACTGTACCTGTCCCTCTATCAGCAGTTGGCTGGTGATGAGAACGAAGAGCCGTTCCGTGCATTTCAGCCGGATTTCTTCGACCTCATCGTCATTGATGAGTGTCACCGTGGCAGCGCCAAGGAGGATTCCCGTTGGCGCAGAATACTCGAATACTTCCACAGTGCCACGCAGATCGGTATGACTGCTACGCCGAAGGAAACGAAAGAGGTATCCAATATCTCTTACTTCGGTGAACCCATCTATACATACAGTCTGAAACAAGGTATCGACGACGGCTTCCTCGCTCCGTACAAAGTTCTCCGCGTCGGCCTGGACAAAGACCTGGAAGGTTGGCGACCCACGGCTGGACAGCACGACATCTACGGGTACGAGATCGAGGACCGGGAGTACAACACCAAGGATTACGACAAAAACCTCATTATCGATGAGCGCACCGCCGCCGTGGCGAAGCGTATCACTCGCTTTTTGAAAGAAAACGACCGCTTTGCCAAGACCATCGTATTCTGCGTGGACATCGACCATGCAGAGCGGATGAGGCAGGCGCTCGTGAACGAAAACAGCGACCTCGTGGCGGAGAATGCCAAGTATGTCATGCGTATTACCGGCGACAACGCCGAGGGCAAGGCGCAGCTCGACTACTTTATCGCAGAGGACAGCAAATATCCCGTGATCGTTACGACCTCCAAACTGATGACGACTGGCGTGGACTGCAAAACGTGCCGGCTCATCGTTCTGGATAACAACATAAACTCCATGACCGAGTTCAAGCAGATCATCGGTCGTGGCACACGCCTCAAGCCCGACTACGGCAAAGAGTATTTCACCATCATGGATTTCCGCAATGCCTGCCGACTCTTCGCAGACCCGGAATTCGATGGCGACCCGATCTCTATCATTGATGATGGCGATGATCCCGGCGAAGAGCCGACTGCCAATCCACCGAAGCCACCCGTTCCGACTCCCGACCCCGGTGGGGACACCGACGATCCGCCTGAAAAGAAGCACAAATTCCGGGTGCGTGGTGTCGAGGTCACGATCCTGAATGAGCGTGTCCAATACTACGACAAGGACGGCAAGCTCATCACGGAAAGCGTGACGGACTACTCCAAGAAGAACATCCTCGGCGAGTATGCCACCCTGGATTCCTTCCTCCGTGCCTGGAACTCCGAGGAAAAGAAGCAAGCAATAATCGACGAACTGCAGGAGCGCGGCGTCCTGTTGGAAGCGCTGCGGCAGATCGCCGGGAATAAGGATATTGACGATTTCGACCTCATCTGCCACATTGCCTACGATAAGGCGCCGCTGACGAAGACAGAACGGGCTAACAATGTCCGCAAGCGTGGATACCTCTACAAGTATTCCGGCTTGGCACAGGAAGTTCTGAGTGCGCTGCTGGACAAATACATGAACGAGGGCATTCAGGATATCGAGAACATCGAAATCCTGTCCAATGACCCGTTCCGCAAATTCGGCACCCCCATGAAGATCGCAAAGCTGTTCGGCGGCAAAAGCGGATACATTCAAGCCATCCGTGATTTGCAGAAGGAAATCTACGCAGCGTAATAGGAGATATAAGATATGAGTTTAAATAACCTGGTAAAACGACTGCAGGACATCATGCGGAATGACGCAGGCATCAACGGCGATGCCCAGCGCATCGAGCAGATGGTTTGGATTCTCTTTTTGAAGGTGTATGATGCCAAGGAAGAGATCTGGGAGTTTTACGACGAAAATTACACCTCCATCATCCCGGAGGAGCTGCGCTGGCGCAATTGGGCCGTCGACCACAAGGACGGCAAGGCGCTCACCGGCGATGCACTTCTGGACTTCGTGAACGGAAAGCTGTTCCCGACCCTCAAGGCCATCGCAATCGATGAGAATACACCCATGAGCCAGATCATCGTCCGCACAGCCTTCGAGGACAACAACAACTACATGAAGGATGGCATCCTGCTCCGCCAGGTTATCAATGTCATTGACGAGATCGATTTTGAGGAGTACGAGGACCGTCACGCCTTCGGTGAGATTTACGAAACGATCCTCCGCAGCCTGCAGAGCGCCGGTAACTCCGGTGAATTCTACACACCCCGTGCTGTCACGGACTTCATGGTACAGATGATCAAGCCCAAGCTTGGCGAGTCTATTGCGGACTTTGCCTGCGGAACCGGTGGCTTCCTTACCTCTGCGCTGAAGGTGCTGGATGCCCAGGTGCAGACTGTCGAAGACAGAACGGTTTACAGCAACTCCATCTACGGCATTGAAAAGAAGGCGCTGCCGTTCCTTCTGTGCGCCACGAATATGCTGCTCCACGACATCGACAACCCTCGCATCATCCACGGCAACAGCTTGGAAAAGAATGTGCGTGAGTACAAGGAGAGCGACCGCTTCGATGTCATTCTGATGAATCCTCCTTACGGCGGCAACGAAAAAGAGGGCGTGAAGCAGAATTTCCCGGCTGATCTCCGCAGTAGCGAAACCGCCGACCTCTTTATGTCGGTCATCATGTATCGGCTGAAGCAGAATGGGCGCTGCGCCATCATTCTGCCGGACGGCTTCCTGTTTGGTACAGATAATGCCAAAATGGCAATCAAGGAAAAGCTGCTGTCCGAGTTCAACCTCCATACGGTCATTCGTATGCCACACAGCGTTTTTGCGCCATACACTTCTATCACAACAAACATTCTGTTCTTCGACCGGACGCATCGCACGACGGAAACCTGGTTCTATCGCCTGGATATGCCGGATGGATACAAGAACTTCTCCAAGACGAAGCCCATGAAACTGGAGCACTTTGCCCCGGCTGTTGAGTGGTGGAACAACCGTGAGGAGATCACTATCGACGGCTTTGACAAGGCGAAGAAGTACACCGTCGAGGAACTGAAAGCACGAAGCTATAACATTGACCTCTGCGGCTATCCTCACGAAGAGGAGGAAATCCTTCCGCCGAAGGAACTGATTCAGCAGTACCAGGAGAAGCGGGCCAGTCTGAACGCTGACATTGACCGCATCCTTGCCCAGATCACCGACATCCTTGGCATTGACATTACGGAGGAGGGCGACGAATGACTGCACAGCAACTGAAAAACTCCATTCTCCAGATGGCTGTTCAGGGCAAGCTCGTGCCGCAAGACCCGAATGACGAGCCTGCCAGCGTTCTGCTGGAACGCATCCGTGCGGAGAAAGAGCGGCTCATCAAAGAGAAGAAAATCAAGCGAGAAAAGAACCCCTCGGTTATATTCAAAGGTGCCGATAATACTCCTTATGAGAAAATCGGAGATGAAGTAGTTCCGCTGGATGTTCCTTTTGATATTCCCGATAGCTGGGAGTGGGTGCGTTTCGTCAATCTCGTCAATTATTATATGGGCAAAACACCACCGCGAAAAGAATCTGAATATTGGGATAAACCCGCTTTCTGTTGGGTATCTATTGCTGATATGGTTGCAGATGGTGAAATTACCGAGACCAAAGAAGGTGTAAGTGTTTACGCTGCCGATAAGTCATTCAAAGGCAACATTAGCCCGGTTGGAACTCTGATAATGAGCTTTAAGTTAACCGTTGGTAAAGTGTCTATCTTAGGCATCGAGGCATTTCATAATGAGGCTATTATTTCAATTTTTCCGTATATTGATGATAGACGGATAATGACTGCTTATTTATTCAAGGTGCTTCCACTCATATCTCAAATGGGTGATACAAAAACAGCCATAAAGGGCAACACACTGAACTCTGATAGCCTTGATAATTTGCTTGTGCCGTTGCCCCCTCTTACCGAACAAGCTCGTATAGCGGCAAAACTTGATGAACTTTCAACGGTATTAGCTTTATATGACAAAGTTGAAACGGAAAGCCGAAAACTTGAGTCATCCTTTCCCGAAGCTCTTAAAAAATCCATCCTCCAGCAAGCCGTCCAAGGCAAGCTGGTACCTCAAGACCCATCTGACGAACCTGTAGAGGCTCTGCTGGAGCGTATCCGGGCGGAAAAACAGCGGCTCATCAAGGAAGGCAAAATCAAAAAGGACAAGCACGAATCTGTCATTTTCAGACGGGATAATTCTCATTATGAGAAGTTGGACGGCGTGGAGCGTTGCATCGACGAGGAACTGCCCTTCGAGATACCGGATTCGTGGGAGTGGATACGGCTCGGTACCGTTTTTCAGCATAACACAGGAAAAGCCTTAAACGCCTCAAATCGGGACGGTGAAAAGCTTACCTATGTCACTACCTCCAACTTATACTGGGATCGTTTTGTTTTGGATAATCTCAAAACCATGCCCTTTACGGATTCAGAGGTCGATAAATGTACAGTACAACAGGGCGACCTCTTAGTGTGTGAGGGAGGAGATATCGGTCGTGCTGCTATCTGGGGAAGCAACAAACCCATGCGTATTCAGAATCATATTCACAGGCTACGAGCTTATGTGCCCGTCTGTACTCGGTTCTTTTACTATCTCTTTTACCTTTACAAAGGCGCAGGCTGGATTGGTGGAAAAGGTATCGCTATTCAGGGCTTATCCTCCAATGCAATCCACAATCTTCTGTTCCCGTTACCGCCACTCCACGAACAGGAACGCATTGTCAGCGCCATCGATACAGCACTCGATATAGTGCAGAAATTGTAAAACAACCAGGCATACGCCAAAGCAGTGCGCATGCCTGGTTTTCTTTTACCAGTCTATGACCTCATCAACGATGGCCCGTTGCTCGGTTGAGGTTTTTCGGAGATAAATGCGGGTAGTTTCAATGCTTTCATGCCCCATAAGGTCGGCGAGGAATGCAATGTCATTGCAACGCTCCAAGAAGCTCTTTGCGAAGCGATGGCGGAACGAATGTGGGTAAATGACCACCGGATCGATGCCATACCGGACTGCCAGCTTTTTTAGTTGCCCTGAGATGCCTCTGGTGGTGATTCTGTCGCCGTATTTGTTCAAAAAAATGAAGCCGCTTTCTTGGTGCTTATCGTTCAGCCAAGAAAGGGCTTCATTTTGCAGAGCCTTGGGTATGTATATTCGTCGGAGTTTACCCCCCTTCGAGCATAAATCCAAATGCCCCAGCTTGATGTGTTCCACCTTGATCTGTATGAGCTCGCTGACCCGTGCGCCGGTTGCTGCCAGAAAGCGAATTACAAAATACCAGAACAGCTCGTCATCCCGTTTGAGGCAGGTTTTGAAATACTCATAGTCGGCCTCGCTGATGACATTTTCCAGAAAGGCTTTCTGCTGCACTCGCACAAACGGCATTTTCAAGCTCTCTTTGCCGATGCTCTCCAAGTAGCAGTTGATTGCCCTCAGACGCAGATTGACGGTCTTTGGCTTGTAGTTCTCTATCAACCACACCTTATACGCCCGCAGGTTCTTTTTTGTGATACCGTCGTACTGCGAGCTGTATTGCCGAATGGCAAAAAGGTACGAAGATATCGTGTTTTCCGAGAGGTTTGTGCCTCTCAAGTGTCTTTCGAATTCTTCTATCATAGTGAAAGACCTCCTTTCACTATGATATTATACCGTGTTCCTTTTACAGCCCTTTGACCAGCGGAAGTAATTTTTCAATCCGCTGGACGATGCGGTGCTGCTCGGCGAGCGGCGGTAACGGGATGTACACCTCATTAATGTTTGCAACCGCCAAGCCTGGCTGCGCTGTTGCAGTGGCATATTGATTGAGGTTCAGTGCAGTGAGAAACAGGCAGGCCCAGGCAACACTAATTTGCGAATAGGTTTCAACGCACACGGCGTGTTCTGTAGCATAAAACTCGCCGGTCGCTCTGTTGATATTTCCGCACAGAGCACCTTGTCTGCCGATGATCGGATAATCACCGGTGCGATTTGAACTGGCTACATATCCCCGAATGCCATTTCCCCCGTAGCACGGATAGGAGTCGGCAAATGGATTCTCGTGGATTTCTGCGGCTTGAATGTTTTTACCAGCTTGAAGAGTAAAGATAGTGCCAATCTTGCACCAGCACCAGTTTTCGGGTATTTCAAAGGGCAGTTCATCGTCGATACAGCGCTCCACACCGTCCAACTTCTCATAATGAGAACTTTACAAAGTAGAAGCCACAGCAAAAAGCTGTTCAATCGCCGATACAATTCGGTTCTGCTCTTTAATCGGAGGAATGGGAACAAGGAAATCGCCGACCTTTGATGTCGAAATGTGTACGATAATGTCACCTGTCGCCGTCCTGCGTTTAAGCTCGATGCAATACGGCGAAGCCATATAGTACACCAGATACAGCGGATTCATTCCATGATGCGTCCAAAAAGCCAAATCGCCACCTGCCGCAATTTGTCCTTCTCCGAGAAACGCCACTGTTTTAGCAATGTCCACTTTGTTCTCGCCCGTCAATGTGAACACTACATCGCCGGAGGAGAAATGCAAGCAATCCTTATCGAGCGTTTCGGGGACAAAGGAAACTGCTGAATCAAAGGAGGTTTCATAGGTGGTGTAAATCTCCCCGTATCGAATGCACGGGCGCCCTTGGGCAACAGTTTCTGTTCGTTTGATGCCACGCCCTCTGATCATTGTTCCTAAACTGGAAGCCCGACACCAGGCCCAGTTTTCGGGGATTTCAAACGGAATCTCCTCGTCAATACAGACCTCTTCTGGGCCACGCTTTTCATAATGAGAATTATCCCGTCTGAAAATGACAGAGTCGTGCTTGTCCTTTTTGATTTTGCCTTCCTTGATGAGCCGCTGTTTTTCCGCCCGGATACGCTCCAGCAGAGCCTCTGCAGGCTCGTCAGACGGGTCTTGGGGTACCAGCTTGCCCTGAACTGCCTCCTGCAAAATCGACTTCTTGAGGGCTTCTGGAAAAGAGTTCTGCAAACGAGATAACTGACTATGCGTTTCTTCGTACTTGTCGATCAACGGCAAAGTTAATTCGATTGCCGTCACTATGCGCTTTTGCTCAGCCAGAGAGGGTAGCCCCCAGACAATTTCCTGCACAGCGTCCATATCCACCGTGGGCAGTGCAGTTCCCTTGTAATACTTTTGAAAGTCAACTGTTGAAAACAGATAATAGAAGAACTTCTCATCCATTTGAGAAAATGGCGTGTAGCTACCCGTATTAAGGTCAACCAAGGAATCTTGTCCTAATATCCGTTTCTTGTTTGTAAACACCGCACCACCGTTTTTGGGGTACACCACTGCACCCTTTGAAAATAGCTTCATCGAATTTGGCAATTTCAAAAACGAATTAGAATTGCACAAATAGACTTCATTTCCGGTAGCATTCATATCTGCGACCTTAAAATATGGGATCGTTCCAAATTTGCTTAATTGATCTGGTGCTGGTGTTTTTCCAGAGCCAAAGAAGCCGATGTCCGTTGGATGTACCCATACCCAACCATCGGGAATATCAAAAGGAACAGCCAACGACCGCACTTCATCGCCGATTTTCTCATAAGGAGTATTATCGGAATATCAAAAATCACACGATACCCCAATAATCACACGAAACCCCATAAATCACACGATTTGAAGTTTGAAGCAGGGCTAAAAACTTCCAAGAAAGCAAAGCAGCCGCCGTGAAAATGTTCACAGCGGCTGTTGCTTTTTACTCCAAAGTATGAGAAATCCCTTGAAATAAGGGCTTTTCAGGCAAAAAGAAAGACAACCGACTTTGTATCAAAATCGGTTGTCTTTTTTGGTGCGGATAACAGGACTTGAACCTGCACGCATTACGCACCAGATCCTAATGCTAGCGTTACCTTGGTGCAGCAAATTATATCAATGGATATCTTAATTTTAATTCACCGGTTTCTTCATCTATTGAAAATGTAAAGTTACAGTATGTGGAGTTTGAACAAGCATAAAAAGTTCCATATTTTCCTACTCTTTCAACTAATTCCACTTGACAAAACGGGCAATAACCATTGCACAAATTTTCCATCCGTATTGTATATAATTTTTCATTGCTATCAGTAATTCTTTCTGCTAAAGTTAAATTAAAATCGGATATCTCTGACAATCTTTGCTTTCCTGTGCATTTAATGCCTTGTGTAAAACCATCTTCACTATCAATAACATCAACGCAATAATTGCAGTACATGCAATCCCTGATGAAAACTGCGTAAGGATTTCCGTATTTATCTACCCTTGCTTTTATTGGACAATTCTTAATTCGGCTTCCATTAATTTCAATAAAATCGGAAAAATTAATAAATTTTTTATACCATTGATTTTCAATGGAATTATATATCCAGTGCTTCTGTTTTGTTCCCTCAAGAAGAATATCTTTTAGCATTTCTTTTGAAATGTATCTATCAATTTCACTCAAATCGATTTCTATAGTAGATATATCTTCTTCAGCAATTTTTATCTTTTTGTTATCATCGATTTTATGAGTAACATAAATTTCAATATATAATTTTTTATCTCCGCAATAAGCAATAACATCTGGTATTATTTCGCCTTGCTTTTTCTCAAGAACAACATTATCTATTTCAATAAAAGTTTCATTGGAAATCAATACTTCTTTATATGAGCCGCCGTGATCGCTAAAACGAATTTTTACTTTTGGTAATAATATTCTTTTTTCTTCCAACAGAATATCTTTAGCTAATAAATGCAACGATGTTTGATAGCCGCTCAAGCATTCGCTATTTGCTTTATGAGCAAAATGATGTGTCATTTTATTACCTTTTTTAGCAATTAACTCTTCACCACATCCGGGACAAATACATCCGCATTTTAATCCGCTTTCAACATTAGAAATATGTGTAAGTACTCCATCTTTTAAAGCATAAATTAAATT
This sequence comes from Bacillota bacterium, assembly GCA_021769885.1. Lineage (GTDB taxonomy): Bacteria > Bacillota > Clostridia > Oscillospirales > Acutalibacteraceae > Fimenecus. Next base: position 227,122 of record JAETSA010000001.1, on the reverse strand, counting down.
ATTTGAATTCATAATGTCTCCTTACAAAATATATATATTATTTAAAAATTATAATTCAAATAAAAAGTAACTTCAATATTAATAAGCATTTCAAATCAACTAAAATCGGTCTTGTTCGAGGCATGTTTTTATTCTACTGTAATAATTTCAAGTGCTTCTTCTGCTGACATTCTGCCGGCAAGATATGCTTTCCTTGCCCGTTCAGCTCTGCTCAGCCAATCGTAATATTGCGTAAGAGAAAGGCTGTTTGCGGTTGCGTTGGAAAAGTCATTCGTCCGCTCAAAGCGTTTGTACATCTTTTTCTTTGTCCTGTCGAAGGTTTGTATAACCGAATCTTGGGCGGCGTCACGCTTATGCTTTAATACAGGAGCAATTTGTTTACAGGTCTTATTATCACGGATAATTCTGTCACAGTACAGGGTTGTCCGTTTTGTTTTGGGGATAAAATATTTTCCGCAGCATTGGCAAAGGGTAACGCTCGGCTGATTTTCAATAAACCGCATCATCAGAAAAATATAGTAATCTATCAGCGAGCGAAAACGGTATTGACTGGTAATTCTTTTGTCAAGTATTTGTATTTGGGTAAACTCAGCAGTCTTAAAAATACTGTATTTCTGCTCCATATCAAGCGATGCTCCGCTTCGCAAATCATACAGTATGTCGTTGATAAGGAATTGCAGTCGCATTACCGATGATAAGCAGTCGGTAATCTTTGCCTCGCTGTTTATCAAATACATTGCCGAGCCGTCATCGGGCGGGATTTGGTCTTCTAAAAGCGTTCGCAGGAGTGTCCCGTGCAGAGGATTTGACTCTTCCAAAGCCTCAATTAGTTTATGAACCGTTTTCAGTATTTCTGCATAAGCATCAACATCTATGCCTGCTTCTCCGAAGTCGCCGTCCGTCACTTCAACGTACGAGTCCTCGCACATATTCTCAATATGCTCCAATAACTCTGCGTAGTATTTAAAATTTAATTCGGAAAACGCTATGATTTCATCATTGACCGTAGTACGTTCCAATTTTATTGTCTCACCGCTTTTTACGGTGAGATTTCTTTTTATAGTTCCGCCCTTATTTATCTCTACATACAAACCGCATATATTCTGCAAAGTATTTTCACCGCCTTGTCTCAAAGTGCTTTTGTGTGATTTTCAGCATTAACACTTTGATATTTAGAAGAATTAAAAATTACAGTATTATTGTACCAGAACAGGCAGAAAAAGAAAAGCCTGTAAAATTGAATAGTCTGCTGTGACGATACACAGTGTGCACTTTGCGATGACAGCATCATATTGTTGATGTGTTCAGGAGGAAGGGGCGGATTGCTCCCGAAAGGACGGACGAGCGAAGAAGGCAGCTGTGAAATACGCGTTCAGGAAAAGAGCGCAGGAACAAAACAGATGTACAGACAAAATCGGCAATCAGGGGAAATGCAAACTTCCTCTTGCACGGAAACTGACACTGCTGAATTTTGATATTTGAAAGGTAGGAGTGGTATATGATTGTTCTGAAATCATCAATCAAAAAGAATAAAGGAGTGAAATTATATGAACGAAAGAAAAAATATGCTCACCGTGGTAGACGGTGAAACACTGATGGACATGAAACTTCCGCCGACGAAGTTTTGTGTTGAAACACTTTTGCCACAGGGTATCTCAATACTCGGCGGCGCACCGAAAATCGGAAAATCCTGGTTGGTGCTTGATTTGTGCGTCCGCATTGCAAAAGGCGATGCAATATGGAATCTGCCCACCAAAAAAGGCACAACGCTGTACCTCTGTTTGGAAGACCCATTGAACAGAATACAGCAAAGACTTTGTATGCTCACAGATGAAGTACCTGAGAATGCATACTTCGCAACTGCCGCAGGTGCGCTGGCAGACGGGCTGTGCGAGCAGATACGAAATTTTGTTTCAGAGCATCCCGATACGGTATTGGTTGCGATTGATACTTTTCAAATTGTCCGTGCAAGCAACACCGACACATCCTACGCAAACGATTACGATGATGTACGGCAGATGAAACAGCTTGCAGATGAATTGGAAATTTCTATTCTGCTTGTGCATCATTTGCGAAAACAGGGTGACGGCGACCCGCTTAATAAAATTTCCGGTACAACAGGAATCAGCGGAGCGATGGATGCAATTTTTGTGCTTGACAAAAGCAAACGGAACGCAGATACGGCAACGCTTGTTTGCACAGGCAGAGATATTGAATACCGTGAAATGGAGATGCGGTTGTCAAAGGAAGATTGTGTTTGGCGTCTTGTGTCAGACAGCCTTGAAAATCCGCAATTGATACTGCCCGATGAAATGGTAGCACTGATTGAATTTATGAAAATGCAAAAATCCTTTAGCGGAACGAACAGCGAATTCACAGAACTTTTTAATTCGTACTACGGTAAAAAACTGTCTGCAAAAAGTCTTAAACAGATGATGAACCGCTGGCGGTATTCGCTTGAAGAACAGGGCGTGCAATTTACAAACCGCAGAAGCAACGGTCAACGGCTTGTGGATATTTCTTATTCTTCTGACCGTGACGAAAGTGCCGTAAGTGACGTAAAGATATTGGGTGCTAAATCCTGCGTTCCTGCCGTCACTTGCGCCCCTGTAAGCGAACGTGTGGCTCTTTCGGCAAAAACTGCGGAAAGTACCCGACAGCAGAATGAAACGGCGAAATTCGGCGACGTGAGGCAAATGTGAAATACAAGCGAAACCGAACGCAAAGCCTGACAATCAGGCTGACACCGGCAGAAAAGAAAATGCTTCAAAGCCGTGCTAATGACAAGCACTTGAGCATGACGGACTATATTTTACTTTCGGCTCTTAAACAGGGCAACGCAAATAATTTTCGCCCTGTGCATATTGACGAACAGGCAAAAATTTCCACCTAAAATACAGGGTCGAAAATAAAGCAGGAGAAAGGGACGGTGCCGTCACACCGACCCGGGTCACATCGGACGGCAGAGCCGACCGAGGAAAACCGCTATGTTAAGCCATTTCCTGACACCGCTTGTGTAAATTGCACAGGGGTGTCGCAAACCGAATATCACACACGGAATGTGTGCGAATAAAGCGAAATCGCCGACTGTTCCGCCGTATTTTAGGTGTGAGACTCGGCACGCTACTACAACAATAAGGAGAAATCAAAAATGAATGAAACAAATAACGCAATAAGAAAAACCGTATATCTCGATGAAGAATTGACAAAAAGGTGCGAAATTCTGTTCGGTGAAGCAGATGTGTCATCTTTTTCTCAGTTCGTTACAAAGGCACTTGAAACGTATATTGACCGCTTGATTTGTGAAAATCACAGCCCGTTTATTACGAAAGAATTAGTAAAAGCAATTCAGAACGAGGTTCGTCCCATCGCATCTCGCATGTCAAAAGGACTGTACCGCTACGCCGTAATTCTTGATATGCTTTGCCAAATCATTGCTTATCAGGACACCGAATGGTCACCGCACGAGTTAGAATTTGTAAGAAAACAAGCGGGTGTTAGAATGGCAAAGACACGCGGTAACATTGATTTGAAAAAATTGCTTGACGGAAATTCACAAGATAAAAATTATACGGAGGACTTTGAATGACAAAAAAAGAATACGAAAAATCGCTTTGTAAATTATATTATACCACAGCAAGGTTAATCGTTTTAATAAACATTAAATATTTTATTTAGGAATGGGGGGAATCATAGTTAGAGTTGCTGCCATATGTCAGCAAAACAAATTAAAAATAACATTAACAGTGTTAATATTTCCTACAACGGAAAACAAGAAGAATTTAATAAATTTTTAGAATCAATTATTAAAAATTATGTGTTCGATAATGGTATTTTAGTTTGTAAAAGTAATATTCCAAATGAGCTGGACTTTGAAAAGAAGTTGTGATAATGTGTGCTTGCGAAAGGGGTGAAATTATGCGAGTATGGTTATATGCGCGACTCTCAAGAGATGAAGATGATGAGTTAAATTCATTGACAAACCAACAGAACATCATCAGAGAATTTGCTGATAAAAACGGTTTTAATATCGTTGGTGAATCTTTTGATGACAATGTCAGCGGTATGCACTTTAATCGTGAAGGCATAAGCAAAATTTATGAAACTGTGGAAAGAAAAAAGATTGACGCAGTTATCGTTAAGGATCTGTCAAGACTTGGCAGACACAAAACGCAAACGGCACTATTCATTGACTACCTTCGTGAGAATGATGTTAAGGTGCTATCTGTCACCGAAAATCTTGATACAAGCAATGAAAATGATGATTTGATTATTGGCTTCAAAGGTTTGTTCAACGACATGTATGCCCGTGATATCAGCCGAAAGGTTCGTGCAGGATTTCTTCAAAAGCAAAAAGAAGGGCTTGTAATGATACCGCCTATGGGATATTTCAAAGACAAGAACACTGGTGAAATTCTAATAATGGAAGAGCCTGCAAATATTGTCAGAAGAATATTTCAAATGTATCTTGACGGATATGGGCTTAAAAATATTGCTCACAAATTAAATGAAGAGGGTTATAGAACTCCGGCATATTACCAATTAAAATATCTTAATAAACATCAGGGATATAACAAACCTGAAATTACAACAAGATATTTATGGAACGGCACAGCAGTAAAAAGGGTGCTGACTAATGAATTTTATTGTGGCAATCTGGTAAATCATAAATATATGCTTGATAAAATTAACAGGCGGAGAAAGACTTATTCTGCAGATGAGCAAATCAGACACGATGATGCAGTTCCCGCAATCGTCAGCAAAGAGGATTTTAATAAAGTTCAGATGCTGCTTGAAAGCAAGAAAAAAGATAATGTAAGGGCGACATTCAGTAAACCGTATCATAGATATACGGGATTAATTAAATGTGCTGACTGCGGTTCATCATTTTCGTGCAAAATACGTAAGTGGAAAGACAAGCCTGATAGAGTTGAATATGTTTGCAACAGTTATCACAGATATGGCAAAGAGCATTGCACACCTCATAGGATCAATGAAACTGTACTTGATGAGATAATCTATGCAGAACTGTTAAATGTCAGAGAACAGGCAATAGAAAAATTCAAACAGATTGATGTAAAGTTAAATGTTTGGAAACAAAATAAAAGCCATAGTCAGAATAGCATTAAGTTGTTGAATGAACAATTGTCTCAAAGAAAATCAGATCAGCAAGAGATTCTGCTTGAAAGGTTGAGAGATAAAGAAAGGGCTGATATTTATACACAAATGCTTGAGAAATGCGAAAGCGATATTGAAACATTATCAAATCGAATCGCCGAACTTGAAAATATAGATAATACAATCAAAAAGCGAAAAGCCGAACTATCAAGCAGTATTGAAATATTTAACAGAATTATTGATGAGGGTACAATATCTGATTCGGATTTAAGAATGTTAATTGATAAAATAATCATATCAGAAAAAGACGGCAAATTAGATATAAGCATTGCTCTTAATGGTAAATTTAGAGAACACACATTTAATTTTAATGAAATTCAAATACTGAATTTAGTATCTTGATTCTAAAACAATACGGTAAAAGTAAAATAGCAAGCCATAAAAAGCTTGCTATTTTGTTATGTTGTTTATTTTTTCATTTTCATTATTATCTTGTTCCACAAAAGTACAAGAAAATGTTTAAAAGCATAATTTAATTCATTAAATCGTTTATTTTCATTAGACAGCTTAATATTTTTTTCTTTTGCAATATCAAGTTCTTGTGATAACTTTTCATTGATATTTTTAACATCCTCGTTTTCTTGAATTATTGATTCATAATAATTGTTATGTAATTGGTATTCATTCAATAATCTTTCTTCTTCAATTCTTTTAGAGCGAGCAACTAAATAGTCTTTTTCTTCTCGGTCTCTTCTATCTTTGAACTGCTTTATCTCGTTTTTATATTTATTCATCAATTCATACTCCTTGGAAGATGGATTTGAAATAAAATCACCATAAATATTTTTTTCAAATATTTTTGTCATATTTACTATAGCTTTTTCTATTCTGCCTTCAGAAATTTTAGCACCAGAAGTTTCTAAACCAAATTCATCTATCATTTTCTTGCTTATTTTCACCTCAAAAATCGGAACATTATTTTTTTCAAATAAGAAACGTTTATTGTTATCAACTTTGTGCGTTATTTCAACCTCTAAGACTAAAATTCCATACCATTTGTAATAATACTCTTGATGTTTATCTAATTCATAATATACATCTGCATAGAATGTATCTTCAAAATCAAATCTTTTTTCATTACAACTTTTTTCTTTATTAACACTAATACATAAATCAATTTCTTTCTTATCATTTACTAAATGCAATTTCGATAGATTCAATAAGGCGGTTTTTGCGACATAATGTGTTAATGTTTCACCATCTCCATCAGCCTTTATCCCATCCGGTCTATTATAAAATACAAAATATGCTCTTTGCGTTGATGAATTAAACCTAGGATATACTGGATACTTTTCTTCACTTATTTTATAATAAAAATCTAAAAGTTTATAACCTTTATAATCCTTTTCTTTTAGTCTTATTGCATCAAATGCGCACATAAAATTTGTATCATTTGTTATTCTATTCGTTGCAAATGCGTATGTTTTCATATTTTCCTCAAAGTATAATACGAAGCAACTGCTATACATTCTCTCAGTTACTCGTCAATCAATTCTTTATGCTGATTATCGGAAGAATACCGGGCATCGATTACTCTGGGTACTATTTCGTCCCCATTTTATCACTCACATTAAATATAATTCCTTATAATTGATGTGATGCTTTCTGCCGTATCGCTTTCAATATCAATTAGGTGTTCTAATTCCTTGATAAGCTGAGAAATCACAGGATATGTCCGATGTACGATTTGTATGATATCCTCTTGTGTCGGGTCTAAATAAGCAATATAATCATGCAAATTCGTTAGTGCCGTCTGTGCTTCTGGCCTTGCAGACATCGGTAAATATTTTGTTTTAGCAATCAAATCATTTACATTTGAGCAAAAGTTCCGAATTTCTTGACGGTTATCCTCAATCAGTTTATTTCTCTTCAACATAATTATTCACCACGTTTCTTTCCGCAATGTGCACAAAATAAATCGTCCTCATCTAAAGCTGTCCCGCAATGCATACAGACATTCTGTGTAACTTTAATTGGTGTCCCGCACTTTGCGCAAAATTCTGCATTCTCTTTCAACGGCGCACCGCATTTGGTGCAAAATCCGTGGGGTTCCTCTTTTTGCAAAGCTTGCGGTGTGTTAGAAAACTCAACACCTGTCAACGGAGCAACCGTGCCGCGAAGCATATTGCCAAACGCCATTGCAAGCGGGATTTGTGCCGCCATACCGCCCACATTGTTTTGGTTGCCTTCATTTGAAGCATAGCGTTTCATAACATCGGAGATTTGCTCGTCCACCCAATTATAACCCTCAATTGAACGGCTTGATACTCTTGAAAGAGCCTGCTGTACCTGTTCATAGTCTTTTTCTTCAAGCTGAATCGTAGAAACAAAGAATTTTACAAGCTTAACGCCGAATTCAGATATATCCTCATTTAAAATTCCCTGCATAGCGGTTGACATTTCATCTAAATGCGCATTTATCGTGATAAATGAAATATCTGACATTGCTTTTGTCAAATAGGTTTTGACTCTTGTGATTATCATTTCACGGAAATATGTAATTAAGCTTTCTTTATCAAATGCATTTGCCGTGCCGATAAGCTTTGTTAGGAATTTGCGTGAATTGTCTATTTGCACACCCATTCCGCCGCTTGCACCTGCATGAAGCAATATGTTAAAACGGGGGTCAAGTACCTGGATTCTGCTTTGTGTACCCCATTTCATATCTAAAGGCATCGCTTTGTTGATGAAATAAACTTCGCAGTGAAACGGTGATTCTCCGCCAAAAGGCAAATTGATAAGCTTGGAAAGCAAGGGGATATTTTTTGAGGTTAATGTGTATTTACCAGGACCGAACAAATCGAGAGCCTGTCCGTTTTTAAATAAAATCGCTTCCTGCGATTCGTGTACAATCAGTTGTGAAAGTGTGTTGAAATCCTCACAAGGGTGCTTCCATATAAAAGTGTCGTTATTACCTTCGTATTTTATAATATTTAAAATTGACATAATTAAACCTCATTCACTATTTGATTAACCGTTTCTGAAAGTTTTTTTAAATCGTTATATGAATTAATGTGAAGAGAATACATATCATTTCTCGGAATTTCTACATACTTATATTTAGTTTTTCCTCCCCAAAAAGTTAAACCGTCAAATTCCTTATGCATTACAATTCCATTCACCAAAATTTCATTTCCTAAACGGCAATAAAAAGATTGTATTGATACAAGTTCGTCGCCCCATTCTTCCCAATTACCGACTGATTGAAAATCTAATAGGTTTAATAATGCTGTCTTATTTGGAAAATCGTTTAATTGCTTTACCAAATTACATATAACAAGGTCGCATTCACTTACAAATTTTTTTACGATATGATTATCTTTAAGTTCCAAAACATCACCTAAAACACTACACCTATTATGAAACTGACCTAAATCTGCATTTCCTTTCTGTAAAGCGTCCTGCCAAAATAAAATTGCTTCTTTTTCTAAGGAAGTTTTATCAGGAGCTAATTTTAATGATGTTTCGAGGTACATATTCGCTTCTTTTAGCATAAAGGTATTATAATTGTGTCCATATAAATCTATATTGCAATCCATTGCCAAAACAACATTCTTGAAGCGTAAGTACCAGCCACGGTAATCATCAGGATATTCATCAACAATTTTTTTGCACAAATCTTCTGCTTCTATATGCTTACCCAAGTTCACAAAGGTTTCCGCGTTTTTGAGCAGACGCTCTTTTTCAGCTTCACCTTGAGTTATTTCAACAGCACCGTCAATTTTGACCATAGAAGCGACTTTTTCCTTTGCATATTTCATACCGCAGCTTTCACATTCAGCCACATTGTCTGCATTCATTATCAAAGAACCGCCGCAGATTTCACAAACTAACTTCCCCATTTTAATTCTCCTTAATAATCTTTTTCTTTCCCGCAAGAAGTGCATCTCGGATTAAAGAAACCCTTAAATACGCCTCCGCAATGTTGGCAAACGCCTAAGGCACGGCGGTTTGCGCTTTGCTCTTTTTTATTTTTTATTTCAATTTCCCTTACGCCTTCTAAGGTTTGCTCTCCGCTGTAAAAAATAAAATCATCTTTATTATAAAAATCAAGTGGTCCTGTGTCAAAGCCCTCTTTCATAATGAATTTGCAATCCATAAAACGTTCTGGTAGATATATTTTAGGCCAGTAATTCCTGTACGGATCAGAAACATAAAATACTCTTTCATCTATTTCCTGCACACTATTTGGTATAAAAATTTCTTGTAAATCAAGGTATCTATGGCTAAATGCAAAATCTTTAATTTTTATTACAGTTTCAGGTATTGTTATTGTAATTTTACCTTTTACATAAGCCAAATTTATGGCATAAAAATCTAAACATTTTACTCCATAAGGTATATCAATAGCATTTGAAATACCTTTATATTCCAACATCGTTCCTTCTTTAATGACATAGTCTTTCCAGCTTTGAAGCTTTTTATAAACATCTAATGAATATTCGTCGGTGGGAACTGCTTCAAGGATTTTTTTCACTGTTGATTCTGCCGCTTCCCAATCAAAAGCAGTAAGGTATGTATTGAGCAAGGCTTTCCACTGTTCTACATCTTCCTTTGAGCCAGTTTGGCTCACTTTAATACCGCTTGCGATTTCACGCATACGGTCAAGGGTATAGTTCGCTCCGCAGCTGTCACAAATTCCGTATTTTCCACCTGCCTGCACAACGATTGCACCGCCGCAAATATCACATATCAGTTTATTCATCTCTTATTCCATCCTTTATTTTATTTCCAAATTATCAACTGCAAATTCTAAGCACAGTTGGATAATCTCATTACGGTTTCTACCCGTAATGGACGCAATTTCGTCAATTTTTGCTATTAAATCATTAGGAATACGTGCAGAAATAACTGCTGTTTCTCCTTTATAGTTCTTTTTTTCAATTACAAGTTTTTCCTTCATAGACTATCACCGCCTTAAATCTGTAAACATAATATCACAAATGTATACATTTGTCAACAGACAGAAAAAATACAAATTTTAAACTTGTTATACACTCAAGAAAGCCAAGATAACAATAATATGTTATGGAAAATGACAGGCAACAGAATAATCGCTGTGTTGGCTTATGCGACAAAAAGAAATATTTCAAAACACGAATTAGAAGTATTGCAAAGATGATTTCTCCCCAATATTCAGACCTTTTTCGAGAGCGAAGCCGGCAGAAAGGAATATGACATGGAGAGGCAATAAGCTAAATTAAAAGCACAGAGAGCCGCTAGGATGACTTAAATCACAATCAAGGCAGGAAGTTTTCACTTCCTGCCTTGATTGTGATTAGGATAGATCATTCTATTCATCATTGTTTAATGTTTCTATTGACTCATTAGTTTCACACGGTTGAAAAATATAATAAATAAATCTTTCTCCAAAAGGAGATAGATGATGTCCTTCACCTTTTTTCTTTTGATACTTCTGGGCACCAGATATCAATCCATATCTTATCAATTCTGTAATTAAAGCAAATCGGTATGATTCATCCACTTTGCTCCAATTATCAGAAATGTATTTATAAATATTTGTAAAACTGATCTCATGTTTATTATCCCTCAAATAAAAAAGATGAAGTATTTTAACTTGATCAGTCGTGAGATCTGTCAGTAATTTTATGTAAAATTCTTGTTCATCAATATTTTGGTCAGATAGTGCAGCATTTATTAGAATGTTTCTAAAAGCTGTAATCTTTATTTCTTTTTCTTCTTGAGTTATTGATTTAAAAACTTTTAATATCAGAGAATGATATTCTTCACTTACAGCAAGTTTTTCAACAATGTGTGTTGGAAACTGTTCCAAATCATTAGAAAGAGAAAGCAAAAAATCATCCCGCCTTTTCTCTATTGAATTGGGCAGATATTTATCTAAAAAGAGCGACAAAACACCACCTATTCCAGGTATAATGCTACTGGCTGCTACTACAATATTTCTTGAAAGATCTTTAAATTTATCTTGCTCAGTTATTAGTTGCTTTTTGTCCATACAGACCTCCATTTATATTTAGGTAATATCGTCTGCAAAAATTAAATCGTATTTCTTACAATGCGATTAATACAAATAACAGCAAATCCAAACCCATCTCCAACAAGGAAAGGGTTCGGATTTATATTGTTTGGTGCAGGTAACAGGACTTGAACCTGCAAGGATCGCTCCACTGGATCCTAAATCCAGCGTGTTTGCCAGTTTCACCATACCTGCATTTATATAAATCAGGCTTGTTTGAGTCTGATTTTTTCATTATTAAATTTTACACCGAGGTATCATCAGCGAAATCTGGCGTGTCTGCCAATTCCACCATATCCGCGTGTGGGTATTATTATAACAAACATAATTGTGTATTTCAATAGTGCGAAAGGATAAATTCTGTTTGAATCAGAAAATTCTGTGTTGAATCTGCCCACATATGCATAAACTGACTGTGGAGCAATTTTGATTATTTTTGAAAGGATGACTGAAAAATATGTATAACGAGGAACACTTTTTTACAGAAACCATTGCACCGATGCCTGTATCCTATTGGCAGGACTTTTGCGAGGGCGCGGATACCTTTTTGCATTATAACGCGTTCCCGAAAGAATCGTTTTTGCAAATTTTTAAAGCTGTGCAGGAACATACAAAGAAATCAAACATACCCATTCAAATAGTGCACAGTCCGTTAGACGGTGTAGTGTGCGGTTGGATGTTGCCGAGCTTGAAAACAGGTGCTATGCGCACACAGCCGTTCGACTTTAATATCCGAACCTGTTTCACGGCAAAAGACTGTGCGCATACGGATGTAATGGAACGCAATTTGCTTTCTGCGCGGCAAATTTTCTCCCGTGCACATGAAGTGCATGATCGACAGGAAGAAATCTACATTTCACGTATGGATTTTGATTTTGCAAATATTTTATGTGAAGCCCTGCTGAATCGACTGCTGCCGCATCCTTCGAATAGCAATACGGCGGCGGGCAAGCAAATTAACCGATTTTTCGGCGCGCCGACAGTAAACGGGAATATCTGCTATATTCCTGAACTTACGGAGAATATATCGAAGCGTTATTTTATAAAAGGCCGCCCGGGTACCGGCAAATCCACCTTTTTAAAACGAATTGCTTCTGAAGTCTCTAAAAGGGGATATGATGTCTATGTGTATCACTGCTCCTTTGATCCGAAGAGCTTGGATATGGTCATTGTACCGCAACTCGATGCTTGTCTGTTCGACAGTACCGCACCGCACGAATATTTTCCAACGCGTCCGAATGATGAGATTATAGATTTGTATCAAGAATGTGTTGTACCCGGAACGGATGAGAAATTCCGAAACGAATTAGACGCGTTAGAAGCAGAATACAAAGCGAAGCTTGCAGATGGGGCAGCGTATTTGAAGAAAATGAAAGCGGAAGCGGATGTCTTTGAGGCGCAGATTCCGAATTTAGCTGCGTCTGAATTAGAATCGGAAATCAATCGAGTGTTGCGATTGATGTTTAAATTATAATTTAAAAGAAATGACAAATGATAAGCGGCAGAAGAAGATTTTTCTGCCGCTTATCTTGACATATACCCCTATCGGGTATATAATGATTATACCCGATAGGGGTATACAAACGGAGGTGCGCAAATGAAAGAAACCTGCTGTCAAAGTCACAAGACAAAAATCCGTTCCGAGGAAGAGCATACAAAGCTGATCCATCGTTTGAATCGTATCGAAGGGCAGATTCGCGGCATTAAAGGAATGGTCGAAAAAAATGCGTACTGTACGGATATTATTGTGCAGGTCGCGGCGGCAAATGCCGCATTGAACGCTTTTAATAAAGAATTGCTGGCTTCACATATTAAAACCTGCGTTGCTGAGGATATCAAGCAGGGCAAAGAAGATTCTTTGGAGGATTTGCTGGCAACTTTGCAAAAGCTAATGAAATAAGGGGTGCTTATGGAGCAATATTCAGTTACGGGAATGAGCTGTGCCGCGTGCAGTGCGCGTGTGGAAAAAGCGGTTGAAAAAGTAGAGGGCGTGACTGCCTGTTCGGTCAGTTTGCTTACAAATTCAATGGGCGTGGAAGGGTCTGCTTCGGCGGCGGAGATTATTTCTGCCGTAGAAGCGGCAGGGTACGGCGCGGCGTTGAAAGATGTGCATACCGCAGAGAATGTTGATCATCAAAGCGCAGAAGAAGCACTGAAAGATCGTGATACACCGATTTTAAAACAGCGTTTAATCGCATCTGTCGGTTTTTTGCTTGTTTTAATGTATTTTTCAATGGGACACGCTATGTGGGGCTGGCCTGTGCCCGCTGTGTTATCCGAAAATTATGTTGCACTCGGATTGATTCAACTGCTTCTGACAGCCGCGGTTATGGTCATCAATCAAAAGTTTTTCATCAGCGGATTTAAAAGCCTGTTGCACCGTGCGCCGAATATGGATACATTGGTCGCGCTCGGCTCAAGTGCCGCGTTTGTCTACAGTACCTATGCATTGTTTGCGATGACTGCGGGCAGCACAGAAGTCGCTATGCACTATATGCACGAGTTGTATTTTGAATCCGCCGCAATGATTCTGGCGCTGATTACCGTCGGCAAAATGTTGGAGGCACGTTCCAAAGGCAAAACGACCGACGCATTAAAGGGATTGATGCGCCTTTCCCCCAAAACCGCTACGGTTCTGTCAAACGGCAAAGAACGCGTTGTGCCTGTTTCGCAAGTGAAAAAAGGGGATATCTTTGTGGTGCGCCCGGGGGAGAGCATCCCTGTAGACGGCGTGATATTAGAAGGGCACAGCGCTGTGGATGAATCTTCTTTGACGGGAGAGAGTGTCCCCGTAGACAAGGCGGTCAACGACTCTGTTTCAGCCGCTACCGTGAATCAATCGGGATTTTTGCGCTGTACGGCTGCACGCGTCGGCGAAGATACCACGATTTCACAGATTATCAAAATGGTTGAGGACGCCGCCGCTACGAAAGCGCCGATTGCCAAGATTGCCGATAAGGTATCGGGCGTTTTTGTACCGATTGTAATTGCGATTGCCGTTGTTACGACCATTGTTTGGCTATTGGTAGGCGAGTCTTTTGGATTTGCTCTGGCACGCGGCATATCGGTTTTGGTCATCAGCTGTCCGTGTGCATTGGGGCTCGCTACGCCGGTGGCGATTATGGTCGGCAACGGTGTGGGGGCAAAAAACGGGATCTTGTTTAAAACAGCTGCGTCTTTAGAGAGCGCAGGCAGAGTGGAAATTGTAGCTCTGGATAAAACCGGGACGATTACCAACGGCACACCGCTTGTGACGGACATTGTGCCCAACAACGACGTTTCCGAAAACGAGCTTCTGCAATTTGCGTGTACAATGGAGCGGCAAAGCGAGCATCCGCTGGCTAAGGCGATTTTGAAAAAAGGCGAGGAAAGAAAAATCGAATTTCAGGAGATTCGCGATTTTGAATCTTTGCCGGGCAACGGAGTCCGCGCAAGGATAAATGATACGGAATGTTATGCGGGCAACCGTACGTTTATTACAAAATTTGTTTCTGTGCCCGAAAATATGCTGGCGCAGGCAGACGCCTTTTCGGTTGAAGGCAAAACACCGCTTTTCTTCTGCACTGCGAAAAAATTCATTGGTGTAGTTGCTGTAGCGGATACCATAAAAGCAGACAGCCCCGAGGCAATCGCACAGCTGAAAGCGATGGGCATCCGCGTGGTTATGTTGACGGGAGATAATGAGAAAACTGCGCAAGCTATCGGGAAGCAGGCGGGCGTGGATGAAGTCATTGCGGGCGTGTTGCCGAACGGCAAAGAGAGTGTAATTCGTTCTTTGCAAAAAACGGGACGCGTGGCGATGGTCGGTGACGGTATTAATGATGCACCGGCGCTTACGCGTGCGGATATCGGCATCGCAATCGGTGCAGGTACGGACATCGCGATTGATGCGGCAGATGTTGTTTTGATGAAAAATTCGCTGTGCGATGTGCCTGCGGCAATTCGTTTGAGCCGTGCTACGCTTCGAAATATTCACGAAAATCTGTTTTGGGCATTTATTTATAATGTGATCGGCATTCCGCTTGCGGCAGGCGTTTGGATTCCGATATTCGGCTGGACGCTAAACCCGATGTTCGGTGCGGCGGCAATGAGCTTGTCCAGCTTCTGTGTAGTTTCTAACGCATTACGCTTGAATTTCTTTAAGCTGCACGATGCGGGAAAAAATATGAAAATACGAGCAAAAAAGTCCAAGGAGGTAAAAATGGAAAAAACTTTGAAAATCGAAGGTATGATGTGTCCGCACTGCGAAGCAACAGTGAAAAAAACATTGGAAGCAATTGACGGTGTAGAATCTGTTGTGGCAAGTCATACGGCGAAAAACGCTGTAATTACACTGTCGAAAGATGTTGCGGATGATGTTTTGAAGCAGGCAGTCGAAGCGCAGGGCTATACGGTTATCGACTGAATCTTTTGAACTGTCGGTACGGCAAAGGAGAACTTTGCCGTACCGACACAATTTGTTTAAGAATATCGACTGAATAAATTACTTTTTCGAAAAACAACAGACAAAATAAATTATTTTTTAAAGATTGCAAAAAATATCTTGATTTTTTTTGCAATGTCGGCTATAATACCAATCGTTGACATTTGGAGAGTTGTCCGAGCTGGTCGAAGGAGCACGATTGGAAATCGTGTAACCGCCTAAAACGGTTCGAGGGTTCGAATCCCTTGCTCTCCGCCAAGAAAAAGCACGCGAAAGCGTGCTTTTTTCAATGAAATAAATCCCTGCGGGATTTGTGAAATGCGCTTTGCACGTGAAATACGCCTGCGGCATATGAAATGCCTGCGGGCGTGGGTGGATTTATTGCATTTCACTTTCTACAAAATGGATGATAGATTCTAAACTATAGTGAAAGTAAAGGTATGGCAATGCAAAATATATACGACAATGAAGCCTTTTTTGAGAATTTCAAAGATATACGGAGCAAAAAATCAATTTTAATGATTGTATAGAAACGCCAATTTTACTTTCTCTGCTTCCGGAAGTAAAGGACAAAAGAGTCTTGGATATCGGTTGCGGCATGGGACAACATGCAAAGCAGTATTCGGATATGGGCGCAAAATCCGTGCTGGGCATTGATATCTCTGAAAAGATGCTAAAATATGCAAACGAGAATTTTTGTGCGAAAAACATCACTTACCAGCAATTGGCATTGGAAAACATATCTGTGCTTGATGAACAGTTTGATTTAGTTACAAGTTCCTTGGTTTTTGATTATGCCGAAGATTTGGATAAGCTGATGCGAAACGTATATCAACTTATGAAAGATGAAGCGCAGTTCGTATTCAGTATGTCTCACCCGATGGCAACAGCATGGGACGGGACATATGATCGTTACACCCGCACAGTTCGGTGGTGCCTTGCACCGTCCGGATTTTTTCTTCTTTCGATGCAAAAAAACATAATGATATACGAGGAGAATAAAAAATGCTTTTATATCATGGTTCTTCTGTCAGCGGTCTTACACAGCTAAAGCCTTTTTTGTCTGAACATCAGAAGCCGTACGTGTATTTATCAAGTAATCCTGTAGTTGCCTTGCTTTATGCAGTAAAACCTGTGCCTAAGCCTTTCAGCTTTTATCCATACGGTTTTGATAAAAATATAGTCGTATATAGTGAATACTATGAAGACTGTTTCAGGGATATATACAAGGGTAAAAAAGGCTATTTATATGAATGTGAAAGCATAGAGCATACCGAAAACCCCACGGCAATCCATTGTGCGTATACTTGTGAAATTCCGATAAATGTATGTAACTGTACGGAGATAAGGGATGTATACAACAAATTTATGGATTACAAAGAAAACGGGCTGTTTGATATAAAGCCTTTCTGTGCTGTTCCTGAAAAAGAATTACTTTTTGCTTATAATGATATAAAAACAACCATTGAACAATATCAATTAAGAAGCCATGTGAACAATCCGATGAGCAAATTTATTAAAAGTCACTTTCCCGAAATATGGTTTGAATGATTTTGCAGCTGTCTAAATCCTGAAAATAATATTTTGTTGCGGAGAGAAAAACGGAAGAAGGTATTTTATGCTGAGATTAAGACCGTATAAAGCCTGTGACGCAGAAATCATAACCGCTTGGTTGAAAAGTGAGTATGCGTTTCGCCAATGGAGTGCAGACCGTTATGATAACTATCCGATTTGTGCTGATGATATGAATATGTATTATGACAAGGAACGCAACAACGCAAATCTTTTTGCGATGACTGCATTTGATGAAACAGGACTCGTCGGACATTTTACGATGCGTTATCCGCAATCTGAAAATCTTGATGAGGTTCGATTGGGATTTGTAATTGTGGACGATAAAAAGCGGGGAATGGGCTACGGAAAAGAAATGGTTACGCTGGCCGTACAGTATGCGTTTGATTTCCTAAAGGTCAAAAAAGTTTCCTTAGGCGTTTTTGAGAATAATCAGACCGCATTGCATTGTTATCGTGCCTGTGGCTTTACAGAGGTTTCCGCTGAAAAGGTAGAAAGTTATTTGTGTATGGGGGAAACTTGGAATTGTATCGAGATGGAGCACGTGTATTTGCCGAATCACACGAAGGGTGCAGATTGTCCATAAACTTTCATGGCGATAGTGAAGAATCTTAAGAAAAGCCTTACTGCAAAGTCGGTAAGGCTTTTCTTATTGGTTGCAACGGGAGTGCGTCGTCTTTTTCATAATTTCTATAGATTTTTTTCTTCTTATATGGTAAAATATATCCATATTATTCTAAAAACGGGAGGAAATATCCATGTCTATGCGCTCTGTGTGGTACGACAAGGTAGATACGGCCTGTCCGCTGCCCGAATATCCGCGTCCGCAGTTGGTTCGTGAAAATTGGCTGAATTTAAACGGGAAATTTGATTATGCGATTTTACCTGCCGCTCAAAAATGGGCGGAAAATTTCGACGGCGAAATTTTAGTGCCCTTCGCAGTGGAAAGTCTACTTTCCGGCGTAGAAAAGCCGCTTTCACCAAGTGACCGTTTGTGGTATCGGAAGCGCTTTTCCGTGCCGACCGCGATGCTCGGGAAAAACATCCTGCTGCATTTCGGCGCAGTGGATTGGCAGTGCGAAGTTTTTATCAACCATCATTCCGTCGGCAAGCACACAGGCGGATACTGCGCATTTTCCTTTGATATCACCGAATATCTGACCGAGGGTGAAAATGAACTGGTTGTTTGCGTATACGACCCAACCGAAAGCGGTTGGCAACAGCGCGGCAAGCAGGTGAATGATACCCACGGATTTTGGTATACTGCAACTTCGGGCATTTGGCAAACAGTTTGGTTAGAAGCTGTTTCGGATGTATACGCGCAGAAGCTTCGCTTTGTGCCGAACATTGACCGCGAAGTCATTCGGGTCAAGACGGAATTAAATACAGATACAGAGGCTGAAATTTACGCAACAGTTACTTTTGCGGGGGATGTTGTATTTTCGGGCGCGATTGAAAAAGATACCGAAATCGCTTTGCCGAATGCGGCACTTTGGACGCCCGAAACACCGAATCTGTATGATGTTTCTTTAGAAATCAAAGTGGACGGCGCACTTACCGATACGGTTACCAGCTATTTCGGTATGCGCAAGTTCCACGTGGATAAGGACCAAAAAGGCGTTATGCGCCTATTCTTAAACAACAAGCCGTACTTCCAAAAAGGCCTTTTGGATCAGGGCTATTGGCCTGACGGCGGTATGACCCCGCCGACGGATGAGGCAATGATTTTTGACATTGCCGAAATGAAGCGATTGGGCTTCAATATGCTCCGCAAGCACATCAAAATCGAACCGCTCCGCTGGTATTATCACTGTGACCGATTGGGTATGATTGTGTGGCAGGATATGATGAGCGGCGGCAAATACATAGGTGATTTCTATGCGGGATTTTTGCCGAATATCGGCATTCTGCACGTGAAGGATAATAAATACAATGTTTTCAGCCGTACCGAAAAAAGCTGGCGCGATGATTTCGAGCGCGAGCTTACGGAAATGATTGACCTTTTGTATAATACGGTTTCGCTGTATTGTTGGGTACCGTTTAATGAGGCATGGGGGCAGTTTGATGCGCTTCGCATTTGTGCATATGTGCGCAAGCTGGATGACACACGCGTCATTGACCACGCGAGCGGCTGGTACGACCAAGGCGGCGGCGATGTGCAGAGTATGCACAAATACATTTTGCCGATTCGTATGCGCAAACCTGATCACCGCGCATTTGTCATTACGGAGTTCGGCGGCTACTCGCAAAAAGAAGAAGGCCATATGTGGAATCCGAAAAAGGCATTCGGATATTTGATGTTTAAGGACAAAGCGTCCTTGACAGCCGCCTATGGAAAGCTGATGAAAAAGCAGGTGATTCCGCTTGTGGAAAAAGGCTTGAGCGGTACAATCTATACCCAGGTCAGCGACGTTGAAAATGAGGTGAACGGTATTTATACCTACGACAGAGCTGTGTTGAAGTTAGAGGAAGATACCGTTATCGCACTGAACAAGCAGCTGACATTATAAACGCGTGAGGAGACCGGGGCATGGCAAACCACAAGCTGAAGCTTTTGTATATTCTCAAACAGCTGACGGACGAAAGCGACGATCAGCATCCAATCAGTGCAGAGCAGATTTTACAGAATCTTTCTGAGCACGGAATCGCGTGTGAGCGAAAATCCGTTTACAGCGATATTGCCGTTTTGAAGGAATTTGGGTATGATATCTGTTATACAAAACAGCCGTGCAGCGGATACGTTTTGGCAACTCGGCATTTTGAACCGACAGAAATTCAGTTGCTCTGTGATGCAGTCGGCTCGGCAAATTTTATTTCACCGAGCAAAAGTACGCAGTTGACGGAAAAACTCGTCGGACTGCTGAACCAAAATCAGGCTGAGGATGCAAAGCATATTGCACACGTAAAAAACGCCTCCAAATCCACGAACGAGCAAATTTATAATCATATTACCGATTTAAAACGTGCCATTCGGGATGAAAAAAAAGTCACGGTATTGTATCGCAGGCGTGTAATCGGGAACTCCAATGCCGTAGAGTATGAGGAACGTGAGCACACGGTCAGTCCGTATGCGATGATTTGGTCGGATGACCACTATTACCTCGTCGGCAACAATGCAAAGTACGACAATTTGATGGTTCTTCGGGTAGACAGAATCCGTAAGCTATCCGTCCTTGAAGAAGATGCCCGTCCTTTTTCCGAGGTGTCACCCTATACCGATTTTTTTGACTCTGCGGATTATGCCCACAAACATTTCAATATGTTTTCGGGTACAATCGAAAATATCGAGTTGGTGTGTAAAAACGAACTCATTGAACCGATACTGGATCGGTTCGGCGAGGATGTTCATATCACGCGCTTCGGCGATGACCGATTCATTTTGTCAGCTGAGGTTGCAGTTGGGGAAGGGCTTCTTGCGTGGATTATGCAATTCGGCGCAAAAATTCAAATTCGCAACCCGGAAACATTGCGGTCAATGCTGACGGATAAAATTAAAGAAATACGCAAAGCATATAAGATATAGCGACTTGTGCATAATAAACAAAAAAATAAAAAAATTTTTTTTGCCTTATCTGCACGGATACTTGAAAAAAATGGCATATTGTTATAAAATAATCAATGTTATTTTTTAGATTACACACTTTTGAAAGGATGAATTTTATGAGCGCACTCAACAAAATGACTGTAGAGGATCTTGACGTTCAAGGCAAACGCGTTCTTGTCCGCTGTGATTTCAATGTAAAAATGGAAGACGGTGTCATCACAAGCGACAAGCGCATTGTTGCGTCCCTGCCCACGATTCAGTATTTGATCGACCACAACGCAAAAGTGATCCTTTGCTCGCACCTCGGCAGACCGAAAGGGGAAGTCAATCCCGAATTTTCTATGAAGCCCGTCGCGGCAAGACTTTCCGAACTGCTCGGGAAAGAAGTGAAAATGGCTGAGGACGTTGTCGGTGAAAGCGCGCAGACACTTGCGGCTTCCCTCAAGGATGGCGAAGTGCTGTTGCTTGAGAATGTTCGTTTTGAACCCGGCGAAACCAAAAACGATGTGGAACTTTCCAAAAAGTTCGCAGCTTTGGCTGATTTGTATGTCAATGACGCATTCGGTTCTGCACACAGAGCGCACTCTTCCACAACGGGTGTTGCAGAGTTCCTGCCTGCGGCTTGCGGTTATCTGATTCAAAAAGAAATTCAGTTTATCGGCGGCGCATTGGAAAATCCGAAAAGACCGCTTGTTGCAATCCTCGGCGGTGCAAAGGTTTCTGATAAAATCGGCGTTATCACCAATTTGATTGACAAATGTGACACCTTGATTGTCGGCGGCGGTATGGCATATACCTTTATGAAAGCACTTGGCCATAAGATCGGCGACTCCCTCTTGGAAGCTGATAAGGTTGAACTTGCGGCTGAAATGATGAAAAAGGCTGAGGAAAAAGGCGTTAAATTCCTGATTCCTGTAGATAACAAGGTTGGCAAGGAGTACAAAGCTGATACCGAAGCGATGGTTGTCAATTCCGATGAGATTCCCGACGGTTGGATGGGTCTTGACATCGGGCCGGAAACGCAAAAGATTTTTGCTGAAGCGGTTAAGGATGCAGGCACCGTCATTTGGAACGGACCGATGGGTGTTTCCGAATGGGAGAACTTTGCTTCCGGTACTGTTGCAGTTGCAACCGCAATCGCTGAGAGTGGTGCAATCTCCATTATCGGCGGCGGCGATTCTGCAGCGGCAATTCAGAAATTGGGCTTTGCTGATAAGATGTCGCACATTTCCACGGGCGGCGGCGCATCTTTGGAGTATTTGGAAGGCAAAGAGCTTCCCGGTATTGCGGCACTGAACGAAAAGAAATAATTTAACCGAACCCCGATAGGGAAACGCTCCCTATCGGGATTTGGCATATGAATAGGAGTAATCATTATGAATAAGGCAGTTCGTAAAGCGGTTATCGCAGGTAACTGGAAAATGAACAAAACCCCCGCAGAAGCAAAAACCTTGATTGAAGAAATGAAACCGTTGGTCGCGGACGCAAAATGCGACGTCGTTCTTTGCGTACCGTTTATCGACATTCCCGCAGCTGTTGAGGCGGCAAAAGGCTCGAACATCAAAATCGGTGCTGAAAACGTCCATTTCAAAGCGAGCGGTGCATACACAGGCGAAGTTTCTGCAGATATGCTCAAAGAAGCAGGTGTAGAATATGTTGTCATCGGTCACAGCGAGCGCAGAACCTATTTCGGTGAAACCGACCAAACCGTGAATCTCCGTTCTTTGGCGGCATTGAATGCAGGCTTAAAAGCCATCATCTGTGTGGGTGAAACCTTAGAGCAGAGAGAGCTTGGCTACACCGAAACACTTTTGAAATTCCAGACCAAAATGGCATTGACAAACGTGACGAAGGAGCAGCTTCAGAATGTAATTATCGCTTATGAACCCGTTTGGGCGATCGGCACAGGCGTTACCGCAACAGCGGAGCAGGCCGATGAGGGCAACGGTTACGTTCGTACGGCAATTGCCGAAGCATACGGTGCAGATGTTGCAGAAACCGTTACGATTCAGTACGGCGGTTCTATGAATGCAGGCAATGCGGATGAATTGGTCGCAAAAGTTAATGTGGACGGCGGCTTGATCGGCGGCGCATCTCTGAAAGCACCAGATTTCGCAAAAATCGTTGCGGCGGCTTCTAAATAATTTAAATTCAGGTGAAATCAATGAAAAAACCCGTTGTTTTATGTATTATGGACGGTTTCGGCTACAATCCATCGGATTACGGTAACGCCATTACGGCGGCAAACACCCCGAGATTGGACGAAATTATGAAAAACAACCCGATGACCTATATCGGCGCATCGGGTATGGATGTCGGTTTGCCTGACGGGCAAATGGGCAACAGCGAGGTTGGTCATACCAACATAGGTGCGGGCCGCGTTGTATATCAGGAACTGACAAGAATTACAAAATCCATTGCCGACGGTGACTTTTTCCAAAACGAAGCGTTCGTACAGGCAATCGAAAATTGTAAAGCACACGATTCGGCACTGCATTTGATTGGTTTATTATCCAACGGCGGTGTGCACAGCCATAACACCCATTTGTATGCATTGCTCGAGCTGGCAAAGCAGAATGGACTTAAAAAGGTCTATGTGCATGCGCTTTTGGACGGCCGCGATGTGCCGCCGACCTCGGGTGTGGAGTTTATTGAAGAGCTTGAAAATCAGTGCAAGGAAATCGGCGTAGGTAAGATTGCGACGGTTATGGGTCGTTTTTACGCGATGGATCGTGACAATATGTGGGATCGTGTCGGTATGGCGTATAATGCAATGGTGAATCGCGAAGGCATTGCCGCAGACGACGCATTGACCGCTGTGAAAGCCTCCTACGAAACAATTGATGCAGACGGCAAAAACCTGACGGATGAATTTGTATTGCCGACGGTTCTAAAAGACGGTGCGGCAATCGGCGCAAATGATTCTGTGATTTTCTTCAATTTCCGTCCCGACCGCGCACGTGAAATCACCCGTACATTTGTCGATCCCGACTTCAACGGTTTTGAAAGAAAAGCATTTTTCCCGCTGTATTATGTTTGTATGACACAGTATGATGCCGAAATGCCCAACGTTGCGGTTGCTTTCAAACCTGAAGTGCTGAAAAACACAATGGGTGAATACCTTTCTAAGCTTGGCAAAACACAGCTTCGTATTGCCGAAACGCAAAAGTATGCGCACGTTACATTCTTTTATAACGGTGGGGAAGAAAAAGTTTATCCCGGTGAGGATCGTGTACTGATTGACTCGCCGAAAATCTCTACTTTTGATTTGAAGCCTGAAATGAGTGCGTATGAGGTGTGCGACGCGGCTTGTGAGCGGATTTTAAGCGGTAAGTATGACGTTGTCATTCTCAACTATGCAAACTGCGATATGGTTGGGCATACAGGTATTTTTGATGCCGCTGTAAAAGCTGTCGAAGCTGTCGATACTTGTGTCGGCAAGCTTGTGGATGCAGTTATGCAGATGGGCGGTGTCATTTTGATTACGGCTGACCACGGCAATGCGGATAAGATGTATGAGGAGGACGGTTCGCCGTTCACCGCACATACGACCAATCCCGTACCGTTGGTTGTTGTCGGTAAGGAATGCAAGCTGAAAGCAGAGGGCGGCAGGCTTTGCGACCTTTCCCCGACAATGCTGGACATTATGGGAATTGAAAAGCCCGCTGAAATGAAAGGTGTATCCTTAATCGAAAAATAAGCGTACAAAAAAGCTTGCTAAAATGAATCCCGAAATATCGGCACACAGCGCAGCGGCGATTGTGTGCCGTATTTTTTTGACGCCGATTGCGCCGTAGTAAACCGTAACCGCATAAAAGGTTGTTTCGGTTGCACCTGCTATAACAGATGCAACTCTGCCGATATAGGAATCTGCGCCGTAGGTCGCCAAAATATCCTGAAATGCGCTCAAAGAACCGCTTCCGGAAAGCGGACTTAAAATACAAAGGGGGAGAACCTCAGCGGGAAACCCGATTTTTTTTAGAAGCGGTGAGAGAGTATGAGTCAATGCTTCAGTAATCCCCGAGGCAGTCAGCAGCTTTACGGCAAACAGCAGAGCAATCAAAGCGGGCAGAATGCTGATTGCGTTTTGCATACCGTCTTTTGCACCCTCTAAAAAGCAGTCAAAAATTGCAGTTCTCCGAATCAAAGCAAACAAAAGAATGCCGCTGATAAACAGTAAAAGTACATAAGTGCCGAGATTATTCATAATGCCGTCCCTCAAATGCGCGTGCCGCAATTAAGCCAATGGTACAGGAAAGTAATGATGTCAAGACGGTCGCGGGCAGAATATCCATGGGTGCGGCGGCACCTGCTTCGTGCCGAAGCATAGCGGCAGTTGTCGGAATCAAGCGTATGCAGGCAGTGTTTAAAACGACAAATAAAACCATATCGTTACTGGCAACGCTTTTATTTTCGGAATGTGCTTGCAAACGCCGCATCGCTGCAATTCCGAGCGGTGTTGCGGCGTTTCCGAGCCCCAATAAATTTGCAGTAACGTTCATAGCAACAGCATTCCGCGTTTCCACATCGTTTCGGATACTCGGAAAAATTCGATTCAAAATAGGGGAAAGCAGTTTTGAAATTTTATCTGTTAACCCTGAAACCTTTGCAATTTGCATAATACCGCTCCAAAAGCAAAACATCCCGAGCATTTTAATGGTCAGTGTTACGGCTTCTGTGACCGAGGTAAATACAGCATCGCCGAGTTGTAATACATTTCCTGAAAAAACCGAAAATACAATTGAAAACAAGATTAAACACGGCCAAATATAGTTCATCATATGTACCACCGCTATATATATATGGAGAAGAAAAACATTCTATGTCTGTTATTGACAAAAATGTCAAAAAATGCAATAATTAGCCATATTAAAGTAAACGAGGTGTTTTCTATGAAGTCAACGGGAATTGTCCGCGGGTTAGACAAAATGGGCAGAATCGTATTGCCGATGGAGATTCGTAGATTATTACATTTGGTTGATGACAAAAGCTATGTTGAGTTTTACACGGAGGCCGATACTGTAATTTTAAAAAAATATGCACCCGCTTGCGTTTTCTGTGACAGCGCGGATGATATGATTGAGTACGGCGGTATGAAAATTTGTAAGAACTGTCTTGAGAAAATGAATCATATCGCAGTTGAAGCACAATCTGCTTTGGAAGAGGTATAATGTTTGAGGAGTTGTAGTTTTGAAAATCGTGATTGATGCCGACGGATGCCCTGTGGTACATCTGACCTTGCAAATAGCAAAGTCCTACCGTATTCCGTGTACAGTTGTATGTGATACTGCACATAGCTTTCCGGAATTGGATGCACAGGTGATTACGGTTTCAAAAGGGGCGGACAGTGCTGATTTTCGAATTGTCAATCTGCTGAATCCAAAGGATATTGTTGTTACACAAGATTACGGTCTTGCCGCGATGTGCTTGGCGCGAGGTGCACGTGCGCTGAATCAGAATGGCTTGATTTTTGACAAACAGAATATGGACAGCTTGCTGTTGAGCCGTCACATTCATAAAAAACAGCGTATGGCAGGCGTACATTTGAAGGGAGCAAAAAAACGCGATGCAGTACAGAATCAATATTTTGAGGCCGCGCTGATTCAATTGCTCAAGGAAACAGAAAAACATTAGAACCGACTTTCGTATTTCAGAAAGTCGGTTCTGATTTTTAACCCGTATTATACCATATCTGCGAAGCGCGCAAGTGCGCAGCAGGCATGATACAATGTTCTCCGAAGCTCTTGAAATCTATGATTTCTTAGAGATTCGTGAGGTTATTATACCACAATTTCATTGCGCATCCGCGCAATGGGCGGCAAAGCCGCAGGGCGTCAGCCCAAATTGATGATACAATGTTCTCCGCAATTCTTGGAAGCTTTGCTTCCTTAGAAGTGCGTGAGGTTATTATAAATTGTTGACGTGGAAGCTTAATTTCATTAGGCTGTCAGACAAATGCACATTTTCAACCGCAACCTCCGGGTGATTGACGGCAATGTCATAATGACTGAAATTCCAAAAGCCTTTCACGCCGAGCTTCACAAGCTCATCGGTGATTTCTTTTGCACTTTCACTTGGAATACACAGCACGGCAACTGTAGGGGTGTTATCCCTGCAAAAATCGTACAGACCGTCAATGTGGCGAATCGGCATATTGCGGACAAGCTGACCGGCGAGTGCTTGATTTTTATCAAAAATACCAATCAGATTGAATCCACGCTCTTCGAACGACATATGTGAGGCAACAGCCCTGCCGAGATTGCCTGCACCGATTAAAACGGTTTTTGCCTTCTGATTTACGCCAAGAATTTTGCCGATTTCATCATACAGCTGTTCTACGTTGTAGCCGTAGCCCTGCTGACCGAATCCGCCGAAGCAGTTGAGGTCCTGCCGAATCTGAGAAGCGGTAAAGCCCATTTTTTTGGACAACTCGCCGCTGGAAACACGCTGAATACCGGCGCGTTTGATTTCGCCTAAGAATCTGTAATAGCGGGGAAGACGCTTGACCACAGAGGGGGATACATCACTCTTCGCCATTGTTATTCACCTCATTCAGATAACCGCTTTACGGTTTCCATAACATAATCGCCGAATGCACTGCAGGTTGCGCCGTCTTCACGGCCGGTAATCTTCAGCTTCTTTTCCTCGAACATACAAATGTCTAATGCACGTTCCAACAAATCTGCCTGCTTTTGCTTGCCGATGTGCGACAAAAGCATAACGCTTGCGCGAAGCATAGAGCAGGGGTCTGCATATTGCCCTCTGCCTTCGCGTACCATACGCGGTGCAGAGCCGTGAATCGCTTCAAACATTGCATACCGCTTGCCGAGATTTGCACTGCCTGCCGTGCCGACACCGCCCTGAAATTCTGCGGCTTCGTCTGTAATGATATCTCCGTAAAGATTCGGCAGAATAAATACCTTAAAATCTTTTCTGCGTTTTTCATCAATCAACTTTGCGGTGGTGATGTCTACATACCATTCATCCGTTGTGATTTCGGGGTATTCCTCGCCGACCTTTTTGCAAATGCGCAGGAATTTGCCGTCTGTGGTTTTAATGACATTCGCCTTGTTGATGATGGATACACGTTCTTTGCCGTTTTTGCGTGCATAATCGTACGCAAGTCTTGCAATACGCTCACTGCCTTCGCTGGTCGTGACAACAAAGTCCAGCGAAAGGTCATCGTCTACATTCACGCCCTTTGAACCAACCGCGTAAGCACCCTCGGTATTTTCGCGGAAGAAAGTCCAGTCAATGCCTTGCTCTTTGACCTTAACAGGGCGTACATTTGCAAACAAATCCAACGCTTTACGCATGGCAACATTTGCACTTTCGATATTCGGCCACGGATCGCCTGCCTGCGGGGTGGTAGTCGGCCCTTTCAGGATAACGTGGCAGGCTTTCAGCTCTTCCAACACATCGTCGGGGATGGCTTTCATCACCGCAACGCGGTTTTCAATTGTCAGCCCGTCAATTTGACGGAACTCGACTTTGCCGTTTTTAACTTCATCTGCGAGCATATATTCCAACACTCTTGCCGATTCCTTGGTAATAATCGGACCGATGCCGTCGCCGCCGCAAACGCCGATAATGATTTTGTCGAGAGCTTCAAAATCCAAAAACTCTTTTTCTGCTTTAATGCGGTCGGAACGTGCGGATTGCTCGCGCACGAGTTCTTCAAATTTTTTGACTGCCGCCTGTAAATTTTCTTCTGTCATAGCTTGTATCGCTCCTTTAAGAAAGATTGCTGGTTATAAAGATTCCCGTGTGTAATTGAGCAGACCGCCCGCCAAAATAATATCCTTCTGGCGTTTGGAAAGCTCGTATTTCAATTCGTAGCTTTCACCTGTCGTCAGATTCTGCAAGATAACAGGCTTATCAGCCAAAATCTCATTCTTGATGTTCGGCATACTTAACTCATCGCCTTGCGAAATCTTGTCATAATCGGCTTCGTCTTTGAAGTTCAGCGGCAAAATGCCCGCGTTAATCAGGTTCGCACAGTGGATTCTTGCAAAGGATTTTGTAATGACCGCTTTTACGCCGAGATACAGCGGAACAAGTGCCGCGTGCTCACGTGAAGAGCCCTGACCATAGTTCGCACCGCCGATGACAAACCCTTTGCCCTCGGCTTTACAACGCTCTGCAAAGGTTGTGTCGCACACTGCAAAACAGAATTGCGAAAGATGCGGA
The DNA here is from genome assembly GCA_021769885.1 of Bacillota bacterium. GTDB lineage: Bacteria > Bacillota > Clostridia > Oscillospirales > Acutalibacteraceae > Fimenecus. Next base: position 198,217 of record JAETSA010000001.1, on the reverse strand, counting down.
ATATTGGAACGGTAAGGCAGGATTTTTGCGCCCGCAGGCATAATATGGTCGGTCGTAATGTCGTCGCCGACTTTCAGAACCGCTTTGGCGGTCAGTGCATCCGGCAGAGCTTCGGTAGTCGGGAACGGTTTGATGTTTGGTCCGTACAGCACCTCTACAGTATCTGCTTCATCGGGAGAGGCGGGGAGCGCCACCATATTGTCGTTGATTTCAAACTTTTCAGGCATTTGGATGTTCAGTGCATCGCCGAGCTCACGCGGATCGGAAAGCACGCCCGTGAGTGCCGAATAAGCGGCAACCTCAGGGCTGACCAAATAAATACCGGCGTCGGCTGTACCGGAACGCCCCTCAAAGTTACGGTTGAATGTGCGCAGTGAAATGCCTGCGGAATTGGGCGACTGCCCCATACCGATACACGGACCGCAGGCGCTTTCCAAAATACGTGCACCTGCATCAATCATATCTGCGAGCGCACCGTTCTTTGCAAGCATATTGAGCACCTGCTTCGAACCGGGCGCAATAGACAGACTGACGGTCGGACAAACGGTTTTACCTTTCAGAATTGCCGCAACCTTGAGCATATCCATCAATGAGGAGTTTGTGCACGAGCCGATGCAAACCTGGTCGACTTTGATTGCGCCGATTTCCGTTACGGATTTTACGCGGTCGGGCATATGCGGCATTGCCGCCATCGGAGCAAGGGAAGACAGGTCGATTTCGATGGTTTCATCATAAACAGCATCTTCGTCTGCTTTCAGTTCCGTCCAATCCTCTTCACGGCTTTGTGCCGCCAAGAAAGCTTTGGTCACTTCGTCGGAGGGGAATACAGAAGTGGTCGCGCCAAGCTCTGCGCCCATATTGGTAATGGTTGCGCGCTCGGGAACGGAGAGCGTTTTTACGCCTTCGCCTGTGTATTCAATAATTTTGCCGACGCCGCCTTTTACGGTCATACGGCGAAGGACTTCCAAAATAACATCTTTTGCAGCAACATACGGATTCAGCTTGCCCGTCAAATGCACATTGACGATTTTCGGCATAGTGATATAGTATGTACCGCCACCCATTGCGACGGCAACATCTAACCCGCCTGCGCCCATCGCAAGCATACCGATACCGCCGCCCGTGGGAGTGTGGCTGTCTGAACCGATTAAGGTCTTACCGGGCTTGCCGAAACGCTCCAAATGCACTTGGTGGCAAATGCCGTTACCGGGGCGGGAGAAGCGAATCCCGCGCTTTTTGGCGACAGACTGAATAAAGCGATGGTCGTCGGCATTTTCAAATCCCGTTTGCAGTGTATTGTGGTCAATATACGCAACAGAAAGCTCTGTTTTTACGCGCTCCACACCCATGGCTTCAAATTCGAGATATGCCATTGTACCTGTGGCATCCTGTGTCAGGGTCTGGTCGATGCGCAGACCAACTTCGCTGCCGACGGTCATATCGCCGCTGACCAAATGGTTTTTAATCAATTTTTGTGCAACAGTGAGTCCCATTGTTTTGATTATCTCCTAACTTTTTCAAATTTTTAACAAAGTTATATTGGTATTTTAATACTACAAGACGCGCTTGTCAATAAACTAACAATGAATTTTTTCTGTTTATCGGGATATTGCTAATTCATTTTTTTTATGATACAATATTTTGCGCAAAATAATTGCTGATTTTTCCGCACATACTAAATATATTCACGGCGGAGGGATCAGTAATGAAAAAAAGCAAGAAAAATGAATTGTTTCACACCGTAATGAACCGTTCTTTGTATTTGCAGGAAGATGCATCCGAAGAGGAAACGGACGACAGTGAGGATTTGCCCGCGGACTCTGCTATACGGCAAATCGTGGAAACAGGCTCTATTACAGTGTCCAAGGACGGGCACTTGATTCACTGCTTAACAATTATCGGGCAGATTGAAGGGCATTATATACTTCCCGCACAAAATAAAACAACAAAATACGAACACGTCATCCCACAGCTTGTTGCTATTGAAGAGAGCAGTGAGATTGAGGGGCTGATTGTCATTTTAAACACGGTTGGCGGCGATATCGAAGCAGGTCTTGCCATTGCAGAGCTTATCAGCGGTATGGAAACACCTACGGTTTCTTTGGTGCTCGGCGGTGGACATTCCATTGGTGTACCGCTTGCTGTGTCGGCAAAAAAATCGTTTATCGTACCGTCAGCGACAATGACCGTGCATCCTGTCCGTATGAACGGCTTGGTGCTCGGTGTGCCGCAAACCTTTTCGTATTTTCAAAAAATGCAGGAACGCATTGTGGAATTTGTAACGCGAAATTCCGCAATGACCGCCGAAAAATTTCGGGAATATATGTTGGCAACGGGCGAGCTTGCGACAGATGTTGGCTCTGTTTTAGACGGAAAAACAGCTGTAGAATCCGGTATGATTGATTGTCTCGGCGGTCTTTCGGACGCACTGCACTGTCTGTATGGTATGATAACAGAAAAATAGAATTGTTTAGGATATTCGGAGGAGAAATTCATATGGCAGAAAAGAAAAAAACGCCGCAAAAAAGGAAACCGCAGGGGCAAAGCGGCAAAACAGGTGCGCGCAACAATACCGAGCGGACTGCGGCGCAAAAACAAGTTGCCGCAATTGTATTGTTTTGCGTAGCTCTGTTTGGGCTGTGCATTACCTTCATTCCGGGCGGCGGTCTTTGGGGCGGGGTTCGAAATCTTTCCTTTGGCCTGTTCGGATTTTGTGCATTTGTTATTCCGTTGCTTCTGATTTATGTTGCGGTTATGACAACGCTGGACAAGGTCGGTACAAAGGTTGGCTTTAAGATTGGCGAAGCAATTACGCTGATTGTGTTAATTGCAGGCGCAGTACATATTTTTTCGTTTGAGGGCTCAGTTGATTTTTGGGCGGATATTGTAGATGCATATGATGTATTCCGTTATGACAATTCCTGCCTTGGCAGTGGGGCTGTCGGCGCGTTTTTCGGCGGTCTTATTTTGCTGATTACAGGCAGCGGTAAGGCAGCGGCAATTGCACTTGTGCTGATTTTGATTTTCCTTTGTTTGATGCTAATGACCGGTACAACGCTGATTCGTCTGTTTCGCGGTGTGGCGAAGCCCGTGCAAAAAGCGAACGAATACCGCGAAGAAAAAATTGAGCAAATCACCAAACGCCGTGAACGTGAATTTAATGTGGATGTGGATTTAGGTCCCGAAGTACCCACGGAAGAAAAGGTAGTTAAAAAGTTCCCACGCAAAAAAGAGGCGCCAAAAGAAGAATCCCTCGAAGAAACGATAGATCCCACGGAACTCGAAAGTACGTTGATTGAACCCATAGAAGAGCCGGAAACGCAGAAACCGATTTTGCTGGATGATATTATCAATAAAATGAAAGCACCCGAGACGAAGCCCGTGGCGGCGGCAGAAGAAACCTCTGTACTGACTCCGACGGAAAAGCTTGCAAAGGACAAGTCCGAAGTAACCAAAACGGCGGACGAATCTGCCGAAACGGATGATGCAGAGGAAGAACAGACGGCAAAGGTATATGAAAAACCGCCGCTTTCGTGCCTTGCGGTCAATACGAACTCACGCAGTTTAAAATATGAAGACGAATTAAAGGCGAATGCAACCAAATTGGTGGATACCTTAAAAAGCTTCGGCGTAGAAACACGTATTGTAGACATTTGCCGTGGTCCGTCGGTCACACGTTATGAAATTCAACCTGCGGCAGGTGTCAAAATCAGCCGTATTACGAATCTTGCGGACGATATTGCCCTGAATCTTGCGGCAGGCGGCATTCGTATCGAAGCACCGATTCCAAACAAAGCGGCGGTCGGCATTGAAGTCCCCAATAAAAACCGTGCAACGGTCACATTGCGTGAAATAGTGGATACGCCGCAGTATAAATCGGCAAAATCCAAGCTTTTTGTTGCGCTTGGTAAAGATATCGCGGGCAACTGTACATATGCAGACCTCGCCAAAATGCCGCATTTATTGGTTGCAGGTACAACCGGTTCAGGTAAATCTGTCTGCTTAAATGCTATGATTGTAAGCATTTTATATAACGCAACGCCTGATGAGGTCAAGCTTTTGATGATTGACCCGAAGCAGGTGGAATTTACAGTGTATAACGGTATTCCGCATTTGATTGTGCCCGTGGTTTCCGACCCGCGAAAGGCTTCGGGCGCGCTTGCGTGGGCGGTTACCGAAATGCTGACACGTTATAAAACATTTTCAGATAACAATGTCCGCGATATCAGCGGTTACAACAGTATTTGCGAAAGCATCGGGCAAAAAAAGATGCCGCAAATCGTGATTTTTATTGATGAGCTGTCCGACCTAATGATGGCGGCACCGCACGAGGTTGAGGATTCTATTTGCCGTCTGGCGCAAATGGCACGTGCGGCGGGTATGCATTTGGTCATTGCGACCCAGCGTCCGTCTGTCGATGTTATTACAGGCTTGATTAAAGCGAATATTCCGAGCCGACTTTCCTTAAAGGTTTCTTCACAAATCGACTCCCGCACAATCATTGATGCGGCGGGTGCGGAGAAATTGCTCGGCAACGGTGATATGCTGTTTTACCCTGTCGGTATCGCAAAGCCGATTCGTGTGCAGGGCTGTTTCCTTTCCGATAAAGAAGTGGAAACCGTGGTAGACTACATCAAAGGGCAGGAACAGTCCGCTTACGACGATGATGTTATGCAGGAGATTGAACGCCAGGCTGTGCAAGATAAGAAAAAGGGAAGCGCTTCTTCTGCTGACGACGGCGACGATGACCGCGAAGCCGACGAAATGATTCCAAAGGCAATCGAAGTCGTTGTAGATGCGCAAATGGCTTCTACAACCTTATTGCAACGGAAATTAAAGCTTGGTTATGCACGTGCGGCACGAATTGTGGACAATTTGGAAGAACGCGGCATCATCGGTCCTTATGAAGGGAGCAAACCGCGTAAGGTATTGATTTCCAAGCAACAGTGGTACGAAATGAATGCATTGGCACAGGGCGGTGCATCGCGGGATTACAGCGACAGCGCAGAAACAACCGCCGATACAAACGGAGAATAAGCTATGCAGACACAGTTTTTGCCGATTTCGCGTGAGGATATGCAGGCGCGCGGATGGGATCAAGTGGATTTTGTGTATGTTACGGGCGATGCATATGTCGATCACCCCAGCTTTGGCGCGGCAATTATTACCCGTGTGTTGGAAGCGGGCGGATACAAAGTAGCCGTTCTTTCTCAGCCGCACACAGACAGCCAAACCGATTTTCAGCGGTTTGGTCGTCCGCGTCTTGGATTTTTTGTTTCTTCGGGTAATATCGATTCTATGGTTGCGCACTACAGCGTCGCCAAAAAAAGACGGAACACGGACGCTTATTCTCCGGGCGGTAAAATCGGTAAACGTCCCGACCGTGCAGTAATTGTATATTGCAAAATGATTCGGGAAGCCTTTGGGGATATTCCGATTGTCATCGGCGGATTGGAGGCGTCTTTGCGCCGTTTTGCACATTATGACTATTGGGATAACAAAATCCGTCCGTCGATTTTGTTCGATTCCGGTGCGGATTTGATTTCTTACGGTATGGGCGAAAAACAGACCCTTGAAATTGCAAAACGCTTGAACGCAGGGGAGAGCATACATACCCTGCATGATATTCTCGGCACTTGCTACGCTGTCCCGGTGGAGGAAACGCCGTTTTGCACGGAATGCCCGTCTTATGAAAACGTGGTGAAATCCAAACGGGAATATGCAATATCCTGTCGCATAGAGCAGGATGAGCAGGATCATATCCGCGGCAAAATGCTGCGACAACGGCACGGCAAAATGATGCTGGTGCAAAATCCGCCGATGCCGCCGCTGACGCGTGCAGAATTGGACGAGGTCTATGCGTTGCCGTATACACGGCAGTATCATCCGATTTATGAAAAAGACGGCGGTGTTCCGGGCATAGAAGAAGTGAAATTCTCCATTACGCACAATCGCGGTTGCTTTGGGGCTTGTAACTTTTGTTCGCTTGCATTTCACCAAGGGCGTTATGTAACTTCGAGAAGCAAGGAATCTATTCTGGAAGAAGCAAAACGCATTACGCAGATGCCCGATTTTAAAGGATATATTCACGACATTGGTGGACCAACAGCGAATTTCCGTTATCCGTCCTGCGCGAAGCAAGAAAAAGCAGGACTCTGCAAAGGCAAAAAATGCTTAGCACCGACAGCGTGTCCGGCACTGCAAGCCGACCAATCGGAGTATTTGGATATTCTGCGTGCCGTGCGCGAACTGCCGAAGGTGAAAAAGGTTTTTATCCGCTCAGGCATACGCTATGACTATATGCTGGAGGATTCTTCTGACGCCTTCTTTAAAGAGCTTGTTGCACATCATATCAGCGGACAGCTGAAGGTTGCACCGGAGCATTGCTCAGCGGCTGTCTTAGACAAAATGGGCAAGCCGCATATTGAAGCGTATATTCGATTTTCCAAAAAGTATTTTGATTATACCAAGAAAATCGGCAAGGAACAGTATCTCGTTCCGTATTTGATGTCCTCACATCCGGGTGCTACATTACAGGACGCTGTGGAACTTGCAATTTTTATTAAAAAAGAGCATTTACATCCCGAACAAGTGCAGGATTTTTATCCGACGCCGGGGACAATCGCGACCGCAATGTTTTATACGGAATTAGACCCCTATACATTAAAACCTGTTTATGTTGCGAAAAATCCGCACGACAAAGCAATGCAGCGTGCACTGATGCAGTATTTCAATCCGAAGAATCACGCATTGGTGGAAGAAGCCTTGAAGCGCGCAGGGCGCGCGGATTTAATCGGAACAGCGGAGAAGTGTCTGATTCGGCCGTTGTGCGGTGTGAGCTCGTCAGCAACTCGTTACGCAAAATCAAGGAATCCCGGAGGAAAGTCTAATGGCAAAGCCAAAAAGCGCAAACGATAAAAAGAAAATCCGTATTGCGCAGATTGCAGTGATGCTTTGTGTTGCCGTTTTAGCCGTCCTGATTACTTATTTCCCAAAGCTCGGACTGCCGTCCTGGAGCACACTTTTTCGCCTGACAGGCGGCAATCAGACTGTTGCTGCGTCGGAATTTCCGTTTTCGGTGCATTATATGGATGTCGGGCAGGCAGACTGTGCATTGATTTTATGCGGCGATGAATCGATTTTAATCGATGCAGGCGAAGTGGACAGCTATACAGCCATCGACGCCTACTTAAAATCACAGAATGTCCAAAAGCTCGATTATCTGATATTGACACACGCCCACGCTGACCATATCGGCAGTGCGGATGAGATTATCCGTAATTATCCAATCTCCAATGTGATTATGCCGAAATACAGCGAAGCACATATGCCGACGTCCAAGGTATATGAAGATTTGCTGTATGCACTGTCTGAAAGCGGCGCGAAGGTGATTGCCGCTAAACCCGGGAACGATTATGCTCTGTCGGGATGCAGTTTTACTGTATATGCGCCGAATCAGGATTACAAAGAGATGAACGATTCTTCTGTGGTTGTGCGTGTCACCTACGGTGAAAATCATTTCTTATTCCAGGGAGATGCGGAAAAAGCTTCCGAAACCGATATTTTAGAAGCGGGCTTTCCTGTACAGGCGGATGTCATCAAATTGGGACATCACGGCAGCAAAACCTCTTCAACGGAGAAATATCTGCGCGCTGTGTCCCCACAACTTGCAATCATTTCCTGCGGCGAAAACAACAGCTATAAGCTGCCGAGCGAATCCACTTTGCAAAGACTTTCCGCGCTCGGCATTGATTACAGAAGAACAGACAGAAACGGCAATATCGTAGTCATCAGCGACGGCAAAGAAATTTCAGTAGAAACGGAGAAATAGCTTTATGGAAATTTGGTCTGTAGACCGCATTGAAGGAAATACAGTGATTCTAATCAATTCCGAAAAGAAAATTTTGGACGTGCCGATTTCTTTCTTTTCGGAGCCGATTGCCGAGGGCAACGTTGTGATTCGGCAGGCTCCTGAAAAGTTTTCAGTGGATTTCGAAAAAACTGCCGAAAAAAAGCGGGAATTATTTGATTTGCAAAAAAAAATCTTTTCGGATTCGTAAAAAATGCTTGCAAAATAGGCTTTGTAATGGTATAATGCTTTCGCAATTCGCACGCACGGGGATTACAGCAAAATTGCATTTTATATGTCTTGCTGTAAGCTGAACCGCGCGGTGGCAAAATAAGGAGGAAAAAATTATGTCAGTCGTATCCATGAAACAACTGCTCGAAGCAGGCGTCCATTTCGGTCACCAGACCAGAAGATGGAATCCCAAAATGGCGGAGTATATCTTCACCGAAAGAAACGGGATTTACATCATTGACCTGCAAAAAACGGTCAAAAAGCTGGAAGATGCTTATATGGTTGTTCGCGACATCGCGGCACAGGGCGATGAAATTTTGTTCGTAGGCACCAAAAAGCAGGCGCAGGAATCTATTAAAGAGGAAGCACAGCGCTGCGGTATGCCTTATGTCAACGCACGTTGGCTCGGCGGTATGCTTACAAACTTCAGCACAATTAAGAGAAGAATCAGAAGACTTGGTCAGTTGCAGGCAATGCAGGCAGACGGCACTTTTGAAATGCTGCCGAAAAAAGAAGCGGCTAAGCTTGAGCTTGAAATCGAAAAGCTCGAGAAATTTATGGGCGGTATCACCGAAATGAAAAAACAGCCTGCTGCAATGTTCATTGTTGACCCGCGCAAGGAAAGAATCGCTGTTGCAGAAGCAAAGAAGCTCGGTATTCCGATTATCGCAATCGTAGACACAAACTGCGATCCCGACGAAATCGATCACGTTATCCCGGGTAACGACGACGCTATCCGCGCAGTTAAGCTGATTGCAGGCGCAATGGCAGATGCTGTAATCGAAGGCAGACAGGGTATGCAGGGTGCTGCGGCAGAGGAAGCTGAGCCCGAAGCAGAAACTGCTGAATAAAAACAGTTTGTAGGTTTTATGCCCGTGCTGAATTTGGTGCGGGCATATTTTGAAAAAATATTTGGGAGGAATTTATAATGGCATTTACAGCTAAAGACGTTCAGGCGCTTCGTGAAAAAACAGGCGTCGGTATGATGGACTGCAAAAAGGCACTTGTTGAATCCGATGGCGATATGGACAAGGCAATTGATATCTTGAGAGAAAAGGGTCTTGCTTCTGCGGCAAAGAAAGCCGGCAGAGTCGCGGCGGAAGGTGTTGTTGCGGCTTACAGCGATGCAACCTGCGGCGCATTGGTTGAAATCAACTGCGAAACAGACTTCGTTGCGAAGGGTGAGCCTTTTGTAAAACTTGCAAACACAGTTGCAAAAACGGTTGTTGCGACCAAACCCGCTGATGTTGATGCACTTTTGAAAGAAACTGCGGCAGACAGCAACTGCACTGTGGAAGAGTGCGTACAGGAAGTTTTCCTTGCGCTTCGTGAGAATATGAAAATCCGCCGTTTCGTTGTTTCGGAAGGTCACGTTGCGACTTACATCCACGCAGGCGGCACAGTCGGTGTTATGGTTTCCTTCGATACCGACGATGCAACCGCTGCAAAGCCCGAATTTGACCTGATGGGCAAAGATGTTGCTATGCAGGTTGCGGCTATGAACCCGTCTTATCTCGACGAAGCTTCTGTTCCGGCAGAAGTGCTTGCGCACGAAAAGGAAATTCTTGTTGCACAGATGAAAGAAGACCCGAAAATGGCAAACAAGCCCGATCAGGTGCTCGCAAAGATTGTCGATGGCAAAATCGGCAAGTACTACAAAGAGAACTGCTTGCTTGATCAGGCGTTTGTTAAGGACGGCGACCTTTCCGTTTCTCAGTACGTCGCAAAAGTTGCGAAAGAGCTTGGCGCTGACATTAAAGTCACAGGCTTCGTTCGCTACGCAAAGGGCGAAGGCATTGAAAAGAAAGAAGAAGATTTCGCAGCAGAAATTGCAAGTATGCTGAAATAAGCTTTAAGCGATTCGGAGTGCATCGAAAGTTCATTTTCGATGCACTTTTTTCTTGCCAAACAGCACAAATTACACTATAATATTCTTAAGCTTCACCTCATATATTCAATGGGGTGGTCTTATGAAAAAGAATGTGTTTTTCGAAATATTTTCGGCAGGCTTGATTTTAATTGTCTGTATCGGCTTTTATTTGGAATCGTACTATGCAGCGCGGCAGGCGAGAGAAGCTTCCGGTGCACCTGTCAAAGAATCGGTCGTCGTCATTGACGCCGGTCACGGCGGGGAGGACGGCGGCGCAGTCGCTACAGACGGCACTGCCGAACAGGCAATTAATTTAGAAATCGCTAAAATTTTGGAAGCACAGCTGAACGCGTTCGGCGTGCAGACGGTAATGACCCGAACGACTGAGGATTCCATTCACAGCGCAGAGGCGAATACCATCCGTGAGCGAAAGGTATCCGATATCCACAATCGTATGCGCATTATGGAGAATACCGAAAACTGTATGTTTGTAAGCATCCATCAAAATAAATATGAAAACAGCTCGCAGTGGGGGACGCAGGTGTTTTATTCACCGAATACGACCTCCAGTGCACAGCTTGCCGAATGCATTCAATCGTCAGTCATTTCGACGATGCAGCCCGATAATAAGCGTATGATTAAAAAATCAGACAGCTCTATTTACTTGCTGTATTATGCGAAAAAAACGGCGGTTTTGGTGGAGTGCGGATTCGTTTCCAATCCGTCTGAAACAAAAAAATTAAAAGACCCGCAGTATCAGAAGCAAATGGCATTTGCAATTGCGGCGGGAATTTTGAGTTATATGAACACATAAGGAATATTGAAAATGGCTTCAAAAACAAAGTCTGTTTACGTTTGCTCCGCGTGCGGATATGAAACTTCCAAGTGGTACGGGCAATGTCCTTCCTGCCAGGAATGGAACACCATGGAAGAGGAAATGCGCACCGTGGAAAGTGGCTCGCAAAAGAAAATGCGTACTGCGCATTATGAAAACCGTGCCGCCGTACAAAAACTGAATGAAATCAAAGCGAATACGGAGCACCGTTTTGACACGGGGCTTCGCGAGTTGAACCGTGTGCTCGGCGGCGGACTTGTAAAAGGCTCGTTGGTGCTTTTGAGCGGCGACCCGGGCATCGGTAAATCTACATTGCTTTTACAGATTTGCGAGCACCTCGGGAAAAATATGCGTATTCTGTATGTTTCGGGCGAAGAATCGGCACATCAGTTGAAATTGCGCGCCTCAAGGCTCGGCGTTTCCACCGAAAATCTCTATTTGCTTTGCGAAACGGATGCACAGTATATTTGTGAAACAATTGCGGCTGAAAAGCCCGATATTGTGATGATTGACTCTATTCAGACGATGAACATTACCGATTTGAACTCATCCTTCGGCAGTGTAACCCAGGTGCGCGAAACGACCAATTTATTTATGCGCACGGCAAAAACTTTAAACATCCCGATTGTAATCGTCGGTCACGTCAACAAGGATGGTAACATCGCAGGCCCGAAGGTCTTAGAACACATTGTAGACGCCGTTTTGTATTTTGAAGGCGACCGCAATTTATCTTACCGCATTTTGCGCGCAGTAAAAAACCGTTACGGCTCTACTAATGAAATCGGCGTGTTCGAAATGGAGGACAAAGGACTTTTCGAGGTCGAAAACCCATCTATGATGTTGCTTTCCGGGCGTCCTAAAAATACATCCGGTATTTGTGTTGCCTGTATTATGGAAGGCTCTCGTCCGATTTTAGCAGAAGTGCAAAGCTTAGTTACCCCCACAGGATTCGGCACGCCGCGCCGTATGGCGACCGGTGTGGATTACGGCAGAATGTCTATGCTTTTAGCGGTTCTTGAAAAACGTGCAGGGTATTTTGTCGGCAATATGGATTGTTATGTGAATATTATCGGCGGTTTAAAAATTGATGAGCCTGCTTGTGACCTTTCTGTAGCGCTTGCAATCGTTTCAGGGCTTAAGGATGTACCCGTGCCGGCGGACGTGCTTGCGTTCGGCGAAATCGGCTTAGGCGGAGAAATTCGTGCTGTCAGCGCGTGTGAACAGAGGATTCGTGAAGCAGAAAAGCTCGGGTTTAAAAAATGCGTTGTGCCGCGCTATAATTTGATGAAGATAAAATCCTCACTTAAGGTGAATATTGAGGTCGTCGGCGTCAACAATATCCGACAGGCGTTTGAGGCAATTATATAATGCCGCAGTTTGTGACGCTCCCGTATTTACCAACGGCAAAGGTAACGCACATTCTTGCGGGCACAGGGATGCAGTCTTATGAAAAAGTGCTTTCGGATTTAAATATCGCTTGTGTGTATTCCAAACCGATTTCCAAAATTACAGGTTCTGTAAAGGCACATATTGATTTAGCGGTTTTTCCGTTCGGCGGCAAAGATTTTCTTTTAGAGAGAACACAGCACCGATTGTTCGCTCAGCTGCTTTCGCTCGGCGCACAGCCGCAATATGCACAATGCCGTGTTGAAAACGGCTATCCGCAGGAAGCGAGCTTAAATTGTGTGCGCATCGGTGACCGACTTTTCGGGAATCCGAAAACTGCAGATACACATATTTTAAAATGGTGTGCGCAGAAAGCACTGCCGTTTTGCTGTGTAAAACAGGGCTACACGAAATGTTCGGTCATTGCTGTTACGGAAAGTGCGTTGATTACGGATGACATTGGAATTGCGCGCACTGCAAATGCGGACAAGCTGGATGTTTTATATGTGGACAAAGGCAGTGTACGTTTGCAAGGCTATCCGTATGGATTTATCGGCGGATGTGCCTCGCTGATTTCAAATGACTGTATGCTTTTCACAGGTAATGTGCAAAATCACGCCAATGCGGACTCGATAATTGCTTTTCTCCGCAATTATCATATTTTCCCCGAATCACTTACAAATGGAGCTTTAACGGACATCGGCAGCTTTATTCCGCTATTCCAGCAGGAGGGATTATGATGCAAAAACAAAAATGGTCAAATTTTTACGGCACAGTTTTGGCGGGTGTTACGCTCGAATGTGTCGCGCTTTGCATAAAGCTTGTGCGCAAAAAATACGGTGAAAAGCATCACGGCTTTTCTGTGAATTATCAGGGAATCGCAGAGTATGCTTTTGATAAATTTGTTTTAAATAACGATAAACTGCTTGCATCCGTCGGCGAAAAGCTGGATGCAGCTGAAAATAGAAAGGAAGCAGAACAATGAAAAATTTTAAGGGTGTGTACTCCGCTTTAATGACCCCGTTCAATGCGGACGGCAGTGTAGATTATGCGGCGCTGAAGGCGTTGGCACAGCACTGTATTTCCAAAGGGCTTACGGGTCTTTATGTCGGCGGCAGTACCGGTGAGGGCTTTTTGCTTACTGAAGAAGAGCGTATGGAAGTATTCCGTGTAGTCGGTAAGGAAATGGGCGGCAAATGCAACTTGTTTGCACATGTCGGCGCAATTTCTACAGACAGTGCGATTCGTATGGCGAAGGTTGCGGAAGAAAGCGGATTTGACGCGGTCAGCGCGGTTGCGCCGTTTTATTATGCTTTTCCGCTGGAAGCAATCAAAACCTATTATGCGGACATTATGCACGCAACCTCCTTGCCGATGTTGATGTATAACTTCCCGAATGCGGGTGGCTTTAACGGTATGCTGGACGTTGTGCGCGGATTTTTAGACGATGAAAAGCTGCTCGGCATTAAACACACTTCGCAGAACCTGTTCGAGCTTGAAATGTTCAAGCATCTGCCGCGCGATTTGTTTGTTTTTAACGGCTTTGATGAAATGCTTGTAGCGGGTCTGTCCATGGGTGCAGACGGCGGTATCGGCAGTACCTACAACTTTATGCCGCAGATTATTTTGGATGTTTACAATAAATTTAACGCAGGCGATATTCGCGGCGCACAGCAGGCGCAGGAAAAGGCGAATCGGTTTATTGAAGCAATTATTCCGTTCGGTGTGTTCCAAATGGAAAAAGAAATTCTCAAAAATCTCGGTGTACCTGTAGGCGAATGCAGAAAGCCTTTCCTGCCGCTGTCACAAGAGGGCAGGGATAAAGCGAAAGAAATCGCCGCAGCATTGCAGAACTAAGGGGTAAGTATTTTATGGCACATATTCAAGAGGGCAGTCTGATTATCAGCTGTCAAGCCGTCAAGGGCGAGCCGCTTTACGGGTATAACATTATGCATTTAATGGCAAAAGCGGCAAAAGCGGGCGGTGCGGACGGCATTCGGTGCAATTATGTATCGGATATCAACAGCATCAAGCAGGAAGTCGATTTGCCGACCATCGGTATCATTAAAGCGGTTTATCCCGACAGCGACGTATACATCACACCGACGCTCAAAGAGGTCCAGGCACTGTTGGAAGAAACCGATACAGAGGTCGTTGCACTGGATGCTACGCTTCGTGCACGTCCCAATGGAGAAAAGCTGGAGGATTTGGTAAAATACATCCGCGAGAACAAACCTCAGGTCGAAATTATGGCGGATATTTCCAATATGGATGAAGCAAAATGGGCAGATTCCTTAGGCTTTGATTACATCGGATGCACAATGCGCAGTTACACAGAAAGCACAAAGGGCATTGCCATTCCCGATTACAGCTTCATTGCAGAAATGGTAAATACCCTGCACGCAAAAATCATTGCAGAGGGCGGTATTTGGGAAGCAGAACAGTTGAAAAAGGTTTGGCAAGCGAAGCCTTATGCTGTTGTAATCGGTTCGGCAGTTACCAGACCCAAGGATATCACCGCGCGTTTCCGTAAAGTAACCGACGAAGCACAAGGCAAATAATTTACAGAAATATAAAAACACCGACTAATCTCAAAATGGATTAGTCGGTGTTTTTTGTTGCTTTCTTATTCTTCGTCTGAGGGCTTTCGCTTTTCCTCTACAATAATATCCAAGTCCAGGTACTCCGCAAGAGAATTTTCCTCTTTGCTTTGTTCCGGGGGATTACTTTGTTGAATCAAGTTCTCTTCTGTGCTGAAAGACTTCCATTTTTCTATACGGCTCGGTTTATAGAAAAGCCATTCACGTCGGCGGAAAATAATCAACAGAGTTGCCAAAAGAATGGAAACGATTGTGACCGTACTTCCTGCATTCAGCCCGGCGGAAGCGTAACGCATCGTGATTGTATGCGCACCCGCACCCACACGGAATGCCAAAAGTCCTTCGGAAACCGAGAACACATCCTCTTGGAACACACGTTTGCCGTCGACATAGACATACCAATTTTCGTCATAGGGGATAGAGGTAAACACAATCTCGTTTTCCTTGGCAGTCAGAGAGCCAATCAATTCTGTGTCGCTGAAAGAGGTGATTTCGAATTGACCGTCATCCGCCAAAAGACTGTAGCCTTTTTTGAATGCGGAAGCGTCTAAAGAATATGCATAAAACTCCAAACTGCCTTCGCTTTCCGTGCTTTTTACAGGCATTTCAACCGTAATGGTTTCACCCGCAGAACGGAGTCCTAAATCAGCGATGTAGCCGTCGGCAGTATTTATGGTTTTTGTAAATAGATTCGATGTAACCGTGGCGGCATCCATTTTGCTTGATTTAATATATACATAAACATTTTCCGAGCGTTCGGGAGTGATTTCAAATGTGATTTTGCCGTTTGCTGAGGGGTTCAACTTTTTAAAAGTCATATCGCCCGTAGCCAACTCATTGTCGGAAAACTCCGAAACATTTTCATAATCTGCATACTGAATCGGAAGCTTGCGAAATACGTTGTCAACGCCTGTTGCAAAATAGAACCACTGTTGCTGTGCTAAAAACGGGTCGGTATACGTATTTGAGGTCCAATCTGCCACATCGCTGTTACAGGCAAACGCAATCGGCAGTGCATAAAGATTTTCGTAGGCGGTAAATTTATCTACCGTAAACAATTCTTTATATAAAAGCGTGTTCATCGAGGTATCTTCATTATCTACAATGTATTTCAGCCCAAACATAGCATTGTATACGGGCGTTTGCAGATTGTAGGTGTAGCTGTTGATATAATTTCCGAACATACCGATGTCTTGTTGTAAATTCGCCGTCTTTTCATATGCCATAGAAGAAAAGACGGAAACACCGTTGTAATTGTACCAGCTCGGATCCATTCGAGTGCGTAAGTGGGTCAATTCCATACGGTAAAAAGCGTTATGATTTTCGATATCCAGCTTATCCTTGACCTCGCGGAATGCCGCATAATCCGATGTATAATTCGTTTTCGACTGATTCATTGAATACTTGTTGGTATTGCCGAGCGCAACTTCCGATACGACCGCGCAAAGCAGTAATACGGAAACTACCGAAGCTGTAAATCGCTTATCTTGGAAAAGATGCAGAATCACCGTATAGCCGACCGCAAAAACCAAGCTGATTAGCAGCGTAACGTTGTCAACATTTTTAGATGTCAGCTTTTCTGCCAATACAATAAAGCCGACGAGCGAAATACCGACAGTCAAAATCTGTTTGCCCGAGAACTCTTTCAGATGGATAAAAGCCTTGTATGCCATTTGCAGTAACACAAAGGAATACATAAACGAGAAACGGTAGGGTAAATCGTTCGGGAAGTGGAAACCGTGCCAGAAGAAGTTCAGATAATTGATTGAAAAACTGAAATACAGAACGGCAAGTAAAGCCGTGTACGCAATCTTCTCGCGCACGGGAATTTTTTTGCAGAACAGATACAGCGGCACCAACAGTAAAGTCAGAATACCGCAATACACATTCGGCAACACATCAGAACCGCTGCTTCGGATGGTCGGTTCGGTTGCGGAAAGGTGATTTGCCAAAAAGTCAAAAGCCGTAAAGTATTTTTTATAATCCGTCGGCGCGTTCCCCGAGGTTGCAGAGCTTGCCGAAAGCACTTCAATAAGCGGCAGAAGAATGACAGCAACCAAGCCGACTGCAAGAACCGAATAAAAAGCGAATTTCCACCCGGCACAGAAAAAGACGGAATTTTTCAGTTTTTTAATAAGACCCTGCTTTTTCGGCGTGTCCGCAAGCGGTTCTTCGAATTTTTTGGACAACGGATAATTGGCAAAATAATAGGTAAGGAAATACAAAATTGAAAATACACAAACCATATACGCCATATAATAGTTTGCAAGGAACATCAGTGCCAATGTGACGCAGTACAGCGTAGGACGGCCTTTTTTTATGATCTTTTCAATGCCGAGAATAATCAGCGGGAAGAGATACATCGCATCCAACCACATTACATTCCAGTAATATGCGACAAAATATCCGCAAAACGCATATAAAACGCCGAATGCGGAAATGGTTATATCGTTTCTGCGGAAAGAATGCTTTAAATAATACGAGAAGGTGCAGGCGGACAGGACTGCCTTCAAAAGAATCATCGTCGAAATTGCTTCGGTAATATTTTCATGCCCGAACAGCAATATAATCCACGAAAGGGGACTGGACATATAATTCAAGAAATTGCCCAAAAAACTGCCGCCGAGTCCCGATTCCCAAGAATACAGAAGTGACCCGCCCGAAGTTATACGGTCATACAGCTCGGCAAACAAAGGCCCGTATTGATGGTAAAGATCCATACGCAAAATGGTCATATCGCCGAACGGAATCAAATCATAACAAAAGTATACCAATACCATAACGGCAAGTGCACATAGACCGGAAATAAAAATAAATTTGTTTTCTTTAAAAAATGAACTTTGTTTTTTTGCTTTTATCGCTTTCATATCCACATTCCTTTGCATATCAGTATTTATAGTATAGCATAGTGCTCTTGCCGTTTCAAGAAATAGTTGTTCTATTTAAGGACAAGTAACCATATATTGAACTGAGGTGAAAAACAATGGACGAACAAATCAAAAAAGAGGTTCTGCAGATTGTCGCACTTCTTCCGAAAAGAATACGGGAACTGCTTTTGAATCTGCCGCCGAATCTTTTAAATACGCTTACAGAACTGCGGCTTCGGGCGAACGGTCCGATGCTGATGGTCAGTCCCACACGAAGCTTTTACATCACAGTCGGCGGCAAACCGACCTATATGCCCTCTGAGCATCTTTTCTACATAACCCAGCACGAGATTCAGGACATCGTCACCCACGCCTGTGGATATTCCGTGCATAGCCATCAGGAGGACTTCAAAAACGGATATTTGACCGTGACGGGTGGACATCGTATCGGTCTTTGCGGTACAGCCGTAACCGAAAACGGACAAACGGTCGGCATTCGGGAGATATCCGCTTTGAATATCCGTATCGCAAAGGAAATCCCGCACGCGGCAGAAGAAACACTTCGCATCTGTTTCCAAAGCGGTCTGCAAAATCTTTTGCTTGTCGGCGCACCGATGTCGGGAAAAACGACGGTTTTGCGCGCGCTTGCCAAAGAGATTTCAAGCGGTTATATCGGCACGCCCGTGAAATGTGCCGTAATTGATGAGCGCGGAGAGCTGTTTCCGTCAGACGGCAGTGTACAAAACAACCAATGCACTATGGATGTACTTTCCGGGTATTCAAAATCCGACGGCATTTCCTTGGCGGTTCGTGCGCTTTCACCGGATATCATTTTTTGTGATGAAATTGGCTCTCGTGAAGATGTAAACGCGATTACGGAAGGCGTTCGGTGCGGTGTGCATTTTGTGGCAACCGCACACGCAAATACCTCGCAGGCGTTATATCAAAGACAAAAGTTAAAGCCGCTGTTTGCCGACCGTGTTTTTGATACATTGCTGTTTCTCGGAACAAAAGAACGAGTCGGCAAAGTGACAGAAATTATAAAAGCGGGGGAAGACGATGCTGAAAACGGCGGGAATCCTGCTGATTCTGGGATTTTGCATATGGACGGGAATCTATTTGTCCGCGCGGGTGCGTAAGCGTGTACGGGAAATTGAAAAATTTATTCGCTTACTCACGTCGATTCAAAGGCAGATTGAATATGCTCTGACACCCACGGATGTATTACTGCAAAAGCTTTCGGAAAGTGCGGAGTTTCGGGATTTTTCCTTTATTCACTTTGTGAAAGAAGAATTTGACTCCGAAAAGCCATTAGAGTTCGCCTGGAACTGCGCACTGCAAAAATATGCGGCAACGTCCGCACTGCAATCGCGTGAAAAAGAGTGGATATCCGCATTTTCCGAAGCGTTTGGTTCTACAGATAAGAACGGACAAAGTGCCAATTGCACATTTTTTATCACACAGTTGGAAGCTTGGGCGGAGGAATTGCAAAAATCTGTGCAAAGTAAATCGCGATTGTGTTATGCACTCGGCATCCTTTCCGGCATATTTTTTACAATTTTGCTGCTTTGAGGCTGGGAATATATGGAAATTACATTTATTTTTAAAATTGCCGCAATCGGAATCATTGTTGCCGTCTTACAGCAGGTGCTTTCCAAATCCGGGCGGGATGAATATGCTATGTTGACTGTGCTCGCAGGAATTTTAGTGGTTACGGTTATGCTGTTACCACACTTAAGTTCACTTTATGATATGATGCAGTCTGTTTTTGATTTGTAGATACTATGATAAAACTTATCGCGCTTTGCGTAATCGGTGCCGCTTTTCTTGTCTTTTTCAAGCAGAGCCGACCCGAATTTGGATTACTGCTGAAACTGTCTGTTTTAGCGTTCATCGGTGTTGCGGTACTGCTTACATTCTCCTCAGTTGCTTCCGAAATTCAAGATATACAAAATCTATTCGGTGAAAACGGTGCGTTGGTTAAAATTCTGCTCAAAGCACTGGGACTGTCTGTCATTGCACAGTTAGCGGCGGATATTTGCAAAGACTGCGGCGAGCAAACACTTGCCTCAGCAGTCGAAATGACTGCTAAGCTCTCGATTTTGCTGATGGCACTGCCTGCCGCAAAACAGCTTGTGGAAATTTCTTTGGGATGGTTAAATGTATGAATCGCAGAAAGGCATTCGCGTTTGCATTTCTTTTAATATGGCTGTTGAGCAGTTGTTGCTTATCTGTTTTTGCCGCTGAAGAATCAAAAGAACAGACAGATGCAGAAGCTGTATTTTCGGAAATTTACGAAGCTGTTGATGCAGATACAAAGTCTGCGATTGCAGATTTAGGCTTAGATGAAATCAGCTACGAATCTTTGCTGTCTCTTTCTCCGCGCGCAGTCATCACAGAATTATTGGAAGTTCTCACAGGTAAGCTGCAAGAACCGCTTCGCGCGGCAGGCTTAATGCTGGCTTTTGTGGTATTGTATGCAGTTTTATCCGGATTTACACAGCAAAAAGGAGACATTCATACAATTTTTTCTTTGTTTTCGACGTTGTGGATTGTGATGTTGATTTTGCCTTCTGTATCCGAAACCCTTGTTGCCGCCTTCTCGGCAATTCAGCTTTGCGCAGATTTTATGCTGGTGTATATTCCCGGGTTTGCGGGAATCATTGCGATGAGCGGAAAACCCTTGACCTCCGCCGCATACAGCTCGGTGATGGTCGGGCTGTCCAACCTCTTTTCTGCGGTGCAGATGCACGCCTTGCTCCCGATTGCGCAAGTATTTTTTATGCTGAATATTTTAAACGGCATAGAAAGCAAATTTTCATTTGACAGCATCGCCGCTTGCTTTAAAAAGCTGATACAAATCACCTTGGGCGTTTTTTCCGCAGTGTTTACAGGCTTGCTTGCTATAAAAGGCTCACTCGCGGCTTCAGGCGATTCCGTTACGGTTAAAGGCATAAAAACACTTGTCGGCAGTACCGTGCCGATTGTCGGCAGTGCGCTCGGCGACAGTCTGACCTCCGTGCTCGGCAGTATATCGCTTATCAAAAGCACTGTCGGCATTTTCGGAATCTTGGTTATTGCACTCATCAACGTGCCGGTTGTTTTGGATTTACTGTTATGGTACTTTGCAATTTCTTTTTCAGCGACCGTCAGTGGCGCCTTGGGGCTGACATCCATCAAAAAGATGCTTGATGGCATTGCCGCTACAGTGTCACTTGTCAATGTTTTTGTAATATTTACGGCATTTTTATTTATTGTGTCCACGGGCATCATTTTACAATTCAGAGGATAATTTATGGAAAAAATCAGCTTATGGGGTGCGGCGGTTTGTATGTTTTCCGTAATCATAGTGCTGTTTAAAGCGATGTTCCCGAAAGGAAATATCAAAAAAACAGGTGAAACGGTTATGGTGCTGTTGATGCTTCTTGTTATGCTGCAGCCGTTTGCCAAAATGGATTTGAATGCAGAAACGCTCGTGCCGAAAGATGATCTGTTCAACTATGAAGCGATACAAGAAACCACTGTTTACAACTCAGCACTTGAACAGGTGATTTGCGAAGCACTTTTACAACATAATATTCAAGTTGATGACATACAACTGCAAACCAATCGGGATAACGAGCAATACCTCGTATTGACAGAACTCAAAATAAAAACAGAGGCGGATGCAACAGAAGTTCTTCCGTGTTTGGAAGAACTCGGTATTCCGAAAGAAATTGTAGAAATTGGGGCGTGAAATATGCAAAAGCTTTCGAAGCTAAAAGAACTGTTCAAAGCAGAAAAGCGTGTACGAATTTTAGCAGCTTTAGGTGCGCTTGGGATTTTGCTTTTGTGCCTTTCTGAACTTTTGCCGAATATGCATTCCGACCAAAAGGAAGCTGCACAAAAAGCGAATATGCAAACAGATGTGGACGATTTTTGCACACAAACCGAAAAAAAGCTATCCGAATTGATTGCGCAAGTTGAGGGCGCAGGACGGGTACAGGTGATGCTGACCATAGAAAGCTCAGACGAAAAGATATATGCCGCCGATGAAAAAACCAATGCCAAAACCGACGGCGATGCCGAACAAAAAAGCTACGACTCCCAATATGTTTTGGTAGACGGCGATTCCGGGGATACAGGCATTCTCCTAAAAACAAATGCGCCAAAGATAAAAGGGGTAATTATTGTGTGTGACGGCGGAGAAAATCCGACAGTAGCAAATCAAATCACAAATGCGGTAAGCGCGGCACTCGGCGTCGGCGCGAACCGTGTCAGTGTATTAAAAATGAAATCAGCGGAGGAATAAGTATGTCAAAAATTATCGGCAAAAAGCAAATTATTTTTTTCGGGTTGATTGTTGCACTTGCGGCGGCAGTGTATGTGAATTGGTACTACACAAAGCCAATGAGCGAAATCGACCGTGGTGTCCCTGCGGATACAACCGCCGCAGAAAATTTGGGTGCGGCACAATATGTGAATGCAGGCAGCAGTGATTATTTTGAAGCAGCAGAGCTGAAGCGTACACAGGCGCACGCAGATGCACAATCTGCGTTGACACAGGTCATTGAAAATAAAGAGGCGGATGAAAAAGATAAGCAAAGTGCACGGGATGCACTGAGCAAGCTGTCGGCAAATATTAAGGCAGAGGCGGAAATAGAAAACTTGATTACGGCAAAAACCGGCGGAAAAGCGTTGGTATCTTTGGGAGATACTGCGGAGGTTGTATTGGCGAAAGGCACGTTAAACGAACAAAGTGCTGTGCAAATTAAAGAGATTATTGTGAATAAAACCGAAATTTCCGCAGAAAAAATTACATTAGTTGAAGTAAAATAGTTGAGAATTTTCTTGTTTGTGGTATAATAACCTCACGAACCTCTAAAAAATCAAAGATTTTAAGAGTTTCGGAGAACATTGTATCATACCTGCTGCGCACTTGCGCGCTCCGCAGAAATGGTATAATAACCTCACGAACCTCTAAAAAATCAAAGATTTTAAGAGTTTCGGAGAACATTGTATTTAGGTTCGCACCAAATCACGGAAGGTAGGTTTTCCCCAATGACTGCAAACGAGAGAACTGCCGAAAACGGCGAAATTATCATTTCAGATGAAGTCATCGCGGCAATTGCCGCTAATGCTGTAAAGGATGTTGAGGGTTTCAGTGCCTTTTCTGCAAAAACCCCCGGATTACAGACGGGGGCAGGAACTGCAAAGTCTGTTAAGGTCACTTCCATCGACAATGACGTGCGACTGCATATTTACATCCGTGTGAAAAGCGGTACAAATATCCAAACGGTCAGCACAGCAATACAGCGAAGCGTCAAAAATGCCGTGCAAAGTATGACCGGCAAAGTCGTTTCTAAAGTAAGCGTCAGCATACAAGGCATTGATTTTACCGCACCTAATGAATTGAACGCAAAGTCTTAATTCAATAGCTCTCCGCCGTAAAAGCGCGGAGGGCTTATTTGGCTTTTATGGAGGACGAAAAATGACACGTGCACAGGAAAGAGAACAGGCATTTATTTTGATTTTCGAAAGAGCATTTAATATGGATGTTGATGCCGATGATATCATTGGTTATGCGGTGGAGGCAAGGCTTTTAGAGCCCTCTGTTTTTTCTGTATCCTTATTTAAGCAAACATATGAAAAGCTGTCTGAAATTGATGCAGTAATTGAAAAATATGCAATCGGATGGAAAATTGACCGTCTTTCCAAGGTCACCCTTTCGGTTCTGCGCTTGGCAATTTGTGAGATTTTGTTTGTGGATTCTATCCCGCAGGGTGTTTCCGCGAATGAAGCAGTCGAACTCGCCAAAAAATACGCAACGGCAGACGATGCGGCATTTATCAACGGCATTTTAGGGTCGTTTATAAGGAGCTTTGACAATGCGGTATCTGGGGATTGATACAAGCAACTACACGACCTCTGCCGCAATTTATGATTCTGATTCTGGAACGGTTGTGCAGAAAAAGATGCTTTTACCGGTGAAAGCAGGGGAACGCGGTTTGCGCCAAAGTGACGCTGTTTTTCACCATACCGTACAGTTGCCGCAAATTATGGAAAGCCTGTTTGCAGAGAGCAAAGGTTCGGTAGACGGTATCGGCGTTTCGGTTTTTCCGCGCCGAGAAACAGGCTCCTATATGCCCTGCTTTTTAACAGGCAAAGCAACTGCACACGCGATAAGTGCTGTAACAGGGGTTTCCTGTGCAGAGTTTTCGCACCAGGAAGGACATATTGCGGCGGCACTGTATTCCGCAAAGCAATTGCAATTATTGACTGTGCCTTTCTTTGCATTTCACATTTCGGGCGGAACAACGGAAGCTTTGCTTGTAACACCTGACTCGAAGCAGATGTTTCGGGTGCAATGTGTTGCACGATCTTTGGATTTAAAAGCTGGGCAGTTGATTGACCGTGTCGGTGTTTCTTTAGGACTTCGTTTTCCTTGCGGAAAAGCACTCGAAAAACTGTCCGACGAAAGCACACAGCGGTATCACTTGCGTCCCACTATGAAAGGGGCGGACTGTTGTCTTTCCGGACTTGAGAATCAATGTCAAAAAATGCTTGCAAACGGCGAAACGCCCGAAAATATTGCGCAATTCTGTATGTTGGGCGTGCTGGCGGCACTCATCGGTATGGTAGATGCCTTGCAGGCGCAATATCCGCATTTGCCGTTTCTGTTTTCAGGCGGCGTAGCGTCCAATAAAATGCTTCGGACGGTTTTGTCCAAAAAGTATAACGCATATTTCGCCGAACCTGAGTTTTCTGCGGACAATGCCGCAGGGATTGCAATTTTGACCGCTTTACAGGCGGAGGGCAAGCTGTATGATGTATAACGCACCTTTGGTTTTAACGGTTTCCCAATTAAACCGTTATGTAAAATCCCGTATGGATGCCGATGAAAACTTATATAACGTATTTTTAGTCGGCGAAATATCCAATTTTACCAATCATTACAAAACAGGGCATTTTTATTTTTCTTTAAAAGACGAAGAAGCGCAAATCAAAGCAGTTATGTTTCGCGGCAACGCCGCAAAAGTAAAGTTCCGTGTAG
Source organism: Bacillota bacterium (assembly GCA_021769885.1). GTDB lineage: Bacteria > Bacillota > Clostridia > Oscillospirales > Acutalibacteraceae > Fimenecus. Next base: position 173,546 of record JAETSA010000001.1, on the reverse strand, counting down.
AAAACGGCTTGCGTGTTATTATTCGCGGCAGAGTGTCCCTATATGAGGCGGCAGGGTCCTATCAGGTATTTGTCGACGATATGCAGCCCGACGGCACTGGTGCTTTACAGTTGGCTTTTGAACAGCTGAAAGAAAAGCTTCAAAGCGAAGGCTTATTTGCGGAAGCACACAAAAAGCCGATTCCCAAATATCCAGAGCGCATCGGCGTGATTACCTCGGAAACAGGTGCGGCAATTCAAGATATTCTGAATGTTTTGGGGCGGCGTTATCCGTTAGCCGAAGTGATTCTTGCGCCTGTGTTGGTACAGGGCGAGGAAGCACCAAATCAGCTGATTTCTGCGGTTGATCAGTTTAATCGGTTGAGCTGTGCCGATGTTTTGATTATCGGGCGCGGCGGCGGGTCTGCAGAGGATTTGTGGGCGTTTAACGACGAAGGTCTTGCACGCGCGGTTTACCGTTCGAATATCCCCGTTATTTCCGCAGTCGGGCACGAAACAGACTTTACAATTTGTGACTTTGTTGCAGATTTGCGCGCCCCGACGCCATCTGCCGCGGCAGAGCTGGCAGTACCGAATATCCATGAATTGTATACGCAACTTTCCGTGTTGCAAACACACTTGCAAAATACGGTTTACGGTGCTTTGCAGACAAAGCGTCAGGAACTTGCTTTTTTGGCAGGAAAGAGCGTACTGCAAAATCCGTCTGTGTACTTTGACTCGTTGCGTATGCGTTTGCTGACGGTCAATAACACCTTTGAAGCTTCACAGCAGCGTATTTTGCACGATGCGCATATACGCTTGCAGGAAAATGCGGCGAAACTGCAATCACTAAGTCCTTTAGCTGTATTGGCACGAGGCTACACCGTTGCAGAGCTTCCCGATAAAACCGTTTTGCAATCCGTGGCACAATTAAAAAAAGGGGATTCCTTTTTGTTACAACTTGCGGACGGAAAAGCAAACTGTGTTGTGAAGGAGATATTATGAAAAAACAAAGTTATGAAGAAGCGATTACGGCTTTAGAAAATATTGTTACAAAATTGGAAAGCGGCGAAGCATCTTTGGATGAGTCCTTAAAGCTTTTTGAAGAGGGCACAAAGCTTGCCGCGTATTGTCAAAAGGCTTTAGATACAGCCGAGCAAAAAATCCGCACAATCACACAGGCAGATTTTGAGAATGAGGCGAAATGAATATGAATTATACACAAAATACGTATCTTGAAATGATTGAAGCGGCTTTAGCACAATATATCTATCCTGTAAACGACGGGCAGGCACTTGTTGCGGACGCCATGCGCTACAGCATTCAAAACGGCGGAAAACGCATCCGTCCAATGCTGACCTTAGAATTTTGCCGCGTATGCGGCGGCAATCCGCAATTCGCATTGCCGTTTGCCTGTGCGGTAGAGATGATTCATACCTATTCACTCATACACGACGATTTACCGTGTATGGATGATGACGATTTGCGGCGCGGCAAACCGTCCTGCCACAAGCAGTTCGGCGAAAGCTACGCCTTGCTTGCCGGAGACGGTCTTTTGACGCTCGCCTTCGAAACACTAACAAAAGCGACGGATGTCGCGCCGTCGGATATTGTTCGTGCCGTGCGCGTGCTGTCTGATCTTGCAGGTGTAAACGGAATGATTGGCGGTCAGGTAATCGACTTGCTTTCGGAAGAAAAGCAGGTGGATTATAGTACCTTGCATTGTATTGATAAACTGAAAACGGGCGCTTTGATTAAATCTGCCGCGTTGCTTGGCTGTATTGCGGCAGGCGTGCAGGATGAAACGATTCTTTCTGCCGCGAAAACATATGCCGAAAATATCGGCTTTGCATTCCAGGTTGTGGATGATATTTTAGATGTTACAAGTGACACTGCAACCCTCGGCAAGCCTGTCGGCAGTGACGAAAAAAATGCAAAAAGCACATTTGTCAGTCTCTTGGGGCTTGAAGCGTGTAAAACACTTGCAGATAAACTGACGGCTGATGCTGTTCAGGCTTTATCTGCAATTCCCAATAATACAGAATTTTTGGAAACATTGGCAAATCAGCTTGCCGTCCGCCAAAAATAAAACGGACAAACTTTTGGAGTAGAACACAATGAAGTATTTAGATAAAATCCAGGCTCCGTCCGATATAAAATCGTTAAGCTTTGAGGAACTGGATATTCTCGCAGGCGAAGTGCGTAAAGTACTGATTGATACGGTGTCGCAAAACGGCGGACATTTGGCGTCCAATTTGGGCGTTGTGGAGCTTTCTATTGCATTGCACCGTGTTTTTGATTCGCCGAAGGACAAAATCATTTGGGACGTCGGGCATCAGGTCTATACGCACAAACTGCTTACGGGTCGCTATGCGGATTTTTCTTCGATTCGAAAAGAAAACGGTCTTTCGGGCTTTTCCTGCCCGCGTGAAAGCGATCACGACATTTTCTTCAGCGGACATTCCAGCACCTCGATTTCTGCGGCACTCGGTGTAGCGACTGCAAATTCCATTTCGGGCGATAAACATACGGCGATTGCCGTAATCGGTGACGGGGCTTTAACGGGCGGTCTTGCCTATGAAGCTCTCAATAATGCAGGGCGCTCCGGGAAACGGCTGATTGTGATTCTCAACGACAACGAAATGTCTATTTCTAAAAACGTGGGCTCTGTTGCGCGTTATTTAGCGGTTCTGCGCACAAAACCTGCGTACTTTCGGTTAAAAGCCGGTACAGAAAAAGCCATAAATCACATTCCGTTTATCGGAAGAACGCTGTCTGAGCATATATTTAAACTTAAAACGAAAATCAAAAATTTGATTTATAAAAGTACGTTCTTTGAAGACCTCGGCTTTCGCTATATGGGACCGATTGACGGGCACAATATTGAACAGCTCTCGGAAGCGTTAGAGGGCGCAAAGCTCGTTAATGCACCTGTGCTTTTACATATTAACACCGTAAAAGGCAAGGGCTACAATTATGCCGAAAAAGCGCCCAGCGAATACCACGGTATTTCCAAATTCAATATCGATACAGGTGAGCCGTTGTTTTCAGGTGCAAATTTCTCGGGTGAATTTGGCAAATTTTTATGTGAGATTGCCGCAAAAGACAAGCGCGTTTGCGCGGTAACTGCGGCAATGTCCTTGGGCACGGGACTTGAGGATTTTCGGAAGCAATATCCGACACGCTTTTTTGATGTCGGTATTGCCGAGGAACACGCCATCACGTTTTCATCCGGTCTTGCGCGCGGCGGTATGATTCCGATATTTGCCGTATACTCCTCATTTTTACAGCGCGGCTATGATCAGCTTGTGCACGACGGCGCGTTGCAGGAGCTGCATATGATTCTTGCGATTGACCGCGCGGGATTTGTGGGGGAAGACGGTGTTTCCCACCAAGGTATTTTGGATACGGCATTTTTAAACGGCATACCGAATATCACCGTATTTGCGCCCAGCACCTACAAGGGGCTAAAGCACGCCTTTATTCAGGCGATTTACCACGAAAACGGTTTTGTAGCCATCCGCTATCCGCGCGGCTGCGAAGCGACAGTTCCTGAGAACACCGAGGATGTTTTTTCCACCTTTGAAATTTACGGCAATGCGGACGCACCGAATTTTTTAGTAACCTACGGCAGAACCTTTTCTGCGGCGGCTGCGGCATGTGATGCGCTCAACAAAGAGTCGCCGTCACAATATGCGGTTTTAAAGCTGAATCAAATCACGCCTTTAGACCCCGATACAATTAAAAGCGTATTACATGCGAAATCCGTCTTTTTCTTTGAAGAGGGCATTGAATCGGGCGGAATCGGCGAAACCTTCGGTGCAGGCCTTTTGCAAAACGGCTATCAAGGCATCTATTCCTTAACCGCTGTACCGAATGAATTTGTGGTTCATGCGTCTGTAGCGGCGCAGTTAAAGCGCTATAAATTAGATTGTGACGGAATGATTGAGGTCATTACAAATGGCAGAGAATAAAACCAGATTGGATATTGCAGTTTTTGAGCAGGGATTTACGGAGAGCCGCGCGAAAGCCGGTGCACTGATTATGGCGGGGCAGGTTTATGTAAACGGGCAAAAAGTGCTGAAATCAGGGGTTCCCGTAAAGCCTACCGATAAAATTGAAGTACGCGGTGAAAAAATGCCCTTTGTCAGCCGCGGCGGATATAAACTGGACAAGGCAATCAAAGCCTTTTCTCTAAATTTGACGGACTGTGTTTGTATGGATATCGGTGCTTCTACAGGCGGATTTTCCGATTGTATGTTGCAGAATGGTGCAAAAAAGGTATATGCCGTAGATGTTGGATACGGTCAGCTTGCTTGGAAATTGCGGACAGATGCACGCGTAGTCAATATGGAACGCACCAACTTCCGTTATTTGACTGCGGAGGATATTGAAACGCTGTTGGATTTTGCAAGTGTAGATGTTTCTTTTATCTCTTTAAAAATTATTTTGCCCGTGCTGTTTTCGTTATTAAAAGACGGCGGTGAGGCGGTTTGCTTAATCAAGCCGCAATTTGAAGCCGGCAAAGAAAATGTCGGGAAAAAAGGTGTTGTGCGCGATGCACAGGTGCACGAGGATGTCATCCGGCAAATTACCGATTTTGCGTACAAAAGCGGATTTTCCGTTTTAAATCTTGATTTTTCGCCTATCAAAGGGCCCGAGGGGAATATCGAGTATCTGATGCATCTAAAAAAAGATACTGAGCCGTTATTTACGGATACCGACATATATGAATTGGTCACACGTTCACACACAGAATTAAAGTAGGTGGGTTTATGAAAATCGCATTGCTACCGAATTTAACACGTACGCACGCGCTCAGCGTTACGGAAGAAGTGTGCGCATACTTAGATACGCTGAAAATTTCATACGCCTTTGAAGAAAGCCTCAGTGCACAGTTAGAGGGGTGTTTTTCAGCCGCCGCATTTTTATCAGTGCCGACGCTTTTGGAGTGGTGTGACGCCGTAATCGCCATCGGCGGCGACGGTTCGTTGATACACGCCGCTAAAAAAGCCGTGCTTTATAAAAAGCCCGTTTTAGGCGTGAATGCAGGCAATTTAGCGTTTATGGCGGGCGTGGAAAAAAATGAATTGCATTTGCTGAAAAATTTGATGGACGGTACTTACGTAATCGATCCGCGTATGATGCTGGAAGTGCGCTATCAAGCCTACGGCGAGAACACGACACCTGTGCAAACCATTTGTTTGAACGATGTTGTGGTTGCGCGCGGCGAACAAATCAAGCTCATTAATTTGGATGTTTTTGCAGACGGCAAACGCGTCAATCACTATTATTCGGATGGAATCATCCTGTCCACGCCCACAGGCTCAACTGCGTATTCCTTATCATCGGGCGGGCCTGTGGTCGACCCGAAGATTGAAAGCATTCTTTTAACCCCCATCTGTACGCATTCGTTATTTGCACGCTCCTTGATTTTTGCAAGCGATGCGGAAATTTGCGTGCAGATTCCGAAAGACGGAGAAGATATCTTCCTGTCCTGTGACGGTGATCCGTCTGTGCATTTACAGCCGAACAGTTGCCTAACCGTCAAAAAATCCACAAATTATGCTGATTTTATACGAATCAAGAATGATTCATTTATCGATGTGCTGAACAGCAAACTCTCACAAAGGAGGGCGTAAAGTGAAAAAGAAACGCCATGCACTTATTTTAAAGCTTATAGCGGAGAACGAAATCTCGACACAGGATGAATTGATGTCATTGCTCCAGGCGAACGGCTTTCAGGTCACGCAGGCAACCGTTTCCCGCGATATCAAGGAATTACAGCTTGTCAAATCTTCTGTGAAAAACGGTCCGACAAAATATACCGTCAGCCCGCACGAAACGCAAAATAAGCACGCGAAAAAGTTTTATAATATATTCTCTCAATCTGTTGTTTCAGTGGTGGCCGCCGGGAATATGGCGGCAATCAAGTGCTATGCGGGTACAGCGAATGCAGCGTGCGCGGCGATTGATTCTATGCAGATGCCCGAAGTCTTAGCCACACTTGCAGGGGATGACACACTGTTTGTACTCTGTAAAGATGAAAAAAGTGCGGCGGCGTTCCGAACACAAATTGAAACTATGTTAAGCGGGGAAAACTGATGCTTTGCGAATTACAAATCGAAAACATTGCCATCATTAAAAAATCTGTCATTACGTTTCAAAAGGGCTTCAATGTAATGACGGGTGAAACAGGCGCGGGTAAATCCATCGTCATTGATTCTTTGAATGCTGTACTCGGCGTCAGAACTTCACGTGAACTGATTCGTACAGGGTGTGACAGCGCATTCGTTTCTGCGTTGTTTTACGACAACCGTATCCATATCCGCACAGCCTTGGAAAATTTGGACTTGCCTGCTTCTGAGGACGGGGAACTGCTGATTCAGCGCCGTTTGTATGCAGACGGCAGAAATCAGTGCAAAATCAACGGTATGACCGTAACGGTTTCCACCGTGCGTCAAATTGCAAAACAGCTTGTAAATATTCACGGGCAGTCAGATAATCAAATGCTGCTCGCACCGGAATATCACTGTGCGTATATTGACCGACTGGCGGAAAACGAAAATGAAATGGAAGTGTTTCAGTCGGCATACGGAGAGTATTTGTCCGCCAGCCGCAATTTGCAGTCACTCAACACAAATGAAAATGAAAAATTACGCCGACTGGATATTTTGAATTATCAGATTGACGAATTGGAGAACGCCGATATTCGTGTCGGTGAGATTGCCGAAACCGAGGAGCGTCTTGCTTTGCTTCGAAATGCTGAGCGGATTACAGATGCCTTACAACGCGCTCACGCGTATTTAAACGGCGAAGAAGATGTCGACGGCGCGGTCAGTGCATCGTTTGATGCGGCAAGTGCGTTGGAAGAAATCGCACAGTTTTCTGAGGAGTACAATGAACTGTGCAGTCAGATTCGCGAGGCAGCATATACACTTTCTGCAACTTGTGATGATTTGCGCGACAGATTGTTTTCCGATGCATATGACCCGAAGGAAATTGACGCTTTAGAGGAACGGTTAGACCTCTTGTATACACTGGAACGAAAATACGGTGACAGTGAACAGGAAATGCTCAGCTTTTTGGAAAAAGCGAAAGAAGAACGCGATACAATTGAGATGTCCGATGAAATAAAGGCACAGCTGTCGCTCGAAGTGCAGGAAAAATATGCCGAGGCTATGCGAGCAGCTAAAGTTTTACACGAAACACGTGTACGTGCCGCAGATGCATTCTGTAAAAGCGTTCGTGCACAGTTGAGCTTTTTAGATATGCCTTCCGTGCGCTTCTTGGTACAAAATGAAACAGGGGAGCTGACTGAAAACGGCATAGATACGATTGAATTTCTACTCTCGGCAAACGCCGGCGAAGAACCGAAGCCGCTTGCCAAAATTGCCTCAGGCGGTGAGCTGTCGCGTATTATGTTGGCTATCAAAAGCGTTCTTGCTGAGAAAGACGATATCGGTACTTTGATTTTTGACGAGATTGACACAGGTGTCAGCGGCAGAGCGGCACAAAAAATCGCCATTAAATTAAAGCAGGTATCTAAGAATCATCAGGTCATATGCGTGACACACTTGGCACAGATTGCCGCGTTCGGTGACACGCATATGCTGATTGAAAAGGCTGAGCACGACGGGCAGACCTTTACACAGGTAAAAACGCTCGACTTTAACGGCAGAAAATATGAATTGGCACGTATTCTCGGCGGGCTTACCGTAACGGAAATACAGTTGCAAAACGCCGAAGAATTACTGCGGAACGCTGAAAATGAAAAAATAGGTTGACAAACCGAAAAAGAACGGATATAATCCAATATAACGGCTGAGAAAAGAAGAAGTACAGTATAGATTCGGCAAAGAGAGCTTTCGGCCGGTGTAAGAAAGCGCGATATATACTCGAAATACATCTTGGAGCTGTAAGGAAGAACTGTTCAGTAAGCCTTACCGTGTGTGAGCGTTAATCGCAGAGTGATGTCAGTCACTTAGAAGGCTGTTTTTGTGAGAAAACAGTGAACGAGGTTGGTACCGCGTAATTTTACGCCCTCTGTTTTTACAGAGGGCTTTATTTTTATTTTGGAGGAAAATACTATGGGCGTTTACGAAGAATTGCAAGCAAGAGGTTTAATTGCACAGGTGACGGATGAGCCTGAAATCCGTGAGCTTGTCAACAACGGCAAAGCAGTTTTTTATATCGGCTTTGACCCCACAGCGGACAGCCTGCATGTCGGGCACTTTATGGCGCTTTGCTTAATGAAGCGTTTACAAATGGCAGGCAATAAGCCGATTGCACTCATCGGCGGCGGCACAGGTATGATTGGCGACCCCTCGGGCAGAAGCGATATGCGCCAAATGCTGACGCCTGAAACCATTCAGCACAACTGTGACTGCTTTAAAAAGCAGATGAGCCGTTTTATTGACTTTTCAGACGGCAAAGCGCTGATGGTCAACAATGCAGATTGGCTGATGGATTTAAACTATATTGAATTGCTTCGCGAAGTCGGCGCTTGCTTCAGCGTAAATCGTATGCTGACAGCGGAATGCTACAAACAGCGTATGGAAAAAGGCTTGAGCTTTTTAGAGTTCAACTATATGATTATGCAAAGCTATGACTTCTACGAATTGTTCCAAAAGTACGGCTGTAATATGCAGTTCGGCGGCGACGACCAGTGGAGCAATATGCTCGGCGGTACAGAACTGATTCGCCGTAAGCTTGGCAAAGATGCTTACGCTATGACTATTACGCTGTTGCTCAATTCCGAGGGTAAAAAAATGGGCAAAACGCAGTCGGGTGCTGTGTGGTTGGATGAAAACAAAACCTCTCCGTTTGATTTTTATCAGTATTGGCGGAATGTGGACGATGCGGACGTGTTGAAATGCATTCGTATGCTCACATTCCTGCCGCTTGAAGAAATTGAAAAGATGGAATCGTGGGAGGGCAGTCAGTTAAACCGTGCCAAAGAGATTTTGGCATATGAGCTGACGGCACTCGTTCACGGCGAGGAAAAGGCGACCAAAGCACAGGAGGCGGCGCGCGCACTGTTCTCAGGCGCGGCAGATACCGAAAATATGCCGACCGTGGCACTTACTGCCGAGGACTTTACAGACGGTCAAATTCAAATCAATGAAATTATGCTCAAAGCAGGCTTGATTAAATCCAAGGGCGAGGGGAGACGTCTGATTCAGCAGGGCGGTGTAACCTTAGACGAGCAAAAGGTTACAGACCCTGTGGCAAGCTTGACGGTTGCTGACCTTGAAGGAAACGATAAAATTCTGAAAAAAGGTAAGAAAGTGTTTTACAAAATTACTTTGGCTTAATTGCACCGGAATAGCCTAATTACTGCAAAAAGAGTAAGGTAAAAAAACAAGGTACAGTCGTTTCGATCTGTACCTTGTTTTTTATAAATTAAACCGTTGGGCACTCCAACAAAACAATGGATTTGTTTTTACAGTCTAATTGCGCCTGAATACCATAGGGAATAATGCCAATGGGCTTTGCATGACCGAAATTGACATTATAAAAAATAGGCAAATTATCTAAGTGCTCTTCATTCACAATAACCTGCATAATTGCAGTTTTATATTCATCGTAGTATTTTTCACCCTGCGGCTTACCCACGATAATTCCTTTAATTCCATTTAGAATCCCTTGTGCTGCAAGATTTCTGAATGTCCATTTTATAAAATCCGGTGACGGCTTGTCCTCACTTGTCTCGATAAAAAGAATCGCATCTTCCCATTCCTGAAGTGTAGGCCAGATTTCAGTTCCAATTGCCATCATAAATACATCTATACATCCGCCGAGCAAATGACCTTGAACGACTCCGTTTCCATTTATCACCTCATATCCATGAGAATCTTTTTTCATATTATGCGGAGTATTTATGTTGCTTTCTTGCCAGGGAATATAGTCATCCGTCCATTCAGCACTCGGCAAAACTTGATATTGTTCCCATTCGCCAAAGAGTATATCTTCGACTGCTTTTTGAGTGTATTCGAACATTTTAACATATTCACCGAACTCACACATAATTGACGGACCGTAAAAAGATACCAATCCCGCTTTATGCATCATAAAGTGATTAATGGTCGTATCTGAATACCCCATAAAAATTTTCGGATTATTTTTAATGATATCCAAATCTATATAAGGCAGTATCCGTATTGTATCATCTCCGCCGATAGCACAAAAAATCGCAGAAATTGAATCATCGACAAAGGCGTTCATTAAATCCTTTGCACGCAATTCCGGATGATTTGCTACAAATTCGCTCCCTTTTAATGCATGAGGCATACAGACTACCTCTAACCCAAAATCTTTTTCCAAACGTTCTTTCGCAATATTAAATTTATGAATAAAACAATCGTCCCCTAAGCCACCCCAAGATAAGCTTACAATTGCAATTTTTTCACCTTTACTTAATCTTTTTGGCTTTATCATTCGTTCCACTCTCCTTTTCCGATTGTCAAAATATCTTCGAACAAATTTATAACACATAAGCGGTCAGAACACAATGCTCTGACCGCTTAACCAATATCGCCGCTTTTGTGTTACCGCTCATCAACGAAATAACCTGCCAGCGGTCTTTGTTTAATTGCAGTAATCACATCAATCAAATATCTTGTGCAGTGCTTCTAAAGTGTTTTCCAAGTCTGCTTTGGCTACCAAAACAGAAATATCCACTTCGGAAGTTGTAATCATACTGACATCCGCCTTGGCTTCTGCGACTGCCTGAAACACCTTGCCTGCAATACCGGGACAGCCGCGCATACCCTCGCCGAATACGGAAATTTTGCAGTGCCCGTTGCTGATAGAAAGCTTCAAATCGGGATTCAATTCCCGAAGACGTGAAGAAATTTCCAAAATACCGCCCATATCTTCGCCTGCAATCGTAAAAGAAAGGTCGGGAATATTGCGGTGGGGTGGGGTTTGTGAAATCATATCCACATCAATGCCCGCCTCGGAGATCATTGCAAAAATCTTTGCAATCATATCAATATCTGCAGGGGAATCGTGTAAGGAAATCAGAGTGACGTCCTCAACAACTGTAATACTTTGAATCGCATTCATACCGTTTTCTCCATTCTTATTCTGCAACCAAGTCTTTCATCGAGTACAGCTTCGCAGGTTTGCCGTTTATAAATATCGCGGCATTGACGGCTCCTGTAGCAAAAAGGCTCTTAGAACGCGCCGAGTGCGATATTTTGATAATCTCATCCATACCCGCGAAAATAATTTCGTGTTCACCGACAATCGTGCCGCCGCGCACTGCGTGAATGCCGATTTCGTTTGCGTCACGCTTCGCACGCTTGGAGTGGCGGTCAAACTCATAATGCGGTTTTTGAGAAAGCGCATCCGAAATCGAATCCGCTAACATCAAAGCCGTGCCGCTCGGTGCGTCAATTTTTTGATTGTGGTGCATTTCTACGATTTCAATATCAAAAGAACCGTCTAAAACGTGTGCCGCCTTTGCCGCAAGCTCTGCTATCAAACTCACGCCAATCGACATATTGGCAGAGAAAAACACGGGAATTTCAGCAGCCGCCGCTTTCAGTGCGGATACCTGTTCATCTGAAAGACCGGTTGTGGCAACCACTGCGGCGGTGTGCGTTTCTTTCGCGAAGCTAAGCAAGCCTTCAAGCACGGACGGATGTGAAAAGTCAATAATCACATCGGCAGATACATTCACATCCGAAAAATGCTTGAAAACGGGAAAATCCGCAACACCGTCGCCGATATCCACGCCTGCAACGATTTCACAATCCGAACGCTTGGAAACCGTATCTGCAATCACACGGCCCATATGCCCGAAACAGCCGCTCAAAATAATTCTTGTCATTTTTTCACATCCCAAAGTGTTTTACATTTTGCTGTTATATCAGCTTGTATTTTTTCATAACCGCTTCCAATTTGGCAGTGTTTTCTGCATTCATATCGCAAAGCGGCATACGCAGCGGACCTGCATCGAAGCCCATCATACGCATGGCCTGCTTGACGGGAATGGGATTTACATCCATAAACATCGCATTGCAAAGTTCCAAATAGTCAAGCTGTAATTTACGGCTGGTTTCAAAATCGCCGTTTAAAGCGGAAATTGCAATATCGTGTGCCAACTGCGGTGCGATATTGGAAAGCACGGAAATTACACCTTTACCACCCAAAGACATAATCGCGGTAATCTGATCGTCATTGCCCGAATATACGGCAAAATCGTCATCGCAGAGCGAAATGGTTTTCGCAATTGAAGAAAGATTGCCGGTTGCTTCCTTAGCGGCATAAATCATTTTATGTTTGGAAAGTGCAGCGTAGGTCTCGGGTTTTACTTCACAGCCTGTGCGGCTCGGAACATTATAAATAATGACAGGTGTGGAAACGCGGTCAGCAAGATACGTATAGTGTCTGTAAAGCCCTTCCTGTGAAGCCTTGTTGTAATACGGTGTAACCATCAAAAGACCGTCTACGCCGATTTTTTCAGCTTCATTGGAGAGGGTAAGGGCATACGCTGTATCGTTACTGCCTGTACCCGCAATAACAGGGATACGACCTGCAACGGTTTCTACTGTAAAGCGAATTGCTTCCGTGTGCTCCTCGTGCGTCAGTGTAGCGCTTTCGCCCGTTGTACCGCAAATAACAATGGAGTCTGTGCCGTGTGCAATTTGATATTCCAAAATGGTTTTCAGGGCAGGGTAGTTGACCTTACCGTCCGCCGTAAACGGCGTAATAATGGCAACACCCGCGCCGGTGAAAATCGGCTTTTTCATAAATTATGCCTCCAATCAGTCCATATAACCTTCTGCGCAAAGCAGTTCAGCAAGCAAAACAGCGCCGCCTGCCGCGCCGCGCAGGGTATTGTGAGAAAGACAAACAAATTTGTAATCGTACTGTGTATCTTCGCGAAGTCTGCCGATAGAAATTGCCATACCGCCCTCTAACATTCTGTTGAGCTTTGTCTGCGGCATATTGTCCTCGACAAAGTAGTTGAGGAACTGCTTCGGTGCACTCGGCAAATCCAATTCCTGTGCTTTGCCCTTGAAGTTTTTCCAAACCTCCAAAATTTCCTCTTTCGAGGGTTTATTCTCAAAGCGTACAAATACCGCGCCCATATGACCGTTGGAAACAGGTACGCGCAGGCATTGTGCCGTGAAATTCGGAGAGGATGCAGGCTGAATTACGTCGCCCTCGATTTTACCCCAAATCTTCAAAGGCTCCTGCTCACTCTTCTCTTCCTCACCGCCGATAAACGGGATGACGTTATCCACCATTTCAGGCCAAGTCTCAAAGGTTTTGCCTGCGCCCGAAATCGCCTGATAGGTGCATACCAAAACATCCTTTACACCGAATTTAGACAGCGGGAACAGAGCAGGTACATAGCTTTGCAGAGAGCAGTTGGATTTCACCGCCACGAAACCGCGTTTTGTGCCCAAGCGCTTTCTCTGCGCAGGAATGATATGAATATGGTCGGCATTCAGCTCCGGTACAACCATCGGCACATCGGGTGTATGGCGGTGTGCGCTGTTGTTGGATACTACAGGACACTCTGCTTTTGCATATTGTTCTTCCAGTGCCTTGATTTCGTCTTTTTTCATATCGACAGCGCAGAATACGAAATCGACCATACCTGCGATTTTTTCAACATCGCCTGTGGCGTCCATCACAATCATATCTTTTACATTCTCGGGGATGTCTGTATCCATACACCATTTTGTGCCGACCGCATCCGCATATTTTTTGCCTGCAGAACGCGGACTTGCCGCAACAACTTTAACATTGAACCACGGATGATTGCAAAGAAGCGTCAAAAATCTTTGCCCAACCATACCCGTTGCGCCGATTACACCGACATTATACTGTTTTTCCACTTGTGTTTACCTCCAAAACGTGTTATTCTATTATCTGCATAAAAAAAGCCGGTTGCTACAACCGGTCATCAAAGAATTTTTTGTGCGTGCGAACTGCGTAAATCGCTGTATGCACAATAGCACTCCATCAAGCTTTGATGACAGTCGTGTTGCTGTTTGCAAACACGCCCAAACAAATGCCTGCCAAAGGCAAAAATGTTTTCGGCGAAAAGCCCTTTCGCACGCCGTCTCCGATTTTGGCAATCTCAGACGCATTACTGATGCTTTTCGCACCTCTATTGCAGTTATTTCTATAATACCATTATTATTTGCAATAGTCAATCATTTTCACAGATTTATCATTTTATCGGGAGATTTACAATGAAAAAGCAAGATTTTTATTATGATTTACCAAAAGAACGTATCGCACAAACGCCTATAGAGCCGCGTGACCACTCCAAAATGATGGTTTTGCACCGCGACACACACGAAATCGACCATAAGCATTTCTATGACATTTTAGAGTATCTCAGAAGCGGGGACTGCTTAATTTTAAATGATACACGCGTTTTGCCTGCGCGTCTGTACGGCGAAAAAGAAGAAACAGGCGCGCACGTGGAGTTTCTGCTTTTGAATCAAAAAGAAAATGATGTGTGGGAAGTGATTACAGGACCCGGTCGGCGTGCAAAAGTCGGCGCACGGTTTACATTCGGAAACGGGATTTTACGCGCGGAGATTCTCGAAGTCTTAGAGAACGGCAACCGTATAGCACATTTTGATTTCGAAGGCGAAAGTATATTTCCTGTTCTTGAAAAAGTCGGCGAAATGCCTTTGCCGCATTATATTACCGAAAAGTTAGAGGATGGTGAACGGTATCAGACCGTGTATTCCAAAGAGTTGGGTTCTGCCGCCGCGCCGACTGCGGGATTGCATTTCACCCCCGAAATGCTTCAAAAGATCAAGGATAAGGGTGTAAAAATTGGATTCGTTACACTGCACGTCGGTATCGGTACATTCCGTCCCGTAAAAGCGGAAAATATTGAAGAGCACCAAATGCATTCGGAGCATTATCATTTGCCCGAGGAAACTGCTCAGCTGATTTTGGAAACGAAAGCAAACGGCGGGCGCGTCATTGCTGTCGGGACTACGAGCTGCCGTACCTTAGAGAGTGTGGCGACCTTTAACGGAAAAATCTGTGCGGCGGACGGTTGGACAAACATCTTCATTTATCCGGGATATCAGTTTAAGTGTATTGACGGTTTGCTTACCAATTTCCATTTGCCCGAAAGTACCCTGATTATGTTGGTTTCCGCCTTTTATGACCGTGAGGAAGTGCTGAAAGCGTATAATATCGCCGTTTCCGAAGAATACAGATTCTTCTCTTTTGGCGATTGTATGCTTTTGCTTTAATAGAGAGGATTAAAATATTTATGTTTCAAGTTTTAAAAACTGAGGGTATGGCTCGCCGTGCAGAATTTACCACCGTACACGGCACCGTACAGACCCCTGCATTTATGAATGTTGCTACACAAGGCGCTATCAAAGGCGGTGTATCCGCTTACGATTTGAAAGACATCGGCTGTCAGGTACAGCTGTGCAATACATATCATTTACATGTCCGCCCGAGTGATACGCTTATAAAGGAGCTTGGCGGTTTGCATAAATTCACGGGCTGGGACGGTCCGATTCTCACAGACAGCGGCGGCTTTCAGGTGTTCTCCCTTGCAAAGCTTCGCAAAATTAAAGAGGAGGGTGTGCACTTTAATTCTCACGTAGACGGTCGCAAGATATTTATGGGTCCTGAGGAAAGTATGCAAATTCAGTCCAACCTCGGCTCTACAATCGCTATGGCATTTGACGAGTGTGTGGAAAATCCCGCAGAATACCGCTATGCGAAGGATTCCTGTGACCGAACTGTGCGCTGGCTGATTCGCTGTAAAGCGGAAATGGAGCGCCTAAACGCTTTAGAAGATACAATCAATCCACATCAGCTGTTATTCGGCATCAATCAGGGCTGTACTTATGACGATTTGCGTATTGAAAATATGCAGAGAATCGCGGAACTGGATTTAGATGGCTATGCAATCGGAGGCTTGGCAGTCGGCGAACCGAAAGAAGATATGTACCGTATTATTTCAGCTGTGGAGCCGTATATGCCAAAAGACAAACCGCGTTATTTGATGGGCGTCGGTACACCGGGAAATATTCTGGAAGCGGTCAGCCGGGGTGTGGACTTGTTCGACTGCGTTATGCCGAGCCGCAATGCGCGTCACGGGCATTTGTTTACAATGAACGGGATTATCAACCTCAACAATGAAAAATATAAAAACGATTTATCGCCGATTGAAGAGGGGTGTGGCTGCCCGACTTGTCAAAAACATTCCCGTGCTTACATCCGCCATTTGCTCAAATCCGGTGAAATGCTTGCGATGCGGCTTGCCGTAATGCACAATCTCTATTTTTATAATACGCTGATGACAAAAATCCGTGCGGCTATTGAAACAAATACCTTTGCGGATTTCAAACGGGAAAATGTGGAAAAATTAGACACTCGTATATAATTTTGTTAGGAATTTGTAAAGTTTTGCTTTTCTATTGCATTTTTTTTACTTTAATTGTATAATATCAAAAGATTTTGATTTGGAGGAACAATTTATGTTTGAACTTTTAACTTTGGAAGCTGCTACAGGCGGCGCAACCGGGAAAAACAGTTCGCTTGCAATGATTTTGCCGTTCGTTGCAATGTTTGCACTTATGTATTTTCTGATGATTCGTCCGCAAAAAAAGCAGCAGAAAAAGGATCAGGAAATGCGCGACAACACGCAGGTCGGTGATGAAGTCACCACAATCGGCGGAATTATGGGTCGTGTCGTCACAGTAAAAGAGGACGCATTGATTATTGAAACGGGTGCAGATCGCAACAAGATGAAAATTGCTCGCTGGGCAATTCAGGTCAATAATACGGCGACTGAAAAGCTTCAAGCTGAACGTGAAGCTATGAAAGCGGCGCAGGCCAAGGCGAAAGAAGAAAAGGCTCAGGCGAAGAAAAAGAGCAAAAAAGAAGACTGATTACAGCATAAAAAAATATGCCCCCTCATACTTTGTAGTAGAGTATGAGGGGGTTATTTTTATGCCGAAAAATAAAAAACGCAAAAGCCGCACGTCCGCTCCGCAAAAAGGTGTGCGTGCAATGCTACCGATTTGTGCCCGCGCAGTAATTGTGTCTTATACATTTTTCTTCATTTGCACTGCGATTTTTGCGTGGTTTGTATTTCAAAAAGAATCTGCGCCGACTAAGCCTGTACAAACGGTCTTTTTATTTATCATCACCGCTATATCTTTTTTACTGTGCGGATGCATTACCGCTCGAAAAAACACATATCCTGTTCTGCCTATCTGCTTTTTTTCGGGTTTCGCACTTTTGATTCTGTTTGTCGTTACACTTCTACTGGCGGCAAAAGGAAATATCACTGTTCTAATCTGTGCACCAATCGGCATCGGACTGATTTGTCCGATATTAGGTGGAATCATCGGAAAGCGAATCTAATTTGGTCATTTTCTTGCACATCGGCGCATAGGTATATTTTATGAGCAGGACAGAAATCCGTATGTTTTTTTACAGATTTCAAACAAATGAGGAGAATTTAAATGAGAAGAACAAAAAAACGCGCAACCATCATTTCTACAGGTATTCGTTTTCCGAGAAATACTGTAAAATCCACCGTATTGCATAATAATCAAAAACTGATTATGTTGACGCTCTTATTCATTTGCGGACTGTTTGTAGGTGCTTTGACAATAAAAAACAGCCAAACTGTTTTAGGGGAATCGTTAAAATCTTTAGTGGGAAATTATTATGCAGTGCGCACGGGTCAACCCGTATTGCATAGTTTTTTATCCACATTCGGTTCGGAGTGCATATTTTTGTTGTTTGCAATGCTGTTTGGTGTGTGTATTGTCGGAGAACCGATTTTATGGATCTTACCGTTTGTCAAAGGACTTGGTATCGGCGTT
Organism: Bacillota bacterium; assembly: GCA_021769885.1. Taxonomy (GTDB): domain Bacteria; phylum Bacillota; class Clostridia; order Oscillospirales; family Acutalibacteraceae; genus Fimenecus. The sequence goes on along the minus strand of JAETSA010000001.1, from coordinate 155,716 downwards.
ATTTCCGGATATTTATATCAAACCTTCACTTTGCAAGGCTTGGCATATTTCTCGGCATTTGTACTGCCATCTTCTGTAATCGCTTCTGCGGCGCTTCTGATGGGCTGTAAAGAAAGTATACTCGCAACACGGGATTTGACTCGCGCCTTATTAAAAGGGGAGTCACACAGCGGTACAGAGATGCTGAAGCTATACATACTGCGCTACGCCGTACTGTTCGGAAGCTTGCTGTTCGGTGCGGCACTGAGCGCGGCAACGAATTTTCTGTTTTCAAATAAAATTAATCTTTTTTGACCTGCTTCACATTGGAAAGCGGATTCGCATCCGAGGCCTTTTTGAGCTGTTCATCCACAAGATGTGTATATATTTCAGTTGTTCCGAGATTTTCGTGCCCCAATATTTCTTTCAATACCAATACATCCACATTACCGTGCTGATACATAAGAGTTGCGGCTGTGTGCCGCAGTTTATGCACGGACAAGCCTCGATCGCCGAGTCCGCATTTATCCAAATAGCCGTAAACCATATGCTGTACTGTTTTCGGACTGATTCTTTGAAAGCGGCTGCTTAAAAAGAGTGCTGTTTTATCCTTTTGCCTCACCTTATCTACAGGGCGCACAGCCATATAATTTCGGATTGCCGTAACACATGCTTCGTTCAGGTATACTGTGCGCTCCTTATTCCCTTTGCCGCGCACCACCAAGGTGTTATTATCTTTAATATCAGTGTAATTGATAGAAACCAACTCCGAAAGCCGCAGACCGCAATTCAAAAACAAAGTCAAAATGCAATAATCCCGCTCTTTGTATTTTCCTTCAACCGTCGCAAGCAGGCGAAGACTCTCTTCCAGCGTCAAATACTTTGGCTGTGCACGTTTTTGCTTTGGTGTTTCCAATTCTTGCATCGGATTTTCATCCAACAGCTTTCTTTGCACACAAAGATACTTAAAAAAAGCGCGTATGCTGCTGACCTTTCGTGCGCGCGCGGCGGCATCATTATCTCGTTCCGACTTGCAGTACGATAAAAATGCATATGCGTCCGCTAAAGTAACTTTACGTAAAAATTCAATATTGATATCGGATATATCTATATCGGCAAGAGAAGGGGAGAGTGCCTCTCCGCTTTGCTGTGCCTTTAAATAACGGAAAAACAAAATCAAATCTAATGCATATTCGTCTACCGTAAGTTCCGATTTATTTTTAATCGCCAACTGGTGGTTCGCAAAATCCTGCAACAACGGCGGCAAGTTTGATGACTTGGCATACTTTAACATTTAATCAATTCCTTTCATTCTATTGGAATTATGGATCTATTTTTACCTGAAATGAGCCGATGAAAGTTGACAGACACGATAGGAATTACCAACAAAAAATTTTGCTACATTTTTTCGTTCGTTATAGCTCATCTAAACAGAATAGCCGTTACGGATTGCGCTTCATTCATTTGCATGTGTCGTTTTTGCACCCACGGGAAAGCCCTATCGTTTCGTGAAACCGTTTCACAAAACGACGTAGAATCAAATAATCTAACTGCCAATCATAAATCCTATTATGCGTTTATATTTATAACAGAAAACAGGGCGAATAAGACTGCGTATATTTTACAGACATAATAACAGCGACTGTAAATACAACGCATTGGATAGAAAATAGATTTCTGGATTTCAGAAAATGTTCGAGTTTTTTTATATTATTTTGAAATCCTATGAATTTTTCCTTATAGTAAAAGAATAAAATATTTTCAGACAAAAGACAATATACAGTTTTAAGAAAGCTAAAGCAATCAATGGTTGGCAAACAAGGATTCAAAACATCAATACAAGGAACTAAAAAATTTCAAAGAACCGGAACGTTTCAAATTTAAAAAGCAGAATTTACACTTGGAATAACACGCAAGAAACTGTATGTAGTAACAGCGCAATATATGCGTTCAATGAAATCAGTGGTAATATTGAACGGATACTTATTTAGCTGATTCGGCGACCCGCCACTGTAGTTTTTGCTCAATATGTCCCCTAAATTATACAAAATATTCATTTTGTATAATCATAACATTTTGTTTACATATTTGTCAACCCCTATTGTTTATCGTAAAAAATAAGTTATCTGCAATGTAAAAGCACACCTAAGCGAAATAACTTCGGTGTGCTTATTGTTCCTCTATAGAATTTGGATAGATGTGGATAATGCTAACGGTTGCTCAGTCATTTTGAAACGAAGCGAATTTAATTCCTACATACGCTTTAATGAACTCAGCAGATTTTTCGAAGCCGAGTTTGGAACTGTCCAAACACAGTTCGTAATTGCGGTAATCATTCCATTCACGGCAAGTATAATACCGATAATATTCGCTTCTGTGTTTGTTGATCTTTTTAATCTTCTTTTCCGCTTCCCGTTCGCTTAGCGGTTCAAGCGCCATCACATTTTTTACACACTCTGTCATCGGTGCCCAAATAAATGCATCAATCACATTCTCACGGTCTCTTAAAATGAAATCTGCGCATCGACCGACAATGATGCACGGCTCTTTGTCCGCAAGCTCTTTAATAATCTTTGCCTGATAATTGAACAGATTTTCATCTGATACAAAATCGTTGCTTTCGGGCGGGATTAATTCGCCTGTGTACTGACGCGTAGGCGGATCAAAAAAGCCTTTTTTAACCTTTTCATCCAACTTACCGAACAGTTCCAAGTTAATCCCGCTTTCTTCCGAAGCCATATAAATTAACTCGCGGTCATAAAAAGGAATATTCAACTTTTCGGAAAGCAGTTTGCCAATGGTTCTGCCGCCGCTACCATACCCTCTTGCAATCGTGATTACAAAATTGTCGCTCATTAAACCGCACCAGCCTTTCAGTTATTCACCGAGATACGCTTTTTTTACAGAGTCATCATTCATCAAATCGGATGCCTTGCCCGAAAGTGTAATATTGCCCGTTTCCAAAACATAAGCTCTGTCTGCAATAGAAAGGGCTTTTTTAGCATTTTGCTCAACCAAAAGAACGGTTGTGCCGCCTTCACTGATTACTTTGATTATATCAAAAATTTCAGAAACAAGCAAGGGTGAAAGTCCCATAGACGGTTCATCCATCAAAATAATACGCGGCTTGCTCATCAAAGCGCGTCCCATTGCAAGCATTTGTTGTTCACCGCCCGAGAGCGTTCCCGCAACCTGATTTTTGCGTTCTTCCAATCTTGGGAAATGGTCATAAACCATTTGCAAGGATTCTTCGATTTCCACCTTGTTTTTGCGCGTATATGCACCAAGCTTTAAGTTTTCTAAAACACTTAGTTGTGCAAACACACGACGTCCTTCGGGGACGTGCGCCATACCCATAGAAACAATTTTATGTGCAGGTGTTTTGGTTAATTCCTTGCCATCAAAAAGGATACTCCCCTTTTCTGCCGGAATCAAACCCGTAATTGTGTGCAAAATAGTTGTTTTGCCCGCGCCGTTTGCACCGATTAAAGCGATAACTTCACCCTGATTAACTTCAAAGGACACACCTTTAATTGCACGAATTACGCCATAGCAGACCTCGAGGTCTTTGATTTCAAGCATTGCCATAACTGTTTTTCCTCTCTTATTCACCGAGATACGCCGTGATAACCTCGGGATTTTGTAAAACTTCAGAAGTCTTCCCCTGCGCCAATACTTTGCCGAAGTTTAAAACAGTCAGTTCTTCACAAATCCCGGACACCAACCGCATATCGTGCTCAATCAGCAAAATTGTCATATCAAATTCTTTACGAACATAGCGAATCGTTTCCATCAATTCTGCTGTTTCGTTCGGATTCATACCTGCCGCAGGCTCATCCAACAGCAAAAGCTTCGGATTTGTTGCAAGCGCACGCGCAATCTCAAGCTTTCTCTGCTTACCGTAAGGCAAATTGGCGGCAAGCACGTCTGCTTCATCCTGCAAATCAAATACCTTTAAAAGCGACATTGCTTTTTCATTCATCAGCTTTTCTTTTTTGAAATAGGAAGGCAATTTTAAAATGCCCTCTATAGTGCTGTAGCGGATTTGATTGTGCAGACCCACTTTAACATTATCCAGCACAGACATTTGACGAAACAGTCGAATGTTTTGGAACGTGCGTGCAATTCCCATTTTGTTAATGTCAATTTGATGTTTACCGGCGATGCTTTTTCCGTCGAGCAAAATATCTCCGTCTGTCGGCTTATAAACACCTGTCAGCATATTAAAAACGGTGGTTTTGCCCGCACCGTTCGGTCCGATTAAACCGTATAATGCGCCTTTTTCAATTTGCAAATTGAACTCATCCACTGCGCGCAAACCGCCGAATTGGATACCGAGGTTCTTTACTTCTAACAAAGCCATTAGGAATTCGCCTCCTTATCCAATGTATTGCCGTTTTTTCTGTTTCTCAAGAAGTTGGAAATCGAAATTTTTTCTTTGAAGTGATTGAGCTTTTCGTTGTTATTTGCGAGCATTAAGAGAATCAGGACAACGGCATATATTAACATACGGTAATCGTTCAGCTCGCGAAGTACTTCGGGTAAAGCTGTCAAAATAACTGCAGCAATAATCGACCCGCGTGTGCTACCGATGCCGCCTAAAACAACGAACACCAAAATCATAATCGACATATTATAGCCGAAATTCTTTGTTGTCGCGGTCAAGGAAGAAAGGTTGTGCGCATAGAGCACGCCTGCAATACCTGCAAAGAATGCAGAAACCGCAAATACAATCAATTTGTAATGTGTGATATTGATACCGATGGATTCTGCCGCTATGCGGTTGTCACGAATGGACATAACCGCACGACCGGTTCTCGAATTGATAAGATTCAAAGAAACAAATACAGTAATCAGTAACAAAACAAAGCCAATCAAGAATGTGGAATCATTGGGCGTGCCTGTAATACCAAGTGCCCCTTTGATTATCATTCGCCCGTTTTCGGTCATATTCAACGCCGCACTGCTTTCCATAGACACGTGCAAACCGTTTTCATCAATGCCAACATATAAAAGGTTGACAATGTTTTTAATGATTTCGCCGAATGCCAAGGTAACAATTGCTAAATAGTCGCCATTTAGGCGAAGCACCGGAATGCCAATCAGCAATCCGAAAAGACCTGCCACAAGACCACCGAGCAAAAGTGCGATTAAAAACCTCAGCCAGTCCTGCGGAATCGCATCCTGAAACATCACGGAAAATGAGGCACTGACATAAGCACCCACGCACATAAATCCCGCATGTCCCAAAGATAAATCGCCAAGAATGCCGACAACTAAATTTAAAGATACAGCTAAGATTGAGTAATAGCACAGCGGCACCAAAAGACCTTTAAACATATATGAAATATTGCCGGTTGACAATAGAATTTCGACCAAAACAAATGCACCGGCAAGCATAGCATATGTAATCAAATTACTTTTGGTCGTTTGCTTTAAAGCTCTCTTTTTTTTCATTGGGCTCACCTCAAACCTTCTCTCGGATTTTTTTTCCGAGAATACCTGTGGGTTTCACAAGAAGCACTATAATCAAAACAACAAACACAATTGCATCGGAAAGCTGTGAGGATATATAGCCTTTGCTAAGATTTTCGATGACGCCTAACAGAATACCGCCAATCATTGCGCCAGGAATTGAACCGATACCTCCAAAGACTGCCGCCGTAAACGCCTTTATACCAGGCATTGCGCCTGTTGTCGGTGAAAGTGCGGGATAAGCGGAACAAAGCAGTGCACCTGCAACCGCCGCTAAAGCTGAACCGATTGCAAATGTTAAAGAGATGGTGCGATTCACATTGATGCCCATTAACTGCGCCGCACCTTTGTCCTCAGACACGGCCAGCATTGCTTTGCCCGGCTTCGTTTTGTTGATGAAAAGTGTTAAGGCGACCATAATTACAACAGAAACCAAAATAGTTGCAATCGTTTCACCCGAAATAATCAGCTGACCGTCAAAAAGTTTAAGCGTAGGAAGTGTGACAACAGAGGTGAAGCTTTTTGTATCCGATCCGAAAATCAGCAGTGCTGCATTTTGCAAAAGGTAACTAACACCGATTGCCGTAATCAAAACAGCCAAGGAAGAAGCCTTGCGCAAAGGCTTATAAGCCACTTTTTCAATTACAATACCGAAAATTGTGCAAATCACAATAGAGGCAAGCACACCAACAATTGCCGGCAGACCTAAAGTCGTGCTGATGGTGTATATTACAAATGCACCGAGCATAATAACATCACCGTGTGCGAAGTTCAGCATTTTAGCGATACCGTAAACCATCGTGTATCCGAGTGCAATCAATGCATAAACACTGCCCAAGCTAATTCCGGAAACCAAATAGCTTAAAAAATCCATTCCATATCCTCCCAATATGTATTTTGAAAAACAACAAAAACTGACATTTTTCAAAATACATATTTCAAATGCAAATTCCAAAGTATGCCGTATAGAAATTTTCTATACGGCATACTCCGATTAGACTACTTTATAGCTGCGAGATTAAAGTGCGACATAAGAGCCGTTTTTGATAATATTTGCTTTCGGGGCTTTAGAGGGCTCACCGTCAGCACTCCAGGTAATACCTGTGCCGGTAACACCGTCAACGGTAATCTGGGTCATCGCGGCTTTCAGTGCATCGCAAATTTCAGAAGCAGACATATCAGCATTGATACCTGCTTTTTCAGCTGCGGCTTTAATGATGTAAACTGCATCATAAGCATCTGCGGCAAACTGGTTCAAAGTGGTTTCATCGTAGCCTTTTTCTCTGAATTTCGTAACAAAGTTTACTGTATAGCTATCTTTAGCGTCCTTTGCGAAAGGAGTCAAAAGCATAACGTTTTCAGCAAGCGTTGTATCAAAGTTTTTCATATTCAGAATGCCGTCTAAACCGTCACAGCCGAAGAATTTAACATCCACGGAAGCATTCTTAGCCTGTTGAAGAATCAAAGTAGCTTCTGAATAGTAAATCGGCAGGAAGAGAAGCTCAGCACCGGAAGATTTTACTGCCTGCAATTGAGCGGAGAAGTCAGTTTTTGTATCGCCTGTAAAAGATTGTGCGGTTACAATCTCAAGGCCCTTAGCTTTTGCTTCAGCTGTGAATTTTTCATAAATGCCCGAAGAATATGCATCGGAAGAATCATAAATCACAGCAACCTTAGAAGCAACCTTGTTGTCTGCAATATAGTCGGCAGAAGCAACACCCTGGTTCGGATCGGAGAAGCAAACACGGAATGCATTATCGCCGTTGATTGCTTCCACAGCAGTTGCAGAGGGAGTCAAAACAAACATATTGTCTTTCGCGGCTTCACCCTGGAACGCGATGCACGCACCGGAGGTTACCGTCCCGAGAGAAATCTGCATACCCCAGTCTTTCAATACGCCGTAAGCAGTTTTTGCCTTTTCAGCATCTGCTTCGTCGTCCTGCGGATTCAGTTCAAGCTTGACGCCGTTTACGCCGCCTGCCGCATTGATTTCATCGACTGCAAGCTGCGCGCCGTTCTTAACACCGTTACCGTACTGCGCATTGTTACCGGTCAGCGGTCCGCTGAAGCCGATTTTCAAGGTTTTTTCGCCCGAATCGGTTTTGCCATCGCCTTTGCCGCAAGCTGCGAAGCACAGAACAACCATAGTCAGTGCCAGGAAAGCGGCTAAAAACTTTTTCATTTTCATAAAAAATTCCTCCCAATATATAATTTGCAGGAGCAAATATCATTTCCTGCATATTGGTCACTAAGAATAATGAAAATAGTATACACTTTCAACAGCGGTTTGTCAACACCGAGAAGTGAAAAAAGCCTTGAATTGGCGTGGTTGAAGATGATTCAAAAAAACGGTAAGACCTGTTGAAATCAGCCTTACCGTTTTTAATTTTCTATTAATTTACCGTGACACAGTTGAAACTTTCAAAGTTCGCATTGCATTTAATACGGCAATAACCATCACACCGACATCTGCGAATACAGCAAGCCACATTCCCGCAAGCCCAATCGCGCTGAATACAAGCACAATCGCTTTCACCAACAAAGCAAAAACAATATTTTGATGCACAATCCGCATAGTCTTTTTTGAAATCTCAATTGCTTTTACAAGCTTAGACGGTTTATCGTCCATAAGGACGACATCTGCTGCTTCTATGGCGGCATCACTGCCGAGTGCGCCCATCGCAATGCCGATATCCGCACGTGCGAGCACAGGTGCATCGTTAATACCGTCACCGACAAACGCCAGAGTGTGTTTGGGATTCTTTTCCTGCAACAAGTCTTCTACAACCGCAACTTTATCGTTCGGCAACATTTGTGTGTGCATTTCGTCTATACCGAGCGTTTCGCCGACTGCACGGCCGACCGCATCTGCATCGCCTGTCAGCATTACTGTTTTGCGCACGCCGATAGATTTCAGCTTTTCAATAGCTGACTTTGCATCTGCTTTTATTTCATCCGCAATTACAAGGTAGCCAAGATACTTACCGTCTGCCGCCACGTGAACGGTTGTGCCGACAGTGTCACCGTCTTTTCGCTTGATACCTACGGCATCCATCAAGTTGCTGCTTCCGACGTAAACGGGTTTATGGTTGACAGTTGCCTGTATACCCCGCCCCGCAAGCTCCTGTACATCAGAGATTTTGGTTTTATCCAATGTACCGTCGTAAGCTTTGACAACCGAAGCGGCAATCGGGTGACTTGAATAGCTCTCCGCCAAGGCGGCGAGTTCGAGTAACTCAGATTCAGAGCAGTTCTGCGGATATACGGCAGATACGGAAAATATTCCTTTGGTCAGCGTGCCCGTTTTATCAAAAACAACCGTATCCACAGTAGAAAGTGCTTCCATATAATTTGCGCCTTTAATCAGGATACCTGCTTTGGATGCACCGCCGATACCGCCGAAAAAGGAGAGCGGAACCGATATAACCAAGGCACACGGACAGGAAACGACTAAGAAGGTCAGCGCGCGCTCAATCCAAATGGCAAAGCTTTGCTTTAAAATCAACGGTGGCAAGACTGCCAGGAGCACAGCGGCGATGACCACGCAGGGCGTGTAGTATTTCGCAAATTTTGTAATAAAATTCTCACTGCGTGCTTTTTTTGAAGCAGAGTTTTCTACTAAATTCAAGATTTTGGAAACTGTACTTTCCGAAAACACGGATTTTACCTTTGCTTCAACGACCCCGTTGAGATTCACACTGCCGCTGATGAGCGTATCGCCGACACGGCATTCCACAGGCAGGGATTCTCCCGTTAAAGCGGCATTATTCACAGAGGTTTCACCGCTTGTAATCACAGCATCCAAGGGAATTTTCTCACCGGGTTTAATTAAAATTGTTTCCCCGATTTCAACTTCTTCAGGAGAAACTGTAACTGCTTCTCCGTTTCTCAGGACATTGGCATAGTCCGGGCGGATGTCCATTAAAGCCGCAATGGATTTTCTGCTTTTGCCGACTGCAATGCTTTGGAACAGCTCCCCGATTTGATAAAACAGCATTACCGCAACGGCTTCCGGATAATCCGCAACAAAAAATGCACCGACTGTAGCAAGTGCCATCAAAAAATTCTCATCAAATATTTGTCCGTGCAGAATGTTGCGTACAGCAGAAAACAAAACGTCATAGCCGATTACAGCATACGGCACTAAAAACACCAATAAGCGCCAAAAGCCCTCTAAGGGCAGAAGCCAAGCAACCGCCAATAAAATAGCCGAACAAAGTATGCGCGTCAAATTTTTCTTTTGCTTTTTTGACATATGAAACGCCGCCTTAATATATTATCCGACAATCCGGCTCGATTCTTTTGCAAACTTTTGCCACCTTTTTCATCAGGTCGTTTGTAATTTCAGAGTCTGTAGTGATTGTCAGTTTTTGCGTCATAAAGCTGACTGTTGCCGATGCAACTTCGGGCATATTATTGATTGCCGATTCCATTTTCGCGGCACAGTTTGCACAATCTAATTCTTCTAACTTAAATGTTTTCGTCATAATGATTCTCCTCTGTAAGATGTTCATAGCCTTGACCGACAATAGAGCGAACGTGGTCATCCGCCAAAAAATAGATAATGGTTTTGCCCTCACGGCGGTTCGCAATGAGCTTGGAGTCCTTCAGCACCTTTAGCTGATGTGAAATTGCCGACTGCGTCATCCCGAGCAATTCCGTAATTTCATTCACACAAAGCTCTTCCTCAAACAAAGAAAACAAAATTTTCATTCTGGTGGTATCCCCGAATATTTTAAATAGGTCTGCAAGGTCACACAACAGTTCATCTGCGGGCATCCCCTGCCGCGCAGTGTCTAACGCCGATCCGTGGTCGTGCATATGCTGTTCCATTACAGCACTCTCCTTTCATATGAGCTTGTGTTCATATATTATCATCGTTCATATGAATTGTCAATACTATGTTATGAATATTTTTGAAAAAAATGCAAAAAAAGATGCCCTTTCTTTCGAAAAGACATCTTTTTTATAGGATTAGAACTTGAGCTCTGGCGGAATTTTGTGGTCGTAAATATAGCTGCCCAAGTTAATCGGACGAAGCAAAACACCCATTTTAGTCATAAAGTCGGTAAAAGGCGTGCCTTTCGGAACAATGTCCCCTGCACTGAAAAGAGAAATATCCTCGCATAACTCCTGTTCCGTGACAGACGCTTTTACTTTTTGCGTAACGGTTTTGACTTCGCCGGGCAACAAATCAAAATAGTTGTCAGAAAAAGGCTCTGTATTGCTTTTGGAATGTATTTGCAGAAAACGTGTAAATTTATCAGCGGTCAATGTAAACACAGCCTGATTGTTTTCAATTTTTACATCCATTTTCACATCGGTTTTCGGCAACTTCAAATTTTTCTCTGCGGCAAACAGTAAAGTCCTGCGGCTGAGAACTGTATCGTTTGCATCTGTTAAATCTACAACCAAAACCGCCGAGTTCAGGGAACCGAATTTTTTAAGTTCGGATACATTTAAGGTGAAAACACACTTGCTTTCCAGCGGATTCAGATTCAGCGTATCAGAATTTCCCGAGGTGAGCAGCTTGCCGTCAAAATGTATCAAGCGATACTGCACACGGCAAGACGGAATAGATTTTCGCGTATCGTTAATGCAAAATACCTTAACTTCTTCTTTTGTATCCTCTAGCGAAACGGTTACAGGCGCATTAAAGTGCCGCGCCGCATATTGCAGTGCTTTATAGTTGCCGTAATAGTCGATACTTGCCCAACTGCAAACGGGCCAACAGTCATTTAACTGCCACCAAATTGAGCCGTTACAACGCCCGCGGTTTCTGCGCCAATGCTCCGTCGCGTCGCGCACGCATTCCTCTTGACAAATCTGTGAAAGATAAATATAGTCTTCAAATCGCTTCGGCAAGCGGAAACGGGATGTAATATAATACGCCATTTTCATATTTCCGCTGTTACACTTTTGATGCGCATTAAATACTTCACTCGTTAAGGAATAGTCCTGCGGCTGAGCAAAGGTTTCAATTGTTTTCAAATCAGGCAGACTTTCGAAACCAAACTCGCTGCAGAAACGAGTCATACGCTTACGGTAATATGTCAGCGGCTGTAAGCCGTGCCAAACCGCCCATAAGTGCGTATCGCCGACATTATCTCTGTCAAATCCCTTTAAATGTGCGATACCGCACGGACTGCCGGGTATGTAAGGCGTTTGTGTATCTAAATTTTGCAGCCATTCAGGCAATATGTGATAAAAAAACTTCTCTGTCCATTCTACATATTTTAAGCGGTTTCTCCACGCAATCGACATAGATTCGATTTCGTTATTGCCGTTCCATAAAGCCAGACTTGCGTGATGGCGCAGACGCTTGACATTGTATTCCACTTCCGACTGAACATTTTTCAAAAGTGATTCATCAAAAAACGGATACGGCTGACAGGCAAAGCAGAAATCCTGCCAAATCAAAATGCCGTCGCGGTCACATTTCTCATAGAGCGCGTCACTTTCATAATATCCGCCGCCCCAAACGCGCAACAAATTCATATTGGCAAACTTCATTGCGGTTAAATCATATTCCATACGCGCGTCTGTATAGCGGTTTACAAAGCTGTCGGGCGGAATCCAGTTTGCGCCTTTTGCAAACAGCGGTACACCGTTTATTTTAAATTGAAAGTTTGCGCCGTATGCATCACGTTCGCGGTTTAACTCTATAGTGCGAAGACCGATTTTCTTTTGCACGCTGTCCAAAGCGGTACCGTTTGAAAGCAATTCCGCCTTCACAGTATACAGCGGCTGTGTTTCCCTATCAGATAAATCCCGCGTCCACCAAAGCTGTGGATTTTGAATAGTGACCGTCTCCGAAATTGTACCGTTTTCGGAAACGTCTGCCGTCTTTTCAAACAGAACCTCGTCCTCGGGCGACAGGACTGTTAACTTACAGGTAAGCGCTGTTCCCTCAAAAAAAGATTCGGTTTCAGCCGTCAACGCTATATCCACTTGGTTTTCGCGGTGGCTCTGCAGAATACAGATATCCGAAAAGCGTGCCGTTGTATATCCGATTAGTGAAATATCGCCCGAAATGCCGCTGGGCGGTAAAACAGGGCCCCAATCCCAGCCAAAATGGCACTGCGGCTTACGAATGTGCGGAATGCCGTCCTGCCCATTATTATTGCGCGGGCATCTTTCTACCGACTGCTTCTTTTCCACATATTTTACAGGAGAATAAAACACAATCCGCAGAACATTGCCCTTTTCACGCAGAAGCCCCTTCACCTCAAACGAATACTGTAAATGTGCATTTTCACCGTGCCCGATGCAAGCATCATTCAAATATACGTCACAAATGGTATCTAATGTTTTACACTGCAAATCAACGCGGTCACAGGAAAGCAGCTCTGTCGAAACGTCAAACTCCTTTTGATATTCCCAATCCCGAAGCGCAACCCAATAAACATCTTTTTCATTTGTCCCGTCAAACGGATCCGGAATTTCTTTCAAACGAAGCAGGTCTAAATAATTACAGCCCGGAACTTCTGCAGATTTCCACGCCCCTGTTCCTGCTTCCCGAAAGCGCCACGCGCCATTTAAACAAAGCATTTGCATAAATCTCCCACCAATCGTTTTATGCGCGGTTCGCATTTGCATTTGCACTCAGCTTTTGAATCAATTTGTAGAATTTAAAATTCGTTTTGCGCAGTAAGAAAAGCTTTTTACTCAGCTGATTCGAAAGTGCGTATACATCTGCATTCAAAGCTTTTGCTTTTGCATCAAATGCTTTGAAGTCTGCAATGATTTTCCCATCATCCCAAGAGAAGCTTGAATAAATCGTGCTCTGCGTACAAATCAGCTCCGCCGCGCGTTTTTCAATATATTGCACATACGCAGGAACAGCATTTTCAGAAGCTTTGTACGCTTTAGCAAATTCCAATAAATGGCAACAGACACGCAAATGGTCGTTTACGTGCTTTTGGAAGCCTGCAATACTGACACTTTGCGTATCCAGCGCAAGTCGATACATATAAACAAAGCAGTCAAAAAAGGTAATTGTATGCACATACGGTACGGGGAAAAGCACGTATTCCACGTCTACATAGAAACATTTTTCATCTAATTGAATGCCGTTCTCTTTCAGAATGGAAGTCTTAATGACAAGTGCGTGCATCGGCAACAGTTTTTTATTGCAAACCTCTGCAAAAGATGCTTCTTTGTTTGCCTCCATAAAATCAAAGCGGATTTGCTTTGTTTCTTTTACGTCCTCATAATATTCGTAATAATTGGTAAATACGAAATCGGAATCACAGGATTTCAAATTGTTGACCAACTGCACAAAGCCTTTGGTATCCACCCAGTCGTCGCCGTCAACGACTTTAAAATATTTGCCGACAGCTTCTCTGATGCCGACATTGATGGTCGAACCGTGACCGCCGTTTTCTTTGGAAATCACACGAAATGTATTTGGATACTTCTGCGCATATACGTTACCGATTTCAGCCGTTTTATCCTTTGAACCGTCATCGACAATTAAAACTTCGATATCCGCCAAGACGGAATCCTCCACAAAAGAATCTAAGGTATTGTTCAGAAATTTTTCAACATTATAGGCCGGTATTACAATTGAAAGTGTCTTTTCCATAATGATTCCTCACTTAATTTTTTTTAGAAATGCATTCAGTTTCCAAAAAAGCTTTGTTAAAAAATAGTGCTTTCCGTATAACAAACGGAAAATCAGCCGTTCTTTGGCAGCTAAGGTTTTGAAATACGGATTCTTTTGCGGTATACCGCAAATCTTGTTTGCATTGTCATATAACTCATCAATATAGGCGAACGGCTGTGCCGTAAAGTTCAATATTTCACGTGCAGGCAAGAAAAATCCGTGATAAAGAACAATCCATTCCAATTCTGCGTGATAAAACTCTGCAAGATTTTTTCCTTTGTAGAATCTGTAAATTTCGTTTACGGCGGCAATGCGCTTCTTTGCAGTTTTTTCAGCATCACCATTATGCAGCGTGGAATTTTGCCGTAAAAAATAATTGTAAAGTGGCTTACCGCCGATATATACACCGCGCTCTACCGCAGAATCCAAACAGGTAATTGCAATTAAATCCTCGTAATACATTTTGGGGAATGCAAATTGATTCTCCAAAAGCCAACTTCGTTTCAACAGCTTGTTGCAGGGCGAAGGGTCAGTCAGTAAAAAGGATTTATCCGTTTTCGCTGATAATACGGTATTCGTCGGTATTTTTTGTGCAGAACAGTAAACCGAATTGCCTTGCGCGTCCGTTGCCTGTAAATCGAAGATTAGCATTTCTGCGTCAAATTTCTTTGCAGCAGCAAAGGCTGTTTCAACCAAATCCGGCTCAATCCAATCATCCGAATCCACAAACAAAACATATTCACCGTGAGCCGCCGCAAGACCTGTGTTGCGTGCAACACCCTGCCCCGCATTTTCCTGATGAATGACCTGAATGCGTGCATCCTTTTCGGCAAAACGGTCACAAATCTCACCGCAGGTATCCGGCGACCCGTCATCCACTAAAATAATCTCGATATCCGATTCAGTCTGTTGTTGAATGGATTCAATACAGTGCGAGAGATAAGCCTCGACATTGTAAACCGGTACAATCACACTGACTTTGCTCATACCTTATTTCTCCCCTGTTATTTTCGCAAGCAGTTTCGGCTGTGGTGCGGAGCGATTTAAAGAATGCATAAAATAGCCGAGAAATGCCCAAAACAGGAACGCACCGCCTGTATTCATATAAAATGTTTCCGAATAGAACATCATAGAAACGAGTACCGGCAAAAACATAAGCAGTAAGAAGGTGTTGTAGCGGTATTCTTCATCATTGCTCTTAAAGAAGCGGCGGAAGAAAACAATTAACAAGGATACAATAAAGCATAACAAAATCCCCATACCGAGCGCGCCCTGACTGACCAAAACATCCACAAAGCTATTGTGCAGGCTCGCAAAATCGCCTGAATCATTATGCACAATATAAGTATTCGGCAGATGTTCCTTGGCATACGGGATATAATTGCGGAATGTGATGCCTGTCATCGGACTGGTTTTGAATATTTCCAATCCGCTTTGCCAAATCGCAAAACGGCGGTTGCTGACATCATTATTGATGTCGGAATCCGTACGACCGATTATCGTATCCGGCACCTCGTCTTCTGCATCGCCTTTATGCTTTGCATTATATTCATACTGTAAAACCTTTAATTCGTTGCCTGTTTTTTGCACCACCGCAATTGTTACGGCAGAACCAACAGCCAAAACCAGTGCTAGAGCCACACTGATTACAGCTTTGGCAGGTACTTTATGCTTTTCTAATTTTTTTGCACGCAAAAGCAATAAAAATGTTGCGGCAAACACAGTAACCATCAAAGCGACTAAAGCCGTACGCGAGTCGGAAAAAGTAATATATAAAATTTGAAATACAATATTCACAATAAAAAATACGCGTACAGGCTTTTTAGAAGCTTTGTAAAATGCAACGGACAAAACCATAGAAATTATGGAAAATACTGCACCGTAATTCGGGTCTGTGTACAATCCCCACAGGCGATTCCAAAGGAAGCCGGAAATAACGGCAGTGTCCCCTGCCGGGCGATAATTATTATAGTCCGTAATCAGCATCACAATTGCCGCTGCCGACATAATAAAAGTATACCCCAAGAACAGCCAACCGAGAATTTTGATTTCTTTTTTATCCTGTTCAATCGGAGCGGAATTGTCATAAGTATATATGATAAAAAACTGTACGACCATCCAAATTACCGCTTGAATATTTTCCATAAGACCGTACTGCCTTGTCAACAGAGCGGACAGAAAATAACTGCCGCAAAACAGTACGAGCCAAACAATTCCCCGTGCAGATATGTATTTTTTAAAGTTCAGCAACCGAAACAAAACAACAAAACCGCCAAGCAGCGCGACCGCGTAGGAGAAATAAGACATCCCCGAGCGAAGCGCACACAGGCTGTTAAAAGACAGCAGAACCAATAAAAAATAGATGCACTTAAACCAAGTGGCATTTTCAAAAAACTTCGAAACTTTTGTAAACATAACCTATTAACCTCACACCAAGTGCTGAAAATCTTGCTGACGGATATTGTATCCCGAAGCGGTAATCACATCCGACATATCTTTGCGTACAATGCCCTGCAGTGCCACTAACTTGTCCGCCCAAAGCTGTACCGAGTCCGCAGTATCGATGGGTAAAAAACAGCATTGTTCTGTAACAGCGGCTTCTGAAGGAACGCGGTCACTGCAAACACAGGGAAGCCCTGCTGCCTGTGCTTCCACCGCTACAATCCCCAGCCCCTCAAAATTCGACGGAAAAGCAAATACATCCATAGCCTGCAAATAGTCATTTGCGTTTGTTTTGCGTCCTAAAAACAAAATTCCGTCTTTAAGACCCATTTGCGTGGCACTGTCCTGAACCGCCTGATATAACGGTCCGTCGCCAACCAAAAGCAACTTTGCATTGGGAACGGAATCACATAGCTTCTGAAAGCTTTGCAATAAAAAGCTATGATTTTTTTGATAAACAAAATTTCCAATGTGCCCTACGACATATGCATCTTCCAACTGCAATTCTTTGCGTACTTTTGCACGAATTTCTGCATTAAAAACAAAACGTTCTAACTGTATTGCATTTTTTACGACTGAGAAGTGCCCACCCTCTACGATCGCACAGGGGAACATCCACAAACCGGCCTCTTTTGAACACGCATAGAACTCCGTTCCGAAGCGATACAAAATCTTACGGCAGACAGCGTGCAGAAAGGTCATAAGCTTGCGCTTGTACGGATTGGCAATATCGCAATCTGTTGTGTGACTGTGAATTACAATTTTCGGAACACCGCATTTTTTCGCTGCCATAGGTCCCAAAAATCCCAGTGCGGTTGAAAAATTGAAATATGCAGTGTCATATTTGCGTGTGCGGAAAAGACGCTTAAAATCTGCATACTGCCGAAACGGATGCTTTAAATCCGCAATTTCAAACAAACTTGCATTTTGCGTTGCAAGTGTCTTTTGCAATGACTCGGAAATTTTATTTGTAAAAAAATCAAACTGAATTTCATCACTGCTTGTCCGCTCGTACAAATTTAAAATATATCGATCAATCCCACCCGCATTGCCGTCCATAATCGGACCAATCAAAATATTTTTCAAATGAAACACCTCCTCAACGATTTTGTTTCAATCTTGAAAAAACAGAGGGGAACTTTTCTTTGACAAAATAAATTATCTTTGCAATCATCAGAGACCCCCATATCCACTTTTTTTTCAAAAACGTATGCATAACCTTTAAAAGCATACCGTTTGGGTTGGAATACGGCATCAGCTCCTGAAATAATACGGAATCAAATTGTGTTTTCAGAAAAGTAACACGGTCTTTTCTGTACAAGTTAGAGCGCGAATCAAAATTCCGCTGTAAAGCCGAAAACAAACTGCGCTCGTAAATTCCGCAAAGTGCTTCTTTTACGCTTTCAGTGCACATATTAAAATTCTGATAAAAATCAAGCAAAAGCTGAATCCGCATAATTTGTAAATCAAAATAATTTTTTACAAATTTGCCTGTCAAGCTTTGATTATCCCGTTTATAATACTGATAGCCGATATAATCTAGCGTAACTAAAGAAGAAACAAAAGGAAAAAGGTCTATATTAAATTTAAAATCTTCATTCAGCGGCATATCACAGAAATCGATATTCGCGCGCTGTAAAAGCTGTACACTGTAGAACTTGTTCCACAAATAACCGAAAAGTGTAGTCTTTTCTATTTCAATCACAGCCGTGCGAACCTGCTCAGCTGTGGTATAATTTTGCGCCGGAAAGCAAACATCTATTTTATCATATACAGAATTTTCTGCGTTCACATATATCTCCACGGCGTTAAACATAATGACATCTGCATATGTTTTCTGCACCGCTGTATAAGCTATCTGCAATAATTCCGCAGAAAGTGTATCGTCCGAGTCGGCAAACAACACGTATGCTCCCTGCACTTTTTGCAAGCCTACCGAACGTGCATGACTTGCTCCGCCGTTTTCGGAAAGACAAATCACCTGAATACGGCCGTCTGATTCAGCATACCGATTACAAATTTCAGCAGAATTATCCGGTGAACAGTCATCCACCAAAATCAACTCGAAGTCCGAAAAAGTTTGTGACAGTATGCTCTCAATAGTCTGCGGTAAATAGGACGCAACATTATATACAGGCATAACTATACTGAAAAAGGGTGTGTTCTGCATAACATTCTCCGTTCAGCGTTTCGCCTTCAGCGAAGCAAACAGCTTCACATTGCCTGATTTTACTTTTGAAATAAAGCATCCCTCTAAATAGGTTAGAAATGTGCTTTGCATTTTCACGGGCACGAGCATCAGCTTCATATAAGCGGATTGCGGATGCATTACAGGAAGCAACGCCTTTACTTTCTCATCGGAAATAATCTTTTTGATTTCCTGTTTCTTTTCTACAGAAGAAAGCGTACAGCTTTTCGAGGTAACATTTTCCACACAGCCAATCACGCGTTCAATATATCGCCGTGCCAAAAACTCGCGGCTGTTTGCATCGTCAACGTTCCAATGCTTGTAAAGGTCAAGCATCCACCCGTGTTCCTCTTCACGCTTGGCATACATATCACTGCGGTATTTCGTCGTTTCGGACTCTGCACGCTTACGGATAAAGTGATAATATTTTCCGGAAATCACGACCACGCGCTCTACATCGCGCAGAACGCTCAAATTAAACGGGAAATCATCCCAAAACGTATTGGGAAAATACAGCTTATTTTCTCGAATATAATCACCGGAATACAGCTTGTTCCACGGTGTATATAAAAGATTTTGGTCAAAAAGTCGGTAAGCGTCCTCACGAAATTCGCGCTGAGATGCATAAACCTTTCCGTCTACGCCCTGCTCCTGTGTATATTTTTCCGTATCGGAATAATACGTATCAATGTAATACCCGGACACGACCAGCTGTGCATTGTGTTTTTCCGCCGCTGCAACCATATCTGCAAGCATTGTCGGTTCGGCAACATCATCGGAATCCATAAAATAAAAATATTTGCCGACCGCTTTGTCTATTGCCACGTTGCGGGCGCTCGGTGCGCCACCGTTTTCTTTATGAATTACGTGAATGCGCGCGTCACTTGCCGCATATCGGTCGCAGATTTCTCCGCTTTTGTCGGGGGTACCGTCGTCCACAGCAAACATTTCCCAATCCGTAAAGGTTTGCTTTTGAATACTTTCAATTGCCGCGCCGACATATTCTTCCACGCCGTATACGGGCATAATTACACTGACTTTTACTTCTGCCAAAGCATTACACTTCCCTTATCGAAATTTGACCGATGTAAACAAAATCAAATATAAAGTCTTGTTATTATAGCACTTTGCAAGTAGACTTGCAAGTCTTGGTTCACAGAACCTCTTCGCACATCGCAAGCGCCGCCTCAATGCACTTGTCCATATCATAGTATTTATACTGCGCCAGTCTTCCGCCGAACAGTACTTTGTCCTCGCGCTTTGCAAGGTCAGCATATTTTGCATAAAGCGCGGTATTTTCCGCATCATTGATTGGGTAATACGGCTCCATACCGTTCTGCCAGTCTACAGGATATTCCCGTGTGATGACCGTTTTTTCCTGCTTACCAAACGCAAAATGCTTGTGCTCGATAATTCGTGTAAACGGGACTTCCCGCTCATTATAATTCACAACTGCAACACCTTGGTAGTTCGGCATATCCAACGTTTCGTTTTCGAAACGGAGACTGCGGTATCCGAGTGCGCCGAAGCAATAATCATAATATGCATCAATCATACCTGTATACAGGCAGGTATCCGCCATATCTAGATACTTTTGACGGTCGGCAAAGAAGTCGGTATTCAAAAGCACGTCACAGCCCTCAATCAAGCGTTCGATTAAAACCGTATACCCCTCTTCGGGAATGCCCTGAAAACGGTCATTGAAATAATTGTTATCATACGTATACCGCACAGGCAAGCGCTTGATGATAAACGGCGGCAAATCTTTACAGTCACGTCCCCATTGCTTTTCGGTATAGCCTTTGATGAGCTTTGTATAGATTTCACGGCCGACAAGGCTGATTGCCTGCTCTTCTAAGTTTTGCGGCTCGCCTTTAATTTCTGCACGTTGCTCTTCAATGATCGCACGTGCCTCCTCCGGCGTAGAGATATGAAACATTTTGCTGAAAGTATTCATATTAAAGGGCATATTGTAAATTTCGCCCTTGTAATTCGCAATCGGAGAGTTTATAAAATTGTTAAATTCCACAAACTGATTCACATAATTCCATACTTGCTTATTGCTTGTGTGGAAAATATGTGCACCGTATTTGTGTACCAAGATGCCTTCTTGCTCTTCACAATAAATATTGCCGCCGATATGTGAACGCTTTTCAACAAATAAAACAGATTTTCCTTTTTGTCTTGCTTCATGTGCAAAAACCGCACCGAACAGTCCGCAGCCGACAATCAAATAATCGTAGTGTTTCATAATGAACTCCTTTAAAATCATAGGGTATGCATAAAAATACAAACTTGAGAAAATCGGTAAATTCACCTGAATTTTATATGCGTAATCGAATTATACCATTTTTTTTAAAAAATGGGAAGTTTTACGGAAAAATTCATATATTTTTTCCATTTATGTAGTTTTTGAAAAAAATAAATGGATATTCTTTACATCTTATGTTACTATTTTATGCGGAGGTGTCGCGTAATGAAAACAGAGGACTTACTTTGTATTTCTTTAGATATCGGTGAAAAAATGCTGATCAGCGGTGCAGAAATCAGCCGTGTAGAGGACTCTTTGTGCCGAATTTTAACCGCTTATGATATGCAGCGTGCAGATATATTTACAATTACCTCCAGCATTGTGGCGACCGTAACCGACCGCGAGGGACGCACAATTACGCAAACCCGAAGAATACAAAAGTATTCCACGGACTTTGAAAGGCTGGATGCGCTGAATGCGCTGTCACGCCACATATGTGCAACGACACCGCCGCTTGCAGAAATTCGTAAATTGTTATCGGAGGTGGAGCGTAAAAGATGCTATCCGTTATGGATACAGTGTGGCGCATATGCACTGATTGCAGGGGCGTTCGCTGTATTTTTCGGCGGGACTTTGGTAGACGGAGCTGTCGCGGCATTACTCGGTATAGGCTTACGCCTGTTGACTTACACAATTTACCAAACCAAAGTAAATATGGTTTTTGCAAATGTCACGGCATCTTTTTTGTTGTGCGCAGCTGCATTTTTGTGCGCATATGCTTTTCCGAGCATTCAAGCCGACAAAATCAT
Source organism: Bacillota bacterium (assembly GCA_021769885.1). Taxonomy (GTDB): domain Bacteria; phylum Bacillota; class Clostridia; order Oscillospirales; family Acutalibacteraceae; genus Fimenecus. The sequence continues at coordinate 133,964 of JAETSA010000001.1, read as the reverse complement.
TATCGGCAATATTATGCTGTTGATTCCCGGTATCGCTATGACAAACGCCATACGAGATATTATCAGCGGTGACATTATGGCAGGCATTCTTCGTTTCTGTGAAGCACTTGTGCTTGCAGTTGCCATTGCGGCAGGATATATTCTCGCCTCACTGCTTATGGGGGAACTGTTAAAATGATTTACGTTTTACAAATTCTCACCGCTTTCCTCGGCTCCCTCGGTTTTTCTGTTTTGTTTAATCTCAGGCGCTCAAAGCTGTGGATTGCCGCACTCGGCGGAGCAATCGCCTGGATAATCTATTTAGCACTTGGTATCGTCCTTACCGGGGATGCTGTCCGTTACTTCTTCGCGGCATCGCTCGTAACCGTTTACGCTGAAGTTTTTGCCCGCATTAAAAAGACTCCAACCACCTCCTTCTTAGTTTCCGGAATTATTCCTTTGGTTCCCGGAAGCGCATTATACAATACGATGAAATTTGCGCTGAACGGCGATTGGTCGGCTTTTGGGGAAACCGCAATTTATACGTTACAGCTTGCACTAGCGATTGCGACCGGAATTATGCTGATTAGTTCGTTTATTTCTGTTTTGACCGCAATCAGCCAACGCTTTCGCAATCGATTTTTCCCTTAGCCAGACGGCTCGAATTTGAACCCGCCTAAAACGGCGGTCATTTGCCGTTTTTCGGCTTATCGGTCTTGGTCGGCTGTTGGATTGCGAGCGTTTTTGACGCCGTGCAGGGGAAAAGATATCCTGCAAAACCGCGTTCAAATTCGCGACGTCTGGCTAAAGAAAGACTTTTCATTTGCACAGAAGTATACTATAATATAATTCACCGTCGTCAAAAGGTAAGGTACTGAAAATGAAACACATTTCGCCTAAGCATAAGCTTTCGCCGCTGCGTACAATTGTATTGGGATACAGCGGCATCATACTATTCGGTGCGCTGTTGCTGGTTTTGCCGATCTCTTCCCGTGCCCATTGTTGGACACCCTTTGCGGATGCGTTATTTACGTCAACCTCCGCCACCTGCGTTACGGGATTGATTGTGCAGGATACCTACACGTATTGGTCTCTGTTCGGTCAGATTGTTATTCTCATTATGATACAGGTCGGCGGCATCGGATTTATGACGCTTGCCATTTCCGCTTTAATGCTGACAAAGCAAAAAATCGGACTGCGCAACCGTTACACCTTGCAGGAATCCGTCAATGCGCCGCAAGTCGGCGGCATTGTACGTATGACGCGGTTTATTCTGTTAGGCACAGGAATTATTGAAGGCAGTGGTGCTGTTTTGCTCGCACTTCGGTTCTGCCCGCAGTTCGGTTTTTGGAAGGGCTTATATTTTGCCGTATTTCACGCAATATCTGCATTTTGTAATGCCGGATTTGATTTAATGGGTGGTACCGCACCGTTTTCTTCCTTAACGGGATTTGTCGCTGACCCGTTGGTCAACATAGTCATTATAGCGTTGATTGTGCTTGGCGGTTTAGGATTCTTTGTATGGTCAGATGTTATCACCGCCAAATTCCGCTTTCGAAAATGCAAACTGCATACAAAAGTGGTCTTAATCACGACTTTAGCTTTAATTATCATTCCGTTTATTCTGATTTTGTTTTTTGAATATCAAAATCCCATATTCGGCGGAAAAACATCTGCATATATTTTCGGCAGTTTATTTCAAACGGTAACCACACGCACTGCGGGCTTTAACACCGCAGATATTGCTTCCCTTTCGGATGCAACGATTGTTTTAATGCTTCTGCTGATGCTGATCGGCGGGTCACCGAGCTCCACAGCAGGCGGTATGAAAACGACAACTTTCGCTATGCTCGCGGCAAGCATTTTTTCGGTTTTCCATCAAAGGAAAAGCATTGAGTGCTTTAAAAGACGTATCGGTGACGATACACTCTTAAAAATCATTGCGATTACCGCAATGTATGTCATTCTGTTTTTCACGTGCGGGATGCTTTTGTGTGCATTTGACGGTGTCGGGCTGAAAGAAGCTTTGTTCGAAACCGCCTCTGCCATTGGCACGGTCGGAATTACACTCGGCATCACCAGCGGACTCGGCACAGCCTCACATATTATTTTAATTCTGTTAATGTTTTTCGGTCGTGTCGGCGGACTTACGCTGTTACTGGCGTTCCACGACCATGGCGGCGCACCTTCAAAATACCCTGCAGAAAAAATTACCATTGGTTAAAGGAGATAAAGGCATATGAAATCCATCTTAATTATCGGTCTGGGACGTTTCGGGCGTCATATGGCAAAGAAATTTGAAGAACAAGGCAATGATGTTATGGCAGTCGATATTGTTGAAGAACGCGTGGATGCGGTTCTGCCCTATGTCACAAATGCGCAGATCGGCGACGCCACAAATCCTGCCTTTATGGAGTCTTTGGGAATCGACAACTATGATTTATGCGTTGTAACCATCGGAGATAATTTTCAAAGCTCTTTAGAGGCTACTGCCCTGCTCAAAGATCTCGGCGCTGCCTTTGTGCTTTCGCGTGCCAGCCGAGATGTTCACGCTAAATTTTTGTTAAGAAACGGTGCAGATGAAGTTGTCTATACAGAAAAAGAAACTGCCGAACGGCTTGCGGTGCAATTCGGCAGTGACAGTATTTTCAACTACATCGCGTTAAACTCGGAATACTCAATTTATGAAATCAGCACGCCGTCATCCTGGGTTGGGAAAAGTATTTTGGAAAAGAAAGTGCGTTCCAAATACAGCGTCAGCATTTTAGCGACAAAAATCGGTGATGAAATTTTCCCTTTGCCGCATCCCGACCATATTTTTTCAGAGTCTGAATCTTTAATGGTTCTCGGCAAAAACAAGGATGTGGAACACCTGATTAAATAGTCCGGTATCTGCTTTTCGGAGAAAACATATGTTATTGTCATTAAATCAAGTGTCCAAAGGCTTTTTGGACGAAATCGTTTTAAACGATATCAATTTAAGCATTCAAGAGGGAGATCACATCGGTCTTTTGGGTGTAAACGGCGTAGGCAAAACCACGCTTTTAAATATTATAACAGGTACGCTTCCATATGATTCCGGTGTTATTTCCGCAAAAAAAGATTTGTCTATCGGATACTTAAAGCAAAATGAATCTCTAAATTCACAGAACACTTTGGAAGAGGAAATTCATTTAGCTCTGCAGGAAGTCTACACCGTCCGTGAACAGCTTGCTGAAATTTCAGCAAAAATAGCAAGTACCGCCCCTGACTCCCCTGCTTATTTGCAATTGACGAACGCATACGAGGAGCTTTCCAATCAATATGCCGCTTTAGACGGGTATCACGCCGACGTGCGGATACAAACGGTACTAAACGGCTTAGGGTTCGGAAAATTTCGCTTGGACGGCAAAATTTCGACCCTGAGCGGCGGAGAAAAAATACGCTTTGCAATGGCAAAGGTACTTTTGCAAAATCCTGAACTGCTGATTCTCGATGAGCCGACCAATCACTTGGATTTTTCGATGCTCACATGGCTTGAGGAATATCTGACTGCCTATAAAGGTGCAGTGGTGGTTGTTTCGCACGACCGATACTTTTTAAATCGCGTCGCAAGCGATATTTGTGAACTTGAGCGCGGTACACTGTATCGGTATAAAGGTGGATATTCCGCCTTTTTGGTACAGAAAGAAGAGCGGATTCGCGCCTTAGAAAAAGAATACAAAAAACAGCAAGCGGATTTAGAAGCTATGCGCGAATATGTAAGACGCAATCTTGCGAAATCCAGCAGTACAAACAGCGTCGGTTCCCGTGTAAAGGCTCTTGAGAAAATGGAACTGGCGGCAAAACCGAATCCTCGTCAAAAGAAAGCACATTTCACATTTGAATTTGATTACGAGCCGCATAAAACCGTATTAGAGGTGCGCGATCTCGGTGTTTTTGTAGGAAACAGCGCAACCGGCAAACAGCTGTATGAACATCTTTCCTTTTCAATTGAGAAAGGTGAAAAAATTGCTTTGGTCGGGCAAAACGGTGTCGGTAAATCCTCTCTTTTAAAAGCCATTTTGAAGAAATTACCGTACAGCGGCACGGTTCGCATCGGCGGAAATGTCAAAATTTCTTATTTCGATCAAGAGCTCGCCAATCTGAATTTAAACGATACAGTTTTAGAAGCGGTTCACCGTCGTTTTCCCGGAAAAACCGAGTTAGAGATTCGCAGTGTGCTCGGCAAGCTTCTGATTGAAGATGAAAGTGTTTTCAAACGCATCAAAGAGCTGTCCGGTGCCAATCGTGCCAAAGTAGCTTTTTGCATAATTATGTTTGAGCGTAGTAATTTCCTGATTTTGGACGAGCCTACAAACCACTTGGATTATACAGCAAAGGAATCGTTAGATGAAGCCTTACAGCAATTTTCAGGCACGATGCTGACGGTTTCGCACGACCGCTATTTTCTAAGCCGTGTGCCTACCAAAATTATAGAGATGTTTCCCGATAGGCTCTGTATTTATAAAGGCGGTTACAACGAGTATTTGGCGGCAAAATCGGCAACTGTACAGGCTTCTGAACCTGTAGAGAAAAAGGCGGTTTCCGAGCAAAAACAGGCGTATGAAACCAATCGTAAAAACAAAGCCGAGGAACGAAAAAGGCGCGCAAAGCTTGCGGCATTACAAAAAGAGATTGAATCGCTCTATATGCAATGCAGCGCATTAAAAGCCGAATGCGAATCTCCCGAGGTCGTTGACGATTACGTGCGTCTGACCGCACTTACAGAAGAAATTGAAATCGTTGAAAACACGATTGAAGAGCGTGAAACCGAATGGCTGACCTTGAGCGAGTCTTAAATCTATAAATATTCTGTAAATTTTTGCTTGTTTTAGCTATTTTATAAAAATATGCTTGTAACTTTCACTAAAATAGTATAAAATAGGTATGTTTCATCGGTCATATTCCTTTTTACGGAGCGACCGAAAATCAACGGACAAAGGATGAATTCTGAATGGAAAACAATCAAGTTGAAAAAAGCCAGGCAGAGCTTTACCGAGAAGAGCGCAAAAAGCGTATGGACTCTATGGCAAAAAAGAATGCCAAAAAGAATCCAAAAAGCGAAAAAGCAAAACAGATTGTCGGTAAGGTTATTGGTGTCGTAATTGTTGCGGCTTTGGTGCTTGGCGCAATCTACGGTACTTTGAACTTCTTCGGTGTGCCGCAAAAGGTTTTGACTGCGGCTAAAATCGGTGACACAAAGATTTCGGTTGCAAAATACAATTTCTATTATATGGATATGTATTTGAGCCATGCCAACACTTCTAAGCAGTACGATTCACAGTACGGTACCGGCTACGGCGCAATGTATACCGGGTATGATTCGACCAAAACCCCGATGGAGCAGGAATATACGCTCGGCGAAATTGAGGGCTTTGAAGGTGAAACAGCCACATGGGCAGATTACTTCCGCATCAACACGCTGAAATATCTGCAAACCTACATTGCATATGCAGATATGGCGCGCGATGCAGGCATCTCCCTCACTGAGGATGAGCAAAAAGAAATTGATGAACAGGTTGATTCTCTGCGTGAAACCGCCGAGAATAACAGCTTCTCCTTAGACAGATATTTAATCAAGCTGTATGGCAAAGGCGTTGACGAAAAGCTCCTTCGCGAAGTTATGGAAGAGCGTCAGCTTGCCGCAAAATATTCCGAGCAGAAACAAACAGATACACAAAACGCCATTACAGATGAACAAATTGATGCAGAATACAATGCAAAGCTTTCCGATTATGCGGTATGTACTGTATATGGCTTTACTGTAGCGGCGGATACTTCCTCTATTTCCGCAGATGCAACTGACGAAGAAAAGACGGCAGCAACCCAAGAGGCTATGGCAAAAGCAAAAGAAACAGCTGACGCATACGCGGCAAATGTGAAAGATGCAGTTTCTCTGACCACGCAAGCAAAAGTCAACAGCTCTTCTGCTACAGATGAATCGGTTAAATTTGAAAATGTAACAGCCGCCACCCTTGCACAGTCTTTCGGTCAGGCAGCTGCCGATTGGGCACTTTCAGCAGACCGCACTGTCGGTAATGTTACGGTTGTGGAATCTACAAACGGCTACTCCGTTTTGTTTATGTCTGCTCTGCCGCACAAAGATACTGTAAAGCCCGTTGATGTACGTCATATCCTAATTAAATTCCCCACCGATTCCAGCGGTCAGACCACCGCAATTTCCGACGAAGCAAAGATTGCTTACCGTGACAAAGCACAGGAAGTATACGACCAATATCTTGCGAATCCTACCGAGGAAAACTTTATTACCCTCGCAACAGCAAACAATGAAGATACCGGCTCCAAAGACAACGGCGGTCTTTACGAGAACGTAGCTGTCGGTGATATGGTTGAGCAGTTCAATGATTGGTGCTTTGATGCGGCACGAAAGCCCGGTGATACCGGTATTGTGGAAACCAGATTCGGTTATCACATTATGTACTATGTCGGCAACAACCACGAGGAAACCTGGAAAACAAATGTAAAAACAGCATTGGCAAACGCTGCACTCACGGCTTTCAGCGAAGAAATTGAAAACGGTGACACCTACAAGACCACGGAATCTGAAAGAGCTGTAAACTGGTCAGTTTCTCAGATGGAAAACTTTATTGCACAGCAGTATATCGGTTAATAAAGTTTACGGATGCACAAACACAAAAGCAACGCAGTTATCTGTTCTGCGTTGCTTTTGTGCTTTTATTAAATGGTTATAGTTTTTTAATATCGTCTTTCGGATGATTTTCATATGCTTTAAGAAATGAAAATCCGAACGCTTCTCCGCTTGGGAATAATTCATAAAGCGGGCAAAGCACAAAAGACCGATACAGAATTTGCGGATGCGGCACACGCAGTAAGTCAGTGTCAGAAGAATAGTTTTCAATCAGCAATACATCTAAATCTAAAATGCGCGGGCCGTTTTTAAATCGGCGAATCCGACCGAATCCTGCTTCAATTCCAAGACATGCGCCCAAAAGTGCTTCAGGTGATAAGGCGGTTTCCAAAACCAACACCATATTCAAAAAATCCGGCTGATCTGCAAAACCGTACGGCTTTGTTTCGTAAACCGAAGAGCTTTTCAGAACACTTGTGTTCGACAACAGCTTCAGTGCCTGTACCGCTTGCTTTAAATTTTCGGCGCGTTCACCTATATTCGTACCGAGTCCGATAACAGCCTTCATTCCCCTGCTCCTTCATAATCTTCAGGCGTTCTTGTGATTTCAACCGCAACATATTCGAAATCCGCCTTAATAGGTGCTTCCGGTTTGCGCACACGAACAGTGATTTCTTTAATTGCGCTGAATGCATCTAAAACCGATTTTGCAACTGTTTCCGCCGCAGTTTCTAACAAATCAAATTTTTGAGATAGAAATGCACTGCGCGCCGTTTTCAGAATCTTTGCATAGCTGACTGTATCATCTACGCAATCCGTAGCGCAGGGCACACACAAAGAAAGTGCACAGGTAATATCCAAAAAGAACATCTGCCCGTCAATTTTTTCTTCGGGATTGACCCCGTGATACGCATATAAGCGCAAGCCTTGTATGATAATTTTATCCATAAATTACACCTCTGAGCGGACAATTGCATCTGCCATTTTTGCAGCAAGCTTGTTTTCCCGTACGTGATGTACACGAATAAAATCCGTGCCTCCGGCAATCGCAAGTGTATTCGCCGCAAGTGTCCCGAACAACCGATTTTCATCGTCTGTACCTGTGTGTTGTGCAATCACGCGTTTACACGAAAGCGCTGTCATCAATGCGCGGTCCGATTGCTTTATCTGTGCAATACAGCGCAACAGCTCCATATCATCTGTGCGTTCTTTTCCGAATCCGATACCGATGTCATAACAAAGCTGTTCAGGCGTGATTCCCTGTGCCACGCATTTGTCATACATTTCCGAAAAAAATGCTTTTACATCCTCTACAACGCCGTTTTTATATTGCACAGCATTGTCGGAATCGCTTTTGCCGCTGTGCATAACCACCCAACCGGCTCGATATGCTTTGACGACATCTGCCATATCCGCATGAAAAACACCGCTCACATCATTCACAATCGCTGCACCGTTTGCCAAAGCATACTCTGCCACCCGTGGGAAAAAGGTATCGATTGAAATCGGAATTTTTACATTCTTTGCAATTTGCGGCAAATACGATTGTAAAACCGCAAGTTCTTCCGCGTCCGTCATCGGAATATGCCCGGGACGGGTAGATTGTGCACCGATGTCCAATATATCTGCACCGTCCGCTTCCATTTGCAATGCGTGCTCCAACGCGCACTGCGGCGAGTTCCATTTCCCGCCGTCAAAGAACGAATCCGTAGTAATATTTAAGATTCCCATAATATATGTTCTTTGATTTAAGGGAAAACAGAAATTGTTGCCTTGAAAAAACGCCATTTTTATTCTCCCCGCAAAAATGCCATTGCCTCGGCGCGCGTTCGTGCGTCCTTGCGCATAGAGCCGCGCAACGCCGAAGTCTGTGTTTTTGCACCTGCCGCACGCGCACCGCGCATAGTCATACACAAATGCTCAGCCTCGACCACAACCGCAAGACCCTTCGGCGAGAGATTTTCCTCTAAAAAATCTGCGATTTGTGAGGTCAGGCGTTCTTGCAGCTGCGGTTTTTTTGAAAAAGAATCTACAATTCTTGCAAGCTTAGAAAGCCCAATCACCTTCCCTTCAGACGGGATGTAAGCAATATGCGCTTTGCCGACAAAGGGTAAGAGATGATGCTCGCACATAGAATACATCGGGATATCTCGCACAACAACCATTTCATCGTTTTTCGATTCATTAAAAATTTTCAAATGGCGCGTCGGGTCATCTTCCAGCCCCGAAAAAATTTCCGCATACATATTTGCCACACGTTTCGGCGTTTCCACAAGACCTTCGCGATCAGGATCCTCACCGATTGCGATTAAAATTTCTCGCACTGCGTTTTCAATTCTTTGTTTATCCATATTTTCTCTCCTTTTAGGAAAAAGCAATTTGTAAAGTCAGCATATCTTCATCACGGACATATATCACGTTTTCATAATGAACGCCCGTTCTGCGCGTTGCCCTCTGTACAAGCTCTGAGATGCCGCCGTTGTCAATTAAAGCCGAAACCGCCGACTCATATGCCTTGCGGTCAGCAAACCGCACTTCAAAGCTATGCGCGTCCTTCTCGCCCGTCTTTTGAATTTCCCGAATCAGCAATGTCTCTGCCTCAGCATTATATTTTTCTATATATAAATCCTGCCGCACAAAGTAATTGAAGACTGTCGCTGTACAGTTGTTGTTATCCGGTTGAATTTCCAAATGATTGCTCTGAATATCCGCCGAAGTGACATTGAAATATGTATGATTGTAGCGGTTGTCGTTGTCTTTATCCATATCATCCCAAGTGACATCCAAATAATAATTCTCGCCCTGAATTGTCACAACATTCCACATATGTCCTTCGGATGTACCGTCCGCATCCGCGCCGACGCCCGTCACCAAATAATTCGGTATCCCGACACGGGTCATCAAAAGCTGCATAGCACGGGAATAGCCCTCGCACACTGCCCGCCCCTCCACTAAAGCGTCATACGCCGAATATCCGACAGTGTCACTGCTGTTCGGTGTATAGACCGTGTTCTCACAAATCACATCATGGAAATACAATTCTTTTTCAAAGGCATCCATATCGGTGCGCACACCGCTTAAAATTGTATTTACAGCAGTTTCCAAGGTCTGCCGACGTGCTTCACAAGCATCTGCTTCTTCAAAATATTGCGGAATAAAATAGGCTTTTGCCCCTCTGAAAACAATCTGACTTTCATTTGTTAAACACAAAAGCTCAGGATTATCGTAAGATAACGCACAAAACATCTCGTGAAAATCCGCCTCACTCAGCTGTGGAATTTCCACTTCCTTCGGATGCTTGCGAATTGAATTTAAAATTAACGTATAGGCAACCTTACTGTCCTCCGACAGCGTATCATAATAATAACGCGAAACACCATCAGAGGCATATATCATTTTTATTTTGGAAAAATCTGTCGGAATCGTTCGCAGAGTACGGCTGAGATTAACCGCACCCACAGCAATCACTGCAACCAACAAAGCTGCAATAAGCAGTCGTTTCTTTTTCACGGTCAAAACTCCTTAGGTGCACTGAAATCAGCAGTTTTTACGTTGCCGCGCAGATATAAAAATACATTTAACTCCCCTGAGGAATCCGTACAATCCACCACCGAGAAATCCGTATCGGATAGATTGAAAAGCGTATTGAAAAGCTTTTCTCGATTATTTTCACCGAACGCGAGCAAAACCGTTTTTACCAATGCACACGCCGCATCCGATTTACCGTTTATATCCGTATAGCGAAGATATTTTATAAATAAATCCCCTGTTAAGCTCTGCTCACCGCTGTCTAAGTACAGACTGGAATCTGTCCCTCGATACTGTATAGCCTGCGGAATGTTCAGCGTGATATCCCCAACCGTACCGATTGCTTTTTTCAGATTGCTTTCCGTCACCTGAATATAGCGGTGCACAGGAAGCGAATATGCAGAAACCACTGCATTTTTTAACCCCGCCAAGCCCTGACTTTTAAAGACAGATTGAAATTGCTCGGATGGGTCAATCGCAGATACTGTAATTTCCGCATCCTTTGCATGTGCGGAAACCAAAGCCAACAGCGTTAAATTCTTATCGCTGTCACTGCACACCAATAAAATATTGGTATCTGTAAGCTTTACAGGCATAGTTTCAGCCGCAGTGGATTCTGTTACAGCAGACGAAACATCCGTTTTTTTGACAAGATTCTGCAAATCAAAATCTAAGGATTTCATAAATATCAGCAAAGAAACCGAACCAAACACCAATATAAAAGCAACAAAGGCAAGCACAAACGCACGTGTGCGCTTTGCCTTTGTTTGGCGTTCACTTGAAAAGTTCAGTTTATTTTTCCGTCTCATAAAATCGCTCCTAGTTTATGCAATTAGTATAACATATTCTTTCGCGTTTTAAAAGCCAATTACACGAAAAAGAGCATAAAAAAGCGCCTGCATTTTGATGCAGACGCTTCCCCCAAAACAGCTGTTACGCGTTCTTTTCTTTTTTGCGTAAGACTAAAACCGGAATTAAAATGAAAACTGCAACCACTGCCGCCGCCCAAAACATAACTGAGCCCGGTGCGGAGGTCACAACGCCGTATTCATTTGTATAGGTCACAGAAGAAATACGGCATACCAAATTGCCGATAAACGGACCGACAATCATCGGAATCAGCACAAAGAATATGATTCGGATACCTTGGAACACACCGACTTTCCCCTCGGGCATAAAATCGCGTACAGAGGCATTCATCGCAATGGAGAACAGTGCCCAACCGAGAAGCGCCGGTACCGCGCACACAAAAAATACAGCGATATTCTTTGCAAAGCCGGTTGCAATCAGTCCTAAGAAATACAGGACAACTGAAAACACCATAAACTTATCTTTTCCGAATTTATCCATCAGCTTACCTGTAAAAATCAGCAATGCAATTGCCAATACGACGACCACAGCAGCGATAGCAATAATCGTCGGCGTCAGGGAAGTTAAAACAGCATCCAAGCTAAAATTCATTACATTGCCGAGGTAAATAAAGATATACGGGAAGAAAACCTGAAATGCCGTAGAAGATAAACAACAGGCGGTCAGTGCCAAATAAAGCTTTTTATTCTCTTTGACTACAGAGGGTTTAAAGCCGTACACCAAGTCCTTCAAGTAAGATTCGCTGACCTCAGTATGTATTTTGCCGTCCTTCAGCGTAAATAAGCCGCAAATTCCGCAGACCGTTACGATTGCGCCAAGCACGAAAAAGAATACATCGTATCCAATGGTGCCCACTGCACCTGCAAGCCCCATCACAGCCGCAGTTGCGATAAGCGGCAACAGCGCCAACACGCTTTCTACCGTAGCGCGGTTTTTCGTGGAGGTCACATCGGTAACCCAAGCATTAAACGCCGCATCGTTACCGCTGGAGCCGATAAAGGACATCAAGCAATCCATAACAATCACCGTGGCAACAGTGGCAGTCAAGATTTGCACTTCGTCTGTCAAATGGAAAAGGGATGCGGTGTGCTCACGTGAAATCACACCAAACGACGCGGTTACAAGCCCCCACAGGATATATCCGATGGAAATAAACCATTTACGCTTGCCCGCCTTATCGCTCCAAGTGCCGATTAAAAAAGTTGCAACCACTGTAAAAGAGGCACTTGCCGCAACCATAATGCTAATTGCGCTCATAACGTCAATGGAGCCGTCCACTGCAGTCTGGGATGCACCGTTGTAAATTGCATTGTAGAGAAATGTGTTAAAAAACATATTTTCTACAGCCCAGGCGATTTGACCCATAAAGCCAAATAAAATAATGTTAAACCAAATGCGCCCGCCAAGTTTTTTCTGATTCTCTGCCATTTTTGTCCCCCTAATGGTATATTTTTAACAAAAAAATTATACCATAAGAAGAAAAAAGATACAATATGCATTATCGGAATTGTTACGGAATATTTTATAAAGATAAAAAGTACAAAAAGAGCTGCGAATCTAATTCACAGCTCTTTTGGGGATTCAATTTAAACTGCGTCTTTCGGCGTACGGCGTATACCGGACTTCAAGGTTGAAGGTGATTTTTGTGTAGTCACAGTTTCCGTCAGCGGTTTTTCGCCGTCGGTCACACAGCCTTTGGTAATAATTACCTTTGTTACGCTTGTATCAGAGGGAATTTCATACATCGTCGGCAACAGGGTTTTCTCCAAAATGGAGCGCAGTCCGCGTGCTCCTGTATTCTTCTCAAGGGTTTGCTCTGCAATGGCTTCTAAAGCTTCGGGTTGGAACTCCAAAGTAACGCCATCCATCTTAAAGAGAGCCGCATATTGCTTGAGCAATGCATTTTTCGGTTTAGACAGAATCTCAATCAATGCAGATTTATCCAAATTATTTAAAGTGGTAATGACCGGCAAACGACCGACCAATTCAGGAATCAAGCCGTATTTTACAAGATCCTGCGGAATTACCTTGGAGTAAATTTTATCTGCATCTGTTTTTTCAACCGACACCAATTCACTGCCGAAGCCCAAAACGGTATTGCCTGTACGTTTTTCAACGATTTTATCAATGCCGTCAAAGGCACCACCGCAAATAAACAAAATATTGCTTGTGTCGATTTGAATAAATTCTTGCTGAGGATGCTTTCTGCCGCCCTGCGGCGGAACATTCGAAACCGTACCCTCTAAAATCTTTAACAGGGCTTGTTGCACACCCTCACCGCTGACATCACGTGTAATGGAGGGGTTTTCGGATTTGCGGGCAATCTTATCAATCTCATCTACATAAATAATGCCCTTTTCTGCGCGTTCCACATCAAAATCAGCCGCCTGAATCAAACGCAGAAGAATATTCTCTACATCTTCGCCGACATAACCCGCTTCTGTAAGCGTAGTTGCATCTGCAATTGCAAACGGCACTTCCAGAATTTCAGCGAGCGTTTGCGCAAGCATAGTTTTGCCGACACCCGTAGGGCCTAAAAGTACTACATTGCTTTTTTGAATATTGACATCTGCATTGCCGCCGTGATAAATGCGCTTATAGTGATTGTACACTGCCACGCTCAATGCAATTTTTGCATCTTCCTGCCCAATCACATATTCATCCAAATGTGCTTTGATTTCCTGCGGCTTCGGAAGCGGTTTGTCTGTGCCCTTCGAAGATTTTTTGTGGGAATGGTCGCGCGGTGCGCCCTCTTCGACGATTTCCATACAAAGCTCAATGCACTCATCGCAAATGCACACCCCGGGACCTGCAATCAGCTTATCGACCTCGTCCTGAGATTTGCCGCAAAAAGAACAGCGGACGGTCTTTTCTCTGCCGTCGTTATCTCTTGCCATAGCTTGCTCCTTTACCGTTTATCTCTTATAGAAAATCTTATCCACTAAGCCGTATTCCAAAGCTTCTTCCGCTGAAAGCCAATTGTCACGTTCTGTGTCGAGTGCAACCTGTTCAATCGGCTTACCGGTATTTTCCGCAAGAATCTTATTCAACTTCTCACGCGTACGCAAAATGTGCTTTGCAATAATATCAATTTCCGTTGCCTGTCCCTGTGCGCCGCCGCTGGGCTGGTGAATCATAACCTCACTGTTGGGCAGTGCATAACGCTTACCCTTCGCGCCGGAGGAAAGCAAGAATGCGCCCATACTTGCCGCCATACCCATACAAATGGTGGAAACATCGCATTTGATATATTGCATTGTATCATAAATTGCCATACCTGCCGTTACAGAACCGCCGGGGCTGTTAATGTAAAGGCTGATATCCTTTTCGTTGTCCTGCCCCTCAAGATAAAGAAGCTGTGCAACAACCAAGCTCGCCGTTGCATCGTTCACCTCATCAGACAAAACAATGATTCTGTCATTCAGCAAACGGGAAAAAATATCATAAGAGCGTTCGCCGCGGCTGGTTTGTTCTACAACATACGGTACAAGTGCCATAAAAATACCTCCTAAAATCTAACGGCGAAACGCCCAAAGCAGCTATAACTTGTATAACCGCTTTTGCTTGGGCGTACCACCGTAAACTGTTTGACTATTCCATTATAGACGAAAAAGCAAAGGTTTAATCAAAGATTATTCTGCTTCTGTTTCGGTTTTCTTTGCAGTCTTCTTCGCCGCAGGCTTTTTTGCAGCTGACTTCTTGGCAGGTGCTTTCTTAGCATCAGCATCTTTTTCTGCTGCGTCCGTCTTCTTGGCTGCTGTTTTCTTCGCTGCCTTTTCTTCGGTTACGACTGCATTTTCCACAATCAAATCGACTGCTTTGCGGGAAGCAATTTCAGGTTGAAGATTCTCTGCCGGAATGGCTTTTTTAATGGCATCCATCTCCATATTATATGCTTCGGCAAACTTCTGATATTCCGCATCGATTTCAGCTTCGGTAACTTCAATCTTTTCAACTTCGATAATCTTTTCGAGTGCAAGATCCAATTTGACCTGCTTTTCAGCACGTGCTTTGAAGCCCTCACGGAATTTCTCGTTATCCATACCTGTATACTGCAGATAGGTTTGGATATCCAAGCCCTGCGCCTGCAGTCTGTAAGCGAAATCATTGATGTCGCTGTCAATCTTCTTTTCAATCATAGCCTGCGGAATCTCAGCTTTAATGCCCTCGGCAACCATATCCAACAAAGTATTGTTGACTTCATCGTCAGCGGCGGCTTTCTTGGATTTTTCGAGATCTGCCTTGATGCTCTTTTTCAGCTCGTCCACGGTATCTTTCTCGCTGACGTCTTTTACGAACTCGTCATCAAGTTCGGGAAGCTCTTTCACCTTAATCTCGTGCAGCTTGATTTTAAAGACAGCATCCTTACCTGCAAGCTCAGCGTGATAATCCTCCGGGAATTTCACGTTTACATCAAATTCCTCACCGGTTTTATGCCCGATAATCTGCTCTTCAAAACCGGGGATAAACTGATTGGAACCGATGGTCAGCTCATAGCCTTCCGCCTTGCCGCCTTCAAACGCCTCACCGTCTGTAAAGCCTTCAAAATCAATTACGGTGATGTCGTCCTTCTGAACGGCTCTGTCCTCTACCGTAACAATTCTTGCGTTTTGCTCTAGCATTCTGTTCAGCTCTGCCTTGACTTCGTCTGCAGTGACCTTTGTGGATTTTTTGGTAGCCTTTAAGCCTTTATATTCGCCAAGCTCCACTTCGGGCTTAACCGTAACTTTCAGTTTCAGCGTTACGCCGTCTTTGCCCATTTCGGGCACTTCCAAATCAAAGGGCGTATCTACAATCTCAAGACCTGCTTCTTTGATTGCCGCTTCTACAGCGTCGGGATACACGATTTCCAGAGCATCTTCATAGAATACACCCTCGCCGTAAATTTTTTCAATATATGTACGCGGTGCTTTGCCTTTTCTGAATCCGTGTACAGCAATGTTTTTTCTCTGCTTGAGATACGCCTGGTTGACCGCTGCTTCAAACGTTGCACCGTCGATAGAAATTTCCAGTGCCCAGACATTTGTTTCGACTTTGTTCGATGATTTTAAGCTCATTTTCATATTCCTCCTGAAAAGAAAAGCATTAACTTAGATATTATAGCAGAAAGTGTTAAAAATTACCATACTTTTTTATGATTTTATCAATTCTATTAATTTTGGACAAAATTTCAAGTAGTCACAGGACAAAAGTGCAAATTTAGTGCCATATTTTTCGCCCTGAAACGCCGAATATGCTGAGCCGCCGTGTAAATGCGCGTAATAACAGCGGTGAATTTCTTCGTCTTGCAGTACCTGTAAAATCGGTATGCATTCTTGTGTATTGTTGAGCGGTGGATAGTGTAAAAACACAATCGGTTCGCCGCCGAGTTTTCTGGCTTCTGCAACGGAGGTGCGTAATCTTTGCGCTTCCCGCAAAACGACTTTGCCGCTCTCTGCTTCTTCTGCATCAAAAAACCAACCGCGCGTGCCGCAAACAGAATACGCACCGATTCGATAGGCGTTATTATGCAAAATTTTCAGTGTTGAAAATCCGTTTTCTTCCAAAAAAGCGTCCATTTTTCGGCGCGTATTCCACCAATAATCGTGATTCCCCTTCAAAATGATTTTTTGCCCGGGTAAATTATGCAAAAAGCGAAAATCCTCTTTAGCCTCTTCTAAAGACATCGCCCACGAAATATCCCCTGCAATCACAACCGTATCCGATTCCGACACCAAAGCGCGCCAATTTTGGGTCAGACGTTCTACATGATTGTCCCAACCTTTAAAGATATTCATCGGCTTATTTGTTCCGAAGGACAAGTGCGTATCTCCGATTGCAAATATTGACATCTTTGTGCGCTCCTGTTATGTATAAATCTAATCAAAATAAGAAAACTAACTGTGAAAGGAGGAATATAAAATGAACGAAATTAAATGTAATGTTTCCAACTGTATTTATCACGAAGGCAAATCCACATGTACTGCGGAAGAAATTAAGGTGGCTTGCCAATGCAAGCACGAGGCATGCGAGTGCAGCGAAACAGAATGCGGCACTTTTGAGCCGAAATTCTAAAACGGACGTATAAACAAGAGAGCGTGGGAATCATTCCACGCTCTTTTGTGTTTTTACGTAAAGCTTCAAATCAGATGCCCAGCATTTCAAACACGACTGCCGCCATATCCTCTTTGGCCGATACCTTCGTAAATCGGGGTGTTTTTCCTTTCAGCGTTGCAAGCTGCGGCGGAACCGGTGCACCTGTCTTTTCGTGCAGCTCCTCGACCGTTTCAAATTCATCCTTTGCCTGAATATGGTTCTCAATCGCGCTCAAAACACTGTTTGAGAATTTATAGGGATTTGCAGTAGAGGCAATAACAGTTTTCGTATTATCCCCTGTTTTGGTTCTGTAGGATGCATACACATTCACGGCAACTGCGGTATGCGTATCGCAAAGATAATTGTATTCCTCAAAAATCTTGCGAATGGTACGCTTTGTGTCGTCATCATCGCAATAACCCGCCGCAAACATTTCAGATATCGTTTTCTGCATTTTTTCGGGAACCTTATATTCGCCCGTTTCCGAAAGCTGGCGCATCAATTTTGCAGTGGCTTCCGCATCCTGCCCGGAAAGCGCAAACAAAAGACGCTCTAAGTTGCTGGAAATCAAAATATCCATAGAAGGCGAAGCAGTACAATAGAACGGACGGTTTTTATTATAAACACCTGTTGTTAAGAAATCCGTTAAAACATTATTCGCATTAGACGCACAAACCAACTTTTTAATCGGCACGCCCATTTGCTGTGCATAGTATGCCGCCAAAATATTGCCGAAATTGCCTGTCGGTACAACGACGTTCATCGGGTCGCCGAGCTTCACTTCACCCGATTTTACCAAATCGCAATACGCCGAAACATAGTAAACAATCTGCGGCACAAGTCTGCCCCAGTTAATGGAGTTCGCCGAAGAAAATGCCAAATGATTTTCTTGGAATTTTTCCTTGATTTCCTGATTTGTAAATATCGCCTTTACGCCGCTTTGTGCGTCATCGAAGTTGCCTTCAATCGCGCAAACGCTGACGTTTTTGCCCTCTTGCGTGGTCATTTGTAATTTTTGCATCGGACTGACGCCGTCTACAGGGTAGAATACCAAAATCTCTGTATTCGGGACATCTTTAAAGCCCTCTAAAGCGGCTTTGCCTGTATCGCCCGAAGTCGCAACCAAAATGACGATTTTTGTATCTTTCAGGGTCTTATTTGCAGATACGGTCAATAAATACGGCAACAATTGCAGCGCCATATCCTTAAAAGCACAGGTAGGGCCTCTCCAAAGCTCTAAAATCTGCGCATTGTCATTCAGCTTGTAGAGCGGGGCGATTTTCGGCGAACTGAATTTCTCCGCTTTGTAAGCCCCCTCCACGCATATAGAAAGCTCGTCTTCCGTGAAATCGGTCAAATACAGCTTCAAAACTTCCTTTGCGCGACCGATGTAATCCAACCGTGCAAGCTTTTCTATATCTACAAGATTCAATGTCGGAATCGTCATTGGGACAAACAAACCGCCCTCTGCGGAAATGCCCTTCGCGATTGCCTCCGCCGCAGATACGCGCACCGAAGCATCTCTTGTACTTGTATAAATCATTCCGTTCACTCCCAAACGTAAAAGTCAACATATTTTATCACAGTATTTACAGATTTGCAACGAGAAATCTATAACCGTTTTGAAAGAATATATCCTCTAAAACCGATTCTGAAATTCCGTGCTGTAAAAGATAGTCAAAAAGCAACGGTATTTTCTCTATACCGTTCAGCGACGGGTGCACCGTACAGCCGTCAAAATCGCCGCCGAACGCAAGATTTTTTTCAGCACCCAGCTCAAAAAAATGCATAATATGCCGTAAAACCGCATCCATTCCTGTGTTGCCATCGTTTCCGAGAAAATCCGCACAAAGATTCAGCCCAATCAGTCCGTCACGCTCTATGAAAACCCGGATTTGTGCATCAGTTAAATTTCGGGCGTCAGCATACGGATTGTCAACGATTTTCGCATTGGAATGACTTGCTATAAACGGTTTGTCCGTATATTCGGCAACATCAAAAAAGCCGCGTTCGTTCAAATGCGAAACATCGACGAGTATACCGATTTTCTGCATTTTCTGCACGACATCTTTGCCGAAACGGGTGAGTCTGTTCTTATTTTTTGAAAAGCATCCGTGCCCAATTTCGTTGGTATCATTCCACGTTAAAGTCATTAAACGAACACCGTCTCGGTATAAGGAATCCAATCGTTCCAAATCCCCACCAAGCACAGAGCCGCCCTCCACGGTCAAAATTGCCGCAATTTTCTTTTGCGAAAATGCAGTGTGCAATTCCTCTTTTGATCTGCACTGCATAATGTATTCGAAATTCGTTTGGATTTCATGGTAGAAACGGTCGCGTACCGCGCAATAATAAGAAAAAGCCGCATTCCCGCGTTTTTCATCAGGAATCCAAACAGCGAATAGTTGCCCATAGGCAGAAAATTTTGAAGCACGCCGCAAATCAATGTGTAAATCATTTGCAAGAAGGGATTTACTTTGTAAATAGCATTCTCCGATTGTATCACAATGGAAATCCAAAAAATTCATCTGCCATCACCGTCATAAGCATTTTCTATCCAATGAATCGAGCGAACTTTGCCCAGACGCATATACACCTCGGCAATGTCCAAACGCGGCTGTTTTTCGGTCGGATATTGTGACAGATACAGTTGTACTGCCGCAAGCAGTTTTTTGCGTTTACTAAAATCCACCGCCTCCGCAGGTGCATAACGACTGTTTTCCGCGCGAGTCTTGACCTCAATAAAGCAAATGTACTGTTGATTTTCCGCAATCACATCAATTTCGCCGAACCGACAGCGATAGTTCGCCGCCGTTACACTGAATCCGCGTTCGCGTAAATCCCGCGCTACCGCCATTTCGCCGAGTGCGCCTGTATTTGCTCTATTCATACCGTGTCACCGAGTATTTTCTTTAAAAAGGTTTTACGGTGTATCGGAGAAACACCGTACTCCGCAATTTTTTCATAATGCAGTTTTGTGCCGTAGCCTTTGTGCTTTTCAAATGCATATTGCGGATATTCTTGGGATTTTTCAAGCATATAACGGTCTCGGCTGACCTTCGCAAGCACCGACGCCGCCGCAACAGATACGGACTTTGCGTCCCCTTTTATAACCGTTACCTCTTCGCCGACACCGATTTTCGGCTTTTGATTGCCGTCAATCAAAAGCAAATCCGGTGAAATGCCGAGGGCTTCAACCGCACGGCTCATAGCAAGAAAAGTTGCATTTAAGATATTGATTTCGTCAATTTCCTGCTCTAACGCAAAACCGATGCCGTAAGCAGTTGCTTTCTCAATAATAATCGGAAAAAGCATTTCTCGCTTTTTTTCGATAAGCTTTTTCGAATCATTCAAGCCGTCTATGTCCGTACCGATGGGCAAAATCACTGCGGCGGCACAAACAGGGCCTGCTAAAGGTCCGCGCCCTGCTTCGTCTATACCGCAAATCAACCGAAATCCTTTTGCGGTATATTCTTTTTCAATTTCGTAGTCTACCATTCAGTCACCCACTCTGTCGAGCGTGATTTTCCCAAGCTTCCCGCCTCGGTATTCGTCCAAGAGCATCACGGAAGCACGTGTGTAATCCACTTCGCCACCTTTAATCACCATTCCGCGCCGTTTGCCAATCATTTCGAGCACTTCCCAAGCTTCAAGCTCTGTAAAATCCGTAATACCGTACCGCTCAGTCAATCGGTCAGCATATTCGGTTTTCATAATCTCTAACAGACGAACAGCAAGTGTTTCTGTGTCTACAACCGTGTCTTTTACAGAGCCGATAAACGCAAGCTTATCGCCCACGCGCGGGTCATCAAATTTCGGCCACAGCACTCCGGGCGTATCCAAAAGCTCAATACCGTTTCCGATTACGAACCAACGGTTATGCCGTGTAACGCCTGCTTTATCGGCAACCTCTGCGCGATTACGTCCTGCCATTTTATTGATGAACGAGGATTTGCCCGTATTCGGAATCCCGACCACCATAATCCGCAAGGCTTTGCCACCCATTCCGCGTGCTTCGTTTTTCTCAATTTTTTCCTTGAGAACCTCGCGCATCAACGGAGCAAAGCGATTCAAGCCTTTACCGCTCTTGCAGTCCACCGGCAAAACCGCCGCACAGCTTTTTTTATAATACTCTACCCAACGGCTTGTAGCGTTCGGGTCAGCAACATCGCATTTGTTTAATAAAATGATGCGTGGCTTGTCGCCAATCAACGCCGAAAGTTCGGGGTTACGGCTGCTTTCCGGCACACGGGCATCCAACACTTCTGTTACGGCATCCACTTGCGGCAGGCATTCTTTAATCAACCGCCGTGTTTTTGCCATATGCCCCGGAAACCACTGCACGTTTTGTTTAATAGAATCCGCCATATTTACTCCAAACTGTCTGACAAAAGATGTGTGTCGCCGATTCTGTAAATGGCCTCGCCGACAATATAGCGTTCGTCAATAATCCCGACCATTTTATATCGGCTGTCCGTAGAGTGATTTCGATTGTCGCCCATAGCGAACACACAACCCTCGGGCACCGTCAGCGGGTAATGCATATCGCCTTGCTCCCGCATACGTTCGGCAATATACGGCTCGTAAATTGCTTTACCGTCAATGATGACACGACCGTTAATTGCATCGACCGAAATGGTTTGTCCCTCAGTTGCAATGACCCGCTTAATCAATACTTTCTCAAGCGCATTCGGCTGTGAAATAACGACAATATCACCATATTCCACATCCCAGTCCCTTGCCGAAAGAATCAGCTTATCGCCGTGCTGCAAGGTATTATTCATAGAATCGCCGTCTACGGCTGAAATCTTAAATAAAAAAGTGAAAATCAGCCCGACCGCCAAAATCGCCGAAACCAAAACGGATGCAAAATCATAAATGTTTGTCAAAGTTTTTTTACGCATTTGTATCTATCTTCCAATCTCCGAAAGGTATAATTCGAAACTCCGCTACGCCTAAAATATAACCGCAGTCTATGAAGCCGATAACTGAGGAGCGGCTATCCAAAGAGTCGTTGCGATTATCGCCCATTACAAACACACAGCCCGGGGGCACAGTAACCGGAAATGTAACATCAAACCGATGATGTGTCGGCTCAGCGATATACGGTTCGTTGAGTACCGTACCGTTTACGGTGACTTCGCCCGTTTCAAAATTGATGTTGATTTTGTCACCGCTTAAACCGATGACACGCTTTATAATCGGTTCATTTAAAGCATTCGGTTGTGTGACAACAACAATATCACCACGCTGAATTTCTGTGTTGATGGCACGGACCGCCAGCCAATTTCCGTTTTGCAGTGTAGGCACCATAGAAGTGCCTTTCACGCCGACAATACGAAACAAAAAGGTAAATACGAGCAATATGGTTATAAACGCAAATACCAACGAATCCATCCATTCATAAACGAAATTCCAAGCTTTGGATTCCTTCGTATTTACAGCATTCAAGTCCGTATAAGGGATTACAAACTGTTCACTTTTTCTCAAGTTGTACACCTACCCTGTTCTATTTAGGTATTTTACAACAAATCAGGGAAGATTGCAAGGAAAAGAGGAGAAGACTTTGAAAAGCAGTCAGGTGTAAATATGGCGTCGCCAAAAGAAATATTGTCGCCGTCAAACAGGACTCTTGTGCGAACCGCACCAATCCACTCATATTCTTCGCTGTAGTGCGAATAATGACCCTGTGCATCCTCCGCGATGCGATAGTTTGCAAACATAACTGTTTGGATATAGATTTGGCCGTCATCCACCTCATAATTCCAGCAATAATATTTTTCATCCCGTTCTTCATCGAAAGACATTTGCACACATAAATCTACAAACTTCAGGCTCTTTTCCAGCACAAAGCCGTCATCAAAATCGATTGTCTTTTTGCTCGGGAGCGGAAGAATCGTTGTTCCTTTAGAATCACGAACGGTCAATTCCTGCTTCTCTTTCGAGTATTGAATATCGATTTTCTTTGCCACGGCATCGAAAGCACTTTCTAGCGTAACTGAATAGATTTTGTCTGCACGGCTCGGGGAAATGAGCAATAAATCTTCTACAAAAGTTCCGCCGGTTGATACATGTCTGCACATATTAAATGCGTAAAAGGTTTCTGCGCCAACTGTGACGATATTAAAATTACTAAACTTTACGTAAAATTCCGAATAGGCATACCGCCAAAAAGCATTGCTGATTTGAAACAAATTGTAAGAATTGTCTGCATTATAACAGTGGATTGCCGCAATTTTTTTACCGCTTGTTTCCTCTGTTTCGTCAACCATCCAATACAATTCCGCGTCTTTCGCAGCATACTCGGCAAAAGCAGGGAACATTGCACAATATTCTTCGTAGGTGTATTTTTGCTCCTGATTATTGGGTGCATCGGTGGAGGCTTCTGTTTGGGCAGGCGGCGTGTTATCATCGGATTGCCTGCAACCGCACAAAGCGGTAAATAAAAGAGTTAAACACATAAGATAAATCAAACTTTTTTTCATACAAATCCCCCTATTGCAAAACGGGCGGCTCGTTTTTAGAGCCGCCCGCACATAAAGCTGATGCCGTTTACAGATTACAGAATCGAAGCTTCGTCAATTACGGTAATCCCGTTTTCTTTCAGCACCGCCGTGGCGACCGCGTTGTCATCCACGCGCACAATCACATACGCGTGCCCCGCCTCGGGTGTCAGGAATGCATAGGCATATTCCACATTTTCACCCGCATCCGCAAGCACTTTTACAACCTTTGCGAAAGTGCCTGTCACATCAGGAATCGAGATGCCGACAACCTCGGTAATGGAAACGGCAACGCCCGCCGCCTTCAATACCTCCGCCGCCTTTTGCGTATCAGACACAATCAAGCGCAAAATACCGAAATCTGTTGTGTCTGCAATGGAGAATGCGCGAATACTCACGCCGCCTTCTGCGAGAAAGCCTGTAATTTCTGCCAGTCTGCCGGGTTTGTTTTCAACAAAAACAGATATTTGCCGAATTGCCATACCAAAACCTCCTTAAATTTCGCGGTTATCAATGACCCGAACTGCTTTGCCCTCCGAGCGCGGCAAGGAACGGGGTTCAACCAGTTTGATTTTTGCCGAAACGCCGAGCGTTGTTTGCATTGCCGCCTTAATGCGGTTTTCCTGATCCTCCACTTTACGTACGGAATCGGAAAGCAGTGCATCGGACATTTCGATTTTCACGGTCATAACATCCAAATTATTGACACGGTCTACAACAATTTGATAGTTTGGCTCCATACCGAGGGAAAGAATTACGTGCTCCACCTGCGACGGGAAAACGTTTACGCCGCGGATGATCAGCATATCGTCACTTCTGCCCTTGGGCTTGAGCATCTTAACAAGTGTTCTTCCACACGCACATTTTTCATGTGACAGTGCGGTAATATCACGTGTTCTGTACCGCACAAGTGGCAGTGCCTCTTTGCCGATGCAGGTAAAGACCAATTCACCGTATTTGCCGTCGGGCAACGGTTCTAAGGTGTCGGGGTCAACAACCTCAGGGTAGAAATAATCTTCACAAATGTGCATACCCGACTGCTCACAGCATTCATAAGCAACACCAGGGCCTGCAATTTCGGAAAGTCCATAAATATCATAGGCTTTAATATTCAGGGATTTTTCAATTTCGCGGCGCATATTTTCGCTCCACGCTTCTGCCCCGAAAATACCTGCACGAAGCGGGATCTTTGAGGAGTCCACACCCGCCGCTTTTAAAGATTCGCCGATAAACATAGCATACGAAGGCGTACAGCAAAGAATATCCGAACCGAAATCCTGCAAAATCTGCATTTGACGGTGAGTATTGCCCGAAGAAGCCGGAATCGCGGTTGCGCCAAGCTTTTCTGCGCCGTAGTGCAGACCCAAGCCGCCTGTGAACAACCCATATCCGTAGGAAACGTGGATTTTATCGCCTTTTGTGCCGCCGGCGGCAACGATTGCACGTGCGGCGCCCTCTGCCCACACATCCACATCGTGCTGTGTATAGCCGACAACCGTCTGCTTGCCCGTCGTTCCAGACGAAGCGTGAATACGCACAAGCTTTTCATTCGGAACAGCAAACAAGCCGAACGGATAGTTATCGCGGAGATCCTGTTTGATTGTAAACGGCAGCTTTGTGATGTCATCAATGGACTTAATATCCCCCGGCAAAAGCCCGATATCATCAAATTTTTTCTTGTAGAAAGGTACATTGTTGTAACAGTTTTCTACCATCTTGATGAGTCTTGCTGATTGAACGGCGCGTAAATAGTCTCTCGATGCCAATTCAACATCCGGATTAAAATAGACCTTTTCCATGGTGAACACCCCTTTTATTTTGCACTCTCAAAGCCCAATTTGAATGCTTTGAGGTTCATCTCCAAAAACTTTTCAGGTACGGTTTCGCGAATCGCCTTTTCCCATACTTCGTAGGGCAAATCCATTCTTGCTGCCATTACGCCGATTAAGACAACATTCACAGCCTTGGGAGAACCTGCCTCTACCGCCAAAGTAAGGGCATCCGCTTCTACCAAATCCGCACCGGTTGCACGAATTGCGTCGAGCACTCCGTCAGGATACTGTGCATTGCCGATAACCACAGGCATTGGGTCAATTTTTTGTGAATTGGCAATCATCGTGCCGCCTTTTTTGAGGAAAGGCAACCAACGAGCCGCCTCCAACTGCTCAAAAGCCAATATAAAATCTGCTTGCCCCTCGCGAACAATCGGAGAGAACACCTCTTCGCCGTATTTGACATAAGTCACAACCGAACCGCCGCGTTGGCTCATCCCGTGCACTTCGGATACTTTCACGTCATAATTTTCAGAAAGCAGTGCCGCGCCCAAAAGACGGCTGGCAAGCAACGTACCCTGTCCGCCGACGCCGACAATCATAATGCTTTTGGTTTCCATATCACTTGCCCTCCTCAATTGCATCAAATTTGCAAAGCTGGCTGCATACATTACAGCCAACGCACTGTGTAAAGTCAATTACGGATTTCTTATTTTTCATACTGATTGCCGGGCAACCGATTTTCATACACATCTTACAACCCACGCACTTATCGGGATTGACGTGCATAGGCGGATTGTGCTTCACGTATTTGAGCAATGCACAGGGTCGGCGGGAAATCACAACCGACGGTGCGTCTACAGCAATTTCTTCGCGCAGAACATCTTCGCATTCTTTCAGATTATACGGGTCAATGACACGTACACGGTCAATACCGACAGCCCTTGCGAGTAACTCTAAGCTGACTGCCGTGGTCGGGTCACCCTTGATGGTTTTGCCTGTCGTGGGATTTTCCTGATGCCCTGTCATACCTGTAATACTGTTATCCAAAATAATGACGGTTGAATTGCTTTGGTTGTAAGCGATGTTGATAAGACCCGTGACGCCTGAATGCATAAAGGTGGAATCACCGATAACGGCAACGGATTTTTTCGCGTTTTCGGCATCCGCCTTATTGCGCCCGTGCAAAGCGGAAACAGATGCGCCCATACACACACAGGTATCGACCATTCCAAGCGGCGGAAGTGCGCCGAGCGTATAGCATCCAATGTCGCCGCTGACGGTTACATTCAGCTTTTTCAGTGCATAATAAAGACCTCTGTGCGGGCATCCGGCGCAAAGTACAGGCGGGCGGGCGGGAATATCCAAATCGGTTTTTGTGAATGCATCCGTTTCGCCCAAAATCACCTGTTTAATCAAGCTTTGCGAGTATTCGCCCTGCAAGGTGAAAGCTTCTTTACCGATGACCTCGATGCCGTTCTGTTTGCAGTGCTCTTCCACAAACGGATCAAGCTCTTCAAGCACATATACTTTTTTGCACTTTGCGGCAAACGCCTTGATTTTTTCCACAGGCAACGGGTACACACAGCCGAGCTTCAAATAAGAGGCGTTTTTGCCAAGTGCTTCTTTGGCATACTGATATGTAATGCCCGATGTAATCACGCCGATATCCGTACTGTTGATTTCTTCCGTATTGATTACGGCGGTTTCCGCCCAAGCGACCTGATCCAAAATTCTTTGCTCAACCACAATATGTTTTTTGATTGCCATACCCGGCATCATCACATATTTCATCGGGTCTTTTTTGTATTCCAAAAGCCCGTTGTCTACACGCTCGGAAATCGCCGCTAAGCTTCTGGAGTGCGCAACGCGCGTGGTCAAACGTAAAATAACAGGCGTATCAAATTTTTCGGAAAGCTCAAATGCGAGCTTTGCATACTGTAAGCATTCATTGGAATCCGACGGCTCAAGCATCATAATTTTGGACGCCTTTGCATAATGACGGGAATCCTGCTCATTCTGCGAGGAGTGCATCCCCGGGTCATCCGCTACTGCAATGACCATACCGGCGTTAATGCCTGTGTAAGATGCGGTAAATAACGGGTCTGCGGCAACATTCAAGCCAACGTGCTTCATCGCGCAAAAGGAACGCGCACCCGCAATTGCCGCACCGATGGCGACTTCCATAGCCACTTTTTCATTCGGCGCCCATTCACTGTAAATCTCATCGTATTTTGCCACACACTCGGTAATTTCCGTACTCGGTGTACCAGGGTAGCTTGAAGCGACACGCAGCCCCGCTTCATAAAGGCCGCGCGCAACCGCCTCATTACCAATCAGTAATTTCTTCTCCATTTTTTCACCTCAGAATTTATTGGTTTCTCAAATCCACAACGCGCTTTGCTTTGCCGACAAAACGCTCAATGGTATTCGGCTCTACAATGCTTACCTTGCACTGAATGCCGAGTACCGTGTGAATATTATGCTTGATTTTATTTTGCAATTCCTGAATCTTACCGAAGCTTTCCAAAAGCGAAGTGTCGGACAATTCCACTTGAATTTCCAACGTGTCGGCAAAGCCCTCTCGGCGCACAATCAGCTGGTAATGCGGACTGACGTTATCCATACCGACCAGTACGCTTTCAATTTGTGACGGGAATACGTTTACGCCACGAATCTTCAGCATATCATCGCTTCTGCCCTTGATTTTATCCATTCTCGCAAAGGTTCTGCCGCATTTACACGGTTCATAGATAATTCTTGAAATATCGCGTGTGCGGTAACGGAG
Organism: Bacillota bacterium; assembly: GCA_021769885.1. GTDB lineage: Bacteria > Bacillota > Clostridia > Oscillospirales > Acutalibacteraceae > Fimenecus. The sequence goes on along the minus strand of JAETSA010000001.1, from coordinate 105,818 downwards.
CAACGGGATGCCTTCTTTCGTCAGAGTCGTAATCAGCACTTCGCCTGTCTCCCCTTCACCGAGTACCTCCAAGGTATTGGGGTCAACGATTTCCGCAAGAAAATAGTCCTCATTGATATGTAATCCGCAACGTTCCGTGCATTCGCCCGAAACGCCGGGACCCATCAATTCGCTCATACCGTAATTGTCGGTCGCAAAAAGTCCCCAACCGTTTTCAATTTGCGTGCGCATTTCGGGTGTGCAGCCCTCTGAGCCAAAAAGACCAAGGCGCAAATGATAGTCTGACATCGGATATTCCAAGGATTTTGCAGTTTCTGCCATATACAATGCATAAGACGGCGTAGCAACCAATGCAGTTGTTTTGAAATCGCGCATATACATTAACGCTTTTTCCGTATTGCCGCTGGAATTCGGCACAACTGCACAGCCAAGCTTCTCTAACCCGTAATGGAGACCCAAAGCGCCCGTAAACATACCGTAGCCGAAGGAAATCTGCACAATGTCGTCCGAAGTTGCGCCCGCCGCCGCGCACAGACGTGCCATACAGTCAGACCACATATCCAAATCGTGCTTGGTATAGCCGACCACCGTCGGCTTACCCGTTGTACCGGATGACGCGTGAATCCGAACGATATCCTTCATCGGCACTGCAAACAGGCCAAACGGATAATTATCGCGCAAATCTGCTTTGGTTGTCGGCGGGATACGGCGAATGTCATCTAATGTTTTGATTTGATCCGGTGTAACGCCGGCGTCATCCAGCTTCTTTTTATAAAACGGAACATTGGTATAACAGTAATTTACCGTATACTTTAACCGCTCCAGCTGAATCTCTTCGATTTGTTTTCGGGACATTGTTTCAAGTTCCTTTTGAAAAAACATCCTTTTCCTTCCACCTTTCAAAAATAATACAAACTACAGCAAACAGCCGCAGAATTTACTGCGGCTGCACAAAAATTCTATTTAAAGTATAGCATACTTATTCATTTTCGACAACACCATTATAAAAGAAATCTGAAACTTCTTTTTCCGACTTCTTTTTGGTGAGGACGCTCACAAGCAGACACATCGCAATAGATGCAAGCATAGCGATGCAAGCATACAGCGGTCCCTGTGCCATCAGCTTCAGAACGGATGCCGATGCCACGCCGAAAAGATTTAAAATCTTACTGCCGGCAGGGATGATTGCAATGCAGAAGCCTGTAAGTATACCCGCCCATGCACCGTATTTGTTCAGTCCTTTATAGTACAGTGCCAAAACATACGGTGCTAAAAACGAGCCTGAAATAATTCCCCAAGAATAGCTCATCATATCGAGAATCGGCGTTTTGGTGTTTGCTACGACATAAGAAAGGATAATAAAAAGTACGCAGAAAATTTTAGTAAGCTTCCCTTTTTGTGTATCCGTCATATCTTTTTTGATTTTCACGGAAACCAAGTCGATACTCAGCGCACTGCCTGCAGAAAGTGTGATTGAGCAAAGCGTCGAAACAGAAGCAGACAGCAGCAAAACAATAATCACACCCAAAAGCACAGTCGGCAAAGAAGAATCCTTTAACATATTGGGAACAATATAGTCTGCTTCAGGCATATCCACGCCCGCGGTGTAATACTTGTGACAAAGCGAGCCGATAAAATAACCGCCGCCTGCAATTAAGAAGGCAAATACCGTTGAAATAATGATACCGCGCTTCGCTTGCTTATCGTCCTTGATACCAAAATACTTTTGTACCATTTGCGGTAAGCCCCAAGTGCCGAAGCTTGTCATCAAAACAGTCGCCATCAAGGAAACCCACTGCGATGCATTCAGCGACGGCAATCCGGCTTCGGTTTGCGCATATGCTGCAAGACCGGCGACACCGCCGACCTTATCACAGCGTACAACAAATACAAGCAACAGTACCACACCGACCATCATTACAATGCCCTGCACAAAATCCGCGCGCGCCTGCACAAGATAGCCACCGAATGTGACAAGCAAAATGGCGAGTACGGCAATAATAATTAAGAATACGGTATCGTTGATGCCGAGCAATACGTCCGCAACACTCGCAAGTCCGCTGTACACGGATGCGGAATACGGCACAAGGAATATAAATATAACCGCCGCAGAAAAAACGCGCATCGCCGTGCTGTTGTAGCGTTTCTCGAAAAACTCCGGCATGGTTTTTAACTTCAATCGGTCAGAAACATCGCGTGTTTTTCGTGCAAGTACAGCCCACGCAAGCAACGAACCGAAAACGGCGTTGCCGATGCCTGCCAATACACCCCAAAGTCCAAAGCCGAGTCCTGTTTTGCCTGCATATCCAACGAACATAACCGCCGAAAAATACGCCGTGCCATAGGATAGTGCGGAAAGCCAAGCCCCCGCATTACGGCCACCAACCGTAAAGTCAGCAACACTTTTTGATTTTTTTCCCGTTACGATGCCGATCACAACCAAAGCAAGTATGTAAACCGCTATCGTACCCCAAATGACTGCCTTTTCCATAATGCCTCCCAAACCGCTTGATGATTTGTCGCTTTAAAGCTTTTGCTCGTTAAAGTAATTGGTTATAATTATACCCTCTTAACCCAAAACGGTCAAGAGGGCAAAAAGCACTAAATTGAAAGCAATCTTTTGGCATTATTGAACAGTATTGCGTCCGTAGTCGCATCATCCAACTGCAAGGAACGAATCAGCCGTGCCTCATCTGTCGGCGTGCTCCAAGGCATATCGCTCCCCAATAAAATGCGATCTGTGCTGTGTAACGCAATAATCTCTTTTGCGAAATCAGGCGGGATTTTTCCGTAAGAAAATGCAGTATCAAAATACACCTGTGTACCGCAGAGGACCTCTGCCACTTCCTCCCACAGCATATATCCGCCGAAGTGCGCGGCAACAACCGGCGCATCCCCAAACAAATCCAAAACCTTTAAAAGCCGCTGTGGCGTACAATGTATCGGCTTCGGATAGCCGATATCCGCGCCTGCATGAAAAACGGTGATGAATCCCAAATCCGCAATCTTTTTATAAATCGGAAATAAGCGTTCTTCATCCACAAAGAAATTCTGATAATCGGGATGTAGTTTTATACCTTTAATACCCGCCTCGGCAAGTCTTTCCAATTCAGAAATCGCATCCCCGCTGTCAGGATGCACACTGCCGAACGGCACAAGCATTTCATCGCCGAGTAATGAGATGGCAAAATCATTCACCTTTTTTTCCTGATGCGGATTGGTCGCAATATTCAAAACCACTGCATAATCTACATCGTGTGCAAGCATATGTGCCTTCAAAGATTTGATTTTTCCGTCATACGCCGGAACAACACCGCCCGAACACCTTGAAAGTGTCGGAATTGCCTTTTCGGCCACAGCGTCCGGAAAGGCATGTGTATGAAAATCAATCAGCATATAAACGTCACCTTATTTTTTCTTAGCCCATTCTTTCATACGCTGTTCTTTTGAAAGCGTACGTTTACGCAAGCGAATAGAATGCGGCGTAATCTCCACAAGCTCATCGTCTTTGATAAATTCCATAGACTGTTCCAAGCTCAATACCGTGTGCGGAACCAACCGAAGTGCATCGTCAGAGCCCGAAGCACGTGTGTTAGTTAAATGCTTCTGCTTGCAGACATTGCAAACGATATCTTCATTTTTCGCACATTCACCGACAATCATACCTTCATAAACCGGTACGCCGGGGCCTACAAACATTCTGCCGCGATCCTGTGTATTGAAAAGACCGTATGCGCTGGTTTCACCTGTTTCGTGCACGATAATAGAACCGCGCTCACGCGTTTGAATATCACCCTTGAACGGCTCGTAGCCTGCAAAAAGGTTATTCATAATCCCGTTACCGTTTGTATCGGTCATAAACTCCGAACGGTAACCGATTAAACCACGGGCAGGAATGCGAAATTCCAAATGTGTTGACCCGCCGTCGCGCGTACCCATATTTTCGAGTTCGCCGCGTCTTGCACCTATTTTTTGCATAACAGCACCGACATATTCCTCAGGCACTTCAACAATCAACAATTCTATCGGCTCTAAAAGCTGACCGTTTTCTGTTTTCGTTATTACCTGCGGACGGGAAACCTGAAATTCATAGTTTTCACGGCGCATGGTTTCAATCAAAATGGAAAGATGCAGCTCGCCGCGTCCCGAAACCTTAAAGCAATCCGTCGAATCGGTTTCTTCCACACGCATACTGACATTAGTTTCCACTTCTTTAAACAAGCGGTCGCGAATATTTCGGGAGGTAACATATTTGCCGTCCTGCCCTGCAAACGGACTGTCGTTTACCATAAAGTTCATAGAAAGTGTCGGCTCGTCAATTTTTACAAACGGCAACGGCTCAATACAGTCAGGCGCACAAATCGTTTCACCGATGTTTAAGTCCGTAATACCCGAAACGCAAATCAAATCACCTACAGCGGCCTCTTCAACCTCTGCACGCTTTAAGCCTTCAAATTGGTACAGACGGGAAATCTTCACATTCTCCTGCGTCCCGTCCGTTTTGCAAAGAACGACGCTGTCATTCCGCTTAATCTTGCCGCGCGCGACACGACCGATACCGATGCGTCCGATATAATCATCGTAATCAAGACTTGAAAATAGAACCTGCAACGGTGCATCCATTTCCCCCTCGGGCGATTCGATATTTTCAAGAATCGAATCAAACAGCGGACGCATATCACCCTCGCGCACATCAGGATCGAGCGAAGCGTATCCGTCACGTGCCGATGCATATACAACAGGGAAATCGATTTGATCGTCATTCGCGCCCAGTTCAATAAACAAGTCCAACACTTCATCGACAACTTCCGCAGGGCGCGCACCGGGGCGGTCGATTTTGTTGACCACCACGATAACCTTTTTGTCAAGAGCTAATGCTTTGCGCAGTACGAATCGGGTCTGCGGCATACAGCCTTCAAAAGCGTCTACAAGCAAAAGCACACCGTCAACCATTGTCAGAATGCGCTCGACTTCACCACCGAAATCCGCGTGACCGGGCGTGTCCACAATATTGATTTTGACATCTTTATAATGCACCGAAGTATTTTTGGACAAAATGGTTATACCGCGCTCGCGTTCCAAATCATTGGAGTCCATCACACGGTCCTGTACAACCTCATTTTGACGGAAAATACCGCTTTGTTTCAGCAACTCATCCACCAAGGTCGTTTTTCCGTGGTCGACGTGCGCAATAATTGCAATGTTTCTAAGATTTTCTCTGCACTTCAAGCGATTCACCTTCACACATAAAATAACAGTTTCTTATTTTACCACTGATTTCTCCGTTTTACAAGCATACAAACAGACATATGCCTTTACAAAAGCGGAAAATTTTTGTAAAATATTCTAAAAAACGGGAAAGGGGTGTCGGCATTGGCCGAAATAAACCGTATCACTGCAATTTCATCGTTAGAAAAGATTTTTCCTGAGGACAACGTTCAAAATAAGGCTGTTACACATTTTTCTATGCTTCGAAATGAACGGTTTCATTTTCAAATCGCAGTAGAAGCAAAAAAGGGCGATACAATTCGCGTTATAATTGAATCCCCTATATCGGAGCACTGCGCAATTTCCTATGTGCAAATGATACCTGCAGGCACAAATGCGCCGAAAAAGTCAGACGATTATTTTATTGCGAAGGATAAAACCGAATATCCCGAATTGCTCGTACCCGTAGGCGGAGATGTCTCTGCAAGCTATGACGGGTACAATGTTTTCTGGGTCGAAATATTTTCTGGAGAAATGCTTCCCGCAGGTGCATATTCCTTACTTTGCTGTGCCGAAATAAACGGAGCGCGAACAGAAACTACTGTGCAGTGCACTGTAATCGATGCATTTTTGCCAAAGCAAGATATGATTTATACCAACTGGTTTCATACAGATTGCTTGATGCAGTACTACGGATTTGAAGCATTTTCTGATGAATACTGGCGTGTTACGGAAAACTTCTTGCGCCGTGCGGCGGAATACGGAATGAATTGTGTGCTCACGCCTTTGTTTACACCGCCGTTGGATACAAAAGTCGGCGGTGAACGACCGACAGTGCAACTGGTCGATGTTACAGTCACCGGTAAAAACACTTACAACTTCGGATTTGACCGTCTCGACCAATGGATTGAAATGTGTGACCGTTGCGGCATTGAATATTACGAAATGTCCCATCTGTTTACCCAATGGGGTGCTAAGCACGCGCCGAAGATTATAGCCGAGAAAGACGGTCAATCCGTACAGATTTTCGGGTGGAAAACACGTGCGGCAGGTAAAAGATACAAACTGTTTTTGGAGCAATTCGCCGATGCTGTTTTAAAATATATTGATGAAAAAGGCATACGTCAAAAATGCTTATTCCACATTTCCGACGAACCCGCAGGCGCAATGATTCGCACCTATAAAAAGGCCAGCAAAATCGTACACAAGTACTTTACCAACGTAAAAATCATCGATGCACTTTCAGACTTTAAAATGTATGAAAAAGGTCTTATAGAAACGCCGATTCCCGCCAACAACCACATTGAGCCGTTTTTAGGCAAGGTTCCCGAGCTTTGGACATACTACTGCTGTGTACAGGCAGATAAAAATGTGTCAAACCGTTTCTTTTCGATGCCCTCTTTGCGCAACCGCATTTTGGGCGCACAGCTTTATAAATACGATGTAAAGGGATTTTTGCATTGGGGGTATGACTTCTATTTCTTGCAGTATTCTAAAGGCTTAATCGATCCCTACAAGGTTACGGATGCAGGCGGTGCTTTTTCCTCGGGCGATAGTTTCATTGTGTATCCAAAAGCGGACGGTACCCCGCTCGATTCATTACGGTTGCACGTATTTTACGACGGCTTTCAGGATATGCTTGCCTTAAAGCTTTTGGAAAGCAAAATCGGCAAAGAAAAAGTATTGCAAATTTTAGAAAAGGACTGTAAATCGCCAATTACTTTCAGTGAATATCCGCATAATGAAACCTGGCTTTTAGAAACGCGAGAGAAAATCAATCAAGCCATACAAAATAGTTTATAAGCAAAAAGAACGCCTGTGAGAAGTTTCACAGACGTTCTTTTTATATACATCAACAATCTTTTCGGTACTTCAAGGGCGAAACGCCGTACAGCTTTTTAAACGCCTTTGAAAATACCAACGGGTCACGGTACCCGCAGGAATAGGAAATATCCTCAATCGAATAATTTGTTGCCTTAAGTAATTCACAGGCTCGTTCCAAGCGGAAATTACTTAAATACTTCTGCGGTGAGATACCCAAATGTTCTTGAAACAACGTAAACAAATAACTGCGGTTTAAGCCCACATATTCGGAAATATCCGACACATTTACACCATTGGAGTAATTGTCACGTATGAACTCTATCGCTTTTCGTATGTAATAATTCTGCTTGCTGTCATCCTCCGCTTTTTTACCGCGATGCGTCACTTCAGAAGAAACGATAGAAAAAAATTTACACAAAAGCCCTTGCAGTGCAAATTCGTTTTCAACGCCGAGGGTATTGTGCTTCAGCATTTCTAAAACAATTTGCTTTAATTCTATGCCTTTTGTAATCGAAAACACAGGCTTTTTGCCGCCGAGTAATTTCATTTCGCGCAAATAGGCTTGTGCCTGGTCACCGTCAAACCCGACCCAAAGGTACGTCCACGGTTCTTCTACATCCGCACAGTAAAACGCACGCACATCAGGCTCAATCAAAAAGGCTTCACCTTTTGAAATTCGATAGTGTTGGTTGTTGACAGCAAACTCCCCTTTGCCGCTGAGCACATAGTGCAAAACATAGTGATTTTTTACAGCCGGACCGAAGCTATGTCCCGGCTCGCATTCTTCGTAACCGTAATAACAAAGCCGGAAGTCATTAAATTTCACGTTATTCAATTTAATTTCACACGTATTTTCCAAGCCTTGCGCCCCCTTTTGATGAAATAAATCATCTGATTTTGGTATAATACCATATTTTCAAACTTTTTTCAAGTTTTGGGTGTGGGCGGAATTGCATATAGGTGTGGGCGGAATTGCATATAAAAGATAAAACGAGTACGCACACCGCATACTCGTTTTATTCTACTGATTATTTATTTTTCTTTGCTGCTTTTTTTGCCGCTTTCTCTGCTTTCAGTTTTGCAGTCAACGCTTCTTCTTCCTGCTTCAAACGCTCGGCAGCAGCCGCAGCCTCTGCTTTCGCCTGTTCGTCACGGAGTTTTGCGTCATCATACATTGCAGCGATTTCTTCAAAGCGACCGTAATTTTCTTCTTGCTTAATCAGCTTTTCAGCATCAAGATAAACCTTTGCCGCACGGTTAAAGTATGCATGGCGATCCATTTCCTTCTTGGAATTCAGACGCGCCTGTTTACGCTTAATTTGTACAGCGGAAATCTCATTTTTCAGTGATTTCGCTTGTTCTCTGTCGCCCGATTTTTTCGCAGTATGAAGTTCTGCATACAACACCTTCAAGCGGTCGTCACAAGCGTCTTCATCGTTAAAATAGCCTTCCAAAACTGCAAATTCAGGCTTTTTGAATGCGGACACATCGTCCTTGAAATACTTATCAATTGCTTTGCGAGAGCTCTTTTTCTTTTTCGCAATCTCAATCGCAAATTTGCGAAGTTCTTTCTCATGTGCATTGGTTGCCGGCATCGCTTTTGCAGCCGCAAGCTCTGCACGGATATCCTCCATAGACAGATTCCAAAGTCCATGCAAACCTGTAGCATATACTTGTCTATAGGCGGAAAGCTGCTCACGCACTAAATCCGTTGAGAATTTATCCATCTCGTCGCAGACAAATTGAGAAATTTCAATTTCTTCGTTTTGTTCCAAAGCGGCGCGATATGCCTTTTTGGCAAGCTTCCGTTCTGCTTTGTCTTTGATGGATTTATAATCTTTTTTGCTGACTTCTTTCGGCAAAAGTGCTGCTGTTGTTCTTGCATAGCGAATCAAATCAATCGCTTCAACCAACTGATCGTCTTTCAAAGCACCATTGCCGTAATCCTCAAACAAAGCGCGAACTTTTAAGACGCGAACAACAGATTTTTGCTTTTTCTCGTTAAAGTCATACCAAAAATACGGAATAACATTCATCAGTGCGCCGACAGCAGACACGATAATTAACACGTGCAACAGGCTTGTTAAAATATTCGGGTCATACAAAGCGGAAAACGCATTGGTGTAGTTGTCCTGTCCATTTTCCATTTGCGCTTGTAAAATCTGCCCAACGGTTTGTTCGTCACCGAGCATACGGTTCAGCACTTCCGGATTGGAAGTAACAATCGTAGCGTTTGCCTTGGTAATACCACCCTTTTCATAGATAATCGGCAAAACAGAGGAAGTTCCCAACGCAATAACCGTACCGATTGTGGCAACCGCAGAGAACATACCATCGATACGTTCACCAGTTCTGTACTGCTGATAATCGCGAATATCCGCTTGAATAGCAGGGTTCAAAATATGTGCGAATGCACCCATAAAGCCATTCATATACAAGCAACCCATAACCAGCCAAATTGTTAAATTATCAATTTTATTGGTAAACGGCAACATCATCAAAATAAAAACAATGTTGAAGATGTTGGTCACAACCAAAACAGCCTTCTTGCCCCAACGCCGAATACAGAATGGTGCCAAAAGCATACCCCAAAGGGAGGAGTTACCGTATAAGGTAACAATCAGTCCGTACACATTTCCGTTGCATGCACCGCCGTAATTGTAAAGCCAATTCAGAATATTTGCATAAGAGGACTCTAAGAATCCAATCCAGCCTGCCAAAGAAATAATCCAAAAGTACTTGTTTTTCGCAACCTCACGCAGTGCATCCATAAATTTAATCTGCACAACGTGTGTTCTCGCCTGCACAATTTTTTCCTCGGTATATTTGTAAACAACGATGCAAAGCAAAATACCAAGTACGCCGAGAATCGGGTAAAGTAAACGATAAACACGAATATCGGTTGTGTTAGAGTGGAAAAGATTCCGTGCGATAATCGGAGTGAACAAATTGACAACCGTAGGTGCAAAGGAATAAACAATGCTTTTTACAGAGGCAACATCCGCGCGCTCCTGTGTATTCGGAGAAAGCACGTGAATCAAGTTTTCATATGCGTCATAGAAAAAGTAATAGAAGAAGTGCAAAATCAGGTTGAGCAGCATAATAATTGCACATTTGGCAACGTATGCACGCGTTTCACCGAACAGCATACCCGTACCGACAATGGCTTCCAGCTTATTGTACGGAAACCAAACCATCAAAATACAAATAAGGGCAGTCGGAATCGCCATGGATACGATATAAGGACGGTATTTACCTGCCTTGTTACGCGTATTGTCAATAATGTTTGCACGAATACCTGTCAACGGTATATTTGCCAACACTGCAATGACATACATAATGTACATATCGGTTGCGTCGACACCCAATGTACTGGAAATTAATGTGTTGCCCGTCGCCAACAAGCATGCAGTACCAAGTGTAATAATCATATATGCACCGATACCGCCGCCTGAATATGCGGCAATTTCGCGGAATGTCATATGACGCCCCGCCATAGGTGTTTTCCAATATGTACGAACCTTGGAAACACCTTCCTGTGCTTTTTGCGCAATGTTCATAGTCTGCCTCCCAAATTTTTATACAGCTTAATAATTTTAACATAAAGCCTAATTTTCTTCAACAAAAAATCTACACTTTTTCAGTAGTTGCAGACAAAAATCAAATATTCGTGAATATAGACAAAAAAGCCTTTCAAAATTCAGCGAATCAAGCATTGACTTTTTGAAAAAGAACTACACACAAAAACAAACCGCTGCGTAAAACGCAACGGTTTGCTCTGTTTCATCAAGTTTAAGCAGTCACAAACTGTATTTGATTTGCGTGCGCATATTCTTCTGCTGTACTGCCGGACGGTGCAGTCACAACGACCTGCTCCGCACCTGTGAAAATATCCTTTTCCATAATTTCGGGAGAACCCATCTTACAAGATTCCAGCGCAGTGCAATTATAGAAAATATACGGCTCCATCGTTTTAACACTGTCAGGTACGACAACGGATTTCAGTGATGCGCACTCTTCGAATGCGCCCTTTTGCAAGGTTTCCACACCCTCGCCGATAATCAGCGTTTCAGCGGCAGAACAACGGTAAAACGCACTGGTTTCTACGGTTTTACATGTATTGGGAATCACAATTTCCTTTGCCGACGTACATTTTAAGAATGCATGGTCACCGATGGTTTCCAACCCTTCGCCCAAAATAATTTTATCAGCAGCATAGCATTTTGCAAATGCCCAATTTTCAATTGTTTTTACGCCTGTCGGCAACACGATTTCCGCAATCTTATCATCATAGCAAAACGCCTTTTCGCGTATAATTTCAGGCGCACCGTTCCACACAAGGGTTGTCAATTTGCCCTTGCCCTCACTTTTGGTATTGTCACCCTCGCTCTCAAAGGCACTTACACCGATGTTGCGGATATTTTTGCCGAAAGTAACCTTTTGAAGCTCGGTGCAATACATCGCGGCAAAGTTCCCGACGACTTCTATGGTATCGGGCAGAATGAGCTCAGTCATATGCGCTTTGTAAAGGGATTTATTTTCAAGGGCAACCACGGTGTGACCGTCCAATGTTTCGGGGATTTCAAGGACCAACACAAAGGGGTCAGTTTTCTCTGACTCTTCGTTTTTTTCGGGCGGAACGATGTCATTGTGCCACGCAGTAATTGCAGCAGTGCCATCTTCAAATACAAGATAGGTAAAGTCGCCGCTTGTAAGCCCTTCTTCTTTCACCGTCTTACCGAGCACCGTGGAAACCATTTCGAGCGCAGGGTCATATGTATCGGTGTCAATGGCGAGGGCGTGCAAAACGTCCTCTTTACTACAGCCACAGAATACAACAGACAGGCAAAGCATCAACACAAGCAAGACAGATGTTACTCTTTTTTTCATTTTTGACTGCCCCCTTTCTTCGCAAGGCGTTCTTGCTTACGACGTTCCGTATCAGTTTTACGCTCGGCTTCCAAGCGTTCAACCTCTGCTTTCTTTGCCGCAAAGGCTTCGTCGGCACGTTCTTTGGCTTCCACGTACTTTTCACGGATTTCATCCAAATGCGTAAAGTTTTTCCGCTCGGTAATCATACGTTCCGCATCCAGCATAATCTTGACGGCACGCACATACCGCGATTTTTCATTAATAAAAGTCTTAATGGCTTTTTTCTTTTGAATGCGCTGCTGTAAGGTGTCTTCGGGCATCGCTTCCGCCGCCTCCAGCACGTGCTCGTCAGGCACGATAACCTCTCGGTTTTTAAAGTATTTTTCCATATTTTTGCGGCAGGTCATCATCTGACGTGCATACGCCATCGCGTCGCTGCGGCATTCGCGTTCCTCGTGCGTGGATTTCGGCATTGCCTTTGCCTCTTTCAAAAGAGATTTATCGGCGTTGCGAATCGCTTCAAATCCCGCCGCCTTGAGCGCGGTATAACGGTTGTACTGCATTTGTGTGCGCACAGTACTGTACTTGTTCATTTCGTCAATGACGAAATCACAAACGGAAATATCCTCATTCAAACGCTTATAGGCACGAACCTCTTTGCGCGCCGTTTTCATTGCCGCTTTGCGCGCTGCTTTTTCTTCGGGCGTACCCTTCGGCAATGCCTTTGCACGCGCTTTTGTGTCGTGAATTTTTTGTTTGCGCTCTTGTTCACAAGCTTTGTATGCTTTTTGCAGTCGTGCAATTTCCGACTTGCGGAATGCTTTTTCTTCCGGCGTTCTCGACGGCAGACGCTTAGCTTTTTGAATATCGTCTTTGGTGGTCATATGTACACGGTCCGCGTACAAACGGTTTGCCTCATCAATTAAATCAATCGCCTCGACCAAGTCTTCGTCTTTGAGCGCGCCGTTGCCGTAATCCTCAAACATCGCGCGGATTTTCAAAACCTTGACAATGCCGCGCTGTTTGACCTCGGTCAAGTCGTAGAAGAAATACGGCACCATATTCATAAATGCGCCGATAACCGCCGCAATAATTAAGACCTCAAACATATCCTCGCGGAACGAGGTGACCTCCAAAACATTGTAGTTGTCTTGAAGACCGAGGTTTTGGTAAATAAGCGGTAAAACCATACCGGTGAACATACCGATAAAGCTGCCGATAATGCCGACCGCGCCGAACATACCGTCAATACGCTCGCCGGTGTAATACTGCTGATAGTCGCGCATATCGGCGTTAATCCCGGGGTTATAAACAATGGCAAACGAATTCACAAAGCCATTCAAATAATACAGAATTATCAACGCCCACAGTTGGTCATACAGCGGGTATAAAAGCCCGATTAAAAAGATATTGGCAAAATTACACCAAATCAGCAAATTTCGCTTGCCGATGGTACGAATGGCGAACGGGCAAATAATCATCGCCCAAAGCGCCGCATTCCCGATAAGCGTGGAAACAACACCGTACAGTCCTGTGCGTTCGGGATAGGCATAAATAAATGTCCAGCCGATAATCACGCTGACCGCGCCCTCCAAAAAGCCCAACCAGCCTGCAAGCGAGGTAATCCAGAAATATTTATTTTTCGCAACCGAGCGGAACGCGTCGGAAAATTTGAAATGCGAAATATGTGTTTTTGCAACAACAATACGCTCTTTTGTACCGAGCACCGCGATATACGTCAGCGCAATGCCGATAACGGCAACAATCGGGTGGATAATTCGATAGGTCCTGATGTTGTTAAGACCGCCCGTAAGACCTGCAAGCATCGGAACAAACAGACCGGTTAAGGACGGCGCCATCGAATAAATAATGGAAGAAACCGAAACAATATCGGTTCGTTCGTGGGAGTTGGGAGAAATAACATTTGCCAAATCCGTATAAGAATTTTGGAAAAACGGATAGAAGCACTGCAAAAGGTTATAGAAAATAAAGACAGCCGCCGCTTTTTGCATATAGGACATTGTTTCATACGGCAGCCAAACGAATATCACGGACAAAATCACCGTCGGAATGCCCATAATGGCAAGCCACGGGCGGAATTTGCCCGCTTTCAAACGGGAATTATCAATAATATAGGAACGGACAATTGTAATCAGAAAACCGATTAAGGTCGAAATAACCGCCATATACTGCAAATGCATCGGCTTGATGCCGATGGTATTGCCGACCAAAAAGCTCGTTGCTGACAGAGCAATCAGTCCGGCAAAGTATATAACAAATTGCACGCCCATACCGCCGACACCGTAGGCAATCATTTCCTTATAAGTAACATATTTGCCCAAAGGCGGTGTTTTCCAGTACGTTCCGACCTTGGAAACGCCCTCCTTGACTTTTTCAGCAAACTTGACCTTTTCAACAAAATGCATATAATTCCTCCCGAAGATTGAGCGTTATATTTGATTATAGCACAAACGACACAAAATCTGCAATAATGAAATAATTTTTATGAAAGATTATAAAAGCCGTGCGTAAATTTCGTTAAAAACAGCCAAAAGCACCGCTGCATTACGTTGCGGTATTTTTGGCTGTTTCTACAAATATTTTTTAATAGCTAGGTCATTCTATTGGTTCGACTCATTCTTTTCCGAGCACTTCTAAAAGCTTTGCGCCTTGCTGAATAAACGCATTGGTATCAAAGCTTTCATTTTTTATTGCTTCCTGTACAATAATTCCGTCCGAAGCCAACAAAATCAGCCACGTCAGAAAATCTGCAGGGAAATCTGTACGTTCGGCGATTTTTTGGCTGATGCTTTGGTGAAAGGCACTGTATCTTTCCTGCAGCTTGCCTTGCAGAGCCGTATCCCCGAGCTGTGCTTCATAGAATAAATGCATACGCAGTCCCGCAGAGGAAGTGTTGCGCTCTACAACATACTTGACCAGACGCTGAATAGAAGTATCCTTTTCCTTGTTTTCCGTCCAACGCACAAAATCCTCCATCTGCTCGTTCAGATAGCGGTCGGTAATATCAAAAAAAATTTCGCCCTTCGTCTTATAATGATAATACAAAGTCCCTTTTGACACACCCGCTGTTTCAGCAATCTGTGCCAAGGAAATATCCGCAAGCGCCTGTGTTTCCAAAAGTGCACAGGTTGCGTTCAGAATAACCTCTTTAATGTTTTCTTTTCTCGGTGCCGCCATATATCCACTCCGTTATTCATTGTGTCAATATAGTATCACAGAACTGTAAAGTTGTCTACAGCTTTATACGCTTTTGTGAAAAAAATATCAATGGTTTTTATAAAAACCTCCATTAAAAATTAATTATTTTATATACTATTGACAAATTCGGCGCGCCGTAGTATGATTCACTATAGAAACAGTCGGTCATTCAGCCGACTTTCTTGAGAAGGTGTTGAAAATGAATTTAAATCAAATCAACAAAAAATTGAATGCTCGTTTCCACGGGGCGGTTCGCGCAAAACTATCGGGCGGCTGTATCATTCTCAGCGGTGAACTGCCGACCTGGCAGGACACCGTGGAAGCCTGTCAGCTGGCGGCTACCAAATACAGTTCCACGCACGTAGTGAACGATATTGTGTGCCGGGAAGTCAAATCCCTCCCGATGCGGACACCAAAATTGCAGGACAGTGCTTTGGACGGCAGAAAGCCTGATATTTTGATTATCGGCGGCGGTATTTCCGGCGTTTCCATTGCAAGAGAGCTTTCCAAATGGAAGTTGGATATTCTTCTTGTGGAAAAGGAAGCCGACCTCGCCTTGCAGGCCTCGGGCAGAAATGACGGCGAAGTTCACCCTGGTATTGACCTCTCAAAGGGCTCTAAAAAACATTATTACATCCGAAAAGGCAATGCGATGTTCGATGAGATTTGCCGCGAACTGGATGTACCGTTCCGCCGTGTCGGACAATACGTCTGTTTTAACAAGGGCTTTGCAAAGCCGCTTGTATATCTGTATTGCTTATATCGGAAAAAGCACAGCGGAATTTCCGATACAAAGCTGATTTCGGGCACGGAATTAAAGAGAATTGAGCCGAATTTTGCCGAGGAATTCAAATTCGCTATTTCCAACCCCTCCTCGGGCTGTGTTTGCCCTTACGGATTGACCATCGCCTATGCGGAAAATGCCGTACAGAACGGTGTGGAAATTGCACTGAACACCGCTGTATTGGATATGGAAGTCGAAAACGGGGAAATCAAAAGTGTCAAGACCAACCGCGGTGTCGTTTACCCGAAGCTTGTGATTAGCGCCGCCGGCGTATTTGCCGAGGATATTGCCAAAATGGCAAATGACAGATTTTTCTCGATTCACCCGAGGCGCGGTACAAATTCAATTCTCGACAAAAAGGCCGGTGCATATATGCACTCTATTGCATCGGTAAAAGACTTGACAGTTTCCAAAACGCATTCCAAGGGTGGCGGCATTTTACACACGGTACATAACAATCTGCTCATCGGACCGGATGCAGTAGAAACCTACGAAAAAGAAAATACCGAAACACACAAGGAAAGCATTGAAGCTGTATTCAGCAAGCAAAAACGAACTATGCCAAAGCTTTCCGAGCGGGACATCATCACCTATTTTACAGGCGTTCGCGCACCCACCTTTGAAGAGGATTTCATTATTGAAAGCGGACGAAAGACCAAAAATCTGATTCACTGTGCGGGTATACAGTCCCCAGGCCTTACAACTGCTCCCGCTGTTGCGCTGGATATTGAAAAAATGGCGGTGCAAATGCTGCGTCGGGTACAAACCGTGGAAAAGAATCCAAATTTTTCGCCGATTCGTCACGGAGTCCCCGTACTCAAGGATATGAATGACAAACAACGCGCGGAAATGATTCGAAAAAATCCCGATTACGGCGTTATCGTTTGCCGTTGTGAAGAAATCAGCAAAGGTGAAATTCTCGATGCACTGCGTTCGCCCATCTGCGTACCGACCGTAGATGGCATTAAGAAACGTATCCGTCCCGGAATGGGCAGATGCCAAGGCGGGTTTTGCTCTCCGCTTGTTACGCAAATCATTGCTGATTTTTTGGGCGTTCCGCTGTCGGAAGTCAAAAAATCCTCTGCGGACTCTGCAATTACATTCGGCAGAACTAAATAACGGCGTTTGAAAGGAGGAATATTTATGCAGAACTATGATGTACTGGTCATCGGCGGCGGTCCCGCCGGACTTGCGGCCGCCATTGCCGCACATAAAAATGGTGCAAAGACTTTACTTGTTGAGCGAGAAGCACGGCTCGGCGGCATTTTAAAGCAGTGTATTCATGACGGCTTCGGGTTGGTACGTTTTCAGGAAAAGCTCTCTGGTCCCGAATATGCCGAACGTTTTATAGATGAATTTCACAAGCTAAATTTGGAAGCAAAAACGCTGACGTTTGTGACCAGACTTGAAAAAAATGCAAGCGGTTTTTCCGCTGTGCTTGTCAATCGCGACGGTGTGGAAACCGTTACGGCAAAAGCGCTGATTTTAGCCACAGGCTGCCGCGAACGCACGGCAAAGCAGGTCAACATTCACGGTACACGCCCCGCAGGCGTATTCACCGCAGGCACTGCACAGCATTTTACAAATCTGTTAGGTGAATTGCCCACAAAAAAATGTGTCATTCTCGGCAGTGGTGACATCGGCTTAATTATGGCGCGCCGCTTAACCTTAGAGGGGGCAAAGGTGCTTGGCGTGTATGAAGCGAAATCCACACCGTCAGGACTGACGCGCAATATTCATCAGTGCTTGCATGATTATGATATTCCCCTATATCTGTCACATACCGTTACCCGTGTATTCGGCGCAGACCGTTTAACCGCTGTTGAAATTGCCGAAGTGGACGATAAAATGCAACCGATTTCGGGAACGGAGCAAATTCTGGAATGTGATGCATTAATTCTTTCTGTTGGATTGATTCCTGAAAACGAGCTTGCCGAAACATTAGACGTTCAACTCGACCCCAAAACCAAAGGTCCTGTTTGCAACGCACAGCTGATGACCTCTGTCAGCGGTATTTTCTCTTGCGGAAACGCATTACACGTAAACGACCTTGTTGACTATGTTTCTGAAAGCGGCGAAATTGCGGGCGAAAATGCGGCAAAATATGTAAAAGCAGAAAGAAAAGAAATCCCCGTAAAAGCCGGTTCACGCTTACTGTATGCCGTCCCGCAAAAGTTGGATTTGAACAGTGATAATCAAAAAACGGTTTTGTATTTCCGCAGTCGGGATATCTTAAACGGCTGTACCTTCAAAATTACGGTGGATGGGAAAACGGTTTTTTCAAAAAAATATCCTTTCCTGCGTCCACCCGAAATGGAAAAACTACAGATTGATTTTTCACAGTATCAACTATCAGAGAATTCTGAAATTCAATTGGATATTGAGGTGAAATCCGATGAATGAACTTGTTTGTATCGTCTGCCCCAAAGGCTGTACGATGCACATTGAACAGGAAAACGGTGCATACAAGGTAAGCGGAAATACCTGTAAACGCGGTGCGCAGTTTGCCATTTCCGAAATGACCGAGCCGAAACGCACCATCTGCACAACCGTGCGCACTGTCTTTTCGCAAGCGCCGGTACTCCCCGTTCGTGTATCGGCCGAAATCCCGAAAGACAAAATTTTTGACGTGATGCGCGAAATCAATTCTATTATCGTCAAAAATCCTGTTCGCCGCGGTGATGTCCTCTTGAAAGATGTGTTAAATCTTGGCGCAGATATCATTGCAACTTCCGATTTACTTCGGCAAGTTGAGAAATAAGGGAGGTACCTGTTAATGGATGCACCATTGGTTCTGACTTTTGATATCGGAACACAAAGCGCAAGGGGTCTGCTAGTCGCGCCTGACGGCACTTTTGAGGACATTTATCAGGTAAAATACGATGAACCGTATTATTCCAGAAATCCCGGATGGGCTGAACAACGTCCTGATTTTTACTATGATCGCATCTGCGAAATCAGCAAAGTGCTTTGCGAACGCAACGCAGAAAAAATACAACGTATAATCGCGGTTACGCTGACCGTCATTCGTGATACCGTACTTTGCTTAGATGAAAATCATGTGCCGTTGCGGGATATTATTTTATGGCTCGACAAGCGGCAGGCTGATTTTAACAATCCGTTCCCGCTGTACAAAAACCTGATTTTCAAAATCGCCGGTATGGCGGAAGCGACTAAAATTTTGTATCGTGCGACTGCCTCTAACTGGATTCGTCAATACCAACCCGATATTTGGAAAAAAACGGCTAAGTATGTGATGCTTCCGACCTATCTAAATTACAAAATAACAGGCAATTTAGTGGATTCCGAAGCCAATATGATTGGGCACATTCCGTTTGAGTACGAAAAACGCGTGTGGAAAAAAGATTCCTCTTTGACGAAGTGCATCTGCGATGTGCCGCAGGAAAAGCTTTGCAGACTTGTAAAATCAGGAGAAATCCTCGGTACAGTCACAAAAGAATTTTCCGAACAAAGTGGTGTTCCCGAAGGGCTTCCGCTGATTGCAACCGGTTCCGACAAAGGTTGTGAAACGCTCGGTCTCTCTGTCACTAAGCCTACCAAAGCCGCAATATCCTTTGGCACAACCGCAACCATTCAAATGGCAGTCAAAAAGTATTTTGAGCCACAGAAATTTATGCCTGCCTACCCTGCCGTTCCAAACGATATGTTTAATCCGGAAATTGAAATATATCGCGGTTTTTGGTTGGTATCTTGGTTTGTAAAGGAATTCGGTGCAGAGGAGCGTCAGGAAGCAAGCGTGCTCGGCTGCGCACCCGAACAGATCTTAGACAAATACATAGAAAAGCTGCCTCCCGGCTGTGAGGGACTGCTGCTCCAGCCTTACTGGACCCCCGGGGTCATCAATCCGACCTCGCGTGGTGCGGTTGTTGGGTTTGCGGATTATCATACGCATATTCATTTTTATCGTGCCATTATCGAGGGTATTGCATTTGAACTATACCATTCTCTGAAGATTATGGAAAAGCGGTCCGGACTCAAAATTGAAGAAGTATATGTCGGCGGCGGCGGTGCGAGAAGCGACATCGTCTGCCAGATCACCGCAGATGTTTTCGGCCTTCCGATTAAACGGATTCAAACGCACGAAGCCTGTTCCGTCGGCGCATCCATGGTCGCTTTCATCTCCAAAGGGATATTCAAAGACTATGATGATGCCATCAGCCATATGGTACACGAAACAAGCGTTTTTTTACCGAGACCGGATGTACATGAAACCTATATGGATTTGTACACAGGCGCATACCGTAAAATTTTCGGCAGATTAGAGCCGATTTATAAAAGAATTATTAAAATCACCAAAAGGAGAGATATTTTATGAGCAACAAACCGTATAAAGGATTTGAACCGAAATGGGTACTGACCCCCGCGCCCGAGGGAAGCTATCGTTCCATCTTTCGCTGGGGCGATCCAGAATTCTTTAAATATCCGAAGGAATCTCTTTATAAGCTGATGAAAGAAACCTTCAAAATGACCGACGATGACTTCAAGGATTATACGGATGATATTGGGTTTGACAAGGTCGACTTGTCTGCCTATCCGTCTAAAATCGCCAAGAAGCATATAGAGGCTTTGAAAAAGATTGTCGGCGCTGAATTCGTTACAACCGAGGATTATCCCCGTCTGGCCGTTGCTTACGGATGCACCGGCTACGATTTGCTCCGCCTGCGTCATAAGCAGATTGAAAATATTCCGGATGTTGTTGTCTACCCCGACACGACGGAACAAGTAGAGCAGCTGGTTGCGTATGCAATCGAAAATAAAATCCCGCTGTATGTTTACGGCGGCGGCAGCTCCGTTACACGCGGTATGGAAGCGGTCAAGGGCGGTATGACTTTGGATATGCGCAAGCGATTCAATAAAGTCATCAGCTTTAATGAAACCGACCAAACGATTACCGTGCAGGCAGGTATGTCCGGTCCAAAGCTGGAAGAAACACTGCAAAATGCACCGGAGCTGTTTGGTGCAAAACGCGCTTACACCTGCGGTCATTTCCCGCAGTCCTTTGAATACAGTAGCGTCGGCGGTTGGACAGTCACACGCGGCGCAGGACAGAACAGCACCTATTACGGATGCATTACCGACATTGTGCTGTCACAAAAATATGCAACACCCATCGGTCGCATCGTCACAAGCCATTATCCGCGTGAAGCAACCGGTCCGAACCTGAATCAAATTATGATGGGTTCGGAAGGCACATTCGGCGTACTTACCGAAGTTACCCTCCGTGTGTTCCGCTGGATGCCCGAAAACCGCAAGCGCTTCTCCTATATGTTTAAAAACTGGGAAATTGCGATGGAAGCGGCACGCGAGATGATGCAGTGTGAATGCGGATATTCCTCCGTTTTCCGTCTTTCCGACCCTGAAGAAACCCACTTGATGCTCAAGCTCTACAATGTAGATGAAACGCCTCTTGCGCCGATTTTGGACAAATGCGGTTATAAGGATATGGAACGCTGTATGTTCTTAGGCTTCACAGACGGTGAAAAAGGATTTTCAAAAAATGTTGCTAAGAACATTGCAAAAATCGCATTAAAATACGGTGCCATGCCTATGACAGGGTATGTTACCAAAAGTTGGGAAAAAGGTCGATTTAACGACCCGTATCTGCGTGACACGCTGATGGATTTCAGTATTATTACAGATACCCTTGAATGCACTGTGAACTGGTCCAATATGGCACAGGTACACCGAGATGTACGCAAGGTATGCCACGCTTTACCAAATACTGTTGTGACAACCCATATGTCCCACTGCTATCCGCAGGGTGCAAATCTCTATTTCATTTTCATCACAAAAATGAATGATGCAGACGAGTTTAAGCGCTATCACACCACGATTTTGGATGCGATTCAAAAATCGGGTGCGGCAATCTCACACCATCACGGTGTCGGCAAAATGTTTGCACCGTGGTTGGAAGGCTATATCGGTGAGAAAGAATACGGCGTATTCAAAGTATTGAAAAACTATTTTGACCCCGATTATCTGATGAATCCGGGCGGCACAATCGGTTTGGATTTACTGCCGGAAGAGAAGAAATTCCTGAACGAGCGCAAAGACTACCGTTAACCTTTTTTAGCAGTGATGTTTCGCTGTTTTTTCTCCTGTTTCCCGCTGTGCAACCACAGCGGGAATTTTTACATAAAAAACACACCTTCGACCTTTGTCGAAGATGTGTTCGGAAGAATATGTTCGTGTTTATATTATCTTTCTTCGCGGAAATAATTCAGACCCAAAGCTGCAGGCTGTGCCATTTTTTTCTTTTTGTTGACGGAAGCAAAAATCAACACAAGCGCAGTGATTATAAACGGTAGTGCCTGATAAAGCTGCGGCGGGATTTTCGCCAAGAAGCCCAAGGAATCCGGAAATGCATTCGCAAGCGGTCCGCTGTAAATTTGAAGCGTGTTGAAAAAACCAAATACCAAAGTGCCGAGAATGGCTTTCGCTGTACTCCAATTCGCGAAAATTACCAAAGCAACCGCAATCCAACCGTAGCCGTTAATCCAACAATTACTGCCCTCAAAGCTGCCGCCGAGATTCAATCCCATATAATACCCGCCGATACCCATAATACCGGAGCCGAGAATAATATGAACATATTTATACAGCGTAATGTTGATACCCAAGGAATCCGCCGCACCGGGGTTTTCACCGACAGCGCGCAAGCGAAGCCCGGTTTTTGTTTTGTTTAAATAAAACCAAACCGCTATCGCAATAACAATCCCGAGATACACCAAAATATTGTGTGAAAAAAACGCCTTACCAACTATCGGGATTTTTGACAGCAACGGAATCTCCAACGCGTTTTTAAAGCCGTCGTTGATATTGGAATACGCGGTCATCATCGGCCACGAGCCGCTCAAGCCCTTCCCAATGAAGAAAAACAAACCGACGCCGAAGGTGGTCATCGTCAGACCTGTTACATTTTGATTCGCTTGCATTGTTACAGTAAGCACTGCAAAAATAATACCAAACAGACCTGCGCACAAGAAAGACGCTAAAATGCCAACCGTCAAACTGTTCGCGGAACAGCCAATCAAATATCCGAAGATTGCGCCAACCGCCATAATACCTTCCACACCGAGGTTCAAACTGCCTGATTTTTCAATAATAATTTCGCCTACCGTACCGTATAAAAGCGGGATATTGTAGACCACAATATTGAAAAGGAAAAGCGTAAAGACTTCCATCTGATTCATTCTGCTTCCCCTCCTTGCTTCTCTGCCGACTTCCGAAACACCAATTTAAAACGTATGAAGAAATCTGCCGCTAAAACAAAGAACAAGATGATGCCTTGCAACAAATCCGCAAAATTCGAATCAATGCTCGGAAATTGCGTGCTTGCCGCCTGTGCACCGTACTGCATAATACTAATTAACAGAGATACACCGAAAATCGCAAAGGTATTCAGCTTGGAAAGCCAAGCTACAATGATACCCGTCCAACCGACATTGTTTGTGATAGAAGTCGAGAGCACCTTTGCACCGGATACATAGAATCCGCCGGCAAGCCCAATCAGTGCCGCAGAAAGGAACATCGTTCTAAGAATAATTTTTTTGACATTCATACCGGCATATCGTGCCGTATTTGCGCTGTCCCCGACAACAGAAATCTCATAGCCGTGTTTGGTCTTCTTTAAATAGAAATATACGCCGACACAAATCGCCACTGCAAACAGCAATGAGATATTCAAAGAAAATTTGCCGATTGTAATGGTCGGCATAAACGCCGCCTCTGAAAATTTGCGGAATACAGGGCGCACAGACTCATCACTCAAATAGAAATTCCAAGGTGCTTGCGTCTCACCGAAAAACCGCAATAAATACAAAGCAATATAATTGAGCATCAGCGTCATCAGCGTTTCATTGGTTTTAAACCGAACGTTTAAAAGCGCAACAAATCCACCGAATACACCTGCCGCAAGCATTGCTGATACAAACATAAGCAACAACAGCGGAAAAGAGGACATCGAATCGCCAAACTTCAGCGCGACAGTTGCCGCCGCTAAAGCACCGATGATAAACTGTCCTTCACCGCCGATATTCCAAAATCGCATTTTAAAAGACAGAGACAGGGCGAGTGAAGTGATTAACAGCGGTACAAACACCGTAATCAGTCCCTCAATACTCTTATAAGCAAATCGGCTGCCAAGCATACCGATGGTAAACATATCCTTATAAAGCACAAACGGATTGACGCCGATAGAAATCAGCAAAACACCGCCAACAGTCAACGCCGCCAAGATAGCAATCAAATAAAAGGCTACTTTTAAAAGAGGATGAATTTTATCCCGTTTTACAACGCGAATAAACGGAGCTTTTGTTTTGTTCACTGTACATCCTCCTTAATGTTAGAATCTTTCGCGATGCCGACTGCCTTTCCCTCTGCCGCAGTCAAGTCGAGCGCACCGGTCATCATCAGTCCCAACTGCTCTTTAGTGGTTTTGTTGGCATGCACAACGCCCATCACTCTGCCGTGGCACAGCACCATAATTTTATCGCACAAGGCCATAAGCACATCCAAATCTTCACCGACGAACAGGATTCCGACGCCTTTTTGCTTCAAATCATCTAAAATATTATAAATCGTATAAGAAGAATGAATATCCAAGCCGCGAACCGGATATGCCGTAATCAACACATTCGGTTTTGCTTTAATCTCACGCCCGAGCAAAACCTTTTGGACGTTGCCGCCCGACAGTCTGCGAACGGGAATCTCTGTGGACGGTGTGACAACCTCCAATTCCTTGATGATTTCCTGAGCGTCCTTTTTGGCGGTTTTTCGGTCAATAAACGGATTAAAGCGATTTTGCTTATATTTCTTCAGAATCATATTATCCGTAATCGACAAAGACGGCGCAAGCCCCATACCGAGTCTGTCTTCGGGAATAAAGCTCATTGAAATACCTTTTTCAATAATTTTCTGCGGTGGCAATCCTACGATGCTTTCCCCTTCGTGAATCATCATACCGCTTTCGATTTTGCGAAGCCCCGCCATTGCTTCGCAAAGCTCTTTTTGACCGCAACCTGCAATGCCCGCTACACCGAGCATTTCCCCACCGCGCACATAAAAATTCACGTGATCAATGGCGACAGCACCTTCGTCATTTTTGACAGTCAAATCACGGATTTCCAAAAGCGGTTGTTTCTTTTCGATTTTACTACGGCGAATATTTAAATCCGCCTTTTTACCCATCATCAATTCCGTCAACTGCAATTCATCGGTTTCAGAAGTATTGACCGTACCGATATATTCGCCTTTCCGCAAAATTGCCACGCGGTCGCTGATATCCAGCACTTCATTCAGTTTATGGCTGATGATAATAATGGAATGCCCCTGTGCCTTCATTTTACGCAAAATTTCGAAAAGCTTTTCGATTTCCTGCACGGTAAGCACAGCGGTAGGCTCATCTAATATAATCGTTTTGGCACCGTAATACAGCACCTTAATGATTTCCAAGGTCTGCTTTTCACTGACAGCCATATTTTTTACGAGTTTCTTTGCATCTATTTGAAAGCCGAATTGCTCGGCGGTTTTTTCAATTTCAGAAAAACGATCTTTGCGTAAAAAAACTTTAGACAGCTTAGTCTTTGCAGAGCTGTCCTCTTTTTGCTCTGCGCCGAGCCAAATGTTGTCGGCTGCAGAAAAAATATCCACCAGCTTGAAATGCTGATGCACCATACCGATGCCGAGTTTTTTGGCATCCTCAGGAGAATTGATGGAAACTGCGTTTCCGTCCACTAAAATCTCACCGCTGTCCGGCTTATAAATGCCCGACAGCATATTCATCAATGTTGTTTTGCCGGAACCGTTTTCGCCCAGCAGGGCGAGAATCTCGCCCTGCCGAACTTTAAGGTTGATATTTTTATTGGCAGCTACACTACCAAAAGACTTATTAATATTTCGCAATTCAATAGCATATTCTGCCGCCACAATAAATCTCCCTTAATTTGAATTTTAAAAACGATTAATAATCCGTTTAGCCCTCTTCAACGCCTGCAACATAGTAGTTCATAGAGCCCTTAATAACACCGTCACAAGCATCTTTGCCGCCGTCAACTGCGGTAAGAACACCGTCGTTATAGGTGAAATAGGTATTACCATCTGCCGAAATGACTTCTGCACCTTTGTTGTCTTTCAGTGCGGCAGTGGTCTTGGTGATTGTACCGTCTTTCGCGATGGAAAGCTTTTCATTTGTGAAAACATCCCATTCGCCGTTGACCATCATAGCCTTAACCTTATCAACAATCGCTTTGGTTTCTGCAGTGCAGTTTTCGGAAAGCGGAGAAATATCTACAAAGCCCTCTTTCAAGCCGCCGTAGTAAATGCCGACCGTACTCATAAAGTTTGCCGGATCGTTCATAGCCGTTTCAATTGCAAGCTTGTAGTAAACATCCCAATGCCAAATCGGCGCGGTCAAGTGTGCAGACGGAGCTTGCGCGGTCATATCAGAGTTGTAACCACAGCCGAATACCTTACCGTCCGCCGCCGCAAGCTGAGGCTGCGCACTGTCGCAATGCTGGGCAATCACACAGCATTTGTAAGTGCTGATAAGCGCTTCTGCCGCTGCTTTTTCTTTTGCTTCATCGCCCCAAGTGCTGATTTTATTTACGTGAACAACCGCATTGGGGTTTACAGCCTGTGCGCCCATTGCGAATGCGTTGATGCCGGAGCAGGTTTCCGCATATTCCGTGCCCCAAGCCGCAACATAACCGAGGTTGTTATTGCCAAGCTCAAGGGATTTCAGACCTGCGGCAATACCTGCGAGGTAACGTGCCTGATAGATTCTGCCGAAGTAATTGTTGAAGTTTTTGTCGTTAGACTTATAGCCTGTTGCATGGGAGAAGATGATATCTGCATATTCAGGCTTCTCCGCCGCTTCTGCAAAAGCCTCGATATAACCGAAGCTGATGCCGAAAATGATTTTACAGCCTTGATTGGCTAATTTATCAATTGCTTCGGAAACCTGCTGAGTATCTTCCGGGATGTTATCCACAATTCTGAGGTTTTCCTTCGGAAGACCGAGTTGCTCCATTGCCTTGGTGATGCCGTTGTGATGCGCAAACGTGTAGCCTGCAGTGTCGTTTTGGCTGTTGATGTAAACTGCACCGACTAAGAAATCGCTCTTAGGCTCGTCCGTTTTTGCATCATCTTTCTTGCCGCAAGCCGCGAAGCAAAGCACGACCATAACAAGAGCCAATAAAATGCTGAGAACTTTTTTCATGACATTTCCTCCTAAAAAAATAAAATATTATGAACGGCAGGAATTGCCGAATCATACAAAAAAACTCACTGCGCACGGAATGTAATTTCGCCCGTTTGAGCATTCATAGCGTCTACAATAGCGAGGGATTCCAAATGATAGCCGCGCGCCCGAAGCAATGCACCGCCTTGTTGAAAGCCTTTTTCAATTGCAATACCGATGCCTGCAACCGACGCGCCTGCCGCAGCTACGATGTCTAAAAGCCCGTTCATTGCACACCCGTTCGCCAGAAAGTCATCAATAATCAAGACCCTGTCATTTGGGGACAAATACTTTTTGGAAACGATTACATTATACACGCGCTTATGCGTAAAAGACTCAATTTCGGTCGAATACACATCACCGTCAATATTCACGCTTTGCGATTTTTTGGCAAATACAACGGGCACATTGAAATACTGCGCCGCTACACAAGCAATCCCGATGCCCGACGCCTCGATTGTCATAATCTTATTAACGTCCGCATTCGCAAACAGGCGTTTAAACTCTTCGCCCATTGCATTGAACAGCGCTATATCCATTTGATGATTCAAAAAAGAATCGACCTTCAAAACGTTACCCGCTTTAACAATGCCGTCCTTTTGAATCCGCTCTTCCAACAGTTTCATTTCATTTCCCCACGAGCAAAAATTAAAATAAACCTGAACTGCGAATATGTAAAAAGGCACCGATTTGTACATTTTTCTGCATTGGGTTCAAGTCTATGGACAAGTATACAATATTCTGACAAAATTTTCAATAAAAAAGTGTGAAAATCACGGAATTATATTTTTTTTTTCAAAAATCAAATCCCCGTGCTGAAACGACACAGGGATTTAAGGGATTATTGCTCGGTTTCATCCGTCAAGGGAATGCCGACCGTCAAAATCTCGAAAGGTGTATAGGACAAAGTATCCGATTCCCCTTCCACATCTTCGAGCATATTCAAAAGCTTTACTTTTTTAGGCAGGTGCATAACTCCTCGACGACCGTCGCATTCCGATAAACGCACTACAATCATTTTTCCGTCCTCGGAAAGCTTCATCGCCTGCAGGAATAAGCCGTCAAAGGTATTTTGACAGGAAACATCTGCCTTTACCAGCGGAATATTGTATTCAAGTGCAGTTTTGTTGACCCCCGCTGTCACAGCATCTGCCGCGTGCGGTAAAATCAAATAACAAAAACTATGTTGACCCATATCGCTTGTCGGATCGGGACGAACAGTTGCACGTAACAGGCTCAGGGAGATTTTATTTTCATCAAATCCGACCCCATATTTGCAATCATTGATAATCACCACACCGCCGTCCGTTTCCGACAGATCGCACCACTTATGGTGGCAGACCTCGAAGCGCGCTTGCTGCCAAGAGGTGTTTCTGTGTGTGTCACGCTTGATAAATCCCGCTCCAAGATCACACACACCCTCACGCGTCAGCACATTGCAGTCAAACTCGACCTTAGCAAGGCGGTGCTTTTCACGCCAATCCACTTGGTTTTCCACTTCAATTCCGCGTGACTGACGGAACAAACGAATCAAACGACGCCAAGTGCTGTTCCCTGTTTTCAATTCTGTTTCAAATACTGCGACCTCATCATTTTTTTCGGTCAAATGCAACGGTTCGGCAATCTCAAGCGAATACTGCTTATTTTTGTAATTCGGCAAAATATCCCACGCATCATACACACCGGGCTTGTCTTCATAAATCTTCAACTGATTAAAATCACCGTCTACCCATTCGCGGGACAGTTCTTTGTCGTACAGGGATGAAATACTACCGTCATCGGCAAACTGCACTTTATAATAAGGTGTTTCCACCGTTTCACCGACATAGCACCATTCATTCGCTGTGCCGACACTTCGCTTGATTTCCCCGTGTGCGAGCGGCGGAAGATGTGGAATACACCAATACCCCCGCTTTCCGCAACGCGTGCTGTCACCGTGCGGATTTTCTATGAAGGTCAAGGCAGTTCTTTCGAAGTTCAGAGAATTAAAATATTTCTCCCCTGTGCCGATGATTTTGTCGAGCTGACTGTCCATCCACACATAATCCGCGATAGCGTCCCGATAAACGGGTGTGATATGACTACCCGGCAAAATGTCGTGAAACTGATTGAGCAAAAGCTTTTTGTAGCACGCACGTAACTCCTCCTGCGGATATAAAGCGCCGCCGAGCATACGCAGTGTAGAAATGATTTCCGCCTCGCGCAGTTTATACTCCAATTTGCGATTCCATTTTTTCAAATTTGCCTTAGTCGTAAATGTACCGCGGTGCATTTCTAAGTACAGCTCACCGTCCCACTTTTCGAGATTCGGATTATCTTTGAGATTCTTCTCTAAAAACTCTGCGGCACTGATATGCTCTGTTTTCGGCATAATTGACAGCTTTTTGAACCGTTTCATCAGTTCCAGCATTTCTTCCGTCACGCCGCTGCCGCCGTCACCGTAACCGAACATAGACATTGTCTGCCCGCCGGTGTTTTTATCCTGATACGCTTCCCAGTTCTCTTGGATTTGGCTCGGCATATTCCAAGTGATAAAATGCGTCGGCGGCACGCAGGCGTAGACCTCACTGCCGTCTAAGCCTTTCCAAATAAAGTTATTGTGCGGGAAACGGTTGGTATCGTTCCAAGTGGACATTTTATTGGAAACAAAGTATTCCACACCACTTTTTTTGAGAATCTGCGGCAAAATCCAACTGTTGCCGAACACATCAGGCAACCAGCAGTTGTTGACGGTTTTGCCGAATTTTTCGCGGAAATAATGCTGACCGTAAAGGCACTGCCGAATCAAGCTTTCCGCCGCCGGGATATTGCAGTCAGGCTCTACAAACATTGCACCGACAGGCTCAAACTGTCCCGCGGCAATTTTTGTTTTCAGTTCTTCAAATACCTCAGGATAATATTTTTCAAGCGATTCATAGGTATAGCTTTGGGTGTGAGTATATTTAAACTCAGGGTATCTGTCCATCAAGCGAAGCTGAATTAAAATTGTGCGCAAGTTTTTTTGCACCGCGTGGATTCTGCGCCAATAATACGCAATATCCAAATGGGAGTGCGCAATCAGTGCCACATCACCGCTGCCCTTGTAATCATCGTTTTTATAAATAACCTCGTCCACATAATGCTTTGCTTCGCTCAGCCCCGGAAGTAATTCGTCCTCAAAATCAATCAAGTCAAGCGCCCTGCTCATTTCCCGATGCAGAAACGCGCGGTAATCCCCAGAAAACAAATCACTGTTTGCAATATCGGAAAGCAGTTCCAAGTCATACACTAAGTCCAGCACATCGTGATTGACCGTAGCAAGATATGCACCCTCAAAAATCTGACGGCAGCCACGCACAGACAGAGACTCGGGATTGCGCTCGTCGTCGGGTTTGGAGCGGTTATAGCCCTGCATTTCAAAATGCAGTTTTTCCGTATTCTCTGAGAGATAGGGCGTCAATAAAATACGCTCACGGTTCGGGTCAACACCGCCGACGTAGGTACCGTTTACCTTAACAATAATTTCTGCCGCTGTTTTTAACGCAAACCACATTTCTTCCCCGCGTAATGCATCGGGAATCACAATATCCCCGCGAATAAACGCTGTACCGTCAGGGGTAAAATACATATCCCCTTTGATAAGCGGTCGATAATCATCCGAATAAAATTCATATTCCATTTCGGACACTTGCCGCGCATCGCGGATTTGTAAAGTCTTGATTTCATAAGTTTTATTATATATGTGACGTTTGAGCCATCCGAAACGCAGTGCGGTCCATTCCTCGGGACGCATACTGCGGCGAACTACTTTGATATGTGCCATAGTATCTCCTACCTTTTATAAAGAATCCGAATTATGTATCCCAAAAGAACGGCTTTTTACGAATTGCGCACACGTGCACACGTTTCCCTAAATCTTTTTCAATTTCCTGCGCAATCCACGCGGTACAGCGGTCTAAAATCAAGCATTTAGAACATTCCCCTTGGAAGATAAGCGTCAAAACATCCTCTTCCAAGCTTTGAAATGTGACTTCGCCGCCGTCTCCCTGAATCTTCGGACGAATCGTTGTATTTATATAGTCTTCCATTACTCTTACTCCCCTAAAGTCTTACGGATATTTTCTCGAAGTGCTTCCAAATCGGCATCGGCTTCCGCTTCATTTTTGCCGCGCACAGAATAATAAACTTTCAGCTTCGGCTCTGTGCCGGAAGGACGAATCGCAAGCCAGCTTCCGCTTTCGAATACAAATTTCAAAACATTCTCTTTCGGCAAATTCCCTATGCCCTCCGCATAGTCTATTACCTGCGCCACCTGCGGGAACGCCGAAATACCGGCAGTGCGAAAAGCAGACATAATGTCTCGAATCCGCTCTGCGCCGTCTTTGCCCTTTAAGGTAAAGGAATCCAACGCGTCACGATAGAACCCGTATTCCCGATACAACTCCGTCAATGCGTCAACCAAGGTTTTTCCGTGCGCTTTATGATATGCCGCCGCTTCACAAATCAGCATCGAGGCAACGACCGCATCCTTATCACGTGCGTGCGTGCCAACCAAATAACCGTAGCTTTCTTCGTAACCAATCACAAATTCGTTGTTACCGCCTTGCTCGTAGCGGTTGATACAGTCCCCGATATACTTAAAACCGGTTAAGGTTTCAACGACCTGCAACCCGTATTTTCTGCCGATTTGTGCCCCAAGGTCATTGGTTACAATCGTCTTAACAAGCGTCGATTTTTCATTTACGGTATCTTTTTTGAAGCGCAATGCAAAATCCACAAGCAATGCGCCTACCTGATTGCCGCTCATTAAAACATAGTCGTCTTTATGCCGAACAGCAATCCCGACACGGTCGCAGTCGGGGTCGGTACCAAGCACCAAATCCGCCTGCGCCTGCCGCGCCTGCTCGATTGCGAGCGTCAGTGCATCTTTTTCTTCGGGATTCGGAGAGCGCACGGTCGAAAAGTTTCCATCAGGCAATTCCTGCGCCGATACGACAGAAACATCATATGCCGACAGGATGCGGCGCACCGGAATATTTCCCGTACCGTGCAAAGGTGTATATACAACTTTCAAATCAGAAGGGGCACTATATAAGCTTTGTGTGCGTACAGCCGCAAGAAATGCTTCTAAAACCTCTTCACCGACTTCTTGGACAAGTCCACTGCATTTGGCAACCTCAAAATCCAAACGGGGCACAGCCCGAACATCGGTAATCCGATTGATATATGCAATCACCTGATCTGCATATTTCGGCACGAGCTGACAGCCGTTTTGATCGTAAACCTTATAGCCGTTGTACTCTTTCGGATTGTGGCTTGCCGTGATTACAATTCCCGCCGTGCACTGCAAATGTTTTACCGAAAAGGAAAGAACAGGTGTAGGCATAATCTGCGTAAACAGATAAACCGTAATGCCCTTTGCGGCAAGCACTTGTGCCGCATCCTTTGCAAATTCCGACGAATGATTGCGAGAATCATAGGCAATCACAACACGTTTTTCGCCGCTGAAATTTTCAAGCAAATAATTTGCAAGTCCTAAAGTTGCCTTGCCGACGGTATATTTATTCATACGGTTCGGACCTGCCCCCATAATCCCGCGCAGTCCGCCCGTGCCGAACTGCAAATCCTTATAAAAACGGTCTTCCAGTTCTTTTTCATCCGTAATTTTTAACAGCTCCTGCTTCGTTTCCTCATCAAACAAAAGCCACTCTTTCATACGCTGTGTATATTGCATATGCTATGCACCTCTTTACCGAACGCATTTTTTGTTATTTTACTGCAATCCGACATCAAAATCAACAAAAAAAGATAAATAAATTTGGATGCACGATTTCTTAGATATATGGTATACTAAAGAAAATATTGAACATATATCGGAGGATATTATCGTTATGGAAAAATTCAAACTGCACCTTGAATACAATTTCGGGAAAACCGCATACGTCACCAATCAGTTTGAAACGGAGCATTTCCGTATGCACTACAAAGCGTTTCAGGATCACATCACTATGCGGATGCAAACACCTGCACCTGTACGCATAAAAAAACTGACAATTACCATTCCCTATACCTTTTCTGCGGATGACCGCGTTTTTTTAAACGGCTATCAGTCTTGGACGGATTGCCGCGAATGGTTTGTAGACGATAAACCCTCTTATTTGGACCCGATTTGCAGTTTGGGTATTATGGGAACCTCGTTCCGTTCCTCCGGCGATTATACCTTTGTTTCTTATGACAAAAAACCGGGTATGTTTCACGGCTTCTCTTACGGATACGTTCGCCGCGGAGAAAGCTATGATTTGTTCGCCTCATTAAACGAGAGAACCGGCTACACTATTTTCCGATTTGACTGTAACCAAAACACCATTACGGTTGAAAAAGATTTAGACGGTATTGCCATCGACGGCGAATACGATGTGCTGGACATTGTGCATTTGAACGGAACAGAAGATGCCGTATTTGACAAGTGGTTCACTCTTCTCGGCATTCCGAAAGCGACTGCACCCGTGAAGAACGGCTATACAACCTGGTATAATTATTATCCGAATATCAATGAGAAAATCGTTTCAGACGATTTAGAAGCCCTTTCAAAGGTGGAGGCCGATATCGATATTTTCCAAATTGATGACGGCTATCAGACCAATGTCGGCGATTGGCTTTCGGTCGATTCCAAAAAATTCCCCTGCGGGATGAAAGTCATCGCAGATAAAATTCATCAAAAGGGTATGGCGGCAGGACTGTGGCTTGCGCCTTTCGGTGCGCAATATGTCTCCGAGGTTGCGAAAGCGCATCCTGATTGGATTATTCGTGACAAAAAAGGTAAACCTGTTCGCTGCGGACTGAATTGGGGCGGCTTTTATGCCTTGGATATTGAAAACCCTGAGGCGCGTGAATATATCCGTCACGTTTTTGATGTCGTGCTGAATGATTGGGGCTATGACCTTGTGAAGCTTGATTTCCTGTATGCTGCGGCAATCATTCCGAATCACGGCAAAACCCGCGGTCAGTTGATGTGCGAGGCTATGGATTTCCTTCGTGAGTGCGTGGGCGAAAAACAAATTCTCGGCTGCGGTGTTCCCTTGTTCCCCGCCTTCGGAAAAGTTGACTACTGCCGCATCGGTGCAGATATGGGACTTACCTGGAATTGCATTACCTTTACGCACCGCGAAAATGTTTCTACCATCAATACACTCGGTAATACTATTTTCCGTCGTCAGCTCGACGGCAGAGCATTCCGCAATGACCCGGACGTGTTCCTTCTCCGTGAAAATAATATGAAATGCAACTTTGAGCAACGCAAAATCATTTCGACAGTCAACAAGCTGTTTGGCAGCGTTTTGTTCACTTCAGACAATGTCGATGATTACAATCAGCTGCAAATGCAAACACTGCTCAAAACATTCCAAAAGGACGATATTCAAATACAAAAGGCAGAGTTTCTGTCGAATGACCGACGCGCCTTAGATATACAATATCTTGAAAACGGCGAGCCGAATCAATTCAAATTCGACTTAGAGCACGGAAAAATTTTATAAACAAAACTTCAGTCCCCACCGATACAGTGATTGACTGTTCGGCGGGGACATTTTTATTTTCGAAAAAACTATAAAGCAAAAAAATCCCCTGCGAGAAATCGCAGGGGATAAAAATATATATTTTTTTTGTAAACGGAAAGAAGTTATCTCTTGGAGAACTGCGGTGCACGGCGAGCGCCTTTGAGACCGTATTTCTTTCTTTCTTTCATTCTCGGGTCACGTGTCAGGAAGCCTGCTTTTTTGAGCTCGGCACGAAGATTTTCGTCATACTGCAAAAGCGCACGGGAAAGACCGTGGCGGATTGCACCTGCCTGACCGGTAACACCGCCGCCTGCAACTTTGCAGACAATGTCAAACTTGTCGGCAGTCCCGGTAAGTGCGAGAGGCTGACGTACAATCAACTTCAAGGTTTCAAGACCGAAATAATCATCAATATCTCTGTCATTCACGGTAATCTTACCTGTACCCGCATAAACGCGGACACGAGCAACAGATTTTTTTCTTCTGCCCGTACCGTAGAAATAAGGTGTGGTTTCGTACATAATAATTTGCCTCCCTTTCTTAGAATTCTCTTACAACGGGCTTCTGTGCCTGATGTGCATGCTCAGCGCCCTTGTAAATGTGCAGTCTGGTAAGCGATTTTCTGCCGATGGTGTTTGCGGGAAGCATTCCCTTAACAGCCTTTTTGACGGCAAATTCGGGTTTTTCAGCCATAAGGGTCTTATATTGAACCTCTTTCATATTGCCGATGTAGCCCGTGTGATGATAATACATTTTCTGCTCAAGCTTGTTGCCGGTCAGAACGACCTTTTCCGCATTGATGATGATGACATTGTCACCGCAGTCTGCGTGGGGTGCAAAAGTCGGTTTATGTTTGCCGCGAAGAAGCGTAGCCGCTTCAACAGCAACTTCACCGAGTGTTCTGCCGTTTGCATCAAGCACATACCAATCGCGGCTGATGTCGCCGGCTTTAGGCATATAAGTTGACATAGACGTAACCTCCGTTTTCTATACGTTTCATTCTTAAAATGCTTGAATATCTTACCACGCCTTTTCCGATTCGTCAACAACTTTTTTAAAAATTTTAACGAGGAAATATGTTTTCTCTGATTTTCTCTTAAATTCTCTATTTTTCATATAATTTTCTAAAAGATTATTTTTCAAAAAATATTTACTTATGCTTTATATTACGCTAAAATATTACACAAAATCAAGCTTTGTTACGCAATTGGAGGCGTTTTTGTTGAAACGTATTTTGAGTCTTTGCCGCGCGGCAGTGGATAAATACGATATGATTTCTGCGGGCGATCGCATTGCCGTCGGTGTGTCCGGCGGTAAGGATTCGCTTGTACTGCTATATGCATTAGCCCGCCTGCGGTCGTTCTATCCTGTGCAATTCGAAATTGTTGCCGTCACATTAGATTATCAGTTCGGCGGCAAATGCGGTGATTTTTCGGAAATTGAAGCACTTTGCAAACAATTAAATATAGAATATATTATCAAACGCACCAATCTTTGGGAAGTCATTTTTGAAACACGTCAGGAAAAAAATCCGTGTAGCTTGTGTGCCAAAATGCGCCGCGGCATTTTACACGACACAGCCAAAGCAAACGGCTGTAACAAGGTTGCGCTGGGGCATCATTTGGATGACGCCGCCGAAACATTTACAATGAATCTGTTTTCCGGCGGAAGAATCGGCTGCTTTTCCCCTATTTCTTATCTATCCAATAAAGAATTATATTTGATTCGACCACTGATATTTGCCCGCGAAAGCGAAGTGACATCGGCGGCCAAGCGACTGAATCTGCCAATCACGAAAAGCAAATGCCCCGCCGACAAGGAAACTGAGCGGCAAACCGTAAAAAATTTACTCAAAACATTGGAAAAAGACTACCCCGCCATTCAAAAGAAAATTGTCGGCGCGCTGGAACGCGGTGAAATTGACGGTTGGTAAAGGATGTTCATTTTGCAGGGCAATATTCAAAATAATTCAAAAATCGGAGCAAATCATACACAATAAAAAGGATTTTGGTTCAACTTTTCCGATTTGAGATAGAAATCTTTTTAACGAAGAAAATGTTCAAAACTCTGTTCATAATGTTAAAAACTTTGATTTTTAAGGGTTTTTAGGGTTAATTTTACGCGTCTCGCCCGTAAAGCGAATTTGCTTTACGAGTGAGACGCGTTTTGTGAAGCCACTTAGCTTTACAGCCGATTTTCCTTGCAAGACAAGCTTCATTTCAAGTTAAAATTTGAATATTGTAAAGCTCTAAACCAGTTCGTTTCGTTTATACGCACAAACTCGACGCAAGGTTGCCTTTCCACGATGGCTGCGGATTCGAATCCGAATTTTACGCGTTTTATATGTCTTTTTAAATCGGCAAATACGTTTATACCCGATAATGGTGTATTTTCCGATTTTTTTCCAATGATTTCCCTTCTGCACGGCGACATCAAATTCTTCTATCTGCTGTCCGGTACGAATATTTTCCTGTAAAATCAGACTGTCGAACGCTGTTTGGTTGCCAAAATCTAAAATCAGTTCCGGTTCCTCTTCATCCTGTGCAGATTGCCAGAAGCCGTCATCGTCCGCTAAGACATTTCCTGCACCGTGTTCATTATCCACTTCGCTTGTTGCGCTTGCACGTGCCCCCTGCAACAAATCAACAGGAAATTCCCTTTGCAGCATTCTGCCGAATGAATCCAACGTCAAGGCATCAACTTGCGCAAGCCGCCCTGTTTTATCCGGCGGAATATTCAAAAGCAACGAAGCGTTTCCGCCGACAGAATTTAAATAGATTTTGAACAGCTTATCCAAAGATTTTACCTTGCTGTCCTCTTTTGCGTGATAAAACCAACCCGGACGGATGGAAACATCCACTTCTGCAGGATACCAAATCAAATCCGTTTCGCCCTTGATAGCTTTTCGGGAGCCTAAATCCAAAGTCATCGAATTGTGCTTTTTCGCAAACTTCCTATCATCCGTCTTTTGAGATTTTTCGGCGACATATTCGTTAATCGCAAGCCAAGACGGCACGACGCTCCATTCCGCTTTTCTGCACACACCTGCCTCATTGCCGATCCAACGCACATCCGGGCCGCTGATACTGATGACGGCATTCGGCTGTAATTCCCGCATTACCGCATAATATCCCTGCCAGTCATATTTTTGCACTTTTCCATTTTTGCCCTCGCCGCAAGCACCGTCCAACCAAACACAAAACAGTTCGCCGTAGTTCGATAAAAGCTCGCGCAGCTGATTCTTATAATATGTATTATAGGCTTCCCCTTGCCCGTAAGTCTGCTCGTGACGATCCCACGGAGATAAATATACCCCGAATTTTAAACCGTACTTTTTGCAGGCATCTGAAACTTCACGTACAACATCTCCCTGTCCCTCGCGAAACGGACTGTTTTTTACGGAATATTCCGTGTAAGCACTCGGCCACAGACAAAATCCGTCGTGGTGCTTACAAGTCAGAATTAAACCTCGCATTCCTGCGGATTTAATTGCTTTCGCCCACTGTTCAGCATCGAAATCGGTCGGATTAAATACTTCGGGAGGCGTTTTGCCGTCACCCCATTCCTGTCCTGTAAATGTAGTCATACCAAAATGACAAAACGCATAAAATTCCAGCTCCTGCCATTTGAGCTGGCGTTCGGATGGGGTTACCTCCGCCGCAATTTGATAACTTTCTTTCATAAAAGCTCCTCTTCTGTCTTCTACAGTTATCATCAGTATAACACATTCTCTTAAAAAATACAAATGAACAGATAGGTGTTAGTTGTCGATTGACAAATTATAAACAAATATGGTAGAATTTAATTATATTTCTTTGGCAACGGCAAATATTTTATTTATTTTTTACAAAGGGGCATTTTTATGAAAAGGTTCTTATCGATTTTATTGGCCGTGCTTCTCCTCTTCTCTATTGTGCCGCTCAGTGCATTTGCGGCCGAAAAAGACCAAACGCCGTTGGTTATTTTGCAGGGCTACAGCGGTCCGCGTTTGGACAACGCCGACACGGGTGAACAGGTCTGGGGCTTGGATTTTTCGAAAGTCAAGGATCGCATTGTTGCCGCACTGCCGGATATCGCCGGTACGGCAGGTGACGTTTTCCAGGGAAACACAACACAGCTTGTGGATATTCTCGGCGGTGTACTGCAGGAAACGATGGAACCGATTCTCTGCAATCCTGACGGCACTTCAAAATACAATGTTGTGCCGCATATCACCTCAGCAGCACATTCGCGCGTATCCACACTTCGTGCAAACGGCGAAGAAAATCTGATTGCCGAAACACATCTTGTAGAGATTATGGAAAAGGAACGCGGCGCAGACAATATTTTCGTATTTCATTATGATTGGCGCAAAGGGCAGGTTGCCTACGCCAAAGCGATTGACGAATTTATTCAGGAAGTCAAATCCCTGACCGGTGCGAAGCAAGTGGATATTTTTGGCTTAAGCCACGGCGGGCAGTGCGGCGCTTCTTATCTGTATTATTTCGGCTGGAAAGGCGATGCGCGCAAGGTTATTTTAGACGCGCCTGCTATCGGCGGTACGACGATGGTCGGCGACCCGCTGCTCGGCAATCCGTTGAATTTGGATTATGCTAAAATTTTGAAGTTTGTGGAATTGGGACTCGGCACAGAGGAAGAGTTCGAATGGCTGATCAAATATATCGGCTTTAACAATTTGAATGCCGTTCTTTCCGATTTGTGCGAACGTTATATCATCGATATCGTGAAAAATATTCCGAGTATATGGGATTTCTGCCCACTCGCAGTCTACGATGAAGCGAAAGTAAAACGTCTCGACCCAATTGAAAACGCAGAAATTATTGCGGCTTCCGATGCATTCCACTATGATGCACTGCGTAATATGCATAAAGGATTGGAACGTGCACAAAAGGCGGGTACCAATGTTGCCATTCTGACAAATTACGGTCACGAAAATGTAACAGGCAGTAATAAGAACTCCGATTATATTATTGATACGACAACCTCATCAGGTGCATTCTGCGCACCGTTTGACAGTTGCTTTGCTGAAAATTATACCGCAAAGGGCACAAATTGCAATGATAAAACACATTTGCACATTTCACCCGAACGCAATATAGACGCAACGGCTGCTTATTTACCCGACAACACGTGGTTTATCAACGGGCAGTTCCACGGGATGTATATTTTCGACCCATACACGGAAGATTTTGTAAAGACGTTCTTCTTTACAGATGCCATTCAAAACGTATTTTCCGATAAAAAATTCCCGCAGTTCAATTCTGCGCAAAATCCCGTGGACAGCATTTATCTGCGGTTTGACAGTACTTCCCCCGGTTACCACAGTGCGGCGGATACCAAGCTGTTGATTCGCAATCTTTCCAAAGAATATGAAATCAGTGTTTGGTATATCCAAGTCGGTGGTGCGAAGTTTGAGTTAAAACCGACCGTAAAGAAACGTATTGCGGCAGGTGAAACAGGCTACATTACCCTGCCCGAGCATCTGCTTGCAGACTGCACCAATCCCTTTGATATTACGGTGGTATATACTCTGTATAATAATCAAGCACAGTTAAAGAGCAAAACCTTTACGTTCACGCCCCTATCCGCCGCAGATGCTGCACAATACAGCTATTTGATTACTGCCGCACCGATTTCGGCAGAGATTACAGATTTGGGACGCCCCGAAAAGGCAACCAACACGGAAAAGCCTACGGACGAACCGACAACTGCCGAGCCGACGGAACCTGCACCGCCCGCTGATAAGGATATTCCGAAAACCGAAGGACAAAAGCCGAGCGCACTGCCGTTTATGCTTGCTCCGATTACATTGGTCGGCGTATTCACGGTGTATGCGCAAAAGCGGAAACGGGCGGAAGAAATTTAAAAGGTTAGATAGCATTTAAAAGAAGCACGATAGGGTTAAAATCCTACCGTGCTTCTTTACTTATGGGTTTACGCTTCTGTGTTTATAACCACATCTACGCAGTTGTATGCATCGACTGATTCCGAAATTGTTCCAACGGATGCACTTTCCTGCCAGTCTAATGTCTCCGGGAAAAATTTTCTAACGTAGTCAAAATCATTAATACGGCTGGTTGCATTGATAAACATTACAGAAACATACGGCTTATCCACCGAACATTCCAAAGTAGCTTTTTTTACTTGATACCGCACACTTGTATTACAAAAAACCGTAAGCAATTTTGAATCCGTATGCGTTTTGTCCTCTTCTTGAGAATAGGCATCCCAATTCGGAATGTAATCTCCGAGCAAATGGTAGCGTACAGAAAAGAACGAACAGTCCTCGCTGTTCAAATCTTCTACAGAGCCGGGCGTATCGCTTTGCAGAATGACTACATAGTTAAATTTCGCTGTGTTTTGTGCAATTTTGCAGTCTTCGCCTTTCCATATAGCAACTGAAGCAATTATCATAAAAGTAAATAATACGCAAAACGATTTTTCAATGTAAAACAACCGTTTCCCTCGTCTTTTATCCGATAGGCTGTACGGCGGAGCCTCTAAGGTAGAGGTTGAGCAAGATACTGCAATCAATAGTATTAAAATCAGTATATAATATATAACTGACACATATGTCAACCATGGTGATACGGTTACGCCGCCCACATACGGTATAAGCTGCAAGTTCGAAAAATCCCCTGTACACACATAGAAAATGGACAAAACACTCGGTGAGCACAGCGTAGCAAATTCGGTATATTGCATATTACTACGATAGAAAAACCACACGTATAATCCGTATGTCAGAAAAAATGCAATCGGCGAGAGGCAGCTAAAAAAAACATTGCTGCTTCTATACCCGAACCAGGAAATACCAACAAAACATAGTAAAAGTATATTTTCACAAAGTGCAGAACCGACCGTACCGTTTGGTACTGTAAACAAAAAGCAGAAGTCCCATGCTAAAATAAGCAAGACAAACAGCAAAACCGAAAGCATAACTGAAACCGACTTTCTCCCCTGCGGATGCAATCTTGAAAGCGAAGTGCCGACGGCATCGGGGTCACCCATTTGCTCTACGGCTTTTTCAAAGGCTTCTTCCTCGGAATAGCCGATTTCTTCATAGAACTGTGCGCGCTCGTCGATGTGCGTATCTAATTCAACAGCAATTTCTGATTTCATCTTATTATCGCTGATTTTTTCTGCAACACCGTTCAAATATCGCTTTTTATTCTCATTGTCACGCATAATTCAGTACCTTTGTGACGCTTGCAGAAAAAGATTCCCATTCCTGCTTTTTCTCCTCTAAGGCACGAAGCCCTTTACGGGTAATGTGATAATACTTGCGGTTTCTGCCGTCAAACTCACGCCAATAGGATTCTAAGTAATTCTCTTTCTCCAGTGCGTGTAAAATCGGATAGAGCGTCCCCTCGGTCATAGAAAAGGCATTCTCGCTCGCCATTTCTAATTCACGGATAATACGGTAACCGTACAGGTCAGCGCGCTTTAAAATGCTTAAAACCAAGAGGGATGTACTCCCCTTCAACAATTCTTTACTGTACTTCATAAAAAACACCTCGTATTACAATGTATATGCATTGTAACACAAGGTATATGGTTTGTCAACTGTATTTAAAAATTAAAATACTTCGTTTTATTCTGCGCTGAAAATTGCCACAGCCTGCATTCCCATAGAACGGTAACAGTTTTCAACGGTCTCGCGCGGATAGGATACAATTGCTTCCGAAGACAGCGGGTCGGAGAAATAATAGCATTCCGTATCAAACCCGCACAAAACCATACAATGCTGATTTACAGGATACAAAAAGGTTTCGGTTTTGTCATAGGACTGCCACTGATACGCCTTTTCAATTGGCTGCATATCCTGTGTCACCCAAACAGCAATCGGAACGCCGACGCCGATGTATGTAATCGCCAACTCACTTAAGCTTTTTCCGGTTAAGTCTGTAACAACGTATGACTGTGGCAAATAATTTTTTAATGCAGAAGCAATCACGGGCGCAAAACAGCCAAATCCGCCACGGTGCTGTCTTGGATTCCCCGCATATGCTTTGGATGGGTCAGGACCGTAGCGACAGCCCCAGCGCAGTTTTACGGGTTCACACGGCAAATAGGCGTCAACGAACTCCTCTGCGGAAATTGTAAATCCGCAATATTGCAATAAAGTTGCCGCACAAACCGCCTCACAGCCATTCGGAAGCGCATCGCCCTGCTGTAAATGCGGTACAGAAAGTATTGTTTTAAATCGGATATCTGCAATGGCATGATTTATTTCTTTTTGCCTTGCGCTTAAATCACTTTGCGCGGAATAAAGTGCAGAATAAAGCCTATAATAATCCTCAAATGCATACGCTTCCGTGGCTGTCTCCATTGGCAGATTCGGCAGTTCCGCTACCTGCTCCTCTGCATCCTTTGCGCCGATAAACGCGGCGTTGCTTAATACAATATTCTTAGAAAACAAATTCACACTGTTCAACTTATATACCGTAACACTCAATACGCCTATGCAAATAATTAACAGCACAGATAAAACAGATACCGCAACACGCATACGGCGGATTTTCTTTTTTTCCATAGTCATTCTCCTGTTCTGCAATCAAAAAACGGAGAAAAGACCACCAAAGGTGATCTTCTCCCCGTTTTTCATTTCTCAAAAAGCCTTACGCCTCGTTTGTTGCGACGATGTCTACCCCTGTATTCAAGATATTCTTGAGTACTACATCGCCGATTTTTACAGGCGCAGTCAAAGTGACCTTATTGATTTCTGTCATACAGTCAAACAGAAATTCCTTCGGAATCGGTTTTGCGGATTTGACAGGCACAACCGGCAGTCTGCCGCCCGTAACCTTGACGGTGGAAGTCAGCATCCGTTCGGGATGCGTACATTCCTGCCGTGCATAACTGTCCCCGCGCTTACAAGTATTGCCTGTGACCGAAGTAACTTGCCCGTTATCGTCCAGCTCCACAGTAATTGCACAGCCGATGGGGCACGATACACAAATTAAATCTCTTTTTTCCATTGCGTTACGCCTCCTTCGTGCTGACGACGATTGTGCTGTCTACCGGCAGCTGTTTTACAACTTCCGCTTTTAAAGTGACATATTCCATTTCACCGGGCGTCATTTTCCGTTTTTTCTTAGAAAGCAGAACCTCATCACCGCAAGTGACGGTTAATGTAACATTTTCAAGCACGCGCCCAACACGGAAATACAGCTTTACATCCTTGTCCGTTGCACGGCTGATGTTCTGCGGAACGATATAGCGCACACCGTTTTCGCCTTTGGTATGTACCACACCGTCTTCCGCTTTTTCGCCTTTGATAAACTTTGCCGCACCTGATCCTGCAAGCTTGCTTTCTTCAGTTACGAAGTCCACCAAATCGTGTACTTGCAGAACGTTACCGCAGGCAAACACGCCTTTATGCGTAGTTTCGCGGTATTCATCGACCACAGGACCGTTGGTCACGGGGTCTAATGTGATACCCGCATTCTTAGAAAGCTCATTTTCGGGAATCAAGCCGACAGAAAGCATCAAGGTATCACACGGGATATATTCTTCCGTACCGGGAATCGGCTTCAGATGCTCGTCAACATTTGCAACCGTAACACCTTCTAAGCGCTCTTTACCGTGTGTTGCCACAACCGTGCAGGAAAGACGCAACGGAATACCGAAATCCTCCAAGCACTGAACGATATTACGGGTCAGACCGCCCGAATACGGCATCAGCTCGCAAACG
This sequence comes from Bacillota bacterium, assembly GCA_021769885.1. Lineage (GTDB taxonomy): Bacteria > Bacillota > Clostridia > Oscillospirales > Acutalibacteraceae > Fimenecus. The sequence continues at coordinate 61,419 of JAETSA010000001.1, read as the reverse complement.
GCTTTCACCTTTGCGCCCTCTAAGGTCATACGGCGCGCCATAATCAGACCGATATCGCCCGAACCTAAAATAACGACCGTTTTGCCCGGCATATAGCCGTCCATATTCACGTATTTCTGTGCTGTGCCTGCGGTCATAATGCCCGCTGCACGGCTGCCCGCGATGGACAGTGCACCTCTCGGACGCTCACGGCAACCCATAGCCAATACGATTGCCTTTGCCTGAATGGTCAAAAGCCCGTCAAAATTATTTACAGCCGTAACCACATTGTCCGCAGAAATATCCAATACCATCGTATCGACTTTTACGTCAATATCTGTATTGTAAACCTGTTCAATAAATCTGCCCGCATATTCGGGACCCGAAAGCTCCTCGCCGAAATAGTGCAGACCGAAGCCCGTGTGAATACACTGCTCTAAGATACCGCCGAGCGTGTCCGCACGCTCTAAGATAATGATTTTTTCAATACCTTCTTCGTGTGCCTGCAACGCCGCCGCCATACCCGCAGGGCCGCCGCCGACCACGACCAAATCATAATTCAGCATTTCTTCACACCTCACTTTGTTTTCTCAAACAGAATTTTCGATTCGCCGCCGAATTTTGTAATTTCATTCATCGGAACATTCAGTTCACGTGCGAGAATCTCAACCACTTTCGAACCGCAAAATCCGCCTTGGCATCTGCCCATACCCGCGCGTGTGCGGCGCTTAACACCGTCTACATCGCGTGCGCCTGCGGGCGCGTGAATCGCATCCACGATTTCGCCCTCAGTGATAGTTTCACAACGGCAAATGATTCTGCCGTATGCTTTATTTTTCGCGATTAAGGCTTCGCGCTCCGACTTCGTCATATGACGGAAACGAACGGGTGCTTCGCGTGTTTCTGTATATTCGGATTTTTCGGTAAGCTCTGCTTTTTCTTTGAACATACCCGCAACCATTTCTGCGATTGCAGGTGCCGCCGAAAGACCGGGAGATTCAATACCTGCCACATTCAAGAAGCGGTCATTCTTTTCGGAAAATGCAATAATGAAATCATCCGTGACGGGATGTGCACGCATTCCTGCAAAGGAAGTAATCGCGCCGCGCACATTCAAGGTCGGTACAGATTTTTTCGCCTTTTCTACAATAAACTCCAAGCCCTCGGGTGTAGTATCGACATCTTCTTTGTCATCCACATCCAACGCAGAAGGTCCAATCAGTAAGTTGCCATCTACAGTCGGTGTAACCAAAACGCCCTTACCCATCTCATTGGGGCATTGGAAAATTGTGTGATCCGCCATATAGCCGAAGGACTTATCCAAAAGATAATACTCGCCTTTGCGCGCGACCAAAGAAATGGAATCATCCCCAATCATACGCGCGATATCATCGGAGTGAATGCCTGCGGCATTGACAACATATTGTGCTGTGATTTCGCCGAGAGAGGTTTCTAAAACGAACTCTCCGTTTTCTTCGCGGATTGCCTGCACTTCACAGTTACGCAAAAATTCCGCGCCGTTTGTAACTGCATTCTCCGCCGCCGCAATCGTCAATTCGTACGGGCAAACGATACCAGCGGATTCAGAAAGCAACGCCCCGACCACCTCTTCGCTCACATGCGGTTCCATTTTCAAAACGGTTTCCTTGTCCACAACAGAAAGACGGGGAACACCGTTTTTCACGCCGCGCGCATAAAGCGTATGGACGTGCTCCATTTCTTTCTCGGAAAATGCCAAAACCAAGGAACCGTTGTTGCGATACGGTACAGAAAGCGCCTTGCAAATCTGCGGCATCAGCTCAGTGCCGCGAACGTTCAGCTTTGCTTTCAAAGTGCCGTTTGCCGCATCAAAGCCACCGTGCACAATCGCGCTGTTGGCTTTGGTTGTGCCCATGGCAACGTCGTTAAACTTGTCAGCCATAGCCACACGGACATTGAGCTTGGAAAGCTCTCGGGTAATCAGTGCGCCAACAACGCCTGCACCGATCACCACTACATCGTATTTCATAACTTCACCCCATAAAAAAATTATTCATCATAATCGATATCCTGTCCGGCAAAATCATCTTTTTCTGTTTTTGCCACAAGCACGACATCATCTTTACCGTGTACGCCCGAAAAAATCGCGGAAATTTTCTGATTCAATGTTAAAAAATACTCCCGTCTCGGAAAGGTATCCGCATAATATGCTTCAAAGTCCGTCATAAACGAACCGTCTGATAAGGTTTTCAGCGAAACACGCGGCATTTCTGCCAATGTGCGGTTTTCGCTCTCGGAAACGGTCGCGTCCGTATCAAAAGCACTATGCAAAAACAAACCGAAAAGTGTACCGCAAAACAACAGAACGACCAACGCGGCGGCTACGCCGTGCAATACCGGACAAGAGAATCTTTCTTTATTTTGCGCAATTTTTTTTAAATGTTTTAAATAAACCATATCAAAACCTATTAGAATCGGAAATATAAAAACGGGTTGTAGCTTGAACCGACTAAAGCGGCAGTGGATATCCACAAAGCCGCAAAGACAAATACTATGCAAGAAGCATTGACAAGCAGTTTACCGCCTTTTCGCTCGCACAGCCAACCGCCAAAGGACAAAATACGCGAAAGCACAGGCATAGAAAACACTGCGCCCACCAGCAATACGACAACATAATTGGTTATCAAGGCATTTTGTGTCATATCGGAGAAGCTATTCCCGCCGAATGCCGCTGTAAAGAAGGCTTTAATTGCGGATAAATCTTCAAAATAGAAAAACACCCAGCCAATCAAAATAACAGCCACTGCATAAATATGTTGTACCACACGCGGAAGTTTTTCTAAAAACTTCCCCAAATACAGCTTTTCGAGCATCAAGAAGAAAAAGTAGTAAAGCCCCCACAGCACAAAATTCCACGACGCACCGTGCCAAAGACCTGTTAAGAGCCAAACGACTAACATATTCAACGCCCAACGCTTGCGATTGCCGCCGAGCGGAATATACACATAATCGCGGAAGAAAGAGCTAAGTGTGATATGCCAACGCCGCCAAAAATCATTAATCGAATGCGCGGCATAGGGATAACGGAAATTTTCAGGGAAATCGAAACCGAAAATATGTCCCAAACCGATTGCCATATCGGAATAACCCGAAAAGTCAAAATAAATTTGAATGGCATAAGCAAAAATGCCAGCCCAAGCCCCCACCAAAGACAAGGCAGACAAATCACCGCCGAGCAGTTTTTCTGTCAATTCCCCTGCAAAATTGGCGACAATCGCTTTTTTCAAAAGTCCGATGCAAAATCGAAGGACGCCTTTGGAAGCTTTTTGCCAAGTGCAGACACGGTTATCAATTTGCACACAAACATCGCTGTAGCGCACAATCGGTCCTGCAATCAGCTGCGGAAACATCGACACATATAAAAGCAATTTATAATAATATGGCTGCACAGGCACGCGGTCACGGTAAACATCCACAACATAAGTAAGTGCCTGAAACGTGAAAAAAGAAATCCCGATTGGAAGAGAAAGACCAAGCAACGGAATTTGCAAATGAAAGATACTGCCCACGCTGTTCGCGAAAAAGTCGGCATATTTGAACACACCGAGCACTGAAAGCGTCAGGACAACCGCCAAAATCAAAAACAGTTTTGCTTTCCAATTCCCGCGAAATTTTTCAATCAGCAATCCTGCCGCATAATCCACGGCCGTCGCCGCGAGCATCAGCAAAATATATTTCGGTTCCCCCCAAGCGTAAAATACAAGAGAGAACAATAAAAGTATAAAATTGCGCACTTTTATTTTACTCGTCAAAAAGTACGCAACTAAACACAAAGGCAAAAAGATGTATAAAAAGGTCAGACTTGAAAAGACCAAACGCAATCACTCTCAAAACAACAACTTAAAACAGAAGTATTATAGCACAAAACTCATAAAATTCATAGTCTTTTTGTTAAAAAAACGACAAATAAAACCAATAAAATGATGTATATTTACTTTTTATACTGCTTGCTCCATTTCCTTTCGTAATCGTTCAATAATCCGTTTTTCCAAACGGGAAATATAGCTTTGGGAAATCCCGAGGATTTCGGCCACATCTTTTTGTGTATGCTCCTTTTGTCCCGCAAGTCCGAAGCGCATATGCATAATCATTTGATCCCGTTCAGACAGCATCCCTACACTTTCAAGCAACAGTTTCTTTTCATCGTCATATTCTAAGTTTTCGTGTATTTCGTCCGGAGAACTGCCCAAAACATCTGAAAGTAACAGTTCATTGCCGTCCCAGTCTACATTCAGAGGCTCATCAATGGAAACATCTGCTTTATGAGAGCCTGTTTTACGCAAATACATTAATATTTCATTCTCGATACAGCGTGAAGCATAGGTTGCAAGTTTTATATTTTTTTCAGGACGAAAGGTGTTGACTGCTTTAATCAGGCCAATCGTGCCGATAGATATTAAATCCTCAACATTTACACCTGAGTTTTCAAATTTCTTTGCGATATAAACCACCAATCGTAAATTGTGTACGATTAAATCCTCACGGACGTTTGTTTCACCTGCTGAGAGTCTCTTGAGCAATATTTCCTCATCTGCTCTTGTTAACGGCTCAGGCAATGTTTCAGGACCGTTTATGTAGTGGATGTCTTCCCAACGAAAATAAAGACATATTTTTTGCAGAAGTGTTTTCAGCTTTTGAATACACATTTTGTGTACCTCCCCGTTCAAAAAAATCACTGCATAGCAGGACTTCATATTCTGTGCTTGTAAAATCGGTTTTGCTTTGTGCCAACAGTATGTGATTTAATGTGTAATTTTCCTTTTGCGGCACACAAATACTTTGTGCACAAAACGCTTTCAATACCCCTTTCCCGCTCACGCTGGTATACGGAATCAACCGCAAGTCCTTTACGTTGTAAGGCGGTATATCCGAATCCAAAAATGATTGCAGATTTGGTGGTGCCAGTGCTTTGGCAAGGCGGTGGGAAACGACCAATACAGGTGTATCGGAAAAGCCGTCCGTCAGCGCGTGCCCGGTATCTAACAATGCTTTTGTGCACACGGTTTTGCCTGCATTTGTAATTTCAACGTCGTACAGTGCGTTGTCAGGCGCACGCTTTCGAAGTATGCGGCTGAAACACGTCAGTAATATATAACATAAAACCGTTGTTCCGATTAGGATTTTAATGTCAATATTAAAATATACCGTTCCGTTTTGATAAATCATACCGTTCGGCCGAAAAAACAGCCACAAAGCGAGCATTGTACCTGCAAACGCAAAGTTTATCGCGAAAAAGGCTAAAAAAGCTTTAAAAAACAATTTTTTGCTTTGTAAAGGAAACGCGGCAAAAACCATAAGTGCAGACGCACTCAGATTCATAAGTGCAGACACGGCTGTCGGCAATTTCGGTAAGAATATAGTCAAGGCGTAAACACTGCCAATCAGTGCGCCAAGTATAATTCGCTTTCTCGAAACCGATACGCGCAACAAAAGTTTTACCGCAGACAGCAAAAAATAGTTGATAAACAGATTGGTAACCATTAAAACATCCGCATAAACAACCAATCCCTCACCTGCTTTCGCCAAAAGCGTAAAAAATCCGATACCCATATTATATCGGTATCGGATTTGAAATTTTGTCGTATTGTGGGTAGATTTAATTTTTCATTTTGCGCAAATAATCTTCTAAGATAATCACAGCGGACACCGCATCCACAAGCTCCTTTCGCTTTTTGCCGCGTGTATCCGTAGCATTCAGCATTTGGTGCGCAGAAACGGTTGTTAAGCGCTCATCTTGAAAATCCACAGGCAGATTTGCAGCTTCTGAGAGTGCTGCGCCAAAAGCCCGGCAGGCTTCAGCGCGAAAGCCTTCAGAGCCGTCCATATTTTTCGGAAGTCCCAAGACGATTTTCTCCGCACGCTTTTCTTTCGCAATTTCTGCAATGCATGCCACCAGACGGTCATTTTCGCGCTCGTGAATCACCGTCACGGGAGAGGCCATCAATTCGAGCTTATCGCAAACGGCGATTCCCGTTCGAGCATCCCCGTAATCTACAGATAAAATTACCATACCTGCACCTTGCCGACGATATCCATCACGGATTTTTCGCCGTGTGCGTCCAAATAGGCGTCCAAGCCTTCAATCACCTTAAGCGGCGTGTAGGCATCGGTAAAATTCGCCGTACCGATTTGCACTGCGGTAGCACCTGCCAAAAGCATTTCGACTGCGTCCTGCCATTTTGTGATGCCACCCAAGCCGATTACAGGAATCTGCACGCGGTTTGCCGCCTGCCAAACCATACGCAGCGCCACAGGGAATACCGCCGCACCCGACATACCGCCTGTGTTATTTTTCAGCAACGGGCGGCGGGTTTCAATATCGATTTTCATGCCAGTCAGCGTATTGATTAAGGAAATTGCGTCTGCACCGCCGGCTTCTGCAGCCGCGGCAATCTCGGCAATGTCCGTGACATTCGGTGTTAGCTTAACGATTAAAGGCTGTTCAGCCACGGCTTTAACCTGCTTCGTAATACGCTCCACGCTCTCAGGCGATGTACCGAAGGAAACGCCGCCTTCTTTGACGTTCGGGCACGAAATATTCATTTCAATCATATCTACAGACGAGCCCTGCAAACGGCGCACGGTTTCGATGTAATCCTCTATTTGACTGCCTGCAATATTGGCAATAACCACTGTATCTGTATTTTCAAGAAGAGGTAAATCGTTTTTTAAAAAGCCTTCTACACCCGGATTTTGCAATCCGACACTGTTGAGAATGCCTGACGGTGTTTCGGCTATGCGCGGCGACAGATTACCCATACGCGGTTCTAAAGTCGTGCCTTTGCAGGAAATTCCGCCAAGCTTTGAAATGTCGTAAAGCCTGGCATACTCCTGTCCGAACCCAAATGTACCGCTCGCGGTAATCACAGGATTTTTAAATGCAACACCTGCAATATTCACCCTTAAATCAGCCACCGAAATCGACCTCCTTTGCATCAAACACAGGACCGTTTTTGCAAACATGGCGCATATGCTCGCCGTCTGCCTCGTGTGTTTTGCACGCGCAAACCAAGCACGCCCCGACGCCGCAGCCCATACGCTGTTCCAAAGAAACAAAGCACTGCACGTCATTTTGTGCACACATTTGTGCGACGCCTTTGAGCATCGGCATCGGACCGCAGGCATACACTACGCAATCTTTATTCTCGGAAAGCTTGTCCGCTAAAACATCAGTGACAAAGCCCCTTACACCGAAAGAACCGTCATTCGTGGTCACGTCTACCGATTGACAGCAGGCTTTGAATTTATCTAACAAAATAATTTGCGCAGCGGAACGAAAACCTAAAATCGCTTCTGCATTCTCACCGTACTCCTGCGCCGCACCGAGCATAGGCGGGCAACCGATACCGCCGCCGATAAAAATTGCGCGTTTTGCCGAATCCGGGAAAAATCCGTTGCCAAGCGGGCCCAAAACGTCCAATTTTTCTCCCGCTCTGCGTGTAGAAAGCCACTCTGTACCCTCTCCGCGCACCTCAAACACTAAGGTAATCGTGCCGTTCTCTTTATCAATTTCACTAATTGAAATCGGTCTGCGTAAAGGTTTTTCACCGCAACGAATATTTACAAATCGACCGCACCAACTTTCGGCAGCCAATTCGGCGCACTCCAAAACCAAGCTGTAGGTTGTCGGATTCAGTTGCGTTATCGATTGAATTTTGTATTCGGATTGAAACATCAAAAAGCCCTTACGATATGGATACCTATTATCCATACCGTTCCTTTCTTATGAATTTATGCACAGTATTATAATTTTTGCACACGAATTTCTTCAACCGTATCGTTTTCTGCCAAACATTTTGACAGTGCTACAGCTGTTTCTACGGACGGTAAAACCGGAATGCGACGCAAAAGTGCCGTACGGCGGATGCGCACATCGTCTGAGTTCGTTTTTGGTCCGCTTTGTGCAGTAGATACCAAATAAGACAAGCGATTTTTCAAAATCAGCGTCAACGTATTCGGCTCTCCCTCGTGAATTTTACGGACCGCATTTGCCGCGACATGATTTGCATTCAGTAATTTTGCCGTATTTGAGGTTGCATAAACCTTGAAATTCTGATTTAGGAATGCATCGCCGAGCGGCACGGCAGCTTGTTTATCGGAATCCGCAACGGAAATCAGCACGCCGCCTGTGCGTTTCATACGCATACCCGAAGCGATGAACCCCTTGAGCAGTGCCTCTGCAAAATTGTCAGCCACGCCCATAACCTCGCCGGTAGATTTCATTTCCGCGCCGAGTCGGACATCCGTACCCTCCAGCTGTTCAAAACTAAACACTGGAACACGAACAAAATACCGATTGGATTCCTTGTAAAGTCCTGTACCGACACCGATATCCCGAATGGACTCGCCGAGCATTAGGCGCGTAGCAAATTCCACAATCGGCAAAGCAGAAGCTTTCGTCATAAAGGGAATATTCCGTGTTGCCACTGCGCTTGCGCTTGTGACATAAACTTCGTTGTCATACACGACAAATTGAATATTCAAAAGTCCGCGAAGTCCCAATTCACGCACCAAACGCCCGGTATATTCCACGACCGCCTGTTTAACGGAATCTGACAAAGATACCGTCGGATAAACCGAAATCGAATCCCCTGAGTGCACCTGTGCTTTTTCAATATGCTCACAAATCCCGGGAATTAAGAAATCTTCACCGTCCGTCAGTACATCTACTTCGACACCCTTGCCGACCAAGACTTTGCGACTGCCTGTATGGCGGATATTCAGTTTATCTAAGATATCGAAAAACTCAATTTTGTTTTTGAGTGCTCTGTGTACCGATGCATCCGCGCCGTAAACCGTAACGCCCATTGTGCGTAAAATCTCGGATTTCCGCAACGCTTCGCCGCCGCCGAACACCAAAATAGCACCGTCCGGCTTTTCGGTCAGCACAACGCTCTCGATATCTTCTTCGGTAATCGGATCTACATACAGCTTGTCAGCTGCGGCAAAATCCGTTGTGTTCGCCGCAGGATTGTTGTTGAGCATAACCGTTTCATAGCCGAAATCCCGCAAGGTATAAAGCGCCTGATATGCCGCATAATCGCGATCCGTTCCAAGCCCAACAGAGGTGGGACCCGAGCCGACCACTAAGATTTTTTTCTTCTTTGCGGGATTTGCCTTTAAGAACATCTCCGCTTCATTTTCCTCATCCCACGCAGAATAAAAATACGGTTTCTGCACGTCGTATTCTGCGGCGCAGGTGTCCACAGTATTATATGAGGAACGCGCCTTAAAATGCAAAGATTCATTATCGGTCAGCTTTAAAATCACAGAATCCAAGAATCCGATGGATTTCGCATACAGATAGGTTTCTTCATTCAAGTCCGCACACAGCGAAAGTTCCGCATCTGCAATATTTCTAAACTTCGACAGGAAGAACATATCAATGCTCGTTTGCGCGTGAATATCCTGCAAAGAAAATCCGCGCTTAATTGCTTCGTAAATGACAAACACACGCTCATTGTCCCGAGATGCCAGCAAATCTCTGATTTCCGTATCAGATTTCAATCGAAGCTTCGGCAAGGAAATATGCTCGGTTTTCGGATTCACGGAGCGGACCGCTTTTAAGAATGCCAATTCAAACCCCGTACCGATTGCAAAGGCTTCGCCGGTTGCTTTCATAGTTTCGTCGAGTTTACGGGTAGCATCGTCAAAATTTTCAAATGACCATTTCGGGATTTTCACCGCACAATAGTCGATTGCGGGCTCGTTTGCCGCCGTTGTTTTGCCTGTGATTTCGTTTGCAATTTCATACAGACGGTATCCGAGTGCAATTTTTGCGCAAACTGCCGCAATCGGATAGCCTGTTACTTTGGAAATCAGTGCCGTTGTACGGTTCAGCTGCGGTTCAGCACCCAAAACAAAGTATTCGCCCGAATCCGGATGGAGCGCAAATCGAACTAAGCATACACCTTCAATTTTCAAATGGCGGGCAATTTTTCGTGCCGCGCGGCGCAGCATCGCAGTTTCGGAATCTGTTAAAGTCTGCGCAGGCAGGACAGCAATGCTGTCTCCTGTGTGTACGCCGACCGCGTCAATATTTTCTGTACTGCAAACACTGATGCAGTTACCGTCTGTATCGCGAATGCAGGCAAATTCAATTTCTTTATAGCCCTCTACGCATTTCGTCAGCATAGCTTGCCCGACAAGGGATTTTTGCACGCTTTGTGTAAAGCAGGCAATCAAAGCTTCCTCTGTATCGCAACGTATGAAAGCACCGCCTTCTGCCGAAAATGCAGATTTACAGGAAACAGGATACCCAACCGCTTCTGCGAACTGCAAGGTCTCGGTTTCGGAACTGACAATAGCACTCGGCAAATACGGTTCCTTTGCCGCTTGCAGCATCGTTTGCAGTGCCTGCTCGTTGCGAACGCTTTTGATTACCTCAGGCTGTGCGCCGAGTAAAACTGCGTGATGCTCTTCCAAGTAGCCGTTTTGCGCAAGCTCCAAACAAATTTCCAAGCCTGTTTTACCGCCCGCCGTTGCAAGCACTGCGTCAGGCTTTTCCGTTTCAATGATTTTTTTGATTGTTTCACTGTTTAACGGCTCAATATATACGGAATCCGCTAAGCGGCGGTCAGTCATTACGGTTGTCGGATTGGAGTTTACGGAAACAACTTCTATACCCTCCTGCTTTAATACGCGGCACATCTGCGTACCTGCATAATCGTATTCCGCAGACTGACCGATCACAACAGGGCCTGCGCCGACCACTAAAATCTTCCTAAACTGCTGTTTCATACGTGCGCCTCCCCTAACATTTCAACAAAACGGTCAAATATCCACGAGGTACTGCTGTCAGGATTGCCGTCGGGCGTAAACTGCACACTGAGCGCAGGAACGGACGGATAATAAAGACCTTCCACAGAGCCGTCATTGATATTAATCATAGAAACTTCCGCCACATTCGCCGGAAAGCTCTCTTGATTTACTGTGTAGCCGTGATTCTGCTCTGTCACCATCAGTGTTTCAGATTCCAAAACCAAAACAGGCTGATTCGAACCGCGATGCCCCTGCGGCATTTTTACAATTTCCGCCTGCTTTGCCAGGGCTAACATCTGATGTCCAAGCCCGACAGCAAATACGGGCACGCCTAATTTCACAATTTCTGCAATATTTTGAATAAAAACAGGATTGTCATCGGGGTCAGCAGGTCCGTCCGACAAGAAGATTCCGTCCGGCTTTCCTGCCGCCACTTGCTCTGCCGTATAAGAGGCAGGAAAAATATCTACAGAACAGCCTCGGGAAAGCAAGGCTTCTAAAATTTTTCGCGGAAAGCCGTAATCCAATACAGCAACTCTGTATTTCTCGTTTTCAGCCGACAGATGCTGCGGTGCTTTCACAGTAACCGCTTCTACCGCACCCGAAATCGTGTATGCACGGATTTCGCGAAGCAAATCCGCTTGATTTTCCAACGAATCGGTAATCGCGCCTTTCATATAGCCTTTATCCCGCAAAATACGCGTCAAGCGCCGTGTGTCAATCCCACTCAGACCGACAATCCCGCGCCCGAGAAGATATTCATGCAGAGAAACACCGCCTGCGGGAACTTTACACCATTCGCGCACAATATAGCCGTTTGACATTATATCCGAGTCACGGTTTTCACCTGCTACACCGCGGTTGCCGACCAACGGATAGGTTTGCGCAACGATTTGACCGTAATAAGTCGGGTCTGCCAACAATTCTTCATAGGAAGCTGTGCAGGTATTAAACACGACCTCACCAATCGCCGTGCCGACTTTGCCCATCGAATTTCCAACAAAAACCGTGCCGTCCTCTAACAGCAAATATGCTTTCTTCATATGTTCCGCCATAAGGATTTGCTCCTTTTTCTTATTTTAAAGCCGCCGCAATTTCATCGCGCATACGAATTGCTTCCGCACGTGCCGCTTTTGCATAATCTTCCTCTTGCCAATCTCCTTTTTTATAAGCACACATAATCGCACGGGAAGAATTGACAATTGCGCCCAATCCACGTGCATCAAAAGCGGGTACGACATCCTGTGCGCCGCCGCCCTGTGCGCCGTAACCGGGAACCAAGAACAGCGTGTGCGGCAAAGCTTTGCGAAGCTCACCGAGCTGTGCGGGATAGGTTGCGCCGACAACTGCGCCGACAGCGGAATAGCCGTACGCACCGCGCGTGTCCTCGCCCCACTGCTCGCACATATCGCCCATCGTTCTGTAAACAGTCTCCTCCGCAATCATTTTATCCTGCAATTCCCCCGAAGAAGGATTCGAAGTCTTCACAAGTACAAAAATGCCTTTGTCCTTTTCCTTGCAGATCGGCAAAAGCGGATGGATGCCGTCACTGCCGAGATAGCCGTTCACAGTCAGCGCATCCCCGCCGAACGGTGCGAATGCTGCATCGTCCACCTCGACTTCGCCGAGATGTGCCGCCGCATAGGCTTCCATTGTTGTGCCGATGTCGTTGCGTTTTCCGTCGGTAATCACAAAAAGTCCCTTTTCCTTTGCGTATGCAATTGTATCGTGCAATGCTTTTACGCCTTGCCAGCCGTACATTTCATAATACGCGCACTGCGGTTTTACAGCAGGTACAATATCACAAAGCGCATCGATTAAGCCCTTGTTAAAGGTCAAAAGTGCATCAGCAGCGCCCTCTAAAGTGTTTCCAAATTTTTTAAAGGATTCCTCTTTAATAAAATTCGGCACGAAAGCAAGCTTCGGGTCTAAACCCGCTACTGTCGGATTCTTTTTTTCGAGAATTGCCTCGCAAAGTCTGTCAAAGCCCATTTTATTCATTCCCCTTTGTAAGTTCATCATATACAATTTCACCGTTTAAAACGGTCATTTTCACCTTAGATTGCAATGTGCAGTTTTTAAACACGCAATTTTTGGATTTGCCATGCAATGCGTGCACATCAACTGTCCACGACGCATTTTCATCAATCAAAATCAAATCGGCACGTGCACCGATGCGAAGTGTACCTGCGTCGATGCCCAAAATCTGCGCGGGCGCACAGGACATTCTGCGCAAAAGCTCCGAAACGGTCATTGCACCGCTCTTGACAAGGGCGGTATAGCTTGCGGCAAAGGAAGTTTCCATACCGATTACACCGTTCGGTGCTCTGTAAAAATCACTCTTTTCTGCGGCGGTGTGCGGTGCGTGGTCAGTTGCAATTGCATCCAACGTGCCGTTCAATACCGCCTCAAAGATTGCCTTTCGGTCACATTCGGAACGCAATGGCGGATTCATACGGTAATCTGCATCCTGCGCCGCCAGTTTTTCATCTGTAAACATAAAATAGTGCGGACAAGTTTCCGCCGTGATAGCTAAGCCGCGCTTTTTGGCATCGGCAATCAATGCGGCACTCCCTGCCGTGCTCACGTGACAAATGTGTAAATGCGTATCCTTCGGCGCACTCATCAACAGTGCGATTTCACGCGCCGTTCCGACATCCTCCGCGCTGTTCGGGATGCCTGCCGCCGAAAGCTTGTCGGCAAGTGCGCACTGATTCATAATCCCTTTGACCGAAAGAGATTTATCCTCCGTATGTGCTAAAATCGGCAAATGCAATTCTGCCGCCTTTTCCATAGCTCGGCGCATCAAATCCGCTGTCGCGACCGGAACACCGTCATCCGAAAATGCACACGCGCCCGCCGCCGCCAGGGCTTCCATATCAGAGAGGACTTCCCCCTGCAAGCCTTTTGTGATTGCAGCCACAGGCAATACACGCGCTTTTGCGCCTTTTGCTTTTTCTAAAATATATTGGATGGTTTCGGGCGTATCACAAGTCGGATTTGTATTGGGCATCGCACATAGGGTCGTTACGCCGCCTGCCGCCGCTGCCGCACAGCCTGTCAGGATATCTTCTTTCTGTGTGAAGCCGGGGTCACGCAAATGGGTATGAATGTCAATGAGCCCCGGGGCTAAAATCAGCCCCGAAGCATCAATTTGTTGTGCACCCTCGCAAATAATATTTTTGTCCATCTGTGCGATTTTTCCGTTCTTGCAAAGCATATCGCACACACAATCGACATTTTGTGACGGGTCAATCACCCGTGCATTGGTAAACAGTATATCGGCCATAGCATCTCCTTAAGGCGTTGCATCTGTTGCGCCGTTTGTTGCAGGCTCTCCCGCATTGCTCGTTGCAGCCTCAGTGGTCGGCTCGGGCGATGCACTGGACTGCGGCTCGGTTGCCACAGGCTCTTCGGGAGCTTCCGGCACAGCCCCTGTGCAGGAAGTGCAGCGTCCCGGCAAATTTTCTTTAGAGTACCACCCCATAGCTTTGCTTGGACAGCTGTCGCTTGCCAACAGCCCTGTCGCAGTGCAATAAGCATGCTGCTCGACAATCGGTGAAAACTTCGTAAACGATTTGGATTCCAAGCCTTTGTGCACAGCATTCATAACCGCATCAAAAATCGCGCCTGAAGGGTTGCCGGTAACATAATTGGATATCTGCTTCGGTTCATCGCAACCGAACCAAACCGCCGCAACATAATACGGTGTACCGCCGACGAACCAACGGTCTTTATCTTCTGTGGTTGTACCTGTTTTGGCGAATAACACAGAGTTTTTCAGACCGTAATTCCGCGCGGTCGCCTGTCCTGCCGCATCCGTAACAACGGTTTGTAAGAGTTCGTTCATAATATCAGCGGTTTCGGGAGATATGATTTGCTCACCTGCTGATTCTTCGTGCTGTAACAGTACCTTAGAACCGTTGCTGTTGGTAACCTTATAATAGCAGTAGGGTTCAAAATACTTACCGCCGTTGCCAAATGCAGCATACGCCGATGCCATTTCCAACGTCGTTGCACCCTTATAAGTACCGCCGACAGCCAAGGAAGAAGTATTCTTATCAGTCGGATCAACAATATAACCCAAATGGAATTTTTGCGTTGTGTATGAAAAACTTGTTTCGAAGCCCATTTTCTTCAAAATCTGTGCGGGCACGGTATTGTAGGATTTACAAATTGCCTTTTGCACATTGACCTTGGAATCGGGAGAACCGGGATCATTGCCGTAGTTTACGGGGCCGTAACCGCCGTCACTGTAATAATGCGGAATACCGTAGTTGGTAATCATACTGCTCCAAGTAACGTATTTCTCATTTACGGCAGGCGCATAAATTGAAATCGGCTTAATGGACGAACCCGGCTGTCGAGGTGAGTTCGCCGCACGGTTCAACCCACGGTTTTGCGTCTTTTCCCCTGCGCCGCCAACCATCCCGACAATGCGTCCGCTGTAATCCATAATCGTCATTGCAGACTGCGCGTCATCAATATTTTTGTTGTATTTCGGGAAAGAGGTACGGTTGACATACACGGATTCCATCGCTTCCTGCACACGCAAATCGACTGCACAGTAAATACGAAGTCCGCCCGAATAAATCATAGAAGACGCTTGAGATTTCGAGTAGCCGTATTGATTCATCAAATCGTCACGCACGCTTTGAATCACATAATCCACATAATAGCTCCATACGGCATTTTCGCTTTTTGCCTGTTTAGAAGCAAGCTCCTCAGACTGCACATAATTTTCGCTGTTCGTGAAAACCATTTCGTACGCCACAGCTTCATCGTACTGTTCCTGCGTAATTTTTCCTTGCTCTTTCATATTCTCTAAGCAGGTCATCTGACGTTTACGGTTTTTATCGGGATGCAGAAGCGGGTCGTTCGCGGACGGTGCTTGTGTAATCGCCGCCAAGGACGCACATTCCGCCAAATTCAAATCCTGCACATTTTTGCCGAAATACTTTTCGGACGCCGTCTGCACGCCGTAACAGCCATGGCTCATATAAACGGTATTCATATAAGCTTCTAAAACGGTTTCCTTGGATACATTTTTCTCAAGGTTCAACGCCATTAAAATCTCGTAGAATTTACGGTTTAAAGTGCGCTTGTTTTCACCTGTCAAGTTTTTAATCAACTGTTGTGTTAAGGTAGATCCGCCTGTTTTGCCCCTATCTTTTACAACGGCAGATAAGGTTCTAAACCAGTCCACACCCTTGTGGTCGTAAAAGCGCTTGTCCTCCAATGCGATATATGCATTGGCAAGATCCTGCGGAATCACACTCTCATCGGGATTTTCTCGGTAGGTCACCCAAATTCGGTTTTGTTCGCCGTGCAGACGGGCAATCTCCGTAACTTCGTTATTTGCGTCGTAAGCATAAATGAATGTAGTTTGGTCCTGATTTTCTTTATATTCCTCCAAATTCACTTGGGGCTCGCCGTTTACGTAAGAAACCATAAACGACAGCACATATATACCGACCGTAGATATGGTCAGTATTGCCGTAAGTGCAAGTGCAAGCAACGCCGTTATCGTAATACGACGTTTTTTTGTCATCGGCTTTTTATGCTTTTGCGTATTTTGTTTGCTTCGATTGGTAGCCATAAAAATCCTCCGTCAGTATAAATACTGCACATCTTTTGGCAGACAATGGTATTGTAACATATTTTTGCTTGTATTTCATTAAAAATTTCCAAATTTCACGCAATTTTAATAAAAAAGCAAAACTTTGCCAAAAATATAACTAAAGGAAGTGCGTAAAATGCAAAAAACATTACAAAAATGCATCGTGATTTCTATTTGCGGGCTGTTGGTCATCGCTTTGGCCGGCTATTTGTCACTCAATGCAGGTGAAAACGCCGTGCAACCCACCACCGCCGTACAAAAACCAGAGGCACAGTATACGTTTTCACAGTATCAAGGCAGGCTGGCACTATATGAACGCGGTTACGCAATGCCCGTTGAAATTTTTGATGTGTACTTGGATTCTCTGCCTGCCGAGGAGAGAAGCTTAATCGCTGCAGGCATATGCGCCGAAACCGATGCCGAAATACAAAAAATCATTGAAGATTACACAAGCTGAACGGAAATGTGCAAATCCTCCGTGCACACCGGCAGGGTTATTTCAAGCATACCGTCAAATCGGGTATAAAAGTCTGTAGGTGCGCCGTTTAACAGCACACGATAGTGCTTCTGATCGTTCATAACCACCAGTAAAGCACCGTTTGCATCGCCGTAGTTGTGAAATATGCCTGAAAACTCGGTATGCTCCGCGTTAAACTGCGCAGATTTACAGAATGTATCAAATCCGCTTTGATATGTACCCGGTGTAAAGTATGCCGCCGCCCACAGATTGACAGGCGCAGACAGTCCGCCGAAATTATGAAACCAGCCGCCGCGCCCCGTTTCAATGCTGAACATTTCAAAGGTATAGTAAGAGTACTCTACCTCTCTTTTCCAAGCTTTTAAGGCGGTTTCGGCAATCTGCCAAGCAAAGTCCGTTTCACCGAGATCCAACATTGTTTTCCAAACAAACCACTGATGCGACAGCCACACATTGCCGTTCCAATACCCATTGGTCACATAATAGCCTGCGGTTCTGTCCACCGCGCTGATACCGACAGGCGTAAACATCTCCTGCGGGTTTTTCAAATGCGCAAGAATGCGTTCCTTTTGCGATTCCGTTACTGCACCTGCGATAATCGGATAAATACCGTCCATCGTCTTGTTGAAATTTTCTCCGTCGTCCGAAAGGAAATGTCCGACGGGTACGCCGTCTGCATCGTGAACGACATAGGAGAAATATCCGCTTGCCTCATCCCAGGAATAGGTTTGCAAGGCATTCGTTAAGCGCTGTATATCCGATGCATATGCCGCAACATCCTGCGTTTTGCCCAGCTGTTCTGCGATGATTTTCAAAAGCTTTGCGGTACGAATCACCTGCGATGAAGAGATTACAGGCGCACAGAATTTTTGCATATTCTTTTGATACATTGCTTTTTGCGGCGGCAAATCATCCATCCCGCTGCAATTATAGAAATAGTCAAAAGTGGTTGTCATACCGCTCTTGAATTTCGCGGTTGTTGACCCGTTGATTTTTCCCGCGAGAAAGTCATAAAACAGCTTCGCGCGGCTGTAGTATGCATACAGCGCAGCTTTGTCGTTTGTATGATTCAGCATTTCAAAATACTGATACAAATGCACAGGCACAGGTGAACCGTGCAGTAAAAATGCATAATCCGGATTGTCAGCCGTGCTGAAGTACATATCCAAAATGCTGTCTGCGATTTTCGGTGCAAACATTGCCATATCCAAACCGATAAATCCGGAATCCCACGTATAAAAAGAGTCCCAGCGTTTGCCCGGTGTGTGATGCATCACATAGTCACCATGGCAATATAACGGATACACCACGTTTTGGAACATTGCCGCGCGCAACAGTTGATTGGAAAAGGCATATTTTTTGCCCGCCGCAGTATATTCGAGCGGCTCGAGTCCCATCACCGCTTTTTTGTATATCCGCTCATAAGCCTCAGGTGTTTCATAAACAGTGTCACCGTAGGAAATGACTGCATATTCCGTTTTGCTTTCGCCGGGGGCAATAAAAATGGTATGCACCACCGCATTATGATAGAAGCCGTCATCACTGTGCTTCTCTGAAAACGAGCCTGAAAACTGCTCCATCATATCGCCGAAACTCTCGTCCGGCTGAGTAATACGAGAGGTGGGACTGTCCTCCAACGAGCCGCTTGGAAACGCACGAAACCGCGTATCTTCGTTAAAGGTTCGAATCACAAACGGTTTTTCGATACCGTTATAGTGGTAAACTGCCTTTGCACCGTCTTCCGAGTTCACCGTTTCAATTTGCGGCATAAAATCGTGCGGTGCTTTGTGACACTGAATATTCTTCGCATCCGCCTGCTCGCAAACAGCTAAGAAATCCAATTCAATTCCACCTGTGCCAAGTGCGATAAATTCGAAAGAACACGCACCCGCTTCCGATGCAGAAAACGGAAATTCAGCGATTTGCAATTCTCCGTCCGTCTTTTTGAAAACGATTTTTTCACCGTTTAAAGTAAATTCGCTGTCTTTCCCGTCCGTGGTTTGATAGCGAATGCAAAGCACCGGCGTTTTAAATGCTTTTTCGAGCGTAAATACATATTTGACGCTGTCCCCTGCCTCTTCACCGAATTTCGGAAATTTCGGCAGAATATAACGATTGTTGTCACGGTCGCCCAAGCCGCGATGCTCCGTAAATGCATCATCAAAGAACTCGCCTTTTTTCATAGCATCCATCGTTTGTGCATCCCACGGACGCGGCGTATGATAAGAATAGCTTTCATAATCCAACGCTTTTTTGTACACACAATTTTCGGGCAGCTCCGCGATTGTCTCATAACGCGTCGGAAATTCCAAGGCAGAAAAGAAATTGACCAGGCAGTTCTGCATTAAATCGGAATGATTGAATATTTCCGTACGCACAAGCACGCTTTCTTCTGTCAGCTTTGTGAAAGAAACATCTGCGTAAATAACGTCTTTCCACTCTAAATCGCAACGGTAGGCATAGTGTGTGTAGTCACTTTTTGCCGTCCAAGGATGTACACCGACGGGAATCGTCACATTCGGCGGACACGTATTGGTGTTGGATACAGCCGGACTGACGACTAAGTCAAACCGTACCCCCTGTTCACCGGCGTGCTCAACAATACGGGAAATTCCGCTGTATTTTTTAGAATAAGGTCCCCACAGGGGCATTACAGATTTTATTTTTTGCATAATGGTCACCCTCAGTATTTTATAAATTCAAATATCATAAAAAGAAAAACCGCAAACCGATTTAGGCTGCGGTTTCTGCGGTAATAACCGCATATTCTTGGAGCGGGTGATGGGAATCGAACCCACACAGCCAGCTTGGAAGGCTGGAATTCTAGCCATTGAACTACACCCGCGTAACAACGGAATAAATTTTATCAAAGAACCGCTGAATTGTCAATGACTAATTAAAAAAAATCAAAAAATGTTTATCTGCTTAAGGGCGGTGCAAATTGTATGCATCTTTACATTGCTGAACAAACTCGCTGCTCTGTCCCTTTGCAAAGCAGGAAAAATATGCTATACTGTCCGTGAAATAAACTGCTCGCCCACGGGCTTTCCCAATCGGCGACGGTAAGGAGCGAAATATGAAAACTTTAAAAAAGGTCGGGCACACGTTGCAAACACGCGGCAGTGCCTATGTATTTTTTGTCCTTTCGGTTTGTGCACTGTTCTTTTTAAAAAGTGCTGAATGGACGTATGGCTGGATTGCGGCGTTATATCCGTTAGGCAGTCATTTTGTGCCGACGCTGTCAGGCATCATCGGTGTATGCATCGCCGTTATTTTTTTATATTTAGTTATATCGGCATTTGCAGGCACAAGAAAACCGAATATGAAAGGCATTCGCGTCATCCGTATCATTTACGCCGTATGCGCTGTGCTGGGCGTGATTGCATTTGTCTATACGGCTGTTTTGGTATTCGGTCTGGACAGCGGGATTTCCGCTGTGGGATTTTCGCGTGGACTGCAGGCACTTTCGGAATATCTCCTTTATATCGGACTCGCGCTCGGGCTCGGACTTGTATTCGTATTCTGCGAAGATATGAAAAAAGCATTTCAGGCACTTCTTTCCGTTTTGATTGTATGCTGTTTGGTTCTGTCTATGACATATTTCGGCACAGTAGCGAATACGGCAAGCGGCAATGAGAATCTGCCCGAAATTACTTTACAGTCTGAAAATGTTGCAGAGGGCGCAAAAATTACATTTGAAAGCTTAAAAGAAGGTGAAAAAGCGGATGCCGCCAATTTATTGACGGACAGCAACAAATGCTGGACAGCGCAAGCGCCGAACCGCACACCTGCCGAAGGCTATGCAGATGCAAACAATAGCTATGTAGAATTACAGCTCGCCAAAGAATCCGAAATCAACACCGCAGTCATTGAAGAAGTCGGCAATCAAGCGCAGTATTTCCGTTTGCAGGCGCTTGTGGACGGCGAATGGATGACTGTATATCAAAGTGAAAAAATCCAATCTATGCGACTTTGCAGTTTTGATACCGTCAAAACAGACCGCGTCAGACTTTCCATAGACAAATTCCGAGATAATGAAACACCTGTAAATATCAAATCCCTGAAGCTTTATAATGAGCCGAAACGCGATGCGAAAGATTTTGAAGTCACGGTATACCAGCGATTGGATGGCGATGTACCTTCCGAAATTCTTGCAAAGGGTACAGAATACGTCCGTAATTATGCGCGGTATTACGATGTATACAGCACTGTCATTGTCTTTGCCGCCGTGCATTGGGATACACAGGGACAAATGCACTTTGGCGAAATGGGTGAAGAAAAATTTGCGCAGGAAATCAACGCTTTAAAAGAAATCATTTCGTATCGCTCCAATCAATCGCACAAGGTTAAATTGATTGTCACCGCACTGGCAGACGGCACTTGGGGTGATGAGCACAACGGCGTCAACGCGTATATGGCAAAGTACTGGTCATCTATCGCGGATCAAATTGTTGCCTTTGCTGAAAAATATGATTTTGACGGTGTAGATATTGACTGGGAATATCCGCAAAGCGCAGATGACTGGAAAATCTACGATCAATTTATGCAAAAGCTGCATACAGATTTGAAAGCCTTCAAGGAAGATGCGATTATCTCCACAGCGCTCTCGGCAGGTCAACTCGGTCTTTCGCAGGAAACTTATGACTGTATTGATCAAATTCAATTTATGGCATACGACGGCAACGACGAAGACGGCTATCAAAGCTCTTTACAGCAAGCCGAAGAGGGTCTGCGTGATTTCGTGAAGAACGGCGCAGACATTCGAAAAATCAACATCGGTATTGCCGCTTACGCACGACCGATAAACGGATCGCCGTTTTGGGCACTTTGGCGTGATTTGAAAGAAGCAAACTATTGGAACAGTAAATACTACACCATCGCTGACGGCAATCAAATTTATGAAGGTACGTTCTGTGCACCCGCCCTTGCAGGCGATAAGACTGCCTATGCATTACTGAGCGGTGCGGGCGGCGTAATGGTATTCCGTTTGGCAACCGACAAAACAATGGACGACCCGAATGCCGTTGCCTGCGGTATTGAAAACACATTGAAGCGATATGTAGAAAATTGGTAATACGGTTTTACGGTTTGTCAAATTGCTTTCGCAACTGCGTCAAAGCGCGCTTTTCGATTCTGGACACATAAGAGCGTGAAATTTGCAGTCGCTTTGCAATTTCACGCTGTGTTTCAGGTGCATTCCCGTCTAAGCCGTAACGGCGAATAATAATTTCTTTTTCGCGCGTATTCGGCATAGCGCGAATATGCGTTCGCAGTTTTTCAATTTTAATTTTTGTATCCAAATCATCCGCAATCGTATCATCTGTATAAATAATTTCTGAAAGCGTCAAGGGATTTCCTTCCGAATCGGTGTCAATCGGTTCGTTCATAGAAATGTCCTGGGCGCTTTTCTTTTGACTGCGAAAATACATTAAAATTTCGTTTTCTATACACCGTGCGGCATAGGTCGCAAGCCGCGTTCCCTTATCACCATTGAAGGAATTTATTCCTTTGATAAGTCCTATTGTTCCCACGGAAATTAAATCATCCTGGTCAGAGTAAGAGGAGTAATATTTTTTAATGATGTGCGCCACCAAACGAAGATTGTGCTCAATCAGCAAATCGCGCGCTTCTGTGTCCCCTGCCGCAAACCGCTCTAACGCTTCGCGCTCTTCTTTCGCACGCAGCGGCTTCGGAAATGAACCGGTTCCCTCAATATGCAGCATAAAATACAGCATATTATTGGCAATCATCGAAAGCCATTCTAAAAACATTGCAATACACCCCTTTCAGTCTGTTTCAATATATGACAAACAGCAAAGCAGGTTGCAAGTCCGCCGTGGATTGGTAAAAGAACCAACAGAAAAGCCGCCGAGATAAAATCCCGACAGCTTCTCTGTATAAATAAAATGAAAGGGCTGAATATAAATTTCTGCGTTCGTCAGAACTGCTCGACACCCTGTAAGGCATCGTAGCCTTCCTCACCCGTTCTGACCTTTACAACATTTTCCACATCATAAATAAAAATCTTACCATCGCCGATATTTCCTGTATACAGTGCCCTCTTCGCGGCTTCTACCAATGTGCGGACAGGCACTTTCGAAACCACAATATCCACTTGTACTTTCGGATTCAAATCCATACTCTCGATTTTTACGCCTCTATAATATCCTGTTCTGCCCTTTTGAATCCCGCAGCCTAAAACTTTGGTGACGGTCATACCCGTAATCCCGACGGCATCCATCGCGGCTTTCAGTGCCTCAAATCGAGCTTCTTTGCAAATAATTTCAACCTTTGTAATTTTATGCGCTGTTGCGATTGGCTTTTCTTCCGTTGTGGCATCAGTTACGGGAACTGCAATTTCCATCGGCGCTGCTTCGTTTGACACTTCCGCAGTATATTCACGAAGCGTCGGATCCAGTCCAAATTCAAATCCCGCATAAGCAGAAGTAAGACCGTGCTCTACGCTGTCCAATCCGCTGATTTCCTCTTCCGGCGAAACACGTAAGCCGTGGAATTTTTTAATCAGCGTAAACGTAATCAGCATCATTACAGTTGTATAGGCAAGAATAGACACCATACCGAGAAGCTGTACGCCGAGCTGACGGAAGCCGCCGCCATAGAACAGCCCACCGTCGGTTGCGAACAGACCGACTGCAAATGTGCCCCAAATACCGTTGGCAAAGTGCACGCCGATTGCACCGACAGGGTCATCAATATGCAGTTTCAAATCTAAAAATTCTACAACGACAACAACCAAAATACCCGACACCAAACCGATGATGATAGAACCGAGTGCGTCTACGCTGGCACACCCTGCAGTGACGGCAACCAACCCTGCCAAAGAGCCGTTCAAGGTCATAGATACATCCGGTTTGCCGTTTTTAATCCATGTATATGCCATGGTTGCACAAGAGGCAAATGCCGGGGAAAGGGTTGTAGTGACAAAGATTTTACCGAGCGTACCGACATCGGTTGCCGCCGCACCGTTAAAGCCGTACCAACCGAACCAAAGAATAAACACGCCGAGTGCCCCGATTGTCAATGAATGCCCGGGAATTGCGCGTGCTTCTTTTTTCCCGTTCTTATCGGTAACATATTTCCCGATTCTCGGACCTAAGAAAATCGCACCGATGAGTGCCGCCGTACCGCCGACCATATGAATCGCGGCGGAGCCTGCATAATCAATAAACCCGAGCTTCGCGAGCCAGCCTTGGCTGTTCCAAACCCAACCCGCCTCAATCGGATATACAACCGCACTGATTACCGCACTGTAAATGCAATAGGCACTGAACTTGGTTCGCTCTGCCATAGCACCCGAAACGATTGTCGCCGCAGTTGCACAAAAGACAAGGTTAAATACAAAGCTTGACCAGTTATAATTTTCCCAATTCGCAAAAATATCTAAGTTCGGCATACCGATAACGCCCGCAATATAATCTTCAGACAGCATCAGTCCCGAGCCGAGTGTGACAAACACTACCGAGCCGATACAAAAATCCATCAGATTTTTCATAATGATGTTCCCTGCGTTCTTCGCACGGGTAAATCCTGCTTCCACCATTGCAAAGCCGCATTGCATAAAGAACACCAATGCCGCCCCAATCAAAAACCATACGCCGAAGGTCAATTTCGACGTTGCTTCCATAAATTCTGCCATAATCACTTCTCCTTAGAAAACAAAACCGATTTGTTTTCAAAAAAATAGGCGCACAAAGAGAGTTTTTTCCCTTTGCACGCCGTTGTGCAAAACAACAAATTCACGAAAACACTTTCCGGAAAGCAATTCAAAAGAAAACGGCGCTGTGAAGAAAACTCCACAACGCCTTTGTTGTTATGTACAAATCATACGCCAATTTTTCCAACCCGTCAAGTAAAAAACGGCTATTTATTTGATTTTAGCAGAATGCACGAGATTTTAAAAGAATGCACACATATAATTTATATATTTTGCCATTTTACAAAAAATCTGTTATACTGTACCCGAGGTGGATACCATGCATAAGCCTTATTATTCTTTCAATCAATATTTACAGGAAAACTTCGGAGAAAAATTGTATAAGCTTTCGCTCGAAACAGGTTGTACCTGTCCGAATCGCGACGGTACACTCGGCACAGGCGGATGCATTTTTTGCAGTGCAGGCGGCAGCGGCGAATTTGCCGAACGAGCGATTACAGATGTAAATGCACAAATTGAACTTGCGAAACTGCGCGTGCAAAAGAAATTCAAGGGCGAACACTACATCGCCTATTTTCAAAGCTACACGAACACATATGGCGATGTGAAAACGCTTCGTCGCATCTTTTTCACGGCGGCAGAAAACGACTGTATACGGGCGATTTCCATCGCCACACGTCCGGATTGCTTACCGCCCGAAATCCTGAAAATGCTCGCCGAATTGCGTGAAAGGATTCCCGTTTTTGTTGAACTGGGTCTGCAATCCATACACGAAAGCACCGCACAGCGGATTCGGCGGGGCTATCCCCTCTCGGTGTACGACTCTGCCGTTAAAAATCTGCATCAAATCGGCATCTCGGTTGTGACGCACATTATTTTAGGCTTGCCGTTTGAAACACGCGAGCAAATGCTTGAAACGTTGCAATATGTCGGGAACAGCGGCGCAGACGGCATTAAATTACAGCTCTTACACATTCTGCGCGGAACGGATTTGGAAACAATGTACCGTAACGGTACATTTCAGACGCTGTCAAAAGCAGAATATATTGGCATTTTATGCGACTGCATCGAATTACTTCCCGAAAATACAGTCATTCACCGACTGACGGGTGACGCACCAAAGTCGCTTTTGATTGCGCCCGCGTGGTCAGCGAACAAAAAAGATGTGCTCAACAGCATACAAAAAGCGTTTCGGGAACGAAATATACAGCAAGGGAAAAAACATCTATCGGTATATTAACCCGATAGCCGTTTGGCAACCTACGTAACGTAGAATAAAGGGCAATCTTATACAAAGATTGCCCTTGTACTGCTTTGTTATGCAATTAGATCGTTAGCCTGCAAATTTTCGAATCGCTTTTCCCACACCGTTTTCATTATTGGAAGCGGTCAGGCAATCTGCCGCGTCTTTGGCGGCAGACTGCGCATTTTCCATGGCGACCCCCAGCCCGACAGCAGACAGCATTGTTACATCGTTAAACCCGTCGCCGCACGCCATTGTTTCGCTTCTGTCTATATGCAGCATTTCTGCCAATTCCAAAATTGCCGCACCCTTATCGCAACCGCACGCGGTAATTTCCAAATAAAACGGTTCGGAACGGAACACCGTCACCGGAAGTGCGGATAACATCTCCCGCAATCGGATTTCCGCCTGACACAATATTTCCGGCTCACCCGTAATTAAAAATTTCGGCGTCGGATAAGTAAGCTCTGCCTGTAAATTCGAAACCCGCACAACCTGTAACCGATTTATAGAGGTTTCGGTTAAAAAATAGGAATCTGTTGCCTTTTGCGTTACAGCAACGTCCTGCCCCTTGTAGGCTGTCAGTGGCAAGTTCAGCGCATCTGCCGCCTTAAAAATAATCGGATAGCACGTTGGGTCAATATTCTTCTGCAAAATAATGTTATTTGTTCGCGCATCCATAATACGCGCGCCGTTATAGGAGATGACAAAACCGCCGACTGCGGCTAAATCCAATTCATCTATATAACGCAAAATGCCGCGGGTCGGTCTGCCGGACGCCAAAACGAATATGCCGCCCTCTCGAATAAACCAATGAATGTCCGCCTTGGTTTGCGGCAGAAGTATTTTTTCATCTGTCACCAAAGTTCCATCTATATCTACTGCGCAAAGTTTTCTTTGCAAAAGGTACACCCCGTTTTCTGTCATTTGTCTCCGCTGTGGATTGATTCCAAGGAACATTATGCACTCTTATATCGTAGCTTCTAAACATTGTCCATAAGAGAATCGTTCCCTGTGTTTCAACATTCCCCAATTGCATTCAACAATTGAATAATAGCCGGATTTCTAAAAGTGCTTACCGCATTTGTAAACGCCTCAATTGTGGTTGTATCTTCACGAGCGAATAAGTAATTCATAACAACACACATACTCTCATTACTATGTTCGCAGTCTTTAAATACTTGATAGTACATCTCTGCACTTTGTATGTTGTTTTTGGATTTATAAAACAGAGATAACATAAACGGTTTGATTTCGCATCTTTTTTCATTTTTTACTTTGTTTAGCTCCAGTAGGAATCCGTTTTCATCGCCGTTCAGCAATGCAATAGAAGCTAAAAAGATGCAAGTCGTGTTAAAAATCATTTCTCTGTTTTTGTTTCGGGGGTTTATAGAAAAAATGTCACTGACGGACTGAAGTCTTTTTAGCTCTTTGGTAAGCCCCTTAAAGTTCCCGCTGTAATATTTTTTCGTAGTGGAATTATGCTTTACAAGCATATATACATCCATAAGAATTATAAATAAAAACAGCACTGCGAATCCTATAATGATAAATTTCCACCCAATTTTAACATTCATTGTTCTTTTGCCTCCGCAAATGCCTTTTTCAGTGCCTTATGCTCTCACGACATATTCCGCTTTTGCCTATTTTGTCAAGTCTTACGCTCAAAACAAGTATATCGTATCTTCAAAGCCTTGTCAATCCGAGAAGCACTCCATCGTCACACATCCACAAAAAGCCGTATGTATAATTTTATAGCATCTTGTCAGTTCGTTGCGGTTTTATCGATTGTCTCCCCCCCTTTTTTACTCCAACATATTTTGAATAGGCTTGATTTCTTCGAAATCCGCAAAGCCGTAAAAATCTTTTGCATTTTGATACAAGAATTTTTCCTTATCAAAATCGGAAATGGCGTTTGATTTCAGAACAAAATCAAAGCTCATTTTATAGGTGATTTCAACCATCGTGCGCGGATAATCACTGCCCCACATCAGTTTTTCAAAGCCGCAGATTTCCGCCGCTTCGCGAATGGCTTTTATTGCTGACGGATATGGGTAAAATTCGCTGTTGAAAAGCCACGTGATTCCACCGCTTTCAATAAACACATTTTTATTTTGTGCGAGCTTTATTTGCGCTTTCCAGCCGTTTTTGGTCACCATACCGAAATGACCGATGGCAATTTTTAAATTCGGGTATTGCTGTATCATTTCGAGGAGTGATTTTGTTTGCAAGGCACCGTCCGCCATATCAATAGAGATAAACAGATTATTCTTGTCAGCCACTTCAAACACCTTGTAATGCTTGGTTAAATCCTGTGTGGGCAATCTGCCTGCGCAGATTTTTATGCCGTCAAATCCATCGATATTAAACGGCTTATTTTCTTCATATAAGGCGCATATTTTGAGCCTGCCGGGATACTCTGCTTTTGCTTTCAGCAAATATGCATCCTGATTGCCGTCAATCTCTTCCTGTGTAATTACCGCACCGTTTACACCGGCATAATCCATATTGGATATAAGCATATCGGCTGTATTTTCACAATTTATCATATACGGGGGCATCATCTGTCGGATTTCTCCGCCGAAATCACTTTGTCCGTTTTGAAGGGCTAAAACGGGCTTGCCGTCCACCCTACCGTTTTGTTTCTTCCAAAGGTGTGTATGTGCATCAATAATCATAAGGTAACTCCGTCTTTGAATATGGCTATTTCACGGTAGCCGTTCTGCTCGTTTTTGGTTTCTTTTCCGTTGGCGGTTTCAACAATCAGATTGAATAAAGCGTCCTCTTTGCTTGATTGTGCATCAAAATCTACCCAGCTTTTCTTTTTCTCCGCAAGCTTTGCGTTGGTAGATATTTTTACAGTAGGTACAGGCGCACCGAGTGGTGTTCCCCTGCCTGTGGTAAACAGAATCAAGTGACAGCCTGCGGCGGTTAAATTCGTTACCGCTACCATATCGTTGCCGGGTCCGTTCAGCAGATTCAGCCCCGCTTTCACTGCAACATCGCCGTAATCAAGCACCGCTGTCACAGGTGCTTTTCCGCCTTTTTGGACACAGCCAAGGGACTTTTCCTCAAGCGTAGTGATGCCGCCCGCTTTATTGCCGGGTGACGGATTTTCACTGACAGGCTGATTGTGCGATATGAAATATTTTTTGTAGTTATTGATAAGCTTAACTGTATCTTGAAACACATTTTCATTTATACAGCGGTTCATAAGGATATGCTCCGCACCGAACATTTCAGGCACTTCGGTTAATACAGCCGTACCGCCCATTGCAATGATTTTATCGGTTATTCTGCCGACAAGTGGATTTGCTGTGATACCCGATAACCCGTCACTGCCCCCGCATTTTAGACCGATTTTCAGCTTTGAAATCGGCACTTCAGACCGTTTATCCTTTTCAGCCCGCTTTTGAAGCGCGGCTATTATTTTTACACCCTCTGCGATTTCATCCTCTGTATCCTGACAGTTCAGGAATTTTATTCTTTCTGCATCAAATTCTCCGAGTATCTTTTTCAGCTCTGTAATATTGTTGTTTTCACAACCTAAGCCAAGAACAAGTACGCCGCCCGCATTGGGATACTGAATCAGGCTGCAAATAATTTTTTGCGTAACGAGTAAATCATCGCCCAATTGACTGCACCCGTAAGGGTGGGGAAATGCAAAGGCACCTGTTTTTTGAGAGAGGCTGTTTGCAATGCCATTTACACAGCCGACGGTAGGAATTATCCATATGTCGTTTCGGATGCCGATTTCGCCGTTTTTACGTACAAATGCAGAAATAGCAGTCGGTGCTTCTTCGGTATATTCCTGTGCAAACGGCGTATATGTATATTCCTTTTCGCCTGACAAAGCAGTTTTTAAATTGTGCGTATGCACATGCTCTTCAGCTTTTATATTCTCTTTTGCAATACCGATAGGAAAGCCGTATTTCATTACAGCTTCGCCTTTTTTGATATGTTTAATTGCATACTTATGCCCATTCTCAAGATTTACTTTTACATTGTCGTCGGGATGAATTATGACATAGCCCACTTTACTGCCTCTCTTATGCCTACGGTATGTATTTTGTCTATGCTTTTTTCGGTCAGATCCAAAAGATTGGACAAATCACTACCCCAAAGCCTTGTGTTTGATAAAATCTCGTGTACAGAATGATTTTTGATGTATTCCACTGCTGATTTGTCGTCATTTACAGCATTTGTTTTGTAATATGCAATCAAACAGGCAAGAGAAAATACAAGGGCTTTTGGCAATGTATGGTTTTTATCCGCATAATCCATAATTGTGGGCAGAACTCTTGCTGCGAATTTGCTGACAGAGTTAAGGGAAATGGACTGCCACAGATGCTTGATGTACGGATTTGCAAAGCGTTCCAGCACAGCCGAAGCGAATCGCCTGTTTTCTTCTGTATCCCCAAGTGTGGGGAGTATGTAGTGGAAAAGGCAAGTATTTAAAAACTTGTTTAAATCTTCATCTGCAAGGCTTTCCTTCACGGTTTCTATACCGCAAAGCATAGACGGAAACACAAGCGAGGTGTGTGCACCGTTGAGGATACGCACCTTCATTTTTTTGTACGGCGAAACATCGTTTGCCCAAATAACATTAAAGCCTGCCTTCTGCAAAGGCAGTTCAGCTTCAAAATCACCTTCAATGACCCACAAATGATACGGCTCTGCTGTGTCGAGCAGTTTGTCCTCATATCCGATTTCGCCGCATAAGCTATCGACTTCGCCTTCGGGGTATCCTGTTACAATTCTGTCCACAAGTGTATTACAAAATTTGTTTTCTGTAATAATCCAATGAAAAAAATCCTCGCCGAGCGTCCATTGCTGTGCGTACCGCAAAACAAATCTTTGGAGTTCTTTTGCGTTATTGTCTATTAACTCGCAGGGAAAAATCACAAAGCCGTCAAGTCCCGCTTGAAATCGCGCATACAAAAGCTGTGTGAGCTTCGCAGGAAACGATTTTGCGGGTCTGTCGGTAAATTTATCCTCGCCGGAAAAAGCAATACCGGCTTCCGTCGTATTAGAAATGATAAATCTAAAATCGGGATTTTCGGCAAGAGAAAGGTATTCTTCAAAATCTCTGTACGGATTTATCGCACGGCTGATTGTGTTTATCTCTGTTCTTTCGCAGATTTCTTTTCCGTTCTCAATACCTCTTAAATACAAATTGTATTTACAGCCCTGTGCATTTAAAGCATCGACTGTTTTGGAATCCGTCGGCGAAACAATTACAACTTTTCCGTCAAATAAAGATTCTTTATTCAGCTTATCTACAAAGTAATCTGCAAATCCGCGCAGGAAATTGCCTGTCCCGAACTGAATAATTTTTTCTTTCATTTCCCGTTACTCCGCATCCGAAAATTTAATCAACAACTTTGCAAGCGAACCGTCATTATGGCTAAGCGCATCAAAGGCGGATTTTGCATTGACGGCATCGTAAACACCGCTAATCATTTTTAACGGGTTGACTTTTTCGGATTTTACAATCGCAATCAATTCTTCAAAATCCTTTGTAAACGCATTGCGGCTGCCGAAAATATTCAGCTCTTTTTTCAAAATTACGGAATGCACAAAGGTGGTTTCACGCTTGCCGTTGCCGATTAAAATAATGTTCGCACCGTGTGTGGCATTTTCAATACAATTCAAAAAGGTTTCAGGTGCACCGCAGGCTTCCACGCAGACATCAAAGCCGTTTCCGTTTGTAAACGCACTGCACGCACCTTGCAAATCCGTTTCTTTTACATTTACGATTAAATCCGCACCGTATTCCTTAGCAAGTGTAAGTCGGCTACCCAACATATCAGCAATCGCAACCCTTGCGCCCATCGCCTTAGCTTTCAGCAGAGCAAAAAGACCGATTGGCCCCGCGCCCATAATCAGCAGATTATCTCCCTGCTTCACTTCGGCACGGGACAAAGCGTGATTACTGATGGAAAAAGGCTCAATCAGTGCGAGCTGTTGTGCCGTTAAGCCTTTGCCATCAATAATGCGTTCCACAGGCATAGTGATATATTCCTGAAAACTACCGTCACGCTGCACGCCCATGGTTTGATTATCTGTGCAGGCGTTGACGATTCCTCGCTTGCAGGCATAGCATTCGCCGCAATTAAAATACGGATTGCAAGTGACAATATCGCCTTTTTTCAAGCCCTTATCATTTTCGGGGATTTCAACAATTTGCGCCGAAAACTCGTGCCCCGGGATTCTCGGATAGGTTGTAAACGGCTGATTGCCTGTAAAGGATGCCACATCCGCACCGCAGATGCCGCAGTAAAGCACTTTTAAAAGTGCTTCGCCTTTTTTCGCGACGGGCATTTCCTTATCGATTATTTTTATTTCAAACGGTTTCGTGATTTCAATTGCTTTCATTTATTTCGCCTCGTCTATATAATTTTTATTCCATATAACTGCCGTTTTCAGCGGTGCACCTGCTGTGTATATTTTGTTTTCGTAAGCGGAAACAGGAGCGGATGTAAATTCATTTTTATCAATCAGCTCCACCAACTCATCAAAATTGCTTTCGCATAAGATTTGAATGGCTTCTTCCATATGCTTCTGCGTAAAATTGATAGATGCCAATATCACCTGATTTTTAAATCCGAACGGCATGGTGTTGTATGTAACCTTCGGTCCGAGCGAAAAGCTGTCATAAATTCCGTTACAGCCGAGCGCCCCGTATTCAAAAGCAATTCTGCTTTCGAGTTCGGTACCGGAAGTGCCGACAAAAACCGTTGCCGTACCGCTGAGCTTTTTCAGAATACCCTGCGCGATTTCATTTTCGTTCATACCCGCAGTTGATAGATAATCTGCCTTTAAATTTGCTTTTACAAAGTCCGCCTTGTCACAGTTTTCACGGCTTCTTGCCACAAAAAGAATTTTTGCGTTTTTGTGATTGCGTCTTATTTGGTCGCCGATAAACAGTCCCGTTGTACCTAAGCCAAATATAACAACTCTGTCAAAGGTACTGTCATAGGCAAGTTTTTTTGCCGTTTCTGTGTTACAGCCGTGTTTTGCCGTTTCCACTCTGAAATTCTGTGCAACACCGATATCACACATACGCTCGTGCTGAAAAATCGCACAGGCATAAGGGTCTGAAAACACTAGTTTTTTTGCCAGGGACAACGGCAGTTTTTCGATACCGTCGTACTTCTTTGGCAAGTGCAAAAGCATATCGGGATGGAAATAGCCTTTATCACAGAAAATGCCGTCTGCGCCGTCACAGCCGTATTCAAAATAGCTTTCATCCTCGGTAAATCTTGTTGGGTCACAGCAGTCACCGCCGCGAATCAGAACGATTGCAAAGCGGTTTTCACTTGGTACCCAAACAACGCCCTCGTGCCCATTGATAAGTCTTGGCTGTCCTGCGGGGAATTTCGCATCCAGACTGCAATTTCTGCCCATTTTCATAAGCTCAAGGTCAGTTCCGCAAAAGCCGCAGAATACCGGTAAAACCTCTACTCCCGCTTTCGGGGGCTCATTTCTTAATCTTTTTCTGGCAGGGTTTATTAAATTGATTTCGCCGTATCGTATTGGCTTATTTTCATCATTCACAAAATACGTTGCACTTGTTTTCAAGTTATTGATCACCCTTTAAAATTCTACAATTTCGATATTTACATGATTTCCCTTATCAAGCGTAAGCATCGTACCGCCAAGGCAGTCAAAATCGAAGTAACAATTATAAGAGCTCTTTGTCATATAGCCGAGCTTTACGCCATCGTATTCGGTGATAAAATTGTTGTTGTGGTCGTGACCTGCAAACATATGTGTACCGCCGTTTTCTTTGAAGGCCTCAAAGAAGCCGTCGTTCACTTTCGCCGTGTAGGTGCCTTCGCGGCGATCACCGAGTTCAAAACCGTCTTCAATTTGCAAATACTCAGGAACCGCCACATGCATAAACGCCATATTCGGAACAGCATTGCCGCTTGTTTCCCGAATCCCGTTTACTGCCCATTTGTACCATGCAATCTGATTTGCGTTCACACCGCCGTCTGTGATTTTCCCATCCACAACTCGGAACTGCCCGTCATCCAACAGGAACAAGGAATAGACAGGCTGACTGTTTCTTGTTAAATTTACAATATAGTTGCCCATCCCGTTCATACCCGCAGGACCGCTTTTGAAAAGACAATGCTCTGCCGATTCATAGATTTCGGCAATCTTTGCCTTATCCGCTCTGCCCTCATAATCGTGATTCCCGAAAACAGGCGCCCACGGGATTTCGAATTTTTCCATAAAATCGCAGAACTGCTGTGTGCAGATGTCGTTCCACGCCGTCAGAACCGTATCGCCGCCGACGACAATTAAGTCAGGATTCACTTCTTGAATCAGCTGTTTTAGCTGAATTTCACTCATACCGTCTAAAATGAAATTGATGCCGAGGAAAGCGGCAAATGTGCCGTGGTTGCGGATGTGAATATCCGTAAGACAAAGAATTTTGGCTTCTTTATCTCCGATTTCAAGGCTTTGCGCATAATCGGGTGTATAAGTATCCGTCGCCGACCATTCGTCACAGACCGCAACGCCCTTTTGTTCCTTCAGCGCAACAGAGGCAAACACCGCATTACAGATGCACACAATAATTGCGAGAACCGCAACTATGCTGATAATCACCTTTACAGGCTTTTTGCCGAAAAACTTTTTCATATTTCTATACTCCTTCATTTAGAATATTTGACATTATTCTACTTTGATTATATAATGAAAACAAAACGAATGCTTACGAAAATCAACCAAAAAATTTAGAAATCCTATCATACTTTTAATAGGAGGTGCTTTTGTTGAAATCCACAGAACATGGCGTATTGAAAAAATCGGAGGTTTATTTTTCTTCGCCGTCACAAACTGCAAAAAAGCTGTATTATTATCCCATCAGCGCGGGGCATTTTTTCTGCGTGAAGGGCTATCATTTAATCCGAAAGAACTATAACAGTCTTTTGATTACGCATATCATTGACGGCACCTTTACGTTTGTCAAGGATGGTAGGCACATCACGGCGCGTGCAGGAGATACGGTGATTCTCGACTGCTATCAGCCGCACGAATATTATACAAACGACAACTTCGAATCCATATGGATACATCTGAGCGGTGCAAACAGCTTTGAGCTGTTTGAGGAAATAGAAAAAGGTGACGGCAGTCTTGTGAAATGCCGGGATATACACCATGTGAAAAAACTGCTTTTCCGTATATATGACAGCATCAGCGGCGTGAACCCGCCGTCGGAGTTAAATATGTCCTTGGATATTTACAAGCTGTTTGCAGAGCTTCTGAATCCGCAAAGCATCAAGAGCAAGGGCGAAGCAAATTACGAGGAGAATATACAGGAAATTAAAGATTATATTGCAGAAAATCTGAACGAAAAACTGACCGTACAAAAGCTTGCAGACAGAACGCTGATGAGCATTTCGCATTTTTCAAGAGTTTTTAAACAGCAGACAGGCTTTTCGCCGTATGAATACGTTTTGATAACACGGCTTAACAAGGCAAAATATCTGCTGCAAAAAACAGAAATGTCCGTTGCCGCTATCGCCTATGAAACAGGCTTCAACAGCGAATCCAATTTTATTTGCTTTTTTACGGAAAACGAGGGCGTTTCTCCCGGAAAATTCCGAAAGCTACAATTCTAAAAATGTATGACAAAAGGTCTTACCGATGCAGTCGGCAAGACCTTTTGTCATATTGTGTGCACTTCTATCACATCTGCGGATTTCAAAACCAAACTATCGGAATAAAGCGGTACAGGTATTTCGTTATACACATTGGAAATACCGAATTTTGTTTTCGGTGCCGTGCGGATGACAAGCGTACTGTTTTTCTCGATATATTTTTTGTAATCGCGCAGATGCATCACAAATTTTCTGTCGATATTGAAATAATCGTTGATAAGCGTATTTCCGCTGAACACCTGTAAATTCAACCCGTCAAAATCGAACTCGAGCTTGACGTCGAAAAGGTCTTTCAGGATGTCCTGCGGCAGTTTCAAGGCATAACAACTGCGTTTGCCTGTAGAATACAAAAAGTAGTTATAGGGCAGTTTTCGTTTGCTTGCTTTTGTGAGTGTTATTTCATTTTGAATGTCTGTATCGGATGCATACTCGCAGTAAACTTTACCGTTATCGCTGTAAACCGTGCCGTTCAGAAAATATGCTTTTCCGTTTATAAAATGAAACTGCTTTGCCTTTTCATAGGGAATGACAACGATTTTTACGTCATTTATAACCGTACCGTTTTCGCTGAAATTAAGCGAAATTTCTTTCCCGTCTACTGCGCATTTGGGCGTGATTCCCTCGCACTGTGCAAAATAGCAAACGGTCTTTCCGTCGATCTGTGTTTTTGCAATCGGCTGTGCAAGAATGTAATCAAAATGCACATTGCCGAGCGTAATGTTGAACGGATAAAAGAACATTGTGCCTGCTTTTACATCTATCTTCGGCAGATTTACTTTTTTACCTTTGCTTTCAAAGGTTACCGAGACATCTTTAAAGTCCTGATACTGCAACCCTTTTTCATAAGTAGATGCAAAGAAATATCCGCACCCGTTTTCGTCTGCTCGGACAGAGCAT
Organism: Bacillota bacterium; assembly: GCA_021769885.1. Taxonomy (GTDB): domain Bacteria; phylum Bacillota; class Clostridia; order Oscillospirales; family Acutalibacteraceae; genus Fimenecus. Next base: position 25,050 of record JAETSA010000001.1, on the reverse strand, counting down.
TTCAAAAATGAAATATCATTGGGATTATTGCTTTTCCATTTTGGAAAATATGCCTGCTTTGTGCAGATTTCGGGGTCGAATTCATTGATAAACAAATGCATAAGACGGAGCCTGTCCCCGTGCGAGCGACAGACGCCGTAACGGCTTATGGGAGCCTGAAAATCATAATCAATAATCGGATAGTTATTCGGATAGCCTGTCAAACGGTTTTCCTGCATCAGTCTGTCATTCGGGTTTGCACCGCCGCAGAACATATAATACCCCAGCCAGTTTGCACCGCTTGCAAATTTCGCAAAACCGACGCCGTAGCCGTCTTTTTCGCCGATATACGGTCGGCGATGCTGTGTCACCTGATTGCCGGGTCCTGTTTCACAGAAAGCGTAAGGCACATCGTCATAAGCGCCTTTTTTCGCGGCATTGCTTTTGAACAAATCTCCGCCGATTTCATCCTCTGTTTTCGCAGATGTAATTGCAAAACGGTTATTCGGTTTTAGAGCGGTTTTGCCGTATGTCCACGGTGCATCGGGATACCCACCCATTGTCGGCAGAAAATCCTTGTCGGGCTTGCCTGACGGCCATGCCGTCATCGTAAAAAACGGCGTTTTATATCCGATTTCTTCTGCAATTTTACGAAGCGTGCGAATATGCTCGGTGGAGCCGGTATATTCATTTTCCAGCTGAATCCCAATGACCGTTTCACCATCAAGATACGGTTTCACCTCTTTATACAGCCCCTGCCAAAATTCCTTTACTTCAGCAAGATATTTCGGATTATCGCATCTTTTTTTCGCCATTTTATGTATGCGTTTCGGGAATCCGCACCTTATTACCTCGCCGTGGCACCACGGTCCGATACGCAGAATACAAGGCATTTCTATCTCTCTGCAAATTTTAAGAAAGGTAGAAATATCCTTATTGCCTGAAAAGTCAAACTGTCCTTTTATCTCCTCGTGGTAATTCCAGAACACATAAGTAGAAACCGTATTGATGCCGCACGCGCGCATTTTCAAAAGCGTTTCTCTCCAGCGTTCACGAGGCACACGTGAAAAATGCAATTCGCCTGCAATCGGCGTAAACGGCTTGCCGTTTTTGGTAAAATACTGCGTGTTTGCGCCGTATGCGCTTTCCATATTTGAATAATTGAAATGGCCGTCGAGCACCTCTTTGGGATTCGCGTTAATCTGTATGTTCATGCATTTTCTCCGTTCATTACAAAATGTTCAATATTTACCTGCTGTTTCTCCTGACTGCCTGTAATGGTAATCAGTGTTCCGCCTGTTTCCTTTGCATAGTTCCACGGCACGGGAGAGAGACCTGTTTTCAGACCGTAGGTATACGTAATGCCGTCATAGGTAATGCTCGCATTATTCTCGTGGTCGTGACCGCAGAAAATGTATTTCGTAGAGCCAAGCTCCTTGCATTTGTCTACAAAGCCTGATTTGACAGGTGCGGCACCGGGCAGATACTGACAATACCCAAAGCCGTATTCTTCGGGGATTGTATAAATATCATTTTCATCTTTAACACCGTACTTTTCAACAGCCTCGCGGAATTCAGGCTGGGCAAAGTGAGAAAAGGTCATAGAGGGCACGGTTTTTCCTGTCGCTTCGGCAATGCCCTTTACATTCCATTCGTACCACGCAATCTGCTCATAGCCCATATAAATCTCTTTGGTATACGTCTCGTTTGTTTCTTCGTCCGTATACTCTGTATATCTTCCGTTGTCCAACATAAAGATACTGTAAACGGGATTTCCGTTTTCCACAATGTTAATCACATAGTTGCCGCACCCATAAAGATTGGACGGGCCTTTCTGCATCAGGCAGTGATCGGCAGCCACATATTTCTCTGTCTGCCAGTTAAGTGAATTAGATGGAATCTCATTGTCGTGATTGCCGTAAACAGGTGCCCACGGCACGCCGTAGCTTTCCATATGCTTGATAAAATTATTTATCGAAAATCGGCTTGACATTGCCGATAAAACATCCCCAGGCAGTGTAATCAAATCAGGCTGTGTTTTTTCGACAAGCGCATCCATTTGTTCGTAGCATTCTTTATTTTTGCCGAGGTTTGCCCAAAGCTGCGTATCGGTAAACATCAGGATTTTAAAATCCTCTCTAGTTTTTTCCACCGTCTGAATTTTTGCGATGTCAAACGCCTGATCTGCGCTCCACACCTCGGTGTGCTTTTTCCCTGTCAACGGAAAGAACAGCACGCCTGCAATAATCAGTACCGCTGCCAGCAATACACACACTGTAATTTTTATTCCCTTTATGATTTTTGCTTTCTTGGTCATAACAAATTCCCCTTTTATTTTATAATGATTTAATTATACACCGAATGAAACCGAAAACGCAAAAGTGTTTTTATTATAAAGATAAAATCTTTTGCCCCAATAATTGCCCCATAAAATGGATTGCTTGTAACCGCCCTTGCTTATCTGTAATTTTGCGTTAAAAGGATTTGCATAAGCATTGATATTGCTGCAATCGGGTTTAACCAGCAGTTTTCGTTCATTGACCGTATGCACAAGGTAACTGCTGATTTTCAATCTTTTGGTTCTGAAATCATTGCTTGAAACATCGTGGCGGCAGACCCCGCGCAGTTCGATTTGCCGTTGGAATAGTATTTTTCATCAAACGGAATGTTTGTGGCAATCCATTGACTTTTGTGAGGTAGGCACTGTCGCTTTGCGGCTGTTCATCCTTTTTGCAGGCGCTGAGCGTGCCCGCAAGGACGCCGACAGCGGCAAGCACCGCCGCAGATGCAACCATAATTTTGGATACTTTCATAGAAAACTACCCTTTTTTTAAAAGTTTTATGAAACCATTATACAGTTGCCGTTGTCAAAATAATTTCGGAAACCTGCCAAATTCTTTAGAAAATCTGCTATTTCGGATTTTATGGTTGAATTTCTAAAGTTTTAAGTAGGTTTTCGAAAGGAATGCGGCGTGCAGTGTGCTATCCTGTTGATAGATTGATTCAATGTGAGGTTGTATTTATGAATGAAGTTCTACATTTCCACTATGATTATTCAAAATGTATGGTAATGAAGCTAGGTATGGCGCATCCCGATAAAGAAAATGTCGGCAAAAGCAAAGTTCTGCTTACTTTTGCAGATGCGTTGGAATACATAAAAAAGATTGACAATATCACGCAGGGAATCACAAAAATCTATTATTTGGTCGGTTGGCAGTATCTCGGGCACGATGACAAATATCCCGATTTTTTTGAGGTCAACGAGGCACTGAAAAGACCTGAGGATAAAACGGCCTATGACAGCTTTCGGTGGCTTTCGGAAGAGGCTGAAAAATACCATTCCGTCGTAAGCGTGCATATCAATTTTAACGATGCGTACGAAAATGCGCCGTCTTTCGGGGATTTCGTAAAGGCAAATGCACTGATTCGAAAGAAAAACGGCAAGCCCCACGCGATTGAAAGCTATAACGGCAGAAAGTGCTATAAGACCTGCCACAAGGCGTATTGGGAGTCGGGACTTTTCAAAAGACAGTTCGACCGATTTGTGGAAACCTTTCCGTTTATTGCCGAAACGGGCACAATCCACGTAGACAATTTTCAGTGTTATAAAAACTATGCACCCTATGTCAGCATAAAAGAAATGCAGGACGCACGGCGTGAAATGATAAAATATGTGCATGCGAAGGGAATAGACATAACATCGGAATTTACCTATAAGGAAAGTGAAAGTCTGCCGAATAAGCCGATTTTCGGACTACCGCGGGATCATTTCCGTAAATATCTCCATGACACCGTCGGCTTAATTCCGTTAAGCTGGTGGTGCTACAGACTGACGCCGCAGGAATTGATTGATACACCGCCCTCTGTTTACTGCGGCGGCGAATACAGAGAGAAAAAGTATAATCAGCTTCTTTACGGCAATATGCACGGTGAGGACATTGTTAAAAAGGATGATCCGCATTGGGCGGAAGAATTTATACACCGTTTCGCAACCTATCAGGTGCCGTGCCATTTTCTCAATGCGCATAAAAGATTAGCGATGAACGGCAAAGGCAACAACCTTTCCTGTCAGTTCAGCGAGGATATTGCTTCCTACTCCAAGGGTGAAAAAATCACACGCAACGGCAAGGTGATAAAAGACGGTGACACGCTCTTTTTACCTTTTGTGCATAAAGAAAAACAATATATTGCTTACAGCACAAAGGGCGATTGCAGAGCTTGGGATATATGGGAAAGTGACGTTTCAAAAGCCAAACTATATAAGATAACCGAAAACGGGAATGTATTCTTAAAAGAAGCCGAAATTGTAAACTGCAAAATTGAATTGTCCGTTCCCCCGAAAACTGCATTGCTGATTGTCTGCGAATAAGTAAAAACAAGCACATCGACGATATTGCCGATGTGCTTGTTTTTTGTTTTACTTTATATTTTTAAAAACGGCGTACGACGGTTTTTCATTGGCATACAAGTCTGTTGAGCCGTGAATCCTTTGTTTGAATCTGCCCTCTTCCGCTTCGCCGCAATGTGTTCTGTAATCATTGAGCGAGAACCAAACATAACCGACCATATTGGAAAGCGATTTGTAAATCGGGATTCTTTGAAGAAGGATTTCGGTTCTTCTTGCATCTCCGCCTTTAAAATGCGGTTCGCACAAACCGAACTCCGTGACCATAGACGGCATATTGCCGCATCTTTTATGCGTTTCAATAATAGTCTTGTTCACATTTTTACAGGGCTGCCAAAGACCGAGATATTCGTTCCACATAGCGATATCGCCGTGCATAGCGGCATCGTCTTTTGCCAAAAAGCGTTTCATATGCAGTGTGTTGGACACGTAATTTACAAGGCGGGTACGGTCCTTGGATTTAAAATAGCCGTACATTGTGTCGACATACCGTATGGTTTCTTTGGTTCGTCCGCCGAGCTCGTTGCCGACGCCCCAACAGACAATGGACGGATGGTGGGAATGATACTGCACCATGGCGTCCGCTTGCTGTTTGGCAATGCGGAGCTGTGTTGGCGTTGCTCTTTTCGGACTGCCCCAATACGGAATTTCTTCCTGCACTAAAAGACCGTTTTCATCACACCAATCAAACAGAGTTGCATCCTGCTGCCAATGGAAACGCGTAAATACACATCCCGCCTCTTTCAGCTGAGACAGACATTTGACGCTGTGCGAAAGCGGCTCTGCCATACCGTAATCGGGATGTGAGCCGGGCATCCATTCACAGCCCTTCAGGTAGATTTCTTTGCCGTTCAGAAGCACTTTCGCTCCTTTTACTTCTACGGTTCTAAATCCCGTGCGTTTTGTGATTTCATCGTCTTTCGTTTTTACTTTCACGATATACAAATTCGGATTGTTTACATCCCAAAGCTTAAAATTCTCAAACGGCAGTGCAATTACACCGTCCATAAAGACAGATTTTTTAATAACTGTTTCATTTCATACGCGGAAGCTTTTCCTTTCTCTTAAACGGACAGGAACTGACCTGCAAAGCAGGTGAAACCGCCGTGATTGACTGCTTTCATCCGCACACGTATTATACCAACGACAGCTTTGAAGCTTATTGGATTCATATTAACGGAAGCAATACAAAAGCGCTTTTCACGGAATTAACGGGCAGATTCGGAAACATCATCCGCTTTGATAATGAAATTGAAATGCAGATAAAGGATATTTACGAACTGATTAAAAATAATGAAAGTATCAGCGAAAGCAATATGTCGTCAAAGATATACAGGCTTATCATAAGCCTTTTTAATACCAATGAAAATAAGATATGCAGCAATACGGTGGTTCAGACAGCGATACATTATATGAACCAAAATTATCAAAGCAGACTGACAATTGAACAGATTGCAAAATATATCAATATGAGTGCCTCGCAGTTTTCAAGGCAATTTAAGAAACAAACGGGCAAGTCGCCTTATGATTATCTTCTCGGCATAAGACTTACAAAAGCAAAGGATCTGTTAAAAAACACAAGCCTGCCGATTAGTGAAATCTCCTATCAGACAGGCTTTGCAAACGAATGCAATTTTATATATTTTTTTAAAAAACAGGAAGGAATTTCCCCGCTGAAATTCAGAAATATTTTATTCTGACAACGAAGCAACCAATCTCACCGTATTTTCTTGCGCCGCATTGTCGGAAATATGCTTTTTGAGAATCCGAACAGGTTTGTCGGCAGAAACGCTTACAACCGTGCCGTTCTTCCAGGCAAAACTGATTTTCGCGCCATTTACGACCATATCTTGAACCTCGCCCGATTCCGAAAAATTTTTGGGCAGAGCGGGCAATAATTCGACAATGCCGTTTTCCTCGGTTAAAAGCATTTCATTTATGCCTGCAACAAAGCCGAGGTTGCCGTCAATCTGGAAATAAAACGGCGGATGCACGCAGAACAAATTTTTAAATACGGAATGGCATAACATACTGCGGATAATCTTTTGCGCAGTTTCACTTTCCCGAAGTCTTGCGGCAAGACAGATGCCCCACGCCGCCGACCAGCCGATATACTGCCGTGCATTTTCTGTTCTGTAATGGAAAAGCTGTTTTACCCATTCGGTTTTTTCACGGTCGGCATAATACCCGATAATTTTGGCGGGGTAAAAGGCATACAGCGGAGAAAAATGCCTGTGCCCTTTTTCAGGCGTATCGTACACCTTATGCCATTCGCATATACCGTTTGCACTGTTTTCGAACGGATAGAGCTTTTCCTGCTTTTCTGTAATTTCCGCTTTCAGATTTTCGTCCTCACAAATTTCAAGCGCATTACGAAACACCTGCTTTACAAGCCCCATATCAAAGGCAGAGGCGTAATCGAGCTTACACTTTTTGCCGTTGTGCATATACACATTTTCAGGAGATGCCGAGGGGCAAACCACATACTGCCCGTCGTGCAAAACAAGAAAGTCATTCGCGAACCTTGCAGATTCGGTAACGATTTCTTTGATTTTGTCTTGATAGGCACTTAAAAATCCGTTTTTATAATGTGCATATATCTCGTTCGCAAGCCACACGCCGCAAAGAGGTGCAAACATATAATTTGCATCTCCCTGCACGGGTGGCGTTTTTCTCCATATATCTACATTATGATTGCAGGCAAAGCCACGGCAGCCGTAATTGACCTCTGCTGTTTTTCTGCCGTTTTGCAAGGCTTCGTAAACCATCTGAACGAGCGGTTCGATGCATTCCGACAGCCCCGCGCGCGACGCTCCCCAATAATTCATCTGCGTGTTGATGTTCACCGTATAATTACTGCTCCACGGCGGACGAACGGCGTGGTTCCATATTCCCTGCAGATTCAGCGGCTGACCGCCTTCACGGCTACCGGAAATTATCATATATTTACCGTAATTATATAACAGCTCGCAAAGGGATTTATCGTCCCCTCCGTTTTTAACGCTGTCAAGCAATGCATCTGCCGGCATATCGACATCCTTATGAAAGGAAATGCTTTGCTGCTTGTAAAGCTTTGAAAAGTCCGCAATATGCCTTTTTTTCAGCTTGTTGTAATTCTTCTCCACGCGGTTCAGCTTCGATTTACACTTTTGCATAACCGCTTTCACATCTGTGTTAGGCATTTTATCAAACCCGTGAAAGCCCGTCTGCGTTGCAAAGTAAATTGTCAGCTCCGTAGCATTTTTAATTTTCAAACTGTGTTTTCCGTTTGTAATCGTTCCGTTCGTAAACGCTTGTGCACAAAGACAAAACGCCATTCCTTTTTTCTCATTATATTTTATCGGAAAAAGCTCTGTCCTTAAATAATCCGGAGCGGCATAATCGGGTGCGGTGCCGTAAAGACATAATTCGTTTGCGCCGGTGCCGACACTGTGGCGCAGCTTGCTTTTTGCCTTGATTTTCACCGAAAACCGCTTGTCTGCTTTTACCTGATAGACGGTTACTTTGTCAGGATAGGAAGAAAAAAGCTCAGAGGTAAAGCCGTTCGATTGCACCGTATGTATCCCTGTGGATAAATCCAGGCTTCTTGAAAGAATGTGTTTATCTGTTTTTCCGAAGGTCAGCAAAACATCCCCGAGGGGCAAAAATGTTTCGCTGTAAAAGCCTTTCAGTTTATCTTCGCAAAGGGCATCTGCTTCGCTGTTTTTGCCCTCAAAAATCAGACTGCGCACTTTTTCAAGATTCTCAAAGCTTTCAGCCGAATTGTAATCCTTCGGATACCCTGACCACAGCGTGCCATCGTTAAAGCACAATCTTTCTTTTTTTGAAGACCCGTACACCATAACACCCATAAGACCGTTGCCGAGCGGCAAAGCTTCACGCCAATTTCGGGCAGTTTTTTTATACCAAATCTTATCCATTCTTTTCCCCTTGCTTTTGCACGGAAATATTTCCGCAGTTATTCTGTTGAATGATTTTACTTGAACGAAAGCGATTGTTTTCAATTTCAATCATATCAGATGACTTCGCCTTTATGCAATAGCCTTTATAATTTTTAAAGGTATTTCCGTGTATTTTAATATTTTTGTGTACTGCTGCGCGGTGCACGCTGTTTTCGGGTTTAATCAGAATGGGCGTTTGTCCGCAGTATTCAATTGTATTATTTCGAATGGTCACATCACAGCACATTCCGCTTTCATACCAGCTTTTCGCATCGTCGGAAAGCAAAATACTACTCATAGAGGTACTGATAAAACGATTGTTTTCCACAAGAACCTTGCCTCTTGTGGTTAGCAGTAAGCCTCTTGTGATAATACGGTTCAGGATATTCTTCGAAAAGGTTACATTCGGGCAGGCGGAAATATCCTCAATCACCTCCCCGACGATTGCCTGTTCGGCGGGGTCGAGTGTCAGACGGATTTCGTATTCCCCGATAAGCTCCGACTTTATAATCTTTGCCTGCGCGGTTTCCAACAATGTTTTCGGATTTATAAACGCAATTGTATCCCCTGCGCGCAACGGGTTAAATCCGTGTGACTGCGGATGCATAAACCTTACGGTGATTTGGTTGCCCTTTTTCTCGGTTATCTTAAAATGGATTCCGTGCACGTTCAGGCAGTCGTCACCCGCACCGTCAAAACGGTTATTATCGATGCGTACATTTCCTCTGCACATACAAATCTGAATAAAGTCCGCAACAGAAGCCATTTTTCTCGGTGCGTTTTGCTCCGGCGCAAATTCGGAATTGACAAGTGAAACATTTTCACTGTCCTGCGCAACCAACGCAAGTGAGTAATTAAACCGCTGTTTTAAGTTATCCAGCTTTATATTTTTACATCTGTTCACAAATACGCCTGCAAACTGACGGCGGACATCAAACAGATAACAGCAATCCCCCATCTCAAATCGAAATGTGTTCAAATATTTTACGTGGATTCTGCCGTTTTGTAAATCGGATACGCCTGTACTGCCAATCAGCGGATGCGCCACGCGCTTCAGCCGATTCGGTGTTTTACTGCGTATCAGACCAATCCAATGTGCATTCAGCGCATTCTCATCGGCGGCGCAAGTGTAATCCTCACCCTTAAAATACAGCTTGCCGTTTTTCACTTCATAAACACTGTCTTTATCGATATCAAATTCAACAGAAAAAAGACGCTTTCGAACAACCTTGAGCTCGTGCATATCGGGGTGCGCGTGACGGATTTCCATATTTTTCAATGTAATGTCACAACAGTCTTCCAGTGCGATATTCGTGACCTTACCGCGGATTATGAAAATCGAATTGTTTCCGTCAAACACAAGGTGATTTATCCCATTAAAATAGAAAGGCACTGCATTTAGGTGCGGTGTTTCCTCCGCTGAAAACTCCTTGTCCCCGACGGTATTCGTAATGTAAAGCATATGCTTTCGGCATTTTGCACCGTCGAGAAAATATGTACCGTACGGAAAGCGGACTGTTTTTTCTTCGGAAGTGTTTTTTAAAGCTTCAATGAGTGCGAATAAATTTTCTGTTATATCGCTGTCGGGATAAATTCCCCAATCTGCGACATTTATAATATGCATAAGACACATTCCTTTTTAATACAACTTATTGTTCTTTGCCGATTGTGATTGAGCTCTGACCTCTGTGGCGCATAAGGTGCCGGGTTGTGAAAGAGCCGTCGTTTTTCACATTGATAAGCACGCCGCCCCGCACAGGTACCACATAAATATTATGGTCGCAGGAAAGTCCGAAAGTTAAACGGATGCCGTCTTTCATTACGGAATAATTGTTCATATGGTCGTGCCCTGCGAAACAGCCCTTGGTAGACCCAAGCTCTACCATTTTTTCAAACATCTGATCATCTGCGGCAGGGGTGCCGTCTTCGTTCGGGAAACGGAAGCCCCAAAGGCGGTTTTCTGTACCCTTTGCCTCGTCATAGGCGGTCATATATTCCAGCATAGGCACGTGGAAGAATACAAGGGACGGCACGACGTTGCTTTCATCGCCGTTTACTTCTTTCGCAATGGTTTTCACCGTGTTTTCATACCATTCCACCTGATTCTCGTGGAAATGGTCATAGCCGCCGTTTACTTCATCATAGCTGTGGGAATCCATCATAATCAGAGAGGTAATGACCTCGCCGTTCTCATTTTTGACATTGTAATAATAGTTCCCCATACCATCAACGTTTTCGTCGCCCGCTTCATAAATACAATTCGGCAGGGATTCGAGATAATCGCTCAAAGTTTGTCTGTCCGCAATCTTTTCAGGGTCTATGACTTCATTTTCTGCATAGGAAATATCCAGTCCCTCGTGATTGCCGAATACAAATGCCCACGGGATGTTGAAGCTTTCCAAAAATGCGCAACCGGTTTTAAACGCCGTGAAATTTTCTTTTTCGCTGGTTAAATCGCCTGTCAGAATAATCATATCGGGCTTTGCGGTTTCGACCATTGCGGTAATCGTTTTGAAAGCCTTTGCGTCCTTTTTTGCATCGTTCAGAATATGAATATCGGTGATCTGCAGAATCTTAAATGCGGTGTCTTCCACCTCTTTGTAATCTTTATGATAAAAGGTTACAAATCCAAGTGTACCGCCGACAATCAGCACAGCAACAAGTAATATTGATAACAGAACTTTCATCCACTTTTTCATTCCTGTTCCTCCGTTTTAAAATCCGCTACAATGAAATCAAACTGTTCGGGTACGGTAATTGCATCATAGCTTTCGTGATATAATTCTTTGCGAATACCTCGGTAAAGCGTATCTAAAAACTTATCGCCCTCGCGAAAATCGAGCAGAACCAAGCCGCCTTTGCCGAGCAAAATTTCTTCCGCCTTTTGGGGCTTGCCCGATTGCAGATACGCCATAGAAAGATACATTAAAAGTCTTGCATTCTGTTTTAAATCTTCCGACAGCTTATGAAAGCAGTTTATGACTGCGCCGTATGCTTCCTGCTTTAACAGCAGGGATAAAATGCTCTCTGCAAGGCAATAGCTGCTGCTGTTTATATTTATACTTTTTTCGGCGAAATAAACACAATTCTCCTCGCACAGCTGATAAAGAATGAAAGCGTACAGATGATTGTTGTATTCGTTATTCTCCAAAATCAGACTGCGTTCGCAGTAGTGCTTTGCTTTTTCAAATTCTCTTTTATCATAGGCAAGCAGTGCTAGCTGATACGGGATATTCCCATTACAAATATCCATATTTTTTAACAGGAGATTTTCCATTTTTTCGCCATAGGCAAAGGATAGCTTATCTATAATTTTTTCACCGTTTGCAAGCTTGAGCCACGGCTTCACCTCATCGTCCGCAAAAAATTCCAAATGACTCGGTGCTTTACCGCCAAGCACGGTATGCAGATAACCGAATCCGCTGCCCTTGAAAATGATTTCCCCCTTTTGCAGACTGATATTTTCCGCAAAATCGGATAAGCTTTCATCCAACTGCGCAGTGCCGCCGAAAGACGCAATCTGTTGTTTTACCGCATTCACCAATTCACTGTACGGTGCATTGACTTTATCCGCAGGAATATCGGCGAGCGTATAGCATTCCGAAAAGCTCCATACACTTTTGGGCGGCATCGGGATACACTCATACTGCGTTTTGCCGAGTCCCGCCTGAATCTCAACATAGTCTCCCGCTTTATCGGTCAGCATTCTTTGCCAGTGGTGCGAGCCTTTTTTATGTCCCCACGAAAAAAGCTTTCTGCCCTTCAGATTACTGCTTGAAAACTGCAAAAGACCGAAGCCGTCTTTATCCACATTTGCAATACACCTCGCTTCGTTCTGCGGGATGTCGTAAAAATAGTCTATCGTATTCGGGATATTTTCGGGATAAGACACATCCACGCCGTTGTCAAACGGAATGGATGATTTTTTTATGCCCATTCCGTCGGAATTATTGTAAGCACTGTCGGCGGACACAACCACTCTGCCGCCCTTATATTCAGGCGTTGCCATATTGCTCCACCAATACATCGGCACAACCGCCGCATTCGGATTTTCAATGCGAACCGCGGTCATCAGCCTGTTTCCGTCGAGCCAGAAATCCATCTGATAATAGATATTTCTTACGCGTTCAAATTCATAGAATCTTAAAACATCTTCCCCGTTTTTGCCCTGCACAAAGGCGCAGTACATTTGTGAACAAGTAAACGGAGAATGCCCAATAATCCCGCAGTTCCATTCCACGCCGCCCGAAAACCAAGCGTTTCGGATGCTTAAATTCCGAAAGCGTATCACATCGTTAGTATAGAGAATATCCTTTTGTTTTTTCTTGTCAAAAAGCTTCCAAAGCCGTCCGCCGAGTGTCGGCAGAAATTCGGCGTAGAGATCATCATTCTCCAATACGGCAACCGTAATTTCCTGTTCACTTTCTTCCGTATACGCATTCTGCTGTGTATACGGATACGAGGTTTCGCGCCAGCCGTAGTCGATAAACAAGCCTTCAAAATTATCAATGTCGGATTTCGATTTGTGCGGTTGCCTTTCCAAAGAAAGATGCGGTATATCGCTTACCTGCGTTACTTTGGATACGCGATAATTTCTTATTTCAAGCCTCGGCATTTTCATTCTCCTTGATTTCGTAAGTGTTTTCTTTCAAATCGATTGTAACCGTCGTTCCGTCTGCATAGGTTGCTTTTTGCCTTTCGTAACAGCCCAAAAATTCGTGCTTCACCATTTCTTTGTTGTAAAGCTTCGCCTGCAATTCGGCAAGCTGTTTCACTCGCGCAATCTCTGCAAGGAGTTTTTCATCGTCCAGAAGTTCAGCATCGGCAGAACGCGGGTCTTTGCCTAATTTCATATCCTTTTCCACATATGGGTGGAAATACGGCATACCCGCATTTAAAGCGCAGTGCAGATTCCCGCTTTCTCCTTTCGGAATCCCCCAGTTATTCCACCAATCCCACGGAATCATAATGCAGTCGTGGAATACAAGGCTGCCGAGCGGCACAGGTATGCCCACAGCTTCTCCGTTCACCTGCGGTCTTAGTGTGTATGGGCCGTGATGCACGAGCGCAAGGTGATTTAAAAGCTGCATAGCAGGCTCTTCCGAGGACATAATCAGTCCCTTTTCATTCAGATAATCAAAGCATTCGGCACGGTGTTTTATACTTTCTTCTCTTGTGATTGTATGATTGGGGTGGAAGCACTCGTCACCGTTCATCACTGAAAACACATCCAGATATGCCCCCTGCACATCGATATTGTGTTCTTCCAGCTCCGAATACGTTTTCTTCACAAACTCGAGTGCCTGCGACGCGCAAAGGAAGGTGTGCTCGCCGCCATCCCAAATGGAGCAATATGGATGCGTGCCGTCCATATGCGTTACAGCCTTTTCCATATCGAATACGGGCGAGGTATAATAGAAATCACGATACTGGTCGTGCAGTGCAAATATGTAATCCAAATCACGGCAGGTATTGGAAAGTGTTTTCATCCCGTCCCATCCGCCGGCTTCCTTGCACGGCGGCAATATGTACGGATGATTGTTGTCATAGCCCTGTTCGCCCCAGCCGTCCGTATGGATATACAGCTTATTAAGACCAAGGTTTTTGATTTTTTGCATTTCCTCTGCGCGCTGATGGAAGGTTCCATACAGGAATTTGTTTGTGCCGTTTTCGTCATAGAATTTTGACGCAGGCTGAATCTGTGAAAAAATCTTGTGGTGCAGGACAGGACAGCCAATCAGTCTTTCGATATTTTGATTTTTCTTGATTTTATCCTCAATCGAAACGAATTGATTGGTTTCAATAAGGTAGTTTCTGTAATCCTTTGCGGCGGTATTGTAATCCATAGCATCGTGGAATATAAATCGAATCTTTCTTTCATAGGAAAGCTTACCGAGGGACGACATCCAGTGTACGGAATTAACGAATGCGCCGTGTCTGCCGAACGCAGAAAACATACAGGCATCATATGGCGTTTCGGCAATGGCGGTAAAGCCTTTTTGGTCGCAAACTCTGCCCCAAAACGGCATATAGCAGTCACCCGTATTGATTTTTCTTAAATAATGGGCAAAGCCGATGGTGGAAAGAACATTTTTCTTATACCCATCAGGCAGCAAAAAGCCCTGCCGCATCGCGTCAATATGATAGGATTCCTTTCCCTTTTTCTTCGAGTTAAAAGGCGCAGGAAAATACACCGCCTGAATATCATAGCCTGTTTCATTTTCTGCTTTTAAAGAAAATTCAACGGTATTTTCGCCTGTGATTTCCGCAGTTAAAATAAGTGTGAAATCCAGCGTTTTCCCGAAGGCAACATAGCGTCCCAAGCGTGCGGTAACCTTATTGTCGGAGTATGCAAAGGACTTCTTGGCAGCGGAGAATAAATCCCTGTAAGTGCTTACATATTTTTGACCTATCTTTTTTCTCAGAATAATATACGGTCTTCTGCCGTCGCTGACCCAAGAAAAGCCGTTATGTATAACCTCAAAGTTTCCCGTAAGTTCATTGAACTTTAAAGCAATATTCCCTGTTTTCATAAAATCCTCCTTAATCTTGCATACTTTGAATCGGAATATTTGACAATATCCTACTTTGATTATATAATGAAAACGAGCCTAATGATTACGAAAATCAATCAAAAAATTTAGAAATCCTATCATACTGCGTATAGGAGATGCTTTTGTTGGAATACAAGGAGTGCAGCGTATAAAAAAGCGGCTTGCTTCTGCTGCTATGGTTTCTGCGCCTTTCTATTCACACAAACTGCGGAGTATCTCGCCTATATCTTTTCTCAGTTTTCCATAGATGTCTTTTCTGCATACTTTGACGCGAACACGATGCGGTACTGACATCTATATGTTGCGTACGACAGTATTTCTATTTCATTATTTCTATTTCATTATTTCCACTCTTTTTTATCATGTTTTTAACCTCCTGTATTTTAGTAATGCGGTTGCCGAACTATTTCTATTATACTTGGAGGTTAATCTTTTCTCTTTACCTTTTTCGGCTTGCTTACAGCTCTCCGTTTTCTTTTTCACAAAAGCTGCTTATTCCCCCCCGGTAGGACCAAGGGTCTTCTCTTTGCCGAACAGACAAAAAAAGAAAGCCCCGCACGCGAATTGCGTGTCGAGGCTCTCGACTGGCGCGCTTGACTGGATTCGAACCAGCGGCCTTTAGAGTCGGAGTCTAACGCTCTATCCAGCTGAGCTACAAGCGCATATGAAAGCGGCTTCACAAAGGAAACCGCCGATTTTAAACATTGAAGCGGAATAAAACGATATCGCCGTCCTGCATTACATATTCTTTGCCCTCAGAACGGATTTTACCCTTTTCTTTGGCGTTCTGCATTGTGCCGCACGCCATCAATTCATCAAAGGATATGACCTCAGCGCGGATGAAGCCGCGTTCGAAATCGCTATGGATTTTGCCCGCCGCCTGCGGTGCTTTCGTGCCTTTGGTAATCGTCCACGCGCGCACCTCGGGTTCGCCCGCAGTCAAATAGGAAATCAGCCCCAAAAGATTGTAAGAACGCTGAATCAGCAAATCCAAACCGCCCTGTGCAATGCCCAAATCCGAAAGGAACATCTCTTTTTCTTCTTTGGAAAGTGAAGAGATTTCCGCTTCCAATTCCGCACAAATCGGCAGAACCTCCGCGCCCTCTGCTTCGGCTATTTCACATACGGTTTTATAGCGCGCATTTTCACTGATGGAATTTGCAAAATCTTCTTCACTCATATTGCACGCGTAAATGACAGGCTTTGAGGAAAGCAACGCAACCGTTGCAAGCATTTCTTTTTCCTCGTCGTTCATTTCGACGGCACGGGCGTTCACACCGTCTGCCAATGCTGCACGCAGACGCTCGAAAAATTCGACTTCCGCTTGCAGGCTTTTGTCGCCTTTCATTGCTTTTTTATCGCGGTCAATGCGTCTGTCTAAAATCTCCAAATCGGAAAGAATCAGTTCCAAATTGATGGTTTCGATATCGCGCTTCGGGTCTACGCTGCCCTCCACATGGACAATATCGTCATTATCAAAGCAACGCACAACGTGAATAATCGCATCGACCTCGCGAATGTGCGAAAGGAATTTGTTACCGAGCCCCTCGCCTTTCGAAGCGCCCTTTACAAGCCCCGCAATATCCACAAATTCAATCGTAGCGGGCGTCAGCTTTTTAGGCTGATACATTTCCGCCAATTTGTCTAAACGAACATCGGGAACAGCCACAACGCCGACATTCGGCTCAATTGTGCAGAACGCATAGTTTGCAGACTGTGCGCCCGCATTCGTAATTGCATTAAATAACGTGCTTTTACCGACATTCGGCAAGCCTACGATGCCCAGTTTCATTCTTTGTCATTCCTTTTGTTTGGTAGCCAAGGAGATATTATACACGAAAAGGGAGATAATTTCAACTGCTTTTTTTGCCGTTTCCGCTATTCGCCGCGTACAGCCGCAGAGGTACGTGCATACGGCACACCGATAACGAATACAACATACGGTCCGCTGTTGCCGACAAAATACATTTTCTCGCTGTTTGCACTGTTGGAGAGATTGTAAGTAGCCGAAAAAGCAGAAATGCGCGTATTCACAGCGTTCATCACCATATCGCGTTCCGCCGGAGAACCGACCTGAAATACAGCAATTTCGCGAAGCTCGGATTCTGTAGTATTCGAATACACGACCGCTTTCTCCAACGTTTCTTTCGGTACAGCATAATATTTTTCAATTTGTGCACTGTTCAGCTGTACAAGATCCGTCATATCGATACGCACCGCCAAATCCGCAGCAAGTTGTTCGGCGGATTCCGACTGTTCTATCCATACATCAGACTTCGCCGAGACAGAGCGTGTATGAATCTCACGAATTGCAAAGACGGAAAACAAGCACAGCACAGCCAAAACAGTAATTACTACCCCCACGCTTTTGCGACTCCCTCTTTGTGCATCGCTTTTCATAAATTTAATCCCCGTAACTCAAATTACAGCTTGGTGTCAGCGGATTCTCGTGTTTCTTCTTGTATCTCTGTATATTTTTCAGGTAGTTTGCCGCGTTCGGACTTAAAGACTTTCCAAAGCTTTTGCGCATATGCACGAAATTCCAAAACAACATCACCCGTGCACGCGACGAAAGTGCCGCGTTTTTTCTGCGAACGGGTTGCCGCCAATTTGAATAAGAACATACATACGCCGCCGATAAGCGCACCTGCAAGAATGATAAAGAATAACGGGATACGGCAAGTCAGCCAATCGCCTGAGCGCAACGGCAAGGTAAACGAAATATATCTCTCCCCGCGTGCAAACATTTCGGCGAAGGTTTCACCGTTGCCATATTTCGGCAGTTCCATAAGGTATGCGGTGTTCACGATTCCAAATAAAGCGGTCAGCACGCCTGTTGCTGCAGAACCAATCATTAGCCCCGGAATAACCGTCAAAGGACTTCTGTAGGCATACGGCATCGCGAAAGCAACCGTTAATTTGATATTTTCAAAAAATGCGTTAATCGGTCCGCTGACCGCGAGATTGAAATCATCGTTATCGGGCGCCGCACCCTTCTTGGTAATTTTTTGCAGAAGCACACACATCAACGGAACCCAGCCAATCGTTACAAAGCACGCGCCGTAAATCGTCATAAGCTGTGCATTGCCCTCTGCAAATGCGGCAATCGCCACTGCAAAAGCAGACATAGAAACGGGTCCAATCAAATCGAAACCGACCATCAATCCCATAACCAAGGCGCACAACACGGTTGATACGCCTGAAAGCTGTGTCAGCGGCGCAATCAAAGCGTCGCCAAGCGCACGGAACGGAATTTCAATACCGTAGTGAATCAGCAAAAAGGTCATTGCAGCAGAAACAACGGGCATAATCAAAACCAATACAATCAAATCCACCTGTTCTAAAATGCCGACGCCCGTCAAGGTTTCCGGCAGTTTTTTCCCTGCGGCACGTTTTTTGGCAAAGGCTTTATCCAATTTCCCGCCTAAAAATTCTTTGCAATTGTTCCAAGCGATAAACAGGTATTTGATACAGTATGCTAAGAAGATTGCCAATATCAAATAGCCCATATAGCCGATATTGGCACCGCCGCCGTTCTGCAAAGGTGTTGCGAAATAAGCGGAATAGGCATCCACGCCCGAAATCGGCGTGCCTGCAAAATGTGCAAAATAGATGCTTAAAGCGAACGCCGGTGCGATTGCGGGCAGACCTGCAATCAAATACGACAAAACTACCGCCATTACGACAAAAAAGAAATCCGTTGCCCAAAACAGAATAAACCACAAAATATTTTCGTTTTGCGGCTCTGTTGCACCCAAAATGTGCTGTACCCCCAGCACATTTTGCACAACAAAAAAGAATCCTGCCCCCAAAGCACCAAAGAGCTGTACAATAAACATTATAGAAGTGGCACGATTGATATTTTCGCGTAAACTGCGAATTTCCCGTTTGAGCATACACATTCCCCCAAGAATTGATTTTTAAATCATAGCATATTTTACCGTTTCTTGCAATATCTAATGAAAAATATGCGTAAGTTTTGCTTTAATACAGCACTTTTGACAAAATAAAGCAAGTCCAAAGTGCCACAACAAAAAGTCCCTCAGCGGGAATCGCCAATTTGGTATACGGGCATTTCTAGCCCTTATCCACAAACAGAAAAACGGTACGCGTAACAAATACGGTCGTCGAAAAGAAAAGACCGCCCACCAGTGAATAAATCGGTGTTTGTAAAGCCAAGGTCAGATACAGCAAAAATGCGCCGAGCGCGAAGGAAATGCCGCCGTAATACACGCGGATTTCCGTTTTGCCTGCATTGTCTACAGGCTTCACGGAAAAGCTTTCGGCATTTTTGATTGGATTGAGGATAAACACGACTGCCATACCGAAGAAGTAGCCAACCAACCCAAGGACTGCGATGCTTGCGGGAACGTTCGAAAAAAACAACTCTTTCATACTTTTGCCCCTTTTGTAATATTTTAATGGAAATTGTGCGTGAAAATCAGTGCGTCTTCGTCAGGGTCGCGGTAAAATCCCTTGCGGAGTCCGCATTTTGAAAAGCCCAGCTTTTCATACAGATGAATCGCTGCCTGATTGCTCTTGCGAACCTCTAAGGTTACAAATTCCGCCTGCTCTTTTTCGGAAGCTGTCAGTAATGCGGACAAAAGCAATTCCCCGATTCCGCGTTTTCTGTAAGACGGTAGGACGGCAATATTGGTAATATAAACTTCCCCCGCAATATTGTTTGCGCCGATATATGCAATCGGCTTTCCGTCACTTTCTGCAACAAAGAACCTCGCGGTCGGATTTTCAGTTTCCTCCGCTAACCCCGCCGACGTCCACGGGTGGGCAAAACAAGCGGTTTCGATTTCGGCAACCGACTCTACATCCGAAAGACACATTCTGCGCGGCGGCGCGCACCCGAATACAAACCGAAAGACCGTATCAAAGGAGGCTGTAATCTGTTCAGCGGCCGCCATATACACCGACAAATCCCCCATATACGGGTCGGGCACATTCAACGTCAGAATTTGTTCTTTTTTCGTATATTGCCGCAAAATCATCGCGTGGGACGAAGTCATACACACAAAATATGTATCTTGTGAGAAATCATATTGCGTGAGTGCCCGAGAACGGTGTGCGGAAATATCCGCCCCAAGTGCCGCGGCGGCTTCTACGGCATTGTCGGACGGCGGTAAGCCGACAGCCGCCGCCAAACCTGCACTTTTTACAGAAATAAAATCCAAATTACGCTCGCAAAGATATTTGCGAAACAGCCCCTCTGCCATGGGGCTTCGGCAAGTATTGCCTGTACAAACAAAAATAATATTTTTCATCGTTATGCCTTTGCATCATACCAAGTTTTGCCGATGTTGGCATCACTTTGCAGACGCACCTTCATTTTGCACGCATTTTCCATTTCCTGTGATACGATTTGCGCGGCTTTTTGAATTTCTGATTCGGGTGCTTCCACAATCAATTCATCGTGCACCTGCAAAATCAACTGTGCCTGCATTTTTTCTTCTTTTAAGCGGCGATACACACGGATCATCGCAATTTTAATGATATCCGCCGCTGTACCCTGAATGGGCATATTCCGTGCGACGCGTTCGCCGAACGCACGAAGCATCCCGTTGGAAGAAGCGAGCTCCGGCAAATACCGACGGCGTTCAAACAGCGTTTTTGCATATCCGTCTTTTTTCGCCTGCTCCACGACCTCTTTCATATAGCGGTCCACGCCTGCATAATGGTGCAGATAATCCTTAATGTATCTGTCTGCTTCCGCACGTGTAACACCGATATCCTTACTCAGCGAAAATGCACCGATGCCGTAAACGATACCGAAATTCACTGCCTTTGCACGACTGCGCATCAGCGGCGTGACCATCTGCTGCGGCATTTTAAAAACCTGCGAGGCGGTCACTGTGTGAATGTCCGTGCCGTCGTTAAACGCTTCTATCATCGCCGTGTCATTTGCGATATCCGCAAGCACGCGCAATTCGATTTGTGAATAGTCGGCATCTACAAGCAAGTTCCCCTCGCCTGCCATAAAGAATTTGCGCATTTCGCGGCCGAGCTCCTGCCGCACGGGAATATTCTGCAAATTCGGCTCGGTCGAAGAGATTCTGCCCGTGCGCGTTTCGGTCTGATTGAAGCAGGAATGGATTCTGCCGTCACTGCCAATCACCTTTAACAGTCCGTCACAATATGTGGATTTCAGCTTGGCAAGCGTGCGGTATGCCAAAATGTGCCGCACGATTTCATATTCATCCGCCAAACCTTCCAACACTTCGGCATTGGTCGAATACCCTGTTTTTGTTTTCTTTTTGGTCGGAATCTGCAATTTAACAAACAGAATTTCACCGAGCTGTTTTGGGGAGTTGATATTAAACTCCTCCCCTGCAAGCTCGTAAATTGTGCTTTGCAACTCGGCAATTTTGCCGCTGAGCATTTCGGAGAAGGCTTCAATCCCTGCTTTATCCACCAACACGCCGACGCGCTCCATAGAAGCGAGCACCTCAGCTAAGGGAATTTCCATTTCCGTCAGCAAGGCGCTCTGTTCGTTGAGTTCGAGCCTTGCCGTAATTTTTTCACACAAAACCGTCAGGTTTGCACAGTCAGCGGCAAAAGCTTCTTCGCCTTCTGCCTCGTTTCGAATCGGGCAGTATTCCTGAATCAATCGCGTGAGGTCATAGTCCTTGGCAGAGGGATTCAAAAGATAAGCCCCGAGTGTGATATCCATTTTAACATTTTGCACCTGCACGCCGTATTTCAAAGCATAGGCAAATATTTCTTTTGCAGAATACACATATTTCTCAATAGAGGCATCTGCCAATATCTCTAAAAAGCAATCACGCTGTGCCGCATCCGTCAAATCCGCCTTGACTACAGCAGCTGTACTTTGGAAATACAGTGCGTCTTCCCCGCGCAGTGCGCAATATACTTTGCCATCCTGCACAACGGCATCTGCGGATAAAAGTCCGTATACCAAAGGCAGTTTTTTACTTTGCGCTTTCACATCCACGGTTTTTGGCACATCGTTATCCGCAGAAAGATTTAATTTTTCGAGAATCTTAAACATCTCTAAGGACGTTAGCAGTGCGGTTGCGGCGGCAGCATTTGCCTGCGTTTTGACATAGTGCGTAATCTCTGTATCCATCGGAACATCCAGTTTGATTGTGCCGAGCCGATAGCTTAAATACGCCATATCTTTCCCGTCCGTCAATTTTTGACGCACACCGGGTTTTACATCAATCGACTCCAAATTCGCATAAATTTCATCCACGGAATGAAAACGAACAATTAAATCCTCCGCCGTCTTTTTGCCGATGCCCGCAACACCCGGGATATTGTCGGAGCTGTCGCCCATTAAGGCTTTAATGTCAATCATTTGCTTCGGGGTTACGCCGTATTCTTCACGAATGCGTGCAATATCGTAGACGTTTGTTTCGGGACGTCCCATTTTTGTGGAAGCCAGCAAAACAGATACATTTTCCCGCACCAATTGCAGGCTGTCCCTGTCGCCCGTCGCGATAAAGCATTGATCTTCTGCTTTTGTATTTGCCGAAAGCGTACCGATTAAATCGTCGGCTTCAAAGCCTTCTTTAGTCACGATGGAATAACCAAGCAAACTCAGCAACTCTTTCAGAATCGGCATTTGCTCGGCAAGCTCGGGCGGCATTCCCTTACGGTTGGCTTTATAACCGTCATACATTTTATGGCGAAAGGTCGGTGCTTTCAAGTCAAATGTGACCGCAACCGAATCCGGCTGCACATCTCCCTCTAATTTCAGCAAGATATTCATAAAACCGTAAATGGCATTGGTAAATCGACCGTCTTTGGTCGTTAAAAGCTTAATTCCGTAAAAAGCGCGGTTCAAAATGCTGTTGCCGTCAAGTATCAATAATTTCATACAGTACTCCAAAATCAAATGCGAATTGAATTATAAATAGAATATACCATACTTTCGGCAAGAATGCACGAGAAATTTGAAGTTGCCGTAAAAATTAAAGTGTGTTATACTTTTAATCATTAAAAAAATAAGGTGTTTGTATGAAAATCGGAAATTTAGAAATGGAAGGTTACGCGGCGCTTGCACCGATGGCAGGCGTTGCGGACAGAGCTTTTCGGGAGCTTTGCCGAAGCTACGGCGCGGCGTATGCAGTTTCGGAAATGATCAGCTCCAAAGGTGTTTCGATGGGCGACAGAAAATCCAAAGCCCTGATGCAGCTTTCCCCTGCCGAACGCCCCGCAGGCGTGCAGATTTTCGGCAGTGACCCTGAAATTATGGCAAGCTCTGTAGAATCGGTTTTGTCCGTAGAGCCGCAGTTTATTGATATCAATATGGGCTGTCCCGCACCGAAGATTGCAGGGAACGGCGGCGGAGCCTCCTTGATGCGCGACCCCGTTCTTGCTGAAAAAATCGTTGCTGCCGTAAAGAAAGCGAGCGGAAGCATTCCCGTTACCGTAAAAATTCGGGCAGGTTGGGATGATGCACATATCAATGCCGTTGAAATGGCAAAACGCGCAGAGGCCGCGGGTGCCGCCGCCGTTACCGTGCATGGCAGAACCCGTCAGCAAATGTATGCACCGCCTGTCAACCACAGCATTATTGCAGAAGTCAAAAAGGCTGTTTCGATTCCCGTAGTTGGGAACGGTGATATCACGGACGGCGCGAGTGCCGCAAAAATGCTGGAGGACACCAACTGCGATTTTCTGATGATCGGGCGCGGTGCACTCGGGCGGCCTTGGATATTCCAACAAATCAACGCCTATCTTGCGGACGGCAGAATTTTACCCGAACCGCCTGTTTCAGAGCGTATGCGCGTGATGTGCAAACATATTCAAATGATTTGCGAATATAAGGGAGAACGCATCGGTATTCGGGAAGCGAGAAAGCACGCCGCCTGGTATACCAAAGGGATTCGCGGTGCGGCAGAATACCGCAGACAGCTCGGGCAATTGGAGAGCATAGCGCAATTAGAGGAAATCGCCTATAAAATTTGTAGAGAAAATCAAATATAAAACAAGGGGTTGTAAAAAACTTACGCTTTTTACAGCCCCTTATATCATATACTATACCCTCAATTATAGTTGCGTTTTATCACATCTCAAATTAAAAAAATAAAAAGACTTATGATATTTTCAGTTGCAGTCGAAGTTTATCGCTGATCATTGCAATAAATTCGGAATTTGTAGGCTTGCCGCGCGTATTCTGAATCGTATAGCCGAAATACGAGCTGAGCACATCCACATCTCCCCGATCCCACGCCACTTCAATCGCGTGGCGGATGGCGCGCTCCACGCGCGAAGAGGTTGTTGCAAACCGTTTCGCAACCGTCGGATACAAAACCTTTGTGACCGAGTTCATCATTTCTGTATCGTTAATGGAAAGAATAATCGCCTCACGCAAGTACTGATAACCTTTGATGTGCGCGGGTACACCGATTTGATGCATAATATCGCTGACCAGCACTTCCAAATCCGAGGTGCTCATACGCACGGTATTGCTGTATGTATCGTTTTTGCCGCCCGACTTTTGATTCCACCCTGTCATCAGCATAATGCGTTCCGCCATCATACTGATGTCAAACGGTTTCAGGAAATAATAATCAGCACCCGCTAATAATACCTCGTTTTCAAAGCGCTGATTGTCCACGCCGGAAACGACCATCACCAACGGCTTTTTGCGATTCGATGCAGAAATCTGATGCAAAACGCCGAGTGCATCGGTAGACGCCATAATCGCATCCATCACCAGAACGTCCGGCTTTTCGCTTTCCAGCATTCGAAGAACCTCCGCACCGTTCTTCGAAACCAGCTTTACATCAAAGCCATAGGACTTCAAAACTGCGGTGCAATGTTTACCGAAGTCGTTTGCTTCTTCCGTAAACAAAACTTTTAGTGTTTTCTCCATAAAAACAACCTCCAATATTTTATTTCTGCCATATTTTACCATATAAGTTATATTTTGGCAATCCTTTTTCGTAAATTTATTTTATTTTTTACAAAAAAACACGAAAAAATAAATGACAGTACCTTGTATCATTTAAAAATTTAGGTATTATAAGATGCTAGCCAGGCGGCGCGAATTTGAACCCGCCTAAAACGGCGACCTTTTGCCGATTTTCGGCTTATCGGTCTCGGTTGGCGAAAGCCAATCGTCGCCCTCTGCACCAAAAATCGGCGAAAATCTCATCCGTTTTAGGTCGCAGAGTTTTGCGGGAATAGA
>JAETSA010000005.1 GCA_021769885.1 Bacillota bacterium | reverse complement strand
GTGACGGAGGGAGAGAAAAGCTTGATAAACTAAGCTTTTTAACTACCCCTCAGTCGCGCTACGCGCGACAGCTCCCCTGACAAGGGGAGCAAAATCCACTTTTTCGACACGCTGAGCAGGTACTGAAATTTTCAGTGCCTGCTTTGCGTGTGGTGCAAAATAATTTCCTTTATCTTCCCCTGACAAAGGGCAATTGCCACGCGTGGCGAGATTGCGGGAGCGTGGTGAGATTGCAGGAGCGTGGTGAGATTGCAGGAGCGTGGTGAGATTGCAGGAGCGTGGCGAAATTGCAGGAGCGTGGCAAAACTGGGAAGTAGGGAACGACCCTTGCGTCGTTCCGCCGTGCACGCAAAGCCAATGGTAAATCGCAACTTCGTAGGGGCGATTCACGAATCGCCCGAGCACGGCTGGATTTTGCACAAACCCAACGGCGGAGCACAACATGTAGGGGCGGGTCTCCGTGCCCGCCCGAGGAAGCGTAAAATTCACACAAATCCTACGGAACGACACAGAGGTCGTTCCCTACGCCTGTAGGGGCGCTTCACGAAGCACTTGCGGAGGTTTGATGAAATTTACGGAACAACACAGAGGTTGTTCCCTACGCGCAAATCAAATTTACACTGTGCTGTGAAAATGGATAGCTGTAACATCATTGCGGATATAATGCTTTATAGAATTTACAGAAAAAATAAACCCGCCCGAAACAGAAGCTTACTTTCGTTTCGGGCGGGTTATTAAATGTTTATATCAGAAGTCAGGGGCGAAACCTTATTTCTCTTCTTCGTCCTTTTTCTTCTTCAGGGTGACAGCAGCAACGCCTGCCGCCATAGAGAGCATTGCAAGTGCGGCAACACTGCCAACAACTGCACCGCTGGTCTTCGGAATAGAGGGCTGGGTAATCGGGTCTGCTTCAGTCGCACCGAGCTTCGGAATGACTTCGGTTTCTTTCTCGCCACAAACCGAGCAAACTCTTTCTTTCAAGCCTTCTTCGGTTTCAGTTGCTTCTTTTACAACTGTCCATTCGCCGAAGTCGTGACCTTTTGCAGGGATAACTTCTTCGACTTCTTCTTCGCAGCGGTTGCAAGTACCGTGCTTGGAACCGTCTTCGGTGCAGTCCGCATCCTTATCGATGGTCCATTCCGTTACATCATGACCGAGTGCGGGAATAGCTTCGGTAACTTCATCGCCGCAAACGGAGCAAACACCTTTTTGCTCGCCTTCCTCAGTGCAGGTCGGCATTTTGGTGATTTCGGGGTCTGCAAGGGAGTGACCTTTTGCAGGAATGGCTTCTGTTGCAAGCACTTCACCGCAAACAGCGCACTTCTGTACTTTTTCGCCTGCTTCTGTGCAGGTTGCGTCTTTCACAACTTCCCATTCACCGGGGGTGTGCGCTGCTTTTGCAATGGCGCGGGTTTCTTCCGCACCGCAAGCGCAGACTCTCTTTTCGAGACCTTCTTCTTTGCAGGTAGCAGGTGTTACAACCGTCCACGCGCCGAAGCTGTGACCGGTAGCCGCAATGGATTCCGTACCGAGAGCCGCACCGCAATCTGCGCAAACACTGGTCTTTGTACCTGCTTCTGTGCAGGTCGGTTCTTTTGTAACCGTGGAGTTTTTGTTTGCGTGTGCACACGCAACTTTCACAGAATTGCATGAAACATTCATTTCAGCATCGGTTTTGTCAGTTGCGTAAGCAAGTTCAAGAGTGAAAGTCGGATTGGCTTTTAACACTTTAAATTGAGCTTTAAACAGTGTGCCGCCAGCCGTTACACCGTTACCACCAGTGATTGAGGTAACGCTCATGCCGCCATTTTCCCGCCAATTTGCAGTGGACATATTAAAAATACCATCCACAATACCAAATGCAGCTTGCTCCGCATCGACACCGCTTGCATCAGGATTATATGCCGGAAGCCCAACAGGTTCTACACTCGCTGCATCATATTTCAAGAAAAAACGTAATGTTGCGATTGCAGAATTTGCAGACAAATCAACGGTGACTGTTATCACATCGCCGACTTTTGCCTGTGATGCGCTGGATTTTACTGTCAAAGATGCGGGAGTAGCCGCAAATGCAGTGACTGCGCACATACTCAGTGCCAGAACCAACGCCATGAGAATACTGATTGTTTTCTTCATGATTTTACCTTCCTTTTTGTTTTTGCTATTACAACCCTTTCCGTGCGCCGACCGCCGCCGACTGCCCGACCGCAAGTAACTCCCGAAGCCGCATCGCCCCTCAAAAGTGCATGAACGATTTCGCTTGCCGTACTCCTTGCCGTACTCTCGGAACGGTTTGTAGAATAGACAGAATATTACGCCCGTTCCATGCAACAGTGCATAGTAAGGGACTTTCCTATATTATAAAGTCCGCAAGCCCTTTTGTCAACGGTATTTTACGGAAAAACCGCCGATTTTTGGGGCAATTTACGCGATTTTTAAGCACTTTTTCACATTTGACATAGGAACTGTTGATTAGTCTTTCGCGGCGCGCTTACAGCACACGGACACCCGAGGCGGCTTGGAGAATCCAGCGTGCGTCTACAGCGGTGATTTTACCGTCACCGTTGACGTCAGCGGCGGCAAGCTGTTCGTCAGAAAGCGTGCGTACGCCCGACGCCGACTGCAATGCCCAGCGTGCGTCTACAGCATTGATGACACCGTCACCGTTTATATCACCCATCGTAATCGCGGGCGCATTCGGGTCTTTTACGGTCAGCACATAAATGCTGAAATGGTCAGTCGTAAAGACCATATAGCCGTCCTGATATACCGCCTGCATATCGGTGTATGTGCCGTCCGCCTCTTGACGGTAGACTTTGCATTTTGAGCCGTCCATCGTGGCGGGCACGGGGATTTTGACAGTAACAGGCGCGGTAGGTTGGACGGGAATTTCGCCTTGCATTAATGTAATATCATATTTAATTTGTCCATCTTCTGCTTCAAGATTTTCCACTTTCAATTTAGTATCAGCTGAAAAGTCACCGATTTTCCCCTCCGTTACAGTGATTTCATCTGATTCAACCGACTGGGTTTTATTGATTTCCACATTAGAAAGCGCAAAACCGAATCCTGTGCCGGAACTGTCAGAAGTTAACCGAATTTTTACAGTATCGCCCAACACAACAATTTGTTTGGACGCAAGCTCGTTCCCTGTGTATTTTCCTATCAATACATCGTTTGCATCATAAATATAAATGTAATCCCAACCGCTTTCCACTGATGTGTCTGATGAAAATGTCACTGCAACGGACTGCGCACCGGGTTTATTCAGCACCCAAGTTTCATCTGTATTGTTTGCATACGGATGGCTGGATTCCAAGCAATCCGTTTTATGCATACCGCAT
The DNA here is from genome assembly GCA_021769885.1 of Bacillota bacterium. Classification (GTDB taxonomy): domain Bacteria; phylum Bacillota; class Clostridia; order Oscillospirales; family Acutalibacteraceae; genus Fimenecus. The sequence continues at coordinate 190,912 of JAETSA010000005.1, read as the reverse complement.
CGTGTGCAAATATCGTTGTTGAACTCGTGCCCTAAAGCAAATGCCGTATATGTAAATATCGTATCCTCACAGGTTTCGCACCGATAAACGGCATAGCCTTGTTCCGTGCAGGTCGGTTCGTGTGATTCCAACAGAACGCTGTAATTATGTTCTTCATAAGTCCAGTCTGTGCAGAATTCTTCACCACAAACGGAACATCTATATTTTGTATATCCTTCACTGGTACAGGTAGGCGGAACAACTTCTACAATTTCTCCTTTTGTATGACCTGCGGCCCACACCCAATCAGTCTTGTACTCTTCACCGCAAACAGAACAGATATGTTTGGTATAACCATCGCTTGTACAAGTAGGAGGAATGGTTTCTACAATTTCGCCGATATGCCCTAAAGCAGGAATTACTTCTCTTTTTTCGTAACCGCAGGGACAGACGTATTTGTTATAACCGTCCTCAGTACATGTCGCGTTAACTGTTTCAACAAACTCATAGTGATTTTCAGTAGTATTATAGTGGATATGAGCACTTGTTAACGAATAATTTGACTCTCCTATGGATATTTTTTCCCATTCTTCCTGTGTACCTGAATAATATACATCATTTAGGTTTTGGCAACCGTAAAAAGTCTCATAGCCAATGTCTGTTACGCTGTTCCCGATTGTCACATCCGTTAAACTTGTGCAGTCCTCAAATGCACTGAACCCTATGTTCGTTACACCGTTCCCAATGGTTATACTTTTTAAATTTTTGCAATTATAAAAAGCACATCCATTTACATTAATAACATTGTCGGGAATAGTTATAGATTTAATATTTTGGTTGTTAGCTAAAACAAGACACGGAATATATTTAACCGTATCACCTATCACGAACTCCGTGCATTCGGGAAAGAATGATGCTAAATTGCAAATGGCATAAGAAGGATCATAATCAGGACTTTCTGGATCAAGATGTTTTTCCTCGTATACTAAGTAGCATTTTTCGGCATTCCAAATGATTTTTTTCAAAGATGTATTATTATAAAATGCGCCGGGATGTTCTTCATGTAACGGATACCACATTGAACTATAATCAACAGCTATGTTTTTCACGTTTTCAGAAACTGTTAAGCATTCAAGAATATCGTTATCAAAAAATGCACCTTTCCCAATATTGGTAACGCTATTGGGAATTACATAATTCCTATTTGCTTTTGCGGCTGGGTACCTCAATAAATCTGTTTTGTCCTTGTTAAAAAGAACCCCGTCAACAGAACAATAAGATGTGTTTTCAGGCGAAACTATTATTTCAGTAAGATTAGAACAACATTCAAATGCATATGGAGCAATTTCTATAACGCTGTCAGGGATTGTTACGCTTGTAAGTGAGGTGCATTCCTCAAATGCATTATCATCGATAGTTGTTACGCTATTAGGTATATTTATATTTTCGAGCGCAGTACACCCTTGAAATGCATCAGGTTTAATGTTCGTTACGCCGTGAGATATATTTACGCTTATTAAAGAGGCACAATTCTCAAAAGCTGCCCGTCCAATCTCTTTTACTTGATAGCCGCTAAGTACTGACGGGATATTTAATTCTGATGCCGAGCCTGTATATTTGGTAATTTCACAGGTTTTATCTTCTTCTGACAAAACATTATACTCAAAATCTCCGCTTGTTTCTGCGAACGCCGTCAGTCCGCCCAAGGGAATTGCCGTCAGCAACAAAAGCAGTGCCAACAGAAAGGAAATGCTCTTTTTACATAAGGTCTTTGCTCTTTTCTTTTCCATTTCTTTACCTCCGATAAAATAAAAAATGCGCAGCCGAAGCTACGCACGAAAAACACATAGCTCCGATTGTCGCCAAACAAAACCTTTACCCATCACAAAATGCGTGTGAAAAGTGAGCCTGTATTTTTACCGAAGATAAAAATACACGCAATGTCATAATGGGTAATATACAGTTTTGTTTGGCAGGTTTAGTATATCATTCCCGAAAACATTCGTCAACTGTAAATCTGCAGTTCCCGAGTAGTTTCGGGGGATGAACGGAAGAACATATGTGGTCACCCGAGCAACCCAGTCATTCTGAGCGAAGCGAAGAATCTCACACAGAACAGAGTGAATTGTATCACCGGTAGGGCAGATTTCTGCAAATGTTGTCATTCTGAGCCGCAGGCGAAGAATCTCACAACGCACAGGGTGAATTTGATAAACGTGTAGGGGTCGCTGTTCTCGCCTGCCGGATCGGTCGGTGCTTCTAAGCTTCGCTTAGAGGTGTCCGCCGGACACCCGCACCCTCAGCGACCCGCGGGCGAACACAGTTCGCCCCTACGGGCGTAGGGAAGAATCTTTGTGTCGTTCCGCAAATTTCAATCAGATTTCTACGGGAGAATGAGGGCATCCGCCCCTACAGGTTTGTTCGTCCCCATTGGGTTCTCACGTAGTGGCGGACTTCCACGTCCGCCGTAGGTTTATGCAAAATCCGACCGTGCTCGGGCGGGCGTGGATTTTCTCCGAAAACAGGCACCCTTTTGTCTGCTTCGCAGACATTTCCCCTGTTAGGGGAATAACCCGCCCCTACGAGTTTCTATACATTCGTTACACGCGTAGGGCGTAGGGACGGACGTCCTGTCCGTCCGCGGGTCGTCGAGGTTACGGCTTCGCCATTACCCTTTTGTCGCTTCGCGACATTTCCCCTAATAGGGGAAATGTCGCCGACCCCTACGAAGTTTGTGCTTCGCTGTTTGCTTGTTCTGATTTTACGGGCGATTCGTGAATCGCCCGTACGGGATTCTGAAAACTTGTTATTCTTGCGAGTGTCGCAGACAGCAGAGGCAGGATGGACAGCCCGCACCCATAATCCGCCCCTCAAAATATTTTAGCGGATTTTCCGCTAAAAGTCAATAGCGCATATTCCGCTAAAACTATAATAATAGAGCATACTAAAAGCGATGGCGGTGATTTTGTGCTTTATCGGCGGATTCGTGATTTGCGGGAGGACAGCGACCTGACGCAGCGCGAGCTGGGGGAGATTTTGCATTGCAGTCAGCGGGTATACAGCAATTATGAGCGCGGGGAGTTGGATATTCCGACAGAAATTTTGATTCGGCTTGCGGATTTTTACGGCGTTTCTGTAGATTATCTTTTGAATCGAACGGACAAACGCGAGCTGTGAAGGGATAGCTTTCCAAAAAAATCTATGTATTCAGAGGAGTAAGGGTATGTGCACAGCAATAACATTTCAAGGGGAATCCTTTTATTTCGGGCGCACGCTAGATGTCACGTGCGGCTATCGGGAAACCGTTGCCGTCACGCCGCGTCATTTTCCGTTTTCGTTCCGCTTTGCCGAAGCCTTGCAGTCCCATTTTGCAATCATCGGTATGGCAACCGTTGCAGAAGGGCTGCCGCTGTATTATGACGCGATGAACGAAAAAGGACTGTGTATGGCGGGACTGCGTTTTCCGCTGTATGCGGATTATCAGCCGCAGAGTGCCGAGAAGAATAATATTGCCTCGTTTGAGCTGATTCCTTGGATTTTGGGGCAGTGCGATTCAGTTGCGGCGGCGCGGGCACTGCTGAAAAAAACGTGCCTTGTCCGTGAGGAGTTCAGTGCGCAGCTGCCGTCTGAACCGTTACACTGGATGCTTGCGGATAAAACTGCGTGCGTCGTTCTGGAAGTTGAAAAAGACGGTATGCATCTGTATGAAAACACGGTCGGTGTTTTAACAAACAGCCCGACCTTTCCGATGCAAATGTCACGGCTGTCGGATTTTATGCAGCTGTCGCGCGAAGATCCGCAGAATGTTTTGTTGCCGAATGTGGATTTGCAGATGTACAGCCGCGGTATGGGTGCAATCGGGCTTCCGGGGGATTGGTCGTCTGCCTCCCGATTTGTGCGTGCGGCTTTTGTGCGTGGGAATGCTTTGCCGTTCGGAGAGGAAGCAAAGGACGTCGGGCAGTTTTTTCATATCTTAGATACCGTCGGGCAGGTGTACGGCTGTGTGCGCGTCGGTGCGGAGGGCTTTGAACAGACGGTCTACACTTCTTGCTGTAATGCATCCAAAGGGATTTATTATTATACGATGTACTCGAACCGTGCCGTGACGGGTGTGGATATGCATAAAACCGATTTGTGCGGCAGCACACTGCATCTTTTCCCGCTGGAAACGCAGGAGCGGATTGGTATGCAGAATTAAGTAAATCTAAAAATAAGCAGTGCAAGCGGGGCGTATTGCCGTCTCGTCTGCACTGCTTTTTTATGTACAATATTTCAATTTTAAGCGGTTTTTGTGTCGCTTTGCTCCTGTTTTCGCATCAGCCGAAATTCCTTGGCAACGAGTATGCCGGACAGTGCCGCCGCAACCAAATCTGCCGCAGGACCGGCGTACATCACGCCGTCAATACCGAAGAAAATCGGCAAGATGATGAGCAGTGGCAGCAGGAAGATGACTTGTCTTGTCAAAGAGAGCAAAATACCTTTTGTGGCTTTGCCGATGGAGGTGAAGAAATTCGAGGAAATCGGCTGAATCGCATCGAGGAACAAAAACAAGAGGAAAATGTGAAAATACCGTTCGGCGAATGCAAAATATTCTTCCGAACCACTGCCGAACAGACCGATAATTTGCCGCGGAAAGAGCTGAAAGCACGCTGAAAAGAATACGGCAATTCCTGTGCCGAAGGCTAAAGAGAGCCGCAGGGTTTTGCGTACACGGTCGTATTTTTTTGCGCCGTAGTTGTAGCCGACGATTGGCTGCAGCCCTTGTGAAATGCCAATGACAAACGAAAAGAAAATCATAGTGACCTTCGCAATAATGCCTGAGCACGCCAGCGGAATCTCACTGCCGTAGACCGACTGCGCGCCGTAATGCGTCATCGTGTTGTTCATCACGATTTGCACCACCATCATCGCGATTTGATTAAAACAGTGGGATGTGCCTAAAGAGGCAATGCGGCCGCAGTCTTTTAATCGCGGCAGAAAATCCTGCTTTTGCAGTCGGATACTTTTGAAACGGAAAAAATAAGCAATCACCAAAATTGCTGATACAATTTGCCCGATAATCGTCGCAAGTGCCGCACCTGCCATATCCATATGAAAAACGAAGATAAACAGTGGGTCGAGAATCGTGTTCAGAATCGCGCCCGTCAGCGTGCAGACCATAGAGTAGCGCGGACTGCCGTCCGCGCGGATGAGCGCACTGCCGCCCGTGGTCAAAATCAGAAAGGGGAATCCGAATGCGGTGATTTTTGTATAGGTGAGTGCGTAGTCGAGTACCTCTGCCGTTGCACCGAACAGACGCATCAACGGATTTAAGAAGATTAAGACAACTGCACTGATGACCACACCGATTAAAATGAGCAAAGTCGATGCATTGCCGACTGACCTCGCGGCGTCTTTTTCACGCTTTGCGCCGAGGTGCAGACTGAAATTTGCCGCACCGCCCACGCCGAACAGAAGTGCCGCCGCCGTGCAGAGCGTGGAAAGCGGAAACGCCACATTGGTCGCCGCATTGCCGAGCATACCGACGCTGTGACCGATGAAGAATTGGTCTACGATGTTGTAAAGCGCACCGACCAGCATCGAAATGACGCTCGGAATTGCATATGCGCGCAAAAGCTTTCCGATTTTTTCTGTGCCTAGGGGATTTTGATTCATAGCTCCTCCAATAAAAAGACCGCGCGTATAGCGGCGCGGTGGTCTCGGCGACAGTCTTGCCGAGACAAATCCAAATTCGTTAACCGATTAAATAGTATACACGCATATGAATCGAAAATCAATCTGCAAAATGCCAAAATATTCGGCGTTTTTTGATAAAATTTTGCTTGATTTTGCATTCTTGCGAGGAACGCGCGCAAACGAACGGTGATGCACAAACCCCGTAGGGGCGATTCACGAATCGCCCGCAAAATTCGCACAGACAAAAAACGGCGCGAGCAAGCCCGCGCCCTACACTCATCCCGCAGGGGCGCTTCACGAAGCGCCCCTGCACGTTCGGATTTGTACAAAACGAATGGCGGACGTGGAAGTCCGCCACTACGCGCTAATCCAATTTACTTCGTGCCGTGTAGATTTTTTCGTTTCTCAAAACGACAAATTTGCAGAAACCTATCGCTCCAAAAAACAAAAACTTATTTTAAGGCAAATTCCACCGTTTTTTCTTCGCCTGCGGCAAAATGTACGGTCTGTGCTTCGCCTGTAACGGCGCAGGAAATTACGATATCTTGGTCAATCTCCGACAGCACGGTGACCGATGCAGTTCCCGATTCGGTATCCCACGAAAGGCTTTGCACAACCGCGCAGGTGCGGGTGCGCAGTCCCTTGATTTCGCCGCTTTCAAATCCGCTGTCGGGGAGGGCGGGCAGAATTTCGATTTTGCCTGTGTTCGAATACAAAAGGCTTTCGTGTATAATGCCGAGATAGCCAATCGCAAAGTCTGTGCAGTAACAGCTGCTGCGGTCATAGTCGTGATTGGTCATCATGGAATCATAATGGATTTTATGATTCATCAGGGTTTTGAGTGCCCGCGTAACGCTCGCACTGTCTTTCAAACGTGCGGCAATCAGCGCACGGTGCACAAGCGCGTGGCTCGCTTCATTTTCACTGCTACGGTTGTTGATTGCCTGAACGCATGCGTTGCGGAGTGCGGGATTTTCCTGCGTTTCATCGAGCGGCCACACGCCGTATAAGTGGCTTAAATGCCGATGCTCATTGTTCTCTTCAAATTGATTGCACGCCCATTCTTTTAAAGCACCTGTCTCGTCATATAGATACGGCGGAAGCTTTTCGAGCAGGTCTTCCCACACAGCAGTGTCTGCATCGGGCGCGACTTTTTCCTGAATATCCAAAAGCATTTGCAGATTGCTCCTGCAAGCGGCAATGTCAATCGCGGTATTTGCCGCAGACGGGCTCGGATAATTCGAGGGATTGTTTTCAGGGGAGTAGCTCGGCAGAATGCAGTAGGTTTCACCGTCACGGAGCGTGGTTTTGCCTGCTTCATAATGGATGTTGCCGTCTTTGTCGGTGTAGTATTCGGGTGTGAGCAGCTGTGCCCAGTAGTTTGCCGATTTTGTAAGCAGAGGCAGCAGAATATCCTTGGAGAGTGTCAGACTGCCACGCTGTCTGATTGCCGCGATTTGCGCGTCGGTCAAATCCTCCGCCGTTACGGAAAGTACGGAACGCAGTGCTTCAAGGTCAAATTCCTCGCTTAACGGAATCTCTAAATCGCCGTAGCTTAAATACGATTCATACAGCGGCAGCAGCATCCACGAAGTCCCCGCATTCCAGTAGCGGAACGGATACGGATAGCAGGTTTCCGTAATCACCGCTTTGTCGCCGTCTGTATTTACAGGTGCTTGCAGTGCATCTGTAAAGCCATGGGTTGCAAGCGCGTTTTCTTCCCAATCGGGCATTTGACGAAGTAAAAAGTATACATATCCCGTCACGGAATCCGGCATATTGCTTGTATTTAAAGAAGAAGTCTGCAAATTCACATTTGCATCCATCGTATATTTACTGCCCCAGCCGGCTTTCCATTCGCCCGTCCACATACCGTACAGACGGCTTGTGGCAGTACCCGAACAGCAAAGATAGGCATAACGCCCCGCGTAATACGCGCGCTGCAACAAGTCGCTGTGTATCGTATTTTTTTGGCGTTGCGACAAAAGCAGCTGCTCATTGGATTTGTCGCTTTCGCCGTCGCCTAAGGTCAGCGAAACCGCATTGAATTGCGGCGTGTGCAAGGCCGTGTGCGCCGCGAGTGCCGCAGCATAATCAAAATGCCCGTCTGCGGTGTATTTTTCGGCAACAGCTTTGGCTTTTGTACGCAAATCGTTCGTAAGCGCGTAATCGTTTTCGTCTTTAAAATCGGTGAGCGCACCCATATCCTCGGTGCGGTCGGATACCGTAATTAAATACACTGCGTCACTGTTTTCAATTTGGATTTGCGGGTTGTTTTCGCCGACATACTGTGCGTCCGATACGGCATCGCCCTCTGTGCGCGTTGCCGTGCCGCCCTCGCAGATTACATACGTATAGGTCGCGTAACCGCCGTTTCGAAGCTCGCTGTTCTGGTAGTCGGGGTAGTGTGCAACAAGTGCCAATGCATCGGCGCTGTCTGTTACGAGCTTTTTATACTGTAAATCGACTTCGTTTCCCTCGCCGTAGTTTGCAAATGCAGAAAGATTGTCGAAAGAAAGGGTCAGATTTACTTTACTGCCGCCGTCGGATGCGCCGATTTTCGTGACGGTCACACCGTCCGCACGCGACGTAAAGGTAAGCCTCTCCCACGTGCCGTTTTTGTCGGTGTAGCGTACGCCGACCTCAGCGGTTTCATAGTTTGTATACCGCACATAATCCTTTGCAAATGATTTTTCCTGCGCAATGCGCAGTGCACCGCCGGGGTGATAGGTGTACACGTCATCATAGCTTGCATTGTCCACGATATCTTCGCCCTTGACGATTGCCTGCTTTACGGTTTCCAATTCGTTTGCTGTGTCGGGGCAGGTGCGCGCGTTTTTATTGGGCAAAATAAAATGCATATTCTGAAAAATCAGCGAATCACTGTACGGCGCGCCTGAGGTAATGACACCCTGAAGCCCGTTGCCGGAAACCATTCCCTCACGCCAGGCACTTGTTTTGTTTTTCTTTTCGGAAAGTGCTTTGTAAGTTGTGGCATAGGAAATTTTGTTTGTTTTTTGGAACAGTGCTTGCACGGTGCTTTTGTGCACCCCACACCCACTTAGGGCGCTGAGTAGACAAAAGCAGAGCAAAAGACATATGCTTTTTCGGAATTTTTTCATAAAATCACCCTTTTGGTATATATATTTTATATTTTAGCAGAAGAACAGAGGTAAAACCCGACATTTTTCTTGACGAAATGTCGGGCTTTCGGTAAACTGTATCTAAGAAGAGAAAGGGGCGTTTTTATGATTTCCTTTGTTTGGCACGGCTTGCGTTTTTCGGTTTCGGAAATCGGCGGCGGCGTACTGTACGGCGGGATTGCACCGCATACACATTCCAAAAACAGCTATGAATTACATTATATTACCGCAGGGCGCGGGGAATTAGAAACGGATACAGCAGTTTATAAACTGCAAGCAGGCGACTTTTTTGTGACGGGACCGCAGTTATTGCACGCACAGCGTTCCGACCCGCACGCACCGATGGAGGATATTTTTATTTATCTGCAAAAAGAAGCAGTGCTGAAAAAGGAAACGGTCGGGGATACCTTCTGTGAAACAAATTTTTGGTTTTGCCGCGAATTTCCACCCTCGGTTTTGCCTGTGATTTTATCGGAATACCGCGAAAAAGCGTTGGATTATGAAACGGCGGTCAGCGGGCTGTTATCGAAACTGCTGACGGATATCGTGCGGCAGTATGTTCCGAAAACGTATATCCATACCAAAACGCCGTCTGAAAATCTCAATAACCGCCGATTTTGGCTGATTGAAAATGCGTTTTTGGATGAAAAAAATCTGACCCTGCGTGCGCTCTCCGAAAAAATCGGACTGTGTGAGCGCCAAACCGAACGTCTTTTGCAAAAATACTACGGCAAATCCTTTCGCGAGATGAAAAAGGGAAAATAATTGTCCGCTTTTCTGTCAGAAAAATCCGCCCCGCAGAAACAAAACTTGTTCCTGCGGGGCGGATTCTTATTCCAACGTCAAATCCATATCCATATGCGGGATTCTGCCGTCGGGGTACTCTTCGCCGTATTCTTTGAAGCCGAATTTGTTATAAAACGGAATCGCATAGCACTGCGCGCTGACATAGGCACGCTTTGCGCCGAGTAATTTGGCTTTTTCAAGCAGATCTTCTACGATTTTTGCGCCGAGGTGCTTCCCTCGGTGGCTTTTTAATACCGCAATGCGTCCCAATTTTGCTGTGCCATCGGCAAGCAGAATCAATCTGCCCGTCGCAACAGGGATTTCCCCCTCAAATAGTACCAAATGCGGGCAAACGGCATCATATTCATCAAATTCTTCTTCGAGCGTGTAGCCTTGCTCTTCGACAAATACGGTTTCTCGAATTTGCCTCGACGGAGTGTAATCCTCGCCGCTTTCATACCAAACCGTACGTATCACTTTGCTTCACCGCCTACAGCCTGCATTACGAAGCGGAATGCAATGCGGTCTTTAAATGCAAAGCGGTATTGCTCCAATGCGTCGGGACCGCAGGCGTTTGAACCTGCACCGCGCATAAAGCCATCAATCGACAGGAATGTGGTGTTCTGTGCGTGCAAATCCTCACGGTGCTTGGCTTCGCACAGCAGACTTTGTGTGTATTCGTGGACGCTGAAGCTGAATTTCGGCGCACCGATAACCCGAACGCCTACACCGTTCTCGTCGGTCAGCGTCAAATACTTTGTGCCGCCGTGGTTGCCGTTATCCTGCGGCTTGATGTAGTTTTCGTGCATACCTGCAACGGTGTTTTGATACAACCCGACAGGCGACTGCGCGTTGAAATCGCACATATTTTCTTTCTCGCCGCGGCCGTAGTATTCCACGTTTGAAAACGCTTTCGGCAATTCGATCGTCACACCGAAGCGCGGTAAATCGTTACTGCCGAACAGCTTTTTGTCAAGCGTAGCTTCGACTTCTACCGTGCCGTCTGCGTAAATGCTGTAATTCAGTTCGCAAATATACCAAGTCTTAAAGCCGAGGGACAGCTTGTAACGGCATTTTACAAGCACGCGTTCACCGACTTCCTTTGCATCCATACCGATGAATACAGGCTTCACCTTCGGAAGCTTTTTGCGGTTCCATTTCGGATGCCAGGCGTAGGAATCGTTGTCAATCGGCGCACGGTAGATATTCGGTACGAAGCCGCATTTGCCGTCCGCAGGATTTTGATTCAGCCGTTCCTTGCCGTTTACGCAATAGCTTTCCAGTGCGCCGCTCTTTTGGTCAAAAATGAGCACACAGGCAGGGGAGGTAATCTTATATTTTTTATTCTCTTTGCAAAGCGTCGGCTTGCCGTTCTTTTGCATCTCGACCTGCAGAGGCACGTCGTTGAGCGCAAACTGTTCGTGCGCAATGACTTCCCCGCTTGCCGTATCCAAATAGCTCAGATTCAATCGGCAATCCTTTTGACTGTCGGTTACAGTTGCAGGAATTTCTTGCTTTACCGTTTTGCACGGCGGAATATCCAATTGAAAGTCACCGTTTTGCGTCTGCACACCGTTTTCAAGCACTGCCCACTGCACTGTGATGTAATCCGCATTGCGGAAACGGTTGGTGTTGGTAAATTGATATTCGGTTTCGCCGACCTTCTGCGCACGAACGGGGCGGTAAACCTCTTTCATTTCCAGTGCGCCCGTGTGCGGTGTGCGGTCGGGATAAAACAAACCGTCTACACAGAAGTTGCTGTCGTGCATCTCCTCGCCGTGGTCGCCGCCGTAGGTGTATTCGTATTTGTATTTTTTGTCGTCAGGTGCGTGCAGTACGGCGTGGTCGCACCACTCCCAAATGCAACCGCCCATCAGCTTGTCGCTGGAATAGAATAATTGCCAATAATCCTCTAAACTGCCCGGTCCCACGCCCATCGCGTGTGCATATTCGCAAAGGAAAAACGGCTTGCCGATGTACTTTGCGCCGCGCGTGCCGTCACGGTATTTCTGCACATCCTTAATTTCCGTATACATTTCGGAAATCACGTCATATGCCACGCGCTTGGTGCGGATTGCGCCCTCGTAATGCACGGGAATTTCGGGGCAGACCGATTTCAAATATTTGTTGCACGCATCCTGATTGCAGTAGCCGCCCGCCTCGTTGCCCAAGGACCAAAGGGTGACACACGGGTGATTGCGGTCACGCATATACATCCGCTTGACGCGGTCAACATAGTGTGCTTCCCACTTCGGGTCGTGACTGATGAGGTCGGGCTTGTAAAGCTTGTGCGGACCGACAGACCCTGTGCCGTGGGTTTCAATGTCCGCCTCGTCCACAATGTAAAGACCCATTTGGTCTGCAAACGTTAAAAGAATCGGGTCGGGCGGATAGTGTGAGGTACGTACGGTGTTGACATTGAATTGCTTCATTAACTGCAAATCCTTCAAAATATCCGCCGCAGTCATCACATAGCCCGTAATATGGTGGCTGTCGTGATGGTTTACGCCTTTCATTTTGATATGTACGCCGTTGAATTTGAAGATTTCGCCGTCAATGCGGACATTTTTAAAGCCCGTTACATTCCGCACGACTTCTTTCACTTCGCCGTCCTTTTTTAAGGTGATGAATAAATCGTATACCGTCGGAAGCTCGGCATTCCATTCCTGCACCCGGAGCTCGTCAAATGCGAATACCGTATCTGCGGCGGCGGGGAGCTCCGCTGAAGCGAGCACAGTTTCGCCGTCAAAAAGCGACGCCTCCACTGTGTAGCCTTCGGTATCGCCTGCAACCGTCGCGGTCACGCGCAAATCATATGTGCTGTTTTCGGCGGGCTTCGTTTTTACTTCAAAATCCGCTATATTGGTTTTATCCAATGCATACAGCAAAACATCGCGGAAAATACCGGTTTCACGGAACATATCCTGACATTCGAGATACGTGCCTGTGCACCATCTGTGCACCACGCAAAGCAGTTCGTTTTCACCGCTTTTTATAGAATTGGTCACATCAAACTCCGCCGTGTTGTGCGAACCCTCGCTGTAGCCTACATATGTACCGTTGAGATACACATCTATACACGGCGCAACGCCCAAAAAGCTTAAAATATATTGCTTTTCGGTATTGTCCACCGAAAACATCTTGCGGTACACACCGACGGAAAGCTCCTTCGGAAGTGCCGGCGGCATTAGATGAAACTCATATCTCGAATTGAGATACACGGGCGGGCGGTACCCCGTTCTCTGCCAGGTGGAGGGTACGGTTATCGTGTCGAACTGCACACGCTCCGTGTCAAATTCTGTCGGCAGAAGCGCGGTTTTATCATAGTATTTGAATGACCAGTCATCGCCCGAAAGCACTTTTACGAGGTCACTGTTATAACGCTCTGTGCAGGCGTCCGTCCCGCACAGAGCGGCTTTATCCGAATACGGAATAAAGTATGCACGTGCAGGCAGATTGTTCTCTTCAAATTTCCCGAAGTCACGGTAATTACTGCGGTTTAAGGTGTACTGCATATGTGTTCCCCTTTGCTTTGTCATCGTAGTATTGTTAAGCTGAGGGGAGCGGATGGATTTTTGCTTTTGAAACAGCAGTCGGGCTTTCGCCCGACAATGGTGAAAAAGTGAAAAGCCGCCGCAAGAACAAGGTTTCGGCATATTGTGTTCGGCTCCCCTCAGCTTATGGTATCATATTTTGCGGGACTTGACAATTCGTTTTTCGAAAACTTATAATATAATTAAACGCACATACCAATAAAAACGGAGATGTAAGCATATGTCTTTTACCGATACTGTATGGAACGCCGCAGAATATGCGGATTTTTTACAAACACTTAAAGCACTTGCCGACCCCGCCTACAAAGCGTTTCACGAGCGGCTGTGCAAGACCTCTCGCGCCGAGATTCTCGGGGTGCGCAGTCCCGAAGCCAAACGGATTGCCAAAGAGATTGCAAAAGGGGATGCCGCAGGCTTTTTACAGCTTGCAGGTGATTCCTACTACGAAGAATTGCTAATTAAGGGTTTCGTAATCGCTTTTTTGAAAGTGCCGCTTGTCGAGAAAAGACCGATGATAGACGAATTTATTCCGCAAATCGACAACTGGGCGGTGTGCGATTGCTTTTGCGCCGCCTTAAAGCCGAAGCGGGGAGAGGAAGACGTACTGTACCGCCTGTGCTTAGATTATCTTGCAAAAACAGGGGAGTACGAACGCCGCGCCGCGATTGTGCTGCTGATGGAGCATTTGGTGACAGAGGCATACATCGACCGTATTTTCAAGCTGCTTTCGGGCGTGCAGTGTGACTGCTATTACGTCCATATGGCAGTCGCGTGGTGCGTACAGGTGTGCTTCGTGAAAAGCAAAGAAAAAACGCTTGCCTTTTTACAGACGAATGTATTAGACACACAAACGCACAATAAAGCCATTCAAAAAATCACAGAATCCAACCGCGTGACCAAAGAAGATAAAGCTTTTGTACGCACACTGAAACGTGTATGAACTGAACGCAACTCCAAAATCAGCACACACCCGTAGGGTCGGATGAAGATTCCCCTAATAGGGGAAATGTCTGCGAAGCAGACAAAAGGGTAATGGCGAAGCCGTAACTTCATCCGCCCGACGAAGTCTGCTGAAAATTCACGGAACGACACAGAGGTCGTTCCCTACACCTGTAGGGGCGGGTCTCCGTGCCCGCCCGCAATCCTCCCTCTGATGAGGGAGGTGGCATTTTTCGAAGAAAAATGACGGAGGGAGAGAAAAATCCGCGCAACCCAACGGTGATACGCAACCCCGTAGGGGCGGGTTTCCACGCCCGCCCGAGCAAAGCCCATTTTTGCACAGAACTAACGGGAATGCACAATCTGTGTAGGGGCGATTCACGAATCGCCCGAGCACGGTCAGATTTCACATAAGCCCAACGGCAATGCACAATCCTGTAGGGGTCGGCGTCCCCAACGACCCGCGCACGGTCGGATTTTTCCCAATCCCAACGCTGATACACAACCCCGTAGGGGCGAACTGTGTTCGCCCGCCGAATTCGCGCAAACCCAACGGCGGTGCACTACCCGTAGGGCGAGAGCTTGCTCCCGCCGTTTGTTTCAATAAAAAATCCCACGAAAAAACGCCCGTCGCAAAGACGAGCGTTAAATCTTTTCGATTGTCTGCAATCAAACCGCGCGGGTAACCTTACCGGAGCGCAGGCAACGTGTGCAAGCGTACACTCTTTTAGGAGAGCCGTTTACGATTGCTTTCACTCTTTTTACATTGGGTTTCCAGGTTCTGTTGGAACGTCTGTGCGAGTGAGATACTTTGATGCCGAAAGCAACATCTTTACCGCAGAATTCACACTTAGCCATTTCTTGGCACCTCCCTTTTTTCAGTAACAGCCAATATATTAACAGAAACTTTGACGGAATGCAAGTCTTTTTTCGAAAAAAACAAAAAAATTAAAAATAAAAAACTATTGCAATTTAAAATGAATTAGTATATAATGCATTTAACGAACATTTGTGCGATTCGGAGGACGTGTTTATGGCAGATAAAAACAAAGCGCTCGAAACAGCGTTGACGCAAATTGAAAAGAAATACGGCGCAGGTGCAATTATGCGCTTGGGCGAAAGCAAGTCGCTGAATGTGGAGGCAATTTCCACAGGCTCTCTGCTTTTGGATATCGCCACGGGTATCGGCGGTTTCCCGAGAGGCAGAATTATAGAGGTATACGGTCCTGAATCCTCGGGTAAAACGACGCTGGCGCTCCATGCCGTCGCCGAAGCGCAAAAAGCGGGCGGCGAAGCCGCGTTTGTGGACGCGGAGCACGCGCTTGACCCCGTGTATGCCGCGAATTTGGGCGTGGATATTGATTCCCTTTTGGTTTCTCAGCCCGACAACGGTGAGCAGGCATTGGAAATCGTAGAGGCTCTTGCCCGTTCCGGCGCACTGGATATTATTGTTGTGGACTCTGTTGCCGCTCTCGTGCCGCGTGCCGAGATTGACGACGATATGGGCGACAGCCACGTCGGTCTGCACGCACGTCTGATGTCGCAGGCAATGCGCAAGCTGACGGCAGTTATTTCTAAATCTAACACGGTCATTATCTTTATCAATCAGCTGCGCGAAAAAGTCGGCGTGGTCTACGGCAATCCCGAAGTCACCACGGGCGGCAGAGCGCTGAAATTCTATTCCACAATGCGTGTGGATGTGCGCCGTGTGGAGTCCTTAAAAGGCACGGGCGGGGAGTTCATCGGCTCGCGCACCAAGGTCAAAATTGTGAAAAACAAGGTCGCGCCGCCGTTCAAAACGGCAGAGTTTGACATTATGTACGGCGAGGGCATTTCCCGTGTAGGCGAGGTGCTAGATTCGGCAGTCAGCCTGAACATCGTGAAAAAAAGCGGCGCGTGGTTCTCCTATAACGGCGAACGCCTTGGGCAGGGACGTGACAATGTCAAGAATCTGTTAAAGACCAATACCGCCCTCTGCGAAGAAATCGAAAAGCAGGTGCGCGAACAGCTTACCGCGCCGACGGCCGCGCCCGTCAAGGCGGAATCTGCGTCGAAAACGAAAGAAATTGACCCCGACGAGCCGATTGCCTATAAGCCCGTGGCGACTACAAAGGCCGCCGCCCGCGCGAAAATCGACGTAGCGGTGGACGATGACGAATGATTCTTTCCGTAAAACCCGGTAAGCTCAACAAAATACATATTTATATTGACGAAGAATACCGTTTGACCGTCGATGATGTGTTTTGGTTTTCGAGCCCATGGCACAAGTTAAAAGAAATTGACTCCCAGGAGCTGGCTGCTTTGGAAGAAGCGGTCGGCTCCCGCCGTGCATTTCGGGCGGCACTTGATTTGCTGTCACGGCGCGACCACACAAAGCAGGAACTGATGCGCAAGCTTACCGTGAAGCATTCGGAGGAAACTGCCCGCGCCGCCGTGGCACGCGCAGAGGAACTCGGCTATATTGATGAAGCGCGTTTTGCCGAAAATTATGCCGAGGAGTTGTATCGGCACAAGCATTTCGGTGTGCGCCGCATTGTGCAGGAGCTGCTGCGCAAGGGGATTTCGCGCGAAATTGCCGAAAATGCGGTCGAAAACCTTGACAAAGACGATGAAAATCGTATTATATTACTGTTGCGCGGAAAATACCGAACCGCACTTTGCGACGAAAAGGGCAGACGGCGGGCAATCAACGGTCTTTTGCGAATGGGCTATTCCTATTCGGAAATCCGTGCCGCGATAATGCAAGTGGATATTGAAACAGAGGAGACCTACGATGTCTAAAAAAATCGGAATGATTTCACTCGGCTGTCCGAAAAATCAGGTGGACGCCGAAATTATGCTGGCAAGTCTTGCTGAGGACGGTTTTGAAATTACCAATGAGGTGGACGGTGCCGACGCGGTCATTGTGAATACCTGCGGTTTTATTGAGGATGCAAAAAAAGAAGCCATTGAGAATATATTAGATATGGCACAGCTTAAAAAAGAGGGCATCATCGGCAAAATCGTGGTGACAGGCTGTCTTGCCGAACGCTACAAAGAAGAAATTTTCAAAGAGATTCCCGAAGTGGATGCGGTTGTCGGACTCGGCTCTAATGCGGACATCTGCGCAGTTTGCAAACGCGTTTTGGAGGGCGAAGCCGTCGAAAGCTTCGGCGAAAAGACTTGTTTGCCGCTGTCGGGTGAGCGTCTGCTTACCACGCCTGAGTGGTTTGCATATTTAAAAATCGCCGAGGGATGCTCCAATCACTGTACCTATTGTGCGATTCCGTCTATTCGCGGCGAATTTCGAAGCCGCAAGCCTGAGGATATCCTTGCCGAAGCGAAGCATCTTGCGGAAATGGGCGTAAAGGAATTGATTGTTGTCGCGCAGGACACCACGCGCTACGGCGAAGACCTTTACGGAAAATCCGCGCTGCCCGCGCTTTTAAAGGCGTTGTCCAAAATCGAGGGCATTCAGTGGATTCGCGTGCTGTATTGCTATCCCGAACGCATTACAGATGAGCTTTTGGATGTGATGGCGGAAACAGAAAACATTGCGAATTATTTGGATATTCCGATTCAGCACGCCGACGCGTCTGTGCTTCGTGCGATGAACCGCAAGGGCGACAGCGAGAGCCTTTTGCAGTTGATTGAAAAAATCCGCGCGCGCATTCCCGACGCCGTTTTGCGCACCACGCTGATTACAGGCTTCCCCGGTGAAACCGAAGAAGCCTTTGAAACGCTTTGCGATTTTGTAAAGAAGGCACGGTTCGACCGTCTCGGCTGCTTTGCCTACTCTGCGGAGGAGGGTACGCCCGCCGCCGCTTTGCCGAATCAAATCGATGAGGACGTAAAACGCGAGCGCGGCGATATCGTTATGGAAATGCAGTACCGCATTTTTGACGAAAAGAACCGTGAAAACATCGGCAAAATTTTTAAAACCGTTGTGGAAGGGTATGACCCTTATACCGACAGCTATTTCGGCAGAACATACCGTGACGCCCCCGATATTGACGGGCAGGTCAAATTCACCTGTGGCTACGAACTGCACGAGGGCGACTTTGTAGACGTTGAAATTTTTGATGTGTTAGATTATGATTTAGTCGGAGAGGTTGTATGAAGCTGAATGTTCCAAACCGCCTGACCGTAGCAAGAATGGTCATTACCCCTGTGTTTTTGGCACTTTTGCTGTGGGAGGGTCTGCCGCACCGCTTTTTGATTGCGGCGCTTGTGTATTCCATAGCCGCAATTACGGATGCGATTGACGGCAAGCTTGCCCGCAAAAACAATCAGATTACCAATTTCGGCAAGCTGTTAGACCCCATAGCCGACAAAATTTTGACCACTTCGGCACTGCTCGGCTTTATGACTATGGGGCTTTGCAATATTTGGATTGTGATGATTGTTTTAACGCGGGAGTTTGCAATCGCGTCCATTCGTATGATTGCCGCTTCTGAAGGCGTGGTTATACCCGCGAATTTTTGGGGTAAGCTCAAAACCGTCAGCCAAATGATGTTCACCATTTTGATTATGCTCCTCGGCGAGTGTTATCAGTATCTGCCGAAGGTGTTTTCTCCGGGTAGCACCTGTCCTGCTTGGCTTACGCTCCCGAATATTTCCAACTGTCTTTTATGGATTACTGCCGTTTTAACGGTGATTTCGGGCATTATTTATATCAAAGACAGCAGAAATGTAATTGATTACAGAAAATAATAGGTGCAAAGTTTTAAAATTTGTGCTATACTGTAGTAAATGCGTTGACGAAGAGAAGTAACGGCTTTGTGTTTTTTGCAGAGAGAAAGCGTCCGTCGGCTGTAAGCGCTTTTAAAAAATACGCCGTGAAATGCACTTCCGAGCAGACAAAGGGAATTTTTCAGTATCTTTGTCCGTTTTGCCGCGTTAAGGCACAAGGTGAACCGCCGCCGAAGGGAGTTTGACGAGTTTACCTGATGAGTTATAAATGCGAAGTGGAACCGCGAATTTTTTCGCCTTCGCCGTACCCGAAAAGGGGCGGCGGGGGCGTTTGTCTTTTTGGAGGAAACTATGTTTGAACGACTGAAAGAGGATATTGCCGCCGTAAAAGAGCGTGACCCTGCGGCAACCTCAACCTTACAAATTCTTTTGCTGTACCCGGGTCTGCGCGCCGTGCGGATGCACCGCCGCGCAAATTGGCTTTGGCATCACAACCACAAATTTCTGGCACGCTATGTTTCACAGCGCGCCGTACGAAAAACAGGCATCGAAATTCATCCCGCCGCCACCATCGGCAGACGCTTTTTCATCGACCACGGTACGGGTGTGGTTATCGGCGAAACGGCTGAAATCGGCGACGATGTTACACTGTATCAAGGCGTGACCCTCGGCGGTACGGGTAAGGATACAGGTAAGCGGCACCCGACCATCGGCAACGGCGTAATGATTGGCGCGGGCGCGAAGGTGCTCGGTCCCTTTAGGGTCGGCGACAATTCCAATATCGCCGCAGGCGCCGTTGTTTTGGATGAAATTCCGCCGGATTCCACGGCGGTGGGCGTACCTGCCCGCGTTGTGAAGCGAAACGGTCTGCGCGTTGACAACCTCGACCAGGTGCACGTGCCTGACCCCGTATCACAGGAATTGTGCCGCTTGCGCATTCAACTCGAGCGGCTTGAAAAAGAAAAATTACAAAACGAAAGCAAAGGAGAATAATCTATTATGCGCGTTTACAATACCCTGACCCGAAAAAAAGAGGAACTGAAAACCATTACGCCGAACGAGGTGAAAATTTACGCCTGCGGACCGACCGTCTACAATTTCATCCACATCGGCAACGCCCGTCCGCTTTGCGTGTTTGATACGTTCCGCCGATATCTCGAATACCGCGGATACAAGGTGAATTTCGTGCAGAATTTTACCGATATTGACGATAAAATCATCAAGCGCGCCAATGAAGAGGGTACGGATTACAAAACCGTTTCCGAAAAATACATTGCCGAATTTTGGACGGATGTGAAGGGTATGAACATCCGCGAAGCGACCGTGCATCCGAAAGCTACGGAAAATATTGATGAAATTATTTCCATCATTTCCGCTTTAGTCGAAAAGGGCTATGCGTATTCCGTAGAAAACGGCGATGTGTATTTCAGCCCCAAAAAGTTCAAGGAATACGGCAAGCTGTCGCATCAGCCGCTGGAGGATTTGGAGGCGGGTGCGCGCATCAATATCGGCGAGCTCAAAAAAGAACCGATGGATTTTGCCCTTTGGAAGGGTGCTAAGCCCGGTGAGCCTGCGTGGGATTCTCCGTGGGGCAAGGGCAGACCCGGCTGGCATATTGAGTGTTCTGCGATGGTGCGCCGCTATCTCGGCGAAACCATTGACATTCACTGCGGCGGGCAGGATTTGATTTTCCCGCACCACGAAAACGAGATTGCGCAAAGCGAGTGCTGCAACGGCGTGCCGTTTGCGAATTATTGGATGCATAACGGCTATATCAATGTGGATAATGTAAAAATGTCCAAATCCTTGGGCAACTTCTTTACCGTGCGCGACGTCGCGGAAAAATACGGCTATGAGCCGATTCGTTATCTGATGATTTCCTCGCAGTACAGAAGCCCCATTAACTACAGTGTCGATATTATTGAGCAGTGCAAGGCGTCGCTCACAAGACTGTATACCTGCCGCGATTCCTTGGATTTCGCACTGCAGAACGCAGGGGATACCGTTCCCGACAATGCGGATGCAATCAAAGCACAGCTCGACGCGCGTCGCGAGCAGTTCTGCCGCGCCATGGATGACGATTTGAACACCGCCGACGGCATCGCCGCTGTATTTGAATTGGTACGTGACATCAACGTATCGGTGCTTGCGTCCGATTCCAAAGACTTAATCGCATACGCCGCAAAGCTGTTCGATGAATTAACAGGTGTTTTGGGTCTTGTATATAACCGTAAAACTGACAGCTTAGACAGTGAAATCGAAGCTTTGATTGAAGCGCGTCAGGCGGCGCGTAAGGAAAAGAATTGGGCGGAGGCAGACCGCATCCGTGACGAGCTGAAAGCGCAGGGAATTGTGTTGGAGGATACGCCGCAGGGCGTGAAATGGCACCGTGCCTAAAAAGAGAATCGGAGGAGTCTATGGACGTCTTGAACAGAACCGCCATTAAGGCACAGGCGCGCAGTTTTATTGAGCAGGAAACCCGTTGGTTGTGGATGTTTTTGCCCTGCTTGCCGATTTTGCTGCTCAGCGGCGGGCTTTCCGGCGGCATAACGGTTTGGAAATCGGTTTCCGAAAACGGTGCGCAAAATACCGTGCGCGTGGGCGGCGGCAACGGGGCAGTGCTCCTGCTGCTTCTGCCGCTGACAGTGGCGATTGCAGGCTATTATCTGAACCATATTCGCGGCTTTAAGCCCGAATGGAAATCGCTGTATCAGGAAGGCTTCAACCGCTACGGGAAATATTTCGCTGTCCGTTTGGTCACGAATTTTTGTATCTGGATGTGGATGCTTTTGCTGATTGTCCCTGGTGTGCTGAAAGCATTGGAATATTCACAAGTGAACTACATCGTGCACGATAACCCGAATGTAACGCCGTCTGCCGCGCGCGATATCAGCCGCCGTATGACCGACGGCTTCAAGAGCGAATTGTTTGTGCTGTACTTGAGCTTTCTGCCGTGGATTTTGCTCGTCGGTGTGACGGCGGGCATTGCTTCGGTTTATGTGTATCCGTATATCAGCACCGTGCAGGCAATGGTTTACGAGAATTTAAAAACCTACGCGATGATGACCAATCGCGTTTCGCCCGCAGAATTTGGAATCCAGCCCGTGCCGCCGTATACACAAACACCGTACGGCGCACAGCCCTTTGCGAATCCGCAAAATGCAAATCCGTACACTGCGCCGCAAAGCGGCTTTACGCCGCCCGCCGCAGAGGATACCTTCCGCCCGGGCGATTCTGCGGATGCACCGAATACGGACTTCGGCGGCGAGCCTTGGGACGGTCAAAATCAGAATTTTTAATTTCGGAGGCAAATAAAATGAAGTATGTTGTAGTTTTGTGTGACGGTATGGCGGATTATCCCGTGCCCGCGCTCGGCGGCAAAACACCGATGATGTGCGCAAAAAAGCCGAATATCGACGCGCTCGCAAATAAGGGTGAGGTCGGCTTGGTGCGCACGGTCGCCAAAGGGCTGAAGCCGGGCAGTGACGTCGCGAATATGAGCGTTTTGGGCTTTGACCCGAAGCTGTATTACACAGGGCGTTCGCCTTTGGAGGCGGCAAGCATCGGTGTGCAGTTGAAGGATACCGATGTCACCTTGCGCACGAACCTCGTCACGCTTTCCGATGCGGACAATTACGAGGATAAAACAATGGTCGATTACTGCGCGGGCGATATTTCCACCGCTGAAGCGGCAGAGATTATGCAGGATGTCGAGCGCCATTTCGGCAATGACCGATTCACATTTTATTCGGGTGTCAGCTACCGCCACTGCCTGGTTTGGGCAAACGGTACAACAGACCTCGGCGATATGACCCCGCCTCACGACATTTCGGGTCGCGTGGTCGGCGAATATCTTTCCAAATCCGAAAACGCTAAAGAACTTATCGCGATGATGAAAGAAAGCTACGACTTTTTGATGGAACATCCCGTCAACAAAAAGCGCATTGCCGAGGGCAAGCGTCCCGCCAACTCCATTTGGCTTTGGGGCGAGGGTAAAAAGCCGATGCTGCCGTCTTTCTATGATACTTTCGGCAAAAAGGGCGCAATCATTTCCGCGGTTGACCTCTTAAAGGGTATTGCAAAATGTGCCGATATGGAAGCACCTGAAGTGGACGGCGCAACGGGCTACATCGATACGAATTTTGAGGGCAAAGCAGAAGCGGCGGTAGAAGCGCTCAAAAACGGCTGTGACTTTGCCTACATTCATTTGGAAGCCCCCGATGAATGCGGACACCGAAACGAACCCGAAAATAAGGTGAAAGCCATTGAAATGATTGACTCGCGCGTGTTGCCGATTGTATTAGATGGACTTTCGAAAATCGGTGAGGATTATAAAATTATGGTTTTGCCCGACCACCCGACACCGATTGTGACCCAAACACACGCATCCGACCCCGTACCGTATGTGATTTATCATAAAAACAACGAAAAACAGGGTGTTTCCACTGTCAATGAAGAAACGGCAAAAGCCACAGGCGTATTTTTGGAAAACGGTCCCGATATTATGAAAAAATTTTTGGAGGAAGCTTAAATGAAAGAGTATGCAATCGAAACCAAGTGCGTACAGAGCGGTTACAGCCCGAAAAACGGCGAGCCGCGCGTACTGCCGATTTATCAGTCTACAACGTATAAATATGACACGAGCGAAGCTATGGCAAAGCTGTTCGATTTGGAGCCGGGCTATATGTATACCCGCCTTGCAAATCCCACCAACGATGCCGTTGCGGCAAAGATTACAGCCCTTGAGGGCGGCGTGGCAGGCGTGCTGACCTCTTCGGGGCAGGCGGCGAATTTCTTCTCACTGATTAACATTTTGGGTGCAGGCGACCATTTTATTTCCTCGGCGACGATTTACGGCGGCACATTCAACCTGTTCAACGTCACGATGCGCAAGCTCGGTGTGGAGGTGACCTTTGTTGACCCCAATGCTGACGAGGAAACCTTGAACGCGGCATTCCGCCCGAATACAAAGGCGGTATTCGGCGAAACGATTGCGAACCCATCCTTGGACGTGTTGGATATCGAAAAATTTGCCCGTGTCGCACACGCACACGGCGTTCCGCTGATTGTGGATAATACCTTCCCCACGCCGATTAACTGCCGTCCGTTTGAATTTGGTGCGGATATCGTGACCCATTCCACCACGAAATATATGGAAGGGCACGCCTCCACCATCGGCGGCGCAGTCATTGACAGCGGCAACTTTGATTGGGCGCAAAACGACAAGTTCCCGGGGCTTACTACGCCCGATGAGAGCTACCACGGCGCGGTATATACCCGCGATTTCGGCAAGGCAGGCTATGTGACGAAAATCGTGGCACAGCTGTTGCGCGATTACGGCTCTACGCCGTCGCCGCAGAATAGCTTCTATTTGAATATCGGTTTGGAATCCTTGGCACTTCGCGTGGAGCGTCACTGCGAGAATGCGCAAAAGGTTGCCGAATATCTTTCGAAAAATGAGAAAATCAGCTGGGTCAATTACCCCGGGCTTCCCGACAATAAATATCACACGCTTGCACAGAAATATATGCCGAACGGCACTTGCGGTGTCATTTCATTCGGCGTCAAGGGCGGCAGAGCTGCGGCAGAGAAGTTTATGAACAGCTTAGAGCTTGCCGCAATCGTTACCCACGTTGCAGATGCGCGCACCTGCGTTCTGCATCCCGCATCTTCCACACACCGTCAGTTGAGCGACGCGGAATTAGAAGAATGCGGCGTAACGCCCGATTTGATTCGGTTCTCGGTCGGTATTGAAAATGTAAACGATATCATTGCCGATATTGAACAGGCTTTGGCAAAGATATAAAATTTAAAAGAGAGAAGAGGTATTGTAATGGCGAAAGAAAAAAAGCCGATGACACCCGAAAAAAAGAAACGGTTGGTGAAAGCTTTGGCAGTCGTTTTGGCAATCGTGCTTGTTGCCGCAATCGGCTTCGGCATTTGGGCAATTCCGGTGAAAGGTGAGGCGAATGCCGCAACTTGGTCATCGAGCGATGCTTTCCGCGCGGAAGATACGGTAATGCTGCAAAAAGAGCCGGGTAAGGATTTCGTGATTTTGAATCTTACCGACATTCAGTACAGCGATGCACTGGACTTTGCACAGCGCGGATACACCAAAGAAACCATTCAAACTCTGATTGAAGAAACCAAGCCCGATTTGATTACCATGACGGGCGACCAGGTTTGGACAGCGTTCCAAAAGCAGTCGCAGGGCGAGCTGATTCAGATGATTGATTCTTACGGTATTCCGTGGGCGCCTGTATTCGGCAACCACGACGGCGAGGGCAACGCCGATAAGGAATGGCTTGCCGACCGCTACTTGGAATCCGAGCACTGCCTGTTCAAAAAAGGGCCGAACAACATCGGCGGCGTGGGCAATTATGTCGTCAGCATTATGGAGGGCGACAAGATTGTGCAGTCCCTCATTATGATGGATACGGGCGCGAGCTTCGATTACAGCGATACCCCGAAAGAAGAATTTATGCTGTCCGACGCGATTGATAACAAAACGCAGGAATACATATTAAATGCTGACGGCAGCCGCAAGCAGGATTACTTCGGTACAAATTATCACTTTGTTACCAAAGAGCAAATCGAGTGGTACAAATGGGTGATTGCGGGATTGACCCAACAAAACGGCGGCGTAATGCCTGAAACCACCGCGATGTTCCATATCGCGATTCCCGAATACCACTTGGCGTATCTCCAATGGAAGGACAGCGGTTATGACCCTGCTATGGGCTTCGGCGAGAAGCGCGAGCAGGTATGCTGTCCCAAAATCAATACGGGCTTCTTTGATGTAATGAAAGAACTCGGCAGTACCAAAAATGTGGTGGTTGGGCACGACCACGTCAACAGCTATTCCGTACTGTATGACGGCATTCGCTTGACCTATGGCTTGAAAACAGGCGACCGTTGCTATGACGACAGAGATTTGAACGGCGGCACGGTTCTGACCGTATCCGACAACGGCGTACAAGTCGAGCATAAGTATGTGACTGTAAAATAATATAATACAAGTAAAAAACCTTGTTTTCCTCCCTCTGATGAGGGAGGTGGCACGCGCAAAGCGCGTGACGGAGGGAGAGAAAAACCTGCTCAACCGGTCTGTGCCACGGCACAGACCGGTTTTTCTATGTACGAAAGCACTACTGTTTCTGCAATTGCGTATAAAACAGGGACTCCCTCTGTCCGCCGTCAGCGCACATCACGAAGCCCCTAAAGAATATGCCCTATATTATTTACAATTGTGCGGTTTTCTGTAAATACCCATTTCATCGGGCTTTAGCTGTTCGACCATCTCGTCTAAGCTGATGTCTAGGACTGCCGCGATACGCATCGCTGTCGAAAGGGTCGTATCCGCGCCGTTGTTAATGATGTTTTGATACTGACGTACAGAGGTATCTGCAAAATCTGCGACCTGCTTCTGTGTCAGCTTTTTTGCCGTGCGCGCATTTTCCAATATCCGCGCAAATTCGTGATTAATTGTCACGATATCATCTCCTTTGCAGAGAATTTTACTCCCAATACACTTTTTTTGTCTATGCAATAAAATGCAGATTTTGTAAAACTGTGATAAAGTAAATATCCCGCAAGCAAAAGAGATATATGGAAGAAAGCCCCGTACGCGAGGTGCGCATCGAGGCTTTCCTTGGCTGAACAGGGGAGGGTTAGTCTTTCTGTCGTGTTAAGACACTTCCTGCGATGGTACCGATAAGAATAATCGGTGCGAATCTAACAAACACATATTCAAATGTGTGGAAAGCCGCGCCGAAAACCGCAGTTTCAGGGTCATTATAGTCCCAGCCTAAGTAGGGACTGCTTAATACGGCAAGGACTGCAAAAATTGTTACCGTGGCTGCACCCAGAGCGATAAACAGCCAATGCAATGTTTTTCTTACGACGGACTTTCTTTGCGCAAGCTGCAAGTTTATCACTTCCAATTTTTCGGAAATCACTTTTAGGTCATCGGCTTTTGATTCGTCAACGGATTCCCCAAGCAAAATGCTTACAGGGGTTTTCAGTGCTTCTGATAAGGAAATCAGCATATCTGCATCCGGAACGGATAATCCCTGTTCCCATTTGGAAATCGTTTGCCGAACAACATTTAACTTGACAGCCAGTTCCTCTTGCGAAAGTCCTTTTGATTTTCGGATGGCTTTTATATTTTCGTTCAACATAAGGCTCGCCTCCTTTCTTTTTAGCATTGCCTTTATTGTATGAAAAACTTCCCGTTGCGGCAAGCAACGTATAGTAACATTTAAGACGAAACCTGTAGTTTTAAGATGTTCTCTCCTTTGGCAGCGGACTTAGCCCATAATGACAAAAGATACTGTACTTTTTTATAAATGAAATATTGCTGCGCAATATGAAATAAGAACCTCTGCGGTGCCCAAAATCAAAGATTTTGACCGCAACGAGAACCTTGTGAAATATTCGGCTTACGCCGAATGTGAAATAAAATTCGTTCCCGCATATGCCGTAGGCATATTTCACATTTGCGAAGCAAATATTTCATATCGAAGATATTTCACTCGTTCCGTAAGGAACGAATTTCATTGAAAAAAGCACGCTTTCGCGTGCTTCAGCCTGTCGAAAAAAGCTCAGTTTTACTGGGCTTTTTGCTGTATTTATGGTAAAGTAGATATGGTGAGAAAAATGATAGTAAAGCAAAGAGAAAACCGCGAGCAGGTCGAAATATTCAGCATAGAAGAATTTGTGCCGTCAGACCATTTGTTAAGGAAGATAGACAGCGCGGTAGACTTCACGCATATTTATGACATCGTGGAAGATTTGTACTGTGCTGACAACGGCAGACCGAGCGTAGACCCTGTAGTGATATTCAAAATGGTATTAATACAGCATCTGTACGGTATCCCGTCACTCAGAAGAACCGTAGAAGAAATCAAAATGAATGTAGCATACAGATGGTTTTTGGGATATTTGATGCATGAACAAATCCCGCATTTTTCAACAATCAGCTACAATTTTAAGCATAGATATACAGAAAAGACAATAGAAAGAATCTTCTATTGGATATTAAGCGAAATCAATCAGGCGGGATATTTATCTCCCGAAGCTGTATAGCCTGACTAAGTATAAATCCCAGTCATACTATGACGAGCATCCGGTGCTATACCTCTATACACCTGAAGGCAATTATCAGATTGAGCTGATTGCCGGGTTCGTCAGTAAGCCAACAGGGGGAGATATATAACACCAACCAAACCTATGAGCAGATATTAAAGTATAGTTCTAATTCCACTTTTCGTTCTAATGTAGATCCATGCGAGGGAGATTGTTATATAACGCTCTCCACCTGCAGTTATGAGTATGAAAACGCACGATATGTTGTGATAGGAAAAATCTATTAATTTTTGTGGTTGTAGCCCTGCTTAGTTTTCTATGCAGGGCTATTTTTGCACTTTCATACAGAATGAATGAAATCTGTGATTTTTTTGATACATATATATGACAATGGTTGACATTCTTCGAGGAGTTGTGATATAATATATTATCTATTCTTATAACTATTTTTAGGATAGTCTCGGAAGAGACTATATTAAAAAAACAGTAGAGCAAGCGCTTGATTTGAAAGTTGGTGGAGTAGTGATTGACAAAAATGATAATGAACAAAAAGTTAGTAGCGTTGTAAACGTTTGTTTAGAACAATTTGTTAGTAAAGGATTGATGTCCACAACATCACGAGATCTGAGTAGAGCTTTGAATTTGCAATCTGCTGGAATGTACTCTTATTTCCAAAATAAAGATGACGCAGTCATTGCGTGTGCGGAATCGGCGGCGAAGAAGTTAGAAGATGATTTAATAGCAGTTGCGATAGAAAATGTTTCGTCGCCATATGAAATGATTGTGAAGCTACGAGAGAAAGCTGAGCAATTAGCTCCTATGATGCGCTTTTTTACTCAGGTGTGTGCTACAGAAAAGTATGAAGAGCGAATCAGGCCGGTCTTATCTAGTTTAAGTAGCAGATATGAAGACTATGCTAAACGTTTTGCGAGAGAACTTAATGTTTCTGTTGATACAGTGCTACCATATGTTTATATTTGTATAACAGCTATTACTAACTATATGGTTTATCAGGAAGACTCATATGTAATGCCTCAATTAACATTGGTAGCAAATGTGTTGGATGATATAATGAAATCTAAATAAGATAACAAATGATTTTTCCATTGTCTTTTAATGTTGAGATACAATAAGTGCTGTGGGATAAACCATACACTAATTGTTGAAACGATGGTATTTATTATGAGTAAAAAAAATAAAGTGTTGGAGTTTTTGGCTTCAAAAAATGGGAAAATTGTAATCACAATAATCTCTATTGTAATTATTTACGGAATTCTTTTGGCGGCGTTAGAGTCTAACTCTTCTTTTGTGTTGGGAGTCACATTACTAGTGTGTGCTTTCTTTGGTTGGACTGCTTTGAATAGAATTACTCCGCAGATATTTCTGTTTATGAGTATTGGCGGTTGGGCTATATATTTGCTCATCAAGGGATTATTAGCTATTGTCGTGGGTGCGTTTGTAGCCCCTTTTCAGATAGGAAGAATGATTTCTGATTATACATACCAGTATTTGAATACAAAGTAAGGAGGAGTTTGATGTTTGGTTTTTTTAAGAAAAAAGCTTCTGATACAAACCTGGTTTCATCGTTGGGATTGATTCCCAAGGAAGATGGAACTGTTATGGAAAGAAATCTTTATTATGCAAATAAAGGTGGCGTTCTTTTCAATTATTATGTTGGCAGAGAGTATGCGTATGGTATAGAAAAAGGCGATGAGCGACACCCGGATGGACTTGAGCCGAATGTCGATAAGGCGTTACATTACCTTACATATGCTGCAGAAAGGGAAATTGCCGATGCTCAAACATTGCTCGGAATAATTTATATGGGTGATTTGGGCGAAGAGTATAAAAATGATGAAGAAGCTTTGAAATGGATAAAGCGAGCTGCAAGCGCAGGAGATTCAAGTTGTCAGTTCCTGCTCGGAACAATGTATGCAACGGGAACTATTGTTGAAGAAGATGAAGCCCTATCATTCAATTGGTATTTGGAAAGCGCGACCAGAGGATTTGATAGAGCAATGGTTAGTCTAAGTGATTATTACAGAGATAAGTTATTGACTTTCCCAGAGGATATGACAGATGAGGAAGAGAATCTGTTTCAGGACTATATTTGGTTAAGTTATAAATGGAATAGAATCGCTGCTGAATATGGAAACGCTGAAGGAATGTTTATGACTGGTGTTGCGTTTTACAAAGGATTTGGCGTTGCTCAGGATCTCGATGAATCAAGGAAGTTCTTAGAAATGGCTATTGAGAATGGAAATGATGATGCGAAAGATTTTTTGGCAGAGAATTTTTAAGGAGGGATAAAGATGATTTTTTGGAAATGTACTGAATGTGATGAAGTGAATTCTTATCCCGAACATAAAGAGTGTCAAACTTGTGGTGAAAGAATAGAAGCAACACAAATGGAGCATATCAAGTTCTATCAATTTTATATTGATAGAGCAAATGCGGGTGATATGTATGCGGCAGTGGAACTCTTCAAACTTTATACCGAGGGAGAGCATTTGGAAAAGAATGTCGATGAGGGCATAAGATGGTTAACTCTTGCGGCTGAGAATAATAACGGTCGTGCTCAATATGAAATGGGCAAACTTTATTTCTTTGATAAGGGTATTTTTGAAAGAGATGATGCAAAAGCGTATATGTGGTTCAAACGCTCTGCTGATAACAATTATCCATATGCCGGTCATTATGTTGCACAATGTCATATCGCCGGCGCTGGCGTGCCCGAAGATCAGAAAAAAGGTTTTGAACTGTTTCTTGAAAATGCCAATGTCGGAGTTCCTGAATCACAGGAAAAAGTTGCCTTCTGCTATATGTTTGGCGTGGGTGTTGAAAAAAATCCACAGAAAGCTTTTTACTGGTATCGAAGAGCTGCGGATATGGAAAGCATATCAGATAGAGGCGCACTTAGGTTGGCATGCTATTACTATCAAGGAGAAGTGGTAGAGCGTGACGATAACGAGGCCTCAAAGTGGTTTGAGCAGGCCTATAGAGGCGGAAATCAAGTCGCCGGTTACTATTTGGCTGAAATATTCTTGGGTATTGATAACCCGACAACACAAGGGGCAGCTAGAAATATTTTGAAGCAAGTCGCAGAAAGTGGCGATGAAGAAGCTTCAAGTATGGCGAAAGAACTTTTAAGAAAAATTTGATTTCGCAAAGGAAAAAACTTTTTCTCCAATTTAATTTATCATAGTGATATGGTATAATATGTCGAAACTTAATTAGAAGTTGGTATTCGCAGATCGTATATCTGTAAATATAAAATACAAAACCGAAAGGAAGAACAAACCATGGAAGATTTCGAAAAAGAATTAGGCGAGCTGGGAGACTTGGAGTTGGGTGATGTTGATGACATCAATCTCGACGAAATTGATTCCTTAGAAGCAGCAAATGCTGCAGAGACTACCAAGACGGACGATAAGCCTACAATCGTTCAAGACGCACTTGGTGGAGTTACTACATATGTTGATATCGTTTTCTGCATTGATGTAACTGCAAGTATGGCACCGATCATTAATACGGTAAAGAATCTCACTCTTGATCTGTATGATGACCTTATTACCAACATGCGTGAAAAGAATAATCGTATCGTTAAGCAGTTGCGAGTAAAGGTTATTGCATTCAGAGACTATTACTGTGATGGTCCTTATGCGATGGAGGAATCTAAGTTCTTTACTCTTCCTGATCAGAAGACCGAATTCCGTAATTTTGTTGCTTCTCTTGAGGCTAAGGGCGGTGGAGATGAACCCGAAAATGCTCTTGAAGCAATGGCACTTGCAATGAAGTCTGACTGGGTAAAGGTTACTAATCCCAATACTGAAAAAGCAAGAAACGTTGTTGTTATCTTTACCGATGCTTCTGCACATCCCCTTGAAAAGTCCGCTGACGGTGTATCTGAGCACTATCCTACCGATATGCTTAAGAACTACAATGAACTCTATGAGGCTTGGTGTGGACAGGGTTCTTGTATGGATAACAGTGAGTCTTATACTATGGACAAGATGGCAGAGCGTTTGGTTATCTTTGCTCCGGAAGATGCTTATCCTTGGAGCGATATGGCCGAAGAGATTGATTACGCTGCTGTTGTTCCGATTTCTGCTGCAGAAGGCGGTGCAGAACTTGGACGTGACACAATCATTGCGACGATTAGTGGTAGTATGAGATAAAGCGAGGTGGTCCTCTTGAATTTTACGGTTAACAAACCGTTGAAGGGTCATGATGAGGACGCCCCTGCATATGCAGACGACAGAATGCTTATCGTTTGTGATGGTCTTGGTGGAGGCGGCCAAAATGCATATCTTATTGACGGTGAAAAAAGAACAAGTGCATATTTAGGTTCAAGAAAAATTTCTGTTGCCTGTCAAGAGTTTTTTTCTGCGCACTATGACGAGTTTTGCGAAAATATGCAGAACCCAGGATTCTTAATCGCAGAGTTAAAAACTTACATTTCGAACACCCTAAATCAATATGTTACTGAAAAAGGGTTGAAGAATATTGTAAGGGGCAAGTCTATGCAGATGCTTCCGAGCACGTTGGCTGCCGTTATCTATAAACACTATGATGATCACACTGATGCATTAGTAGTGTCAGCAGGTGATTCCAGGGCGTTTGTACTCACACCAGATAAGGGACTTCAACAGATCTCAAGGGATGACGTTTTCGATAACGTAGATGCTTTTGAGAAGTCGGCAACAATGACAAACAACATTAGACAAGATGGAGAGTTTCATATAAATTACGGATATTTTACTCTCCCACCTAAGTGTGTTTTGCTTGTTTGCACAGATGGATGCTTTGACTATATTAGTACACCTATGGAGTTAGAGTATCGACTTGAGTATTCCATTAGCAAGTGCGGAGATCTACTGGATCCCAAATCAGATAATCTGGGCGAGTATTTCGGTAACGTGCTTGTTAAGAGTGGTCTTAAAGATGATTGCACTATGGCTGGTGTAATTCTTGGATATACCGATTCTGAAGGGACTAAAAACCTCTTTTTACGAAGAGCGTTGCATATCCAAGAGAAGTATAGGAATCCTTGTGCACAGTACGATAAGGAGTCGTTAAAAAGAAAAGACGAAGTTTCCTCGAAATTACCGGATATCGAGAGCAAAATAACTGCATTAAAGGCATCCGTTGATGTGAATTTAAAGAATTCACTTTTGAATGCTTTTCAGCAGGATCTTGTTGGCAATGCGGCATATGCACCGAACGGCATTAGAGAATTAATCGTAGCGCTCAGAGGTTTTGATTTGTATCAAAAGTTTTTGAGTGAACTTCGTTGCGCTGATGAAGAATCGGCTCGTCTTTCGGAAGAAAAGAACGCAGAATATCTTGACGAAAGAACTCGCATAAAACAAATCTTTAAAGTTATGCGCTTTGATGACTTTGTGAGTAATTTGTTAAGCTTTAATCCTGTTAATTTCTTCAATTCTGATAGAAGTAGATATGCCAGCGAATATAGAAGACTCCAAAATGCTGTCAATCATGCAGGTAGAGAGTACACAGAAGCTCTAACTGAGTTTTCCAAAGTGTATGAGGAGCTTAGAAAAATCGAGCCTAAAAAGTTAAAATCTATGGATGACTTTGCTATGGTATCAATCAGATACGGTGAGTTACATAGGGCTTTTAGCGAGTTCGTTGCGACTAAACAGGAACTGCATAGGTGCAAAGATAGCCTTAAGTCTTTCTATATGGAAAACGATGATGCTGTTGAACAAGAATTTATCAGTGCGTGGAAAAGAAAGTTTTCTGCTTATACAACACGTGCACAATATAAAGATATTCGTGCAAGTTACGATAGGTGTATAGAATTGCAGACCGAAATTGAGAATTGTACACCATTGACGAATGAGCAGAGAATCGAAAAATTCAAAGCATATTTGGACTCTAATTTACAGGCATTTATCGCATTTATTAAGAGCGACATTATGCTTATGCAACTCGTTTGCGGCACTGCACTTAATGAACTTGCAGCGTTGGAAAAACAATATGAAGAGTTGAAAAAGTATGGCAATGAATTTGATGATAAAAAGTATGCTTTGTGGATGGAGTATAAGCCCGTTTATGAGTTATACGACCACTGCTTAGGAGGGAAAGTTTAATGGAAGTAACACATGGATATCAATATGATAAAGCGGATGGGCATAATTCTCCAAACGGCACATGGTATAGAGCTGAATCTGGCGGGAAGAAATATTTTTTGAAGAAATTTCAAAATCCTAAATTCCCTAAAGACGGAATCAATCCTAAGCTTTATAAAAGTAAAAAGCAAGAGTGTGATGAATGGCTTTCTGCAAAGAAGAAGTTGATCAAAGCACTTGATGAACTTGGCAATGGTACTGGAAATATTATTTCCCCCAGAGATGTTTTCAGAGAGAAGCTGTGCTTTTATCAGGTTACTTACTGGATTGATGTGCAAACTGATTCGCTGGATAAGATTAAAAAGTATTCTTACGATGATAAGATTATGCTTTTGAAGACTTACGCGGCGGCTCTGAAAAAGGTACATAGTAAAGAAATTATTCATGGTGATTTGAAGCCGGATAATATTCTTATTGGCAAAAGTGCGTCTGGCAAACCGGTTGCGAAGTTGATTGATTTTGATGATTCTTATTTTTCAAAGCAAGCTCTTTCGCCGGATCTTACTGTAGTAACAGATGCGTATCAAAGTCCAGAACTTGCTGCGTATAAATTAGGTAACTTAGAGTATCGTTCAAAACTCACCTGTGCTTCCGACGTATTTGCATCTGGTATCATTTTTCACCAGTTTTGGTGTGGCGATATGCCGGATTATCCTGGTAAGAAAGATGGTAAGTTCGTTTTTGAGGCGGTTGCGTCAGGACAAAAATGCACACTTCATAAGAGTCTTCCTGATTGGCTTCAGAATCTCATTCAAGCTATGTTGAGACCGTTGCCGGAAGATAGACCTACAATGGAAGAAGTACATATTGCCGTTTCTGAACAGAGTTTTGGCGACACGAAACCCGTTCCAACACCTAAAGAGGTTGACTTTACAGCACTGGACAAGGTGTGGGCTTGTATCCCTAAGGATCTTTCTATTTATACACCGGCCACAGTAAAAACTCTCAACGATACTTGCGAAAAAATTACAAAGGTACGTGACAGTGCTGATCAAGCAACAATCGATAAATGCACGAAGCTTCTATACTCTGCTTTGAAGAATCTTGAAAAAGCAGAAATTAGTACTCCGGCGGCAGATTATTCGAAAATTGATAAGATCTTGTCTGCTGTACCTAAGGACCTTTCTGATTATACGGCTGAATCAGTGGCTAAGTTAAAAAAGGCCATTAGATTTGTTGAGGCTAATCGCAATCTCTCGTCGCAAAATGAAGTTGATAAGTTGACGAAAATTTTGTATGCGGCCTATAAGGGATTACAAATGGCCGAACAAGGTGATTTTTCTATTAAGCCGGCAGCTACTCTTCCCAAAGGCTATTCTAAAGTTAAGATCCTTTCGGAAGATAAGGTTTGTGTGTATACGGCGACAGGTTCAAAAATGACAATACCTAGGGTGGCAGCACAATCGATGGGGTTGGTTGTACCAAAATAAGGAGGAGCAGATGCAGTTCTATTGGAAATGTGAAGAATGCGATGAAACAAATGCATATCCAAGTGTGAAAATCTGCGAAACTTGCGGTTCACCGATGACACCTGCTGCAGAACAACGTGTTCTCCGTGAGCAGAAAGAAGAGGAAAAACGTCAAGCTCAAATAAAGAAGGAGCAAGAGCGAAAACGCAGAGAAGCGCTGCGTGCACAACAAGAAGCTGAAAGAAAGCGACAAGAAGCATTAAAAGCAGCACAACAAGCAGAGGAAGAACGCAAAAGAAGAGAGCAACTTGAAAGAGCATTAAAGCAAAAGGAAGAAAGAGAAAAGAAGTTTGCTTCTGTTTTGCGCAAATGTACGAGTTTTTCAAGTGGGTTTATGAGAACTTTTGCTGTTATAGCTGTTGTTGTTACTGTCGTTCTTCTCATAAAGAATGCCGATAATGTAAATCTTGGAAAATCGTTTGATAGGATATCAAGCAATATTCATACTGAGTACCTTGCACATACTATTGTTGAACCTAATAATAGCACGCATGACAATGTGGATGTTGAGGCTGGTTCGTCAGACGAAGAACTTGATGTAAGCGAAAAACGAGTTTCACGCGTTTTCAATAAGGTTGGAATTCAGTTTTCCTCACTTTTTGAAGGTGTATCGTCAAATATCGAGAATCAATTCGGCTATTTGAAGGATACATTTAAGCCGGGAGAAAATATTTCTGCTCTGGTTGAAGACATTGTTGAATATATATCGGGAGGTGTCGATAAATGATAATGTATAATGCGTTGCTAGTTCTTTTTAAAGTGGCAAATATTATTGCGGTAGTACTACTTGCAATTTCATATGTTTTGACGGTTGTTGCAAAGGTTAGAAAGAGTGCGGTAGCCACATCCAACATTCTCTTTCCAGTATTTACCGAACAACATACAATGATAAAGCATTGTTTTTGGAGTGGTACTTTATTTATTTTTCTGAATTGGTTGTTATGTTCATCTTCTGCGTTGCCTGTTGATGCATCCTCACCTAATGCACTATCCGGAGAGTTGTTGACCTTTGGTATTGTATGGGCCATTATGATTTTTGCAGGTATTATTACGGAAATTGTTATCAAGTGTATTAAAACAAGCAGTTCATACACTTGTTCGGTAACAGAAGGAATTAAATCGACCATTTGGTATACGGTTTTGTATTTTGTATTATCTTTTTTAATAGCATAAGCAAAGGAGACAGTTATGGATAATTTATTCTTTTTAGAGGCGAAATGTAAAAAATGCGGAAAAGTTTTTTATCCACGATACGATCTGGGAGCAGACGATAGTTGGGTTCTTACATATGGACAAAAAGAGCTTCCTGTTGGTCAAAAGGCTGCAGGGGCAGGCGGTCCTGGGTTCAATATTTCTAAAAGAAGAACGGGACCTCAATATAAGTGTCCTTGGTGTGGTAATACCGATTTTGTCCATTGCGGACGATGCGGAAAAATTACTTGTCACGAAAGCGGCAGTGAGAATTTTACCTGTGCGCATTGTGGTAATAGTGGAAAAATTACGGGTACAATTTCCGGCGATGATATGAAAGGTATGGTTAAATCGTCGGGTTCAGGACAGTGATGAATATGATTCTTCAATTGACGAGCGGACAAAAAAGTTTATATGATTTGCTGTATAAGGAAATGAGCAAAGGGAGTTATAGCATTAAACTTCCTTTGTCTTTTCCTAAAAATAGTGTTAATTTATTTGTCAAGCTTGTATTAGGCGATCATCCTGATTTAATAAATTTTGACAATTGTTGTGTATACTTTGGGAGTCTGGGATTGTTTAATATTCTTAGATTACAGCCTGTTTTTAATCAAAGAGAAATACGAATGGCTCAACAGCGTTTTGATGAAGAGACCAATCGTATTTTGAAAAACATTATTAAACCGGGTGCGAACTCTATCCAAAAGGTATTGGCTATTCACGATTATTTGGTAAACAACGTTGTCTATGATGAAGACGAATTATATCGAAGGAAGTCTTCGGTAATTACGCATACAGCTTACGGTGCCATCGTTGAAAAAAAGGCTGTGTGCGAAGGAATTGCATATGCTTTTTCTCTCTTAGCGAAAAAAGTGGGAATAAATACTACTGTTGTTAATGGTATAGCCGATGGTGGTGAACATGCCTGGAATATGATTCAAATAGGTACTGAGTATTATCATATTGATGCAACTTGGGATATTAAGAATCGTCCGGATACAACAGTAAAGGCATATGATTATTTTTGTTTAAGCGACGCGGATTTAAAAATGCGAAATTGGGATAGAAAGATCTATCCGCAATGTTCTTCTTCGCGATACAATTATTTTAATGTAACGAAGTCTTTTGCACATGATAGACAGCAACTTAGAGATATACTGCTTAGGCAATATACCAAATATAGATCATTGTATTTAAAATATGACTTTCTTTATATGAATAAGGATGATACGGTTGATTATATTTGGAACGAATTGTTGGATGTTGCTAGAAAAAATGGCTTTGGCGTTGGAAACGTAACGGTGTCTTTGAATGAGGAACAAGGTATATTTATACTATATTCAAAATAAGGTGGGAGATAACGAATGAGTAAGCCGACAGTTGTGTTTATACCGGCAAAGTGTAATAAGACTGGCAAAGAGTTTTTTATTAGAGAAGATTTAGCGGCAGATGGCATGTGGGTTCGTACTTATGGAATCACATCGATTCCTGTTGACGAAAAGGGAAAGTCTTCTGAGATTGTGATTGATTTTAAAAATCATCGTGAAGGTCCTCAATATAAGTGTCCGCATTGTGGCAATACGAGGATTTTCTTGTGCACTGGTTGTGGTGTCAAAGCATGCTGCTACGATGGTTCAGATACATGGTATTGCCCAATTACGGGAAAAAGCGGAACCTTTTCCTCTGAAGGTGCCTCCTCGATCTCCGGTTCTGGTGGCAAAGGTCAATAATATTTACGAGGTGGAAAGATGAAGCGCAATCTTGAAGTGTCATCAGTATTACAATTAAAAAACGATAATAACATTACAGATTTTTGCATCGAAGAAGTTGTTGGAATCGGTGGTAGTTGTATTGCGTATAAGGTGTCTTATTTTGAATCCCAGGATATTGTTCATAAAGGCATCTTGAAAGAGTTTTGCCCTGCGTATTTGAACGAAGGAGATCAATTTGCCCGTGATGGACAGGCACTTGTTGTTCCTACAGAGTATAAAGAACAATTTGCGTATGACCTTGAAACGTTTGTACAGGTATATAGGGATATTAATGCCTATTTATCTGAAAATCTTTCTGCTGCCAATTATCATACTGTCCAACTTGGACTATATGAAGGAAACAATACCTTTTATACACTTACGTCCTGCGATTATGGAAAAAGCTATGACAAGGTCTTAGATACAGACATTTATACTGCTTTAAAATTAGTATTGTCTGTTACTAAGGCTGTTGAGTTGTACCATAATGCAGGATTTTTGCATTTAGATATTAAGCCTAAAAATGTTTTGATTTTGGATGAAGTCGCTGATATTGTAAAATTGTTTGATTTTGACAGTTTAACGGCAATAGAGTCACTCAAGGGAAGGTATGACGTTTCTATTCCTATTCCTGAGGATTACTACGTTCCCGAATTAGATAATTGCGACATCCGCAACATAGGTATCCATACTGACATTTTTGAAATTGGTGCTATGCTCTTTTCACGATTTTTTGGTAGAAGTCCTGAGATTAGTGAAATGCAACGTGGCGTTGTTATCA
Organism: Bacillota bacterium; assembly: GCA_021769885.1. Taxonomy (GTDB): domain Bacteria; phylum Bacillota; class Clostridia; order Oscillospirales; family Acutalibacteraceae; genus Fimenecus. The sequence goes on along the minus strand of JAETSA010000005.1, from coordinate 151,730 downwards.
ATTTACAAGAGGTTGAGTTGTTAACAGGGGTTTCTCCGCAAGCAAAGTACGAGTTGCAACAACTGTTTTCAAAAACAATTCAGATATCAAAAAGAAATCGATATCAAACAACAAGCGAACTCAAGGCACAGTTATGTAAAATCATAGAACTTGTCTCGCCAAATGGATTGCCGTACCTTTTGAATTTACCAAAATGGCAACCATCTGCTCACTGTATTGGTAGAGATCAAGAAATAAAAGAGATTCAAGCAAGACTGGAATCAACTGGCTATGTTTTTGTTAAAGCAATAGGTGGATTGGGAAAGTCAGAGGTATCTAAATTATTCGCACAGTATTATGCCGATGATTACCATACTGTACAGTTTTGTAAGTACAACGATTCGTTAAAATCTGTTGTGGCATCACTGCCGATTAACGGCATTAAAGATGATGATTATACCGATTTTGAAGAATTAGTAAGAGAGAAAAACAAAGTATTGCATTTGGCTGATCAACATACGCTTTTAATTGTTGATAATTTTAATGTAACTCACGATGATTTTCTTCGCGAATTTTTGCCGGCGAATAACAAATCGTTTAAGGTTATATTTACAACTCGCTGTCAGCCAGCGGCAAATTATTATGAAGATAAAGTGTACGACCTTTTTCATCTCTCGATGGATGAGTGTAAGTACTTGTTTTCTTTGCATTCAAAAATAGGGGATTTAGAAGAAAACTCAGAGTGTTTGGAGCGTATTATAAAAACCATAGATTATAATACGCTCGTTTTAGTGTTGCTTGCTGCAACTATCAAGAAAACCGGCATTTCTTTAGAGGAAATGCAGAACAAACTGGATAATCAAAAACTTGATGATATGCAGGAGAAAGTGTTTCATGAGTATGATTTTTCCTCTGCAGAAATTGAATCCTATAATAGAATCAATGCTCATTTAAACGCAATCTTTAGCGTGAGCAAGTTATCAAATATCGAAAAAGAAATATTGAAGAATATGACACTTATCTCGTATCAAGGGATAGGTGTATGTGACTTTGTGAATTATTGTGCTTCCTCAGCAATTAACGATAAATGTGTAAAATCGCTTATTAACCACGGTTGGATTGAGAAAAAAGGAGATGCAGAAATATCAATGCATCCGATAATCTCGGATCTTTTAGCAACAAATGAAAGTGTTGTGAAAGCTAAGAGTTATTATAATCTTGCGGAGCAATTAGAAGAGTTTTGCAATCCGGATTATTTAAGTCATATTTCAATTGTGATGTCGCGATTATCTTATGCAATACAGCTTGAAAAAAGATATCGAAGTGAACCGGTAGATAAGCAAGCTTTAATGAAATCAAAACTCGGCAGATTGTACGCCAATATATACCGTCCGGATGATGCACGTAAGTTCTTGTTGGATGCATTAACAATCGCTAAAGACTCCAAAGTTAGTTATTTCTTGCCTTATATCTATAGTTTCCTTGGTGAGGTGGAAAAAGATTTTGGTACTCATAGCGCAGCAATTGAGTATTATAATCTGTCTGTTTCAACCGGAAAAAGTATTAAATATAGGTATTATGAGATAGCACTTGAATCTATGATCAATATCGCTGGGTGCTATTTCGACAACAATGAGCTTACTAAAGCGTATGACCAGTATAAAGCCGCATTACGCTTTGCGAGAATGCATTTTAAGTGGGGGCATATTTACGAAATTGCCTCTGGCTTAGTTGAGGTTTGCAACGCTCTTGATTGGCTTGATAAAGCTCAAAAATATGAGGAACTCAAAAGCAAATATACGCCCGAAGACAATCAAGGTCTGGTTCCAGAAGAAATAACAAAGATGCAAGCTTATATGGAAGATGGAGACTTTACATCAAGCATGCAGGTGTATGAGGAGTTCCTTGCTCTTAAAAGAGAAGAATTGGGAGAGGATTCACCTATATACAAGGATATTGCTCAGTCAAGATGGATATTCTTTCTTTTGCATAACGATAAAGAGCAGGCAATGCGTCTTGCTACAGAAAACCTAAATTTCATTGAATCGACACATGGTAAAGAGTCGATGGAAATGGCGAGACAATTATCGTTAATTGCGAGTTCTTTTCAACGAATCGGTGAATTTGAGTATGCGACAGAAAGTGCAAAGAGAGCTATCAAAATATGTGAGGGAAAGAAAGAACTTCATTCATACGCATACTTTGAAGCGAAACTTGCGTTGGCTCAATGCTATCTGATCGTTGGTAAACTTTCAGAGGCCAAAAGTGTTATAGAGAGTGTTGAGCTTACGGACTTTACTGGTAATGAAGCTCTTTCTGATTATGTTACTTCTGCTGGTTTGGTGTTGTGTGAACTGAGTGAGTACGAAAAGGTAGAACAACTGTGCAATGACCTGCTTGGTAAGTCTAAGATGCAAATGTTTGCATTTGCTCAAGCATCAATTATGCTAGCAATTGCGTATGAACAACGTGGTGAACTTGATAAAGCTACTGAACATGCCGAAAATGCGTTTAACCATATTAACAGTCTGAAAACGCAACAAATTAAAAAAGAGTGGCTTATTCAATATTATAGAGCCGTCGCCAGAATCTCATTCCGCAGAGGAGATAGCAGCGCAGCTATCAGTAAGATTAATGAGTTGCTGGATTTGTTCAACGAGGACGAAAAGACACAGTACATTATTTATGTTCCTATTATGGAACGAGCGCTATATCACGCACAGTCAGGCGATATCGAGAAGTCTGAAGATGATTATGCTTTGTGCGAAAGAATTCTAAAAGCAAATAATATGCCTGAAGAGAGCTTTGCGATGTTGTATAACAATGTAGCCAAAAACCATCTTGAAGCAGGTAATTATATAATAGCCAAGAACTATTTGGATAAATTGATTGCGGTTCGACCGTCTGTGATGACTCCATCTTCATATTTTGATGCAATAGTTTGCAATAATATTGGTTGGACATCTTTCAACTTGGAAGAGTTGGGTAAAGCCGAGGAATACTATAATAAGTCAATAAAGACATTTGAAAAAATCGGGGCAACAAATACAACCGATTATTTGACAACCCTGCACAACTTTGCTTTACTGTTGGAAAAACGAGGTGAATCTAGCCAAAGCGTCAACCTATACAAGAGAATTTTTAAATCATATGCTCCGGATAAGGATATTACAGGTTCTTCAAGAACCCTGTTCGTGGAATGTTGTATAAGAAACATGTTTACAGCAGGAATGGCTAAGGAAGCTTATGAATTTTGTTGTCAAGAAAACGACTATTACAGAAAGCGTTTTGGAGAGAATAGCCCAGAAAGAATAAATCTGTTATTATTGATTGGCTCTACTTTAAAAGGGTTTGGATATACAGATTGTTTTGAATTTTTTAAATATGCTGATGATGCAATTGAAAGAGGAAATCTTAAGGAATCTATATATGATGCACGTCTGCAAAATTATATAGGTGTATGTTTGGCTGATTTTGATAACGAATTCGGTTGGGCATTGAATAGATTCCGCACTTCTAAAGAGCTGTTTGAAAAACTAAATGCAGAGACGGATCCGTTATATCCGATTGTGTTATCCAATATTAAGTATGCAGAGGATAAGAATATGGATCAATTAATTAGTGAATTAGCAAAATCTATGAAAGATGAGAACGAATCGGATTAAAGGAGGGATAACAAATGCCTGAAACAACTCAAGGTAGTTTGAAACGCGATACATTTGGTGATGATTATACGAGAATTATCACTGCCCATATGAGTGAATTTGAAGAACGCATATATGATATGGAGGAAGGATTAAGTTCTATTGAGGATAACGAAGAGGCAATTGTAAATTATTTGAAGGATATTAAATGTTCCATGCCTTTGGGATTAGCACTTCGACGTTATTTGTGCGGTAAATTCAGCAAATCGTATGATGACAATACAAAAAAGTTTATGTTCGAATTGTCTAATGGTGATATTGTATATACATCAGATTACAGGCAGGATGATTATGATGTTTGTAATGATGATGTAAAAGAATATACAGATATTTTTATGGACATAAATGCAAGGTTTAATACAAGTTCAACGGGTAAATTGATAACTGAAATAAACAAAGTTGAAGCTCGTAGGATGCTGCGTGTAACAAAGGTTTGTCTAAGAAAGAAAATGTTCTTACTTAGTTTCGCGTTGCATATGAACAGTACAGAAATGTACAAGTTTCTAACAGATGTGTTGGCGGAGCAGTCATATAATTATCGAGATCCTGATGAGGTGATAGCCTACTATTGCCATTCACATGATGAGGTCAATAATTATATTGATTTTTGTCGGATTAAAACTGAATATGAGAGGAGAGTAAGTGTTCAGCCTAGTGAACAAGGAAAACGTGACAATTATACGAAATTTGCACGTAGAACAGTTACTATCCAGGTAAACAATGAAGAAGATTTGTATAGGTTCTTGCTTGCTAATACTGCGAATTTCCATGGTTTTTCACAAACTGCATATGATGAATTTATGAGATTGTATGATGAGGCCATGGAAAATACAACGTTGCAATTTACTTCAAATGATGAGCATTTGCGGGATTATGAAGTGACTACAATGGAAAAACGTTTGGCAAGGCAAGAGCGAATAAATAGATCAATGACTCTTAGAAAACCGGAAAACTCCGAGCAACTTGCGAAAGAGATGCTTCGGTGTATACCCCGTTACACTTCTGAGCGCATGAAAGATGGCGAGAAGATTGTAACAAATGATTTTATTTCCATAAGTAACGGTGAGCTTGGTCAAAAAGGAAAAAAAGCACAGACTACATCACTCCCGAAAGAAATCACGATGAACCTCTTGATGAGTGACAGATTAGATGATTTGCGTAGTCAGAAAAAACAGGTTGATCGAAAAGACCTTGTTTTTATGAAGTTCTATAATTTTGGGTTATTCCTCCAAAAGAAGGGTGGGTATTCTTCCAATGATTATATGACCTTCGTTGATGAATGCAACGAGATGCTTATGCGCTGCGGTATGTCTAAATTATATCCGGCCAATCGCTTTGAAAACTTGATTATGCTGTCGTTAGTTTCGGAAAATCCTTTTGAAATGTTCGAAGATATTATTGAGAATTCGATAATTGCCGAACCGTCCATTGACGAAGAGCGTGAAAAATTTGAAAAAAGTGTTCGTGAAATAGACTATTTGATAAAAGGGTTGCCTAAGGTTGTGAGAAGGGAAATTGTCTCCTTGCTTAAACAAATAAGTACCACAAAAACCCCTGATAAGAACCAAGAAGAGATATGTACTATTTTATCAAAAGTCAATGCTGTTATGCAGGAAAACGGTCGGTGCATTTTGTTTTATGAGCCATATGAAATAGCGGATATAATGCAAAAGGTCGAAGAGTTGCTAAAGGAAGACAATATGAAGGTCCTTTTGCAGAAGTACGGATGCACATGGGAAGAATATAATTCTAATTAAAATGACCGCATAAAAAGTATTTTCCCATTCTTTTCGAATAGTTAGCTATAATCTATTTGAAAGTTGAGGGAGATAAATATGCATAACGATTATTATTACAATACTAAAACAACATCCTTTCCTGACAGAGAAACTTTTAATAATACGATTTTGCTTTTAACTATGATTAAAAGCCAATACTATTATATTGTTGGTTTCTCTAGGCCCAATAATGTGATTGAGATTGCTTTTGATTTTGAAAGTGATTTGCATGGACTTATCACGGAGACAATGACTTTGAATTTCAACGAGTCGGAAGAATACTTGGTTTTGCGATGCAAGTTTGCCAATATTTCTGACGATATCAGGGTGCGAAAGGATTTTTCGTTTGAGGGTAATGGGGATATTGTGTCTGATCAAGAAGGATTAAAATACGAATATTTGATCCCTAAAGACAGGATTCTTCCAATGAGTGTTGAAAAAATGAATACATTCATTATTGAAGCTAAGGCGGAGATTATTCGATTCTTAGAAAAACAATATTCCGATTATCTTTCGGATTAATTGCTGCTGTAAATAGCAGACAATTTTAGCGCAAGACATAAAGGAGAGTTTCCAATGTTCCGAAAGAAAAAAGTGAAAGCAGAAATTGTTGAGGTTATTTCGAATATACGCAAGTCGGAGATTTGCCGCGATTACGATGGTGAGTATTATGCGCAACGCGAAAGCAGGTACAGAGATCCGGATGCGAGATGGTATTCTTATGGTTCATATCCCTCGTGGCAACGTGAAGATGATTTTTACGAATATACAAGAAATCGTAGCGGTTACTTTACTATAAAGAACGAATGGACCGGGGAATTGGAGTTGCATCGTGAATTCACATGGTATGAGATTAAGCTGAAAATCAGGTATTATGTTTCGAAGGTTCCATAGGAGAAGATAATTGATATTCAATCCCGCGCCAAGGATATTAAATCTATTGTTTTATATTGTGAAAGAAAAAATTCTGAAAATATCATCGAGTTGTATTTTGCAGAGAATTGGGGAGGTTAGTTTATGAGCCAAAAACATTATGATTTGGTAAGAGAGAAGCTTCCGTGTTCAATTGTGGCAGGAGATGATATGTATATCTATGCTGACTATCATACGACAACAGCGCACGAAGGGTTGTTAAAGAAAGCAAATGAACAATGGATCATGTTGGAAGATCGAGAGCATACAATTCTTGCTGATACGGATGGCGGGTGCGACAGAACAGAAGAAATCACCTATGAGCATTCTCTTAAAATGGAAAATGCCATCTTTGAAAACGGTACTCTCGTCGGCTTTTACTATGAATTCGATTTTTATAATGGCTTTAGTAGCAAGCCTAATGCCCATATTTTTATGCTTGACGATCCGGCTTCTTTAAGGCACTACAATAACAAGAGCACTTGGAGATTGGAAGCCAAATAAACAGCATCCTAAACTGTCAAATATATAAAGTAAGAGCTGCTGACATTTCGGCAGCTTTTACTTATAAAAGAAAATCCCATCACTTATAGAACACCATTTATAATATAAGCATCAAAGTAATAGAGGTGCGAATTATGGATATATGTGTTTATAGGAAAGGGTACTTTAAAGAGACACATGAGGTGCAAAAAGCAATAAATTGTGCCATTGTGGATTTGTATGGTAGAATAACTTCTTATGAAAAACAACAAGTTCCTTTTGGCAAGATATTCAATGATGATCGGGTTAAATACGACAAGCACGGGGATTTTTACACATTCAAATATCAAAAGTCTAATTTGCAATTAAGAATACTATATGCATATATTTTTGTTGAAGGTATTCCGGTTATTATTATAGCTGATTTTGTTATAAAAAAGAAAAATAACAAGAACTATATCAGACAGTTTGAAACCGCGAGAAATTGGAATCCATATATGGTGTATGAGGGTTCGCAATGCATCATGAGTTGTTGAGGAGTAAAGTAAATGGTTTATGTAATGTCAGATCTACATGGGTATTCTTTGAATAAAATTAAAAATGCATTTGAAAAGGTGAACTTTTCAGATGATGACTACTGCTTCATTTTAGGTGATGTTATTGATCGCGGTGACGAAGGTATTGATATATTGAAATGGCTCATCAGTCAAACTAATATTCAGTTGGTTCTTGGTAATCATGAGGCAATGATGCTCGCTTGCGGCTTTTTGTTTGATGAAATTACGGATGAAAATCTTGATAATCTTAATGAACAGGATATGGATGTCTTTACTACCTGGGTGGAAAATGGTGCTGAGACAACGCTTAAACAGTTGTCTGAATTAGATCCGGAGACTGTCTTAGCAATTATTGAGTATTTAAAGGATGCACCACTTTATGAAAGTGTAAATGTTAACGGAAAAGATTATCTATTGACCCACAGTGGTTTGGGAAACTTTGATGCTGGTAAACACATTGACGATTACACGCCGGAGGAATTTCTGTGGAATAGGCCGAAAAAACACGATAAATATTATTCCGATATTATGACGGTATTTGGTCACACTCCGACATTCTTCTTTGGAAACGAATACCGTGGCAAAGTGATGTTTACTGACACATGGATCGATATTGATACAGGAGCCGCATATGGAGAGCATCCTGTGTTATTTCGATTAGACGATAAGAAAGTATTTTATGTTTAAGCTTTGGGGAGGTGGGCATTGTGTTAGGTGCGATTGTAGGTGATATTGCCGGCTCTTTATATGAACACAATAATATCAAATATTGCATCGAATCAGATGAGATGCTTTCTGAACATTGTAGGTTTACAGATGATACAGTTATGACGTGTGCGGTCGCGGATGGTATTGTAAAAGGACTTATGCAGTTGCCTAATTATTGGCTGAATACTGTGAATTACGAAGAAATTTTATGCAATGAAATCGTATCGTCAATGCAATTGTTCGGTAAAAAATATTTGAATGCTGGATATGGATTCAATTTCTTGAAATGGATACTTTCTTCAAATCCGAAACCATACAATAGCTTTGGTAACGGTTCGGCGATGAGAGTGTCATATGTTGGGTGGATTGCGCGTAGCTTGGAAGAAGCGGAAATACTTGCTGAATTATCCGCGAAGGTTACCCATAATCATCCTGATGGGATTAAAGGAGCAATAGTAGTTGCCGGTTCAATTTATAAACTTTTACATAATGGCAATAAGGAAGATGTTAGAAAATATGCAGAATCTTTCTACAATATTGATTTTTCCTTAGATCAAATCAGAACTGACTACTCTTTTGATGTGAGTTGTCAAGGTTCTGTTCCGCAAGCCATTGTGGCCTTTCTTGAGGGTACAAGTTTTTCAGATGTTATTTCAAAAGCAATTTCAATTGGTGGTGACAGTGATACTATTGCGGCGATTGCAGGAAGTCTTGCAGAAACAATGTATCAGATTCCGACTGATCTATATCAAAAAGCAATATGCAAGTTGGATGGTTTTTTAGTTTGTAGTATTGAAGCGTCAATCAAATTTCGAAGTGAATATCTACAGAGATAATGAAAAGGAGTATAAACCATGAGTAATTGGGAACCAACCATAGGAAAATGGAATGATTATGGGAATTATGATATCAAAGAACCACAATGGAAATCCTGATTTAATCAGTGCTTATCCTGTATATATGAATATCAGTACCGAAATAAACGGAGATTTGCAGAATGGAAAACCGGAATTTAACCGTTGGTTTTGGTTGGGATGCGGAAAAATTGATGATAAAAACAATACCATGCCTTCAGATTTCATTGTGGATTATGTACGAGTATATGATAATGGCGACTTAGTGTGGTCAGAAAAGGAGAACTAAAATGAAAATAAATTTAAAAGATAAAACATTTAGAGAAATACTTGCGTTTTCTCTAATTCCGTTTGGCACAAGTACTATTTACGGTATTATGTCTACGGCACTCAATCTTTATTTTACGGATGTTCTCGGTCTGTCCCTTGCAATGACAAGTATTATATTGTCTGCAACAAGAATATGGGATGCAGTCAATGACCCGATAATGGGTATGATTGTTGATAAAACACATACAAAAATGGGTAAATGCCGACCGTATATATTATGGATGACGGCACCGGTAATTTTAGCAACTGCATTGCTTTTCGCCCCGGTTAATTTCGGTCAGAAAGGTAATTTTATTTATGCTATCGTTCGTGAATGCTGCGGCGATAAGTTGATTTTAGGTTGCGGTGTTCCGTTAATGCCTGCTTTCGGCAAAGTGGATTATTGCCGTATAGGCTCGGATATTTCACTTATATGTCAAAGTTCCTATTCCGCCAAATTCATTCAGTTCAAATTCAAAATCAGAAAACTTTAACGGCTTGTTATATGGCTGATATTCAGATGTATTTATTACACCTTTAGGAATCAACCTTTTTAATGCAGATATTGCCTGCAATTTATGTTTGTCAGACAAAGCATTAACAGCCTTATCAATATATGTTCTCTGCTCTGCCCAGCTTTTTTCAATAATACTGTAGGCATAATTTTTTCTACCGTCTTTAACTTTGTTTACTATATTTAAAATATTATAAGGAAAATCCCTGAAAGGATGCTTTACAAATACAATATCCTTTTTTCTTGCTTCCTCAAAATCAACTTTCAGATAATTTTCATAATCAGCAAAATGTGTTTTGGCATCCATACCACAGGTATGTTCGGCAATACAAAGCAAAGCATCCGAAAAAGCAGTATATTCATTGCTGTTTTTCTGCATACTTCCGTTTGCAAGCCATTCACGCTTTAAATGCATAAGTTCACGCAGTGATGCTGATTTATACGGATCTGTCGCCGCACCGTGAATCCAAGTGTCACCAATTTCACCTTCAAAAACAGGAAGTTTATCTTTGTACTGCCAAATAACATCTGCAAAATCATCCATCGTGCCTGCTATGATTTCATAATCAGGGAACTGCGACTGAATTTTATTGAACTTATCCATAACTTTTTTGGGTGACGGTGCACCGTGATTATCAAGCGTATGGTCAAAATACAAAACTTCTTCCATAAAATCGCACTTAAACGCTCCGCCGTAATCACCTGAATAAATAACAATAATTTCAGCATTGCCGTCTTTCCACACAAAACACTCAGGTACTTCGGGCATAGCAGAAACGCCGTTTACACCAATATGTAAGAGTTTTATTCCGTACTTAGCAAGGGGGTTAACAATGCCCTTTGTGTGACCGGGAACATCTGTCATTTTTGCAGCCACTGTTTTTCTGCCTCTGATTTCATCAAGTTCATCAACAATGGAAAGTCCGTAATCAAAGGTATCATGACTATTTGAAAGCAAATGGATTAAAATTTGATGTATTATATACAGATGATCTTGCGATGTTCGGCCCTAATTTTAAGTACTCCCTGTACTCGTTTAGTGAGGATGGAGAGAAAATGTATTTTGAATTCGTGTGAGGAGAGTGCTTTGGAGAAACTTTTAGATTTTAGTGTGGAATGCGAAGAGAACTTGCTTCCATATGTCAATACAGAAAACATCTGCTGTATCGACATTATTTCCAGTACTTTGGACGTGATAAAAGAATACGGAATTATTCCGGAAGCATATTGAAATGGTGATGAGGAGGATTACAGAAGGCTGCTGTGTTTATTGTCGGATGAATTTCCTGCAAAAGGTATATTATTGGCAGTTGCGAGACAGCGGATCCCCGGTGAGATCACCGCTATTTCCAAAAGGTATCATCAGTATGCAGAATCTATGATGGAATTTGTTTCGCGGCATGGAGGATATGTTATCTTGAAACCTTCTGATTTTATGCTGACGGTATATCCCACAATGAAAGATAAGTTGTTTGTTTATACTTCAGAGATCTGGGAGCACAGAGATTGATAATCCCATCTTGATTGTTGATGCATCTCAAAAGGATGATATCCCCGAAATGATTATTAATTTTACAAAACGATAAAACGATGGCAATTTTACAGATCACAAAAGAAAATTTTGATGCAGTCAATGCGATGACTGAGAAGCACAAGCATTTGTCCCTTGAGGGTGATGAGTACATTATCCGTGCTTTCAAGGATTGGTATGAATTTCTCAAGGAAGGTGACAGATTGCATCACGCCGTTGCGTACTATGCAATCAATCGGTACATGATCGGTCACGATTATCTGTTTGTGATGAGGAAAAAAGATGAACCCGACACTCCGTACATTACCCTGGAGTTTGATCGCAACGGTGAACTCACGCTCGCTAAGATGCTTCATAATAAGAATGTTGATGACGATGGTGAGGTATCATTTATCAACAAGTTCCGCAAGAAGGTATTGATGCCGCACATCATTGAGCAGAAGAAAAGCACAACCTATCTTCATTTGCTTGAAAACTTCTGTAAGGACTTCGGTTCGTATGTGACCGGCAATTGGAGGGAAAATCACCTGAATATTTATATTCATTTGCGTGAGGAACCTCTGCGTATTGCTTGTTACGGACTTGGTAAGGTGAATTGGTCCGGTGAATCGGATCCTGAATATCCTTTCCATAAAAGCCTTCAGGCATTGTTGCCGGAAATCCCGAAGGGTGTCCAGGACATCCATGTGGAGTTCAATTGCGGCAGAATGTTCAATGTAAATCTTACAGTAGAATAAGAAAAAACTGGCATCCGGGACTTGAAAAAGTTCCGGATGTTTTTTTGTATATCATATATGGTTTTGTTCAAACTAAAAATACGATTTCAATACAAAATGTCTTTTTTGCAATCATTTTGTGTCTTTTTTCACGACATATTGACATATTTCATAACTTATGGTATGATATTGGAGTGAAAGTATATTATAAACTTTCGTTTTAGCACTGTGTAGAAACTAAATTGTAAAGGAGAAGTTTATGATTAATCAAGAGTTACGTGAACGGTGTTATAAGACATTAGCAGAAAATTTGCCGATGTTGAGAGGAAAACTGAGATTGACTCAAGAAGATTTGGCTGATATCGTTGGTGTCAGCCGACAAACCATTACCATGATTGAAAACACAAAACATATGAATAAATGGAGTATGTTTATGGCATTGATGTTTGTGTTCTATTTCAATCCCAAAACCAGAGATATTGTTGAATGTATAGATTTGCCGTTCAAAGAGCTTAAGGAAATGTTGTATATCTATCCTTCTAATGATTCTCTATAATCATCAAAATTTTTGTATGTTTAATTAGGAGTGTTGTCTATGAAAGTAAATCGAGTTATGAAAATGCTGAGAGTTGGTGAATGGCTCTTTTCTAAATTGCCGTTTTTATTCTTACCCATCTTAATATGTATTAATGATTTTGGTTCAACCAAGTATCAGCTTCTGTTGTGTATGGCCTATTTTGTATACTTGTTTACTTTTCTTGGTTTCGGTTATGCCATTAATGATTATAGCGATAGGGAAATAGATAAGAAAATTGGCAAAACCAATGTTATGGGTGAACTCTCTAATTGGAAGTGTCTGAGCATTTTGATATTGCTTGTATTGGGAGGAGCACCTTTTGCTGCGATGATTTTTAGTATCCCTTCATTACTTCTATTTGTTTTTGTATATTTCTGGGGAGCGGCATATTCGGTGAGACCTTTTCGTTTTAAAGAAAAAGGTGTTGCGGGACTTTTGGTATCATCCTTGGCGCAAAGAACAATTCCACTCCTTCCATTGTTAAGTATTTCTAAAAACTATTGGCCGATAGTTTGTATATGTGGATTAAGCGGGTTCCTTGTTGGCTTGAGATATATATTGATACATCAATACGAAGATATTGAAAATGATCAATTCACGGGAACCAATACATACGTCAAGAATCATAATCACGGCATTTCTAAGATGGTCTATATCTCGTTTGTGATCGAATGTGTTCTCGTTATGGCATTAGAAATATTCTTTATCAAATCAATTATTGGATATGCCTTGGCTTTACTTTGTGTTGTTCAAACATTTATTACCTATCATACGATTCAACACATTTATCGAAAGAAATATTTTTTGAGTTTTATCTGTGTGCCGTTTGAGGATATGTATAACTTCTACATTCCGTTATCTTTGCTGATTGGCTTGGCATGCAAAAACATTATTTGGGTATTGCCCATCGCAATTCTTGTTGTTATATCTGCCAAAGATATGATAAATAAATGGAAAACTGCCATATTTGGAGTAACGCATTGGAGGAACCACAAATGAGTAAAATTGATTTTTCTGTTGTAATACCGACCTGGAACAGGTCTGCACTTGTTGTAGAATTGTTAAAATCGTTGTATGAGGATCGCCAAATATATAAGTATGGTGAAACTGAAGTTCTGATTATTGACAGCAGTGTTGGCGAAGAAAAAAATACAATTGTTTCGGCCTGTGAAAAATATGATTCTGTCTATATTGAAGGCGTTGATAGTGTAAGAAAAAAGAGAAATATGGGCATTGATAGTGCAAGGTATGACTATATTTGCTTTATAGATTCTGATGTTGTGCTTAAGCCTGGTCTTTTGAATGAACATGCTGAGCAATGGTTAGAGAATAACGACAGCGGAAAAATGGGTGGCACTTTCGGCCTAACAGAATTTGTCGGAGATAAAGGCTTTTGGTGGAAGGTGTTGGAACAGACAACTTTTATTGATTCTTTTGGTTTTGCAAAGAAAATGGAATACGTTTCATGGACTTTGGGAAATAATGCAACTTTTAAGAAAAGCATACTGTTAGACATTGGTAAGTTTGAGGAAAATCTTCCTTTTAAACTTGGCGGTGATGATTTGGATATGAGTTACCGTGTTACTAAAGAAGGGTACTTTATTAAAACGGTTCCTGAAGCTGTTACATATCATTCTACAGAAACATGGAACAATAAGAAAGCTGTATTTGATAGATCTAAACGTTGGGGTACGATGGAGTATTACACGTTAAAAAGGCACCCGGAATTGGTTAATAGGCGCTTCCCGATGGCCGGGGATATAATGATGTTTTTGCTTGTAGCACTTGGTGTTGTGGCATTGGTTAAACAATCGTTGATTCCGTTGGCTATATTTGGCGTTACAGCACTTACTTCAATGCTTTCTATTTACTTCTTTAATTTTAAAGGTCGTAAGAAACCCAATATTTTTTATTGGATGATAGCAATGGTAATCCAAGGGAAATATAGACTGCATCGACTTATTGCGGGTTTAAAGAACAAGGACCTGTCACTGGCGTTTAAGGGGCAGTATTTTGGTATTTGGCATATCAGATCATCATACCAGACAGAAGCAAAAAAGTTTTGGATTTATATGTATAACATTATTTTCGCTATAGTATTGCTTCTTGTTTACGGCATTGTAAAGTGAGGGTAAATCATGAATAATATTAGTTTTAGCATAGTTGTTGCAACAAAAGGCAGAGTTCAGCTTCTTGTTGAACTGATTGAAAGTGTGGCTGTGGCAAGAAAGAACTATCCTGGAGAATGCGAGTTTATCATTGTTGACGACAGCTCCGAAAAAGAAAAACGTGAAATTATTGAAGCGTGTGAAAAATATGATTGTAAATATTTTTACTACGAGAATGCAGTTTCTGCAAAAAGGAATTATGGTGTCCAGCAAGCTAAGAATGATGTAATTCTGTTTTTAGACTCTGATTGTATTGCAACAGAAAACATTTTAAACGAATATGCAAAGAAATATAGCGATCCTGAAGTTGCCGCTGTTGCAGGCCCGTTGACATTTGTTGGCGAAGACACATGGTTTTGGAAAGCCATAGAAGCTACTCCGTATCTTACTTGTTTCTATTTGCCAAAGTATGTAGATAATTTGGAGTGGGGTGTTACCGCTAATTTCTCGGTTAAACGAGATGTTTTTAACGAAGTTGGCGGTTTTGATTCCAACTTCAAAAAACCTGCTGGTGAAGATGTTGATCTCGGACTTATGATTCGTGAAGCAGGGTACAAGATTTGTGGTTCTGCTGAATCGGGTGTTTTTCACAGTAAAAAGACCTGGATTCCCTTTAAGGCTATGTGGCGCAGATTGAAATTCTATGGAGCGGCAGACTGTGATCTTACAATGAAACATCCTAAATTATCTGAGGTTGTTTTGCCGAAACGCTGTTTATTATATTCAATTTACGCACTCATAATTATTGCGCTATCCATTGTGGTTACGCCATGGTTGTTGTTTGCAATTCCGGCAGTGATTGTTTTAGAAAATGTAATAATGTCGTTGCTGATTAATGCCAACGCACACGAGAAAAAGGCATCTTTTTCACAGCAAATGATGGCGCAGTTTTTAATACATAGAAGTGATTCATCTTATGTGTCTCAGTGTTTCAAGAGAGGCTACTTTAAGGGAGTACGCAAGCAGATGATCTATTATTTAGGCCAATATAAGGGAATGTTAAATATCGGTGTGATTAATACCTTTGTTACATACGGATTCCTGCTAGGCCTTTTGATATTAGTTGGTATTTTAGTATTATAGAAACTTTGGGGAAATATATCGGATTATTCGGATTAAAATATTAAATAAGAGAGGAATATTAACAATTGTTTGTTAATGGTGCTATATAATGAAGTGGAATATCATTAACGGATGCGTAAAAGGTCTTTTGAGAGAAAATGACCACGACAACATTGTGCCAAACGGTGTGCATGTTAGAGATGGAAAAATAGTTTCAATTTGTTTTCCTGATGGGACAAGTACAATTGGAAAAGCATTATGCCAGGAACTAACTACACTAGAAAGTGTAATTCTTCCAGAGGGCGTAATCGCTATTGAAGAAAAAGCTTTTTCTTATTGTAGTTCATTAAAACATGTTAAATTCCCTTCAACAATAAAAACAATTGGTGCTCGGGCTTTTATGTATTGTGAAGAATTGGAAGTATCCGAATTGCCCGATACAATTGAAAGTATCGAAGAAGCTGCATTTGCACAGTGCACATCGCTAAAAAGTATAAATATACCTGCAAGTGTAACAGAGATTAAAGACTATACATTTTCTGGTTGCACAACATTAAGTACTGTAAATTTTTCGAATGGTCTAAAAAGAATTTCAGAACACGCTTTTCGAGCATGTAGTAGTTTAGTGGCTTTGGCGCTACCAGACAGCATTGAAAAAATTGATAGTGATGCTTTTCGAGAAATGGATGCACTTGAAAAAATAGTTATTTCGGGAAAATTGTTTGGACTTCCGCCATCTTTTTATTCGGGCTGGGACAAAGTTATGGAACTTGGTTGGAAAAGCAAACCGTTATCGGCAGAGGAAGAGGCTTATTGGTGGGGAAAACAGTTGCCGATGTCAGCGGAAACGGAACCTTTAGGAATGTTCGAGGGTTTTAAATCATTGAGAAGTGTTACTATCTCAGGCAGTGTTACATTTATTAGTCAATGGTGCTTTGCTCAATGTAAGGCTTTGGAGCGTGTGATAATTGGTGAAGGCACCTTTTGTATAGGAGAATTCTCATTTGCAGCGTGCTCTAATTTGTTAGAAGTTACATTACCGAACAGTTTAGAAATTCTCGAGTGGTATGCATTCAAGGGATGTGAAAATCTAACCATTTTACATATAGGACCGAATGTCAGATTGATAGAAGAGGGCGTTTTTGATGGTTGTAAAAATTTAAAATTATGTGTTCAGGAGAATAGTTATGCACTAGATTATGCAATTAATAATGGAATTCCGTATGAAATTAAAAAATGAAATAGGTGTGATAGTACTGTAGAAAGCACTTGTTTTAATGTATTAAAAAAGAATGTTGTTTCAAACAAAATATAGGATAATTAGTTGCTGTGTTTATTTAAGCTCTTTTACGCAACTGTTAATATATTGAAGGAGGACTATGCTTATGTTTGAAAAAGAATTACTAAAGCTTCAAGAATTGTTCGATAAAGGTTTGTTCAATAAGCCGTTTTATATGGATAAGATCAAATCAAGAGACAATTTATCTAATTATGATAAGTTTATAAATATACCTCTCACGTATAAAAAAGATATAAGAAATAGTGAGATTTTTGACAGAACAGCCACTCAATTAGGTGATGTGTATGGTATTTTTTCGAGTAGCGGTACAACTGGTAACAAAACATATTATATTTACAGCAAAGAAGATAAAGTTGTTCACGAAGAATTTGTAAGGACGTTTTACTCGGAATTAGGTGTAAAAAAAGAAGATTTGGGCGGCGTGTTTGCACCTATTGATACTGGTGTTATGGCACATACGATGATGTGGCAATTTACAACAATGGGTGCAGGTTATGTTACGTGCCCTGAACCTTCGCCGGTAAATATGGCGGGCGTCTTGAAAAGTGTTCCGGTAACGATTGTTGCAACGAGACCAAATGTAGTATCGACTATGGCGTTAGATCCTGAATTAGCCAAAATTGCAAAGGAATCTACTGTCAACAAACTCCTGCTCGGTGGTGGTTTTCTTTCGAGAGAACGCAGAAAGCTGATCGAACGAACATGGAACGCAGATTGCTACAATATGTTCGGCATGAGTGAAATGTTTGGACCAATGGCAGGAGAATGCAGGCAGAAAGACGGTCAGCATTATTTGGATAAATATCTTATGATAGAAATCTTGGATCCAAAAACTCTTCAACCTTGTGAGCCAGGAGAAATCGGCGTTGCTGTATATACAACTCTTTGGGGAAAGGGCTTTCCGTTGCTTCGTTATTGGACTGGTGATTTAATGTGCATTACCTACGATAAATGTGAATGCGGTTCCAACTTACCTCGAATTAGATATAAGGGTAGATTGGACGATAGCTTTTATATTGGCGATAGATATATTTTCCCTGAGGCATTGGAAAACATACTGTTTTTACACGGTTATTATCACGAGTATCTTGCTGTTTTATGTAGAGATAATACCATAACAGTTAAGGTCGAAAAAGAACTAAATAAGAGCGAAAATGCTGAAATGGAAGCACAAATCAAAGATCTTTTTGGACTAAAAACAACCGTTGACTATTATATGCCGGGCGAATTAGGATATCATGGTCATGGATTGAGATTTATTAAAGAGGTATAGTTTGGGGGAGCAATATGAGAGACGTAACAATATCCGTTGTTATTCCTACATACAACGAAGAAAAATGCATCGAAAATTGCCTGTCTTCTGTGATGAATGGAAGCGTGTTGCCCCTTGAGATCATCGTTGCCGATGGTGGCTCAAGCGACAAGACAGTTGAGATCGCTAAAAGAATGGGGGCAGTAGTTATTAACAATCCTCACAAGCATGCTGCCGGTGGTAGAAATGAGGGGATTAAAATTGCAAAGGGAAATGTTATTGCCTTTATCGATGCGGACTGCATTGCAGATAAATATTGGCTTCAAGAAATCAAGAATACCTTTGAGAATGAGGATATCGATGGCTTGGGGACGTATATAGAGCCGGCTGAGTTTGCAAACAAATATGAAAGGTTCTGGGGTATTTTTTCTCTTAAGATGATTATGACATACGGAACTGAACCGTATTATGTTGAGAAAAAAACTCTCAACGATGCGTTTATAACTGCTAGCTGTGCATATACCAAGGAACTCCTTGATCGATTAAACGGTTTTGACAATTGGTTTGCAAACAATGCTGAAGATATTGATATTTGTTGGAGAGCGCTGGATGCGGGTGCTAAGTTGAAATATGAGCCCAAGGCTAAAATTCAAGCTCATTCTCCCACTGACCTTAAGGGAATCAAAAGAAAAAGCTTTAGAAATGGTTTTTCAAGTTCTAAGCTTCAAAAGAGATATGGAAAGTTCTTTAATTATGATTTGAGAATCTATAAGGCTTTGTTTTCAAACATTGGTAAGATGATAATTGGCAAGGAAGATGCCTATTTATTTGTCATCGAAATCTTGTGGCATCTTGCAGGAAAATACTATGGTAGCTTCAAGGTTGGTGTTATAAATATCTGAGGAGAATGGTATGGATATTGTTATAGAAGATGGAGTGTTAAAAAAAGCGACAGGAAAACAGGACGTTTTTGTTACGCCTAATAATGTTAAACATATAGCCAAAGGTGCTATAGGTAGTGATTTTTTAGTTGATACATTTGTTATCGGTGATTCTGTTTCTGAAATAGAATTTGGAGCGTTTTACTTTTCAAATGTTCGTAAAGTTGTTTTTCCTGAATCATATTTACCGACGAAAATAATTAATGGAAAACCCTGGAATACTACTGTGTTTTGTAGGTGCAGAAAATTAGAAGAAGTTGTTTTGCCAAAAACAATCGGAGAGCACGATACATTTTTTTATTGCTGTTATCCACAAAAAGTGTATGTTTATGAAGAGACACTCTCTTTATTAACTGAACGTGTTTTGAAACAATTATTTCCTCTACAGTCTGACAACTTATACCGTGGGAAAGCTGTAATTTCAGTTACGAGTAGTTATACTCCAGATGTATGTATATTTTCGAGGGAAACCAATAAGGAGCTAATACATTTATTTTACAAGTATGATCTTCCGGGCGTAGAGCCAACCATAGAGTATTTGTATTAATGCGACTGTTATTTTTTGTTTTTATAAGGAGAATTACATTGAAGAAAAAAATACTATTTAACATAATACAAAACACTTTTGTAGGCTTGGCTATTACAATTACAGTTACATTATTTACTACAGGATTTATTTCTGTTGGAGCCTTTATTGCTTCCTTTTTGAAAGCATATGTTATCAATTTTATTGCTTGTTTAATCATTCCAACAGATAAGTTGACAAGTTTAACCTGCAAAAGATTTAAATGCAATCCTGATGGTTTGCTTGCTAAAATAGTGAATGTTTTATATTGCGATGTATGCTACGTAACGGTAATTTCTGTTGTTATGTTCATATTGGAACTTGGATTTAGTAATATGGCATTTCAGGCGTGGAAATCTGTTTATTTACCGTTATTGGTAGTTGGTTTTGTTGTCGGCTTTTTAATGGGGGCGATATCCATGAAAATTTCAGGGATGTTGAGCAAGGAGAAATAAAGTGGTTTATGATGCAATAATCATTGGCACAGGTGTTTCCGGATTATCATGCGCAATAAAGCTGAAGGAATTAGGTAAGTCTTGTTTGGTTTTAGAGAAAGGTTCTTTAACCACTGCAAAAGCTTGCGGTGGAGGTATAACCAATAAAGCCTTATCGCTATTAGCGTTGCTTGATATTAACACCAGTGATTTTCTTGATCATGATGCAAAAATAGTAACGAAGACAAAGCAATTCTTTTCCGATGGAAGCATTAAGGTATACGACTATACTAAGCAATCTACAGCTATTAAATATGCGATAGGCATTAAACGTCAAAGTTTTGATTCTGTTTTAGTAAAAAGAGCAATGAAAGCAGGCGTTGAGATTATACGGGATTATCACGTTGAAAGTATTTTCTATGATAGTTTTGTGCACGTTGATGATTTTGCGGGGAAAACGCTTGTATATGCCACTGGTGGTGTTTGGGGTAATCAACAGGACAATCTGAATAGCACCAAAACATTAGGTATGTCTATAAATATTGAAGCAGAAATGAATTTGACGGACAATGTGTTTTACTTTTACATTGATGATGCATATTACGGCGGTTATGCTTGGGTGTTTCCTAATGGAACTAACAGATGGAATATAGGTGTTTGGCAAAAAGGTGATTTTAGATCTTTGAAAGAAAATTTTGAACAATTCTATGCGAATACCTTGTCAAATAAAGTGACTCGCTTTATATCAAAGGAGTCACCTAAGTCTGGGTATATATGCTGCGGAAATGCTGAAGAATACTTAAAAAAAGATAATGTGTATTATGTTGGTGAATGTGCTAGATTTGCAAGCGATCAGAATGGCGAAGGAATTTACCAAGCTGTTTTATCTGGTATTAAAGCGGCAACAGATATATGTAATAATTCATAGTTTGTTGACACATCACAAAAGGAAGGTAACAAATGAGCGATAATATTTTTGGACATATTTTTAAAGCACGAAGCTTGGCATATAAAACAGATGAGTATGGCGAGTTACAAGAATTCAAAAAAAGAGTAAAACAAGAGATTGATGGTTTGAATGAATGCATTGATCCTAAATTTATTATGTTTAAAGTTACGAATAAATGCAATTCTGGATGTGTGTATTGTGGATATTCTGCAAAAAACCGTCATTCTTCTGATAATTGTATGAGTGAGGAAAAAGACAAAATTCAGTTTGAGGATTTTAAGCGTATTATTGATGAAGCAAGCGAAATGGGAGTATATTCAATCGCTTACAATGGCGGTGAGCCTCTATTACATAATGACATAGAAAAAATCATTGCGTACTCTAATGAAAAAAAGGTGCTTCCGATCCTTATGACGAACGGGCTTCTTTTGCCACAAAAGTGGGATTCGTTAGGGGCTGCAGGTTTAAAATATATAATGATTTCATTTGATTCTCTCGATCCGGATGTTTTTAAGTTACAGCGTGGGGTTTCGTTGCAGAAAACAATGGAAGGTATAAATGCTACACTTAAAATGAGAGAAAAGTATGGAGATATGGTAATTCATATTACCGCTATAATAACGAAGCATAACATTGAGGAAATGTGTGTTCTTGCTGATTATTGTAAGCAGAACAATATTTGGTTGGAAGTTTGTACCTATCATCATATGACGGCAGATGATGATGTTTTGTCCGTTGACAATGAAGTGATTTGTCGAGAGGCGGTAGGTCAATTGGTTGCATACAAGGAGCAAGGATATCCTATTTCTACTTCAATTGAGTATTTAAAGCACATTTCCGATTTTTGTATAAACAAAAAGAAAAAACCGGATAATTACAATTGTGTGGTAGGATATACCACATTGCAGGTTGATGGGTATTTAAATGCGAGACCTTGTTGGGATACTTCATTCAGTATCCTTGGTAATTTAAAAACAAACAGCATCAAAGAGATTTGGAGCAGTGCTCAAATGGATGATTATCGCAAAAAGATGATCGAAGGGCGTTGCGATGGATGTTGGAATATGTGTAACGAGGTTACTGCACTTATAAATGAGGGGTAGTTGTGACATACAGGAAAGATTTGTTTAAACATTATTTAGAAGAGGTAATTAAGGATGCTGCCGGAAGAAAAATTATTATTCTTGGTTGCAGAGGTTCTGGTGCGGTTACTTATTGCGCCTTAAATGTGCTTGGTATAGAAATTGAATATTTTATTGATATATATACGGATGGGAAAACAAAAATGTTTTTCAATAAACATGTATATACCGTAGAACATATTAGGGAAGAAGTTCCGGGAACCTATTATATAATCAACGTCTTTCCGTATTTTGATCAGATGGATAGAAAATTATCCGATATAGGTCTCTTAGAAGGTAGAGACTATACGAATTTACATGGGTATTTTAAGTCAAAATTCTGTGGAAAATATGACCCCCTTTTGGGATTCACACGAGATGATGAATTGACCGGATTTAAGTGTTACGGCGACGATACGAGTACGGCTCTTAGAATTGTCACATTAGGCGGTTCAACTACAGATTATTCGTATTCTGGGATTAGAAGCTGGCCTGAAATTTTACACGAATTGCTTTCGTCAGTTGGTGTTGAGAATGTTGTATACAACGGTGGTATTTGTGGGTATATGTCCTCGCAGGAACGAGATAAATTCATTCGTGATGTAATACCTTTAAAACCGGATTTTGTTTTTTGTCTATCCGGAATTAACGATGTGGCATGGAATCATTGTAGTCAAGAATTTCCTTATTATCCGCAGTATATTGTTGAACAGATTATTTCTCCAACTTTCACCAAGAACGACTCGAGTGACAACACACTCGGTATGGGTATTAGTGATGAACTTGAAGATTATGAGAATTGGTTTAAAAATCAACAGATTATTTCCGGTGTTGCTAAAGAGTTTGGAATTAAATACACATGTTTTTTGCAACCGTGCATTTTTACTGGCCAGTATAAAAAGAGTGCCTTTGAAGAACTGTGGTTAAACGATCTTTTGAATAATTGGTTATACGAGCATAAAGCCGTCGGACGAATTTTTACAAAGTGGGAAAGTTTTTATGAAGGTGCAAAATGCTTAATTAATGATATTGATAACATCTTTGACTGTACTGAACTCTTTGATGATTTATCAGGAGTATATATTGACGGAATTCATTGTGAAGAAAGCGGAAACGAAAAGATTGCGCAGATGGCATTAAGGAGTGTGATGAATAGTGGCAAAGCAACCATATCCGACTAGATTAAAACTTGAACATACGAGTTTCTGTAATGCACAATGCATAATGTGCAGCCATTATTTTAGTAATAACACTCAGAAAAAAATGATGGATGATTCACTTGAGGAGCGCATCACTCCGCTTCTTAAACACGTTAAGCGAATTTTGCTACAAGGTTCTGGTGAGCCTTTGGCACACCCTCATATTGCGAAATATATAGATAAATATGCGGATCTTGGAATAGAAGTTACTTGCAATACGAATTTGTCGATAATGAATGAAGCCCTTGCCATGGCCATAGGCAGAGCCTTTAAAAAGATTCATATATCTTGTGATGGATGCTCTTCGGATGTGTTCGAGGGAATTAGAAAAGGATTGCGTTTTGATGTTTTTAAAAGGAACTTGAAACTGCTAAGAGAAAGTTGCCCAGACTTGAAAATTGAAATGTATACGGTTACGTTGAGACAAAATATACTGCAACTTGCGGATATTGTTTCTTTTGCTTATGAGATGGGATGTGATTCAATAGTAATTACAGATCTTAACCCTAAGGATATTCTCGATAATGAAAAAGATATGATTCGTAATTACCCAAGTGTTGCAAAAGTCAACATGAGTAAAGCAGTTGCCAAAGCGAAGGAACTTTCTTTACCGATTGTGTATCCTAAATACATATTGGAATTGAAAGAAGTAAGTACTTATCAAGCTGAGCTTGGAATTATGGAAAGCATCCCGCTTTTCCCAAGCGATGATTTTCAAAAAAAACTACAGGCTTTTTATAAATCATTAAATTTGGATTCTCACTCTGTTCGTGCAAACGAAACCTTATTTTTGGCTGATAGTGGATATCATTGTAATGGTATATGTAATTACCTGTTAGATGAGCCTTATATTGATGCTAACGGAGATGTGTATCCGTGTTGTGCGAATGGGCAATATAATATCGGGAACATTTACGAAACATCTTTCGAAGAAATTTGGAATAATAAGTTTTATTCCGGTTTAAGAGAGCTGTTCGCAAATGGTCATATTCCTCAATATTGCAAAGGTTGTTTGTATTTGAGAAACCACTATTTGAATGATGTTGAGGTTTTGGATGTGGATGAAGGTTTTTACAAACAACAGTATAATGTTGATATGGAGGATTTGACTCGACGATTTAAAGAGTTTTGTAAGGAGAGCAGCAATGAGTGACGAGCTATTAAAAAAAGCATTCAAAGAGCTAATGGGCCTGGAAATACAACAGTGTGAAACTATCGAAGCTGGGCTTTCATTGGCCGAGAAGTTCCATGTGTGGTCTGATGGAAAACAATATCTTGTAAAGATCACACCGGAATCGTTGAATTTTGAGAAGTATGAAATTCTGAAGAGAATGTATGATGAAGGAATAACGGTCGTAGCAGCTTTAAAGTGGAAGTTTTATTCGGAAAACAGATTGACCGTGTTGGTATATGATTGGATTCCTGGAGAAAATTTGGAAGACATTTTAAAGAGTTGTTCTGAAGAGGAAAAAATCTCGTACGGTGAAAAGGCTGCTCAATTAATAAAACAATTTCACTCTTTTGATATTAATGGCTACAACAGAAAAAACACACCGTATAGCTTGTTTAAACGGTATGCTTTTTGCTTGATGCGTTATAGAGCTGCGTTTCCGCATATGAAAGAGATTAATTCGTATATAAAGAAAAGAAAAAGTATATGGAAGACTTGCGAACGATTGTCGCTTACTCACCAGGATTTAAGACCGGAAAATATTTTGGTGTATAATGACAAACTGTATATGATTGATTTTGAAACAGCGGATTTTGCTGATCCATATAGTGATTTTGTGTTTTGCATTAGTATGCAGCCTGATTATCAGCATGAATACTCCCGTTCGTTGATCAATGCATATTTTGATTCCAAAATTCCAGAAGACTTTTGGCAGTGGACTTTATTTTATGGAGCAATGGCTGTTCAAAAATATGCAATATGGAAACATAGGGTTAAACGAAGGAAGGTAAAATTGCAAGCGATTCATTTTTATGAATTGTATTCTGGCTTAACAAGTACGATGCCGGCTTTTTGGAGGGAAAATATAAATGATACTGAATCTAACTCATAAAATTGAAGATGGAACGGTAACTGAATTTTTTAACAGAGAAGACATGGTGAGTAATCCTTGTGAAGTGCCTCTGGGTATCGATACTATTGTTATTGATACGGAAACTTCTGTTCGCTTTTTGACATCTGTTTTAGAACAGAATGATGGAGCAAAGTTATATGCGTGGGTTGATAATCAATTTTTTGATTTTCAGTCAAACGATATGTCATGCCATCAGCAGGAAGCATTAAAGTCAAAGAATTACTGGGTTGTTAAAGATATAAATAAACTAAAAATTAAGTATAACACGGTGTTCAAAAATAGTTTTTTTGACACATATCCTACAATGTTACAAGTTGAAAGCACAAGTTTATGTAACGCTAAATGCATTATGTGCAGTCATTATTATAAGGATATCAAAGAAGGGGAGCATTTATCGTTTGAAACTAGCAAAGTGCTTTCGGAAGTTCTGCCTTATGTTGAAACGGTAATGTTGCATGGTATAGGGGAACCGTTTTTGAATCCGGATATTATAAAATGGCTCGATTTTTATAAGAGTTACGATGTTCATCTGTCAACTTTTACAAATATGTCCATACTTACTCCGGCTTTACTAGAAGCAATAGGCCGTTCATTTTCGGCATTACATATTTCCTGTGATGGTTGCACTGAAAAAACCTTTGAGCATATTAGAGGAAATTTGAAGTATGCAACTTTTGTAAAGAACATTAAGAAGCTACGTGAAACATACCCGAATTTAAAATTACATATGCATACCGTTGCAATGAGACAGAATTTACACGAATTAGTTGGTTTTGTAAGTTTTGCCAATGAATTAGGATTTTCAAGTTTAACCTTTTCTAACTTAACTATTAATCCGTTGATACGTAATGACGGCGATAGTTTAAGATGCTTCCCAACTATGGCAAAGCGTGCATTCGCACAAGTCGAAAATGAAGCTACAAAAACTGGTTTGAAAGTCACATTCCCGATGGAGTATCTAAAGTATCCGGACGATGATTCCTTGTATAGAGCAGAACAGGAAAAATATGATTCACAGGTGCTTTTTAGAGATAGTAGTGAAGTCTTGTTGAGAGCTGCAAAGCAAAACAATGAAGATCTGTATGCTACAGAAGAACTAAGAGTAACTGACATTGTTTCGTCACGTTACCAGTGTAGCGGTTTGTGCGACTGGCTTTCTGAATATGCGTATTTTGATCTCAAAGGAAATTTGGCGGTATGCTGTTCCAAATATTATATTACGATGGGTAATATATCGGATTATAGTAACTTTAATGACTTATGGAACAGTCCTCAATACAAAGCTATGAGGGAATGTTTTTTCAGAGGAGAAATTCCTAGTCTTTGTCAAGGATGCCGCTATATTGTGGACAAGACCTTGAAAAATGTAAGTTTGAAGAATTATGATGAGGATTTTGTTAAGGTTCAAGGTATCGGAACCTTGTATGAGAAGTTTTCGGGATAGTAAGCGTAGGAGTGTAGCATAAAATGAAAAGATTATTGTTTGTGACACCCGGTAAGTTGCCGGTTCCGGCGCTGAAGGGTGGAGCTGTTGAAACATTGATCGAGATGATAGTTTCGGAGAATGAGTTAAATCAGACATTTGAGATCGATGTGTTTACGTTATGGGATGAACAAATGCATACCATAAGATATAAGCATTCGAATTTAATCACAGTAAAATCATCAATTCTTACTAAAGTGTTTGATAGACTATATTTTTTCTATTGGGAAAAAATTAAAAAGGACTGGCGTGCTACATTCCATAGAAATCATTTTAGAGACAAGATGTATGAAAAGCGATTGTATAAACTTATACGTGAGACTAACTATGATAGAATAATCGTTGAAAACAATATGTCTCTGTTAAAATGCATATATGATGCCCTTGGGCAGGAAGCTTATTCGAAAGCTTGTGATTATCATATGCATAGTGCATTGATAGATAACCCAATGATGATAGATTATTTAAGCAAGTGTCATCAAATTATAACTGTTAGTGATTTCGTTCGAAAAACAATGCTATCTACATATGCAGAGTTTTCAAACGTGAAATTTAATGTGCTGATGAACACCATTGATGTCTCAAAGTTTAATTCGAATTCTTTGGCTGCAATACGTGAGACCTCGCGACAGAAGTACAACATCAGAAATGATGAGTTTGTGTTTTTATATTCCGGACGGCTGAGTATAGAAAAGGGCGTCAAAGAGTTGATTGCTGCTTTTGAAAAACTCGATTCGAATTCAGTCAAATTACTTATTGCCGGGGGAAGTTATTCCGGTGATCCTGCAGTTAGTCAATACGAGATCAAGCTTAAGAAGTACTGTATAGAAAATGGTTTAAATGTTAAATTCTTAGGGTTTGTTAGTAATGGAGATATGAATAGCATCTATGCATTAGCAGATGTGTTAGTTATTCCTTCACTTGCTAAAGAGGCAGGGTCGTTAACGGCTATTGAAGGAATAAGTTTAGGAATACCAATGATTGTATCCAATATAGGAGCTTTATCTGAGTATTTAGGTGAGTATCCTGTTTATGTAGAACCTGGCGATGATTTTGTCGATGGTTTAGCGAAAGCAATGCAACAATGTGTCAATGGTGGTTATTCGAAAAAGGTAAATCCACATTCTCACGCATTGGGAAGCGGTTGGTATTTTGAACAGTTTAAGAATATTATTTAGTAAATAGCGAGGTAAGTAAGATGAAAAGAAAAGTGTTGGTTACTGGTGGAGCAGGATTTATAGGTTCTCACTTATGCAGAAAACTTCTTGAAATGAATTCTGAAGTGATTTGTGCAGACAATCTGTTTACCGGTAGTAAGGATAACATTGTTGAGTTGATGGATAACCCATATTTTGAGTTTATCAGACATGATATCACCAATCCACTTTATGTAGAAGTTGATCAGATATACAACTTAGCTTGCCCTGCAAGCCCGATACACTATCAGTATGATCCAATTAAAACTACTAAAACGAGTGTTTTAGGCGCTTTAAATATGCTTGGTTTGGCAAAACGAACCGGGGCGAGAATTTTGCAGGCAAGTACTAGTGAAGTATATGGCGACCCGACTATTCACCCGCAGGTAGAGCAGTACCATGGCAATGTTAATCCGATTGGACCGCGTTCCTGTTATGATGAAGGAAAACGTGTTGCTGAAACTCTGTTTTTTGACTATAAGCGCCAACATGGAGTTGATATAAGAGTTTTACGTATTTTTAATACATATGGACCTTATATGAGCTATGACGATGGGCGAGTAGTGTCTAATTTCATTATTCAGGCACTAAAAGGAAAAGATATTACCATCTATGGAGATGGAATGCAAACGAGAAGTTTCTGTTACGTTGATGATTTGATAAATGGAATGATTGCCGTAATGAATAATGACAATCCGGATTTTACGGGACCGTTTAATATCGGTAACCCAGTTGAAGTTTCTATGTTAGAGCTTGCAAATAAAATAATTGAAATGACAGGCTCTACATCAAAAATCGCCTACAAAGAACTTCCGGCAGATGATCCTGTTAGACGCAAACCGGATATTTCTTTGATAAATAAATGTATTGGATGGGAGCCTACAGTGTCTCTTGAAACAGGATTGGCAAAAACCATTGATTACTTTAAGGGCATACCATTAGATGAAATGAGAGGTTGAGGTTCATGGAGCGTTCAAAGAAAAATATTGTTGTAGTTGGGACTGGATATGTTGGACTTTCTATGGCTACGCTTTTAGCACAAAATAACAGAGTTATAGCGGTAGATATTATTCAGCAAAAAGTTGATATGATTAATGAGCGCAAGTCTCCTATTTGTGACAAGGGGATTGAAGAGGCGTTTCAGAATCAAAAATTAGATTTAACAGCTACCATGGATGCGCATTCTGCGTATATGAGCGCCGAATATGTAATTGTAGCAACACCAACCAATTATGATAGTAAGTTGAACTTCTTTGAAACCTCAGCAGTTGAATCTGTAATTGATGAAGCTTTATTGGTAAATCCTGCTGCCAATATTATTATTAAATCAACTGTTCCAGTTGGTTTTACCGAAGGAATAAGAGCAAGAAAAAACTGCACAAATATTTATTTTAGTCCAGAATTCTTAAGAGAAGGATGGGCTTTGTATGACAACTTATATCCTTCGAGAATCATCGTTGGTGCAGATGTTGGCGATGAAGAGCAAGTACATGTAGCAAATGAGTTTATTGAACTATTAAAACAAGGAGCTAAAAAAACAGAAATCAGCTCCCTTGTTATGGGATTAACAGAATCCGAGGCAGTTAAGCTTTTTGCAAATACATATTTAGCATTAAGGGTAAGTTATTTCAACGAACTTGATACTTACGCAGAAATGAAAGCTTTGAACACAAGTGATATTATTAGAGGCGTATGTTTAGATCCTCGTATTGGCGAACATTATAATAACCCGTCCTTTGGATATGGAGGATACTGTTTGCCAAAGGATACAAAGCAATTGTTAGCCAATTATGAAGACGTTCCGGAAAATTTGATTGAAGCTATTGTTCAAGCAAACAGTACGAGAAAAGATTTTATAGCTAATCAGATTATTCGTGAGGTGGAACAGTTAACAAAGGATACGTCTAATGCCGTAGTTGGCGTGTTTAGATTGGCGATGAAAATGGATAGCGATAATTTTAGGCAAAGCAGTATAATTGGAGTCATGAATCGTTTGAGAAACAGAGGTATTACAGTAGTTGTATATGAACCTTCATTGAAGACAGAGGGCTTTTCTGGTTTTAAAATAATCAAAGATCTTGATGAATTTAAGCAGGTATCCGATATAGTTGTTACTAACAGATATTCAAGTGAAATTGAGGATATAAAATATAAGGTTTACACCAGGGACTTGTACCATAGAGATTGACAGGAGGCACAAAATTGAAAGACATACATAAGAATATGCTTCAAGAATACTTAGAAGAGTTCTTTCTGAAACTATCAAACAGAAAGATTGTTATACTGGGATGCAGAGGTGTATCTGCTGTTGTTTACTGTGCTCTGAAATCTATGGGTAAGGATATCTTGTACTTTTTAGATCCGGATGCAAAATATGATAAGGACCATTTTGGAAAAAAAGAGTTTTTTGGGAAACCCGTTTTTACTTGTAACCAATTATTATATGAGGATCCAGATCAAATTGCCATTTTGAATACATACCACTATGTAAATAGAATCGAACCGTTATTGCAAAAATATGGTTTTGTAGAAGATGTTGATTACTATAACATTCATGGATGCCTTAAATCGCAGTATTGTGATGTGTTTGATCCGTTATTAGGGTATTCGAGAATGGATGATATGCAAGGAATTAAAATTTTGGGGGAAGAATCCGCTGCCGCATTAAAAATTGTAACTTTAGGTGGTTCTACAACGGATTATTCATATTCGTCGATAAAGAGTTGGCCACAATTACTGCATGAGATTCTTGAAGAAAAGGGAGTATCGAATGTTGTTTACAATGGAGGAGTCTGTGGGTATTCATCCTGTCAGGAAAGAGATAAATTTTTAAGAGACATCATTGGATTAAAACCGAATTTGGTGCTTTCGCTTACAGGTGTTAATGACATTAATTGGACACTTGTATATAAGGATAACCCATATTACTCTGATTATTTTGTAAACAAGATGGTTAAATCAATTTGCGAGGGCGTTACCGAGCAAGGTAACAAGGACGATAAACTTAGATTAGGTCTCACGCCGGTTATGCCAGACTATGAGAATTGGTATCGAAATGAAAGAATCATTCGTGGTGCAGCTAACGAGTTTGGAATTAAATTTTATGCATTTCTACAGCCATTTATTTTTGAAGGCAATTATGAAATGAGCGATTTTGAGAAGAATTGGATGAATATCTTCTTGGAATATGGACTGAATGAGCATCCCGCAATGAGAATGATTTATGAGGGATATTCAAGCTTTTATTCGGGTGCGAAAAAATTGATAAAAGACTGTGATTATATATTTGATATTACCAATGCTTTTGATAACGCCGTGGGTGTGTACACCGATGGTGTCCATTGCGATAGTAGTGGTAATGAACTGCTTGCAAGAGCAATTCTTGAAAAACTTGAAACGGTAGGTGAATTGCGTTGAAAATTTTAGGTATATCTGGTTTGTATCACGATAGCGCTGCGGCACTGATTGTAGATGGAAAGGTTGTTAACGCTGTCCAGGAGGAGCGTTTTACTCGTAGAAAAAATGATAAATCCTTCCCGGTTAATGCTATTGAGTTTTGTTTGAAGAACAATGGCATTTCTGGAAAGGATCTGGATGCAGTAGTTTTTTATGATAATCCGTTACTGACGCTAGACCGTTTTTTAGAAAACTGTATTGCGGTTGGTGATGCCAATAAGACATTGATCAACAACAACTATCAGTCCATGTTCGCTGATAAACTGTGGATCCATCGAACGGTTAAAGAGTACTTGGGCGAATTTGGTATAGATAGTAAATTATTGGTTTGTGAGCACCACGTTTCACATGCGGCATATGCCTTTTTTGAATCTCCTTACGAAGATGCAGCAATTATGACGGTTGACGGTGTAGGTGAATGGGCTACAACTACGTTGGGAGTAGGAAATGGAACGGATATAAAAATCCTAAAACAAATTAATTATCCGGATTCTCTGGGGTTGCTCTATAGTGCATTTACATATTTTTGTGGCTTTAAGGTTAATTCGGGCGAATATAAGTTGATGGGATTAGCACCATATGGCGAACCGAAATTTGTTGATCTGATAAAACAACATTTGATTGATATAAAGGATGACGGTTCGTACAAGCTTAATATGGATATGTTCAGTTATCAATTTGGCGAAACAATGACAGACGATAAGTTTGAAGAATTATTTGGATGTTGCCGAAGAGAATCTGAGGCTGAATTGACGAAGGTCTATTTTGATATTGCAGCTTCAATACAGGTAGTAACTGAAGAAATTGTTCTTAAAATGGCCAAGCATTTAAAAGATATCACCGGAAAGAAAAAATTGTGTCTTTGTGGTGGCGTTGCACTTAATTGTGTTGCCAATGGAGCGTTGCTCAGAGAAAAGATTTTTGAAGATATCTTTATTCCTCCTGCAGCGGGAGATTCCGGAAGCTGTGTAGGAGCCGCTTTATACGCTTATTACGCTTATTTTAATAATGAACGTGTTGCGACTAATGAAAGAAATAGAGTTTATCTTGGCCCAGATTTTAGCGATAAAATTGAGAAGCAAATCTTAGACGGTTACTCTGCAAAATATAAGTTCGTAGAAAACTCTGATGATTTGCTAAACGAGGTTGCATCTGCACTTAATTCGAATAAAGTTGTTGGTTTTTTTAACGGTGCAATGGAGTTCGGTCCCAGAGCACTTGGTGCCAGAAGCATATTGGCCAATCCACAGGATCCCGAAATGCAATCAAAACTAAATTTGAAGATAAAGTATAGGGAATCTTTCAGACCGTTTGCGCCATCCGTTTTAGTAGAAAAAATATCAGAATATTTTGATTTGGATAGACCTTCTCCATATATGTTGATGGTCGCTCCGGTTAATAACGAAATAAGATATGAAGTTGCAGAGCATCATGATGATATTTTGCGAGAGGTAAGTCAAGTTAGATCTACTATTCCCGCAGTAACTCACGTTGATTATAGTGCAAGAATTCAATCTGTTTCGGAACGAGACAATAAAAAATACTATGACCTCATAAACAAATTTTATGAACTGTCGGGATGTGCAGTTTTAGTTAATACATCATTTAATGTTCGCGGAGAACCTATCGTATGTACGCCGGCGGATGCGTATGAGTGTTTCATGAGAACGGAAATGGATGTTTTAGTTATTGATAATTATATCTTGTACAAGGAGGAGCAGCCTTATGATGAGCAAAGATGGAAAAAGCAATTTGAACTTGACTGATAGAGATATGCAGCTTTTATCAGAGGCGGCAATTGCTATTGGACTTCAGCGTAAAGAACATGCCAATACCGAAAATGCAGATGTGAAATCATATTATGAGAACTGCGAAACATCAAAGCTTTACCCAGATAGTATCTTTGTATATGATTTTGAAACAGCCAGAGAATTTTCGCGTATGTTAAAAAATATGTGGGACTATCAAGGGAAAACAGATATGAATGAGATAGTCCCAAACTGTGTAGCTTCAACATACAAATATTTAGATTCGAAGCCAAAGGAAAGGCAAAAATCAGAAATTTCTCCTTTTATTTATGAGTTTTAACATGTGTGAGGTGAGCTTTGATGAGTGTTTGCACGGAAGATATTATGAGTGAACTCAATAAGGCCTTTGCTAATAAGGATTGGCTTGGTGTTAAAAAACTTAATAGTGAACTTGCCGAACTCGAAGTAAGGAATAAAGCATTGGTCTTTAACCATAAACCAGAAGTGATTCAAATCGAGCTCACCAGCAAATGTAATGCCCAATGTGTGATGTGCAGTCATTACTACGAGTTTAATGACTGCGGCGCTGAAGCTAGCGATATTGCACTGAAAGAACTTGAAAGCTTATTGCCATATTGCAAGTTGGTTTTATTGAATGGTTATGGCGAACCATTTATTAGCAAACAT
This sequence comes from Bacillota bacterium, assembly GCA_021769885.1. Lineage (GTDB taxonomy): Bacteria > Bacillota > Clostridia > Oscillospirales > Acutalibacteraceae > Fimenecus. The sequence goes on along the minus strand of JAETSA010000005.1, from coordinate 117,463 downwards.
TTTATTCAGTGTCTGCGCCTTCTTAACAAATATTGTGTTAAGGCGATTGTTACAACCAACCTCTCTATACTTACGGATGAAATGTGTGAACTGATTCCAGGTGTATTTGATGAAATCAATATTTCGTGTAATGGATATAGTAAAGATACATATGAAAAAATTCACAGAGGATTACGGTTTGATACATTCTCAAATAATTTAACAAAACTTGTTGATGTTTGCGGTTCGGCAAAACTATCACTGTCATGCGTTGTAATGGTTGAAACCGTTAAGTGGGCATCAGATATAATACGTTTTGCATATGAGCAGGGAATAAGAAAAGTTCGTTTTGGAAGATTAGGGGTAAGCAGTTTTATTAGGAATTACGATCAGGATCCTACGAACTTTCCAAATTATGTAGCGTATCATCTGAAGGCAGCAAAGATGTTGGCTGACGAATATCAAATTGAAATGATTTATCCTGAAAATTATCGGATGAACATTGATCAAGATGCCTTAAAAGACGAAACACGTAAAGTGGCTGCAATTAAATTTCGTTATGACGAAAAGTACCAGGCGGAATTGCGTGATGAGTTTAAACTTTATCATTCACAAGGAACCTATGGATCCGTTGAACAAAAACTCGATTCTACGGATATAGCTTGTTCAGGTATATGTGATTGGGTTGCAAAAGGTTTGTACATAGATACAATAGGCAATATGTACACTTGTTGTGAAAGTAAATATTTAAAGTATGATAATTGGAATTGCAGAAATGCACAATCTGTTAGAAAAGAGTTTTTTGATGGTCGCCTTCCGGACTTTTGTAAAAACTGTCCATTTATCATCAACAATGAATTGAAAATGCTCAAGTGCGAAAAGAATCCGGCATTGTATAAGGCTAACGATGTGATCTCAGTAATATAAACAAATAAGGTGGTGGGGAAATCTATGGCAAATTATGATAATGACAACAATATATCCAATTATGAGTCATCTGATGGTAACGTAAAATTTACATATCGAAAAATTAATGAGCATGAAATCGAAATTGTCGAGTGGATAAGCGTAAGCCCTCATATTGAAATACCGTCACATATTGACAGTAACTTGAAGGTGGTTTCCCTTGGAGAAAATTCTTTCCGTAATTTATTGAATATTGAAAGAGTTGTTGTGCTACCTTCGGTAGAAAGAATATGCACCAAAGCCTTTTACGCCTTATATGAGGTGCAAAGATCATATTACAGTACGATGTATTCTTTGTCATATGGTGAGGAACATAAAAAGTACTGTGAGATATTTCTACCAGCTCATATTTGTATTGATAATATTTCCGCTGTGTTACGCGGAGCGGAGATGAGGAATAAATTTGGTTCTTATGAAAGAACAATATATGATTCACTTGTTATTACATTTTTAAACTCGCCGACCTGTAACTATATGACGGAAAACGAGTGGCGTATCGCTTGCCAAAATGATGAATTAGCAGTATTAGTACACAAGTCATTTGGTTATCCTTTTCACTTGTTTGATTTTAAGAATTATGTTATAGAATATCCCGAGTGTTGGAAACGAGAAATTTAAAACTGGCGTGAGGTGTGAAGAATGGCAATTGTATTATGCGAAAAACAAGAGAAAATAAATAAGGATCTGCTTAATCAACTTAGTGAGAATACAGTTGTGTTTTCATCTGATTATTACGCTGGAAAATCATTTATCAAACAGCAAGCATCTAGTGAATATGAGTATTACTATCTATATCGTGATAAGTTGTATTCACTTGAAAAAACGGAAGATATAAAATACCTTCAACGTGTGTTCCTTTCCGGAGATGATTATGCAGAGGCGAAAACTTTTAATGAGTTTTTGGCAAATATTTCAAGAATCAAAGGGCTGAATCAATGGCTTTTCTACCCAATGATTATCCAATTAGAACATACAAACCGTTGCAATGCAAGATGTATCATGTGCGGTCACGCCAATGTTGACAAGCGGAAATGCTTTGATATGTCTAATGATACATTTAGTAAAATAGAAGAGCTGTTACCTTTTTGTAAGTATGTAGGATTGCACGGCTACGGCGAACCGTTCTTGGCTAAGGATCTTATAGGTAAGTTTGAGGTATATAAAAAATATGGTGTTCGGTTATATGCAAATACAAATCTTTCCTATCTTCCGGATGCTTATATTCCGTACATCGCCGACATGTTTGATGAAATAAATGTGTCTATCGACGGATTTACAAAGAGAACTTTTGAATTCATTCGACAGGGACTGATATTTGAAAAAGTTACTGAAAACTTTAAAATATTAACCGAACGTTGTCCTAATGTCACCTTAAATATTCATGCCACATTAATGAGACAAAACATATTAGAGGCACCAATGGCTATTGAGTTTGCATATCAAAACGGTGTCAAAAAAGTTGTGTTCAATGAGATGATTCCGCTTGATGCAAATGGTAATCGCAATGATTCAATATGCAATTATCCTGCTGTTACTTCATATATGTTGGAATTGGCCGTTAATCGGGCGTCAGAATTAGGTATAAAGGTAGAGTTCCCGTGCAAATTGATTGGTAAATATCCTATGAATGAAGTTCAGCAGCAACTTGATGAGATTAAGAAGCTTAATGAGGAAGAATTTTTGTGTAATAGGGAATGTGTAATAAAGGAAAATGGGCTGTTGTTTAATCGAAAACCACTAGTTAAGGAATCTGTTGCTTGTTCCGGTATTAAGTGTAAAGGAATTTGCGACGTCTTTCAGCAACAAATATATGTAGACGCCGATGGTACGATGGCCGCTTGCTGTGTTGATGGATATCATTCAACGGGTAATATTAATAGCTTTAAAGGTATAAGCGATTATTGGACTTCTGATCAAGTGCGGTTGTTGAGAGAGTCTTTTGAAGTTGGCGAGTTACCTTCAATATGTAGACAGTGTAACTATGTTTATTTAAACAATTTAAATCATTTAAGGATATTGTGATTGTTATAAATATACGGAACTAAAGGTACCTAAGGAGATAAGAAATGGTGATGAGTAATCCTATAACTAAATTGAATAATGGGCAGACGGCGATTAACTCCACCGAGTTTCCTGTAATAGATGCACATATCCATCTTGGAGGACGGTATCGCACTGAGCAATACTGGGAAAAGTATGACTTGAGTGATGTTATTTCGGAACTTCGCAATCTTGGAATTTGCCATGTTGTAAATTTGGAATTGTTTACAAGAAGACATTGGGATTTTGCTTATGAAAGAACTGAACCATATAGAGACTTTGTTAGTTTGTGTGCTCCTATAAATTTTGATCGCATTAACGATAATGATTTTGAAGAGATAGTTCGCAATGAAATGCGCTACTATCATAACAAGGGAGCTTGCGGATTTAAGGTTTGGAAGAATCTCGGTTTGTCAATACGAAAGAAAAATGGTAAACTGTATTCGCTAAACGAGCAATGCCTTAAATTCATTTGGGAAGAGGCTGCTGCATTAAACTTGCCAATCGTAATTCACGTAGCAGATCCGCCGTCGTTTTGGGAGCCGGTTAACGCTAACAATCAAAGGTACGCCGAGCTCTCTTCAAATCCCAAATGGAGTTACTGTGATTTAGAGGTGAAATATGACGATTTGCTCGAGCAATTAGAAAAAATGTTGCAAGATAATCCCAAAACCACTTTTGTGGTTGCACATATGTGTGCAGCAGCTCATAACTTGGATTTTGTATCGAAGATGCTGAGCACTTACGATAATTTATATGTTGATATTGCAGCGGTCTTATCAGAAATTGGCAGTCAGCCTAGTAGATTTGAACGTCTTGCCATCGACTATAGCGACCGGATTATATTTGGGACCGATTACTTTGCAGGTGATGAGTTTCCTCATGCTCCATATTATCGTTTCCTTGAAACCGACGATGAAGACTTTCCTTATACACCTGACGGCAGGTATACGCAGGGAGCATGGAATATATCAGGATGTAAATTGAGCGAGGCTGTGTTAAGAAAGATCTATTATGAAAATGCACAGAGAATATTTAACATTTAAATTTGGGAGTTAGGTTATGTACGATATGAAAATTTGTGGTGCTTTTGAACCAAAGAAAATCTTGTTTGAAGATAATAATATCAACAAAAAAATTGTGTGGGAATACGCCGGGGAGAATGTCGAACTGCATGATCGCGATTGTTTGCGCCGTCTACAAGGGCGCTTGATGAAAGAGGGCAATTGGGTTGGAGTGAAGGTGATCAATAAGATTTTTATTGAGCTTGACGCCCAAGAAAAGCGTACGATTCTTTCGAGTTACCCTGTTAATCTGCAGATTGAACACACAAACATTTGTAATGCAAAGTGTATAATGTGTAGCCATTGTTTCACTAAAAATCAGAATGGCAAAAATATGACTGAGGCTGAATTGGAGGAAATTAAACCAATTTTACCATATGTAGAACACGTCACACTTCATGGTATGGGCGAACCATTTGCACACCCTCAGATTATAGATATTTTAAAACTATACCATTCTTATGGCATAAAAATCACCTGCAACACAAATGCGTCTATTATGTCTGATGAGCTTGCGGAAATTGTACATAAGTGTTTTTACGATATTGCTGTGTCTTGTGATGCGTGTACTAAAGAAACTTATGAGCAGATTCGTAAAGGGTTGAGTTTTGACAGGTTTATTCGAAATGTTAAGCTGCTTCGATCTAAAGGGAGCGATCTGTATATGCGATTGTCTGCAGTTGCAATGAGGCAAAATTTAACGGAACTTCCTGGTATCGTTTCATTAGCGGCAGATTTAGGTTTTCAAGAGGTGTTGATTGTAGATGTTACAACACAGGGATTACTTGAAAACGAAAAGGATTGCATACATTTGTATCCGTCCGTGGCACAGCATTATTTGAAACTTGCCGTTGATGAGGGCGAGCGTAGGGGAATACCGGTTAAGATTCCTGATTATATCATGAATATTACTCCTCAAAGAACATTTGAAGAGGATGTAGAAGCAATAAATTCTATCACTTTCTTCAAAGATGAATCGTTCACGGAAGGTCTGTACGAAAGATATAAAGAAGCTGGTTTTATTGAGCCTGTAATTAATGCAACGACGCAGAATTTTGTTATACCTAGTGAGTATCAATGTGATGGTATTTGTGATTTTGTGCTCGAAAGGCCCTTCATAAATGCAAACGGAGATGTTTTCCTCTGTTGCACCAATTGGATGCATATCGTTGGTAATATATATAAAGATGGTGGGTTTGAAGCTGTTTGGAACGGCAAGATTATGTCTGAAATAAGAAAACTATTTTATAGCGGAAAAGTTCCTAAATATTGTGTGGGATGCATTTTCTTGAGAAATGACATGATGTGTAAACGCATAAAAGTGAAGAATATAAATGCATCTTTCTATAATCACAATTATGATGAAATGGTTTCAGAGATAATATCTAAGTACGAAAATAATAACTAATGATATGAGGTAAGTGATGCAAGTGGAAAAAAATTTATACTTAGGTAATAAAGAAAAGATTATTAAAAGCATTACTTCACATTCTGTGATCGTTGATTTCTTCCCAAAAGAAATGGATATTGAAATCACATCGTATTGTAATTACAGATGTACAATGTGTCCTCATTCGTTGACGGGAAATCATTGTGCGAATAATATGTCTTTTGAACAACTTAAAAAGTTACAAGACCTATTTCCGTATTGTAAACGAGTGATGATCCAAGGTGACGGTGAGCCGCTGGTACACCCGGATTTCATTGAAATATCCAACTTTATAAGTGGTTTTGGTTGCAGACTGTGTACGACCACTAATTTGTCTTTATTGTCTGAAGAAACGGCGCGAGTGCTTGCGGAGCAATACGAGTTAGTTACTGTTTCTTGTGATGCTGGAAACAAATCTTTATATGAGACAATTAGGGCCAATGGTGACTTTGAGAAATTTTCAAATAATTTGCGGTTATTAATGTCTTATGCGGATCCAAATAGAGTTGTTGTAAATGCAGTGATAATGAGGCAAAACATTGATTCCTTGGATGAGTTGCTTCACTATCTTTCAAATTACGGTATTAAAAAGGTTGTTTTCAGCAATCTGCTAACCACTGAGCATTTAAAGAATGTTGATGATAGCATTAGCTTATTAGGGGAATATGCTGTTGACCAGTTAATTAAATCAGAGGAAACAGCGCGTAATCTGGGAATCGAACTTATAATAAATTGGGATTATAAATCCATGGTCGTTGTCAAGGACAAATCGCTGGAGAAGGTAGCCGTTCATAGAGAATTTTCTCAAAGTGAAATTACTGAGTTTATAAACGAATACAAAGAATTGCGAACAATTGATAAATCCCAAACCATTTATTCGGGAAAATATCATTGTCAAGGTATTTGTAAGAATTTATATGAAAAAGTGTATGTTGATGTCAATGGTAATATGACGCTTTGCTGTTATGGAAAAATGAGACCAATTGCCAATATATTTGAGGAAGATTTTGAATCGATATGGAATGGACCTATATATCAAAATTGCAGAAAAGCGTTTTTCTCGGGAAACCTGCCTAACTTTTGCATTGGATGTAGATATGCAATGGCAGCAAACAAATATGATATGCAGGCATATACTTTTAAAATATCTGATATCGATGAAAATTTCGCAGATGATGATGTTTTTTGGGAGAACAGAAAATCAAAATGAGAAAGAGGGGGCGTGTTTGTGATGGGAAAAGATGTCGAGATGCATATGAAGAGAGACTGCTTTATTCAACTTGACGATGGCATGGAACTTTTTGTTGAATATTATGATTCAACAAAAGAAGATACTGTTTTGTTTGTCCATGGCGGTCCTGGTGAATCGTGTGTGAGCTTTTCTTATTTTGCAGCGCTTGCTTCACGATACTTTAATGTTGTTATGTTGGATCAAAGAGGAGTTATGCGTTCCCAAGATGAACAACGTCCCGAATTTCTTACGGTGCAACAGCTTATTGACGATTTTGAAGAAATTAGAAAAAAACTCCATATTGATAAGTGGTATATATTGGGCCATTCGTTTGGAGGTTATGTTGCTATGCGATATGTATTATGCTACCCGCAAAGCATCAAGGGTGTTATTTATGAAAATCCCTGTTTTAATATAGAGCACTCATTATCCGCAATTATTGAAAAATATATTGAGTATTATGACAAAATTGGGGAAGAGACAAAAAAACAAAAAGTTCAAAAGTTACTTGAACTCAATGATATAGTTGAAAAATTTGATGGCATCATTTCTCTTCCTGATATAGATAGAAAACGGGTTTTCAAAAGTGAAGCTATAACTTCTAAATGCCGAGAATTTTTCGATCAGAGTTTGATCACACCGGATGCAATTCGCAAATGTCTTCATCATTATAATGTTATTAAATATGATGAATCATTGCGTACAGAGTATTTATCTGAGTTAAAAAATACGGATTGTTCCTCTTTACTTGTACAAGGGGAAATGGATCCCATGTTACCTTTATTAGATAAGGAAGAGTGGCTTAAAAATCCAAGATCGTCATCAGTCATTGTCGATGGAACCGGACACTACGTACATTCTGACGCTCCGGAAGCTATGGTTGATATTTTGAATGAATTTGTTTGTAAGAATTCTAGTGAAGAGGTGTAAATAATGTCGTTAAAGGATGTTGAATTGACTGGTGTTGTAACGCTATTTTATGGTGAATTGTGCTCGGAGTTAGACATAATTCCGTCAAAAGATCCAATCCGTAAAAAAATATATAATCATTATAAAGCAAAATTTGAACAAGAGAAAACCGATGTGCATCATTTGCTTTCGATGGATAAAATAAACTTTCAGGGCATTCTTAATGTTGCATACCGAAACTATAAATTTGACGAAGTTGTACAGGAAATCATCTCATCCAATCACCCATCTGAGGTTGTAAATCTCGGTTGTGGAATGGATACGCGGTTCTTCAGATTGTCGGAATTTAGCGGTGATTATTTTGATGTGGACTTTAAAGATGTGATCAGGGAAAAGAAGAGAATAATCGGAGAGACAGCAAATTATCATTTCATAGAAACAAAATCGATTGTAGATAAATCGTTTTGGGAAGACGAGCTTGTTATTACATCTGAAAATCCACTTATTATTGTTGAGGGTGTTTTTTGCTACATAGAATATCCGAAAGTTGTAAGTTTTGTAAAAGAGCTTTTTAAGAGATATCCTAAAGCAACTTTGGTTTGTGACGTTTTTTTATTTGACAAGCATCAATGTTTTGATGATTTAAAAAGCAAGATAATTTTAAAGTATCCTGTGAAGGGGGAACAAATTTACAAAATACTTTCCAAACTTCCTTTTTTGAAAAAGGAAAAAAAGCAAGTTGAAGTTGATGGAAAAGAACAGTTGAAGGGAATTGACCTGATTAAATGCGACAGTTCTCAAGAAAACAATCACAGTATAAACTATAATGGCAAGTCCTATTCACCGCAGTATTGGATAGGTGTTTATAGGAGGGATTAGTTTTATGAAAAGCAAAGCGCTTGTTTGGGGTAATGGAAAATCTGCTTATACTGTCGCAAACTATGTTAGAACAGAACTTTCTGCTTCTATGGATTGCGTTGGTTTCTATGTTTCCAATTGCAAAATATTAAATAAAGATGTTAATGAACCTGTTTATACAATGGACGAAGTTGTGTCTGACAACAATGAAATCGCAGATGTTTTGATTATACCTAATCCTGGAAAGAAAATTTCAGACATTTTATTCGAGCATCGTACAATTAAAAATAAGAGAATTCTCTTTGTTTCGGCAGAAAACATTCGACGCCCAAACAAGGCTAAGTATTTCTTTGAAATTAGTGGAAAAAAACCTTGGTTAAATGGTTTTGAATATCATGTGGTTGATCATTGTAATTTGAATTGCAAAGGTTGTGGGCATTGCGCCAATTTGTTTAACGCCCCTTCGTTTGGTGATATAGATGTATATGAACGCGATTTAAAAAGATTATCGGAACTATTTGAAGGTGTAGGATTAATTAGATTGTTAGGTGGAGAACCGTTACTGAATGGTGATTTGAAGCGATATATTGAAATCACTCGTACCTATTTCAAGCTTGCAGAAATTCACATAGTCACAAATGGAATTTTAATACCGTCTATGGGGAAAGACTTTTTGCGTTTTTTAAATGAAAGAGGTGTTATTGTTGATATTTCTGTTTACCCACCGGTCGAAAAAAGATTGTCAACAATCATTGACACGCTCAAGTTAAGCGATATCGAATTCAACGTTATGCCAGTCGAACAATTTTACAAAAGATTTTCATTGACCGGTAAGTTCGATAAATGTGAGGCGTTTTATAATTGCGGAACAGCTACTTGTCATACTCTTTTTGACGGGAAAATCGCTCCGTGTATTGTGCCTTTTTCTACGGAAAAACTTAACCGTGAGTTTAATATCAATATACCTATCGACGGATGGATTGATTTGTTTGAAAATGAAATAGACGGTGATACAATTAATGAACGATTAAAACAGCCGTTTGAATTGTGTTCTCATTGCAATCCTCAAAAAAGTTTTTTTGCTTGGGAACAACGACGTTTTGAAGATTGCAAACTTGAGGATTGGACTTGTGATTAATTATGGAGGGCATATATGAGCAACAGAATTGAAATACAAGGGGATGTACCCTTTGTCAAAAAAAATACTAAAGGTTTAGAACACTTTGGGGATTTAATTGAAGTGTGCCAAAGTGAAGGAAATAGAATAGTTATTCATGGTGATGTTGCTCCTAAGGCCGTATTGTTATCTGGCGGATTGCTTGGTCAAGAAGTCTTTTGGGATATTGATGGAGAACTTATCGATATCTATGATGTGGAAAGGTTGTTAACAGAGCAAAATATTGCTTTAAAACGCTCTGACTGGAAGCTTGTCAAACTGATTAATAAAATTATTATGGAAGTTGAACTTTACCAGAAAAAGAGCAATGTCCATTTTTATCCCACTAAAATCCAGGTGGAACATAGCACAATTTGCAATGCTAAATGCATTATGTGTACTCATTATTTCACAAACAATTATAAGCGCAGCTTTATAGATGATAAAGCGATTGAAGGTATTATTCCTATACTTCCATACATAGATAAAATATTATTACACGGTGTTGGAGAAGCGTTTTTGCATCCTAACATTGAGAAGTATTTGAAGATGTACGCGGATTATGGGGTGGAAGTGTCCTGTGTTACTAATATGACACGTATGAGTCCCGAACTTGCAGAAGAGATCGGCAAGACATTTAAGAGTATTACTATTTCTTGTGACGGAGCTACTAAAGAAACTTTTGAGGGGATTCGTCGAGGCGTTTCTTTTGAAGAGTTTTGTAATAATATTCGTCTACTGCACGCTCTACAGCCCTCTTTGGAACTGCGTTTTAATGTTGTATGTATGAGGCAGAATATTGTGGAAATGCCTCAGATAATAGAGCTTGCGGCAGAACTTGGAGTGTCGGCAGTAGGAATAAGTGGATTGATAGCCCAAAAGGTATTAGACAATCTTGAGGATGAGATAAGGCTTTATCCAAAAGTTGCTACGTATTATTTAAAAGAAGCAATAAATAGAGCTGATGCACTTGGAATTAAAATGCTTCAGTTCCCGGAATATGTTTTCAAGTTAGAAAGCGAGAAAACATTTGAAGAGGAACTGTATATTATCAATAGTAAGCCGTTTTACCATACGGAAGAATTTCAAGAAGAGTTATACCAACGTTATAGAAAAATGGATGTTGTAAAACCCACAGAGCAGGCAAGTCTGTCAGAATATGCTCAGAAAAGCATATATCAATGTGCAGGTATTTGCGACTATATTGTTGAAAGTCCGTTTGTTGGTGTCACTGGAGAAGTTACTACTTGTTGTATTGATGGCATACATATAATGGGCGATTTAAAACAAGATTCTTTTACTGCAATATGGAATAATGAAATTTATAGAAGAATGAGAGAGATGTTTTTCGAAGATCATTTGCCGAAGTATTGTGTTGGTTGTATGTTCTTAAAGGATCATACTAACGTAAAGAGAATGACACTTACTAATGTTGATGCGGACTTCTTTGAACATAAGTTTTCTGATTTATTGGATACGAGCGACAGTGAGGATTAGATATGAGAATTGCTATATGTGGAACGGATGACAAAGCGTTTAAGATTAAATCAATATTGGACAGGCTTGCATATCATAATATTGTAGTTGGAATGTTTATAGGCCCTGATGCAGTAGGGCTTTGCCATGATAATATTCCAATTATCCCTGAAAACGAGTTACTTAACCGCGACTACTCAAAGGAAATTGATGGTTTTATTATTTCTCCCGAACACTATGGCCTTACACGACTTTCAATATATAAAAAACTTAAAGCGTCAGTATATGCGAATAAGAAAATTTATTTGCCTGATTTTGAAACATTATATAATGAGGGCAATGTAAAGGATTTGAGCATAGAGAAAATACTGGTGCCATATGAAGATTCGTCGCAATTGTTCTATTTAGAAGTCCATGCTGCGGATCACTGTAATTTGAATTGCAAGGGATGTATGCATTTTTCCTCTTTGGTTAAGGAAAAAGTCTTTCCTGATTTTAACCGTCTGAGCGAGGATGTGCATCAACTCCGAAAGTTTATTAAACACATAGATATTATACGTATTTTGGGTGGTGAACCACTATTAAATCCTGAGTTGGATAGATATATTACTTTATTAAGAGAGGCTTATCCTTACGCTAATATTAATATCGTAACAAATGGATTGTTAGTGGCTAATATGTCGCAGTCTTTGTGTGAAACGATTCGCAACAATGAAGTCCATGTTCACGTTTCTCTATACCCACCTGTCAAAAACAAAAAAGAAAAAATAGAGGCTTTTTTGAAAGATAATGGCATCACGTTTCAAATTAGCGATTGCATAAATACTTTTACATCAACATATCAATCAAAGCCGTTTGTTGATAAAACTTATGCCAAGGAGCATTGTGAAATATTTTGCAATAATCTTAGAGATGGTAAGATAAGTTGTTGCCCACAGGTTATTTACACCCATTATTACAACGAATGTTTTGGTACTACATATCCTGTTGAAGATGGTATGATTGATATATATAAAATTGGTTCGGCAAGAGAACTGCACCAAAGTTTGGACAAGCCAGTGTCTCTGTGCTCATATTGTGACCGAAGTACATGCTTTGATTGGTCTATAACTAAAAGACTTAATGCAGAGTGGTTGTCCAAGGAGGAATGTTTGTGAGAAAAATTGAGTGTGAGATTTTAGCACCGGTAGGAAGATTGTGTGATCTTGAACAGATAATCGAAGCTGGTGCTGATGCTGTGTATTTTGGATTAAAAGGGTTCAGCGCTCGTCCACAAGAGGCTGACTTAGATTTAGAAGAATTAAAAATAGCAAGACAAATAACACGAGAAAAGCACATTAAAATGTATGTAGCGATAAATGCGACAATTTTAGATTCTCGTTTAGACGAATTGATGGGTAAGCTTAGCTTACTGGATGAAATCGGCACGGATGCTTTGATACTATCCGATTTAGGGCTTATTAATTATATTGCGAAAAAGAACCTAAAAACATCGATTCATATTAGTACGTTGGCCGGTGTATATAATGTCGATGCTATTGAGTTGTTGGTTTCTCTGGGGGCTGAAAGAATCATTTTGTCTTCGGATTTGTTCGTTGACGAAATTGCTGAATTAATTGAGCAGTATCCAAATATTGAATTTGAAATCGTAGCTGATGGTGGCGTGTGCTTTAATAGCAATCGTCAATGCTTGCTGCCCCATGTTAGTACTATGGAGGATTATAGTGTATATTGCCAAAAAGATTATCAGCTCAAAAAGAACGGTGAAATTTTAGGGAAAGCCAAACGCATAGGTAATTGTCCCGCTGCCATTCATAGAACAATGGGAATTTATATTGGACTTGGGGTGAAATCCTTTAAGATTGAAGGAAGAACTAATCCTCTTTGGTACATTTTAAAGAGAGTTAGGGAAATGAAAGAAAGTAAGGATTTCCTTCTTAATCACATCGAAGAGATCCCTGGGAATATGCATTATATTTATCGTAACGCAGATTGGAGGGTTGATTAATGGCTTTATATTGTGGCTTGGATTTCTATACAACGGAAGATATTAATTCGCTCATCCAAGTGGATATTATTGATGGCATTGTTTTAGGTGATTGGTTTTGTCAACGTAAAATGTTCGAGTATGGTGAATCACAACTTTATGATTATATAAATATTGTTGGACGTTCTCCTAAAAAACTTGTCTATCAAACCCCGATCTATATCACAAGTAGAAATAGAATGCAGGTTATTGATACCATAAAGTATATCGATTCTAATTTTTCAGATAGTATAATATTAACTCAAGACATAGGTATGATAAAGTTCATAAAAGATAATTGTTGCAATGTGGATGTTGCATGGTCAAGAATGGGACGAACCAGAGAATATAGTTTCAATCGATTGTTCTATGAAGCTTTACACGAACTTGGAGTTGGCTTATTCGAAACGGAATCAATATCTATGGCTAAAGATCTGACTGATAGTAATATCCAACCATTGTTTGTATATGGAAACACTCAATACAGAACAATCGGTCGTAGATGTTATTGCAAATATGAGCTGAATGCACCGAAAGAAGCTTGTGCTCACCTTTGCCGAGAATCAGAATATGAGATGGAAACCATAGATGGATCTTATAGTATGTCAATTGACGGATATATGTTGGGGTACAAATTAAAGTATAATCCCGATATTTTAAATACATACAAGAAAAATGATGATGTGCGAATGGTTTTATACGCTAAGGATTATAGCGATTTTCAACTTCAGTTGAAGAGCTTGTAAATATAGGAGGTTTGGGTTGATGGAAGAATTATTGATCTTGATTGATGAAAACGATGAAGAGATTGGTTTTGAGGAGAAAATGGAAACACATATTAAGGAAAAACTGCACAGGGCATTTTCCTTGTTCATTTTTGATAAGGATAGCGAGAAGATGTTGATACACAAGCGGGCTGACGGTAAATATCATTCGGGCGGTTTGTGGACGAATTCTTGTTGTTCACACCCAAGGAAGGGAGAAGACTTGAGAACAGCGGTTGTTCGTAGGACAAAACAAGAATTGGGGTTGGAATTGATTGAAAAACAACTTGAGTTCGATGCAACAGGTTCATATGAACAAGGCTTACACGAGTTGGGTTCTTTTAAATACTATAAAAAATTTCCAAAGTGTGCTGAATATGAGATAGATCATGTTTTCTATTTGCCTCTGCATTCAAACGACATTATTTTAGATGTGGATGAAGATGAAATTTCTGAGGTAATGTGGCTATCAGTTGACGAATTGAAAAAGTGGCTTGCTTCCGAACCAGAGAAATTTACAGCTTGGTTCCCCAAAGCCTTGGAACTTGTACTTGAAAATGTCTTTTCTTGATACATATCGTCTTCATATATACACAAAAAGTTTACACGCAGTTTATAAGTGCGACTGAAAAAATTTTTCACAGTGAATATTTTTATGGTATTATAATACTGATTGTAGCACTTCGATATTTGAGGTGTTTATAATAAAGCAACTTATGCGAAAGGAAGAGAAGAATGGGAATATTTGATGGAATTGCAAAATTAGCAGGTGAATCTTTGAGGAGAAAGACAACTGCTAATCAGGAGCAGAAGATTGATCCTCAAACCAAACAGTGGTTAGATGGATTAAGACAGAGAGCGCAAAACGGTGACGTAAACGCGATGTTTGAACTTGGTGGTTGTTACTACCATGGAAAATATGTTGCTTATGATCCGGATCAGGCATGCCAATGGTGGACCGAGGCCGCTAACAGAGGTCATATTAGTGCGCAGTATAATTTGGGCTTGCTGTATCACGGTGATGTTTCAAGCTATTATTATGACGAAAATCTTGCCGGTTACTGGTTCAATATGGCTGCGTATAACGGCGACCAAGAGGCTTATAAAATGCTCCAACACTACAAGTACAGCGAGTTTAGAAAGAAATGGGTTAGGAGATAAAATAGCATTATTATGAAAATCCAAAAAGAAGGAAGACATGGGTTGATTGGCTGGGTCACCAAAACCACTCTCATAAATGTTCTTTTAGTAGCGGTATGTTTTATCGGGATACTTGGGGTTATGCTTATTACATATAAAAGTGCTCCTGATTTAACAAAGGATATTATAGGAGAATGGCACTGTGAGCAATTCTACAAAAACCAAGAATCGTTCCAGGTTCCAGATTCCCAACAAATCGTTGTCACAATACGTGAGAATGGTGAAATAACACTAACCGGTAGTGCGAATGCAAGTATTTTTAGAAATGCATCGAGAAAAGGCACATATACGGTAGAAGGAGGCAGTACATTACTCATTGATATGGGTGATGAACTGTGGACTTGTGCTTGTGTGTTTACCTCGGATGGTTTGTTAAGAATAACTATACCGGAAGTCAAAACAGTATTATATTTAGATAAGGAAGGTAATTGAACTGAAAAGATTAACTGCAATTGTTCTTTGCTTAGTTCTTGTTCTCAGCCTTGCTGCGTGCGGTGGAACCCCCCCCGATTTTAAGACCGGCGTTCAGGGTACATGGGCTATTTACCACTGGTACGAAGAAGCTGAGGGCGGCGAAGACGTATTCCTTGATGATACGAACTTTATCACCATCAGCATCGATGAAGACTCGTTTACCGCAACTGCTGCAGACGATTCTCTGAAGGATGTTGGCGGCACATACACTTGGACAAAAGCTGATGAAGCAGAAGTTGTTATGAACGACGGGACCAGATGTACTATTCGTATCACTGAAAATAACAAAAAGCATAATGAAAATGCTGTTTGGGATATTTTCGTAGTGGAAACAAACATGACTTATTGCCTGGAACAAACGGAAGGAACTAAGTAACTATGATTCTGAGATGCTTATCCAAGAGGAAGACACTGCTAATTCTTCTATTACCGCTACTGATTATCAGACCTATCCTTTCCTCTTGGATAGGCATCAAAGCTGGTGAATTCTTCGACTTAGCCATTTACGGTACAAGTTTTAAAAGCGTTTTATGGGTGTTTATACTTATATTCATTGTATGGGTAGTTAATTACTCATTGATATTCTATTGGACAAAGCTGTTAAGGGCATTTTTGATATCCAGATTTAGAATGGATACAAAGCACGAAATGTTTAAAAGTATTATGAACGTAAGTGCAGATGACTTTAACAATATGGAACCCGGTGATTATATTGCCGTGTTCTCTAATGATATAACTCTTTTGGAAACCAGGTACTTTCAATCGGTACTTGAGTTGTTCGAATACATTATTACCATAATTGTTGTGGGAAGCGTATTCTTTACGCTCGATCCTGTGTTGGCAGGCACGGTTGCAGGTTTTGGCCTGTTAGGTTCCGTTATTTCAATTCTTCTTGCAAAGTACACCAGAAAGAAGAACGAAACCTTTATTAAAAGTTTTTATTCATTTACTCAGAAAATTAAGGAACTGTTTAGTTCTTTCAGAACAATAAAGAATTACAATGTAACCGAGAAGATGCAGTCAAGATTTGACAATATGAATAGGGAAACAGAAGACTGCAAATATCAGGCTGATTTTGCTCTTGAATTTGTTAATGCGATCAGTGCAGCGTTTTCCGGCTTTTTAATGTTCTCGGTTATTGGTATCGGACTTGTAAAAGTTTTACAGGGCGATATAACCATGGGTATAGTTATTACAGCTTATAATTTTGCTTCTGAGCTTTCAACACCGTTGCAGAATTGTTTGCATAAGGTAAATGAAATCCGTTCGGTAAAAACAATTACAGATAAGATCAATACGTTTAATGAAAAAGCCGCACTGAACTCTTCCAGTAAAGATTCTATGGATGATATCTTGCGCGGAGAACCGATAAAGTATGATAACGTAACATTTTCTATTGGTGAGAATGTTGTGTTGAAGAACTTTTCATTTACATTTGAATCCGGAAAAAAATACTTGGTAATTGGCAGAAATGGTGCCGGTAAGAGCACCATGTTTAAATTGCTCAAGAAAATATATGATACATATGATGGGACAATCAGTATAGGCAATACAAATATATCTGATATGTCTTATGAGGTTTTGGGAAGACATACTTCTTATCTGAATGAAGATGTCAATGTTTATTCTGCAACTGTTAGAGAGAATGTTAAGCTGTTCCGCGATTTTGACGAGGAAAAGGTCGATGAAGCTATAAGAATCGCTCAGGTCAAGGTGGATCTTGATAGAGTCATCAGAGACAACGGTTCTAATATCTCCAGTGGTGAAAAACGCAGAATAGAAATTGCACGTACATTAGTACAAAACACTCCTATTATTGTTTTCGATGAAGTTATTTCCACGCTTGATATTGAAACGGCGTATGAAATAGAGAAACTGGCACTTTCCCTGGAATCGACAGTAGTTTTCATCTCTCACAACTTCTCCGGTAAGCTTGTAAGAGATTACGATGAGATCTTGCTGCTTGAGAATGGAACGCTTGTAAGTCATGGTACTCACGAGGAACTGCTTTTGAATAGTCCTGAGTATCAGCGTATTTGGGAAATCAAAAACGGATAAAGAAAAACACAGGCATAGCGTAGTTTTGCGCTATGCCTTAGGAGGTTTATTATGAATGGTAAAATGAGGTTGTTTTTTCCTTGCGATTTTGAGGATGAAAGTGATAAACGTAATAGCAAACTCAAAGAGGTCGGTTTTTGCAATGTGAATCAATCCAAAAGGAACTGTGAAGATGAGCATACGAGTATGGTTATAGCTGATGAACAAAGATATTCTTCGCCTATATTTGAAGTGAACAGCCCAGACCAAATTCAAGCTTGTAAAAAAGTTGGAATAGAAACTCAAAAGGACATTGCTCAAAAGGTGTTTGAATCGTGTTTGAAAGAAACGTGTTTTAACCTTGAAACTTATCAGTTGCTGAATGACTGTTATTTGGAAAAAATCTATTATCCATACGGGATCTGTGTTTCTTGTGAAGGAGATAAAGATTTTTCTGCAATTGCTAACTTTGTATATGAGTATTTTCAACCATTTAAACAGTCTGCTAATGATAAAGATAAAGATTATCAAAAGGAATGGATAATATATGACAGACCTTTAATAGTAGTTGAAGATGTCGATTGCAATGTGACTAACGATAGTAAACCATATAAGTTTAAGAATGACATTCTTTATGTCAATAGCACTCATACCCCCGATAATGATTTTGATGCTGTATATGCAGTTGTTACAGCATTAAAACAAATTTCGTCTTATGTTAGGTTGTGGACAAAAAACATTAATCACTTAGGCGGAAGCAAGCAAAATAAAGTTATAGGCAGAATACATAGTAGATGCGCTGTTTTTGAGGAAATTCGATTCAAAACAATATTTATTAATGAAATTGAAAAGAAATTATTTGATTACATATATGAAGAAATTGATGTTAAAGCACTGCAAAAACAAACTGAATCTGCAAAGGATTATGCAGACTACATTGTAGCAGATATTACGAATACGGAAGCGCAAAATATTAATAGAACTGTTTTTATAACGGGATACATAGGCTTAATTTTAAGTTTCCTTTCTTTTATACCAATTCAATTGAAGAATATTGTTTGGGTAGATCACAAGCTGGATACTTTTGAGAAAATTTCGTTGTTTATAGCTGCGGTTGGGTCTATTATTGTTTTAGTTGGCTTGTTTATATGGATTTACAAAAATAAAGAAAATGTATCAAAAGATTTCGTAGCAATCAAAAGGTACATTTCGCGGTTTTTTAAATGGTTTAGCAATAAACTTGTTACAGTTTTTGTAATACTCTTGATTGTTAGTACAGTATGTGCATTGATTTTTCTAATCATATTTGCTTTCAAGAATAATTTCATATTTGTTTAGTTTTGAACGATGTGAGGAGAATTATAATGATAAAATATACCGGTTTTTCTGTTGATGAAAACTTGCTTGATTATCATCACGGTAGAAAAGATAAAACAGCATACTTTTCCATGACACCGAATGTTGTTAAAGTTAAGAAAAAAACAAAATTCGTTGTTAAAAGTGTGTTTCCGCAACTCGGCTTGAGTGGTACATATGCCGTGTTTGTTTCTCCGTACTCCGAATTTGATTATGAACCATTCAAATTGAGTAGAGATTTTATTTTCAATGTTGATGCACATAAGGGTATATTGGAATTTGAATATACCTTTGATAAGGAGCAGTTATACCGAGTTATAGTCGGTGAACAACGTGGTAGTGATGTGTACATACTAACTCGTAGTGATGTGTATGCACTTGAATCTGATTTGTATGATTTAAAGCCATTAAGAGGTGACTTGCATTGTCATACAGTGTTCTCCGATGGTTTCGAAACCCCGGATATGGTTGTTGAAGCTGCCAAGAAGCATGGGTTTGATTTCATTGCGGTAACTGATCATAACTCATATGAAGGTTCTGTTCAGGCGGCAGCACTTAACGATTCAGATATTACCGTTATTCACGGTGAAGAATACTCCTCCAATTTTACGAATATGCACATTATTTCCTTGGGTGCAAAACAGCCCTTGCCGGAAGAGAAATATAATATCATTCCGGA
Organism: Bacillota bacterium; assembly: GCA_021769885.1. Taxonomy (GTDB): domain Bacteria; phylum Bacillota; class Clostridia; order Oscillospirales; family Acutalibacteraceae; genus Fimenecus. The sequence continues at coordinate 97,819 of JAETSA010000005.1, read as the reverse complement.
CGGCAGCAATCCCAAGAGTTCCGTTGAATATATCAGAGGTTTGCTTGCTGACATCAAGGAAAACGGTGGGCTGAGCATTATGTGCCATCCGTTTTGGAAGCCGCTTTCCACCGAAAAGAGAATGGATGTACCTCTGTCAACGGTTCGAGAGTTGCTCGAGGAAAACGAATTTGATGCGATGGAGATTGTCAGCGGTTCACTGGACGGGGATTTGATGACAACCTTGTTGCAGCATAACATGGCTATTGAATATGGTGCTACCCCGGACAAGATTGCTTATATAGGTATTACTGATTCACACACATATAGCACGGATCCGATTTGTGGAAAACATTTTACAATAGTATTCTGCCATAGCAATAGTGAAGAAGATATCCTCGAAGCAATTAAAGCGAAGAGGTCCGTAGCAGTTCAGCTTGTCGATAAGAACAATGCTATGTGTTTTGGTCAATTAAGATACTGTATGTATGCTAATTATCTTTTGAAATACTTCTACAAGGTGATTGAATAAGGAAAGATTAGTGTTGGAAGGGAGTGATGCATCATGGTAATAGCAATAAGTATTTTAGCCATATTGTTAATTTTGTGGTTGGTTATCGGTTTTGTTATTTTCAATCTCAGTTTAAAATCCAGAGAAACGAATTCGCTTTTTAAAAAAGATGGCGGGGAGAAAAAAACTGTTGATGTAGGATGTGCAAAGTACTATAAGCAGGTGAGTATCACAGGCTCTGATGGAATATCATTGAATGGTTATTACGCTTATTCGACGCAGAATAATCCCTGGGTAATCTGTATACACGGTTATGGTGGAAAAGCAACCGGAATGGTTGAGTATACTGAGATGTTTAGAGATTTGGGAATGAATGTATTAACGGTTGATCTGCGAGGACACGGTGATAGTCAAGGAAACTACTATACTCTTGGTGTTCGTGATTCCGATGATGTTATTTTATGGAGCAATTGGTTGAAGAAATCGTTTAAGGCGGATAAAATAATATTATTCGGTGTTTCCATGGGCGGTGCAACTGCACTTATGGCGGCGGCAAAAAAATCTGAATTATTTTCGATAGTTATTTCAGATTCAGCGCCATCTGATTTTAAGAGAATGTTTATGAGGATATTAAAGCATCGTATGGGACTCGTTGCCCACTTATTTATGCCACTGCTTTATCTCTATACACGTGTATTTGCTGGTTATAGCCTCAAGGATGCATCGGCAGGTGAGTACATATCTCAAATTTCAATTCCAACCCTATACATTCATGGACAGTCTGACGGCCTAGTTCCGTTAGAAATGATGACAGAACTATATGAGAAAAGCACCTGTCAAAAAGAGCGTTTTGTTATGCAAGGAGCAGAACATACAGGTGCAATAAAAAAGAATAAGGATCTGTATCTGAGAACCGTATCTGACTTTATACAACGCACCATTTATACAATATAATAATTGTGGTGATAAGCACCCGAAACTTTCAAAAAAGTTTCGGGTGCTTTTTACTTGCCAAATGAAGAGCCGTGTTTAATAGTACATACGCAAATATTTCAAAAACAAAGGAGGGATTCAATGAATAAAGTATAGCCGATTTTTCGGTGAAGGAGGTTGTTATGCGAAACGATATTACACCTGACGACCTGAAAAAGATGAAATTAGTAAATATCGAAGCCGTTGATGCGGAATCGTTGGTAGATATCAGAGATGTGAAAATCAATCCTGATTTATCCAAAGAAGAGCGCATCGCACAGTTCCTGAATCAAATCGGGAAACGGTGAAATTATCTATTCAACCTATCAACGAAACTGTTATTCCATAGAGGTTATACGAAAATGTGCCGAAGCCATCGGTTCTCCGATAGCGACACAACCGATTTGGAAACTGACAGAAATTGATTTCAGAAGATTTTTGCCGTCATTACGAAATTACAGCCAATCGGTTATTGATAAAGCATTTATTTTGCTGAAAGCCGCCTTAAATCAGGCGGTATACAACGGCGCGTTGAAAAAGAATTTTCTTTGCAAAGAAAGCGGAATCAAAAAGCCGAGAAGCCATGTTCCCACGAAAAAAGTGCGCGCGTTATCTGTCGAAGAACAAAAGGCACTTGTTGAGGAACTGATGCGCGAACTGAAAGACACCTCATATGCGAACCGCAACTTTTGTACGCAACTGCTGATAGAGCTGTATACCGGTATGCGTATGGGCGAAATAAACGCCTTGACATTACAGGATGTTGATATGCAGAATATGGTTGTGCACATCAACAAAACCGTAACCAACGGACAAAACTATGCGCCGATTGTCGGAGAAACGACAAAAACAGAAAACGGTACAAGAGATATTGGGCTCGGCGAAAACTGCTACGAAATATTCGCGTATTATTTAAAACATATTCGACCTAAAATTGTCAAAGGCAATACGTTAAAATTGCTTTTTGTAACCAATAGAACCAACGAAACGATACGGACAAGTGAAGTGAACACGGCTTTCAAACGGGTTTGTCAAAAAATCGGTATCGCAGATGCCAATCAGCATATGTTGCGACATACTTTTATCACGAACTGTATCGATGCCGGCGTGAAACCGGAATTTGTGCAGAAAAGTGTCGGTCATGCAAGTATAGAAACGACATTTGATATTTATAACGATGTCCGAAAAAGCAGTGAGCAAAACGAACTGCAAAAAGTAAATGATTTTTACAGCAATCATGGCTTATCGGTTTCAGATTTCAGCGAATCGGGGGAATAAATACAATAACGACGCTTTGTTGCACGTTAAATTCATAACGCACAATAATTCGCTTCCTTTGTATTGTTTGTATAAATTGCAGATTGGCTGACACGCTGATTTTCAGAATATAAATAAAGGAAAAAGCGGTGTTTTTTGTTTACACTATCGTTTACACTTTCTCGGGTATTTTAGTGTAAAAGACGAAAAATCGGGAGACTCTCGGTATTGCCTAAAACTCCGAAAAGCCTTGATATATCAACAAAAAACGGTACTCAGGAAACTTCCTGAATACCGTTTTCTTTGGCTGGGGTGGCAGGATTCGAACCTACGAATGCAGCAGTCAAAGTGCTGTGTCTTACCGCTTGACGACACCCCAATGTATTCGATTTTAAAAAGAAAACGCCGCCCTTATGCCTTACGGGCTTGCGGCGGCGTTTTAAAATGGGGTGGAATATCGGATTCGAACCGATGGTCTCCAGTGCCACAAACTGGCGCTTTAACCAACTAAGCTAATCCCACCATGTTGACTTTGCACAAAATAGAATTACATTTGCACAATTACTCAACTCATTCAGCGCAAAAGTGGCGCGCTGAGAGGGACAACGCTTTGCTTCGCAAAGCGGGCATCCTTGTGCTTGCGCACTGCGGACTTCGCGACTGAAAAAGATTCACTGAATCTTTTTCTTAACGTCGCTCACCCCCTCGGGATTCGAGTCCCCGAATATTGAGAAGCAACGGCGTTTGCACAATCACTCAACTCATTCAGCGCAAAAGTGGCGCGCTGAGAGGGACTCGAACCCCCGACCCTCTGCTTAGAAGGCAGATGCTCTATCCAGCTGAGCTATCAGCGCAATTTTAAGTGCTTGATTATTATATATGGACAGGCGGTATTTGTCAAGTAAAAAAACGGATTTTTTCACTTTTTTTTGGGAAGGTTCCTAAGTGATGCAGGAAAAAAGCATTGTTTTTATAGAAGTATATGGAGAAAGTAGAAGGTGTATTATGTCCATTGCTTTTTTTACAATTCTTATTTCTCGAAAGTTTTTCACCCTGCAAAATCTGTCCTATATCCTGATTATCTTGTAACTAAGGAGGGGATGTAGTAAGATTTTGTTGAATTTTATAAGAACGGAGAATGTAAAATGTTTTGTCCTGAATGTGGAAGTAAAGTGAAAGACGGTGCCGCGTTCTGCTCGAATTGCGGGTCGCCGCTCATGGCGGACAGCGCCGTGCCCATCACGCCTGCAGCAGACCCTATTCCGCCCGCAGCGCCTGTTGCTAAACCCGCAGAGCCGGAAGCCGGAGGTATCCCCGTCGGAAATTTCGGAACAGTATCTACGCCGCAGCCCAAAACCAAAGGTACAAAGAACGGTACAAAGCTTGCGATGATTTTCGTGCCGATTGCGGTCGTTTTGTGCGTACTTATCGGCGTCGGCTGTATTGTCGCGAACAAAATGAACAGTCCGCTCGTAAAAATCGGCAAATCCTTTGCGGATTTGGTGACTTCGGGAGAGGCCAACACTTACAGGATTTCGTATGATGACGGCTATGATGAATTCACCGCAAGCGGTGATCTTAAAATTGACTTAAAAGGCAAAAATATCGATGCAAGTAATGTGAAATTCTCATCGGACGGTTATGTAGAGATGGACGATATAGAGGCATTTTTGCATATCCCCGCAAAAGAGATTGGGTTCCGGGCAGATGACGGTGACGAGGGAGAAATCTTTTTCTACAACGGGTATCTCGCTTATTATGAGGACGGTGAACTGGTAGAAACCGATAACTACATTTCTTATTACAACGAGGATGAAGATGAATTTGTAAGCCAAGGCTTCGAGCTTGCATCGTTGGCATTTGACATTTTAAACGGGGATAAGAGTATTGAAGAGGTGCAAAAACAGGCACTGGACACTGCAATGATCATGTTTCCCGAGCTTGAAGAAGAGATGCCCGCACTCGACGAATCTCAAATTCAGTTGAATGAAAAGCTTGTAAAGCAGGTCAAAAAAGAAGCTGTAAAATGCTTTACCGACACCAAATGGTTAGAACAGAATCTCGGTCTGACAGTTTCTAAGCAGAGCGGCGTCACAACATACACATTTAATCCGAATGTCGGCACAGCCGCACGTGCTTTGTATAACATTTTCGAGCCGCTGCTTTTGGATATCTACAATCAGGCTTCCCTTCTGGAAGAGTACAGTGATATACCGGATTATGAGGATTTTGTAGATGAATTTCTTTCCGAAGCGAGAGAAGTGGACGAGGACTATAAGATTACCGTCACAATTGCATTAAAGGGCAGCAAGCTCTCCTCTGTAGATGTGAAAGCCAAAGAAGTGGGCGTAAAAGATCCGGATACATTAAAAATCCATGCGGATGTAACCGCAGCTGTAGGCTTTGCTTCTATAGATTCCAGTCCGTATAAAGCGGCAGGCGATGAGGCAAAGGACTATATTGATATGTATTACCGCTCTAACACGGATTACTGCGGCTATTATTGAACGGAATAAAAATACGAGGGGTTGTAAAAAAGTGTAGACCGCCTAAAACGCGATAAATAAAGCTTTTCAGAAGAAAAAAGCCACTGTAAAAGGAATAAAAACAAATAAAACAAGAAAAAACGGCGTTTTATGCTATGAACGAGCTTCGCCACTCGGCGTACCTTTGTACGCCGTCGGGGAACCGTGTGCAAGGCTTTGCCTTGCGCACGCGCATCTCGTCCATTCTACGCATTTTTTCCGAACCCCTAAAAAGGGGCTGTAAAAAAACTTGCGTTTTTTTACAGCCCCTTACATTTTTAGCTTTTACGGGAATTTATTCTCATCCCCCAAACAGATTCGGGAAAAATTTGGCGATATAGCCTTGTATGAAAATCGCCAAAACAATCAAGGGCAGAATATAGGATACATAAATGCGTATCCATTTCGGGAAATGCAGACCGTTTCCTGCATTTGCTTCTTCGGTAAAATTCTTCCAGCCCCAGCCGCGTTTGGAGGTGCAGAACAGCAAATAGATAAGCGAGCCGAGCGGCAGAATGTTGTTGCTGACTATAAAATCTTCCAAATCCATAATGGTACTGCCTTCGCCCAACGGCTGTACACCGCTTAAAATATTGAATCCGAGCACGCAGGGGAGGGAAAGCAGTAAAATCAGGATGCAGTTCACAAGAACTGCTTTTTTACGGCTCCAGCCTTTCCCGTCCATCCACCACGCGAGAATGTTTTCGAATACCGCAATGACGGTAGACAGCGCGGCAAACAGCAAAAATATAAAGAACAGCGTACCCCAGATTCTGCCGCCGGGAATCGAAATGAACACATTCGGCAACGTGATGAAAATCAGGTTCGGTCCGCTGTCGGGTTTTACACCGAAGGTGAAGCACGCGGGGAAGATAATTAAGCCCGCCATCAGTGCTACGCCGGTATCCAAAAGTGTAACGCGCAGTGCTTCGCCTGTCAGCGTTCTCTTTTTGTCAATATAACTGCCGAAAATCGCAATCGAGCCCATACCGATGCTTAAGGTGAAAAATGCCTGCCCCATAGCGTCAAACACGGCATCCATAAAGTTTCTGCCCGAAAGCTTTGAAAAATCGGGAAATAGGTAAAATTTCACGCCCTCCTTTGCACCCGAAAGCGTTAAGGAGTGCACCGCGAGTACCACCATAATGGCAAGCAGACACAGCATCATAATTTTTGTGATGCGTTCTACGCCTTTTTGCAGTCCGAAAGAGCAGACGGCGAAACAGCCGACGGTCACAATGCTCATCGCAATGCCCATTAAGAGCGGGTCAGCGGTCAAGTCGGTGAACACCGTGGTGACCTGCTCCGCAGAAAGCCCCGTGAATGTGCCTGTCAGCATTTTGTAGCAGTATATGAGCATCCAGCCTGCAATGGTGGTGTAAAACATCATCAGCAGATAATTGCCTGCAAGCGAAGAATATTTGTGCAAATGCCATTTGGAATTTTTCGGCTCAAGAGCGTCAAATGACTGCGCCACGCTTTTTTGGCTTGCCCTGCCGACCGAAAACTCCATAACCATAATCGGCAATCCCAACAGTGCCAAAAACACAAGATAAAGCAGTACAAAAGCCGCACCGCCGTATTTGCCTGTGATAAACGGGAAACGCCACACGTTGCCAAGGCCTATAGCACAGCCGGCCGAAATCAGCAGAAAGCCGAGGCGGGAAGAGAATTTTTCACGCTGCATTTGGTTACCGTCCTTTGTTGTGTTATTGTATCGAAATCGCGTCTGTATCCGCATTTGCCGCCTTGCCGTCAAAGCGTATCAGCTCCAAGTCACGGCAGTTTTCGGCGTCGAGCGCGTGTGCATATGCGGGGCAGGTGTTGCCGAAGCGAACCTTTGTCTTTTCAATCGTTACATTATCCGCATACCGTAAAAAGAATCCCGCATTTTTATGACTTTCCACGCCGTAGTCGATGCACGGACGCAAATCATAAAGACCGCAGTCCCATTTTGAGGTTTTGGTAAGCTCAACCTGTACATTTTCAAAGGTCACATCTTCAATGTGATTGTCTTGGTTTCCGTGAATCAAAACGCCGTTTTCACCTTTGCAGGTAATATTTTGAAAACGGATATTTTTGATTTTGCCCGATTTTGTGTTGTTGTCGCGGTTAAAGGTTGTCAACACAATCGGCTCTGCCGTGCCCCACCAGTCGGGGCAGAAACGGCGGGTTTCAATGATGATGTTCGAGTAACTGACGTTTTCCACGTTGCCGCCGTCGCGGATTTGAATGGAAAGACCGCGGTTACTGCGGGAGATAATGCAGTTTGTAACCAATACGTTGCGGAAATCGCCGACGCCCTCTGTACCGATTTTAATGGCGGCGGAGGTAGAAATCAGCGTACAGCCCGAAATGAGAATGTTTTCGCACGGACCGTATTCCGCATTGCCTTTAGAGGTTTTTAAGCAGATGCAGTCGTCTGCACACTCCACGTGACAGTTCACAATGCGCACATTGGAGCAGTGGTCGGGATCGATGCCGTCGGAGTTTGCCACATCCAAATCGTTGAGAATGCGGATGGAATCAATCAGCACATCGTCACAGCCTGCAGGGTGGAGCGTCCAGAACGGCGCGTCGGTAATCGTAACATCGCGAAAAGAAATATGCTTGCTCTTTTCTATGTAAATGACCGTCGGACGCGGGTAAAAATCGCCTGTCACGTAGTATTTGTCTTTACGCTGCACAAAGCTGTGCCCGTTTGCGTCAATCACGCCCTCGCCGGTAACCGAGCAGTTGTCGGCTTCAAAGCCGTACAAAAATACGAAAGAGGGTTTGCCTGTCACGGGATTGCCGACCAATGCGGTTTTGGGGTCGTTAATGCGCTCACAGGGGCGAATGTAGCCGTTGATATCTGCGGTCGCTTTCAAGCGCGCACCTTTCATCAAATGCAGTTCCACATTGGCTTTTACCTGTAAAGAATCACTGTAATAGGTCTTGCCGCTTGTCAGCACCACCGTGCCGCCGCCGTTTTCGTGCGCCGCATCAATCGCCGCCTGCAAAGCCTTTACATCATTTTGCACGCCGTCTCCGACCGCACCGTAGTTTTCAGGATAAAAATACATCATAAAAAGAAAACACCTTCAAGAATTTAAAGTTCAATATAATATAGCACGAAAGCAGCGATAAGGCAATAACTTTCGTCGGTTCGCAGCAGTTTTTCCCTTGAAACAACGATAGCCGATTTTAAGGGATTTAAAGGCTGATTAATGCCAAGCCCCCGGCGCATACGAATACACCTATAATCTGCCTTACTGTAAGGGTTTCCTTATAAAACAGAAATGCAACAAATATCAAAACGACCGCAAGGGTGATGTTTGCCGTAACGGATACGGTATTCATTTTCCAGCCGTTTCGGTATGCAAGAATATAGCCGAGCTCCAACCCGACAATCACGATGCCGAGCACGAAAGGCACCCAGTTGGCTTTCGTAAATTCGGTAAGTATGTTTTTGCCTTTTGCTGTCACAAAGAACATAATAAAACTCAAAACAGCCGCGACAAGATATGTAATGGACAACACTGCAAAGGAATTGATTTCTTTCGGCGCTGACTTCGCACAAATATTGTAAATTGTATTTGCCGCAACAATAATCAGAATCGGATAAATCATAGACCACATTTCTCATGCCTCCAAAACAAAACCGCACACAATCAGCCTTGTGTGCGGATAGGTGCTCAAACCGTATACTTATTATAAATATTCTGATACGCAAAGTCAATAGCAATCTGATGTGTGAAGGCAATCACGGTACTTTTGCTTACCGTGCGTGATTTTATGAGGCTTCGTACACGGTGGGGGTCAATGTAAATCTCCCTTTTAGCACGGTTGGATTTTGCACATACTCAACGGCGGTGCGCTGACCGCGTAGGGGCGGGGTGCGGGTCTCCGGTGGAGACCTCTGCATACGGAAGTATGCAGAAGCACCGACCGAGCCGGCAGGCGAGACCTTCCACGCCCGCCCGAGCACGGTCGGATTTTTGTACACCCAAACGGTGAAACGTAACCCCCGTAGGGGCGAACTGCGTTCGCCCGAAAAATTTGCACGCGCAATTGAATGACAAATCACAACCCCGTAGGGGCAGGCACGCGCTTCACGCGTGACGGAGGGAGAGATTTTATTGCAGTTTTTTTAACTGTGCATAAAGCTGAGTCAACGCACTTTGAATGCTCTGCACTTCTTTCATCAGTGCTTCCACAGACGGCGTTTTGGAATTACTCCTGCCCAAAAGAAAGTCTGCGGAAACGTCAAAAAAGTCTGCTAACTTTATAATCGCATAGCTGTCGGGACTTGTTTTTTCTGTTTCATAGTTGGAAAGCGTGCGTTGGTCAATACCCGTTGCGTTAGATACATCAAGCTGTCTTAAATCTCTGTCCTCACGAAGTTCACGAATTCTGTTCAAAGTAATTCCTCCTTAAGAAGAATATACTAAAAATTTAGTAAATATACTTGACATACCAATAAAACGTTATTATAATCTTAGATACAGAAAAATATTGGTACTAAATTGATGGAAACGGAGTGGATTCGTATGAGACAGTCGGAGAGGATGCGGTTGAGAAAGGCATATCTTGAGCATCCATTGCGTGTATCATATGAAGGAGAAAGAAGAGTTTTGCTAACGTCATCTCCCATACTGCGTTTCTATTATTGTGTTTTGGCGGTTCAATTTATCTTATTGTTTGTTTACGGAAATTTGCTTTTCAGAAAGAATTCAATATTGGAAGCTGAAACTCTTGTTGTTATATTGGTCTTTAGTATTGTTAACTTATTATTGATGTGTGCTATTGTACCTGCTTTAATAACTGATAGAAAAGAAAAGATACGCAATTGTTCTATGTTAAAAGAAAAATATGAAAAATTGGGACTTATCGAGGTTTCAGATCCTTGTTGGGAATCTTGCGGGGAACGCAATAATGACTGGGACTATGTTTGTAGCGTTACAGGTGAGTTGTTGTCTTGTAGAGAATTTGATTGGTGTCAAGTGAAAGGCAATTGTAAACATTGCAGTAAGTTTGTTACAGCATATTTAGGTGAGGATGCATTGGAGTATTGGGATTATGAAATTCAGAAATAACTGAATTTTGTAAACAGCAGACGGAAAGGAGGTTTACCCATGGCAAAATGTCCGTATTTTGAAGACAAAGGCGGTTGGATGACCATTGAGCCTTACTGTAAACTCGTATGCAACAAAGTGCCTGAATTGAAGTATAAGCACTATTGCGATACATACGACTATGAGCAGTGCGACTACTACAAGGAAAAAAGATAAACACATATTATATTTTGCAACATATAATATGCGGTGTATCTTGATTTGAATATTCGCACGGGATACCGCCCTCAAGTTTTCCGTATGCTTACCGTGCGGATATGAGTATCATCCTTGCAGTACATAAAAACTCCTCTTCAATCGCGAAGAGGAGTTTTTATTTATATATTCGGTTTTATCTGTTTGTCTATTTTCCCCCATAAATCTCCGCAACCTTCTGCATAGTCGCATTTGCCACTGGCAGAGCTACGGAGCTTCCGCCGCCGCCGTTTTCCACAACCACGACAATCGCGTAGGGGAGGTCTTCACGCTGAGAGAATCCCACAAACCACGCGTGCGGCTTGTCACCGCCCTCTTCCGAGCTGACTTCCGCCGTACCTGTTTTGCCGCACATTTCGAGCTTGCGGAATTTGCCGTCACCGTAGTAATTTACGACATTGGAACGGAGCATCTCCTGCAATTTTTTTGCAGTCTCCGTCGAGAACATCTGCGCACCCATGGTGGGCTTGGTCTCCAAAACCGTACGATCCGTCTGCGTGGTGATTTTTTCGACCAAATACGGCTCGACCGCCTGTCCGTTGTTTGCAATCGCGCCGACAATCGTCAGCATATGGCAGGGATTCACAAGCGTTGTGTACTGCCCGACGCCTGCCCAACCGAGGTCGAGATTTGAAGCATTTGTTACATCAAAAGTACTTTTCGCGAGACGGATATTGCCCACCGTGTGCGGCTGGTTGAAGCCGAGCGCATTCACGGTTTGGGTCATTTTATCCGTGCCGACTTGAATTGCAATTTGCGCAAAAGCACTGTTGCACGAAACATTGAGCGCACGTTCAAAGTCAATCGTGCCGTGCGTGCCCATACATTTCACCGACCCGCCGTCAACCTTATGCACACCGTTGCATTTGAATTTCTGACTGTCAATATCCGAAATATTATCGATTGCCGCGGCGGCGGTAATGACCTTAAAGGTAGAACCGGGGGTGTATACGCCCGAAAAGAATCGGTTTAAATATACGCCCTCGTATGCGCCCGTACGGTCGTTGTTGATGTTTTCCGTCGGCTTGTTGCCGATGTCATAGGCAGGCTTGGAGGTTACGCACACAAGCTCACCCGTTTTGTAGTTGAATACGCCGACCGTACCCTTGTTTTTGCCCAATGCATTGTAAGCTTCGGCACACAGCTCCGCGTTTACAGTCAGCTGTAAATTGTTGCCCTTGCCGTATTTTTTGATGTCGTAAATGCCATCCGTGAAGCTGTAGCCCGTCAGCGTATCCTTGTAAGCGGTCTGCACGCCTGTGGCAATAAAGCCCTGCGAATCGCCGACCACGTGCAGCGTTGCCGTGCGGATGTCCTTGCTGTCGTTGTACACGCGCTTGCCGTCTACCGTGTCCGCCAATACCGCGCCTGTTTCATCGGTAATCGTGCCCGCCGCAATCAGCGTGCCTGAGCGGTAAATATGGCGGTTTTCCTTTTTCATCGACCAAGAGTCCGCGTTTGTAAAAAAGGTGTAAAACAGGATGCACAGTCCCGCTAAAAACGCGGCGACCAGCGCGTATAAAATCCACGCTCTGCGCGAAAGTGTTTTCATTTGGAACGCTCCTTTCCGCCTGCGGTGATTTTGTCATACCGCTTATAGGTGCGCACATCGATTGCCTTAATGAACGCCACCAAGCCCCAACAGCACATCATACTCGAACCGCCGCGGGAAATAAAGGGAAGCGTAACACCCGTCCACGGCAAAAGGTCGGTGACGCCGAATACGTGCAGTGCCGCCTGGAATAACAGCAGACTCGATGCCGCCAGTGCCGCAATGGAATAGAAGGTTGAACGCGCCGCCGAAGCGTAGCGAATGCTGTATACGACCAATGCCACAAAGGTCAAAAGCACGGTAAAGGCGATAATGATGCCAAATTCCTCGCACACCATACCGAATGCCAAATCCTCCGTTGCGGCATATACCGAACGCAGCTTGCCGTTGCCGATGCCGAGACCGAACAACCCGCCGCTGACCGCATAAATGAGCAGGCGTACCTGCTGATAGCCGCTTGTAGAGGCGTATTCCCAAATGTGGCGGTAGGATTCAAACCGCTTTGCCACATACGGCTTAAAGGTCAAAATACCGATGCCGCCGAGGAGTGCCCCTGTGCAGACTAAGAAAATCGTTTTGATATCGCCCGAGCGCAAAAATGCCATGACCACAAAGGTGAAAAAGAATATCAGTGCTGTGCCGAAATCCTTCATAATAAACAGACAACCGATACAGCCCAATGCGAATAACAGATATTTTGTCAGACTTCTGGTGGACTGCAAATGCTCGAGTGTTGCCGCGCCGACAAATACAAAGGCGATTTTTACAATTTCCGACGGCTGAATGGAAAGAAGCCCGTTTCCGATGATAATCCAGTTTTTTGCACCGTTGATTTCCTTGCCGATAATCAGCGTGACTGCGAGTGCCGCAACCGCGAGCACCGCTATAGGCATCCGCAGGCGAATCACGCGCTTCGTGTCGCTCAAAATCCAAAGCATCACAATGAATACGCCGATGCCAAGCAAAACAGCGATCAGCTGGGTGTATGCTTTGTCAGGGTATACGCTTGTTGTAAGCGTTAAGCCGATGCCGGTTAAGAAAAAGGCAATCAGCTCAATTTCAAAGCTCTTGCGGCGCAAGAAAAGACCGAATACCAGGAAATACAGCCATTCCACCGCAATGTATACACCGAATACCACAAATAGCGTGGTAGTGCTTTCCTGCGTGCCGTTGATATAAATCTGCAGCATACAGACCAGCTGAAAAACCGTCATCAAAAGCAGAAAAAAGGGCCATTTCACAGGCTTTCTGTAAGCCTTTCTGCGTTTTTTCTTTGTATCTTTTCCCATACCTTGCGTTCCTCTTATTCTCTGAACATAAAGCTGTATTCGCCAACGGAAATAATGTCGCCGTCATACAGCGGATACGCGCCGAATACCAATTCGCCGTTTAAATACGTGCCGATTTCCGATTGCAGGTCGGCAACCATCCAACCCTCGCGGTTGAGGTATATCTCCGCGTGCTCGGGGGCGATATTACGCATCGGCAGGCAAATGTTGCAGTGGCGGTCGCGCCCGATAAGACAACTGCCGCCGAGATAAAACGCACTGTTGTCGGCAAGATTCACGAGTCTTGCGGCGTTGGTAAAATCTTCAACCTCTTCGCCGTTTTCATCGGTGGCGTCCGCGCCGTAGCCGTTGGAGCGGAATTTCATTACCGCGTTGCCGAACGAAACCGTGTCGCCGTCCGAAATGCGTTCTGCGCGGCGGATTTGCTCACCGTTGACATATACGCCGGTTTTCGATTCGGTGTCAAACACGAACCAACCCTCTTTGCGCAGTGCCAAAACCGCGTGAAAACGCGAAACCGTGCCGTAATCTTTTAAGGATATATCGCAGGTGCGGCTTCTGCCGATGGAGGTTTCCCAGTTCTCGATTTCAATTTCGCTGTCGTCGGCAAGATTCGTAAGCGTTGCCATAACCTCTTTGCGCGGACGCAGGCGGAACAGCGAAATCACGCACCGCAAAAGGATAAACACTGCCGCCGCTGTGAGCACATAGCGCGAAAGATATTCAAATTGTGTTAAAAACTGCTCCAAGCAAGACACTCCTTCTGCCTATAGATATCTACCTAAAGCATACATTCAAACCGATAAAAAGTCAATAAAATATTGTCGGTTTCGGGGGAATGTAACAAAATCGTAATATGTGCGTTTTTGCGGATTTTTCGTGCTCGGGCACGCGGTATGACCATATTTGAATTTGGAAGTGCGGGATTTATTTCAATAACATTTCAGTTTGTCGTTGTGCATAACAAACAATAAAAATGACTTTAGCACAAGAAAATTATTTTAATTGACGCACGCGCCTGGGGCGTGTTATAATATCATTGGGGCAATATAGGCTTACAAGAGGAGGTTTATTTGTGAAAGGGAAAAGAGTTATAGCGATTTCGGTTACGGTTATTCTTTTGCTGTTGTCTTTGACGAGCAGTTTATCTGCGTTGGATGCAGCTGTGACAGCGGATGCCGAGGTTGCAATGAATCCGTTGCAGATGTCTGTATTTAAATTTTCCGCACGACGAAAAGGATTGGATACCTGTGAAACCGCCAGAGCAATTTTGCAACAAATTGGGTATCCCGAAAGCATTATTAACGTAATGCCCGAAGATAAGCTGTTGCAAGTTGTCGACAGCAGGTGGATTGAAACAAAAGAAGAATATGTTTGTATTTCACCTGATGGCGAAGCGGTTTCTTCGTCGAAGGCACAGTATGAAGCGGAACAGAATGCATCTAAAGGAATATCTGTTTTAACTACAAAGCCCAGTACGCCAACGGAAAACAGCTGGGCGAAGCTGCAAACGTGGGTGATGCAGGGGAACACGGATCGTACATCCTATTCCTATTCAGCAAGTTGCACTTGGCTGACTAGGCCGATTTGGCGAATGGATGACTATATTGCCATTGGCGTCACGCAAGGCTCGGTGAATCCCGATTCATCTTTATCTGTTTTTACATATACGCGAACGGATTTAGGAACAGGAGCCTCCACGGACGAATATAGAACAAAGACGGGACAAAATGAGATACCGGTTCCGGGAACATATGCTTATGCTTTTTTCAATTTACCGGACAACCTTGCATCGGGTAATGCAGACGGAACTGTAAGCGGAATCATATATACTGGTTTTTCTATGATGATTTGGCTGAATGGGACGATGACGAATGCTTCTAGCACTGTGCCGATGAATGTTGTTTCTGCCTATTTCCATAAGGTTATCGCGATAGATATAAGCGCAGAAGTTTCTTTAAATGGAGCAGCGTTATCTATTTCACCGAAAGGGATGTTCAATAAAATTATCAATAATGTAGAATATACGCACAGTATGTAGTTTTAGGGAGAAGCTTATGAGAGATAAAGTTTGGATTTTTGTCGTCATTATAATGTTAGTATTATTGTTTGGCTCTTCCAGGGCTATATCAGAAGACTTTGCATCTTGGCTGTCCAATTGGGCAATTGCCATTGGTCTTATTTACATAATCGTGAAAAACAGAAATAAGTAGTATAAAAGAATGAGCAGTCCTATATTGTCCACGGAAAACCGCCCCTAAAAAGGCGGTTTTTCCTGCATTTTCCCCTTGATTTCTTGACAAATCCAATGTGAGAATAGTATACTTATTAAAATACTTATAATGGGGTGGAAACGGTGAAAATCACACAGACGCTTTACGGCACGACTGCGGACGGAATCGAAGTCCCGTCGTTTACCATAACCAATTCGAGCGGTGCATATATTGAGCTTGTCTCCTACGGTGCAACCTTAAATAAAATCGTTGTACCCGACCGCGACGGCAAGCTTTCCGATGTTTTGGTCGGCTTTGATACAATAGAAGGACAGGAGCTTTGCACCGATTCGCAGGGGCGTACCGTCGGCAGAGTTGCCAACCGCATTGCGGGCAAGGGCATCACGATTGGCTCTCAGAATTATCAGATTACCAAAAATGTGGATGGCAAATTCACCCTGCACGGCAACCACGAATATGCGAAAGCCGTTTGGAATGCAGAAGCTTTGGGCGATGACAGCGTCCGTTTCACTTACGACAGCCAAGACGGCAACGAGGGCTTTCCGGGGAATGTCCATAACGAGGTGACGTTCTCGTTCGATGAAGAAAATGCGGTCAAAATTCAGTACGTCTGCACACCTGACCGCACAACGGCAATCAATGTGACCAATCACGCCTATTTCAATTTAGAGGGCTTTGACGGCGGGCAGATTCTGGAACACGAAATCCAATTGCTGTGCGATGCCTATACGCCTACCGATGAAAATGCGATTCCGACAGGAGAGATTTGCTCTGTAGAAGGCACACCGTTCGATTTTCGGACGCCGAAGACCATCGGCAAGGATGTCGAAGCGGAGGACGAGCAGCTGAAAATCGGCAGAGGCTTCGACCACAACTTCCGCATTGAAAATTACGACGGCACAAAACAGCTGTTCGCTGTTGTACGCGAGGCAAAAAGCGGGCGCGTGATGCGCGGCTATACGGATTTGCCGGGCGTGCAGTTCTACATCGGCAATTATATGGACGGTACACAAATCGGCAAAGCGGGCAAGCCTTTAAATTACCGCTGCGGCTTCTGCCTGGAGACGCAGTATTTCCCCGATGCACTCAACCACGCGGAATTCATCCCGTGCTTATTTACACCCGAAAAACCGTTCGTTTCTCAAACGGTTTATCAATTCTCCGCAGAATAAGAGGTATACACTATGTCTGAACAGAAAACAGAAAACTTAGAAAGGCTTTTCCTTTCCGCCTTGGTTTACAACCGCACAGGCGTTTTGCTGCGCGTGGTCAGCCTGTTTGCACGCCGCGGCTATAACATTACAAGCTTAACGGTTGCGGAAACCGAAAATCCGCTGTACTCGCGCGTTACAATCGTTTCCGATGTCGAAGCTTATAAAGTTTCGCAGGTGGAACAACAGCTTTCCAAATTGGAAGATGTGATTAAAGTCGTCAAGCTCAACGAGGGCAAGCTGACTTCGAGCGAATTGTTGCTCATCAAAGTCCACGCGACCAACAGCCAAAGAACCGCCGTCTTAAAAACCATTAACGGCTTCGGCGCGAAGGTCAAGGACATCGGGCATATCACGATTACCGCAGAGCTGACGGGTCTGCCGTCACTGATTGACAAGTTTATTGAAAAAATGACCAAGCACGGCATCATCGAGCTTTCGCGCTCGGGTCTGACTGCGCTTGAAAAAGGCGATACCAACATCAACGGTATCGAGGAGTAAAGGAGCAATTTTAAATGGCAATGACAATGACACAAAAAATCCTTGCCGCGCACGCAGGACTGGACAGTGTTTCTGCCGGGCAGTTAATCGAGGTCAATCTCGATTTGGTGATGGGCAACGACGTAACCTCTCCCGTGGCGATTCACGAAATGGAAAGCAAGGGCTTCGAAAACGTATTTGACAACAACCGCATCGCGTTGGTTATGGATCATTTTACACCCAATAAGGATATCAAATCCGCCGAGAACTGTAAGCAGGTGCGCACCTTTGCCAAGGAATACGGCATCAAGAATTTCTTTGACGTCGGCAAAATGGGCATCGAACACGCACTGCTTCCCGAAAAAGGCTTGGTAATTTCAGGCGATACCGTCATCGGCGCGGATTCTCACACCTGCACTTACGGCGCACTCGGTGCATTTTCCACAGGTGTCGGCTCTACCGATATGGCGGCAGGTATGATTTCGGGCAAAGCGTGGTTTAAAGTCCCGTCGGCGCTGAAAATCGTGATTACAGGCAATTTTCAAAAATATGTCAGCGGTAAAGATGTGATTCTCCATTTAATCGGCAAAATCGGCGTGGACGGCGCGCGTTACCGCTCCTTGGAATTTACGGGCGACGGGATTCAGAATCTTTCTATGGATGACCGTTTCTGCATTGCCAATATGGCGATTGAATGCGGCGCGAAAAACGGCATTTTCCCCGTGGATGAAAAGACACTTGCATATATGGCAGGCAGAACTGACCGCAAACCTGTGATTTTTGAAGCAGATGCCGATGCGGAGTATGACGAGGTCATTGAAATCAATCTGGACGAGCTGAAACCGACGGTTTCGTTCCCGCATCTCCCCGAAAATACGCATACCGTCGATGAGATTGATGAAATTAAAATCGACCAGGTTGTTATCGGCTCCTGCACCAACGGCAGAATCGAGGATATGCGCGCGGCGGCATCCGTGTTAAAAGGCAGAACCGTGGCGGACGGCGTGCGTTGCATCGTGATTCCCGCGACGCAGACCGTATATATGCAGTGCATTGAAGAAGGGCTTACAAAAATCTTTGTCGAAGCGGGCGCAATCGTGTCCACCCCGACCTGCGGACCGTGCCTCGGCGGGCATATGGGCATTTTGGCGGCAGGGGAACGCGCTGTTTCCACAACCAACCGCAATTTTGTCGGGCGTATGGGGCATCCGACAAGCGAAGTGTACCTTGCTTCTCCCTATGTGGCGGCGGCTTCTGCTGTAACAGGCAAAATTTCCTGCCCCTGTGAACTCGACTGACGGAAAGGAAGGAAATCATTATGAAAATCCAAGGAAAAGTACATAAATACGGCGATCATGTAGATACGGATGTCATTATCCCCGCGCGTTACCTCAACACCGCGAAGCCCGAAGAGCTGGCGGCGCACTGTATGGAGGATATCGACAAGGACTTTGTCACAAAGGTGCAGGCGGGCGACATTATGGTCGCAGGCGTAAACTTCGGATGCGGTTCTTCGCGTGAGCACGCGCCGATTGCCATTAAAGCGTCGGGCGTTTCCTGCGTGATTGCCAAAAATTTCGCACGCATTTTTTACCGCAACGCACTGAATATCGGACTGCCGATTCTCGAATGCCCCGAGGCGGGCGAGGCGATTCAAAACGGCGACGAAGTCAGCGTGGATTTTGACAGCGGTGTGATTACCGATGTGACCACAGGCGAAACCTTCAAAGCCGAGCCGTTCCCGCCGTTTATTCAGAATATCATTCAAAAAGGCGGACTTTTGGCGTCGCTGAAATAAAATTGAAATACCATCCAGTTTTTGGATGGTATTTTTACAAACACTTTCTTTTTTGTTCATAACCTATTTGCAAATTCCCTTTAAAATACATATTGGAAATGCACGCACTGTGCGAAAGGGTGGAATTTATGCCAAACGAAAAAATCTTAGTGGTCGACGACGACCAAAATATTTGTGAGCTCTTAAGGCTGTATCTTGAAAAAGAGGGTTACGCCGTAAAACTTGTAAACGACGGTGTGTCGGCAGTCAATGCCTTCAAGCAGGAAAATCCGGATTTGATGATTTTGGATATTATGCTGCCGAAATTGGACGGCTGGCAGGTCTGCCGTGAGATTCGTAAATTTTCCGACAAGCCGATTATTATGCTGACCGCCAAAGGCGAAGTTTTTGATAAGGTGCTGGGATTAGAACTCGGTGCGGACGACTATATGACAAAACCGTTCGACACCAAAGAAATGGTTGCGCGCATTAAGGCGGTGCTGCGACGTACAGGCAGTGCGGCAACAGGCGAATCGGTCAAAGAAGTCAATTTCGAAAATCTGAGCGTCAATCTGACGAATTATGAAATGAAAGTCAACGGCGCCGCCGTAGATACACCCCCTAAGGAGCTGGAGCTGATTTATCATCTTGCCTCCAATCCGAACCGCGTGTTTACGCGCGACCAACTGCTCGACGAGGTGTGGGGCTTTGATTATTACGGCGATTCTCGTACCGTCGATGTGCACGTTAAGCGCCTGCGCGAAAAATTGGAAGGCGTTTCCGAAAAATGGGAACTGAAAACTGTTTGGGGCGTCGGCTATAAATTTGAAACAAAGGACTAAAGCGGAATGCGTGACAGCAAATTAAAATCGTTTTTACGCCGCGGGTGGCGCAAATTCAGCCACCAATCTCTGTTTGTAAAATACTTTTTGATTTTTAATCTGATTGTATTTATTTGCTTTTCCGTATTGGGGCTGACGCTCGGCGTGTTTGTCACCAATTACTGGACGTCGCAAAAGGCGGTGCTTTTAAAAGAAAATGCCAAAAGTGTTGCAACCTCTACTTCGGAGGTGCTGTCCTCTTGGCTGCGCAATGAGCCGCAGGGAACGGTACTGTTTATTTGCAATAACCTGACCAATGTGTCCGAAGCAATTGACGCAGACGTGTTTATGTGTGACACAAACGGCAAGGTGATTCTTTGCAAGGAATTGCTTTCCTCGAATCTCGAGGTACAGCAAAACGGCAAATGCACCCTGCACGAGCATTATCAGATTCCGCAGTCCGTGCTGGACAAAGCCTTGTGCGGTCCGTATTACGAACGCGGAAAATTGGACGGTATGTTTGAGGAAGAGCATATCATCGCCGCAGAGCCCGTTACCGTAAACGGGCAGGTCGCGGGCATCATTATCGCCGCAGAGCCGACGGGCGGCAGCTTCAAAGGCTTTGTGTTTAACATTATGCGTATGTTCCTGTTTGCGGCATTGATGGCACTTGCCATCGGCTTTATCGTGATTTATTTGTTCACAATGAATCTGACCCGTCCTCTGCGTGAAATGTATAAGGCGACCAAGGCCTATGCTACGGGGGATTTCAGTCCGCGCGTTGAGGTCAGCGGCAGTGACGAATTGGCAGAGCTGACTGCGGCATTCAACCGAATGGCGGCGTCGCTGGCGTTACAGGAAAGCTCCAGGCGAAGCTTTGTGGCAAATGTATCCCATGAGCTGAAAACGCCGATGACCACCATAGGCGGCTTCATAGACGGCATTTTAGACGGGACTATCCCGCCTGAACAGGAAAAGCATTATCTGCAAATCGTTTCTACTGAAACAAAACGTCTTTCCCGCCTGGTGACGTCGATGCTCAATATGGCGAAAATCGAAGCGGGAGAGCTGCACCTGCAGCCGAAACCGTTTGATATTTGTCAGGAAATTTTTAATACTATGCTTAATTTTGAGCAAATTATTGATAAAAAGCATATCGAGATTGCGGGGTTGGATACGCTTCGGCCTACGGTGATTTATGCCGACCGCGATATGCTGCATCAGGTCATCTACAATTTGGTGGACAATGCCGTCAAATTCACCGAAAACGGCACGATTGCCGTTCGGGTGATGCAAACTGCGTCGGAAACCACCGTTGCCATTCGCAATACGGGCACATCGGGGATTTCATCCGAAGAGCTTTCCCGCGTGTTCGAACGCTTTTATAAGGTGGATAAATCCCGAAGCTATGATGTGAAAGGCGCAGGACTTGGACTGTATATCTGCAAAACAATCATTGAAATGCACGGCGGCACGATTCACGCGCAAAGCAACGGCGAGGACTTTGTGGAGTTTTCATTTACGATTCCGACACGACAGCCCGAATAGAATTTTAACCCTAGCCGAACGGTGCGAATGTGAACCCGGTTTTGCAGGATATCTTTTCCCCTGCACGGCGTCAAAAATGCTCGCAATCCGACAGGATTGCTGTGCTTTTTTCCTTGTTCAGGAAAAAAGCTATTCCCACAAAACTCTGCGACCTAAAGCGGATGAGATTTTCGCCGATTTTTGGCGCAGAGGACGATGATTGGATTTCGCCAACCGAGAACGATAAGCTGAAATCGGCAAAAGACCGCCGTTTTAGGCGGGTTCAAATTCGCGCCGTCCGGCTAAATTTGTTCACACTTTCACGCAGATTTTTAAAAAGCCGTTCATATGCAGTTAATATGCCCGGCATATGATAAAGACAAGATAAGCGGTTAAGGAAAAGGCAGCCGACCGCTGAAATTTCGGAGGCGCTTTATGAGCGAAGAAACCAACAAGCAAGAATATTTTGAAAATACAACGGACGCCGCGCAGACACCGCCGGAAACGGCGGGAGATACGGCGAGCGGAGAGGCGAATGTGCATACGGCTTCTGATACGTCCTACAGTGCATCACAGCCGAACACAGGCTACGGATATTCCAATCCGTATACCGCACAGCCGCCGTACAGCAACGGCTATACGCCGAATGCAAATGGTGCGCAGTATGCCTATTACGGCACAGCGCAGTCCCCACAGAAAAAGCAGATGGATAAAAATGCCTCAAAGCATAAAAATAAGGGCTTGAAGATCTTTTTCGGCGTGGTAGCGGCTTGCCTTGTGGTGGCGATTGTGGCAATGGTCGTGAGCGTGACCTCGGGCGGCAAAATCGCAAAGCAGCCCTCTTCTGAGGAATTACCCTCTGCCGTACTTCAGGATACGCCGACAGCCGCATTGACGGACGCAAACGGCGAGCTGACTGCCAAGGGCGTTTATGAAAAGGTGCAGGAAAGCTCGGTCGGCATTTTGGTTTACGCCAACAGCGGCTTTAATAACCAAGCGCTTGCGGGCGAGGGCTCAGGCGTAATTGTCGGTGAGGATGCTACAGGCACATATACCTATATCGTCACCTGTGCGCACGTGATTGAAGACGGCAAAACCGTAAAAGTGCAGATGCACGATGAAACCCAGTATGATGCGGACATCGTCGGCTCGGATTCCCGTACGGATATCGGTGTTCTGCGTATTCGTGCCAACGGCTTAAAGGCGGCACAGCTCGGCAATTCCGACAGCCTTTCCGTCGGCGAAACCGTATATGCGATAGGCAATCCCGGCGGGGTGGCATTTGCAGGGTCGTTCACAAACGGTATGGTGTCCGCAATCTCTCGCCCTGTAGACAGCCAAATCGGCTATGAAATGCTTTGCATTCAGCACACAGCGGCAATCAATCCCGGTAACTCCGGCGGCGCGCTTGTGAACGCGTATGGGCAGGTTATCGGTATCAATTCTTCAAAGATTGCAAGCACCGAGTATGAAGGTATGGGCTTTGCTGTGCCGAGTGTGACCGTAAAAGAAGTTTTTGACGAGATTGTCAAGAATGGGTATGTCACCAACCGTGCAAAGCTCGGCATCAATTACTTCCCGGCTTCTTCCAATCAAATGTACAGTATGATTGTCGGCGCAAATCAGTTGCCCGCAGGTACAATCGTGATTCAGTCTGTGACCACCGACAGCCCGCTTGCAGGCACAGAAGTACAGCAGGGCGATATGATTGTAAAGGTCAACGGTGAGCCGTTGGATTCCTCGGATACTCTTCCCGATTTGATTGAGGATGCAAAGGTCGGCGATGAATTGACCTTGACGATTTGCCGTGTAGATACAAAAAACAATTATTCGCTTTCGCAGTTTGATGTTACAGTGCGATTGGTGGAGGATAGAGGTAACGCCGCAATTGCGGAATCCACCACCCAAAACAGTTATTATAATCCGTTCGGCGCATACGGCTACGGGGACTAATAAGTCCCCGCACGCGAAGTAGGATGCATCCGCGCATAACGGAGTTTATCATATAAAAAGTGGAGCATCGACGCCTCGACGTCGGTGCTTCGTCAATTTTGTCTGTAATTAACACATTTTTGTGTTATCCCGAGGCGTAGGGCGGGGGCTTGCTTCCGCCGTGTACGGTTGGTTTTTGCACAATCTACGGTGGTGCACAAACCCCCGTAGGGGTCGCTGCCTTCAGCGACCCGAGCACGGCTGGGCTTCGCAATATTTTATCGGTGGTACACTAACCCCCCGTAGGGGCGGGTTATTCCCCTGACAGGGGAAATGTCTGCGGAGCAGACAAAAGGGTGCCCGTTTTCGGAGAAAATCCACGCCCGCCCGAGCACAGTTGGTTTTTACACAAACGAAACGGCGGCGCACAACCCGTAGGGGCGATTCACGAATCGCCCGCAACAGCGTTCGATTCCGCACAACCCCAACGGCTTTGCACCAACCGTAGGGGCGAACTGTGTTCGCCCCCGAAAACTTGCAAATACGCAGGTGAAAAAATCCCACACTGCACCACGTAAATTCAGTAAATTTTCCTTGCATTTCGGAATAAAATAGATTATATTAAAAAGAAAAACAGGAGTGATACCGTATGTTCAGAGAAACCACAATGCGGGAATTAAACACTTCCCCGGTGAAAATGATTGCAGAGGACTGGGCACTGCTCACCGCAGGCAATTTGTCCGCTTTTAACACGATGACCGTCAGCTGGGGCGGGGTAGGCGAGCTGTGGGGCAAAGATGTTGCTTTTGTGTTTGTTCGTCCGCAACGCTATACCTACGAATTTATGGAAAACAGCGAATATTTCACTTTGAGCTTTTTCGGCGGCGAATATAAAAAGGAATTGGGCATCTGCGGTGCAAAATCGGGAAGAGATGTGGATAAGTGTAAAGAAACAGGGCTTATTCCTATGGCGGCGGAGCAAGCGGTTGCTTTTGCACAGGCAAAAACCGTTTTGGTTTGCCGCAAGGTCGCATTTCAGGATATAGACCCCAAAGGCTTTATAGATCCCTCTATTATGGATACCTATGCCGCAAAGGATTACCATAGAATGTATGTCGGCGTGATTGAAAAGGTGCTGATTGCCGAGTAATCTGCGATGCACGCAACCCGCAGGGGCGAATTGCACACAAACTCAACGGTGAATCGCAACTTTGTAGGGGCGTTCGCCCGCAAAACCAGAACAATCAAACAGCGAAGCACCACCTGTAGGGGTCGCTGCCTTCAGCGACCCGAGCACAGATGGGCTTTGCAACATTTTATCGGTAATGCACAAACCCTGTAGGGGCGATTGCGCGTAGCCCGAGCAACCTTGTAAATTTGTGCAACCCCAATGATAATGCACCACCCGTAGGGGCGAACTGCGTTCGCCCGCGGACAGCCACGAGGGCTCTCCCTACGGATTCACCGTCAATGGAAACACGTGTACGGGCGATTCACGAATCGCCCGCATTTCTCCCGTCTTCGGAGGGAGGTGGCGCGCGCTTTGCGCGTGACGGAGGGAGAGACAAAATCCGCACCAACCCAACGGCGACCCGCCCATTAAAAAATTTCGGTGTTTATTACGATGAGGGTCCACCCGTTCCCATTCCGAACACGGTAGTTAAGCTCATTCGTGCCGAAGATACTTGGCTGGAAGCGGCCCGGGAAAATAGGTCGATGCCGACATTTCGGAAAGTAGTTCCCCAATAGGGGGGCTATTTTTTTGCCTTTTTTCAGAACTATGTTAAAAAGCCGAACGCAAGAACCGCGTTCGGCTTTTTGGCTTTACGGATACTCTACCGACCAGAGGTTTTAGTTCCATATCCTATATGATGTTTCTTTATTTCCGCAAGGGTTGTGTTCAAATCGTCAGTGCCGTGATAATGCTCGAGTACAGCTTAACAGGGTCCTCAAGGAAATTATTTTTTACGACCTCTAACTGCATACCGTCCGCCACAAATACCGTTAGACGCATCAATTCGTCCCCTTTACTGCCGAGCACAAAGGTGACATTGTAGCCGCCGTCAGGCAGTTTTTCGGTAAGAATCTCATTTTCACGCTTGTTTTGCGCTAAGGTGGTCAGCTTGATTGCCGCATTTACGGATTTTTCGCGCACGGTTTTCGGAAGCGTCGTTTCTAAAAGCTCTGCCGAATTGCGTCCGCGTGCGGTCACAGTCAAAACCTCTTCACCGTCAACAATATCGCGGTCGATGTTGCCGCCCTTCAACAGCTCGGCAATGGCTTCGTTGATTTCAAAATAATTCGCAAGTCCGTCATTCAAAATGGCGTCTACCACAAGTGTACGCGGAATCGGCTTGTCAATCGCCTTTAAAAGATAGCATACCAACAGCCGAATTTCATTGCGGTTGCGCAGTCCGCCGAGCGCAATGCCTGCATCAAATGCGTCAAATTTATCAAATTCCATAGTATACTCCGTTTCGGTTTTTTTATGTAATATCCTGTGGCTTGCCGTCTTGCAGATATACGCGCGGCACGCGCTTGTTTAGCCCACAGCAAAGCTCATAATTAAAGCTGTGCGCAAGCGCAGCGACTTCTTCCACGGTAATCCGATGCTGTCCGTCCGTGCCAATCAGCGTTACGCAGTCGCCTGCCTGCACATTTGGGATTTCAGTCACATCCACCATAAACTGATCCATACATACCCGTCCGATAATCGGTGCATACTGACCGTGAATCAGTACACGCCCGACATTGGAGAGCGCACGCGGATATCCGTCGCCGTAGCCGACAGGGACAGTGGCAATGACCGTTTTTTGCTTTGTGGTATAGGTTGACCCATAGCTGACCGTAAAGCCTTTCTCGACCATTTTCACGAAGGATACGTGGCTTTTTAACTGCAGGGCGGGCGCGAGCTTGAAATTCTCTTTCTGCACTTCCTCAGACGGGTACAATCCGTAAGTCATAATTCCACTGCGCACCATATCGAGAAACCCATCGGAAAACTCAATAATGCCCGCGCTGTTGCACATATGCTTGCACGGGATGTGCACGCCGCGTGCCTCAAGAGCGCTTACAAAATCCAAAAAACGCTGTTTCTGCCGATTACAGGAGGTTTTGTCCGTTTCATCCGCGCAGGCAAAATGTGTGAAAATGCCGTCAATTGAAAGCGCGGGGAGTGCGGCAATCTTTTCGATTTCCGCAAGACTTTCTGCATTCGGCAAAAAACCGATGCGCCCCATACCGGTGTCGAGCTTAATGTGTATTTTAGCGCATAGGCCGAGTGCTTGTGCACATTCGGACACTGCTTTTGCCGTTTCATATTGAAATACGGTCAGCGTAATATCCTGCTTCAGCAAGCGTGAAAAATCTTCTCTGAAAACGTATCCTAAAATCAAAATCGGTTCTAAAATACCCGCCGCGCGCAGTTCTAACGCTTCTTCTGCGGTCGCGACCGCAAATGCATCTGTGCCGATGCTTGCGAGTGCACGTGCTACAGGAACTGCACCGTGCCCGTAAGCGTCCGTTTTCACGACCGCCATAACTTTCGTGTCCGCACCGACCTTTTGCTTTACATTTTGTATATTTCGGCAAATTGCATCCAAATCAATTTGCGCATAAACACGTTTGGGGAACTGCATAAAGAAAGCCTTCTTAAAATTCATTTTTGTAAATTTAATTATAGTATTGTGCTAAAAAAGTGTCAACCGCCAATCGGGATTTTCTTGTGATTTCTGCATATTGTATTGCAGTAGGCAAACAATAGGAACACGATTTTGCTCGAAAAGGGGAATAGAATATGGAATTTTTGACGGTTGGTGCAAATATCGGTACAGGGGATTTTCAAATCGGGACAAAGCTTCGCAACGGCGAAATGCGTGACAGCGAAACCCATTCTACACGGATGTTCGAAAACGCGGATGCGGAAGAAGTGCTTTCCCATGTGCTTTTGGGGTATATGGTGCGCCACGGCATCGCGCGGCAGGTGCGTGCGGTCGATATTCAGTTGCCGAATGCGGGCTGTGTTTCAGCGCCTTCCGGGCTTGCAAACGTTGCAAAGCCCGAGTTGGAACGCACGATTTCGGAAAGACTCGGTGTGCACGTTTCGGTGGAGAATGGGCTTGAAGCGTAGGGGATATGCCGCTTTCTCGGTGGCGATTTTATTCTGTACGCTTGTTTCGGTGTGCGGATGCAAAAGCACGTCGCCGAATGTGCGGGAAGGCACACAGCCGCACGCGGCGTATGCAGTGCTTCTTCCTTCAAACGGCGATAAGGCAGTTGAAAGAATGCGCGCGGGCGTCGAAGCGGAAGCCGCGCGACAGGGAAGTACGGTGGATATTTTTTATACCAACAATCCAAAAGATTCCGACAGCTTACGCGAATTGTTGGAATCTTGCGCTGAACAGGGGTATAGTGCCCTCGGAATCGCTCTCTCGTTCGCAGATGCTGACAGTGAAGAAAGCGTTTCTGCCGCCGCAAAACAGGGAATGCCGATTGTGCTTTTCGGCGTGCCGACGGATTTCACAAGATCGGAAATGCACGACGACGGCGTGTTTGCTGTTGTGACGGTAGATGCGGTAAAGCTCGGCGAGTTGGGCGCGAATTATATCGTAAGCAAGTGTACGGCAGGCGGCACGGTCGCGATATTGGCAGAATCTGTAGCGGATGCACCGCAGCAGCAGGGGGCTGAATCGGTTTTTCGCGCGGCAACGGGGTTGCAGCTGCTTGAATCCGTGCCGCCGGATAACGCGTCCTCTACACTGCAAACGCGTGCCGAACAGCTGATTCGTGCGAATCCGAAGTTGACGGCGATTTACTGTTGCAGTAACCGAGCCTCGCTTGAAGCGTCCCGCGCGGCAAAGAACGAGGGCAAAGACGGGGAACTTTGGATTGTCGGGACAGACTGCACAGAATCTGCACACAAACAAAACGATGCCACGGTCGCTATAGACTATCAGGAAATCGGTGCAGAAGCCTTTCGGAAAATGTATGAAGCCGCGACGTGCGGAACTGCTTTGCCCGCCGAACCGGCAACCGTTTATGCAGAACCGTATATTTTGCAATAAACTCTCTTCAGCTTCAGCAAAAAAGACCCGCCCGCAGGCAGGTCTTTTTTTATGTTGTAAGTGTGATTATCTCTTGATATCGTCCCAAGCAACGCCGTTGATGTGGAACAAATCGTCGAAATCGTAACGGTTGTTCTCATCTTTTTCGTGGCTCGGATACCAAACCTGTGCAAAGAAAGGATTGGTCTTTGCAATCGAGTCATAATCCCATGCCTTGTGCGGGATATAGCACTCGGGGCACCAGTGACCGCCAAGCAAAATCAGCGCGGGGCTTGCTTCAAATTCAGCACCGCAGTGGCCGCATTTCCATTTGAGTTTGGTTGCCATATCGCCCTTGGTCATAGAATCGGAGAGGCATTCGCCGCCGCGGAACTTCGCCGCCTGCTTCATATCCTCAATATCCAATTCGGTTTCGGGCTTGGATTCATCATAACCGTGGTCAAGCTTGAACTGCTCTGCCGCACTGTTGTCCTTGTCGAACTTGATGATATCGAAATCTTCCCACTTGCTCGGGATCTTTTCCCATTCAGCCTTAGAACCGTAATATGCGCTCATACGGACTTTATTGTCCTTTGCAACCCAGTCCAAAGTACCGAAGTCGGGTGTAGAAGCAATCTTCTTCATAAACGGCTTTGCGCAAGCGGCAACGAGGTTCTTCGGAAGATAGCGCGGAATTTTGAAGTAAAATTCAACCTGATCTGCAAGACGGTTGAAGTAATCCTGAACAGGCAGATTCTCACGGAAGTGCAGGAAGTTCTCTAACTTATCGCCGTCCGCATAGAACTGACCGTGGAAGTTCTTGGTGATGAACCAGTTGGGATCAAACAGCTTTTCAGGGCCTGCAAGACCGAGCGTGCCCAAGAGCAGGCATTCAAATTCATAGTTGGAGATTCTGTATTCTTTACCGGAACCGATGTTGAAGAAGTGATTCCAGAAATCTGCACCAAGGTTGCCCTTTGCATCTTCATCGCAAAGATTTGCAAGCAGTCTGCCGGAGTCCTCCACGGTGCACCATTCCAAAACGCCGTTAATCGGTACGTGGAACATAATCGGATCCATATTTTTCAGAATGTTGGGATACAGAATGCCGGACTGACGCATAACGACCCAGTTCTTAAGGCCGCTTTCCACGAATACGCGCTCTGCAATGCACTTGGAAACAGCATAATGGTCATAAATAGAAACCTTCAGCGGGTCGCCGCAACGTCCCCAGTGAATCGGATAGTTACGGCCGCCTGTTTCTGCAACCGTACCGATGTAGCAAACCTTTACAGCATCAGGATTGGGCTGTGCAAGCACGGCTTTGCAGATTTTTTCTGCTGCACCGATGTTGGTTTTCTGTGTACGATAGGGCTTCCAGTCCGCAGTGGGGGAAACCATACCGCCGACGTGCAGAACATAGTCTGCACCTGTGACAGCTTCTAAAATGCTGTCGTAGTCAGTCAAATCGCCCCAAACGATTTTTACGGACGGATCGTTCGCGTAGGGGGCAAATTTCTTTTCATTCTTTTCGCTTTTGCGCAGCAAGAGAACTGTATTGAATTTGTCTTTCATTTTGTACAGCTCTTTGAAGCCTGCAAAACCCATATTACCGGAAGCACCGGTAAGCATAACGGTTTTCTTTTCTGCCATTTCAATCCACCTCGAAATTCATAGTAGTTATAGTATATAGTTTTTCGCACAAAAAGTCAATAAAGCGGCGCGATTTTTTGCCGAAACGCGACAAAAAAGTTGCAAAAAAATCACCCCTCGAAAGCTTTCAAGGGGTGATAAAATATGTTGCTTAGCGGATTACCACGCAATGTTAAATTCTTTATCCAAGCCAAACGGAATAGAAAGTTTCATACCGAGAGCTTCCAAAGAAAGCGTCCAAACAAAGTGGTATTTTGCACTCAGTACGTTGCCGGTTGCTTTGTCAACCACGACAACAATACTTGCATCTTTGTGACCGGTCTGTACGTTTTTGATGATACTCTTTGCAGGACCGGCGTTATCCGTAACGATAGAGGGCATAATGACAGACATCGCTTTACCGACATGTCCCTGACCGTGTGCAGTGGATGCGCTAGGCGCATCTTCTTTAATTTTAATGGTGATGGTATATTTGCCGTCGGATTCTGTGAAAGTTGCAGCATCAATGTCCGCTTCGGTCAGCTGGCTGGAATAGCTTTCGTTCTCAACCGGGAACATCGCGTTCTTTTGCTCAGTTGTGGTTGCATTTACTGCGGCAGGATCCAAAGTGGAAAGGTCTTTTGCACCCATATTTTTCTTAATCAGGTCATCTGCCATACCGGTCAAACTGCTCGGCAGATTGCCTTCGATTCCACCGGCGGAGCTGTTTTCTTCTCTGATCAACGTAACCTGCTTTGCGCTCTTTTTAACATTGTTGATGGAGTTGTTGAAATAGCCGAGAATTTCCGCCTGGCTGCTGGAAGCAGTCAATTCTGTGACAGCGGGTGGCGGTGTGCTGTCATCACCGGCAGGGTTGCTGTCGGTAGCGGTATTGCCTTGGTTGTTCTGCACAACATTAGACGAAACAGCATTGTTGCTTGCATCTGCTTCACCTTTTTGTACAGCCGGTTTTACGAGTGCCATATACCCAACGGAATAAATCAGCAGGATGGCAAGGCAAATAGAGAACGCCTTGATAAAGGTGCTCGAGAACGCCTTACGGAGCATCTGCTTGTGCGCGAGTTTTTCCGCTCTCGATTCCGGAGTAGAAGGTTCCATTTCTTTTTTAGACATTTGCGAATCCCCTTTCAGATCATCGCCCGACCGCAGTCAGGCGGCGCATACAAATTGTTACTTTTATAATTTACAATAAAAAATGCAAAATGTCAATCCATTTTCTAATAGATTCTACATAAATTTGCAAAAATTCTTTCCCAAATTTCCAAAAGCTTCAATTCGGAGCGGATTCTTGCAAAAATTCCGTATATTGGGGCGCGGAATGTGTGTACCTCTATATTCTGTATTTCGGCCGAACGGCGATTGCCGGGCAAAAAGTGTCCCGAACACCGCTTCACGGGTACAGTGCGGTTTTTCGTATGCGGGGGAAAGCGGAGTATACGTTTAGAAATTGCAAACGATTATTTTCAAACGAATTTCCCGAAAAATGTTGAATAATCGACAGCATTATATTATAATACGAGATGTTAATTATTTACTGTGGGAGGAAAAAGATGATGAATGAGGCAAATTTAGACAGCCGTGTCCGCCGCACCAAGCGTCTGCTGCGTCAAGGGCTGACGGAGCTGCTGCGGGAGAAGAGTATCAAGAAGATCACCGTGCGGGAGCTTTCCGAGCGAATCGACATCAACCGCGGCACATTTTATTTACATTATAAGGATATTTACGATTTAGTCGATCAAATCGAAAAAGAGCTGTTTGACGAGTTTGAGAAAATTTTGGAAAGCTACTCTATTGCCGACTTGAAGACCCGCCCGCATAAGGTCTTTTTGGATATGTGCAATTTTTTGTATGCAAACCGTGAGATTTGCGCCGCACTTTTGGGTGATAACGGCGACATCAATTTTATTTTGAATCTGCGTAAGTTTCTTCGCCAAAAATGTCTGCGCGACATCGCTGAGAATTATCATTTGGAAAACCTGACCGAGTACAACTATATTTACGCTTATTTTGAATCAGGCGCAGTCGGGATTCTCCGCTATTGGCTGGCGCATCCTGAGGACGGCAAAAGTGCAGAGGACATCGCCTATTTAATTGAAAATATCTTTTTACAGGGTGCAGGGTATTTTGTGGCGGCTGTGGAAAACGGTGAGGTGTAAGTGATGGCCGAACTGCTTGCAAAACTGTTTATTAAGGATTATCAAAATACCAAAAACCCGTCCGTGCGCGCGGCATACGGAGAACTGAGCGGCGCGGTCGGGATTGTCGTCAACCTGATTTTGACCGCGGCAAAATTCTTTGTCGGGATGATGACCGGCAGTATTTCCGTATCTGCCGATGCGGTCAACAACCTGTCGGATGCCGGCTCGTCCGTCATTACGCTTGCGGGCTTTAAAATGGCGAAAAAGCCTGCCGACAAAGACCATCCCTACGGTCACGGCAGAATCGAATATATCACGGCGCTGATTGTATCGTTCTTCATTTTGCTGATGGGCTTCGAGCTTTTGAAATCTTCTGTAGATAAAATTCGAAATCCCGAGCCGGTTACATACAGCACTGTGGCATTGGTGATTTTGCTGTTGTCTATTGCTATGAAGCTTTGGCTTGCCTATTTTAATCACCGTCTGGGTAAAAAAATCGACTCTGCCGCAACCAAAGCGGTCGTGACCGACAGCCTTTCCGACACCGCCGCTACTGCGGTTGCACTTGCGGCATTGGTGATTTCCCGTTTCACGGATACCCCTGTAGACGGTTGGTTCGGTATTGCAGTTGCGCTGTTTATTTTCCGTTCGGGATTGGAAATTCTCAAGGATACGATTGCACTTTTGCTTGGCAAGCCGCCCGAAAAGGAGTTCGTTGATGCAATCGAGCAGGATATTCTCTCCTATGACGGTGTGGTCGGCGTGCACGATTTGATTATTCACGATTACGGCCCTGGGCGCACCTTTGCCTCTGCGCACGCAGAAGTGCCCTCTAATGTAGATATTATGCAAAGTCACGATACCGTAGACTTAATTGAACGCGACCTTTTCCAAAAATACGGTATGCTGATTTCCATTCATATGGATCCTGTGGTGGTCGATGACGCACGCGTCAATGCACTCAAGGCAATGTGTGCCGAAGTCATCACAGAAACCGATCCTTCCGTGACGTTCCACGACTTCCGTGTGGTGGAAGGGCCAACGCATACCAATTTGATTTTTGATATCGTTGTGCCGCCGGACTGCAAAAAAGGCGATAAGAGTATCAGCGACACAATTTGTGAAAAATTGAGCAAAATAGACGAAAGATATTTCTGTGTAATTACGGTAGACCACGCATTTAACTAAAATTTTGAAATTGCCTGTTTTTCTGCGGTTTGCCCCTTGAAAAAACCTCGAAATATAGTAGAATATACTCGTAGATAATCGAATAAAACATATGGAGGAAAAAAGATGCCTGATTACACAGAAGATTTTACCACCATACCTTACGGTCCGCTCGGAATTATCGCCTTGCCCGGCTGTGAGGAGCTTGCACAGAAAATCGACCGTTACATCGTAAAATGGCGTGCGCAGAAGCAGAGCGAGCATAAGAGCAGCATTGCTTTTGCAGGTTATGAGCGTGATACCTACCTCATCAATGCGGGGTTCCCGCGTTTCGGTACAGGTGAGGGCAAGGGTACACTGTCCGATTCCGTCCGCGGGTATGATATTTTTATCGTTGCGGATATGTTCAATTACGGTCTGACCTATAAAATGTATGGGCATACCGTACCGATGAGCCCGGACGAGCATTACGCCAACTTAAAGCGTGCGATTTCCGCAATCGGCGGTAAGGCGCACCGTATCACTGTCATTATGCCGATGCTGTACGAAGGCCGTCAGCACAAGCGTTCCAGCCGTGAATCGCTCGACTGCGCAATTGCTTTGCAGGAGCTTTGCAACAATATGGGCGTAGACAATATCATTACCTTTGACGCACACGACCCCCGCGTGCAGAATGCCATTCCGCTCAAAGGCTTTGAAAACGTGCAGCCTGTCTATCAGATGATTAAGGCTTTGGTAAACCACGTGCCGGATTTGAAATTTGACAACGACCATATGATGGTGATTTCCCCCGATGAGGGCGGTATGGGTCGCTGCATCTACTATTCAACCGTGCTCGGTATAGAACTTGGTATGTTC
The DNA here is from genome assembly GCA_021769885.1 of Bacillota bacterium. Taxonomy (GTDB): domain Bacteria; phylum Bacillota; class Clostridia; order Oscillospirales; family Acutalibacteraceae; genus Fimenecus. The sequence goes on along the minus strand of JAETSA010000005.1, from coordinate 63,582 downwards.
TACAAACGCCGCGATTATTCCCGTATCGTCAACGGCAGAAATCCGATTTTGCAGCACGAATTTCTTGGTTCAAACGTTGCAGGCAAGGATGTTATGATTGTCGATGATATGATTTCTTCGGGCGAATCTATGCTGGAGGTTGCCGCAAAGCTGAAAGAATTGGGCGCGGCACGCATCTTTATTTTCTCCGCATTCGGTTTGTTCTGCGAGGGCTTGGAAAGCTTTGACAAGCAGTATGCCGACGGCATTTTCGACAAGGTGTTTACGACAAATCTTGTTTACAGAACACCGGAGCTTTTACAGCGTGACTGGTACTGTGAAGTGGATATGTCGAAATATGTTTCCTATATTATCGATACTTTGAATCACGATATGTCCGTCAGCCATCTTTTAAACCCCGCTGACAGAATCGACGCACTTCTGCGCAAAAAGGGCTATAAAGCTTGATTTTGAATCAAAACCGAAATTCGATGAAAGCCGAATTTTGAATAAAACCAAAAGCAGAGCACGCCGCCAACGGCACGTGCCCTGCTTTTTTCTGTGTCTAGGATTTTCACAAAAACCAACGGCAAAACGCAATCCCGTAGGGGTCGGCGTCCTCGACGACCCGAGCGCGGTCAGACTTCGCACAAAACCAAACGGTGAAATGCGAACCCCATAGGGGCGAACTGTGTTCGCCCGCGAAATCAGAACAGCCGCAATGCGCACAATGTAGGGCGGGGAAGATTTCCCTGTTAGGGAAAATGTCGCGAAGCGACAAAAGGGTAATGAAGAAGCCGTAACTTGCTCCCGCCGTGTACGGTTGGTTTTGTACTAACCTCGATGACCTGTCGAAATCTGATAGAATTTTGCGGAACGACACAGGGGTCGTTCCCTACATCGTAGGGGCGGATGCCTTCATCCGCCCGCAAAAATTGGCACAACCAAATGGCGATGCACCAATTGTAGGGGCGATTCACGAATCGCCCGTCGAAATCCGCACACTCCCAACGCCGACAACCGCCCGCCTGAAAATGCATTTCTCAATAAAAAGCGAAACGCCGCACGGCTGAAAAGCCTGCGGCATTAAATCTTTGCTCATTTCAAAAAGAGAAGCATTACGCCTTGTTCAATTTGGAAACGAGGGCGGACTTTTTACGGGCAGCGTTATTTTTGTGGAGAAGCCCCTTTGCGGTCGCCTGATCGATCTTTTTCACTGCTGCGGTAACAAGCACTTCCTTATCGGCTGCACCTGCTTCAATTGCAACATTCGCTTTTTTGATAGCGGTTTTGAGCGCAGAGTTCATAGACTTATTGCGCTGGGCACGCTTGTTATTCACAATAACGCGCTTTTTCGCTGACTTAATATTCGGCATGGTCACACCTCCCTTACATTAGCAATACACATATTACCATTCTTTTTCAGAAAAAGCAAGTTTTTTTTGAAAAAACCGCAAAAAACCGCAATACTTTTTCCTGTTTTGCCCATACTAAAGATACGTGTTCAAGAAACAGGAGGCGATAGAATGGATTTTCGGACGGATCTTGCGGTCGAGCGGCGCGAAATTTGCGAAAATCGGGATTCTGAAAATGTTACGGTGGAAAATACTTCGGAAGGCTGTGTGAAAATTACCCGAATCGAAATTCAAAACGAGGCGGGCGCAGAAGAACTCGGGAAGCCGAAGGGGAAATACATCACGGCGGAAATTCCCGAATTTGCACACGACAGCGAGCTTTTGGATGAGCGGTTGGATGTGCTGACCGACTTGATTCGGGAACTGTTGCCCACACCCTGCGGCAATGTGCTCGTGGCGGGGCTCGGCAATGAAAACATCACGCCGGATGCACTCGGACCGAAAACCGCGCGCGGCATTTTTGCCACACGGCATATCCATAAAAAGCTTGCCGAGGAGCTTGGTTTTCCCGAACTGCGTGAGGTGTCAGCGGTTACATTCGGCGTGCTCGGGCAAACGGGATTGGAAACCGCAGAATCCATTCGCGGCATTGTCAATACCGTGTATCCGAGTGCCGTCATCACCGTGGACGCCCTCGCGGCACGCAGTCTTTCCCGACTCGGCAATACCATTCAGCTGACAGACACAGGCATTACCCCGGGTTCGGGTGTGGGCAACCACCGTGCGCGTATCGACCGCGAAACGCTCGGTATACCCGTTATCGCCATCGGTGTGCCGACAGTGGTTGACGCTGTCACAATGATTCGGGATTTTACTGAAAATGCCGATTGCGGCAATATTTCCGAAAATGCACAGCATATGATGGTGACCCCGCGCGAAATCGATACGCTGATTCACCGCGCCGCACGGTTTTTGTCGTTGGCACTCAACTGCGCCTTACAGCCGAAAATCGAGCCGGATGTTTTGCTGAACATCGTCTAATCCTTTCGTCCTCGGCATATTTATAGTATAGATTCTATGCTATATATGCTTTTGAAAGGACGGAATTACAAGTGAAACCGCAAAGCCAAAGACGAAAAAAATCGAATATCTACCCGAAAAACAGCCGATTGCTGTCGGCTGTGATGCCGTTTTTGCTGGCGGTGCTGTTTTTCGGCAGTCTGCACTGCCCGGAGTCTGTTTCCAAGCTCGCCTTGGTCAGTGCTTCCTTAGTGCTTCCGCAAGGCTCTGTACAAGTACTCAAAAACGATTTGCAGGCGGCTTCCAAAACGCCTGCCGCCGACGAAACCACGGAAATTATCGCACCGATTGCACCGCAGGCAGAGTCAAAGACAACGGCAAACGGCTCGATTACCGATACGCCGCAGGACATTCTCGAAATGCAGCGCGCGGCGGAAGCCTTGACTGCGAATGCCGAGCGCGGCGGGACAATCGTTGAAAAACAGTACGATTCTGCGAATGCCACGGCGGTATTTAAAAATATTACTGTACGCAACACGACGCCTTCGCATGGTATCGACATTCAAAGTGCACTCGAAAAGCCCGTTACGCTGTCTGTTGAGAACAAAGCCGAGCCGACAGTGTTGATTTTTCACACCCACACGACGGAATGCTACGAAATGCTGAATCTCGGCTGGTATACATCGGATTATGTGACCCGAAGCGAAGACCCGGCACGCAATATGGTGCGTGTCGGCACGGCACTTTGTGAGGAACTCGAAAAGATGGGCATCGGCGTGATACACGATACGCAGATTCACGATGCAAAATATACAGGTGCTTATGACCGTTCCCGCGAGAGCATTGAAAAGATTATGCAGGAGAATCCGAGCATCCAAGTGGTGATTGATGTGCACCGCGACGCTATCAAGCAAAGCGACGGCACACGCGTCAAGCCGACAGCCACCGTCAACGGCAAAAAAGCGGCGCAGATTATGATTATTGCAGGCTGTGAGGACGGCAAGGTTACCTCGTTCCCGTCTTGGGAGGAGAACCTGACCTTCGCACTGCGCTTGCAGGAAATCGCCGAGACGGAATATCCGGGGCTGATGCGTCCGCTTCTGTTTTCTGCACGGAAATACAATATGGATGTAACGCCTTGCTCCGTTCTTTTAGAAATGGGCAGCGATTCCAATACCTTAGAAGAAGCCGAGTACTCCGGCAGCGTGACGGAGGGAGAGAAAAGCTTGATAAACTAAGCTTTTTAACTACCCCTCAGTCGCGCTACGCGCGACAGCTCCCCTGACAAGGGGAGCAAAATCCACTTTTTCGACACGCTGAAAGGCTTCTCGAAGCCTTGTAGGGGCGGGTTTCCACGCCCGCCCGCTGAAATGCGCTAAGGCTTCACGGAACGACACTAAGGTCGTTCCCTACGCCTGTAGGGGCGATTCACGAATCGCCCGAGCACAGTTGGATTTTCGAACAAACCCAATGGGAAAGTGCAATCCCGTAGGGGCGGGTTTCCACGCCCGCCCGAGCACAGTTGATTTTTTGCACAAACCAAGCGGTGATGCACAATCCCGTAGGGGGCGACGACTCGGCGTCCCGTGAAAGTCAGATATAATTTTACGGAACGACACAGAGGTTGTTCCCTACGGTTGTAGGGGCGATTGCGCGTAGCCCGAGCACGGTTGGGATATCGAAAAAACCTGCGGCGGGAGCAAGCTCCCGCCCTACCGATTATATAACTTACGCTGTGCTGTGGAGATTCTTCGGCTACGCCTCAGAATGACAAGTTGTGCTGTTTGGCTATGACCCCGCCGAAATCTGCGCAAGCCAAAATTCAATCAAAACGGAAGTGAAAAAGAAATGAAACCCAAAAGTGTTTTTTCAAAATATATTCTGTCCCTGACAGTCCTTTTATTGCTGTTCGCTGTCGCGTTCGGCGTAGTACGTGCACAGGAAAACTCCGAAAAAATGCGGACGGGCAGAGAACCCCGCACCGTCGATTACCGCGACATTTCCGCCTTCTTCGGCGAACGGTTCGCAGGACTTAAATAAAAAGCAACCCCGCGATTGAAATGATATCTTCAATCGCGGGGATTTTCTTTTATACCCCGTTTATATAGTCTATCAGCGCCTGTGCGGAGCAGTCACGCAAGGGGAGGGGCTCGTTCGGTTCTAACATATTTTCAAGATAATGCGCATCGGAGTTCCTTACAATTCGCATCTCGCGCAAAAGCGGATGTGCGTCCAAATAAGGCGGCAAATCTGCCTGCGGCGTAAATTCTGCGGCAGTGAACTGCAATTCGGGATACAAAAATCCGAATACCGATAACAGACTGTAAGATGCACGGTCTAAATGCGCCGGAAAGCAAGCACCGCCGAATTTTTTTACGAGCGGTACCAATGCATCCACAGAAATCGAAGAAGCCGTTGTCAAGAGCAGCGGCTCGGTGTCCAAAATCGTATCCCCGCAGTCCATCACACGCTGTTCTCCGAAAATTTCGGGTTGATTCTCCACCGGCGGCAGGGTCGTTCGGACGTATGCCGAAAATGCCTCTGCGGTATCGCTGTTCGGCAGTAAACAAACGCAGTGAATTTCCTCAGCCGTGCAAAGCTCCATACCCGATACCACGGTCAGCCCGATTTCGTTGCCGATTTTTTCCGCACTTTTGCAGTTGCGGCAGGTGTTGTGGTCGGTCAGCGCAATCATATCATACCCCAACAGCTTTGCCATTTGCACAAGGTTGTAGGGGGTCATATCGTTGTCTCCGCAGGGCGACAGACAAGAGTGCATATGCAAATCGGCGTATATTTCCATCACAGCACCGCGCCGAGCGCACTTGCGAGCGCAAATGCGTTTTGTGAAGAGGAGAGCACATTGACCCCTTGCTGTTCCGCTTTTTTCTTCGCGTCTTCGTCGAGCGGTGCATTTTCGCAAAGCACAATGCACGCGCAGTCCGCCAAAACGCTGACGGCAATCGCGTTTACATTGCCCATCACGGTGAACCAACAGTCATCGCTCTGCGCACGGGACATCACCCAGCTCAAAAGGTCGCCGCAGTACCCACCGCCGATGTCGCGCGTCAAATCTGCCTCTGTCAAAATAGTTAGATTTTGCATTTCTGCAAATTCTTGAACGGTCATAAAGTCACCTCTGTATTATACTGTAAAATGCGTATCATTTGCCGTCCTCTTTCCCATCAAATTCGGAGTCGGATTTGCGGAACGGCGCGGGAATCGGGATGAAATTGCGGCCGTCGGATTTGTCCCGCGTGAAAAATACGCAGTCCTCAATCGCCCCTTTGCCGCGCACGATATCCTCCGCAAGATCACGGCAGGAGGGCGCGCCGCACGTGCCGCAGTCGAGCCCGGGCAGAACCTTTTCGATTTCGTTCATTTTCTGCATTTTTTGCATCGCTGTGCGCAAATCCGCATCCAGCTTCATAATGTTCACGGATTCGAGTGGCTTTTCCCAGCGCATTGCCACAGGAATTTCCTCTGCATCCAAATGATTGCACGAAACAGGTAGGTATTTGCGCAAATGCTGCAGCCTTGCCTTTGCAACGTAAGGATTCTCCACGGTCAGCGGACCGCCGACACAGCCGCCCGCGCAGGCGTTCAGCTCAATAAAATCCAAATCGTTGAGTTTTTCGTTTTCCAATTCTTCCAATACCTGAATCACGTTTTCAATGCCGTCCGCGGCAAGATACCGCTCTTTTAACAGCGCGGCGGATTCCCCGCCGGAGGAAGCCCAGCCCACGCCCATTAACCCTGAGTTCTTCAGCGGTACGGTTTCTGTAAGCTTATCCATTTGCCCGAGCAGTACCGGGTAAATATCTTTAATGCCGAATACGCCGCTCACGTGGGATTTTCCGTTGCAAATCGGTTGCTTGATAGCGGTGATTTTCGCCGTGCAGGGCGTAATGAAGAATACGCCGATGTCCTCGGGGGGAAGACCTGTTTTCTCTACGGCGCGTTCGCGTGCCAAGCGCGCGGCTTCTTCCATCGGCGCGTTTAAATCCAACACATTCGGAATCAGGTTCGGAAACCGCACTCGAATCAGGCGCACCACAGCGGGGCACGCCGAGGAAATCACAGGACGCACGGTGTCCTTTTTCTTCATATACAGCCTTGTTGCTTCGGAAATCAGCTCCGCGCCGACCGAAACTTCAAATACGTCGTCAAAGCCGAGACGCAAAAACGCGGTCAGCACATAATCTACATCGTCTAAATTGTTGAATTGCCCATACAGCGTCGGTGCGGGCAGGGCAATACGGTATTTATAGTCGAGAATTTCATTAAAGGAGTATTTCTCAGCATATTTTGCGTGGTTCGGACAAATGCGGATGCATTCACCGCAGTCGATACAGCGTTCCGAAATGATATAGGCTTTGCCGCGCCGCACGCGGATGGCACCCGTCGGACAGCGCTTAATGCAGTTGATGCAGCCTTTGCATTTCTCTTCGTCAAGCCGAACCGAATGAAAAAAATCAGTAGTAGCCATATGTATTCACTCCATTGCAGAATGTTACACATCCACACGCAGGTACATCGTTGTGCCAACGCCGATCTCCGTTTCAATCTGCATATCGTTCGTATATTTTTTGATATTCGGAAGTCCCATACCCGCACCGAAGCCCAACGCACGTACGTTGTCGGGGGCGGTGGAATAGCCCTCCTGCATAGCGAGTGCCACATCGGGAATGCCGGGACCTTGGTCGCGCAGTACCATACGGATGCAGTCGGGGTCAATCGAAACATCAATCTCGCCGCCGCCTGCGTGGATGACCATATTGATTTCGCCCTCGTAGAGAGCAATCACGACATTTCGAATTTTCGCAGGGTCAAAGCCCAATTGCTTGAGCTGGCGTTTCACGTCGCCCGAAGCCTCGCCCGCGCGGGTAAAATCGTCGCCGGGGACATCGTAATGCAATTCAATCAAGCTCATCGGATTGCGCCTCCCCGCAGTCCGTTTTCATACAGCATCCCGCAGGAGGCGAACATTGGCAAGCGTGTGGAAAGCAAAACGATATCTCTGTCCTTCGCAAGCGAAATGATGCTGTCATCCGGACGTTTGCCGCGCACGAATACGATGCATTGCATATCCATCATTTCTGCGGTGCGCACGACCTGCGGATTCATCAGCCCCGAGAGGAGTACCGCCTGCTCTTTGACATAGGCGAGCACGTCGCTCATCATATCACTGCCGCATGCGGAAAACACGTCCCGCTCTAAAAATTCCTCACCGCAAATAATCTCAGCGGAAAGAATATCCCGAATTTCACGAACTTTCATAAAGGAAGCCCCCGTTTCAAATATAGATTGATAATTATATATCATTATACATAAAAAGGCGGAATTACACAAGCACTTTCGGTGAAAAGTGCATAGAAAATAAAGGATTCTTCGTGCAATAGACAGATTGCTTGGATTTTGTGCGACAGCGCAGATGTGAAATCCCATACAGTATCTGCCGCCTATGAGCGAATTGCACAAATGCAGTGCGGAATTTTTAGGAATAAAATAGAAATTTTGTTTTACCATAGAAAAAGAATATGAAAAATCCATTCTTGTGGTATAATTACTATTATCTGCGCTGATGTTCGGTTTGCCTAATATCAGCCTATCAAGAGAAAGAGAGATGAAAGTTTTGGCAAAAAAAGCAGGCGCGAAAAAGCGCATTGACTTGAAAAACGCAACAACCCGCGAAATTTTGTCGTTTTCGTTGTTGCCGTTCGGTCTTTTGACCATCGTCAACGTAATTGGTAATGCGTTGAACGTGTATTTGGCGGACTATCTCGGCATCGGTATGGTCGGTGCAGGTTTGGTGCTGTCCGTCACAAAGGTTTGGGATGCAATCAACGACCCGATGATGGGTATGATTGTGGACAAGACCCGTACCAAGTGGGGTAAATGCCGTCCGTATCTGATTTGGATGGTAATTCCGATGATGGTCGGTACGATTCTTTTGTTTGCGCCGGTGGACTTTACAAACTCCGGTACCTTCGCAATTTCACAGGTTGATATTGCCTCCACCATTGCAACCATCGGCGACAATTTCCACATCATCCGTACCAATGAGGAAGTTTCCACAGGTAACTTCTGGTATGCGGTTGCGGCGTATTTGGTTTTCTATACATTCTATACCGCGATTGATATTCCGTATCAGGGCTTGAATCCGCTGGTATTCCCGGAAAGCCACACCCGCGTGAAGGCAATTTCCATCAGCAACATTTTCGGTTCTATCGGTACAATTTTGCCGTCAATCGTATTTTTCCCGATTGTGTATGCGTTCGACGACCCGCGTAAAGGCTTCTTCGTGGCGTCTATCGTGTTCGCCGTGCTTGCGGGTATCCCGATTGCGATTTCGTTCTTCGGCATTAAAGAAAAGGTTTACATAGAGTCTGAGCCGATAAAATACAGAGAAACCCTGAAAATCATTTTCAAGAATAAGAATATGCGCGCACTGATTTGGGCGGCATTCTTCGCTTCGATTACCAACCTCGGTGCAATGTTCTTAATGTTCTTTGCAAAATGGAATTGCTACGGTATTTTCAATTTCCCGGCACTCAACGTATGGCTTGCGGATCATCATTTGAGTATTACTTTGACAGAAGAAGGTCTTTTGTTCCCGATTTTGAGCATTTCGAGCGGTATTTCCTATATGCTTTCTATGGCGATTGTACCGTGGCTGCTTAAAAAGATGGACAAGAAAACACTTTGGATTCGTATGTCCTTTATTTGCGCGATTGCCAACATTGTCGTTTGGGGATTGTGTATGTTCGTATTCCCGTATACCAGTGCTGATTTGACCACTGCGCGCATCGGCTTTGTTGTATACTGCCTGTGCCGCTTCTTTACGAACTTCCCTGTCGGTATGAGCGTTGTTTTGCTGACCGCGATTTTCTCCGATACCGTCGATGTTATCGAAATGGAATCGGGCAAGCGATTGGAGGGTGCAGTGTTCTCCTTCAGAAGCCTGGTAAACAAAATCGGTATTGCACTGTTCAACCTGGTTGTTATGGCGGTGGTTAATGCATTCGGTTATTCGACAATGTCCACCGAGCTGAATGCGCTCAAGGATGCAGGTACTTTAACCAGAGATATGCTTTTAAACAATCATATGCCCGTTCTGAATGCAATTTTCTTTATGCTGACGGTTCTCGGTTCTATCGGCTTGGTGCTGCAAGCATTGCCGATGTTCAAATACAAGTTCAACGAAGCGGAATACGAAGACAAAATCCGTGCGTTCCGTGAAGAAAAAGAGGCCAGATTACAGGCGGAGCTGGATGCCGCTATAGCACAAAAGCAAGCATAATTTTTATTAAACGCAATACTATAATAAAAAGCGCTCCGTTTTCTGCGGTGCGCTTTTTTGATTCTTATTGTAATCAAAAGAAATTCCTGCTGAAAATCTGCACAACCCAATGGTGATGCGCAAACCCCGTAGGGGCGCTTCACGAAGCGCCCGAGCAAGGTTGAATTTCACAAAAACCCAACGGTGAACCGCAATCCGTAGGGGCGACTGTGTTCGCCCGTGAAATTCGTACAATCTAACGGCGGGAGCGATCCACCGCCCTACGCACTACCCGTCCGCAAACGGACAGCGAGCCCGGGCTGTCCCTACGGTATGTTTAAAACGACGCATCAATCGTAGGGGCGGCGTTCTCGCCTGCCGGCTCGGTCGGTGCTTCTAAGCTTCGCTTAGAGGTGTCCACTGGACACCCGCACCCTCATCCGCCCGAGTACATTTGGATTTCGCACAGACCCAACGGTGGTATGCAACCCCGTAGCCTGTATCCAATTTGTATTGTGAAAAATTTACGAGACACGTCATCGGTCATTCCCTGCTGCAAAAAATTCCCGCCTGCGCACAGTACACAGGCGGGATTTTTAATCTTCAAAATACAGTAATTTATATGCGGGAATTTGCAGTGCATCGGCAATGCGGAACAGGGTGTCTAAGGAAACAGCCTTGTAAATATTCGGTGCTTCAATCTGCCCGATAAAGGATACATCACAGCCTAAAATTGCTGCTAACTGCTCTTGTGTCAACGATTTCAGCTTCCTGTAATAAGAAATTTTCAGCCCGATTTTAATATAATTTTCTCTGTATTTGGCACGCATTTTCATCACCGACACTATTTTACGCTGTTGACATATAAAATATAATATGATATAAATACAATAATTATTACTGTATAAATAATTATATGTGATTATATAGTAATATTTATTATGCTTTGCAGAGGGGATATAGGTGAAAAATGAAAACAATGTGTCCATTTTCCCGGGGAATTTGGGAAAGGATTGTCCGTATAACGATGAAACAAATACAGAGATTTGTCTGTGTGATGAATGTGATTGGCTGATGTGCTGTATAGATGCAAAAACGGACTGTGCCGTGTGCACAGATTATACCTGCCCGCGAAAAATGAAACTGCATAAGTAGAAAAGCCCCCGTAGGGGCGCTTCGCGAAGCGCCCGCAACAGCGTTCGATTTTCTCTAATATAACGGAGATGCACAAACCGTAGGGGCGGGAGTGCGGGTCTCCGGTGGAGACCTCTGTATACGGAAGTATGCAGAAGCGCGACCGAGCCGGCAGACGAGACCTTCCACACCCGCCCGAGCAAGGTTAAATTTTGTACAAACCCAACGGTAAATCGCAACTTCGTAGGGGCGGATGCCTTCATCCGCCCGCGAAGTCTACTGAAACTCTACGGAACAACACAGAGGTTGGTTCCTATGCCCGCGGGTCGCTGAGGGTGCGGGTGTCCAGTGGACACCTCTAAGCGAAGCTTAGAAGCGCTGACCGAGCCGGCAGGCGAGAACAGCGACCCCTACAATTTGCGAATCCAATTTATATTGTGCAAAATTTTGCGGAACGTGTCATGGTCATCCCCTGCGTGCACACCAAAATCTACCCTATATAAAAACAAACTGCCCTGCCTGAAAACAGGCGGGGCAGAAAGGGTATGCTTTCATTTCAGATTTTTTACATCCTCTGCGATTTGTTCGGGCGTCAGGCGGTTTTCGCGCAATACGTCTTCCACATTGTATCGGTCTAAAAATTCCTTTTTATATCCGTAATTCAGCACGCGGACGGGGGTGCTTCCGTAGAATCGGGCAACCTTTTCGCCGAAGCCGCCGTTTAAGATGCCGTCTTCTAAGGTGATGACCGTGTCGTGCGTCTTTGCGAGCGCACGGAGCAGTTCTTCATCCAATCCGCTGACGAATTGCGGGTTGATAAGCGTCGGCTGTACGCCTGTTTCCGCCTGGATTTTTTCTGCTGTGCGCTTGCCGAGCGGATAAAATGTGCCAAGTGCGAGAATCGCGGTTTTACTGCCGCTTTGTGTGACGGTAAAGCGGTTCAAATCGCTGTAATCCGTCTTTGCCGCTTTGCCGTCGGAGATGACCTCCGCACCGGGGACGCGGATGACTACAGGATGCTCCTGCTGTTCCACGCTCCAGTCGAGCATCGCGAGATACTCTTCCTTCGTGGTCGGCGCAAGATACACCAAATTCGGGATGTTGGAAATCATCGGGATGTCGTAAATGCCGAGGTGCGTTACGTCATTCATACCGTAAATCGATGCGGAGAATACAAGAATCGTTGCGGGATTGTTGTTGACGCATAAATCCTGTGAGAGCTGGTCAAAGGTTCTTTGTAAGAATGTGCTGTATGTGCCGTACACGGGCTTGCCGCCGTTTGCCGCGATGCCCGATGCGAGTGCGACTGCGGTTTCTTCCGCAATGCCGACATCTACGAATTGACCGCCTGCCTGCTTGCGGCGCGCTTCGTTGAAGCCTAAAACGGCAGGCACGCCCGAAGCAATCGCGACCACAGTTTTATCTTCTTTCATCTTTTTAAGCAGATATTGCGCGGTGATTTCCGAATAATCTTCACCGACGGGTGTGAACTTCGGCGCGCCTGTTTCGGGGTCGAACGGCATACACCAGTGCCAGCTCTCTTTGTCGGTTTCCGCAGGCAAAAAGCCTTTGCCCTTTTGCGTGCAGATATGCACGACCGTGGGGTGGTTGCTGTTTTTTACCGAAGCGAATGCGTGAATCAGTTCCGCAACATTGTTTCCGTCTTTTACGAATACATAGTCAAGCCCAAAGGATTTAAACAGATTACATTCCGCTTTGCCGTCGGTGTCGCGCAGGAGCTTCAGATTTTCATACAGCCCGCCGTGATTTTCCGCAATCGACATTTGATTGTCATTGACCACAATAATCAGATTGCTGTGGAGCTCCGATGCAAAATCCAAGCCTTCCAGTGCTTCGCCGCCGCTCAAAGAGCCGTCGCCGATGACGGCAATGATGTTTTCCGTGCCGCCTTTTAAATCGCGCGCTTTGGCAAGCCCGCAGGCAAGACTTACAGATGTCGAGGTGTGTCCGATTGTGAAAAAGTCGTGCGCACTTTCCTGCGGATTGCTGTAGCCGGAAACATCATCGTATTTTTCGGGGTCTAAAAATGCATCCTTGCGCCCCGTCAGCATTTTGTGGCAGTAGGTTTGGTGCGACACATCGTAAACGATTTTGTCGGTGGGGGAGTTAAAGACATAGTGCAGTGCGACCGTTGCTTCTGCCAACCCGAGGTTCGGACCGAAGTGACCGCCGTGTGCGCTGAGCTTTTTTAGAAGTGCCGCGCGCATTTCCTCCGCCAATACTGCGAGTGCCTCTACAGGCAGTTTTTTTACATCTACGGGACTTTGAATGTTTTCCAAATACATAAAATTTTCTCCTTTATGGGTTTATCAAGTTTTGTGTGCACTTGACAGCCCGCGTTCAGCTTGCTATAATATAAGTGCAAGTTCATTTAGATTATAAAACTTAAAGTCAACTTTAAGTCAAGCGCTTTTTAAAAAAATTTTTTTTGAGGTGTTTTTTTATGCTCTATACAGTCGGTGAAATCGCAAAAAAACTGCATGTTGCGCCGTCTACGTTACGGTATTATGATAAAGAGGGACTGCTGCCGTTTGTAGAACGCTCCGACAGCGGCATTCGGTTGTTTAAGGATTCAGATATGGAAGGCTTACGGGTGATAGAGTGTTTGAAAAAAACAGGAATGCCGATTAAAGATATAAAAGTGTTTATGGAGCTGTGCCAATTGGGGGACTCAACTATAGATGAACGCCTCGCCCTGATTGACAAACAGCGTAAAACCGTGCTGGAACAGCAGAAGCAGTTACAGGAAACCTTAGACACTTTAAATTATAAGCACTGGTATTATGAAACCGCCGCGCAGGCGGGCACCTGTGCCGTGCACGATCTGCTGACGGCGGAAGATATTCCCGAGGATTTACGCCCCGCCTACCAAAAGCTGAAAAAAACAGAGGATTAAAAGCGTAACACCCCCCGACCGTGATTGATTCGGTCGGGGGGTGTTATCGGTTTATAACTGCTTATTGATTTTCTGCCTTTCGAAATATCGACGCGAGCGCAAAGACGGCGACAATCGCCAATACAAATTCTGCCGCGAACTGTGCGTAGGCAAGACCGTACAGCGGGAAGAAGTGATTGAGTATATACAGTGCGGGAATCTCCAAAACAATTTTTCGCAAGATGGCAAAAATCAACGCTTTTTTGCCCATACCGCACGCCTGGAATACGCCGACCGCAAGAAAATCCATACATAAGAAAGGCAGTCCTAAGCAGAACCCGCGCAAAAAGCTTGCGCCGTAGGCAACGATTTGTTCGTTTTTCATAAACAGTGTGATTAACCCTTCTGCGCCGACAAAATAGCCGATGGCAATGATCACTAAGAAAGACAGCGAGATTGCCGAGGAAAAGGTTAGTGCTTTTTTCATACGCGGTGTGTTTTTGGCGGCGTAATTGTAACTGATGAGCGGCATAATACCTTGCGAAAGACCAAGTGCCACCTGCATGGGAATCATATTGATTTTTTGCGAAATTCCCATCGCGGCAACAGCGTCTGAGCCAAACCCGGAGGTGAAATTGTTTAAAATCGTCATTCCTGTTACATTCAACAGGTTTTGAATGGCGGCGGGGATACCTACGCCGAAAATGCCCAATAGAATTGCTTTCTTAAGGACAACCATTTTCGGACGAATACAAACATAGGTCGTTTTGCGCTTGACAATCAAAAAGATAAAGAAGTACAGGCACGCCGCACAGTTGGAAAGAAATGTCGCACAGCCTGCGCCCGCCGCGCCCATATTGAAGCCCTGCGGCAAAATAAACAGCGGGTCAAGGACGATATTTAAAAGACAGCCGCTCATCGTGCCGATGCTCGCGTGCAAGGAAGCACCTTCCGCACGTACAAGATACGCCATCACCACGTTGAGAATCGCAGGCGCCGCTCCGCAGGTGACCGTCCAGAATAAGTAGCCGTTTGTGGCATCTGCGGTTTCCGCATTTGCACCGAGCAGATGCAGAAACGGATTGCGGAGCAGGGTGTAGGCGACAGAAAACAGTACCCCGCTCAAAAGGGAACAGTAAAATCCGAAGGCGGAACTGCGGTAGACCGTATCGTAATCTTTTCGGCCGAGCGCACGGCTCATCATACTGGAGCTACCCACGCCGAACAGATTGTTGACTGCGTTAAAAGCAAGCAGCAGCGGGGCGGCGAGGGTCACGGCGGCATTCTCAATAGGGTCGTTCAGCATACCGACAAAGTATGTGTCGGCAAGGTTGTAAAGCACCATGACAAGTGAGCTTAAAATGGTTGGTACGGCAAGCTGTGCCACCGCCTTCGGCACAGGCATACTCTCAAACAGTGCTTGCTTCTTTAAGTCTTCCATGTTTTCTCCATCCTAAAATTCAGCCGAAGAACCTGAGTCCTTCGGCTGAAAATGCAATATGCGGTTTAAACGGTTTTATGCGTTGCGGTCAAAAATCGATTTTTTCTCGGGAACTTCCGTTTCCGTTTCGGGCTTCGGCAGAATCTCGACCTTGACCTTGCCGATGCGGCGTTCTTCCACGTTGAGCACAGTGAACCGAATGTTTTCGAATTCCACCGCATTCATATCGCCGTCCTGCGGCAAAAAGCCCAATTGGCTGATGATAAAGCCGCCCAAGGTGTCGTAATCATCCTCAGGGAATTGAATGCCGAGCTGTTCCTCAACCTCTTCCAAATCGGTTACGCCGTCAATTGTAAATGTCGTTTCATTTATTTTGGATATTTCGACGTCCTCATTGTCATATTCATCCTGAATGTTGCCGACAATGGCTTCCACAATGTCCTCCAGTGTGACCAGACCTGCCGTGCCGCCGTATTCATCCACAACAATCGCCATTTGGATGTGCTTTTCGGTCATTTCCGCGAACAGCGCGCCGCAGCGTTTGCTTTCGGGGACGTAGTAAGCCTTGCGCATAACATCCTTTAAGTGCAGTGCCTCAGGCAAAGAAGAGCCGATGTATTTCAATAAATCCTTAATATAGACAATGCCGACCACGTTGTCGGGGTCTTCCTCATAAACAGGAATACGCGAATATCCCTCTTCCATTGAAAGCTGGATGATATCCGCAAGGGAATCCTCCACATCTACGCAAGCCATATCCGTGCGGTGCGTCATAATGTCTGCCACGTCAATGTCGTCAAACTCGAAGATGTTGTTAATCATTTCCTTTTGCACATCTTCAATAACGCCTTTTTCCTGCCCGACATCGACCATCATACGGATTTCTTCCTCGGTGACCTCTTCTTCGTCTGCATTCGGGTCTAAACCGAACAGCCGAACTACAGCATTTGTGGAAACCGAAAGAATTTTCACGAACGGCTTTGTAACGCGGCTTACAAACAGCAGAACAGGCACAACTGCGAACGATACCTTTTCAGGCTTTTGCATGGCAATCTTTTTGGGCGCCAATTCGCCGAGAACCAAAGAAAAATAAGAGGTGATAAGTGTAATCAAAACCGTGGAAACACCGCTGATGAGCCCCAACGGAATCACATTTGCAACCGCTGTTTTGGCGAGCGCGTCTGAGAGCATCGTGGCGAAGCTTTGCGCCGCTGTAGCAGAGGTTAAGAATCCTGCCAATGTTACGCCGATTTGAATGGTGGACAGGAAATTGCTTGAGTTTTCCGTCAGTTTCTTGACTTGCTTTGCTTTTTTGTGCCCCTCTTCCGCCAACTTGTCGATTTTCGTATCATTCAAAGAGATGATTGCGATTTCCGACATCGCGAAGAAAGCGTTCAAAAGCGTGAGGATAAAGAGAAGTACAACCTTTAAAATAATACTCCCGGGGTCTGCGTCCATAATGATTTGTGGACTCCTTTCAAAATAATTTGCTTTATAGTATATACGATTTTTCAGAATAAGTCAACAGAATGCCGAATATGTTCACAAAGTGTACAAATATTGTCGGCTTTCGCTTGCAAGCCTACACGATTTGCGATAAAAACAGAACATAAGAATAAAAAGAGGATTCCGAATACACGCTTTCAGACATCAAAAATGTAAAAAATCGAAAAAATCGAAAAAAATCCTGTAATTTCAGAGAATTAGAGGTTTACACGCGAAAAATATCGTGTTAAAATAAAGCAGTATGTGAAAGAACGACTGTAATCGTTCCCTTACAAGCTAACATACCTTTCAAGGAGGAAATATCTATGGCAGAAACTCAGAAACCCGTCGTTTCGCGCAAGTCGAAAACGATGGACGGTAACAATGCCGCCGCATACGTATCTTATGCGTTTACGGAAGTGGCAGGCATTTACCCGATTACGCCGTCCAGCCCGATGGCGGACTATGTTGACCAGTGGTCGGCACAGGGCGTAAAGAACATTTTCGGCACAACCGTGAAGGTTGCGGAAATGCAGTCCGAAGCAGGTGCGGCAGGTACTGTGCACGGCTCTTTGGCGGCAGGTGCGCTGACCACGACTTACACCGCTTCTCAGGGTCTTCTTCTGATGATTCCGAATATGTACAAAATCGCGGGCGAATTGCTCCCGTCGGTGTTCCACGTATCGGCACGCTGTGTTGCCTCTCACGCACTGAACATCTTCGGCGACCATTCCGACGTGTATGCCTGCCGTCAGACAGGCTTTGCAATGCTTGCTGAGACCAACCCGCAGGAGGTTATGGATTTGGCGGCGGTTGCGCACTTGGCGGCAATTGAGAGCCGTGTACCGTTCATCAACTTTTTTGACGGCTTCCGTACCTCTCACGAAATTCAGAAAATCAAGATTTGGGATTATGAAGATCTCAAAGAAATGTGCAATATGGACGCAGTCGATGCGTTCCGCAAACGTGCTTTGAATCCCGAGCATCCCGTAATGCGCGGCTCGCACGAAAACGGCGATATCTTCTTCCAGCACAGAGAAGCCTGCAACAGCTACTATGAAGCTGTTCCCGCAATTGTTGAGAAGTATATGGACAAGGTCAATGCGAAACTCGGCACAGACTATAAGCTCTTCAACTATTACGGTGCACCCGATGCCGAAAAGGTTATCGTGGCAATGGGCTCTATCTGCGACGTCGCAGAAGAAGTGATTGACTACCTGACCGCAAAGGGCGAAAAAGTCGGTCTTGTCAAGGTTCGTTTGTACAGACCGTTCTCTGCTGCGAAGCTGTGCGAAGCTATTCCTGCAACCGCGAAGAAAATCGCAGTGCTTGACAGAACCAAAGAACCCGGCTCTATCGGTGAGCCCTTGTTCCTCGACGTGGTTGCCGCACTCAACGAAATGGGCAGAACCGCAAAGGTCTGCGGCGGCAGATACGGTCTCGGTTCTAAGGATACACCGCCTGCAAGCGTATTTGCAGTGTATGAGCATCTCGACAAAGAAAATCCCGAGCGTCAGTTCACCATCGGCATTAAGGATGACGTTACACACCTTTCTTTGGACGAGAAACCCTCGCCGAATACCGCCGCGGAAGGCACAATCGAGTGCAAATTCTGGGGCTTGGGCGGCGACGGTACTGTCGGTGCAAACAAAGACTCCATCAAAATCATCGGTGACCATACCGACAAATATGTGCAGGCCTATTTCCAGTATGACTCTAAGAAAACAGGCGGCGTAACCATTTCCCACCTGCGTTTCGGCGACAAACCGATCAAGAGCCCCTATTACATCAATAAAGCGGACTTCGTGGCATGCCACAACCCGTCTTATATTGAAAAGGGCTTCAAGATGGTGCAGGATGTAAAGCCCGGCGGCGTATTCCTCATCAACTGCCAGTGGGATGCGGCAGAGCTTACAGAAAAGCTCAACGCAGAAACCAAGCGCTACATTGCAGAAAACAATGTTCAGCTTTACACCGTGAACGCAATTGACCTCGCCGCACAAATCGGCTTGGGCAAACGTACCAACACGGTTCTGCAGTCCGCTTTCTTCTCGCTTTCCAAGGTTCTTCCCGAAGCGGAAGCCATCGGCTATATGAAAGAAAAAGCCCAGAAGTTTATGAAGAAGGGCAAAGAAATCGTCGAAATGAACGAAAAGGCAATCGACGCAGGCGCAACCGCGTACGTGAAGATTGACGTTCCCGCAGATTGGGCAAATGCAACCGACGACACAGCCGCTGTGACCGAGAACGGTCCTGCAAAGCTGGTCAAGATGGTAGACAGCATTATGAAGCCTGTCGGCAAAATGGACGGTGACAGCCTGCCTGTTTCCGCATTTGTGGATCACGCAGACGGTACCTTCGAGCAGGGCGCGGCGGCTTATGAAAAACGCGGCGTTGCGGTTATGGTTCCCGAGTGGAACGGCGAAACCTGCGTACAGTGCAACAAGTGCGCGTATGTCTGCCCGCACGCAACCATCCGTCCGTATGCGCTGACCGCAGAAGAAGCGGCGGCGGCTCCCGAAGTGGCTACAATCGTAGACAAAAAGGGTAAGGGCAAGGATGTTTACAAATACACTATGGCTGTTTCCCCGATGGATTGTATGGGCTGCGGCGTATGTATCGGTGTCTGCCCGACATCCTCTCTGAAAATGGTGTCCCGCGAGTCGCAGGATGCAAAACAGGCGGCATTCGATTATATGGTTGCCAACGTCACCGTCAAGGAAGACCTTGCAAACAACACCGTAATCGGCAGTCAGTTCAAGACGCCGCTCTTAGAGTTCTCGGGCTCCTGCGCAGGCTGTGCGGAAACCTCTTATGCACGTCTTATCACCCAGCTGTTCGGTGACAGAATGTATATCTCCAATGCAACAGGCTGTTCGTCCATTTGGGGCGGTCCTGCGGCAACCTCTCCCTATACTGTTAATAAAGACGGTCACGGTCCCGCATGGGCAAACTCTTTGTTTGAGGACAACGCAGAACACGGCTTCGGTATGTACCTCGGTCAGAATGCAATCCGCAACCGTTTGATTGACGAAGTGAAGCAGATTGCGGCGGCTGACGAAGCACCCGAAAACGTGAAAGCGGCTTGCCAAGAGTATTTGGATACCGTTTCCGACGGTGCAAAGAATACTGCGGCAACCAAGGCTTTGGTAGAAGCACTTGAGGCTCTCGATTGCGATTGCCCGACACGCAAGGATATTCTCGACAACAAAGAATACCTCTCCAAGAAATCCGTTTGGATCTTCGGCGGCGACGGCTGGGCATACGATATCGGCTTCGGCGGCGTAGACCACGTGCTTGCAACAGGTGAGGATGTCAACATTATGGTATTCGATACCGAAGTGTACTCCAACACCGGCGGTCAGGCTTCCAAGGCTTCCAACATCGGTCAGGTCGCACAGTTTGCGGCGGCAGGTAAGTCGATTGCGAAGAAGAGCCTTGCAGAAATCGCTATGAGCTACGGTTATGTCTATGTTGCACAGATTGCCATGGGCGCTGACCAGAATCAGACCATCAAAGCAATCACCGAGGCAGAGGCTTATCCGGGTCCGTCCATCATCATTGCTTACGCACCTTGCGAAATGCACTCCATCAAGGGCGGTATGACCAACTGCCAGGCAGAGATGAAGAAGGCTGTGGACTGCGGTTACTGGAATATGTTCCGTTACAACCCCGCACTCAAGGCACAGGGCAAGAACCCCTTCACCATCGACTCGAAGGAAGGCTCTGAGAGCTACCGTGCGTTCATTATGAACGAAGCACGTTACTCCTCGCTGACCCGTGCATTCCCCGAAAGAGCAGAAGAGCTGTTCCAGAAGGCGGAGGATACCGCAAAGGCAAGATATAATCACCTTGTCAAATTGCAGGATCTCTATGCACCCGATGCTGAATAAAGTATAAAGCAGGGTTAAAATTCCCAAAACACAAAACAGGTATTCTGACAGAATCGGAATACCTGTTTTTTCTTTGCAAATCAAGCTTTATAGGTGCTTCGTTTTCGAAAGACAGGTTTTCTCCTATGGCTTGACGAACGGTTTTCGCTGTGATAGACTTGTGTTGATAACACAAATTGGGGGCGCGACATAGTATGATTAACTTATTATACGATTTACCTTTTTTCGTTCTTATTCCCGTATTGCTGGTTGCACTGGGTGTGTGTATTTGGGAAATAACGAAATTAAATACCCCGGAGAAAAAGCCCTGGCGTTGGATGTTATATATCACTGTATTGGGTATACCGTTATTACTGTTAAACAGATGTGCACACGACTTTTCTTTATTATATCCGTATAAACAAATCGTTTCCGGGATATCTATTGCCTATGGATTCTTATTTTTTATTGGACTAATCGCCGTTAGCATTTATACCTACAAAAAAGGTTTTATTTCTAATAAAGATAACAGTCTCCTTTTTATCGCACTTCCTTTAATTATTCTCCCGTTGATTTTCTTTCTTATAATTTTTCTGCTCTAACAAAGAAGAGGAGTTGGAATGCAAAAAGAATACATTGATAATTGTTCACTTACCTTTCACTATGGCGCTATTCACGATTCTGTTTGCGCCTACAGCTTTTTGGGAGACGAAGAGGAAGAAATCGATTTTCAAAATATTTTAAAAGAACTGCACTTAAAATCCGAAAATCAATTTTTGTATTTTTTTACGGGTCAGATGAGTTTCTATCCGATGTGTTTTCAAGATAAGAAATTGGGCTTATGGAAAAATATAGGAAATACATACGGAATAAATATTGTAAACTGTTTTGAAAAGACAGTGATGCTGAATCGGTTTTACCTATTGTTCGGCATTGCGGATATCACAGGAACAGAGCTTGAAAAAGTATTACCTATTTTACAAAAAGAAGACCGTAACGCATTTGTCTTCCTTACGAACCGCAAATTGAAGTCCTTAGAAGATTTCTCTTCTTATATGGAGATAAATGAAAAGAACTCAAACTACCGTTTGCATTTTAATGAGGTTATAAATGCTTATTGCAGAACTCCAAACGATATACTTATCACGGCGATACAGGGTTACAACGGTTTTTCTGTAAATTTGTTCAGCGGCACGGGAAAGACAGGGACGGATTCCGCGTCGTGATTCTTTTGAAAATATGCGCTTTCTAAAGTTGTCAGTCTTTTGGGGGCGCTTATTTTTATGAGAAAATTTGAATGCAATAAAGCGAAAATATTGTCTTTATTCCGCGAAAAATGCAAGGGGATTTATTCTTGAATGCATAATACACAGCGAATGCCGATATAGCCTTTTGAATTTTGCAGGAAATTTTATAATAAAAAGCAAAAACGATTGTTAAATGATTGACAATATCGTTTTTGGGGTATATAATAAACAATATTCTATAAACTTCACAAGGGGACGATGTTGTGGAAAAATATTTGGTTTTGCTCACGTTCTTAGGCGCAGTGATAGCACTTGCTTTTGCGGCAGTGACCGCGAAAAAAGTGCTGAATTTTTCTGAGGGCACCGAGCAAATGCAAAAAATCGCAAAATCCATCCGCGCGGGCGCAAATGCCTATTTAAAACGGCAGTATTCCGTGGTTGCCATCTTCTTCGGCGGTATGTTTGTACTGCTGTGTGTGATGGCGGCTTGTAAGCTTTTGACCTGGTTTGTGCCGTTTGCCTTTGTTACAGGCGGATTTTTCTCGGGTCTTTCGGGCTTTATCGGTATGAAAATCGCCACCCTTGCCAACAGCAGAACAGCAAATGCGTGCCGTGAGGGGCTGAACAACGGTCTGCGCGTGGCGTTCTCTGCAGGTTCTGTCATGGGCTTTACCGTTGTCGGCTTAGGTCTTTTGGATATTTCCGTTTGGTTCTTCATTTTAAAGTTTATTTTCAAACTCGATCCCGCTATGATTTCGACTACGATGCTCACCTTCGGTATGGGTGCTTCGTCTATGGCGTTGTTTGCGCGCGTGGGCGGCGGTATCTTCACCAAAGCCGCCGATGTCGGTGCGGATTTGGTCGGTAAGGTGGAAGCGGGCATTCCCGAGGACGATCCGCGCAATCCCGCCGCGATTGCCGATAATGTCGGCGACAACGTCGGTGATGTTGCGGGGATGGGCGCGGATTTGTATGAATCCTATGTCAGCTCCGTGATTTCTGCCTCTGCACTCGGTGTTTCCGCTTTCAGCGGCAGTATAAAGGCAATGGCTGTGCCGATGCTCTTGGCGGCATTGGGTATTGTGATGTCCATTATCGGTACATTCTTTGTGCGCACGGGCGAAAGCATTGACCAAAAGGTGCTCCTGAAAGCCCTTCGCCGCGGTACGAACCTCAGCGCGGTGGCAATTGCCGTAATCGCACTGCCTGTCGTATGGTTTGTGCTCGGCAGAGAGAACCTCGGGCTGTATTTTGCGATTCTCGCCGGTCTGCTCGCGGGTATTTTGATTGGACTTTCTACCGAGTATTTCACCTCGGATACGTATAAACCTACAAGAAAGCTTGCCTCTACTTCGGAAACAGGCTCTGCGACGATTATCATCGGGGGCTTAGGTCTCGGTATGAAATCGACCATACTGCCCATTGCCATCGTTTCGGTCAGCGTTTTGTGTGCCTTCTTTGTGTCGGGCGGTACAGGCTCTACTTCTATGGGACTCTACGGTATCGCGCTTGCGGCTGTCGGGATGCTTTCCACACTCGGCATCACCCTCGCAACGGACGCTTACGGTCCGGTTGCCGACAATGCAGGCGGCATTGCGGAAATGACAGGACTACCGCCCGAGGTCAGAGAGCGCACCGATGCATTGGATTCTCTCGGCAACACCACGGCGGCAACAGGCAAGGGCTTTGCCATCGGTTCGGCGGCACTGACGGCACTTGCGCTGATTGCTTCCTATATTGAAAAGGTCAAAACGGTTGACGCGGCAGTCACCTTTGAGGATTTCAGCCTGATGAATCCCGTTGTTTTGATTGGCTTGTTCATCGGCGGTTGTCTGCCTTTCCTGTTTGCGGCGCTGACAATGGAATCCGTCGGCCGTGCGGCACAGAGCATTGTGGTGGAGGTTCGCCGTCAGTTTAAAGAAATCAAAGGCATTATGGAAGGCAAGGCAGACCCCGACTATGCAACCTGTGTCGACCTTTGCACGAAATCCAGCCTGCGCGAAATGATTCTGCCGACTATCGTTGCGGTCGTTACCCCGATTGCCGTCGGCTTGATTCTCGGCTACAAAGGCGTTGTGGGTATGCTTGCAGGTGCAACGGTTACAGGCTTTTTGATGGCGGTGTTTATGTCCAATTCCGGCGGCGCTTGGGACAACGCGAAGAAGTATATCGAAAGCGGCGAGCACGGCGGCAAGGGGAGCGAACAGCATAAAGCCGCAGTGGTCGGTGATACCGTCGGCGACCCGTTCAAGGATACCTCGGGTCCTGCTATCAATATCCTGATTAAGCTCCTTTCGATGGTATCCATCGTATTTGCAACTTTGGTTGTCAATTACAGCATTTTCTAAGTGCATAAAATAAAGTAGGATAAAGCAGGACGCAGAAAGCGAGAAATCCCTATCTGCGTCCTGTTTTTTTATTTCCGGTTTCCACCAAAATCACAGCAAACCCGTAGGGGCGGGTTTCCACGCCCGCCCGAGCACGTTTAGATTTCGAAAAAACCCAACGGCGAATCGCGAACCCCGTAGGGGCGGATCGTAATGCCTCCCTTGTGAAAGGGAGGTGGCACGGCGCAGCCGTGACGGAGGGATTCTGTGCCCGAAACGGACAGCCGCAAGGGCTGTCCCTACGGTATGTGTAAAATGACGCACTACCCGTAGGGGCGATTCACGAATCGCCCGCAAAATCTGATGAAATTCACGGAACAACACAGAGGTTGTTCCCTACAAGTCTGTACTGCCCGCTCTGCACGCAGCGACCATACAATCTGCAATTAAAAATAGAAAACACCGTGCGAACCGTTACAATATCGGTTCGCACGGTGTTCATTTTATATGCGCATTTTACCACGCAATTTCTTTGCCAAAAACCTGTTCGCCTTTGTCATTCCAAGCAGATAAACGGTAATTGTCCTTTGTCAGCGTCAGCTTACTCGCGATATATTCATCCTTGTGAAAGCCGCCGTCGGTGTAAATGTTAAATCCGTTTTCCTGTTCGAATTTGCAAACGTGGTAGTGCCCGCTGATGATTTCGGTTGCACCGAGTATCCCCAATTTTACCTTGGCGCGTGCACGCAAATCGTCCTCGACGCAAAGGTCGCTGTCGTGCACCAAGGTAATTGTCTTTTTGTCAGATTTTTCCTGCGTCTCCAGCCATTCCACCATATTGGCACGGTATGCATCATAATGTACCATACCGCCGTATTCGGGGTGGCTGTCCTGCTTATCCTCGCCGCTGTCTAAGAGCAGGAAATGATAATCGTCGTAATCCGTTGTGTAGAAAAAGCTGTCCATTCCGAGATACTCGGGCAGAGCCGCCGCGAACGGACCGCGCGTTTCGTGGTTGCCGCGCACATACAAAATCGGCATCACGCCGTGCGACACTTCTCCGCCGAAGGTGACGATATAGTCTGCAATGTCCTTTTCGCATTCCAAGCCCGGCACTGCGTCCCCGAGCAAAATCACGCCGTCATATTCACCGACGTTTGCAATCGCTTTGTAAGCTTCTTTTGTGTGCATATGCCAGTCGGAAACCGTGAGATAGGTTTGCTGTTCGCCGCTCGGCACCGTGAATGCATAATCTTTCGAAAGCAGGGACTTTCCGCTTCTGCCGCCGTAACTGCGTTCCTCAATCACGCGTGTAGAGCCGACACGGTAGCTGTTGCCGTTCAAATGTGCTTTCGGAATTTTGACTGTATGTATCGTGCTGTTCTTGAGCCTGCCGGCGGCTTCGTCATAAACCTTGTACGCTTTGCCCTGATAGGTGTATTCCGCAAATCCCGTGCCAGTGTCATTGGTCGCAAAGACCACGGAATAGCTCTCACCGTTGTCAATCACCATCGGGTCGGACAAAAACTTGTAGGTGTAGCAGGGGAAGAGCGTCAGTACAGCACTCAAAGCCAGTACACAAGTGAGCACAATTGCAATCCCGCGTTTGCAAGCCGATTTTTGAATCAGCGGCAGTCCCCATACGAGCAACAGAATACTGAGCGTCGCCGCAAACGGTAAAATCGAAGCACCGATGGAAGTGCGCAGTCTTGCGCGCATCTCGAAATCGGAGAAAATCATAGTGCATGCCGTATATAACAGGAATACGCCCGCAAACACAAGCCCGATTTTGGCAAAAAGCTGAAAGGCTTTTTTCGTATGTACCTCTGCGCCGCCCTTTTCGATGTGATGTGCTTGCAGTAAGAACAGTGCAAACAAAAGCACGGCACAAAGGATGTTTCCGCCGAACAGGATTGCCGAGAATCCGTTGAAAACGGTGGCGTCAATAAACACCGCGTTGATTCGAAGCACATAAATCAAAAAAGATGTGCAGGCGGCGAGCACAGCGCCGATAAACAGTACCGATTTTGGTACTGCGCGGGAGAGAAAGCGGACCTTTTTCATATATTTTCCTTCTTTCACTTGAGTTTCAAAAGCTGTTCACGCGCTTTGTAATCGGGCAAAACGGCGGCAACCACGGCATAAAAGGCAGGGGAGTGATTTTTCTCTCGAATGTGCGCCAATTCGTGCACGACAACATAATCCACCGCCTCAGGCGGATAGAGCATCAGCCGCCAGGAAAAGCAAAGACTGTTTTTACCGCTGCACGAGCCAAACCGCGTTTTTGCGGAGGTGATTTTGATGCCTGACGGCTGTACGCCCATAATTTTAGCGTAAAACGCTACGCGCTTCGGAATCGTTTCTGCGGCACGGGCGCGCAATTCGGCAACGCGCTCGTTTGTAAGCGCGTTTTCTGTCTCCGTGCGTTTTTCCTGACGTGCTTTTGCCTTTTCAATCCACAATTTGTGCGCACTTACGAAGCTGTCAATTTCCGCGCGCGGCAGTCCCTTCGGTGCTTTGACCACAACCGATAAATCTGATGCAACCTTTAAAGATACCGTTTTGCGTTTTTCATAAATCAGCGTATATTCCATGTATATTCACCCTATCTGCCTTTCAGTTTAGCAGGAATCTTTGCATTTTTCAATTGTTTTATCGGATAATTTCAAAGAAGTCCCGCTTTGGAATGTTTGCTTGTTAAAAATTTGAAAAAGTACTTGAAAAAAACAGGGGAATAGGCTAAAATATTCAACATAAGTTCAATGTATAAAGGAGAGTTTCGGTTATGGATCAAAATTGGCTGAACAATAAAACTGTCATTGTCACAGGCGCTTCCAGCGGTATGGGCAAGGGCATTACGGAAAAACTCATTAAAGAGCACGGCTGCACGGTGCTCGGCGTTGCGAGAAGTCAGCAGAAAATGGAAGCGTTGGTCGCAGAGCTCGGCGAATATGCAGATAAATTTTCTTATCAGCTTTTCGACGTTTCCGACCGCGCAAATTGGGACAATTATCTTGCATACTTGGAAGAAAATAACATTCAGCCCGACGTGCTGATCAACAACGCAGGCATCCTGCCGAAGTTTGATAAATTCCAGCACTATTCGATTGAGGAAATCGAAAAGGCAATGAACATCAACTTCTATGCGGCGGTTTACTCTATGCACGCACTTTTGCCGCTGATTCTGAAATCATCTTCCCCCGCAATCATCAATGTGGATTCTTCCGCTGCTTTGATGTCTTTGGCAGGAACATCCGTTTACTCCGCAAGCAAAGCGGCACTGAAATCCTTGACGGAATCTATGCGTGAAGAGCTGCGCGGCAAATGCTATGTCGGCATTGTCTGCCCGGGCTTTACCAAGACGGATATCTTCCGCAACCAAGGTTCTTCCGACGAAAAGGCACAGAAGATGCTCAATATGGTCAGCACCTCTTGCGACAGAATGGTCAATATGATTATGAACGGCATTTCGAAGAAACACAGCTTGATGGTATTCGGTATGGACGCTGCGTTTATGAACTACTTCGGCAGACTTCTTCCCGTACAGGGCGGCAGACTATTCAGCGCCGTAATGAAAATGTCCAAGCTTCCGCTGTTTGACGGCGTTTTCAAAGAAGACTGAGGGCTGTAAAAAGCAAATACATAAAAAAGCATCCGCAAAAGTCGGGTGCTTTTTTTCTGAAAAGAAATGGAATTTCTAAACTATAATCATTGATTTTTGAAGCATATTTCGTTAGAATATAGTTGCAGAATTTTATACAATCAGAAAAGAGGCTGTCTTATGTTAAAGAATATTCCCAAGGTGATTTCCCCCGAATTGTTAAAGGTGCTTTGTGAAATGGGGCACGGCGACGAAATTGTCATCGGTGACGGCAATTTCCCTGCCGCCGCCTATGCGCAAAGACTTGTGCGGGCGGACGGTATCGGCGCTGTGGAGATGCTCGATGCCGTTTTACAGCTGTTTCCGTTAGACCAGTACGATTCGAACAATTTTGTGCTGATGCAAAAGTGTGCAGGCGATACGGCAGATGTCTCCATTTGGGAGCAGTATAAGGCAACCGTGCAGAAATACGAGCCTGCGGCACAGGTGTCTTTTGAAGAACGCTTTGCATTTTACGAAAGAGCCAAAAAAGCCTATGCCGTTATCGCGACAGGGGAAGAAAAGCAATATGCCAACATTATTCTGAAAAAAGGCTGCGTGCTTTGAGAATAAGCCTTACAATATTATGATGTTTTGGAGCGTGCTGTAGAATGAAATCAACTTCCAAATGCAAAAAAATTGTTGCGGGGGCGTCCTGCGCACTTGTGCTTGCCGCAGGCATTACGGTTTGTGTGCTGTATGCGACAGGCGTGTTGCACTATGCCAAACCTGCTCAGAGTAAAGACGGCAGTTATCTGTTTTGCTATTTCGTGGGGAATGGACCCGACGAAGAACGCATCCATTTTGCGGTCAGCCGTGACGGCTACAACTTCGAGCCGCTGAACGGAAATAAAGAGATCATCATCCAAACGCTCGGGAAAAAGTCCGTGCGTGACCCGTATATATTAAAAGGGGAGGACGGATTTTACTACATTATCGGTACGGATATGGCGGCGTCCGAAGGCTGGACTTCCAATCACGCGCTGATTACTTGGAAATCTGCCGATTTGATTCATTGGACGGATGAAACCGTGATTGACATCCGCGAGTTCGGCGGCGCATTTGCCAAGACAAACCGTGCGTGGGCACCGCAAGCGCTTTGGGACAGCGAAAAAGGGCAGTATATGGTCTATTGGGCACATTCCACCGAGGAAAACGATATAGCCGCGATGTACTATGCTTATACTTCGGATTTTAAAACACTTACCGAGCCCCGTCCGTTGCTCATTCGCGAAGGTGTGCAAACGATTGATGCGGATATTATTTATAACGCGCAAAACGGCAAGTATTATATGTACTTTAAGCACGATGAGGATCAAACCATCGCCTATGTCACGGCGGACAAAATGAACGGTCCGTATACGGATGACCCTACCGTCGTGTCGCTGGCTTCCTCGGGCGTGGAGGGGAGCTCGATGTATAATATCACGGGAACGGATACGTGGGTGATGCTGATGGATCAATACGGAAAGCATCGCTATTTTGCACAGCAAACGACCGATATGGAGCATTTCTTAAAGCTGAAACGCAAGGATTATGCCATGGATTTCAGTCCGCGACACGGCTCTGTGATTTCCATTACGGATGCGCAATATGACGAACTTGTAAAGGCTTTCGGAAAATAAGAGGAGAATACATATGACACCGATGCAGAAATACTATGAAAACGCGGCACAAACCGTGATACAAAACTTGAAAAAACGGCAAATGGAAGGGTACTACTGCGCCGATAAAGCGGCGGCTCTCAAAAAGGTATTCGAACTGATGCCGAATGGTGCGAGCGTCGCGTGGGGCGGGTCTATGACCTTGAGCGAAGCGGGCATTATGGATGCCCTGGAAAACGCCGATTACCGCCTGATTGACCGCGCAAAGGCAAAAACGCCCGAAGAACAGCGTGCCGTATACAGTGAAATCTGCGGTGCGGACTTTTTCTTAACCAGCACCAATGCCATAACCTTGGACGGCGAGCTTGTGAACATCGACGGCAACGGCAGCCGCCTTGCATTTTTGATTTTCGGACCGCAGAATGTCATTGTGGTGGCGGGGATGAATAAGCTTGTAAAAGATGTCAGCAGCGGCTATGACCGTGTCAAAACGGTTGCCTGCCCGCCCAATGCTACGCGCCTTTCCCGCAAAACGCCCTGCGCCGTAAACGGTATGTGCGGCGACTGTTATGCGCCCGATTGCATTTGCAGTCAAACGGTGATTACGCGCCGTTCGCATATTCCGAATCGTATTAAGGTAATTTTGGTCGGCGAAAGCTTAGGCTATTAAAAAGAAACGGGGGAAAACAATGTCTGTTCTCAATAAAATTGTACAAGGTGCAACCAAGCTTGTTTCCAAATTTACGGGGCTGTCTCAGGAGGAGTCTGCGCGAAATGCCGCGGAGAAAACCGTTACCCCCGGTATGCCCGAGCTTCTGCGCCGTGCGGCGGCGGAAGGCGCAGTCCTTTTGAAAAATGAAAATGCAACGCTTCCGCTCGCAAACGGCACAACTGTTTCTCTGTTCGGCAGAGGGCAGACCGAGTGGTTCTATACCGGCTACGGCTCGGGCGGTGACGTCAACAAGCCGTATGCAGTTTCTCTTTTGGAGGGACTGCGGAATTGTCCGACTCTGTCTGTCAACGAATCCCTTGCATCCATATATACCGCTTGGGGAGAGAAAAATCCGATTGACCACGGCTTTTGGGGGCACTGGCCGCGCTATTACCTGGATATGCCGCTGAACAGCACTCTTGTACGCACTGCAGCGACTGCGTCAGATTGTGCCGTCGTTACGATTGGACGTTCTTCGGGGGAAGACAGGGAAAACGCCCTTGAAAAGGGAAGCTATTATTTGACCGATGCGGAACGCGAAATGCTCACGCTGATTACAGAGCATTTTCAAAAGACAGTTGTTCTTTTAAATATCGGCAGTATGATGGATTTGTCGTGGGTAGATGACTATGACGGCAAAATCGGTGCGGTATTGCTCGTTTGGCAGGGCGGTAT
This sequence comes from Bacillota bacterium, assembly GCA_021769885.1. GTDB lineage: Bacteria > Bacillota > Clostridia > Oscillospirales > Acutalibacteraceae > Fimenecus. The sequence goes on along the minus strand of JAETSA010000005.1, from coordinate 32,913 downwards.
GGAAAGCGGCAATGCAGTTGCAGATTTGCTTTCGGGTGCAGTGACGCCTTGCGGCAAATTAACCGATACCGCCGCGAAAACCTACGAATCCTACCCCTCGGCGGTGGATTTCGGTAAAAAAGACTATAATTTCTATACGGAAGATATTTATGTCGGTTACCGCTGGTTCGAAACCTTTGCAAAAGCGGACGTGATTTATCCGTTCGGTTTCGGACTTTCTTATACAGACTTTTCGGTCACGTTCCTTACTGCCGAGGAATCGGAATCGGCATTTCAGTTTACCTGTGCCGTGAAAAACATCGGCACACAGTACAGCGGCAAAGAAACCGTGCAAATCTATCTCCAAAAGCCGTGCGGCAGGCTCGGCAATCCTGCGCGAGTTTTGGCGGGATTTGCAAAAACGAAAATCCTTGCACCGAATGCCTCGGAAGAATTGCAAATCACTGTGCCGAAAACGGCACTTGCTTCCTATGACGACAGCGGCGTAACAGGCTTCCGTTCCGCCTACGTCACCGAAGTGGGGACTTATCGCTTTTATCTCGGTACGGATGTGCGGGGGGCAGAGGAGATTTATGCTTATACCTGTCCCGAAACCGTTTTAACAGAACAGCTTTCCGAAGTGGCGGCACCGCTGGTGCCGTTCTCCGTTATCAAAGCGGAAGAAAACGGCGGCGTTCGTGTGCCCAAAAAACAGGAAGTCAGCCTTGCACAAACCAATTTGCAAAAGAGAATCACGGAGAATTTGCCGCAAGGCACGCCGATGACGGGCGACAAGGGGTATAAGCTGTCCGATGTGCAAAACGGTACGGTATCTATAGAAGATTTTACCGCGCAGTTGAATTTAACGGAATTAGAAGCCATTTCGCGCGGCGATTATACGATGAACAGCAAATTGGGCGTGGCGGGCAATGCAGGCGCGTTCGGCGGCGTATTGGAATCCTTGCGTCAAAAAGGCGTGCCGCCCGTCATCACGACCGACGGTCCGTCAGGCATTCGTCTGTGGAGCTGTTGCTCTCTGATGCCCATCGGTACCTTGCTTGCCTGCACCTTTGATGAAGCTTTGGTAGAGGAAGTCTTTGCGGCAATCGGTGCGGAAATGTTAGAAAAGGGTACGGATGTTTTGTTAGCCCCCGGTATCAATATTCACCGCAATCCCTTGTGCGGGCGCAATTTTGAATATTATTCCGAAGACCCGCTTCTGACAGGCAAAATTGCCGCCGCCGCTGTGCGCGGAATACAGAAAAACGGCGTTTCTGCCTGCCCGAAGCATTTTGCCTGCAACAATCAGGAGTTCAATCGTAATCAAAACGATTCACGCCTGTCTGAACGTGCTCTGCGTGAAATCTATTTGAAGGGCTTTGAAATCTGTATAAAAGAAAGCAATCCCCATACCATTATGACCTCATACAACAAAATCAACAGCGTGCACGGGCATTATCAGTATGATTTGTGTACCACGGTTTTGCGCGGCGAATGGAAATACGACGGCTTGGTGATTACCGATTGGTGGATGCGCTCGCAAAAAAGTCCGGAATTTCCGAACTTGAAGGATAACGCTTACCGTGTCCGCGCACAAGTCGATGTGCTGATGCCCGGCGGCAAGCGTACAGGCAAGAAAAAGCCCGACGGCACCCTGCTTGCGACCTACGGCAAACCCGACGGCATCACCTTGGGTGAATTACAGCGCACCGCACAAAACGTCCTGCGCTTCTGTATGCGCTCCTCTGCAATGAAGCGTTTTCAAAAGAAATAAATTCACGCAAACCTGTAGGGCGGGAGCTTGCTCCCGCCGTTTCGCTGAAGCTTTGAAATGAGGAAAACATATTGACACCGCAGGCGTTTTTACAGAAATATCAAGGGTAAAACGGCATTCGCAACCTGAAGTTTACAGAAAGAACGTCAAAAATACTGGCATTTCTGATAGAGTGTTATATGATAAAAGCACGATATATCGAAAGCGAAAAGGAGCATTTTTATGACACTCGGTGAAAAGATTGCACGACAGCGTAAAAATCAAAATCTTACACAGGAACAGCTCGCCAATTTGCTCGGTGTATCCCGCCAGTCTATCAGTAAGTGGGAATCGGATATCACCTATCCCGAAACAGATAAACTTGTGAAAATGGGGCAGTTGTTTTCGTGCTCTATGGACTATTTACTGAAAGAAACTGTCACAGATACAGAAACGGCACAGAAATCGACTGCATCGGCATCTGCTTTTTCAAGTTTGTATTCCAATGTAAAAAAACGGTGTAAAGAACGAAAGAGTGAAAAAACCGTTTTCGGTATGCCGCTGTATCATATTGGGTGGAATGCCAAAGGTTTTATTGCAATTGGCATAAATGCAAAAGGCGTCATTTCCGTTGGGCTTTTCTCACGGGGTGCAGTTTCTGTTGGCTTGCTGTCTTTTGGGCTGTTGTCGTTCGGCTTGCTGTCCGTCGGATTAGCGGCGTTTGCAGCGTCTTTTGCGCTTGGCTTATTATCGGTCGGCGCGATTGCAGTCGGCTTATTCGCAATCGGTGCAATTTGTATCGGAATCGTTTCCTGCGGGGCACTTTCGGTCGGGTGCTTATCTGTCGGCGCTTTGGCGGTCGGGCATTATGCCGCCGTCGGCGACTATGCACGGGCACTGTATGCTGTCGGAAATACCGAAGCTTACGGCAGTGTATATGTGCACCTCGGTAAACTCACGCAAACAGAGCTTGCGTATATGAAAGTCTGGCTCGATGCAAATGTGCCGAACTACCTTTCTTGGGCAAAGGAGATTTTTCTGTATTTTATCCGCTGATATAACAAAGAATAAAACCCGGGCAGTGAATCCTCTGCCTGGGTTTTACAATTTTATTATTCCTGTACCGCAGTGACGGATAATACATTTTCACATACCGTAAATTTTATTGTAATCCCCGCAAATGAGAAGCCATACACCCGTTCTGTGTCTGCCTGATATGCAGGGCGCGGGTCTTGCGCCAGAACCCGAAGTAACGCCTGCCGTTTTTCTTCAGGAATTTTTTCAAGCAGTTCGTGCGGAAAATCCACTTGCAAAATATCCGCTTTAGACTGCAACGCAAAGCCGCTCGAAGCGGTCGGTACGCTGTCCGCATAGGGGAGATACGGTTTTATATCCAAAATCGGTGTGCCGTCCATCAAATCCGCGCCTGCAACGTGCAAAACAGGGGCTTGCGGTGCATCTAAATCAATCGCTTCCAAACGAACACAAGAAAGCCCAATCGAATTTGGACGGAACGGGGAGCGCGTCGCAAATACGCCCATACGCGTATTGCCGCCCAAGCGCGGCGGACGCACTGTCGGGGAAAAAGGCTTGTCGGCACATTCCGAAAACCGCCACAACAGCCAAATGTGCGAATACTGCTCCAGCCCCCGCACCGCGTCGATATTTCGGTAATCAGGCGCAAATATTACAGTCGATTTTAATTCTTCCACAATGCCGCTTTGCCGCGGTATCCCGAATTTTTCGGGGAAATCACTGTGTATGTGCGCAATCGTACGTACTGAAAATTCGTCAGACATCTTTCGTCACTCCGTTATGTTGGGTGAGATATTTTCTACTCTTCACTCTTCACTTTTCTCTTTTCACTGAAAAAGTCGCAGCCAAAAAAGTGAAGAGTGAAGAATGAATAGTGAAAAGTGAAAAATACCAAAAAGAAAAAGCCACTTTCGTGACTTTTTCTTTTTGGTGCCGCTGACCGGACTTGAACCGGTACGGTGTTGCCACCGAGGGATTTTAAGTCCCTTGCGTCTGCCGATTTCGCCACAGCGGCATTTCTAATATCCGCGATATATTATAAGAAAAAAATCTTCGGTTGTCAATGCGAGAACCGAAGATTTTTAAAAAATACGAAATCTTTTTACCGTTTTCCTTTAATAATCGGCGAAAGCGGCTTATAGACGACAAAGGCGATAATCGCGCACAGTAAGCCTTTGACCAATGTGAACGGTACATTGAAAATCAAAAGAGCTTTCCAAAGGGAGTCTACACTCGGCAGAATCATTTGATACGCCGAAATGATTTGCTCCATCGGCATAAAATTCGTATAGAACGGGTAGGTGATATAGTAATTGGTCAGCAGACTGAAGCCCGCCATACAAACCGCCCCGACCAAAGACCCAATCAGCGCGCCGCCTCTTGTCTTTTTGCGTTTATAGATAAGTCCTGCGGGAATCACCAGGATACAGCCGAGAATGAAGTCTGAAAGCTCACCAACACCGCCCGTAGAGGTTGTAAACAGGTTCAGTAGATTCTTAATCAGGCACACGCCGACGCCGCTCACAGGACCGAGGGCGAACGAGGCAATCAGCGCAGGGAAATGCGCAACATCCATTTTAATGAAGCCCGGCATGACAGGTACGCTGAACTGTAAAAACATCAGGACGGCGGCAACTGCGCCGAGAATGGCGGTTACGGTCAGCTTGCGGATTTTTTCGCGGGGGAACGGTTTCTTTGCGGATTGGGTTTCGGGTTTGTTCATTTTTGTTCAGAGCCTTTCAAAAAATAGATTTTGCAAATGCGGCTGTCAAACAAAAAACCTCGTAAGAGCATTCTTACGAGGCGCAGGTGTACTGACAAATACATCTTCTTTCATCCGGACTGTACCGTCGGTTTGGGAATTACACCCAATCAGCGTGAGCTTGTGGACTTTAACCACCGGTGGGGACTTGCACCCCGCCTTGAAGACAGCGATTCATTTGTAAAAATAGTATATGCTAATTCTTTTCGGTTGTCAACTGCTTTTTCGGCTTTTTCATCAAGAGCAACCCGATAATGGCGATAATCGGGAAAATCGCACCGAACCCAAGACCGAATTTCAAGGATTCCCCTTCGGAAAGCGTTGGATTTACTGTTGCGGCAGCTGTAGAAATATAACTGATAATAGACGGCCCGAGTGAACAGCCGATGTCGCCTAAAATTGCCAAAATGCCGAACATCGCCGCCCCGCCGTTCGGGTAGGATTCCGAAACCAAACTGAACGTGCCCGGCCAAAACAGGCTGATGGAAAAGCCCGTAACGGCACAGCCAAGCAGTGACAGCATTGGGGCATTTGCAATCGCAGTGGTCAAATAACAGCCGATGCACAGAACCGCACAGGCGAGCATCGCTTTTTTTAAGTTGATTTTGTGTCCGTAAATGCCGAACAGCAGTCTGCCGCACCCCATAAAGACCGCAAACAGGCACGGACCTAATAAATCACCCATAAATTTCGATACCTGCAATCCTGTTTCCGCAAAAAAAGACGACCATTGCGACATAGCAAGCTCCGAAGCACCTGCACACAGCATCAATACCATCGCAATCACGAAGTTTTTCGAGGTCAGCAGCTTGCGAATCGGTATTTTTTCATCCTCCTGCAAGGTTTTCGGAAAGGGGAGTGTGGAGAAGTTTAACAGATTGCCAAGCGGAATCAAAGCCCAAAGGAGGGGCAGAATATACCAATACTGCTCGCCGACGAGCTTGATGAACAGCGTTGAAAGCGCAACAACAGCCATTTGCCCCCAACAATAAAAAGAGTGCAACAGACTCATATCCGCCTCTTTGCGGTCGCTCGGAATCGCGTCTACAATCGGACTGATGGTGACCTCAATCATCCCACTGCCGAGCGCGGAGATGACGGTTGCGAATACCAGTGCGCCGAACGGCGGCATACCGCTGCGCGGCAGTATGGCTAAACACACCAATCCCACAAAAGCAAATGCGTGTGACGCCAAAATGATTTTTTTGTAGCCGATGCGGTCGACAACCTTAACGGAAAGAATATCGACAACGGTTTGCGATAAAAAGTTAATCAGAATTAAACTGCCGATAGCATTTAAGGAAATGCCGAGCTGTTGTCGGTAAACGATAAACAGAATGGGGGAGAGATTGTTGATAATCGCCTGCACAAAATAGCCGATATAGCAGGCTACGGTTGTACCCTTGTAGGTTCGTGGCATACTTATACATACTCCTTGTCATCAGAAAGCGATGCCGAGCCGCTGATGGGAATCGAATCGCCGAGATAGGTGGGCTCAGGCTTCACAATGCAAACGCCAAAGTCCTTTATGCGTGCAAGCGATTCCCGAATTGCATTGCGCACATCGGTGTACAGCGCATAATCCTGCAAATCCGACGCCACGCCGTACGCGTCTAAACCCAACGCACGGGCAATGTAAACCGCGCGGTATAAATGATAGCCTTGTGTGACAATGACAACTTTCTTGACACCGAAAATGTCGCGGGCGCGGTACATCGATTCATAGGTGGAAAAGCCTGCGTGGTCTAAAAAAACAACCTCGGGGTCAACACCTGCATCTACAAAAAACTGCTTCATATGGTTGACTTCGTCATAATTTTCCCGCCCGTGGTCACCACTCATCAAAAGCTTCTCGGAAACACCGCTTTGGTATAAAGAAAGCCCTGTCGTCACACGGTCACGTAGCATCGGACTTAAGGTTTCACTGTTCCAAACCGCACAGCCTAAAACCAAAATACAGTCTGCATCCTCGAGCGCGGCGCAGTCTGTTTCGGACAGAATATACGGCTTGGATTTGCCGACGACAATGCCGTTTACCGTGCCGAATACCAACGCACCGCAAAGTACCAACACGAAAAATACAATGAGGATAATTTTCAGCTTCTTATGCTTTGCTTTCATTTTATATCCTCGTTTCCACAAGCTCTAACATACCGTTGACGGAAAATGCACCGCTGTCCGCCGTCAAAAACAGGCTGTCACCTTTTTTTACGGAAAGCGATTCCGCCCCGCAGGAAATTACGCCGTTACCGTCGGTAATCAGCAAGGATACAAACGAGGTCTTGTCCGCTTGGCTTTCGTATTTTTCTGTAACATTTACGGATTTTACCGTAAACAGTTCGCAGGTCGTCAACAACTGCTCTGTGTATCCGTCTTTTTGGATTTTTGCACCCTCGGGTGCGGCATCCCGTGCGGGCGGTGCGCAGTGGGTAACGTCTATCGCTTTTTCCGTGTGCAGTTCGCGCGGCTTGCCGTCTGCGCCGACACGGCCGTAATCGTATACACGGTAGGTTGTGTTGGAATTTTGCTGAATTTCCGCAAGCAGAATCCCGCTGCCGATGGCGTGCAGTGTGCCTGCCTCAATAAAGAACAAGTCGCCCTTTTTCACTTTCACTTTGTTCACAACATCCAAAAAAGTGTTGTTCGCAATCCGCTCGCGAAATTCTTCGCTGGAAATCGGCTCTTTAAAGCCGTAAATTAATTCCGCGCCCTCGTCACAGTCTAAAATATACCAGCATTCGGTTTTGCCGTATTCGCCCTCTACGCGCAGGGCGTAGTCGTTGTCGGGATGCACCTGTACAGACAAATCCTTTTTAGCGTCAATCAGCTTTATGAGAATCGGAAAACGGTCAAATTTTTCGGCGTTTGTGCCAAGGCACGGTTTGCCGAGCAGTTCAATGATCTCAGAAAGCGTCTTGCCCTGATATGTACCGTTTTCCACGTGATTTTCGCCGTCCTTATGGCAGGAGAGCATCCACCCTTCGGCAACAATATCCAAATCGGTTTGGAATCCGAAATCGGTTTTGAGACGTGTGCCGCCCCAAAGATAGTCCTTAAACGCAGGTGATAATTTTAACAGCATATATAACATCCTTTACTTTATAAGTGGAAACGCTTCTTTATCTTATCAAAATCGCTGTTCTAAATCAATAGATATCTTGTAAATAAAGACAAAAACTGTTATACTCTTTTTTGAGGTAACTGTATGCAATATTTTATTTATTCGATTGTTATTTTTCTTTCTACCTTACTCGGTGCTTTTGTCGGATTGGGCGGCGGCGTTATCATAAAGCCGATGCTGGATGTACTGCATATGCATACGCTTCCGGAAATCGCCTTTTTTTCTTCCTGCGCAGTGTTCGCAATGTCTGTGACTTCTACCGCAAAGTATTTGAAAAAAGGCGTGACTTTTGAGAAACGGATTTTGTTTCCGCTCGCGGCAGGCGCGGTGCTCGGCGGATTTTTGGGGAACAGTGCGTTCTCAGCCGCTTTGCAGGCGGCACAGTCAGCGGATACCGTGAAGGGTGCGCAGTCCGTAGCTTTAAGCGCACTGCTTTTGTGCGTGCTTATTTTTGTAAATGTTCATACCAAAACGGCGAAGCTTCAAAATCCCATCGGGATTTTGTGTGCGGGTTTGCTGCTCGGTGCTTTGGCGGCGTTTTTAGGTATCGGCGGCGGTCCAATCAATGTTGCCGCGCTGACCTTGCTGTTTTCCTTCTCCGTAAGGGATGCGGCAGTATACTCGGTTGCGGTCATCTTTTTTTCACAGCTTTCCAATTTGAGCGTGCAGCTGCTGCGCGGCGGTGTGCAGGGCTATGACTTGAAAATGCTTTGGGCAGTGATTCCCTGTGCGGTAGTCGGCGGATTACTCGGCGCGCTTTTAAATCGCCGATGCAGTGAGAAGGCGGCACGCATTACTTTTTCGTTGGCTATTTTTTCTATGATTATTTTAACGTTGTATAATGCAGTTACAGCATTTTGCTGAGAAAGGCGTAGAGCTATGCAGCCGAATATTATTTTTTATTTCAGCGACCAACAGCGGTGGGATACGGTAAACGAAACCGTTACGCCGAATTTAACGGAGCTGGCAAGTGAGGGCGTTCTGTTCGAAAACTCCTTTACCTGTCAGCCGGTCTGCGGCCCTGCGCGCGCTTGCCTGCAAACGGGACAGTATGCGACGGAGTGCGGATGCTATTGGAACGGTGTGCCTCTGCCCAAAACGATTAAACCGCTTGCGGCGTATTTTAACGAAGCGGGATATGAAACCGCCTATGTCGGGAAATGGCATTTGGCGTCCGACCGTTTCCCGAATGTCGGGATGCATTGCGAAAAAACAGCGATTCCAAAAGATGTGCAGGGCGAATATAAGGATTGGTGGCGCGCCGCCGATGTTTTGGAGTTCACTTCGCACGGCTATGACGGCTACATTTTTGACGGCGACGGCAACCGCATTGATTTTGAAGGCTACCGCGCAGACTGTATCAACGATTTTGCCTTAGAATACCTTGACCAAAAGACCTCGGATAAACCGTTTTTCCTGTTCGTTTCCCACATTGAGCCGCATCATCAAAATGATCATAAGCGATACGAAGGACCGACGGAAACCGTACCGAAATTCAAGGACTATCCCATACCCGAAGACCTTTCGTTTTTGCCCGGGGATTACAAAGAAATGTATCCCGATTACATCGCCGCCATCAACCGTTTGGATGAGAATGTCGGACGCTTGATTGAAAAACTGAAAGAAAAAGGTATTTATGAGAATACCGTTATTATTTATACAAGCGATCACGGCTCACATTTCAAAACACGGAATATGGAGTATAAACGCTCCTGCCATGACAGTGCAACGCATACACCGCTGATTATTGCGGGCGGGCTGTTCCAAGGCGGGAAGCGGGTGGAAAGTCTTGTCAGCTTAATCGATTTGCCGCCGACACTGTTGGAGCTTGCGGGTATTCCGATTCCCGAAAGCTTTTCGGGCGAATCGATTCTGCCGATGCTTTCAGGCAAATCGGAACGTGATTGCGTATTTATCCAAATCAGCGAAAGTCAGTGCGGGCGTGCGGTGCGCACAAAAAAATACAAGTATTCTGTTCGTGCGGTCGGTTCAGGGTTTACAAAGCATAAAGCCAAAATTTATTTTGAAGATTATTTGTATGATTTGGAAAAAGACCCGTGCGAGAAAGTGAATTTGGTTCGAAGTAAAGCTTACAAAGAAGCGCGCGGTGCAATGCAAAAATTGTTAAAACGCGAAATGCAAAAAGCAGGCGAGGAAGCACCCGTTATTTTGCCTGCGCCGATTGTCCGTAAAAAATAATGCTTTTCTTTGGCGGATATGCACGAAAAGCCCTGCGGGAAGTTCTTCTGCTTGGTTCTTTTATGGAATTTTTGCAAGAAACAAAAACATATATTGCAAAAAAGCATAAAATGTAATAAAATTTATCGGCAAACAAAAAATGTATGAAACTCGGAGGATTAGGATATGCAGTATTCCCAAATGCCCAAAGAAGAACTGCGTAAACTGAAAAAGGAATTAGACGCAGAATTCGAAACGCTCAAAAAAATGAATTTGAAGCTGGATATGTCCCGAGGTAAGCCGGGTGCGGATCAGCTTGACCTTTCTATGGATATTCTCAAAACCGTTATCGGGGTGTGCGACTGCAAAGCGGAAAACGGTTTTGACTGCCGCAACTACGGCGTACTTGAAGGACTTCCCGAGTGCAGAAGGCTGTTTGCGGAGATTTTGGAGGTTGACCCCGCCAATGTGATTATCGGCGGAGCTTCCAGCCTGAGTTTGATGTTCGACTATATTTCACAGTGTATGACGCACGGCGCAGGCGCAGAGCCTTGGATACAGCAGGGAAAAATTAAATTCATCTGCAATGTGCCGGGCTATGACCGTCATTTTACGATTTGTGAGCATTTCGGCATCGAGATGCTGAATGTGGAAATGACCGAAAACGGTCCTGATGTAGAGAAGATTGCAGAGCTTGTGAAAGACCCGAGCGTAAAGGGTATGTTCTGTGTGCCGAAATACTCCAATCCCGACGGCATTACGTATTCGGATGATACCGTGCGCGCGTTGGCATCCCTGAAGCCTGCGGCAAAGGATTTCCGCGTGATTTGGGATAACGCCTACATCGTGCATGATTTGGACGACCGGCCCGATCACCTTTTGAATATCTTCGAAGCCTGCAAGGCGTACGGCTCGGAGGATATGTTTGTGGAATTTACTTCCACTTCCAAAATCAGCTTCCCGGGTGCAGGCGTTTCTGCAATTGCCGCTTCCGACAATAATATCAAAGCCATCAAGGCGCGTCTTGCGATGCAGACCATCAGCTACGATAAAATGAATCAACTGCGTCACGTAAAATATTTTAAAGATGCGGACGGCATTGCGGCGCATATGAAAAAGCATGCGGCAATTATTGCACCGAAATTCCGCATTGTACTGGATGCGCTGAACCGCGAACTGCGTGAAAATGACCTTGCCCGCTGGACAGAACCGAAGGGCGGCTATTTTATCAGCCTGAATACCACGGAATGCAGTGCGAAACGCGTCGGTGAGCTGTGCCGTGAACTCGGCGTAGTGCTGACAGCGGTCGGCGCAACTTATCCTTACGGTAAAGACGATGCCGACAGAAATATCCGCATCGCGCCGACATATCCGTCTACCGAAGACCTCAAAAAGGCAGTGGAAGTGCTTTGCCTGTGTGTGAAGCTTGCAACACTTGAAAAACTGCTTTAATTGTTGTAAAATAAAGGCATAAAGTTGTACTGAGGGTAGCTTATGCGTTTATTTTGCTCTGAAAAAAAGAATACAGGGTTGTCCGCAGAGCCTGCACATCCGTTTGTCACAGCGGTAATTGTAGCGGCGGGCAATTCTACACGAATGGGCGGCGTCAATAAGCAGAAACTGCGGATTGACGGCGTCCCTGTGCTTATTCGGACACTTCGGACTTTTTCGGAAAGCCCGTGGATTGACGAAATTGTGGTCGCCACGAGAGAACAGGATATTTCCGATTTGTTTGCGGCTGTCAAAGCTTACGAAATCCGAAAGGTGACGGACATCGTAAAAGGCGGGGCAACACGGCAGGAAAGCGTGTTTGCCGCCATTCACAGGGCTTCGCTGCAATCGGAATTTTTTGCGATTCACGACGGCGCACGCCCGTTAGTTACACAGGAGATTATTGAATTGACTGTGCAAAAGGCATTCGCGGAAAACGCCGCCGCCACAGGCGTGCGTGTCAAGGATACCATTAAGGTGGTAGCGAGAGACGGCAGAATTTTGGAAACGCCCGACCGCACCGCCCTTTGGGCAGTGCATACGCCGCAGGTGTTTTCGCGTCCACTGTATTTGCAAGCCGCCGCTGCAGTGCCGAACAGCACCGCGTTTACGGATGACTGTAAATTGATGGAATCGGCAGGAATCCCCGTGTTTATGGTGGAGGGCAGCTACGAAAATATCAAAATCACCACGCCGGAGGACATCGCACTGGCGGAGGGGATACTTGCAGGGAGGAAAGAAAAATGCTTCGAATAGGACACGGCTATGATGTACACCGCTTAACCGAAGGGCGTAAACTGATTTTAGGCGGTGTGGAAATTGAAAATAACGGGTTTGGGCTTTTAGGACATTCCGATGCGGACGTCCTGCTGCACGCGGTCAGCGATGCACTTTTGGGTGCGGCGGCGCTCGGCGACATCGGCAAGCATTTTCCCGATACAGATGAACGCTATAAAGGCGCAGACAGCTTGAAACTGTTAGAAGAAGTTGTATCGCTGTTAAAAAAAGAACACTATTCTGTAAATAATATTGATGCAACCGTTTTGGCGCAGGCTCCGAAATTGGCACCCTTTATAGACGGAATGCGCGAAAACATTGCGCGTGCGTGCCGTTTGCCTGTGTCGTGTGTCAGCGTGAAAGCCACAACAGAAGAGGGGCTCGGCTTTACAGGTGCCAAAGAGGGCATTGCCGCACACGCCGTGTGTCTGATTGAAGATGTCCCCTGTGTAAAATTCATTTGAATGCTTTTGCGCAAAAGGAAGTAGAAATTTGAAAAAATTAAAATCGCTTTTTTTGAAATATAAAGAACCGATTCTGTATGTTTTCTTCGGCGGACTTACGACGCTTGTAAATTACATCATATATTTTTCCTGTACAGAAGGTTTCCACCTCGGCTGGTCTGCGGCGACTGTGCTTGCGTGGATCGGCGCGGTGCTTTTTGCTTATGTGACCAATCGAAAGTGGGTGTTTGAAAGCGGTGCAATCGGTGTGCAGGCCGTTGTTTTGGAGTTCGCAAAATTTATTGCGGCGAGGCTCCTGTCACTCGGTATGGAATGGGTAACACTGAAATTGTTGTTAGATATTTTGCATATGAATAACTATATATATGCTTCCTTGCCCGTCGGGGAAGTTGCGGCAAAGACAATTGCACAGGTGATTGTGATTATTGCCAATTATATATTCGGAAAATGGGTTGTTTTCCGTAAGAAAAATATAAAAAACGAATAAAAATACATTTTGCTTGCAAATTTATTCAACTTGGTGTATAGTAATATCATAATTTATGAAAAGGGGCAGTAAAAATGAAAAAAGCAACAAAAGTTCTTGCACTTCTTTTGACTTTGACGCTGGTTGTCGGTATGTTCGCGGCTTGCGGCGCAAAGACTCCCGCAGTTAAGGTGATCAACATCAACCTGACCGATGAAGAGTATGCATTCGGTGTGGATAAAGATCAGCCTGAGCTGTTAAAGCAGGTCAACGATTTCATCGCTGAAATCAAAGCAAACGGTAAATTGGACGAAGTTTTCAACAACTACTTCGGCGACGGTACGCCCAAAGCAATCAAATCCGCCGCACTCGACGAGAGCAAAGACCAGCTGGTTGTTGCCACCAATGCAGAGTTCCCGCCTTTTGAGTATACGGAAGGGGACAACTTCCTCGGCGTTGATATGGAAATTGCCGCACTGCTTGCAGAAAAGCTCGGCAAAGAGCTTGTCATTCAGCATATGGACTTTGAAGCAGTATGCTTGGCTGTCGGCAGTCACAAATGCGACATTGCAATGGCGGGGCTTACCATTAACGAAGAGCGTAAAGAGTCTGTTACATTCTCCGAATCTTATTATCAGGCTTCTCAGAAGCTGATTGTCAAGGGTGATGACACGAAGTTTGACGAATGCAAAACCGCAGACGATGTGATTGCCATTCTCAAGACAATGGACAGCACCACAAACATCGGCTTCCAGAACGGCACAACCGGTCAGCTGTTTACAGAGAGCACCGGCGATTATGAAGCAAACGGATTCAAAGTATCTGCAAAAGGCTATTCCAACGGTGCTATGGCAGTGCAGGATGTTGTCAACGGCAACCTGCAGTATGTCATCATTGACGCCGCTCCTGCGGATTCCATTGTGAAATCCATTAACGAAGCTGCGTAACAGTATTGTAAATAAGTTTTAGACAATAACCTCACCTTTTCGGTGAGGCTATTGTCGTATCTTTGACAGATAAAAGGGTTTGAATATGGGTAGCTTTGGTCGTAAATTTCAAAAATTTATCGAGCTGTTTCAAGGCAGCAGTGCGGATGCGTACATATCTGAAATTTTGACGGGTCTGCAAAATACCGCCAAAATCGCCGTTGTAGGTCTTTTAATCGGTATTGTCATCGGTACGCTGATTGCCACGGTTCGCGTTTTGCCGAAATATAAGAAATTGCCGAAAATTCTAAACGGCATTTGCAGTGTATATGTCGGCTTCTTCCGCGGCACGCCGATGGTGGTTCAGCTTTTGCTGTTCTATTTCGTTGCACTGCCGCTTATGGGCATCAACATTCCGTCGGTTACGGTGGCTTGCATCGTATTCGGTATGAACTCGGGCGCTTATATTTCCGAAATTATGCGCAGCGGCATTCTTTCGGTTGACCCCGGGCAAATGGAGGGCGGTCGTGCTATGGGCTTGAGCTTCGGCACGACAATGATGAAAATCGTCATTCCGCAGGCAATCAAAAATATTTTGCCGACGCTTGGTAACGAGTTTATCACATTGGTGAAGGAAACGTCGATTGTCAGCTTTATCGGCGCGACGGATTTGTATGTTGCGTTCCGAAAAATCGGTACGGCAACCTATGAATTTATGATTCCGTATCTTGTAATGGCAGTTATTTATATTGTGCTTGTACTGATAATCAGTCTGTTTGTAAAGCTGATGGAAAGGAGCCTGAGGAAGAGTGATAGAGGTCGTTAACCTGACCAAAAGCTTTGGTGATTTACAGGTATTAAAAGGTATTGATTTGACGATTGAGCAGGGTGAGAAGGTCGTTATTATCGGACCGTCCGGCTCGGGCAAAAGTACGCTTTTGCGCTGCTTGAACTGTATGGAGGATCCAACCTCAGGGCAGGTCCTGTATCACGGTGTAGACTTGACGGATTTGAAGGTCGATATCAACGAACAGCGTCAAAATATCGGAATGGTGTTCCAGCATTTCAATCTGTTTAACAATATGACGGTGCTCGATAATATTACCTTAGCCCCGATTCTTACGCAGAAAAAGCAAATGCGCAAGCAAAAACGCAGTGCAAAAAAATCGGGCGCATCGGAAGCACCGTTAAAATCCACAGCGCAAATTAAAGCGGATGCAAAAGAAAACGCTTTAAAGCTGTTGGAGCGTATCGGACTTTCCGATAAGGCGGATGCATACCCTTCACAGCTTTCGGGCGGTCAAAAACAGCGTGTGGCGATTGTGCGTTCGCTTGCAATGAATCCCGATGTGATGCTGTTTGACGAGCCGACCTCTGCATTAGACCCCGAAATGGTCGGCGAGGTTTTGGACGTGATGAAAGACCTTGCGAAAAGCGGTATGACAATGGTTGTGGTCACACACGAAATGGGCTTTGCGCGCGAAGTCGGTGACCGTGTGCTCTTTATGGACGACGGTAAAATTTTAGAGCAGGGTACACCCGACGCGCTTTTCAATCATCCGCAAAATCCGCGCTTACAGGAGTTCCTTTCCAAGGTGCTTTGATTTTTGAAAAAGCAAAAATGCAATAAAATAAATCCCCTTTCGGCAAAACGGAGGTTTCCGCTCACCGAAAGGGGATTTTTAATTGGTAACGCGGTAAGAAATCTTTTGTGTATGTATCGAAAAAAGCATTGACGAATTTCAATTTTTATGCTACACTTCAATTACTGTATCAAACGAGACAAAAACGAGGCGGATATGAAAGAAGAACTACAACAATGTATTTCCGTTTTGCGGCAGTCTGCTCTTTTTTCTGCTGTTTCTACCGAGCGTTTAGAGCGGCTGTTATCCGATGATGCCGTGATTCACAGCTTTCAAAAGGGTGCAGTTCTGTATTCTCCCGAAAGCACGGAAAAGTATATCGGCGTGCTTTTAAAAGGAGAGGCGCGTGTCACAAAAGACCACGTCACCGTGAGTGTGCTGAAACGCGGAATGCAGTTCGGGGCGGTCGTTTTGTATAACGACGCCGAACGTTTTGTCAATACAATCACGGCAAAAACAGAGTGTAAAGTGCTTTTGCTCAAAAAGACGGGAATTGACCGCTTGATGCAGTCCGAACCGCAGTTTGCACTCTCCTATGTCCGTTATCTTTCCAACCGCATTTATTTTCTGAATACGAAAATTGAGGCGTATACTGCGCCGAACGGCGAGGAAAAATTGTTACAGTATTTGTTGAGTATTTGTGATGCAGACGGCTCTGTCAACGGCATTTCTATGACAGAGCTTTCCAGGCAAATCAATGTCAGCCGTGCCGGAATCTACCGCGCTTTGGACAGCCTTTGTGCACGCGGGAAATTACAGCACAGCGGCAAAAATATAAAATTATTCATAAAGGATGAGCCAAAATGAAAAAAGTAATTTCTCTTCTGCTGGCAGTCTTGCTTGTATTCTCACTTGCGGCCTGCGGCGCAAAGGATGCGGATGTCCCCGCAGAAAAAACGAATATCCGTTTGGCAACCCTGAAAGGCCCGACCGGTATCGGCACAGCGAAGCTGATGCAGGAAAATGATGCGGGGAACGCCGCAAACAATTACACGGTTACCTTGTGCGCAGACCCAACCGAAGTTATGAGCGGTATGGCGGCAGGCAATTTTGACCTCGCGGCGTGCCCTCTGAATATGGCGTCTGTGATGTATAATAAACTGAGCGGAAATTTACAGATTCTCGCAATCAACACGCTTGGTACGCTGTATATGCTTTCCACAAACGACGTGGCGGACATCGGCGCACTGCGCGGCAAAACCGTCGTGTTAGCGGGTCAAGGTGCAACACCTGAATATGTTCTGAATTATTTGCTGGAGAAAAACGGCTTGAAGGATGCAGTAACGGTCGAGTTTAAGTCAGAGCACGCCGAGGTCGCAACACTTGCCGCGGCGGCGGATGCCAACGATACACGCGTGTTTTTGCTTCCTGAGCCGAATGTGACCGCCGCAATGCTGCAAAACAAAGCACTGAAAAATGTGCTTGATGTGTCCGCCGCTTTTGAAAGTGCCTCGGGGGTTTCACTTGCAATGGGCTGTATTGTTGCAAAAAAAGATTTTGCAGAGCAAAACAAAGCCGCCATCGATGCGTTCTTGGCGGAATACAAGACTTCTGTGGACTTCACTGCTGCCGATGTGGACGGTGCGGCCGCTTTATGTGAGCAGTACGGGATTATTCCGAAAGCCGCAGTGGCGAAGCAGGCAATTCCGCGTTGCAGTATCACTTGCGTAACCGGTGCGGATATGCAGAAGATTGCAACCGAAAATTTGAATGTGCTTTTGAATGCGGATATGAAAGCTGTCGGCGGTAAGATGCCGGGCAATGATTTCTGGTATGGTGTGTAAGCTTCAAAAAAAACAGAAACTGCAAAAAGCCGTGCGGATACTGATTTCGGTATCCGTATGGCTTTGCCTTTGGCAATTTTTATATTTTTTGATTGGAAAAGACGTTTTATTCGCTTCGCCCTTGGATGTTCTCAAGCGAATCGCGGAGCTGATTGTCACTAAGGACTTTTGGCTGAAAACGTTTTTCTCCCTGCTCGGTATTATGGAAGGGTATTTGCTGGGTGCGTTTTTCGGCGTCCTGCTTGCCGTGCTCACAAGCGCATCAAAAGTGCTGTACAGCTTTTTTAAGCCGATGCTGACCGTCGTAAAGACTACGCCTGTGGTGTCTTTTATTATTTTGGCACTTGTGTGGATGCAAAAGTCGCAAGTACCTGTTTTTATATCTTTTTTAATGGTGTTACCGATTGTTTGGGCGAACTTAACCACGGCAATCCGCGAAACGGATGCCCGTCTTTTAGAAATGGCAAAGGCATATGGTTTTACACCTATGCAAATTCTGCGCCGCATTTATATCCCGAGTGTGCTTCCCACATTGCTTACCGCATTAACTACGGCGGTTGGCTTCGCCTGGAAATCAGGAATTGCGGCGGAAGTCATCAGCACACCGCGAAACTCTATCGGCACGCAGTTATATAACGCGAAGGTTTATTTGGAAACGACTGACCTGTTTGCCTGGACGGTGGTCGTCATCTTACTGAGTATGCTTGTTGAAAAAGGGATTGTCTTTGCGGTCGGCAAAATTGCAAAGACGGCAAAACGGGAGGGTCAATCGTGAAAATTGCATTGCAGAATGTGGAAATGGCTTACGACGGTAAAACCGTTTTCTCGAATTTAACCTATACGTTTTGCTTAACAGGGATTACAGCGCTGATGGGGGAGTCGGGCTGTGGAAAAACCACGCTTTTGCGCTTGCTGTGCGGTTTGGAAACGCCGAAAAGCGGCAAAATAGTCGGTATGCCGCAGAAGTATACGTTTATGTTTCAGGAAAACCGTCTGTTGCCGTGGGCGACCGCTCTAGAAAATGTGTCGGCAGTATGTAACGTGCCAACTGCTCGACAGTGGCTTGCCGCCGTCGGCTTGTCGCAGGAGGCGAACAGTCTGCCGTCGGCACTTTCCGGCGGGATGCAGCGCCGCGTCGCGTTTGCACGGGCACTTGCACATCAAAGCGATGTTTTACTTTTGGATGAGCCGTTTAAAGGGCTGGATGTGGAATTGCGTTCCAAAATGATTCAGCTTCTGCGGCAGCAGGCAAAGCTTCGACCGATTTTATTTGTAACGCACGACCCGTGTGAGGCGCAGGAATGCGATGCAGAGGTATTGGATTTTCAGCAAATCGCAAGAAACGCGTGAGTATTCGGCACATCTTGTGACAAATGCAAATTTTTTGTGTATGATGATGTCATATTCTGTTGTAAAAGGATGTGACGGTGATGAACGAGTCTAAAAAACGGACGTTGTTACTCACCGTCATATTTTCTTTTACGGTACTTTGTCTGCTTACGACCTTTTCCTTGCAGATGCGTATGAAAAGCACTTTGGCGCAAATCGCGGCGGTGCAGGTGACGCAAGCGCAGACGCCCCAAGTGTCGAGTTCCCCTGCAACTGCGCCGACAACCGCACCTGAAACAGAATCGGCATTTCCTTCAGAGTCTGTGCGTGCAATCGTGTCAGAGAAACCACCGACCTCCGCAGCGGCTAAAACCACTGCCTCGCCTGTAAAGAACGATAAGACCGCCGAGGCTGAAAAACCGAAACAACTCAGCGAACAGTTGATTGTCAATACAAATACAAAGAAAATTCACAGTCCGGATTGTTCCTTTGCCAAAAATATCAAGCCTGAAAACCGCGCAGAGATTACGGCAGGCGATTTGCAGGAGTTTCTTGAGAACGGATATACGCTGTGCGGACATTGCGAGGGGTGTGCAAAATGAGCAAATCCGAGAAAAAGACGGCGCGAAAAGAGAATAAAACAGGGAATACTTTTACAAAGAATTTAGAGCAAGGCTTGCCGACGGTTGCTTTTTTGTGTTTACTGTGCAGTCTTACATTGCTTTTGTATCAAATCCATTTAAACGGGACCGCCCGCGAAACATTAGAATCGTTAACCGCGACCGTCCCCGCAGTGCGTTGGTATGAAGAGGAAACGGACACGCTGACAATTCCGACTGAAAATGCAACGGATGCGCCTGCCGCAGTACAAAGTGTATCTACCGTGCAAAACGGAAAGACATATGTGCTGAATACAAGCTCTAAGAAAATCCATTCACCGACCTGCCGCTATGCGATATCTATGAACAGCGAAAATAAGGATACTGTCGAGAATGTATCGTTAGAAGAACTGCTTTCACAGGGTTATTCCGTTTGCTCGGTCTGTAATGCAGAGGGATAGACGGACGGCTGGCTTTTCAAAATGTCTGCGGCAAAACAATTGCGGCAATTGTGAGAAAATCGGCGAAAAAAACAGATGGAATCTACTGAATTACCAAAAACGGACGTGTTTTTTGGGCAAAATGCAAACAAAAAAACAAGAATATTAAAAAAATCCCTTGCAAAAAGGAAAAACATTGTGTAAAATACATAGTAAATGAATTGAAACTTTGTAGAATCCTACGATGGAGGGATGACTTCATGTCAAACAGACTTTTTCAGACAATCATTCATCAAATGACGGATGCTGTAGACAGAACGATTGGTGTAATCGACGAATCGGGAACCGTCATTTCCTGCAGTGAGCTTGGCAGAATCGGTGAGGTGCTTTCCCCGGAGGTGAATGCCGTATTTCAAAATACCGAAACCTTGGTGACGGACGGTTACGCCTATAAGTCTTTCGGCGCGTTGATGCACCCTGAATATGCCGTGTTTGTAGAAGGCGACGATGAGCTTGCTGTGAAGTACGCAGCACTTTTGGCTGTTTCGCTTTCGGGTATTAAGCAGTATTACGATGAAAAATACGACCGCGGCAACTTTATTAAAAATGTCATCTTAGACAACATTTTGCCGGGCGATATTTATTTGAAGGCGCGCGAATTGCGCTTTAACAACGATGTGACCCGCGTAGTGGTTTTGATTCGCATAACAGAGCACGTGGACGTCTCTGTGTTTGATGTTGTGCAAAACCTGTTCCCGGATAAAAATAAGGATTTTGTTATCAATTTGAACGAAACGGATATTGCGCTGATTAAAGAGGTTAAACCGAATGTTGACCCGCGCGATCTCGAAAAATTGGCGCGTTCTATTTCAGACAGCCTTGGCGCGGAGTTCTATTCGCACGTGCTTGTCGGTATCGGTACGACAGTGGAAGGGATTAAGGACTTGGCGCGCTCGTTCCGCGAAGCGCAGGTCGCATTGGAAGTCGGTAAGGTATTTGATACGGAAAAGACCATTGTCAGTTATGACAATCTCGGGATTGCACGTTTGATTTATCAGCTGCCGACGACACTTTGCGAAATGTTCTTAAAAGAGGTCTTTAAGCGCGGCTCGATTGATACGCTTGACCAGGAAACACTGTTTACGATTCAGAAGTTTTTTGAAAACAACCTGAATGTTTCCGAAACCTCCCGTAAGCTGTTTGTGCATCGAAACACATTGGTTTACCGCTTGGAGAAAATCAAAAAGCTTACAGGTCTTGATTTGCGCGAATTTGATGATGCAATCGTCTTCAAAGTGGCTTTGATGGTTAAGAAATATCTCGATTCCAATCCCGTGAAATACTAATCTTTAGAATTTGTTCACAAAATATGGGATTTTTTCTGTGCGAGTTGCACAGTTGCTCGCGCGGATTTTGTGAATAATACAGAATCTCGGAATTTGGTTACAAAACGGTTACAAAACCGATAAAAGTGTGTTATAATGTTAGGCGGTACAGTTTTGCCTTTGCGCAAAATCTGTACCGCCGATTCTTTTGAATAATAAGAATTTTTGTGTTTGTGTATATGCATACGGTGAAAGGGTAAAGAGGTCTTAAACGTGATTGAATTTAAAAATGTTTCAAAAACGTATGATAACGGTACCCAAGCGCTGAAAAATGTCAATTTGAAAATTGAAGACGGCGAATTTGTGTTTATCGTCGGTTCTTCGGGCGCGGGCAAAAGTACGTTTTTAAAAACAATAATGCGTGAACAGGTGGTCAGCAGCGGTACGGTGCTGATTAACGGCTTTAATTTGAATACAATGAAGAAAAAAGAAATCCCGATGCTGCGTCGTACGATGGGTATTGTATTTCAGGATTTCCGTTTGATTCCCACAATGAGTGTATTCGACAATGTCGCATTCGCTATGCGCGTGATCGGTGCGAAGGAGAAGGAAATTCGCAAACGTGTGCCGTACATTTTGAGCCTTGTGGGGTTGACTTCGAAAGCACGTCAGTTCCCGACACAGCTTTCGGGCGGCGAACAGCAGCGTGTGGCTTTGGCACGTGCGCTCGTGAACAATGCGGGCATTTTGATTGCCGATGAGCCGACAGGGAATATTGACCCGGAAATGTCTTACGAAATCGTAGACCTGTTAAATCATATTAACGCGAACGGCACAACCGTGGTTATGGTTACGCACGAGCACAATTTGGTGCGTCACTTCCATCACCGCGTTGTGACGATTGAGGACGGCACAGTGGTTTCCGACACCAACGATACGGACAAGCTTCCTGCAGATTATGCGACGATTGAGGAAAATTATCCGACGGATACTGCAAAACCCGCCGCAGACGATATTTCGCCTGCAAAGACGGAAGTGCTTTCCGATACCACAGTGGAAGAAGCCAAAACGACTGCATTTTATATCCAACCGAATGTCGATAAGGATTTAGAGAATTTTATGCAGAATTACGGGCTGGAGGATGCGGATCTCGCGGAAGACGATATTGATTATTCCGCTTACCTTTCCGAGGTTGAGAACGGGGGTGACCGCAAATGAAAGGTGCAAGCTTAAAATACTTAACCCGTGAGGGCTTCCGAAACATTTGGGTCAACCGCTTAATGTCTTTGGCATCTGTGACGGTTTTGCTTGCTTGTCTTGTCATTATCGGTGTGGGCGCAATGGCGTATTTCAATATTGACGCGTTGCTCGATAAAGTGGAAGAACAAAATGTTGTTATGGTGTTTGTGGACCGTAAAGCGGATTCCGAAACGGTTGTTGCTGTCGGCGAACAGCTCGCGCAGATTGACAACATTGACACCTGCGATTTTATTCCCAAAGAAGAAGCCATCAAAAAGCAGATTGAAGAAATGGGCGTGGACAGCGCAATTTTTGAGGGGCTTTCTGACAACCCGCTGCCCGATACGTATCGGGTCACTTTAAAGGACTTGGCACAGTTTGATACATCTGTTGCGGCAATTAAGGCCGTGCCGAATGTGGAGAGCGTTCGCGAAAACAGTGACTTAGCAAGTAAACTGCTATCTGTCCGAAAAGCCGTTACAATCGTAAGCATCGGGCTTGTCGCAATGCTGTTCTTGGTGGCGTTGTTCATTATTTCCAACACGATTCGAATCACGATGTTCAGCCGCAAGCTGGAAATCAATATTATGAAGGCGGTCGGTGCCACAAACGGCTTTATCCGTTGGCCGTTCTTTGTAGAAGGCATTTTAATCGGGATTATTTCCTCGGTTGTGTCGCTCGGCGTGCTGTGGGGACTGTACGAAGTGATGTTAAAGTCTTTCTCGGATGTTTTATCGGGGCTCGGCTTTGGATTTGTTCCGTTCTTACCGTACGCACTGCCGATTCTCGGCGTATTTTTGCTGATTGGTGTCTTCACGGGCGGCGTTGGCAGTATGATTTCTATGAACAAATACTTGAGAGAGCAAGGGAGTGTGGTCAGCGATGAATAAACCTATGATTTTGCGTATTTGCAGCGTCCTGCTGTGCACGGTGTTGTGTATGACATCTTACATTCTGCCTGCGGCGGCGTGGAGCAGTAAAGATGAGATTCAGGATAAAATCGATGAGCAGGAATCCCGTAAGGCACAAAGCGAGCAGAATGAGTCGGAATTTCAAAAAGAAATCGAAGCGATGCAGGCGGATATTGATATTGTGAATCAGAAAATCAGCGATTTGAATGTCCAAATTGCCGAGAAGAACACGTTGATTGCACAGTATCAGGCAGAAGAAAATGCCTTGCAGGCGGAAATTGATGCTGCTGACGCGCGTCAGAAAGAATTGGATACGGAAATCAGTGCGACATACGATTTATTAAGTGAACGTCTGTATGCTACATATGTTGCGGGCGAAACCTCTACATTGGAGCTTTTGCTGGGCGCCGGGGACTTCGAAACGTTTCTGACAAGACTGGAATTGGTACGCCGTATTGCAGAAAACGACACTGCCCTTGTTTCGGATCTGCAGGCGGATATCGATGAACTGAAGGCGACCACGGAAAAGCTAAACCGCGATAAAGCTGCAGTAGAAGAAAAACGCGCTGCAGTGAAAAGCGAACGGGATGCGATTGCCGCGAGCCGTGCAGAAGAACAGCAGGCAAGAAATGTGCAGGAGAGCAAGCAAACTGCGATTGAGCAAAAGCTGTCGCGTGAAAACAAAATTCAGGCGGACTCCGAAAAACAAATTGCTGCTTTAAATGCCGCAATGGAAGAGTATGACCGTCAGCAAGCGGCAGGTATGGAAAACGGCGGCGGTTCGATTGTCAACGGCGGTTCTTCCAATTATCCTGTATCCTCAAAAGGGATGATTCACCCGCTGCAATATCCGAATGTGGTGATTTCGGCAGGCTGGTACGGATATGCAAATCATCAGGGCATAGATTTTACAACTGCGGGTGCAACCGGCAATACCTACGGTAAAGAGATTCGCGCGGTGGCAGACGGTGTTGTGTATTCCTCCGAATATCATTACAGCTGGGGCAATAATGTGTATATCAATCACGGCAACGGTGTCTATACGCGCTACGCACACTGTTCCAAGCTTTTGGTCGGCAAGGGGCAAACCGTGAAGCAGGGACAAGTCATTGCTTATGTCGGCAATACGGGCAATGTGTACCCGAGACCGACCGCTTCCAATCCGCACGCGGGTGCACACCTGCACTTTGAGGTTTGGGTCAACGGGAAGCGCGTCAATCCTGCACCGTGGCTTCCGTAAATCACGTCAGATACTTAAAGGAACGATAGAATGAATAAAAAAATCTCTTTAGGATTGGCACTGGCGTTGATTTTTACCTCGATTGCCGCCACGGTTGCCATCACAATGTCCGTGACAATGCGTACGTACAATTCCATCATCAAAGATTTGCCGAGCCGTTCCAAGCTCTATTCCGCCGTTGCGGAGCTGGATGATGTTGTCCGCAATAATTATTACGGCGAAATCAACGACAGCCTGCTAAACTCGGATTTATCCGGCGGCTATGCCGAGGGCTTGGGCGATAAATACAGCTATTATATGACTGCGTCGGAATATGCTGTCTACAAGGATGAAATGGACGGCAGAAAAATCGGCGTCGGCATTATTGCGTTCTTCAATCCGAACGATACCGCGATTTACGTTGCCGAGGTGTCTGAAAATTCTCCCGCCGCAATCAGCGGATTGCAAAAACACGACAAGATTACGCATATCGACGAAGAAGCAGTAACGGCATATAATTACGAGGATTTGTTAAAGAAGCTGTCGGGCGACCGCCTTTCTTCCGTGACCGTAACCTATGTGCGCGGTGAAGAAAGCAAGACAGTCAGTATTGTCAAAGGCTATTCTGCCCAAACCGTATACTATACGTTAAACGGTACAGTCGGTTATGTAAAAATTACGGATTTTTATGCGACCACAGCCGCACAGCTCAAATCCGCGACAGACGCACTGATGAAGCAAGGTGCAACATCCTTGATGATTGATTTGCGCGGTACGGCAAACGGTATGATTGCCCACGCGGCAACCGCCGTGGATGTGCTCGTGCCCGTGGCAAGTGAGGGGAGCGGTGCGTTGGCAACCGCTGTTGCCAAAGACGGAACGGTCAAAAAGACCTTTACCGCAGAAGCAGACAGTGTTTCTATGCCGATGGCAGTGCTTGTAAACGGTGAAACTGCGGGTCCTGCCGAATTGTTCGCCTGCGATTTGCGTGATTACGGCAAAGCACAGCTGATTGGTGAAAAGACTGCCGGAAACGGCACTATGCAGGAAGCTTTCGCCCTGAGCGACGGCGGCGCGATTTTGCTGACCACTGCGGTGATTCGTCCGTACACAAGCGAATCCTACAATACAGTCGGTTTAACGCCCGATATGGCCGTTTCTCTGCCGTCTGATAAGCGAGTCATTTTACCGATTTTAGACCAGTCTGACGACGCGCAGTATCAAAAGGCATATACGCTTCTGACAGGCGAGGAAACAGGCGAATAATGTACTGAAATAAAATTCCCCCACATACAATGAGCGTATGTGGGGTGTTTTTATGTTCACTGTTTTAAAAGTAAATCCTTTTCAAAAACCGCCGATTTTAAAAAGACTGTTTTACCGTCCACCCGAGCCAATCCTCACGCGTGTGCCCCTGCGCGGCGGCGCATTTTTTTATACGGTTGAATGCTTTGCAGACAAGCGCGGCAATGTGGATTTATCCTCTCTGCCTGATTTGGTCGGCGGCTGTGCGCAAAGAATCCTTTTACAGGATGTAAAAATCCCGATTCTGCCACCGCTTCAAATTTTTGAACCTGTGCTGTATCCGCAAATACTGTTTCTGAATACCGCCGTTGACTTTTTAGAAAAATTGCCGGATGCGCCGAGCGCACGCACCTTAGGTTTTGTTGACCCCGAGGCGCGTTTACAAAAAGCAATTGTGCCGTTTGTGCGTCAGGCGAAGACCGTTAAAATATGTACAGATTTTCCAAAGCGATATGACGAGCTGGCAAAAGAGATATTGGCGGATTGGGGATTGTCTGTCATCGTTTCCTCCTGTGCAGATGTGCTTCGGGACTGCACCGTCCTGCTCATACCGTTTCTAAAAACAGAGAACGGGATAGGCGGCGTACTGCAATACGGTATGCCGAAGGTCTGTTATGCAGGCGACGAATGCGTTTTGCCTGCCGAATTTGAAGCACGCCGCCCGCAAGGTGTAGCGTCGGATGTGTTTGCGGCGGCACTGTATGAACTCTGTAATCAAAAAGAGCTCGATAATCTACGGTATGTGCGCTTAAAACCAATTAAAAGTGTTACTATCTCTTGACAGAATCGGTGCTTTATTTTATAATATCCATTTGTATAAGTGTAAAATACCGAAAGGAGCATATACAATATGATACAGGAAACCTTGCTGACCGCAGAAGGTTTAAAAGAGCTTGAACAGGAGCTTGAAAACTTAAAAACCGTAGGCAGAAAAGAAGCGGCTGAAAAAATTAAAGTCGCAAGAAGCTTCGGCGACCTTTCCGAAAATGCTGAGTATGACGAGGCAATGAGCGATCAGGCAAAGCTGGAAGCGCGCATCAATGAGATTGAAACGATGATCAAAAATGCCAAGGTGTTTGATGAAAGCACCCTCGGCACAGAAGTGGTACACATCGGCTCCAAGGTAACGATTGAAAACAGCAGCAAACAAAAATTCGAATATAAAATCGTCGGCTTTGCACAGGCAAATCCCGATGAGGGCAAGATTTCCGATGAATCGCCTGTCGGCAAAGCGCTGCTCGGGCATAAGGTCGGCGAAGATGTCGTGGTAGAAGCACCTATCGGCACGTTGCATTTTACGATTCTTTCGATTGACAGATAAGTGTTGCGGCGGCAATACGCTTCGGGCGGCGCAGTCCGCCCCTATTTTATTCTAAACAGGATGTGAAATTATGGCGCAGGAAACCGTGCAAAATACAGCACCACAGCAGGATTTAAACGAACAGCACAGAATCCGCTTGGAAAAACTGACAGCATTGCAGGAGGCGGGGCACGATCCGTTTCAGTTGACAAAATACGAAGTCACACATCACAGCACTGCCGTAAAAGAGGGCTTCGAAGCCTTAGAAGGGCAGACAGTTACCGTAGCGGGGCGTATGATGTCCAAACGCGTGATGGGTAAGGCATCTTTCTGCAATGTGCAGGATTTAAAAGGAAACATTCAATCCTATGTCGCGCGTGACAGCATCGGCGAAGAGGAGTACAAAGCTTTCAAGAAGCTGGATATTGGCGATATCATTGGCATCAAGGGTGAAGTTTTCAAGACCAAAACAGGTGAGATTTCAATTCACGCTTCCGAGATTACGTTGCTTTCCAAGAGCTTGCAGGTATTGCCTGAAAAATTCCACGGCCTTACCAATACCGATATGCGCTACCGTCAGCGGTATGTGGATTTGGTGATGAATGCCGAAGTGCGCGATACTTTTATCAAGCGTTCAAAAATCATCAGCACCATCCGCCGTTATTTGGACGGACAAGGCTTTATGGAAGTCGAAACGCCGATGCTCGTTTCCAACGCAGGCGGTGCGGCGGCACGCCCGTTCTCCACGCACTTTAATGCGCTCGATGAAGATGTGAAACTGCGCATCTCTTTGGAGCTGTATCTCAAGCGTTTGATTGTCGGCGGTATGGAGCGTGTCTATGAAATCGGGCGCGTATTCCGCAACGAGGGCTTGGATACACGTCACAATCCCGAGTTTACGCTGATGGAATTGTATCAGGCGTATACCGATTATCACGGTATGATGGATTTGACGGAGAACTTATACCGCTATGTCGCGCAAGAGGTGCTCGGCACAACGACCATTACCTATAACGGCGTTGAAATGGATCTCGGCAAGCCGTTTGCGCGCATTACTATGTTAGATGCCGTCAAGCAGTATTCGGGCGTAGATTTCAATGAAATTCATACGCTGGAAGAAGCGCGAGCGGTCGCTAAAGAGCATCATATCGAATACGAGGAGCGTCACAAGAAGGGCGATATTCTGAATCTGTTCTTTGAAACCTATGTGGAGGAGCACCTGATTCAGCCGACCTTTGTGATGGATCATCCGATTGAAATTTCCCCGCTGACCAAAAAGAAACCCGAAAATCCCGATTACGTTGAGCGCTTCGAGTTCTTTATGAACGGTTGGGAAATGGCAAATGCGTATTCGGAGCTCAACGACCCCGTCGATCAGCGTGCCCGTTTCCAAGCACAGGAAGAGCAGTTTGCACAGGGCGACGAGGAAGCAAATCATACCGATGAAGACTTCCTCTATGCCTTGGAGCTCGGTATGCCCCCCACAGGCGGCATCGGCTTCGGCATTGACAGAATGGTTATGCTTTTAACCGATTCTCCCGCCATCCGCGATGTCTTATTCTTCCCGACAATGAAACCCTTAGATTGACCGAAACGCGAAAAAGCCCGTAATATCAAGGGTTTTCGGACACAGGGGAAACGAAAAACCTTACGCCTTACACCAAACTTACACCAATCGATGTAGGAAAACGTGCAGAGGCAAAAAAATCGCATAATTTCAAAGTGTGAATGGGCGACTTTCTTTCGAGGTCGCCCATTATTTGAAAAGACAGATAAACAAATCGGGATTTAGGGGAGGAAAATATGGTCAGTATAACAGATGCAAAACAGATTATCAGACTTGCAACGGATGCGGAGATTAAAGTACTTCTTGACGGCGGTTGGGGTGTAGATGCGCTTATTGGATATGAAACAAGAAGACATAACGATATTGATATATTTGTAGAAAAGAAAGATTATCATAAATTTATACAGATAATTAAAAACAATGGTTTCTATGAGATAAAAATGGAGTATACAACAACGAACCATACAGTATGGGAGGATTTGAAGAAAAGAATTATTGATTTACATTGTTTTGAATATACAAAAAATGGTGAAATTCTTTACGAAGGGGATTGTTTTCCATCAGAGATTTTTTCGGGAATAGGAAAAATTGAGGAAATAGAAGTTTCTTGTATTGAACCGTATAGTCAACTGCTGTTCCATTTGGGATACGATTATGATGAAAATGATATGCATGATGTAAAGTTGTTGTGCGAAGTATTTCATATGGAACTTCCTGAAGAGTATAGATAATCATAGCTTCCCGTTTGTCGAATAACCCCTTGAAAGAGGATGAACCTTTTTCAAGGGGCTTTTTTTATTTCTCCCCATGTTCGCAAACTACCCCGATTTTTCTTTCCTCAATATAATGAGTGCAAACAGAGAGGAAGGAGCGGTTTTGCTATGAGTAATAGTTTGGCGAAAGTACATCCGGAGCTTGTTTCGGAATGGTCGGAAAGGAACTTTCCGCTTACTCCCGATAATATTACTTACGGCTCAAACAAGAGAGTTTGGTGGAAAGGCAGTTGCGGTCACGAATGGCAGGCGAGCGTGAAGGCTCGTTCCAAAGGCGAAGGCTGCCCCATTTGTTCAGGAGCAAGGGTTGTTGAGGGTATTAACGATTTGGCTACGGTAAAGCCGAAATTGTCATTAGAGTGGTCTGAGAAAAACACGATTAAGCCAATACAATCACTTATTCGTTTGAAGAACAGCCTGACAGCACAAGGCAGATGCACCGATGCAGTAGATGATATTCTTTATAAGGTGCTTTCAGCCAAGAGAAGAAAGTTCAAAATCAAATATATCTGAACACGAAAAGAGACCGCCTACACGATGTAAGCGGTCTTTGCTAATTTAGAGTAAGTTCGACAAATTGGAATTGAACAAAATCGCTATGCGATGGCCTGCCAAGGCTGTGGCATAGCGATTTTCTGTTTTATATAACAAAACAGTGGAAAGCAAGTCCTAAAAGTAGTATTGTTAAATCACCACAAAATAACAATCAAACAGGATCGACCTCTCCACTGCCTATGAAAAGAATACCACCATTCCACTTGGTTGGCAAGCGGTTTTATGACCCCAATGCCCCTCCGTATAAAGCAGTGTTTCTGATAACTACTGATTTTATATGGAGGATTTTATTATGTATGAAAAATATTTAGAACAGCTTGAGGAAGCCGGGAAAATCCGTAACCTCAAAGAACGTTCCATCAGTTGCTATAAAAACTATGTTTCTTACTTTCTGAAATATCAGAATAAGAATCCCAAAGAACTTACCTGTCAGGATGTCAGGGCTTTTTTGCTTGCGAAAAAAGAGGAAGGACTGAAAGCCACAACTCTGAATCTTTACAATTCTGCCATCCGTTTTTTCTATCGAAATGTCCTGCATATCCTTTGGGATGACATCACAGTTCCACGTATGATCCTAGAACATAAGCTTCCTACTGTACTGACTGCCTCTGAGATTGACCGCCTGTTAGATGCTGTTGATGATATCAAATATAAGGCTATGTTCGCAGTCATGTATTCCTCAGGTATGAGAGTTTCTGAAGTGATCCATCTTCATTATGACGATATCTCCCGTTCAAATATGCAGATCCATGTCCGGAATACCAAGAATAGAATGGACCGTTATACCATTCTCTCCAAACGTTGTCTGGATATCCTTACACAATATTGGTTTGAGAAAGGTCGTCCCCGTGGCATCCTGTTTCCGAATAAATTTACCGGTAATTATCTAACAGTCAGTACTCTGGAACAGGTAATGCGACGGGCAGTAGCTGATGCAGAACTTCCAAAGGCAGCAACCCCTCACTGTCTCCGCCATAGCTTTGCAACCCATCTGATGGAACAGGGCATAGAACGGCAGAACATTCAAGCTCTGCTTGGACACCGTGATCCGAAATCTACGGAAGTTTATCTTCATGTCAGCAACAAATCCCTCATTCCTGTTATGACGCAGAATGGGTTCCTTACTGTAAGAAAACTTTTAACGGTGCACAATCTGTGATTGATTACCTTGGAAAGTATACCCATAGGATCGCTATCAGCAATCACCGCATCATCCATATGGATGATGAAAATGTTACTTTTTCCGTTAAGGATTACCGGAAAGAAGGACAATGGAAGGAACTGACCATTTCCGGCATTGAATTCATACGGCGTTTTCTGATGCATGTGCCACCCAGACGTTTTGTCAGGATCCGGCATTATGGACTTCTATGTTCCCGCAGCAAACACAAAAAACTCACTTTATGCCGGAATCTTCTCGGATGCAAAAAATATCTTTCAAAGCTCAGGGCTAAGGAAATGCCGGAAATACTGAAACAGCTATACGGGATAAACATCTGTGTATGTAAATCCTGCGGTGGACATCTTGGAAAACCACAACTGAGAATACCGCAAAGGTGTTAAAATCCAAATCTTTTATATGTTTTTAAGCCTCAAAATCCTGAGGTTTTATTGTTGTACCTATTTATCTGAAAATCCTTGATTTCTGTAGCGTCTGCATAGGAAATCCTGTATAATCACGGATAAGAACAAAAGATTAAAAGTCCATAGGTAATATCTACTCGGACGCTCACTTTGTTCAATTAGGTCAAATCGAAAATAGAGTAAACGAAGGGGCAGTTCACTGAAATGTCAAAACTGCTTTTTCGTTTACCCCATCATCGATTCTAACCTAAAGAATTTGTCTTTCTCTTAATTTCCTATTATACACCAAAATTATGAATATTTCTACCCGCCGTCTATTGACCTCAATTACGAGGGAAATAGGCGGCTTTTTTGTTTCTAAAAAAATATTTTCAAGAATTTTTTGAAAAAGGGGTGATTTTGGGTGTGCATTTTGACCCCCTTTGTCCAAATGAGTGAAGGGGTTAATTCCGAACCACGAAAAGGTCAGCCCATTCACTTGTATTTTGACAACTGAATAAATCATTCACTAAGACTTTAATTCTGATGATTTTAGCCACCTTATCGGGTACGCCGTGACTTCTGCATTGCAGAACAGCGAGAACTCCCGGTATAAGTAATAGGTTGCCCCTGTTACGGCGATGACAGTCAGAAGGATAATGATACTTCTCTACGGAGCTGGCGGAGTACCCGGCAGAGGTGAAATTCCTATGATACAGATTAGCAGTCTGTTCCTTAGTGACTTCCCGTGAGCTTTTTGCTCGGCAAGGGGTGTTGAGAACAAATATTGCCCGACCGGTTAGGAAATGAGCCGGTCAAGTACATAGCCATACTGCGATGGCTATGAATTTTACGAAAGGAGGACGCACAAAGTGTCGAACTGCAAAACGATTGCTATATGCAATCAAAAAGGCGGAGTTGGAAAGACGACCACCACGGTAAACCTCGGCGTCGGTCTTGCAATGCAGGGAAAGAAAGTGTTGCTCATAGACGCAGACCCACAGGGCGACTTAACCACCTGTCTCGGTTGGAAGGATACGGATAACTTGGGTATCACGCTTGCAACGAAACTCACAGATGTCATAAACGAAACGATGAATGACCCTACGGTCGGTATTCTGCACCACGACGAAGGTGTTGACCTTGTTCCTGCAAACCTTGAGCTTTCTACAATGGAATTTAACCTTGTCAATGCAATGAGCAGAGAGACGGCATTGTCGAGCTGACGAATAAACGCCCCGATTTGCTTTTGCTCTACAATATCTTTAGGTACAGAAAGGTCTATATCAAAGAAAAGTACAGTTTACAAGGGACTACACAGGGTAGGTATCTGACGGGAGGGGTGCCGCCAGTCAGATTTTCCATGTGATGTTCAAGCTGTCGCTTGTGGCGGCTATGGTGGTGATCAT
>JAETSA010000019.1 GCA_021769885.1 Bacillota bacterium | reverse complement strand
GCCTTTAGGTGCAACGCCTTCATTTGCAATAAACGCCATAAGCGGATATTCTTCGTTCATTGGTGCTTGTTCGTTACGCTCTATAAGCAGCTCTCCAACCTTACGCTGTTCCCAAGAATGAGACTTGAAAAATTGGTTTGTATGTAAAAAGTAAGACCGTCAGATCTCATTCGAGACTTGACGGTCTTATATTTTTTTGCTGTATTTAAGAAAATCGTTTTGGTGTTCCTGTTTGCGAAGTTGATAGCCTTGTGCAATCAGCGTATCTACTTTCAGAGCAATTAGGTTTATGTCGGAACACATTGCCCGTGCAATCTGCTGAATGTCATAGCCGTTTTCAATGTATTCCAAAATGGTGTCGTCCGGGAGCGAAGCCTGAGAAGCGAAGATATTTGCTTCATACTCCATACGGTTCTCTCTCATATCAAAGATGTTGAACTCTTTGAACCCGCCAACAGCAACCGCTTCTTGCCTGTGTAGAACATCGTGCCCGATTTCGTGCCATAGCACTATCTGCTCCACGACCGGGTGCATACCGTTTTTAAGAAAAACAAAGCGGTTCTTCAGAATAACCTTGTATGCTCCACGCTGCTTGTCAAAATTTCGGTAGATGACATTGATACCAAGCTCTTTTGCGACCTTGTACGGGTCACGAGTACCGCAACGGTCAATGAGCTTGTTTACGATTTTCACAATCTCAGCCGTAGTGTAATACCCCAATCCGGCTCACCTCCCATATTATAGTATATCGGATATTAACCCTATAATAAATTATAAACTATTATATGTCCCATATATTGGACTTAGTTCACTTCGAGGATTACTCGTCTTTGCGGTATTTCTTCGGGGTGTATTTTTTATTGTTCTTCTTTGCAATAAGATATGCTTCCTGAATAGCGTCAACCATTTCACGCATATCCTCGTCAGCCATTTCGCCGCCGGCAAACAGACCGGTAACTTCTGCAAGCAACTCCTGAGCCTGTCTTGCCCCTCTGCGTCCGTATTTATCCTCTACATCGGCGATGAAAGCGTCATCCTCAGACAGCAGATAATTCACATTTACATTTAAGGATTCTGCCAGCTTCTTATATCTTTCCATTCCTCTCGGACGGGATTTATCATTTTCATAAGAACCAATTATGCGTCGGGTTACGCCGATTTTTGCTGCCAACTCATCTTGACTCATACCAAGCTTTGTTCTTTCAGCCTTGACTTTTTCACCGAATGTCATTGTGATTTCACTCCTTAAAAGAATATTTACAGTTGAACTACCCATTTGCTCTTGACAAGTACAGTTGAAGTGTATATAATATGAATTGGGAAGTTGAACTACACATAGTGTACACCAAACTACCCAAAATGTCAAGGGGGTTCAAAAAATGTTACGAAGCATACTTCATTGTGATATGAACAACTTCTATGCCAGCGTCGAATGTATGCTCAACCCCGCATTGAAGAAATATCCGATTGCTGTCTGCGGCTCTGTGGAGGAACGACACGGTATATGAAATGACAGATACAGAAGATTGTCCGTTTGTTCTTTGGGTTGGCACAAGGAGAGTAATCAAAAGAAAGCCATTCGTTGAGTATCTTGAAAGGCAATACTCAATTTAGCTCAAAAGTCAAGTGTGCGATGAGTCAGTTCGCATCATTGGCTCATCGCTGCTTTTTCTGTATCCTTTTAGACAGAAAAATAAAGGAGGTTGGTACAATGCCCGAAAGAAAAAGTAAAGAAAAATATGATATTCCGCTTTACAGAAAACCATTCTTATCAATAGAGGAAGCTGTTGCTTACACGGGGATAGGGAGAGATAAACTTTATGAATTGACAAACCCTGAAGATTGCCCTTTCGTTTTATGGATTGGCAACCGCAGAATGATTAAAAGAAGGGTTTTCGATGAGTACATTGAAAAATGCTACTCAATATGACGGGAGGTGTTAGTAATGGGCAATAGCGAAATTGTAGAGCGTTTCAAAAGCAGGAGTTCAGAAGTACCTTTATGGCACAGGCAGAATTTATCTGTACAGGAGACTTGTGCTTATACAGGTCTTGGGAGAGAAACGATATACTCTCTTATTAAGCAGGAAGATTGTAATTTCGCCCTGAGAGTAGGTCGAAGAACAATGATAAAGCGTGTTCGGTTCGAGAAATATCTCGAAAATCTATATTCGATTTAGGAGGTTACTAATGATAAAAGTAGAAGGAAAGGAAATCGCTGATTACAGAAAAGAACTTGAGAACAGAAAAAGCGATTTGCCAATATGGGAACGCAAAGTTCTGACCTGTGATGAAGCTGCGGCATATTCCGGGATAGGAATTGCAAGATTAAGAAGTATGACAATGAAAAAGGGCTGTCCGTTTGCTGTTGCAAATGGGACACAGATTTTGATAGTCAGAGAAAAGTTCGATGCTTATATGGATAAAGCAGAAAAGGTATAGGAGGAAAAGATAATGGCAAAGACGAAAAGACGAGATAAATCAAGAGTTGTTCTTCGAACAGGCGAATCACAGCGAGCAGACGGTACATATCATTATTGTTGGACGGACGCCAACCGAAAAAGGCGTTATGTATATGCCAAGACTCTTGACGAACTTCGTTACAAAGAAGAACAAATAGAAAAAGACAAGAAATCTATCCTTGTGAAATACAAAAGTCTTCCGTGGTTGCTTGCTCCTTAAAAAGACATCTTTTGTTTTCGGACTTGTGTCTTACAATAGGAACTTTCAGCAACCAAGAAGAATTGATTGTCAGAATACCGAATGCAAATAAAGCACGCTTTATAGCGCAAAGCATAGAAAAATAAGAGAAGAAGACAGAGAACGGAGTAGGGTTTTACACGAAAGGATACTCAATGTTTCATTTACTTAATATGTTGCCTATAAAGGTCAGATTGCCGTTGCTTTTGTGCTTTGAAATACTCACAATATTCGGCTTTGCGAAATACAGGCAAAAAATAAAAAGGCCTTTCAAAGGTTTTATACAGTTGCTAATGATTTTTAACCCGATATATATTATCAATATGGTTTTGAACTATTGTGTATTGAACGGTATATTCCAAATCACAGCACAAAATGCTGTATGGATGAATCCTGATATGGTTGGAGTGGCATTTTTAATTGGATTGATTATTATCGGTGTTTTATGGGCGCGTAACGGAGACACGCATTTAGAAAGAATCCGTGCAAGTGGGATTGTAGTATTCGTGTTTATGATAGCCTTGCTTGATTTAGTGAGCACGGAACTGCTTATGAAATTGCTACAGTAGAGTATTTGCAATTACAAAAGACATCTTTTGTTTTCAGAGTTTTGCATTACAACAGGCACTTTCAACGACCAAGAAGAACTTATTGTCAGAATACAAGGAAATTTAAGAAAACAAAGAGGAGTAATTTTTATGGGATTTTTTGACTTATTTCGGGAGGAATCGGAAGAGCCTTCTGTAGAAGATATGGCAGAGTATGTCTACGACATCTATAAGGCGATTGACAAAAAGTGCAATTACAAAGCTGACCTTTCGGTCTTGAACCCTTATGAACGCAATTTGTATGTCGCGCTGATGTTGGAAATCGATGTGCATAACGGCGGGTTCGGAGAATATTTTACTTCCCAAAGTGCGGATTACTACCAAGAGGTTGCAGCAGCTTTCGAGGCATTGGGCGGTTATGATGCGGCATATATCTGCCGCAAAGCGATAGCCGCATTGGGCGAAAATATTCCCGTGAACCGTCGGGAACGGGAAGAATATTACAATAGCGTCTTTGAGGACGCTCTCGATGAAACCCTGTATAATTGCGAGGTCGAGCTGAAAGAACATTCCGACGAGCTGACAAAGCTCTATTATGATTACACCGGAAATTACGAGTCCTATTTTGCAGAGGATTTTTAAAGTCTGTATCGGATAGATACTTGCTGTGTAGGGGCGATTCACGAATCGCCCGAGCAAATTGGTGGCTTAGTAAATGCGATTTATCTGACGAGGAAGAGGTTTAATATATGTCCGTACCCACCGAGCAAAAATCAACCAACCATTATAAATTACCGTGTATGATACGTTCCAAAATGAGTCCCACCCTGCGAGGGGGCTGTTGGTTTATATATCTTTTCACAACTTTCACGTTGCTGTTGCCGTGGTTGCACTCGCTTTTCTCCCGCGATTCTGTGAGGGTGATTCAGCAACCTTCTGTGTTCCTCCTTGCCATCTCCATACTCGTTCTGTTCTATTGGCTGTATGCGGATGTATTTCGCAGAGCGTATATTTATATGGATGACACTAGTCTGCATCTTAAGTTTTTTATGCATCGGAAAAAGCAAATCCCGTGGGAACAAATCGGATTGGTGGATATGGTTCAGCCCAATAGAGCTTACCGTCCTACCTCCTTTGAAAGAGCCAGAATCGGTAGGGCAACGAGTATCCGTATTATACTGCGCGAACCGCAGGAAAAAAAGAATAGATTTCGGCGATTTCCGAAAGCGTACACGATTTCGCTTACGTATTTCTCCGAGCTTGACTGTTATCGGTTCTTGAATACCGTCGGTGAACAGATGAAAAAAGCATCCAAGTGACGGTGAAAGACGATTGCATATGAGAGGCACGGTGCATTTGCACCGTGCCGTTTTGCATAAAAAACGCCGAAATTGCGATACTATTCCCGAGGTGATTGTGTGGAAGACAAAGAGCTTTTGGGATATATTTTAAACACCCCGCACGACAATATGTCCAACGAGGAAATTATTCATTTACTGCTCGAAAATACCGTTGCGGATAACAAAGAAGACAAAGAAACCTTCGGACAGCGTGCCGCAGACAAAATGGCGGCGTTTGCAGGCAGTTGGACGTTCATCCTTTCCTTTTCCTGTATTTTACTGTTGTGGATACTGCTAAACGGGCTTGCTATGACAAAGGCATTCGACCCGTATCCGTTTATTTTGTTGAATTTGGTGCTTTCCTGTGTCGCCGCCGTGCAGGCACCGCTGATTATGATGAGTCAACAGCGGCAGGAGCAAAAAGACCGCCGCCGCAGTGAAAATGATTATAAGGTCAATTTAAAATGCGAAATTATTCTTAAGGATTTGCACAAAAAATTGGACTGCATTCTTGAGAATATGAACATCGAACAGGAGAAGTGATGATTTTATAAAAATCACTTCGAAAATATACACATTTTATAGGAAAGTCTCAGAAAAAATTATTGAAAATGCTTCGGATTTGTGCTATACTCAACCTATATCTATTAACTAT
Source organism: Bacillota bacterium (assembly GCA_021769885.1). Classification (GTDB taxonomy): domain Bacteria; phylum Bacillota; class Clostridia; order Oscillospirales; family Acutalibacteraceae; genus Fimenecus. Next base: position 16,459 of record JAETSA010000019.1, on the reverse strand, counting down.
AAAAAGGGGAGAATGTCATGCACAATCTGAAAAAACTGTCGGCGAAATTGGCGGCACTGATTTTATCAGTTGCATTGCTGCTTTCATTTGTGCCGACAACGCTGATGCATTCTGTCGCGGCAAGCGGCGAATTGACTGTCGGCGTCATGAATGACCTGCACTATTTCCCGCGCAAACTGATGGGCTCGGACGTGAATGCGTTTATTGAAGCGTCTAAGCTCAACTCCACGACTTCTTATTTGGCGGATGCTCTTTTGGACAATGCGCTGAATGAGTATGCCATTCAGGCAAAAGAGAATAATTTGAAATATCTGATTATTCCCGGCGATTTGACCAAAAACGGTGAAATTGAAGGTCACCGTGCACTTGCGGCAAAGCTGAAACAGTTTGAAACGGATACCGGCGTTCAGGTGCTTCTGATTAACGGTAACCATGACATCCGCAATCACAATGCGGCAGAGTTCAGAAACGGAAAGTTTGAACCTACCCGTTACACAGAGCCGGAAGAATTTCGTGAAATTTATGCGGATCTCGGTTATGACCTTGCCGACGCGTTTTTCACGCCGCCCGAAGGGGAGATGGCGGGCGGTCTTTCCTATGCGGCTACTTTAGAGGGTGGCTATCGCTTAATCGCTCTGGACGGCGGTTGCTATTCCAAGGAAATCAATTCCAAGGGCGAAGACAAGGGCGAAACCCGCGGCGCATACTCAGATGCCCTTATGCAGTGGGCACTGGAGCAAATTGCCGATGCAAAAGCAAAGGGCTTGACCGTTATCGGTCTTACACACTTTAACCTTGTTCAGCATTTTGAAAACGAAGACAATCTCTTCACTGCATTCCCGATTGACAATTGGCAGGAGGTTTGCGAATCTTTTGCGGATGCCGGTATGCATTATGCTTTCACAGGGCATATCCACTTAACGGATGTTGCCTCGCACACTTCTGACAACGGCGAAACGCTGACAGATTTCTCACAGTCATCTGTGATTAACTTTCCGTGCTATCTCCGCACGGTTACGTTTGACAACCGCAGTCCTGCGGGCGATGTGACTGCAACCTATAACAATATCGAAATCGACGCTTCCAGACCCGTTACGGCTTACGGCGTAACGTATCCGCAGCCGTACCGCCTGACAGCCTTCGCGTTGAACTTCGGCGGCAGCGATATCAATGAATTTGTACATAACTATCTTCGCTATATGCTCGAATACACCTTGCTTCCCGATATTCAAGAAGCAGGCAGTCTGTATATGTATTTGTCGAAGAACCTTGATTTAGACAGTGTCTTAGACGGGCTTTTGAAGAGCGGTTCGGGTCTCGGCGCGATTAAAGGCGTTACAAAAATTTCCCTGAAAGCACTAATTAAGAACATCTGCGACCAGGTTGAACGCACCTATCTTGACGGCGGCGAGGGTACCGAACACTTGATTGCGGTTGCCGACGCGGCGGTGCAGAAGCTTACCTCACTGCAAATGTCTCCCGTTCCCTGCACAAAGTATCTCGATACTTATGGCTTCGGCGATCCGTCCCGCGGCGGTAACTTCGGTGAAACGGCGTCTACTGTGCTCGCAACCTTCTATGGCGGCGACGAAGACATCAGCGATGACCCGTTTATGACGGATGTCTTGGCGCGCTTTGAGCGCGGCGAAAACGCGGGTCTGATTTTAGACACGCTGATTGATGTTGTGCTTCACGATTTGCTGGAAGACGAAATTTTAGAAAATATCCACATCGATGTATTCGGAATTATCGGAAACTTGAGCGGTGAAGAGGCAGAAGTTCTTTTGCAGCAGACACTTTCTCAGATGCTGGAAGAGGGTGACGGCAGCGTTTTAGACAGCGTTCCGCAGCCGAGTCTCGCGCAAATTATCAATCTGTTCTTTGCGGCAGGTATTGTCGAATATAAATCCTTGGATGATGTTTTACAGCATTATATGGATGAGTATTTGACCGAAAGCCAAATTGAAACGATTGCATATGAGTTTTACAGCATTCTTTCCGACTTGACGGTAGACAGCAATCCTGCACCGCAGGCGGATAACCACGGCAAAATTACGTACAGCGGCAAAGTGACCGTTACACCTACCGTTGAGGATCTTCGCTTACCGTCGGGCATTGCAGTTACGTTCGGTGCGGACAGCGCAACTTCACGTAACATTAGCTGGTATACCAAAACAAGTGTGCAGGGTTCGGATATTGAAATTGTTCCGTATTCCAAAAATCCGAAATTCACAGGTACACCGACAACAGGCAGTAATGTGGTTACAGATACACAGCGCGTCACACGTGAAAAACCCGGTGTGGACTTAGGCGTAATCGGGATTATTTCCTATGAATTTCAGGTCAACCGTCATATGGTAAAGGTTGGCGGTCTGAAACCCGGTCAGAAATATTGCTACCGTGTCGGTGATGCGTCCCGCGGTTGGTGGAGCGAGGTTGGTACTTTCGAAATGGCTGACCGTTCCGAAAGCTTTACCTTCCTGCATATGAGCGACAGCCAGGGCGGTATTGAGCGTCAGTATGAAACCTGGGCAAATGTTGTCGATACGGCATTCAACCTTTATCCGCAGGCAAAATTCATTATGCATACAGGCGACGTAGTGGATAGCGGCAAGAACTTCAAGCAGTGGAATTGGGTATTCAATACCGCAAGCGACCGCTTGATGGATACCGTGATGATGGCGGCTACAGGCAACCACGAGAAGAACGGGGAAAATGCCACTGTAGATAACTTCCTGTTCTCGAATTTGCCGAATCAGGATACGACAAACGGCGTGTATTATTCGTTCGATTATAACAATGCGCACTTTATGGTGCTCAACACCAACGATTTGAACTCCGATGATACACTCGGCACAAAACAGCTCGAATGGCTCAAAGCGGATGCCGCCGCGAGCGATAAGCCTTGGAAGATTGTTTCTATGCATAAAGCAATCTATTCCAACGGTTCGCACTATGATGACGACGATGTTGTCGCATTGCGCAAACAGCTTTCTGTGTTGATGCCGCAGTTGGGCATTGATGTTGTCCTGCAGGGTCACGATCACGTTTATTTGCGTACATCTGCTATGAACAACAACAAAGAATGTGAAATTGTGGAGCGTACCATTACACACAACGGCACTTCTTATAACGCGATGGTCAAACCCGACGGTACAGTCTATGCGATTGACGGTTGCTCCGGTGTGAAGTATTATCAGACCAAGAATGCGGCAGATACCGATAAATTGTTCCCGCGTGCAGAAACCATTTACGATGCAACTGCACCCGTATTCTCCGCAATTCAGATTGACGGTGCAAACCTCTATTTTGATGCCTACACCGTAAAAGACGGTAAAGCTTCCAAAATCGATACCTTCGCAATCACGAAGGCGGAAGACGGCGCAGTGGCAGGGGATGACAACGGCGGCAACGCCAATACAGACGGTTCTATCCCCAAAACCGCAGGTAAGCAAATTGCTTCCGTGTTGGTGCTGGCAGTCCCGGTCGCGGCAACTGCATTTATTACTGCAGGTGCGCTGAAACGCAAACGCGACGAAGAAGCATAAGCTACCAAAAAAGCAAAAGGCTTAATTTAAGCAGATTCCACCTTGCTGTACAGCAGGGTGGAATTTTTATATTCTCATAACAGTAACAAAATTCATCGGTCTCATCCGCCTTATCCCTCTGTCGGCGGCGCGCTTGAAATGCCCTTTGCCTTGTTCCGAACCGCATAAAGCATTCGTCAATGCATACAAAATCTAAAAATATTTGCAATAATTGTAATAATATGCTATATTGAAGCGGGAAGATATATGGAGAGACCATTCAAAACAGACCGAATAAAGCTTGTATGGATAGAAAGCATACTGCTTGGGAGAGGTGGTTGATGTACTATGGAAAATAAGTTTAAAAAAGCAGTTAAAGTTTTTGGAATTATTATGGGAGTCATTATTGGAATCTGTCTGATAATATGTGGTTGTACGTTAATACCGGCATTTATTGCCATATCTTCCGAAAGCAAAGCAAAAACAGAATATTACAATCGGGTTTTGCCGAGCACAGAGATTGAACTGCCCTATAGCATCAACGATTATGAAGCTGTTTATCTGACGAATTGGAACTTTGAATCTCTTACAAATAAAGTGCTGGAAAGCAAACGTAATGAGGATTTTTGGGTATATCAAAACAACTATGATATTTTATTTTGCTCTAACAAGCATTTTTATGTAAGAAAAAATTTAGACTTATATTCAGAAATTAAGGCGGATACTGTCAAGAAAATCGTTTTCACCGATAACAAGCAAAAAGATTTGAGCGCATATTCGATTGAACCCAATTTGTCAGATGATCAACTATATCGGCTTTCTGAAATTATTTTATCGGAAAAATGTGATGCAAAAGAAAATATTGAAGAAGTTTCCGTTTTTTCTGATACGAATGATACATTGATTGCTTGGTATGCATTTTTGTACTTGAAAAATAGTGAAACAGTCTGCTACGATGGTCTTTATGTCGGCATAGACGGTTGGTTTTGTATTGTAGAAGCTTCAGATTCTAACTTATATTTTCGGGACGGAAATAGAAATTATAAATTGATTCCACAGGATATAGCAGAGAGCATTCGCCAAGCGTATAATAGAAAAAAACTAGGGGACAGTTCTCCGATTGACGAAAGCAAATAAGCAACTTTCCTTAGCTCCGCGATAGGACAGGGAAAGTACCATTCTTGTATAATACAACTAAAAAAACGAACCCCCGCATCGCTTTTGCCGATGCGGGGGCTGTTTTGTGTGTATTTAATTTATTTGCCGAAGGTCATCAGCAGGAAGCCTGCGGCGACCGCAGAGCCGATAACGCCTGCGACGTTCGGACCCATGGCGTGCATCAGCAGGAAGTTGGAGGGATTGTATTTTCTGCCTTCCACCTGCGAAACGCGAGCCGCCATCGGAACGGCAGAAACGCCTGCGGAACCAATCAACGGGTTGATTTTACCTCTTGTAATCACGTTCAACAGCTTTGCGAACAATACGCCGCCCGCAGTGGAGAAGGCGAATGCAAGTAAGCCTATAATGATGATTGCGATGGTTTTCAAATCTAAGAAGGTTTTGCCTTCCGCAGTTGCACCGACGGTGACACCCAAAAGGATGGTCACGATATTGCAAAGTGCATTTTGTGCGGTATCGCTCAAACGGTCGGTAACGCCGCTTTCACGGAACAGGTTGCCGAGCATCAGCATACCTAAGAGGGGCGCGACTGACGGTAAAATCAAAACGCAGAGTACAGTAACCACAATCGGGAAAATAATTTTTTCCGCCTTGCTGACCGTGCGCAGCTGATCCATTTTGATTTCGCGTTCTTTTTTCGTGGTCAACAGCTTCATAATCGGCGGCTGAATCAACGGAATCAACGCCATATAGGAATATGCCGCCACGGCAATCGGCCCTAAGAGGTGGGGAGCTAACTGTGAGGTCAGCCAAATTGCGGTAGGACCGTCTGCACCGCCGATGATGGCGATGGAAGCCGCCTCTTTCGCTGTAAAGCCGTCAAAGAACGGCAAACCGCCCGAAAGAATCGCAATCATAAATGCAACGTAAATACCGAGCTGTGCAGCCGCACCGAGCAATAAACTCATAGGATTGGCAAGCAAAGGACCGAAGTCCGTCATTGCACCGACTGCCATAAAGATAAGGCAGGGGAATATACTGGATTTTACGCCTGCATATATCAATCGCAAGACACCGGCATCATACCAATGTGCGTTTGGGTCAACTGTACCTTCGTAGGAAGACATCATCAGCGGGTCTGCCATAATATCTGGATAGATGTTTACCAATAGCATACCGAATGCGATAGGTAACAACAGCAACGGTTCAAATTTTTTCACGATTGCCAAATACAGAAGTCCAAAGGAAACCAAAATCATAACCCAGTTTTGCCAAGAAAGTGACATAAACCCGGATTCCTGAAAGATTTCCACAATTGCGTTTACAACTGACATGGTTTCTCAAGCCCCCTTAACCGATAAAGGCGAGAACTTCGTCGGTTGCAACCGAGCTGCCCTTGGAAGCGACAATCTTGTTGACTGTGCCGCTTGTGGGCGCGACGATCTCGTTTTCCATTTTCATAGCTTCCAAAATGAACAGCACGTCGCCCTCGTTGACGGCTTTGCCCTCGGAAACATTGACACTCAAAATTGTACCGGGCATCGGAGATTTCACAGGCGTGCCGCTGCCGGATACGGCGGCAGGCGCAGCTGCGGGGGCTGCAGGGGATGCGGCAGGTGCCGCTGCAGGAGCAGCAACAACAGGTGCCGCTGTGGGCGCGACGTTTGTGACGATGGCTTCTTTCAGCTCGTCAACTTCTACTTCATAATCCATACCGTTTAAGGTGACAATATATTTCATTTCGATTACCCCTTATTTTTCAATAGCTTTAATGGATTTAAACAGCAAACGGTTCAGCGGTATACCGCTTTCGTTACTGACGATTGCCATAATGACGGCGGCGGTTTTTTCATCTACGTTATAGAGGTCTAAATCGCCTGCACTTGCGCTTTCAGGCAATGCTGTGCCGACGGGCTTAGACGGTTCTGCCGGTTTTGCTTCGGCAGATTCGGAATCCGCTTTTTTGCCGTTTCTTTTTTTTGCGGCGCTCTCTACGGCACGAATGCCTTTGGAAAGCAACAGTACCAATACGGCAAGCAATGCAAGCACAAGCATAACCACTACAATGCCGGTCACCGAAATATTCACAGCTTCACCAATGGGAATATCTCTTTTATTTGCTAAGGCGAGAATGATATTGAACATATGCTTTCACCCCTTAATCCAAACGCTTAATCGTGTAGGAGAATGTGTTTTTCTTCAGCTCCTCGCGCTTGTCGAAGAATGCTTCTGCCTGCGTCGGGAAAGCAATGTAGGAAAGTACATCCTCATCACTCTTTGCTTTGTCACCGATTTCCTGTTTTGCTTTCTCAAATCCGGGCTCTAAGGTGTCTGCAAAACGGCAGGTGATGGGCTCTGCGTCGCCGAGTACCTTTTTCTGCAAATCTTTGTCGATTTCACCGGGCGCTTTGCCGTATTCGCCGCGAATGTAAGCCTTAACTTCTTTGGAAATGTTTTTATAGCGCTCGCCGACCAAAACGTTTGTGGTTGCCTGTACGCCGACCATCTGGCTCATGGGCGTAACTAAGGGCGGATAGCCGAGGTCTTTACGGACTCTCGGGGTTTCTGCGAGCACCTCGGGGAATTTATCCATTTTATTTTGTGCGGTCAGCTGCGCTACGAGGTTCGAAAGCATACCGCCGGGTACTTGGTAATTCAGCGCATCGGTATCTGTAGAAAGCACAACGGGATTGAGCTTTCCTTCTTTCAAAAATTCGTCCTTAATCGGCTTAAAGAAATCGTTGATTTCTTTAAGTATATCCATATCCAAATCGACTTCGTAGCCTTGCTGTTTGAGTGCATATGCCATAGTTTCTGTAGGCGCCTGCGAAGTACCGCCCGAGAACGAGGAAATTGCGGTATCAATAACATCACAGCCTGCCTCGACTGCCTTTTGCAGGGTCAGCATACCGAGCCCTGTGGTGGAATGCGTGTGCAGAATAATCGGCACCTTTACATTCTCCTTGAGCGCTTTTACGGTATCGTAAGCTTCCTGCGGACCCATAATGCCTGCCATATCCTTAATGCAGATGGTCTGACAGCCCATATTCTCCATATCCTTTGCAAGCTTGACATAGGCTTCCAAATTGTGAATCGGGCTTTTTGTGTAGCTGATTGCACCCGAAGCGATTGCACCGTTTTTCAGGGTTTCATCCACAGCTACTTCGATGTTGCGCACGTCATTGAGCGCATCAAAAATACGAATGATGTCGATGCCGTTTTCCACGGATTTTTTCACGAACATACGGACAACATCATCGGGATAGTGCTTGTAGCCGAGCAGGTTTTGCCCGCGAAGCAACATTTGCAGTTTTGTGTCAGGGCATTTTGCGCGGATTTTGCGCAGTCTTTCCCACGGATCTTCGTTCAAATAGCGAAGACAGGAGTCAAAGGTTGCGCCGCCCCAGCATTCCAGCGAATAATAACCCGCTTTGTTCATCGTTTCAAGGATACCCTCAAAACGGTCATAGGGCAGACGTGTCGCAATCAAAGACTGATTGGCATCACGCAACGCGGTTTCGGTGAACTGAACTTTCATACGTCTTCCTCCAAACAGTTTAATGGACAAAAAATATAAGCCAAATTTTTTCCAATTTAATTGGAATTATACAATATATAGTTTTTGGATTCAAGAGAAAAAACATAAGTTGTGAATTTTTGGAAAAAAGCAAAAAAAAGGACAGCAAAACGCCGCCCTTTTTGTTAATATTTTAACGAAATCGCCGAGGGGATTTTTTGTAGCCTGAAAATCTTATTTCAAATCCTTTGCCACACGGTAACCTGCGGCGGTTGCATCGGCAATTCTGCCGGTCTTTTCCGCGTCGCCGATTAAGAAAATACGCGGATACTGTGCTTTAATTTGCGTATACAGCAAGCGGTTGGAGCGTACGCCTAAGGACAGCACAACGAAATCCGTTTGTATGCAGGTGTGCTGTTTCGTATGCACATTTTCCAATTCAATTTCGTTTTCACGAACGGCGCAAAGCTTTTGCCCTGTTTTGAAAACCGTATCCGCATTTTTTAAGCGGGGGAGACAGTCATCGAGATGCTGCATCCACGTGCCGGGCGCAATGCTGTCCGCCATTTCTACAACGGTTACGCGATTGTTTTGCGCGCAAAGCAATTCGGCGGTTTCGAGACCCGTCATACCCGAACCGATGACCGCCACATTTTTATTTTGCAGTTTCACAGTACCGTTTAAAATTTCGGTGGTTGTGCAGACGTTCGGTAGTGTAACCCCGGGGATAGAACGCGGCTTCACAGCATTTGCACCTGTGGCAATGATTACGGCGTAAGGTGCAAATTCGGCAATTGTTTCCGCGGTTGCTGTCGTACTGTAGTGGATTTCGGCACCGCTCTTTTCGGCGGCGCGCGTCAAATCTTCAATGCACCAGTTGATTTTATCTTTTAACGGCGGTTTGTTTGCCAATTGGAGCTGTCCGCCCGACTGTGATTCCTTTTCCAGAACAACGGGTCGGAATCCGCGTTTGCCTAAGGTTTCAGCGGCGGAAAGCCCTGCCGCACCCGCACCGACAATCACAACAGTTCTGCCGTTTCCGTCGCGGGAAAGCAGTTCGGATTCGTGCCCGAGCCGCGGATTGACAGAGCAATTGGCGTGCGAACCCTTGTAAGCGTTATTCTGCATCGTTTCCATACAGGTAAGACAGCAAATGCAACGCTTGATTTCCGATGCGCGTCCTGCCTGTGCTTTTGCCGCCCAGTGCGGGTCGGCGATTAAGGGTCTGCCGAGGCACACAAAATCCTGAATCCCCTCGGCAAGCTGTGTTTCCGCCTGCTCGGGGGAGCGAATTAGGTTGGCGGCAAGTACGGGGATGTTTACCGCTTTTTTGACCGCCGCCGCCATATATTTACGCCAGCCGGGCTCAAATGAGGTGGGCTCTAACCAATAGTTATAGGTGTCATATCCCGCCGAGGAAACATCGATTGCATCTGCGCCTGCCGCTTCAATGGCTTTTGCCATTTCTACGCCCTCTGTGAGCGTATAGCCGATGCCCTCGCGCCCGATTTCTTTATAGCATTCGTCTACGGAAAGACGGACAATAACGGGGAACGCTTTGCCGCAGGCGGATTTGATGCCGCGCAAGATTTCCAGCAAGAAGCGCATCCGATTTTGCAGACTGCCGCCGTAGCAGTCGGTTCTTTGATTGGTATACGGACTCAAAAACTGCTGAATCAAATACCCGTGTGCCGCGTGCAGCTCTACACCGTCCGCACCTGCCTTTTGTGCGCGCACCGCACCGTCAATGAATTGCTGAATGATTTTTTGGATTTCCTGTGCGGTCATTTCACGGTTCAAGCTTTCCGCAGAATACGCGCGGGAGCACTGCGACGGGGAGAGTGTTTTCAGCACCAGGTCTTTTTCCATCAGCTTTTTGCCGACAGGTGCGACTTTGTAAAAAAGCTTGTCATATGTATTGCCAAGCAGTCGATGCATCGCAATGGAAACGGGAACAGTGCCCATTAACAGCCCGAGATTCTGCCGACCCGGATGATGCAGTTGAATGAACATTTTCGTGCCGTGCCGATGTACGCGGTCAATCATTTTCTGAAGCGGGGCAATATGGTAGTCGTGGCTGATGGCGAGCTGTGCAAACGCAGACGCACCGCTGAAATCGTTCACGCGGGTGATTTCGGTCACGATTAAGCCCACGCCGCCGATGGCGCGTTCCTCGTAATAGTCCATCATTTTTTCGGTAGGTGTGCCGTCAAATTGCCCGAAGCCGAGCATCATCGGCGGCATAACCACGCGATTTTTAATTTCGACATTCCCGATTTTAGAGGGGGTAAAAAGATTTTGATATGGCATATGCTTTTCTCCTGTGTGATTTAGTAGGATTTTATAACCGTAGGTGAAACATCAACGCGGGAAATACGTGGGGCGGACATGGTTTGCCCGTTGAATTTGTAACTGCCGTCGTTTGAAATCGTGAGCAGATTTTCACCTGCCTCTAAATAAACAGTGACAGATTTGATATTCAGATTTTCCCAGCTGTATGTATTGCGGAAGTAATAATTCCCTTGCTTTTTACCGTTTACCGATAGGGTTAGGTATTCTTCGATTAAGTCCACATTGTAATCGTGTGCGCCGCCCTCTTCGTTGTTCGTGTAGAAAAACAGCATGGTATAATAACCCGATTGCGGTGCAGTATATCGAACAGAAGCAGTGCCGTCTGTATCGGACGTTATCCCGCCGATATAGTTGTTTAACAGCGGGACTTTTTCGCTCTGTGTGTCAGAGGTGATGCGCTTTGCAGACCCTGTTAATAGGAAATCTTCGGTAGAATAATCGGCTGTATTGTCATTTTCACCGCCGTCAAACCAGTAACACCTTGCACATTCCGCGTCTTTTGTGTTCACACTGATATAGTTTATACCCTTGCGCAGATAAACAGTGCACTCGTAAAGGTCGTTTTTCTTTTGCTCGAACGGAACATTTTCCAAAACCGTTCCGTTCAGTGTCAATGCGGTAGGGGGTGTGTTTGACAGAAAACTGCAATTGGTGTAGCCGCTTGAATCTGCGAGCACAAAGAAAGCTGTTTCGTTGTCAAAATATTTTTGCGCAGGAGAGAGAATGCGCTCGTGATACATTTCAAGGTTTATGTCGTCCTGATATGTAACATCCAAAAAGTCAAAAGATAACGTCTGCTGTACATCCGTATTTTCGGCAAGTGTAAGCCTGATTGTATGCTTACCGGGCGTAAACTCCTCGTGGGCGGAAATCCGCACATAATCTGTGTAATCATCCTTGATGGTAGAGGGGAGTGACCACTCGGAGAGGAGCAGTTTACCGTCAATGGAGATTTGCACATCCGCTTCGGTTCGCTCGCCCTTATCGGCAATCGTGCCGTCGTCTGCATATTGCACGCCGTTTGCGCCGTTGCCGTATACCAAATCTATATAATAGAACCCGTTTTCGGGGATATCAATGGTAAACTCTACACCGCTTTCTTCTGCACTGTTCAGATACACCATTTTGCCCTCAGAGGCGGCGTAAGGCGCATTTTCTTTGACTGTTGCCGTGCCGAACAGCTTTGCATCCTCGGCTTCATAACGGCGCATTGCCGTGTTTGCATTTTTTTCATAGGGGACGGTAGAAAGTGAACTGCTGTTTTCATAATCCACATCGAGCGGCGTGACGGTCAGTCGGTAGCACTGCGTGTATAAAATGTCGTTCAACTCGATTTTTACCCTGCCGTTTTCCACGGATAAAAAACGGCGGAATGCTTCTTTGGAATGCGCAACAGAGCCGCCGAGGCCCTTGTAATCTACATATTCCGCAGTGACCCAAACGGATTTCGCCTCCTTAAAGCTTTCGGTCGTGTCCAAATTTTCAAGCACAATATCTGAATCCCGATTGCTTCCGCCCGCTAAAATTTGGATTTGCCGCTTGCTTTCATCAATTGTGCTAAGCCCCGTGAAGCCCTTGTATTTCAAGCCTTTCGAGCGAAATGTCAGGAATTTACCCATATTGCTTTGGAACAAATCTTTAGATTCGGAAGAAACCGTCTGCCCCGTCATATTTGCATACCAATGGTAAGCCCACCAGTTGCTGTTCGGCGTAACATCGTCCGTTACAGTATCCGAAAGATTGTTTGCAAGCCGCCAATAGGCGACACAGCCTTCCGCTTTCGCATTTTCGATACGGCTGATCCATTTCACAGACTCTCCCGGGATGCCGTTGGTTTCCATCAAACCGTACTCCGAAATGCACACAGGCATTTTGCCGATTTGCAGTTCCGTACAAAGCTTGTCATAATCGGCAAAATGGTCCTCAAACATATATAAAGAATTTGTACCGAGCTCGTGCCAAATCATCGTGTCGGGCAGGCAGTTTTCTGTTTTGCAGTACTCCAAAAATTCTTTGATATCGTCGGAATCGTATCGCTTATAGCCCGGACCGCCGATTTTTGCGTTCGGGTCTATGGAACGCACAAGTGTATAGGTGGCTTTCCAAGCTTCGTATGTTTTTACACGGTTTTCGTGCTTTGAGAAATCCCCGAACCATTCGCCGTTGTCCATTTCGTTGTAAATGCAGTATACGACCTTGTCAGCATAGTCGGTTTTTGCAGTTTCCGTGACCGTTTGGCGCACGCGCTCGTGGTACTGCTCTAATGAATCGAATTGATAATACCACGTGTCGTACATATCCTGTGTATACACAATAATTTGCTTGCCGCCCGCCTGCAAAAAGGTGTCGGCAACCTGATTTACATCGCCTACAGGATGCTGTAATCCGCCGTATGCTTTGGTGGAAAGCGTAGAAACACCGATGCTTTCCGCAATTTCTCTGCTCGGAATATCGGGCTCGGCAAAACCGTATAGAAAGCCTGAAGCACCGTTTGTGACAAGACCTGTCTTTTGTGAAAAATCGAAGGTTACCGACGGACGGTTCAGGCTGTATAAGCACCCGACGGCGATACCGATGATCAGCGCGCAGATTGCAAGTACCCCAAAGCTTGCAAACAACCTTTTTTTGATTTTAGATTGCATTGTACTTCCTCCTCATTTACAGTCTACGTGAATTTTACCATAAATCGGAGAGGCAAACAATAGATTTTTATGCTTTTTTTGATTTCCCGAACAAGGTGATGCTGCCGACAACAATTAAAAAACAGGCAAACAGTATAGAAATATATTTTGTGTCGATTTTATACAGCAAAAAACTACCTGCCGCCACACCGACAAGCCCGCCGAGAACCATCGGTAAAATAATTTTTGGCTGTAAAACCCGTCTTTTTGCATAAACAAAGACTGCCGCAACTGCACAGGGGATAAAAAACAGCAAATTTATGCCCTGTGCTTCTAATTGCGGCACGCTTTTTATCAGGGTTAAATATAGAATCAGTACGCCGCCACCGCCGAGTCCCATTGCGCTGATTGCCGCCGACAGTATGACCGCAAGAATATCCCAAAAATTCACAGCTTCCACAGCATCCTCACACCTGCCCAAATCATAAACACTCCGAAAATCCTTTTCAAAACAGAAGAGGACAGCTTTCGGAACACGAAAGTCCCGACCAGCGCGCCGAGCACCGCAAAGGGAATGATCCAAAGCGAGTCAAAAAAATTGACATATTGCTTTTTTATATATATAATAAAACTAATTATTGTCAGCGGCAAAATTACGGCAACCGCGTTTGCCTGTGCCTGTTTTTGTGTAAGTCCGCATTTTTTTAATATCGGAACGGCAAGAATCCCGCCGCCCGCGCCGAGTAAAACATTGACGAGGCCGACCAACGCACCGGCAGCGCCGACAGTGCTTTTTTTCATAGATGAATCACCAAATATAGGATTTTCCGCGGCGGCAATTTTATTCTGCATTGTTTGAATTTATCTTTTGGGGGAGAAACAGAATTTCATGCATTATATTGTGATGGATATGGAATGGAATACCGCCTACAGCAAAAAGCTCGGCGGTTTTATGAATGAGATTATCGAAATCGGCGCAGTAAAGCTGAATGGTGCGCTGGAGGAAGTGGATTCTTTTTCCGTAATCGTCAAGTCGCAGGTCGGCAAGCGTCTGCAGAGCCGTGTCAAAACCCTGACGCATTTGACCAATGAGGATATCGCCAACGGCATTTCGTTTCAAAAAGCCTTTCAGCAGTTTTCCGATTGGGTGGGAACAGAGGAAAACGTTTTTTTTACTTGGGGTGACGGCGATATTCGCACGCTGATTAAAAACTGCGAATATTTTTTAGAGCGGAAAACCCTGCCTTTTGTTTGTAATTATGCGGACGCGCAAAAGTATTGCCAGGCATTTACGGACGTTGCCGGGGCGGGGCAGCAGTTGGGACTTTCTGCGGCGGCGGAAAAATTGGGAATCGACCCCGATGCATTTCCCCACCACCGTGCGTTGGATGACAGCCGCTTAACAGCGGCTTGCCTGAGAACGGTTTTTAACACGGAGAAGCTGCAAAAATATATTTCCCGCTGTGATGAAGAGTTCTATGCGCGGCTGGCGTTTAAGCCGTATTATATCAGCGATATACACAATCCTGCAATCGATAAGCACGCCTTTTACTGTCTTTGCGATGTTTGCGGCGGTAAACTGCGGCAGGAGAAAAAGTGGAAGCATTCGAATAATACATTTCGTACCGTTTTTTACTGTAAGACCTGCGACCGAAAAATGCGCGTATCCATTCGCTTTAAACAGCTATATGACAGTGTGTATGTGCACAAGACCTATGCGGAGGTTGCGGAAGAAGCAGAGCCGGAAACGCAAAATACCGAAAATACTTAACTTTATAAAAAAACAGCCGACGGGTTACTTTGACCTGTCGGCTGTTTTTTTGATGTTTATAAATGTTCAGATGACTCTGACGCGAATGGCTTCATCCAATGCGCTGATTGCCGCAATGGCTTCTTCGGATACATCTGCATCCGTATCCAGCATCGTGTAAGCATATTCGCCGCGGGATTTGTTGACCATATTGTCAATATTGATGTTTTCGCCCGCAACAGTGGAGGTAATCTTACTGATGACATTCGGCACATTCTTGTGAATGATTGTGATGCGCGAACGGCCGGTTCTCGGGACGGAAACTGCAGGCAGATTGACGGAGTGGGTGATATTGCCGTTTTCCAAATAATCACGGATTTCCTCTACCGCCATCACCGCACAGTTATCCTCGGATTCGGGCGTAGAAGCACCGAGGTGGGGGAGTACCAATACACCGGGTGCACCGATTAACTCATCACAGCCGAAGTCGGTGGCATATGCCGCAACCTTGCTGTTGTTGAGTGCTTCCAAAATGTCTGCCGTGTTGACCAAATCGCCGCGCGCAAAGTTCATAATGCGAACATTGTCTTTCATCGTGTCAATGTTTTTTTTGCAAATCATACCTTTTGTATCGGGCGTAGACGGTACGTGCAGAGTGATATAGTCGCTGTTTGCGAAAATCTCATCCAAGGATGCCGCGTGATGTACCCCACGGGAGAGTGACCAGGCGGCGTCTACAGACAAGAACGGGTCATAGCCGTAAACGGTCATTCCGAGCGAGAGTGCCGCATTTGCAACCAAAACGCCGATGGCGCCAAGACCGATAACACCAAGGGTTTTCCCTTTGATTTCGGGACCTGCAAAAGCGGACTTACCCTTTTCAACCATTTTCGGTACTTCGGCACCGTTGCCCTTTAAGGTCTTTTCCCAATCGATTGCGGAAACAATCTTGCGGGAGGAAAGCAGCATTGCGCAAAGCACAAGCTCTTTCACGGCATTGGCATTCGCCCCGGGGGTGTTGAAAACAACAATGCCTTTTTCACTGCATTTGTCAATCGGAATGTTGTTGACGCCTGCGCCCGCTCTCGCGATGGCTTTGGTGTTTTCAGGCAGCTCCATATCGTGCATAGAAGCGGAGCGCACTAAGATTGCGTCCGGATTGGCTTCTTCTCCGGAATGTGTGTAGGTATCCGGGAAGTTTTTCAAGCCTGTTTCAGAAATTTTGTTGAGCGTTAAAATCTTATACATAATTTATCTCCTTAGGAATTGGCTTTTTCAAATTCTGCCATAAAGTCAACCAATGCTTTTACGCCCTCATACGGCATAGCGTTGTAGATGGATGCACGCATACCGCCGACGGTGCGGTGACCTTTCAAATTGATAAGACCTGCCGCTTCTGCTTCTTTGACGAACTTCGCATTCAGCTCGTCGCTGTCTGTGACGAAAGGCACATTCATCAGAGAACGGTCCTCGGGCACGACAGTGCCGCGGAACATTTTGCTGTTGTCCAGAAAATCGTAAAGCAGCTTTGCTTTCTTTTCATTTCTCTCTTTCATTGCTTCCAAGCCGCCGT
>JAETSA010000034.1 GCA_021769885.1 Bacillota bacterium | reverse complement strand
AGGGATACCACCGCCTGCTTTGCAGGTGGTGAGTAAGTGCGCCCTTCGGGAAAAAGAAAAAGCGACCGATAGCCGGTCGCTCATAAAAATCATCGGATTGGTTTGAATACTTCGCACAAAAAATCCTCCAACTGTTCCAAAGTCATCTGTGTTGTCTGCGGTAATGCTTTCTCTAAAATCGCACCTTCCTGAATCAGCCGCCGTGTCCGTGCTTTTCGCTCTTTCTGCCGGTCACGCATCTCGGCTTCTTCCAATCTGTGCTTCGCCTGCAAAAGCTTCTTTTCATTTTCTGTCATAAATTTTATTCCTTTCTGCCGTATCCGGCTGAAAACGCAAGGAAGGCGGCTCATGAGATTTTATTCTCACAAGTCGCCTTCAGCGTCATTTATTATGCTGTTTTCTGTTTTTGCCCGTTTTCTTTAACAGGCGGGGTATCAAGCAATACAGGTTCTTTCTTTTTTATTTGCTTCGCAGCATTGCGTTCTTTCTGCATCCTGCGGTTTGCATTTGCTCTGCAATCATCACAGCAGTATTTTACATCTTTCCGTGTAGCGGTAAAAGTTTTTCCGCAGTTCTCACAGACACATTCCCGCTTTCGATTTTCCGCCGCTTCCTGCCGATAAAATTTAGTACGGCACTTCGGACTGCAAAACAGAGTATTTGACCGCTTGGATTCAAATTCTTCACCGCAGCATTTACAGATTAGCTTAAATGGCTGACCAACTGCGTGTTCACCAGCCTTGATTTTTTGGTAGCGTTCCCGGCTCTTGATGCGGTGTCTGCGAAGCTGTTCCTGCCGCTTGATCTCCTCCGGTGTCAGCTCCGGTTCGGGCAGTTCAAACCGTCCGATAAATTTCAGATAAATCTCAACCTCCTGCACCCGATCCCCGTCAATCTTTTCCGGGGCGTGGACAATGATTTTTTCAATAAACTCATTGATCATTGGAGTAGTCAGTTCGAAAAAATCGGTGTACTTCTTTGCCAGTGAAAGGAACTGCGCCGCACGGTCAGTATCTTCCTCAAAAGAAGACAGATGCAATTCCGCATCCGATACAGATGTGACAAGAGTTTTCTGCTCCGCTTCGTATTCTGCAAGCAGAGTATCAAAGCGTTCATCGGTAATGCGCCCAATAGCAAAAGATTCGTAGAGCTTTTTGATAATGGTATCAAGCTCGGCAATACGCCTACGGTCTTTGTTCAACTTGCGTTTGGTATCCTTTGCGACTTCCGCCTGTCTGATTTGAGAAGCAGAACGCACCTTTTTCATAAACTCATCCTGATTGGCGCTGGCAAAGGTGCTGGCTGTTCGGATGGTTTCCAAAACAAGCTCTCTGACCGCTTTTGTCCGAATATAGTGACCGCTGCAAGCATGAGTGCGCTTTTGATGTGCCAGCGTGTAGGTGGAGCAATCGTAAAAATCAGAGGGATAGGGATTGTTCTCCGTACCGCCTTTGGAACGGTGATTGGTCATTTTTGCTCCGCAGTCAGCACAGAACAGAAGTCCAGTCAGCGGATTGGCTTCGCCAAGTGTATCGTGGCGTCTCGGTGTCTTTCGCAGTTTCTGTGCAAGTTCCCACATTTCCTTATCTACAATCGCTTCGTGGGTGTTCTCAAAGATCAGCCAGTCCTCCTGCGGATTCATAACCGGATTTTTGTCCTTGTAGGACTGCTTGTGAGAACGGAAGTTGACCGTATGCCCCATATATTCGGGCTTGGAGAGAATCTGCCCAACGATATAACCACTCCAGTTATAAGGGTTGGGAAATTCCTCTTTGCTTTTCCAAACGCCGGCGGACAACCGCAGCGGCTTCCTCGTCGATATACCAACTGTACTTATCTCCCGGCATTTTCTTGTAGCCATAAATGGCACAGTTGGTGGTAGGCTTGCCGGATTCGCCTTTCACATGGATCGCTGTTTTCTGCTTGCGGCTCAAATCACGAAGATACCACTCGTTCATAATGTTGAGGAACGGGGCAAACTCATTGCTGTTCTGATCGTCGCTGTCCACGCTGTTGGCAATCGCCACAAAGTGAACATGATGCTGACGGAAGAATACCTCCGTGTAAAAGCCTGTTTGCAGATAATCACGCCCCGCCCTGCTCATATCTTTTACAATGACATGAGCAACTTTGCCTGCTTCAATGTCTGCAATAAGCTGTTTCCAAGCGGGACGCTCAAAATTCCCTCCACTCCAACCGTCATCGGTATAGTGCTGACAGTTCGTATAACCTTTCTGATGGGCATAGCTTTCAAGGTATTTTTTCTGATTGACAATACTGTTGCTATCACCAGTCTGGTCATCATCACGGGACAGCCTTTCATATAAAGCTGTGATTTTTCCTTCAGTCTGTTTTACGCTCATGATGCGCTCCTTTCAGACTGTCGGCTCATTTGTGGTGAATCTATTATACCACAAGTTCCGCCAGTTGTA
>JAETSA010000018.1 GCA_021769885.1 Bacillota bacterium | reverse complement strand
TGTGTAAGCACGGTGACGTGTTTAGCTTGGCAGTACTAATAGGTCGAGGGCTTGACCTTTGCGAGTTCCAAAGTGAACTCCACAGTTTGAACACTTGTTTCTAAGTTTTTCCCTCTCTTCTTCTCTTCTCCTTTGTTCAGTTTTTAGGGTGTAATTCAAAGACCTGCTAATGTAGCGGGTCTTTTTTCTTTATTCTCTCCGAAAGACATTTCAAGAAGATATTTTCGAATAAGCGTAGAATTTTTAGAATATTTGCGATATAATCGACTTAGGAATTGTTAGTGGAGAGGGGGATGCCGATGTGCAGTTATGTGATTGTGGATTTAGAGATGTGCAATGTGCCACAGGCGGTGCGGCAGAAGGGGTATCAATTTCGCAATGAGCTGATACAAATCGGTGCAGTTTTATTGGGGGACGATTTAGAAATTGCCGATACTTTCGCGTCCTATGTTGCGCCCGAATACGGAGTACTCGACGAATATATTGAGTCGCTTACAGGCATTACAAACCGAGATTTGCAGGGTGCACCGCATTTAAAAGAAGCTTTGCAGTCCTTTTTGGATTGGCTTCCTGCGGATGCGATTCCGGTATCTTGGAGTATGAGTGACGAAAAGCAAATTCGCAAAGAGGCCGAATTTAAAAATCTTGTTTTTGACGAATTGGAACAGTATTTGGATAGGTGGATTGACTGTCAAAGGACCTTTGCCGAGCGGATGCATACTGAAAAGCGATATAAGCTCTCAGAGGCACTGATTATTTCGGATATTGACTTAGAGGACGGGGAGCACGACGCGCTTGTGGATGCACGCAATACGGCACTGCTGTTTGCAAAAATGCAGCGCGAGCCGTCTTTAAAGCTGAATCCGTATTACATATCGGAAGGCACCGATAATGCGCCTGCATATTGTCCGTTTGCAGACTTACTGGCGAATTTTGATGTTGCCGAATAGAATATCTTGAAGAATCCAATTAAAGCATATAAAAAAGACCGTTCCGTGTGAGCGGTCTTTTTTTCTCTGTTTTGTAAAAAAAATGACGGTTCAAGGCTCTAAATACCCATTCAATACGGCTTGTAATTCCCGATACTGTTACCAAAATCGGAGATCGCAGTGCGGCGATTCCTCAAGGCAGATACGGATTCGGCTTGAACAAAAGCACAATCAAGTCCACAATCACACCGAAGCCGCACAGACCGACCGTGCAAATATACAGGATACCCATTCCGATTTTTCCCTCATAGAATTTGTGCGCGCCGAATGCGCCGAGAAAAAAGCAGAGCGCGACCGCAACCCATTTGTTTTTCATTTTACCTGCAACAGCGGCATTTACCTGATTGACATTGCTGTTCACATTGTTATTATCGTTGTTAATCACGATTTGCGGGGCAGGGGCGGTTTGCTGTTCCTCTACCATTCTGCCGCACTGGGTGCAAAGCACCGCATCCTTCGGGATTTTTTGACCGCAGTGCTGACAAAATTTGGTTTCGGTCGGCGTGGTTGTTGTGTTTGGTTGATTTTCCATGATTTCTCCTCCTGATATATGCACTTTTCGATTGAAGTGAAACGTATTCCGTGCATCTAAAAGCACATAATAATTTTATTGTATATAAAAAATAACACATATGTATTATTTTGTCAACATATGTATTCAAAAAGTCGGGAAAAGTCACATAAACTTATCTTGAGGTGATTTTTATGTTTAATCCGACATTAGATGCACAACTGGTTGGCAGTGTGATTAGTGATTTCAGAAAGCGCAGGGGAATCACGCAGGAAGTATTGAGCGGACTTGCGGATATCGGCAGGACGCATTTAAGCGCAATTGAGCGCGGCGAGCGCAAGCCGACCTTAGAAACGCTCTATCGCATCGCTATGGCACTGGATGTAAAAATGAGCGATATTGTCTGTGAAATAGAGGCGCGTATGCGGTAATCTGTTTTCAACGGATAGAAAGCAAATTCGTGCCGTCCTGATAAGGGGAGTAAGCCTATGGGGATGTGGTCTGCATATCGTTTGAAATCACGTGTAGGGCGGGTTTTTGTGCCCGCCCGAATAGGATATGGTGTATAGAGGGCGAACGTCTTTTTAAAATGGACAAATTTACAAAAATTCGAACAAATTTTAAAATAAGCCTTGATTTTATCTGCGGAATATATTATAATACCTTAGCATTCAAGAATGAATGCACTTCGGGGTGTGGCGAAGTTTGGTATCGCGCTTGGTTCGGGACCAAGAGGCCATGGGTTCAAGTCCCGTCACTCCGACCACAAATAATGACGCAAGGCCATTCCTTGCGTCATTCATTTAGCCTGGCGATGCGAATTTGAACCCGCCTACAGCGGTAAAAATCTCATTCTTTTAGGTCATAGAGTTTTGCGGGAATAGATTTTTACATGAACAAGGAAAGAAGCACAGCAATCCTGTCGGGTTGCGAGCATTTTTGACGCCGTGCAGGGGAAAAGGTATCCCGCAAAACCGGATTCAAATTCGTATCGTCAGGCTTATGCGGATGTAGTTCATCGGTAGAATGCAAGCTTCCCAAGCTTGACAGGTGGGTTCGACTCCCATCATCCGCTCCAGAAAAAAGCACGCGAAAGCGTGCTTTTTTCAATGAAATTCGTTCCTGCGGAACGAGTGAAATATCTTCGATAGAAACAACTGCTTCGCAAATGTGAAATATGTCTGCGGCATATAAAGGAACGAATTTCATTTCACTTTCTGCGAAGCAGAAAATTTCACAATGACCGTAAGGTCATTATTTCATCGTGAGCCTTTGCGAACGATTTCATTAAATATCAATCAACACCGAAACAATTTCTCTCACTCGACAGATAACAAAACAGCCTTGTATTTGTTGAAAATACAAGGCTGTTTTGCATCTTACAATTTGGAAATACCCCTCTGCCTCAGACAGATAAAGCGATACATCCTGCTTTTATGCTTACCATTCAGGATTATCGTAGGAGGGGATATTGACAATCGGTCCATAGTAAACGACTTCCAACTTATAAATCTCTTTATCCGCCGAAACACCGCCGCCGAGCTTTTCGGTGGCATAAATGACAATGGAGGCAAAGCGGTCATAGGCAAACTCCATTGTGGCATACTTTGAACCTTCAAATACAGAGCTTTCGCCAAATTCCGCTTTATACTTTTCAAGGTATTCGTCCGTTACAGCAAATGAGAATTTTACGGTTTTGCCCTTATGCTCCATCAAATCATTGTCAATATCGAAAATCATATCCTCCACTGTAAGATATTCAAATTCCTTGAGTATGGCATTCAGGGAATACTTATTCTGAAAGCTGTCACTGTGCACATATGCCTGCGGCGTGATTTCCGATGTTCTGTAATTTACAGCATTGCCCGCATCGTCAAAATCCTTTTCAAAAAGGTAGTTTTTATCGCCGTTCTTGCCCGAGGATTTCCCGCAAAGCGCCTTATAAACATTCTTCTTGTTATACTCCTCCAGAATATCAACCTTCATATTGGCAAGCTCGCCGTTCTCATCACGGATGACCTCATATTTTTTATCGATTTCCGCAAAAACATTGCAGGTCTTCCACGAGGTATGGTCCGAAGCGTTCACTGTTTCTTTCCAGTAATACAGTTCCTCGTTCAGTGCGTTTTCAATGGCTTTGGGATAAAAAGCCTTCAGCTCCTCAACAGAATAGGAATTCAATGCACAGCCGCTTGCCGACAATATCAGCAAAATTGCAAGGATAAGACTTCCAAATCTGATAAAACGCTTTTTCGTCATCACTTACTTCTCCTTCCTGTCAGATGCTTTTTTTCCTTCGCCTTTTTACTTTCTTCCTCTTCGCGGGCTTTAATTATTTCACAGGCTTTGTCGTAATTGGATTCTGCCCATCTGACAACCTCGTCCCTGTTTTCAAAGCTGTGCACAAGTTTTTGTGCAGCCGCATATGGGGCAATTGTTTTATAATAAAGGTCAAGCTCCTTTTCCGCTTCTTTTATCGCTTGATTTCTCAATTTGTTTTCTGCTCTGCTGTTGTCAGGCATTGCATAAGCGGCTTTCACTTTATTTTCATCAGGCTGTATAAGCCCGCCGGGGTAATTCTTTTTTATCAGCTTGCCGGATTTCACAATTGCCTTTGCCTGCTGAATATCATACTTTCTGATTTCGCGCTGTTCCTTTGAGCTTTTGGGCAGGTTTTTAGCATCTGCTATAATACTGTCGCGAACAGACACTAAGGCATTTACATCCTGCGCGAGTAATGCACGCGCATTCTCTACCTTGTGCTGCCATAAAGGCGTGTCAAATTTATTGAGCTCTTCCATAAAAATGCCTACCTCGGCTTTGTCAGCGGCAAAATTCTTGGCTGCTTGATATTTTTTGCGCGCCTCGTCCTTTGCCTCTCCTTTAGGAGCGGCTTTCAGTTCTGCTTTTAATGCCATTACATCCGGCATAGGGCTTTCGTTCAGTTCAAGCCCTGTTCTGATTGCTTCCACACCGTCCTTAATAATATCCGCGTTAAAATCACCTGTTTCAAAGTCATCAAAAAGCGCTCTGTATCTGAGAACACGGATAATATTCTGATGCTTTTCTTTGGACATACTGTAAAAACAGAACGGAATCAGATTGAGCACCGCACCGATAATGGCAAGTACGCACAGTACGGAAAACAGTGAATTTCTGACATTCGGGTCAAACAAAATATCATAATTCGTCGTTAGACCGAAGCATTCATAAACATACGGAATCACATAACCTGTCAGCAAGGAAATCGGCATAGTGACCATTCCTGCAAGACCGAACACGAAGTCCATTCTGTAGCCGCAGATATACTGCTGATAGTCTTTTACCTCAGAGTGCATTACCTGATTGTACACAAGGCTCAGCGCATTCACAAGGCTGTTCATATACATAATGATAAACATCAGCATCGGCACTTTAAATGTGAACATCAGAATAATCAGGAACACAATATTCAGAAGATTATGATAAACCAAAAGCTTTTTGTTGCCGAGCTTTTTCAGCAAAAACGGTGTGATTGCCATAGCGATACCGCTTGCCGTGCCCATAACCGTATTCAGCAGACCGTATGAGGTCATATCCTGCACACCGTAAATGTAAATCCAGCCGAAGAATACACCTGTTGCACCCTCCAGGAAGCCGATAAGACCCGCAATCTGTCTTATCCACCAATGCTTGTTTTTCAGAATCATAAAGGTGCCTTCGATAATGCCGACCTTCTGCACATAGGAAGAGGAGGTGACAACACGCTCCTTACAGCCGAATGCCGTAAAGAAATTCAGACCGAGTCCGAGCAGCGTAACAGGCGCAAGAACATAGCGGTATGTATTGATATTGGTGTATCCGCCGGTCATATTCGACAAAATCGGCACAAACAAGCCGGTAATTGTCGGTGCTGCACTGAAAATAATTGAGTTTATTGAAATGACCTTAGCCCGTTCTTCGCTGTTCGGCGTAATGACTGTCTGTATTTCCGAATATGTATCCGTAAACAGGGGCTGTATCATACTAATTGTTATCGAAAATACAAATACGCATATCAACTTATCGTTATAGGACATGGTATTAAACGGTAAAAATACAAATATCACCGACATAATTGCAAGCGGGATGCCCATAAAGGCAATATAAGGTCTGAAGCGTCCCCATTTTGTACGCGTATTATCTACAATATGCGCTCTGACAAAAAAGAAAAGTACATTCAGAACCGTTTGCACCGTCAGCATATACTGCAAATGAAGCGGCCGAATACCGATGGTGGAGCCAAGCAGCGTATTGCCCGCATTCAGACCCATATAGCCTACAAGCAGCATCGTGAAATTGTTACCCATTCCGCCGAGGCCGAGGTTCACGATTTCCTTGTAGGATACAAAATTTCCTTCCGCAGGGCGTTTCCAGTGGGATGTCACATCCTGAAACACGCCTTTGACAAGCTTAACTACGTTCATTATGTTTTCTCCTCATTCAATCATTTCTTTTTATTCTTCCGTTCTCAGCATTAAAGCACAAGGTATGTTTTTTTTCGTTGTCCTCATAAACAACCGTCAAATCCCGTCTTTTTGTCATTTCGGCTGAAATGCATTTTTCTTTCTTTCGGTCAATCGCGGCAAGAAAGACCTTAATCTTGTCTTCATCGTATTTTTCGACATTATCGGAGATGAAAAGCAGATTGCCGAAAATATGATTGATTTTTGCAATCAGCTTTCTTTTTTTATAGCTCATAAACATATTGTTGTTTCTGAGCAGGAAAACATCGGGGTCGTTGAGGAAGGCTCTGCCGTCCAAATGCCATCTGAATACCGTATTGTAAATTGCATTCGGCGTTGAAACGTCTTCTCTTGTTGTGGAGCGATTTTGCCTCCGGTTCAGCCCCATATCCGCACCGATTCTGCAGAAATCGACCTTGCCGAAAGCGGGGGCGAGGGGAACACCGCAGCCGAGTATCAGCTTATCGCTAACGCATTCCCGAATAAAGTCCATCGCCTCACACATAATCTGACCGCGTGTTTTATTGTGAATCGGCGA
Organism: Bacillota bacterium; assembly: GCA_021769885.1. GTDB lineage: Bacteria > Bacillota > Clostridia > Oscillospirales > Acutalibacteraceae > Fimenecus. The sequence continues at coordinate 21,275 of JAETSA010000018.1, read as the reverse complement.
AGTAGGGTCATTTTCAGATGGTCGTCGTACTGTTCGGTCTTGATTTCAAAATCACTTGTGATTAAATCAGAAGTGATTCTCTGACCGTCAGAATTTTTGTATGCGACGGATAATTGATAAGCCTGCATGATAATATTCTCTCCCTAGTCCTATATTTTTGAATGATTTATCATATTATAATCATTATATATGAAATTCCCACTTCTGTAAATTAAAAATGCAGTATTTTGTATAAAAGATCAGGAGGTTTGTTAATGCTTACGCCGCATGAGGGACTTTTCTCTCTCGGACGCTGTACAATCGAATATAAAAAAAGAAGCCGATAGAAAGAATCTATCTGCTTTTCATTTGGTATTTTAAGATGCGGAAAAGATGGTTTTGCGTTTGTGTTATGAAGACTTGCACTCTTACCGCATTTTAATGAAATATTGCTGCACAATATGAAATAACAATTATTCATTATTCATTAGCGAAGCGGCTTCATTCTTCATTATTCATTACGAAAATCCGATTGAATGAATGATGAATATTGAATAATGAAAAATGAAGAATACAAAACGAAAATCCGCTCTCTTACGAGAACGGATTTTCGTTTTGGTGGGAGAGAGTGGATTCGAACCACTGAAGTCGTAGACGGCAGATTTACAGTCTGCTCCCTTTGGCCGCTCGGGAACTCTCCCATATTTAATTTTGCGTTAAAGGAGTGGAGCTGGTGGACGGACTCGAACCCCCGACCTGCTGATTACAAATCAGCTGCTCTACCAACTGAGCTACACCAGCATTTCCAACGCTCGAATATAATAGCACACAAAATCTAATTCGTCAAGACAAAATTTCAGTTTTTTTCACTTTTTTCTCGAAAATGTTTTGCGGCGGATGTTAGGTGTCTTTGAAATCGGTTTATTCTGTTCTCTCTGTACTTTCCAATGAATTTGTGTTAAAATAATCAAAATGACGAGGGGGGATACATATGGAATTTCTGCGCAGAAAAATAGATATTGTGAAAGACGCCGACTATTGCTTAGAATGCCATTGCCGTATCAATTATGCCTGCGAAACGCCTTGGAAGCGTGAAATGTCTTATGAAGCGTACCGTGCGGAATGGTTTTCTTATTCTTCGCAGACGGCAGAATATTTAGACGCACTGCAAAAATCGATGGAAGATGCGCGCACGCTTGCAGAAATATTGGAAACGCAGGACGGCAAAACCATCGGATATTTTTGGATGACGGTTCAAAGCAGTGCAGAAAGCGGATTTTCCTTTGCGGAGATACAGGAAATATATGTAGAAAAAGCCTGCCGTGGGCAGGGGATTGCACGGCGGATGTACGCGTTTGCCGAGCAGCATGCAAAATCCTGTGGTGCAAAGGTGCTTCGCGCAGGCACAGGCTGTGAAAATGATGCATCTATGCATTTGCACGAAACGCTCGGCTTTGCACCGTACCGAAAGGAGTATGAAAAAGTTTTATGAGGGATATACTTTGCGGTTTGTTTACCATAGATTTGCCTGAGGATTTCGGTATAGTTTACTTAGAGGGCTATCAAATTATTCTGTTCGCCGTGATTGCCGGTGCAATTTTGTTGGGACTTATGATTTGGGGCGGTGCATCCGCTGTTCGGGTGTTTTTTCTGCGAAAGTCCAAACTCGAGGATTTTCCCGAAGATGCAGAGTTCGAATTGCCGCCGCTCACGGAATTGCATGCAGTCGTCACAGCAAAGGATGCACAAATTGTGCATACCGGCACTTCAAAAATGCCCTCGCATCATATTCGGTATCAAATTTTGTTTACCTTTGACAATAACGAAACGCGTGTGCTGGAAGTACCGCAGGAAGCCTTTGAACGCATTTATAAAAATCAAATCGGCACATTGGTTTTACAGGACGAAGAATTTTTTGATTTTTCAGGAGACTGAGGTAGCTTTGTGACATTAGATGCAAATATGCCATCTATATCGGATAAGGAGAACCTGGATGAAAAATATAATTTTGCTTGGAATTTGTTTCCTGCTCAATATAATCGCCTTGATTTTGTGCATAAAACAGACAAGAGATGTGTTTCAAAATCCAACGAAATATAATACCATCAAAAACGAACAGCAATACAGAAATTCTTTTTGGTATGAGCCTCTTTCCGAATATCATCAGAAATTCTTTGCAAAGAATTACATTGCCCCAGTTTTGGTTGATTGTTCTTTCGGTGCGCTTTTTATACTCCTTTATTTGGGGATTGCAAAAGGCATCCGAAAACTGTGTTTCATTCCGGTTTCAGCAACCGCATTAACCTCTTCTAACGACCATTTATATATCGGTTTGGGTGCTGAAATATTTTTCGAAATTGTATTTACTGCCTTTTTGTGTTATAAAATCCCGATTCCGATATTTACAGCTTGTACGATGACTTTATTCAATTCGAAAAAGCGGTCGGATGATTGGAAAAAACTGACGGTTTTGCTGTTACTTGGTATTGTACTTTGTTTGCCGATTATGTCCCTCGGCTTGAATACCTACGCATATGCCGAGGATACCCGCATTGTTGAAAACAAGCTGTTGCAGATTCAAGAAAGAGAATTGCATTTTCAAGATGCCGTACATATGGAAACATCGTATACATCCAATGCAGACGCGAGTGAATTTTATTTCGAAGGTATGGTGACCTTTTCGGATGGCAGTACATTTAATTTGTTTGCATATGACGAATTGCAAACGGATGAATGGTTAGATAAATTGGATATTCCGATATACAAAGGGGAGATTTCACAGGAAGAATATGAGAAAATGTGTGCAGTATATAACGATGCGTATATGAATTTCATTTTACGTTTGTTTGATGTGGTGTAACAGATTTTCTGAAAAGAAAACTTTCATCTGTCCAAAAAACATTTGACAAACCCGCTCGGCAGTGTTATAATACAGTCACTAAATCGCTTTAAAGCTTTAAAGTGTCAAAAGCGAAGTACAGGAGTTAAGTAAAATGGCACAGAGAAAAGGTAATTTGATGGGCGTCCGCAGGGACGTAAAGGTGTTGGATGCAACCATTCGCGACGGCGGACTTTGCAATAACTTCCGTTTTACAGATGAATTTGTCACCGAACTTTATAAAACGAACATCAAAAGCGGCGTGGACTATATGGAATTTGGCTATAAAGCCAGCCGCGATTTGTTTAACGAAGCGGATTTTGGCAAATGGAAATTCTGCAAGGAAGAGGACATCCGTGCCATTGTCGGCGAGAACATTTCCGATATGAAAATTGCCGTTATGGCGGATGTCGGACGGTGCGACTATAAAACAGATTTTCTGCCGAAAAGCGAAAGCGTGATTGATATGGTGCGCGTGGCGTGCTATATTCATCAGATTCCCGCCGCAGTGGAAATGATTGAATATTTCCACGAGCTTGGCTATGAAACGACCTGTAATATTATGGCGATTTCACAGGCGAATACCAATCAGCTGGAGGAAGCCCTCGCGATGCTCGGGGAATCCTCTGTAGACGTCATTTATCTTGTGGACAGTTACGGTTCTCTGTATCCCGAGAATGCGTCTGACCTTGCCAAAACCTATTTGGCGGCGGCGGAGCAATCGGGAAAGCAGGTTGGCTTCCACGGGCACAACAATCAGAATTTGGCGTTTGCCAATACGATTGAAACCCTTTCCTACGGTGTATCTTATTTGGACGCCACCGCGCAGGGAATGGGGCGCGGCGCAGGCAACTGCGCTATGGAGCTGTTGCTCGGCTTCCTCAAAAATCCGAAGTATAATTTATACAGCCTTTTGACCTTTATCGAAAAATATATGCTGCCCTTGAAAGCCTCAGGCGTTGTGTGGGGCTACGACTTACAGTATATGTTCACAGGGCAGTTAAATCGCCACCCGCGCGAAGCAATGACCTTCACCGCTGAAAACCGCAGTGATTACTGCGAATTTTATAAATCGCTGTTGGATAATTTTTAATACAGACATAGTAAAAAGGCACAGATTGTTGAATGGCAATCTGTGCCTTTTTTACTTTATGCTTGGCTTTTTTAATATGAGATTAACGCGTTACGCATATTAAAGCGCAAGTGCGTAAGTCTGGGTGTTCTTCAAGAATTTTCATCTCGATGAAATTATCGTGTTCATCAAATATCAATAAGAATGTAATAATATTCACATTTTCATTCACAAAATAGGGAACCTCTGGATTTCGCATCAAGTCACCCTTGATTTGCACAATGTATGAGGAAGATAAGTATTCTGCATATTCACCGCATTCGAGTGCATCGCTCCAAGAGCTGGGGATGAGGTCGGGATCTGTATCCAAATAAGGTGTTTTAGAGATTTGATATCCGGATGCACATCTGTTCAGCAAAGTGGACAGTTTAATTGAAAAACCGCCGCCCAAAATACTTCCGTTATTGGGTGTAATGCTGTAACTGGCGTTGTATAGTGCATCTGCAATCGCTTGGTCAGAAACAATATGCGGTTTTAGTATATATGCATTATCTATTATGGTGATAGAAATCGAAGGAAAATCGTATTTTTCCATAGCTTCTGCTTCATATGCATATATGCCTATCTCGTATTCCCCGCACGTGATAATGTAAATGTTTGATGTATATTGATTTGAGGCGGGTTGAATAGATGCGTCGCCATACGTTTTTAGGGCTTTTTTATAATATTCAATAAATTCGTCCAGCACTTGGCTGCTTTCCGCTGACGTATATAAATCTATTCGTACCACTTGTAATGCATCTAATTCTGTATTGAATACATAGGTTATGCTTCCGGGATTTTCCGGTTGAAGCGGAATGGAAAGACGCGGATAGAAGTGCTCTGTATTTTTTATACTGAGTTCTGACAAGTTTTTTGTTCCGGTAACCGTTTTTCGGGCTTTGTTTTCTTCCTCTTCGTTGAAACGCAGTATTTCTCCGTGCGGGTCAGTAAGACTGCGACCGAATTCAAGGCTATACGGAAGCAAAGGATACATATTTGTTGCTACACCCTTATAAACGGAAACGCCGATACGAATAATTGCTAAAATTAACAGCGGAATCATAAGAATCAGAACAATTTTTTTAATGTTTGGTTTCTTTTTTTCTCGCTTCGGTTGTGTTCCTGTCGGTTGGGCTGGCGGCGTTTGTGCTTGCAAAACGGACGGAGCGTGGGAATTACGTGTATTTACATAGGCTTGTGTAATTTCGCTGACGGTCGAATTTGCTTTTGAGATAGCTGTTCGGGATATTAAATCGTCCTTGAGAATCCCAGACGGCAATTTTTCTTCTTCGCCGACTGCAATAAATTCGCAGGGACAAAATTTGCTGATGTCGTGTTGATTTAATTCAGCACCTGATGCCGAAAGTGCCTCACCTGTGACCCGGCAAATATAGTATTCTTTGCTGTCGGGGTCTTTTGTCCAGACTAAATCGCCTTTTCGGAAAGCGGAAATCGCGTTGTGCGCACGTAAAAAACCAATATCCTCGGAGTTTTCAGGATCACTTCCTACCCAGCCGATACCGATAATTCCTCTTTCCTTGCAAAACTGAAATTTGCTTTTTTGAAGATCTTTGGGTTTGTCTTCTTCTGCTCTGTTATCCAACAGATTCATAATCCAGACATTCATTCCGTTTCTCCTCTCATTTCTATCCTTGACTTTACACATCCGCGTTTCGGTTTTTCGTTTGATGCAGAATTAGAAATATACCAAAACGGGATATTTATAGTATACCATTATGGGATAATAGTGTCAAGAGGTGATACTATGAGATTGAGAACCCTGCGAAAACAAAAGGGGATATCTCAGTTGAAACTCGCATTAGACCTTGGTATGAATCAAAATAGTATTAGCAGATATGAGAACGGAGAACGCGAAGCGGATTACAGAACTTTAATTGCCTTTGCGGATTATTTTAATGTTTCGATTGATTATTTGTTGGAAAGAACTGATAATCCGCACTGTAACAGATAAAATTCGGCGTATTCAGAAAAAACGGGACTGCAATCGCGCAGTCCCGTTTTTTATTGACATATGGTTATATTACTTCAACACCAAATCGCAATTCTCAATTTCCACGCCGTCAATATCAGATAAAAACAGCTTGATTTGCTTGTATCCAAGCGATTTCACCGAGAAATCCTTGAACCGTTCCGTGATTTTAGAATTGATTTCGCCGATATTCAGTCGATGTGCACGATTCTTTTGCAGAAGCGACAAAACGTACGCCTCAATTTCCGCCTTGCGCGCGGAATACTGTAAGCAGACGCTCAATGTATGGCGGTCGCCGTCGGGCAGGACCTTAAACGTGCTGAATGATTTTAAGAAGCCCGAAAACTTTGAGAATCCGTAGTTGCGTTCATCAAAATCGGAGTATTTGCGCTGTAACGCCTCTTTCACAACGCTGATTTGAATTTTTGCGCCTGCTTCCTTTTGCGAAAGCATCGAAAGAATTTCCTGCTCAATTTCTTTGCGGGGCGTAATGCTGGTAGCATCCGACGGCTCTGCATCCGCTTCTCCGCTTAACACATCCAAATAACGGAACGAGTCACACGCACTGACAAATGCTTTCGGCGTTTTGCTTTCGCCCATTCCGATGACCTGCTTGCCCGATTCCCGAAGTCTTGCCGCCAAGCGTGTAAAATCACTGTCACTGGAGGCGAGGCAAAATACATCTACCGCGTTCAAATAAAGAATATCCATCGCGTCAATAATCATGGCGGAGTCCGTGGAGTTCTTGCGGGATGTGTATGCATACTGCTGCATCGGCATCAAGGCGTATTCGGGCAAAAGCGATTTCCAGCTTTTTGCCTGCTCCAGAGTCCAGTCGCCGTAAATGCGTTTCACCGTTACCGTGCCGACGGTCTTTAATTCGTCAAAAATCGTTTCTACATATTTTGGTGCAATGTTGTCGGAATCAATCAGCAGTGCGATGTTTAAATTTTCTGTATTCATTTTGTGTCCTTTCGGTTTGCTGTCTGCAAATTCTATATTTACTATATCACATTTTTGGGTGCGGCGCAACAATCCGCTTTTTTTGCAAATGAGTCCTTGTATATTTGCGGAAGTTATGGTATCCTATAAATAACATAATGACAGAAAGGATAAGAAAAATGTTAGAATTTCGATATGATACACAGTTGTTGATTGAGGGCGAGGATTTAGATGAGGATGTCATCCACGACTATTTTACCGAGAATTTCAAGGGCGACTGCCTGCTTGCTGTCGGTGATGAGGATTTAATCAAGATTCATTATCACACCAATGAGCCGTGGAAGGTGCTCGAATACTGCTCAACACTCGGTGAAATTTTTGACATTGTTGTAGAGGATATGGATCGTCAGGAACGCGGACTGCACGGCTGAACTGGCTGACTTTTTTTGAGAAGGGCAGGGTACTTATGGCAAAATTAGAAGCAACCTTACATGGGGATTTTGACGCGATTGTTGCAGATTTGGAAAACACCGTGTTAAACGGCAGTGCTTCCGCAACCAAAGAGGAATCGGTGCAGTATGCGCGCAACGGTGTGCGGAGCTATTTGGGCATATTCGAACGGTACAGCTATACAGGCGGAAATCGCGCGAGTATGAGCATTGCTCTGTTCGGGGATGATGAATATTCCAATTTATGCATCGTGACCTCGGGCGGCAGTACAGGCACTTTTTTAAAATTCAACACTTGGGGTGAAGAAGCGTTTTTAGATACGGTTTCGGGTTGCGTCCGAAAATATGAGGTGTGAAGACACGAACCTGTGAAAATTTTCGATTTCTATTGACAATTTTTTGCTTTGGGTTCATAATAGAATACACAAAAACAATATCGGTAGGTAAGGCTCCCACAGGGATACGGGCTGCTGCCGCGAAACGGTGGAGACACTGTCAGCAGGTCAGCAGGGCACATCGAAAAAACAAGGTGTGCTCTAATGCAGTTTCATCGCCCTCTGAAGCTAAAGCTTGAACGAAAAATATAGGCGCATCACGCATACCGTTTTTCGTTCAGCGGTGTGCGTTTTTGTTTTATCTTTTGATTTGTGAGGTGAAAATATGGGCACAGAAAGCCTAAAAAGTGCAGACCCTAAACCGCCCCGATCTATTCGGGCAACAACGGCGGCTTTTTGTGTCGCTGTTTTTCGCTGATTTGGCTCTGCATTTTGTTTCCGATTGCCGCCGAGGTGCGGCTATCTTACAGTTTTAGGAGGGAAACGGAGTGTACGAAAAAGTATCCACGTTATTAGAAGAAAAGAATTATTCCGCTTTAAAAGAACTGCTTTCTGAAATGAACGAAGCGGATATTGCGGCGATTTTTGAAGACTTGCCGCAGGAAAAACTGCCGCTTGTGTATCGGATTTTGCCGAAGGAGCTGGCGGCGGAAGTGTTCGTCAATATGGAGTCGGACGCGCAGGAGCTGCTGATTCACGCATTCAGCGATAATGAACTGCGCGAGGTTTTGGAAGAACTGTATGTCGACGATGCGGTCGATATCATTGAGGAAATGCCCGCAACCGTTGTCAAACGCATTTTACAGCACACCGACCCCGAAACACGCAAAAGCATCAATGAAATTTTGCAGTATCCGGAGGATTCAGCGGGTAGTCTGATGACGATTGAGTATGTTGACCTCAAAAAATATATGACGGTCGACGACGCGTTTACCCGCATTCGCCGCACGGGTGTGGACAAGGAAACGATTTATATTTGTTACGTAACCGACGAAAACCGCAAATTGCTCGGCATTGTAACGGTCAAAGATCTTTTGCTTTCCGAAAAAAGCGAAAAGATTTTTGAAATAATGGATACCAATATTATATCGACCACGACCTTAGAGGACAAAGAGGTTGTTGCCGAGAAATTCCAAAAATACGACCTTTTGGCATTGCCTGTCGTAGACCGTGAGAACCGTTTGGTCGGCATTATCACCATCGATGACGCGATGGACGTTTTGCAGGATGAAAACACCGAGGACTTTGAAAAAATGGCGGCGATTACGCCGACGGACAAGCCCTACCTCAAAATGAGCGTGTTTGACATCTGGAAAAAGCGGTTCCCGTGGCTTCTTCTGTTGATGGTTTCTGCGACATTTACCAGCAAAATTATTCAAAGCTCAGAGGAAGCATTACAAGCTTACGTAGTTCTGACGGCGTATATCCCGATGCTGATGGGTACGGGCGGCAACTGCGGCGGACAGTCCTCTACAACCATTATCCGCGGACTCTCTTTAGGCGAAATTGAATTTCGTGACACACTGAAAGTCATTTGGAAAGAATTTCGCGTGGCATTTTTGTGCGGTGTCACCTTGGCAGTTGTAAACTTCGGCAGACTGATGCTGATGGATCACGTTTCGGCGTTGGTGGCAGGCGTGGTCAGCGTTTCTATGCTGTTGACGATTATTTTAGCGAAATTTATCGGCAGCTCGTTGCCGATTCTCGCCAAAAAACTGCACCTTGACCCTGCGGTTATGGCAAATCCGTTCATTACGACCATTGTAGACGTAATGTCCCTGCTGATTTACTTCCGTGTCGCATCTTGGATGCTGCATATTTAAGAATCCAAGCATACCGTGAAGCACACTCTGTAGGGGTGCTTCACGAAGCGCCCGCACTTTCCTCCCGTCTTCGGAGGGAGGTGGCACGCGCTTGGCGCGTGACGGAGGGAGAGAAAAATCTGCACAACCCAAACGATGATGCACAACTCCGTAGGGGCGGATTTCACACAAACCAAACGGTGATGCGCAACCCGTAGGGGGCGACGACCTCGGCGCCCCGAGAAACCCTGCCAATTTGCGCAACCCCGATGGCAATATACAAAACGTAGGGGCGAACTGTGTTCGCCCGCTTTTTCTCTCTGCCGATTGCAGAAGCACTTTTTGATAAGGGGATATTTATGAACATAACCTTGCACTATATTGAAAAAGGCGAGGGCTTTCCGCTGATATTCTTGCACGGCAACGGAAGCTCCTCTGCCTATTTCGAACATCAAATAGAATACTTTTCAAAATCCTATCGCGTTTATGCCGTGGATACCCGTGGACACGGTGCTTCGCCGCGCGGCACAGCACCGTTCACTATGCAGCAATTCTCTGAGGATTTGCGTGGATTTATGGATTCGCAGAATATAAAAAAGGCACATCTCCTCGGCTTCTCGGACGGCAGCAACATCGCTATGACCTTTGCGTTAAAATATCCCAAACGCATAGAAAAACTGATTCTGAACGGTGCGAATCTGCACACAGGCGGTGTGAAACGCCATTTGCAAATCCCGATTGAAATCGGATACAGAATGGCAAAATTATCCGCCGAAAAAAGTCCGCAGGCAAAGAAAAAATTTGAAATGCTCGGCCTTATGGTGAATGAACCGAATTTGAGAGCGGAGCAATTAAAGGATTTGCATATGCCGACTTTGGTGATTGTCGGCTCTAACGATATGATAAAGGACTCACATTCTAAAACAATCGCAGATGCACTCCCTGATGCAAGGCTGGTTACGTTGAAGGGTGGGCATTGCATCGCAAAAAAATCACCAAACGAATTTAACCGTGTTGTCGATGCATTTTTGAAAGGAAACGTATGAAAAAAGTCATTGTAATCGGTTCACCGGGGGCGGGGAAGAGCACTTTTTCGCGAAAGCTCCGCGATAAAACAAAGCTGCCGCTGTATTATTTGGATATGCTGTGGCATAAAGCAGATAAAACCACGGTTTCACAGGAAAAATTTGACAGACGACTGTGCGAAATTCTGCAACAGGAGCAATGGATTATCGACGGCGATTACAGCCGTACGCTGGAAATGCGCTTGCAGGCGTGCGATACCGTATTTTTGTTGGATTTCCCTGTAGAAGTCTGTCTTTCGGGCGTAGAATCCCGTATCGGCAAAAAACGCGTCGATATGCCGTGGATTGAAACGGAATTTGATGCGGAATTTAAGCAGTGGATTTTGGATTTCCCCAATATCCGCCTGCCGCAAATTTATGCACTGCTGGAAAAATATAAGGACGGTAAAGAAATTATCATTTTCAAATCCCGTAAAGTCGCAGACGCATATTTTGAAAAATAATCGGGCGAAAAATAATCGGTCATTCAGAGCCGCGGCGAAGAATCTCCAATAGATATAGATTGTAGGGCGGGAGCTTACTCCCGCCGTTACTTTTGCAAAAAACGGATTCCAAAACCCGTAGGGAAGCGAACTGCGTGACACACAAACCCCGTAGGGGCGGATTTCCACGCCCGCCCGAGCAATCTTGCAAGTTTGCGCAAACTCAATGGTAATGCACCAACCGTAGGGGCGAACTGTGTTCGCCCGCAAGGCGGATGGAGTTTTAGGGAACGACACTAAGATCGTTCCCTACACATATCCAATTTACTTTGCGCTATGGTGAGATTCTTCGCTACGCTCAGAAGGACAATTACTTTTTGCCAATTACTTTTCCCAAATTCACCGCAAATTCCCTATGGACTTCTTTCTTTTTCTGCGTTAAAATGACATTTGTGCAAATCTGTTTTCACAGTAAAAAACAGGAGAAAATCTCCCTGAATTGCACCGAAAAATCTGCGTGTAAATTTGCACAAAACACGGCGTAAAACCCTACGCTTTTTGGGCAGGGAAACGAATGTTAAAAAATTAACAAGTAAACGTTGACAAAATTTTAACAATGCGCTATGATGGTATCAATACGAAAATACTGATTGGGGCGAAAGGTATATGCGCGCTTTAGACAATGCCGTTCGCGGTATTTCAAAACAAGCACTTTTGCGGTTGCCGTATTACTTGAATTACTTGAAGGTACTGCAAAAATCCGGTGTGGAAACCGTTTCTGCGCCGAAAGTTGCTGCGGCACTGTCTCTCAATGAAGTGCAGGTGCGTAAGGATATCGCCTTTGTCAGTTCGTGTGCAGGCAAGCCGAAATTAGGCTTCGATGTATCGCTTTTGATTCGCGATTTCGAGTCTTTTTTAGGCTACGACAACGTAAACGAGGCGATTCTTGTCGGGGCGGGACTTTTGGGACGCTCGCTTTTGCAGTACAAAGGATTTTCTGCGTACGGATTGCACTTGGTTGCGGCGTTCGACCAAGACCCTGCGCTTACACAGCTGCGCTTTAACGGGGAGCAGAAAATTTTCCCGATGGAAAAGCTGGAGAATTTGTGTCAGCGTATGCGTATTCACATCGGCATCATTTGCGTGCCCGAAGCGAGTGCGCAGGCGGTGTGTGACCGTTTGGTTGCCTGCGGTATTCGTGCAATTTGGAATTTTGCTCCAACGCATCTTACCGTTCCTGACGGAATCTTGGTGCAGAATGAAAATATTGCATCGTCCCTTGCGGTTTTGTCCGCACATTTAAAAGACCATTTAGCTTAAAAAGGAGCATCAGTACAATGGAACAGGCAAAGACTTACGAAATTGTAGACTCTGTCGAAATGCTTGAAAAAGCATTAAAGCGCGTGCGCGAAGCACAGGCAATCTTCGCGACCTATTCACAGGAGCAGGTCGATAAGATTTTCCGTGCCGCTGCTATCGCTGCTAACAAACAGAGAATCCCGCTTGCAAAAATGGCGGTGGAAGAAACCGGTATGGGTGTGGTGGAAGATAAAGTTATCAAAAACCACTATGCGGCGGAATATATCTACAATGCGTATAAAGATACAAAAACCTGCGGCGTCGTAGAGGAGGACTCTGCATTCGGCATTAAAAAGATTGCAGAACCCATCGGCGTTGTGGCGGCGGTCATTCCGACCACAAACCCGACTTCTACCGCTATTTTTAAAACCTTGATTTCTTTAAAGACCCGCAACGGCATCATCATCAGCCCGCATCCCCGCGCAAAGGGCTCGACGATTGCGGCGGCAAAGGTCGTTTTGGAAGCGGCTGTCGCGGCAGGTGCACCCGAAGGAATTATCGATTGGATTGACATTCCGTCCTTGGAAATGACCAACCTTTTGATGAAAGAAGCGGATATCATTCTTGCTACAGGCGGTCCCGGAATGGTTAAGGCGGCGTATTCTTCTGGCAAGCCCGCTTTGGGCGTCGGCGCGGGTAACACGCCTGCGATTATTGACGATACGGCGGATATTCTGCTTGCCGTGAACTCGATTATCCATTCCAAAACCTTTGACAACGGTATGATTTGCGCTTCCGAGCAGTCGGTTATCGTGCTTGACAAGGTTTATAAAAAGGTGAAAGAGGAATTTGCGGCACGCGGCTGTTATTTCCTCAAAAAAGATGAACTCGAAAAGGTCAGAAAGACCATTATTATTAACGGCGCATTGAATGCGAAAATCGTCGGGCAGTCCGCATACAAAATCGCACAACTGGCAGGCGTAACCGTGCCCGAAACCGCAAAAATTCTGATTGGCGAAGTCACCAGCGTAGAGCTTTCCGAGGAGTTCGCACACGAAAAGCTGTCTCCCGTGCTTGCGATGTATAAGGCAAAGGATTTTGCGGACGCTCTCGACAAAGCCGAGCACTTGATTGCGGACGGCGGTTACGGTCATACATCTTCCGTATATTTGAACGCTGTGACCGAGAAAGAAAAGCTCCAAGAATTCGGCGAGCGTATGAAAACCTGCCGTATTCTTGTCAACACACCCTCTTCGCAGGGCGGTATCGGCGACCTTTACAACTTTAAGCTTGCACCGTCGCTCACGCTGGGATGCGGTTCTTGGGGCGGCAACTCGGTTTCCGAGAACGTCGGCGTAAAGCATTTGATTAACATTAAAACCGTTGCCGAAAGAAGGGAAAATATGCTTTGGTTCCGTGCGCCTGAAAAGGTTTACTTCAAAAAAGGCTGTCTGCCTGTTGCGCTTGACGAGCTGAAAAACGTACTCGGCAAGAAAAAGGCGTTTATCGTTACCGACTCTTTCCTTTACAACAACGGCTATACCAAATCCATTGAAGATAAGCTGGATGAAATGGGCATTCAGCACACCTGCTTCTATGAGGTTGCACCCGACCCGACACTCCAATGCGCAAGAAAAGGTACGGATCAGATGGTACAGTTCCAGCCCGATACCATTATTGCTGTCGGCGGCGGTTCTGCTATGGACGCGGCAAAAATTATGTGGGTGATGTATGAGCATCCCGATGTGGATTTCTCCGATATGGCAATGGACTTTATGGATATCCGCAAGCGTGTCTATACGTTCCCGAAAATGGGCGAAAAAGCGTACTTTATCGCAATCCCGACCTCTGCGGGCACAGGCTCCGAGGTCACTCCGTTCGCGATTATTACCGATGCAGATACAGGCGTGAAATGGCCGCTTGCCGATTATGAACTGCTGCCGAATATGGCAATTGTCGATGCGGATATGATGATGAACGCACCGAAGGGTCTTACTGCGGCGTCCGGTATCGATGCAGTAACCCACGCATTGGAAGCCTATGCGTCGGTTATGGCGACCGATTATACAGACGGTTTGGCGATTCGTGCATTGCAGATGATTTTCCAATATCTGCCCCGCGCTTACGATAACGGTCCGAATGACCCCGTTGCCCGTGAAAAGATGGGCAATGCCGCTACTATGGCGGGTATGGCGTTTGCCAATGCGTTCCTCGGTGTCTGCCACTCTATGGCACACAAGCTCGGCGCATTCCACCATTTGCCCCACGGTATCGCAAATGCCTTGCTTATTGACCACGTTTTGCGGTATAATGCTGCTGAGGTTCCCGCAAAGATGGGCACATTCCCGCAATATGACCACCCGCACACGCTCGCACGTTACTGCGAAGTTGCCGATGCCCTCGGCGTTTCGGGTAAGAACGACGAAGAAAAGCTTGAAAATCTTATCGCCAAAATTGATGAACTGAAAGCACATTGCGGCGTGAAAAAGACCATTCAGGAATACGGTGTGGACGAGAAATACTTCCTTGAAACATTGGATGCTATGGTCGAGCAGGCATTTAACGACCAGTGCACAGGCGCAAATCCGCGTTATCCGCTGATGTCTGAAATCAAAGAGATGTATCTCAAAGCATATTACGGTAAATAAGGGAGGATAATTATGAAACTCGAAAAAGTCATTGCTGTCAGAACTTCCAAAACCGTTTATAAGGACGGCGACCGTGCGGTAAAGGTGTTTGACGAAGGCTACAAAAAGTCCGACATTTTAAACGAGGCACTCAATCAGGCCCGCGTGGAGGAAACGGGACTGCCGATTCCGAAGCTTTTGGAGGTCGGCGTGATTGACGGCAAATGGGCAATCGCTTCCGAATTTATCAAGGGCAAGACCCTCGGTCAGCTGATGGAAGAGCACCCTGAGAAGCTGGACGAATATATGAATTTGTTCGTGGACATTCAACTGCAAATTCACAATCAGAAAGCACCGCTCTTAAATAAGCTGAAGGACAAAATGAACCGCAAAATTTCCGAAACGGATTTGGACGCAACCACGCGTTATGAGCTGCACACGCGTTTGGAGGGAATGCCGAAGCACAATAAGGTCTGTCACGGTGATTTCCGCCCGAGCAATGTGATTGTCGGTGAGGACGGCGTGAATTATATCATTGACTGGTCGCACGCCACACAGGGCAATGCTTCTGCGGATGCGGCAAGAACCTATTTGGTATTCTGCTTAAAGGGCGAAACCGAAAACGCAGAAAAATATTTGGATATCTTTTGTGAAAAGAGCGATACCGCAAAACAGTATGTGCAGAAATGGCTGCCGATTGTTGCGGCTTCGCAGAGCGTAAAGCGCAATCCCGAAGAAAAAGAACTGCTTATGAAGTGGCTCGATGTTGTTGACTACGAATAAGTTTAAAGGAGAACGGCTATGAAAGTGACTGTTTGCATCGGAAGTTCCTGCCATTTAAAAGGTTCGCGCCAGGTTGTAGAGAGATTACAGACATTGGTTGCGGAAAACAATTTGAAAGAACAGGTAGAGCTCAGCGGTAAATTCTGTATGGGCAACTGCCAAAACGGCGTGTGTGTAACGGTGGATGACGCACTTTTCTCAGTGTCGCCTGACACGGTTGACGATTTCTTTAAAACCAATATTCTTGCCGCGCTGTAAGCGGTAAAGCGGGCAGTGCAAAGCATTTTGCTTTGTACTGCCGTTTTGCGCTTTCAAGAGGCAGTACATAGAGGAATTTGTTATGGCAAATTACATAAAGTTAAAAAAATCAAATTGCAAAAACTGCTATAAATGCATCCGTAACTGTCCCGTGAAATCCATCAGCTTTTCAGGCACACAGGCGCAGATTGTCGAAGACGAATGTGTGCTTTGCGGTATGTGCTTTGTGGCTTGTCCGCAAAATGCGAAGGAAATCCGCAGTGATGTCGAACGGGCAAAAGCACTGCTCGCAGGAGATGCGCCCGTATATGCGAGTATTGCGCCGTCCTTTGCGGCAAATTACGACAATGTGGGCATTTCCGCTGTGCGCAATGCACTCTTAAAGCTTGGTTTTGCGGGCGCAGAGGAAACGGCATACGGCGCAACGGTTGTCAAAAATGAATATGACCGTATCTGCAACGAGGGTACACAGGATGTCGTGATTGCAACCTGCTGTCACACGGTCAATTTACTGATTCAAAAGCATTTTACCGAGGCAATTCCGTATCTTGCAAAAGTGCAGTCGCCTATGCAGGTGCACTGCGGGATGCTCAAAAAAGCACATCCGGGTGCGAAAACCGTGTTTATCGGGCCGTGCATTTCTAAAAAGGCGGAGGCGGAGGATTACGAGGGCATCGTAGACTGCGTGCTGACCTTTGAGGAATTCGGCGAGTGGCTTCAGGAAGCAGGAATTGTACTTGAACCGACAGAGACACAAAACGAGCCTGCAGGCAAGGCCAGATTCTTCCCCACTTCGGGCGGTATTCTCAAATCTATGGATTGCAGCAGTGAAAAATACAGTTATTTGGCTGTGGACGGTATGTCTGCCTGCATTCACGCGATTCAAGATATTATTGCGGGCAATATTCACAATTGCTTCATTGAAATGTCCGCGTGCCCGGGCAGCTGCATCGGCGGTCCTGCGATGAACAAAGCGCACAAAGCGCCCGTGCAAGGCTATTTAGCCGTCGAAAAATACGCAAAGCAGGCAAAAGGGGCAGACTTCCCCGTAGAACAGCCCGACAGCGCAGAAATCACCAAAAATCTGATTTTCCTCAAAAAAGAAAAACCGAAGGCAGGAAGCCGTGCGATTGAAGAGATTTTACATAAAATGGGCAAAATGCGTCCCGAGGATGAACTGAACTGCGGCTCGTGCGGCTACAATACCTGCCGCGAAAAGGCGCAGGCGGTTTTGGACGGTAAAGCCGACCTTTCTATGTGTCTGCCGTTCTTAAAAGACAAGGCGGAAACCTTCTCTGATAACATCATCAGCAATACGCCGAACGGCATTTTGATTTTGAATGAGGATATGGAAGTGCAGCAAATCAATGCCGCAGCACGGAAAATTCTCAATATCCGTCATCAAAACGATGTACTCGGTGAGCCGGTTGTACGCATTCTGGAGCCGTTTGATTTTATTGAAGTTCTGTCAGGCGGACTCAATATCCACGATAAGCGCGTGTATCTTGCGGAATATAACAAATATATTGAAGAAACCATCATTTATGACCGTATGTATCATATTTTGATGTGTATTATGCGTGATATCACCTCGGAAGAGGAAGAAAAAGCGAAAAAAGAGGAAATGAGCCGCCATACGATTGAAGTCACCGACAAGGTGATTGAAAAGCAAATGCGTATCGTGCAGGAAATTGCCTCTCTGCTCGGGGAAACTACGGCGGAAACCAAAATCGCATTGACCAATTTAAAGGAGTCGCTCAAAGATGAATAATTTGTGTACCGACATCGGGTATCAAAGCGTCAACAAGTTCGGCGAACAGCTTTGCGGCGACCGCGTGGAAATTATCGACCAAAGCGATGAAAATCACGTTGTGGTGCTTGCGGACGGCCTCGGGAGCGGCGTAAAAGCGAATATTCTTTCTACACTGACCTCAAAAATCATTTCCACGATGATGGCAAACGGGATGAGTCTGGAGAACTGCGTAGAGACGATTGCCGCCACTTTGCCGATTTGCGAGATGCGAAAGGTGGCATATTCCACATTTACCATCGTCCGCACTATTGACAACCGTGAGGCAGAAATTATACAATATGATAACCCGCAATTGATTTTGTTGCGGGACGGCAAAAATTACGACTATCCGAAAACCGCAATGGAGATTGGCGGCAAAACGATTTATAAGTCCAAAATCGAGCTTCACGAAAACGATTTTATGGTTTTCACAAGCGACGGTGCGATTTGGGCGGGGATTGGCTCTGCAATGAATTTCGGTTGGGAGCGCGACCAAATTATTGAATTTTTGGAAAAAATGTACAATCCCGAATTTACCGCCAAAACGATGTCCGCCTTACTGCTCGATGAATGCTGTCGGCTGTACGGCGGCAAGCCGGGCGACGATACCACTGTCTGCACGGTAAAGATTCGCGAGCGCAGGTCTGTCAATCTGATGCTCGGTCCGCCGCGCGACCCGAAGGATGTCAACAAAATGATGTCGCTTTTCTTCGCAAAAGAGGGGAAACACATCGTTTGCGGCGGTACGACCTCGACGCTTGCGGGTGAGTTCTTGGGCAAGCCGGTGGAAACACTCTTGGACTATATTGACCCCGAAGTCCCGCCGATTGCCAAAATCGAAGGCGTGGATTTGGTTACCGAGGGCGTCATTACCTTAAGCCGCGTGTTGGAACAGGCGAAGGGTTACCGGGATGCCGATGCGATTTATGCGGAGTGGAATGTCAAGGAGGACGGTGCGTCTTTGATTTCGCGTTTGCTTGTGGATGAGGCAACCGACATCAATTTCTTTGTCGGCAGAGCCATAAATCCCGCGCACCAAAATCCGAATTTGCCGATTACGTTTAACATCAAAATGCACTTGGTGGAGGAGCTTTCCGAGCTTCTGAAAACCATCGGTAAGCGCGTGAAGGTCAGTTATTTCTAAGGAGAAACGGTATGGGAAAAGAAGGAAGAAAATTTGATACCAAAATTCAGTATTTAAAATACAAGGTGTTGCGCGAGGTGGCACGAATTGCCTTTGAGGGTGATGAATTTCAGCTTGCCAACAGCTTTAACGATATTGCCAAGGTAGTTGCCCCCGGTCCGAAAGCGACTATGCGCTGCTGTATTTATAAAGAGCGCGCCATTATTGCCGAGCGTATCAAATTGGCGTGCGGCGGCGATAAAACCAACCCTAATGTTATAGAAGTGATTGATATTGCCTGCGACGAATGTCCCGCCAGCGGTTATCAGGTATCCCACGACTGCCGCGGCTGTATTGCGCACCGCTGTGAGGACGTCTGCAAAAAAGATGCGATTACTTTTGATGAAAATCAAAAGGCACATATTGACAAATCCAAATGCGTGGACTGCGGTGCGTGTGCCAAGGTTTGCCCGTATTCTGCGATTTCCAATTACAAGCGTCCCTGTGAAAAGGCTTGCAAGGTCAAAGCCATTTCTATGAAAAATGATGAAATGCGTGCGGCGCATATCAATAACGACAAATGTATTTCCTGCGGCGCGTGTGAGTATATGTGTCCGTTTGGCGCGATTGTGGATAAATCTTATATTTTAGATGTTATCAGTATCTTGAAAAAAAGCGAGCAAAACAAAAAATATAAGACCTATGCGGTCGTTGCCCCTTCCATTTCAAGCCAATTTACCTATGCGAAGCTGGGGCAGGTGGTGTCTGCAATTAAACAGCTGGGCTTCTCCAGTGTTGTAGAAGCGGCACTTGGTGCGGATATTGTTTCCTATTATGAAGCACAGGAGCTTGCGGAAAAAGGGTTCTTAACAAGCTCTTGCTGTCCCGCGTTTGTCGATTATATTCACAAGAGCTTCCCGCAGATGGTCGATAAGATTTCACACAATCTTTCCCCGATGGCGGCGATTGCAAAATACATCAAGGATCAAGAGCCGGATGCCAAAATTGTCTTTATCGGCCCCTGCACGGCAAAGAAAAAGGAAATTCAGCAGGAGCGCGTCGGTAAGGTGATTGATTCCGTGCTGACCTTCGAGGAATTACAGGCACTGTTTGACAGCCGTGATATTGACCTTACTGCGCTTCCCGAGGATGTTTTGGATAATGCCTCTTATTTCGGACGCATTTTTGCCCGAAGCGGCGGTCTTGCGGATTCTGTTGCACAGTCCGTGAAAGAGCAGAACCTCGACATCGATTATAAGCCGATTGCCTGCGACGGTATCGAGGAATGCCGTTTGGCGCTTCTAAAAGCATCCAAAGGGGTATTGCCGAACAACTTTATTGAAGGTATGGCGTGTGTCGGTGGCTGTATCGGCGGCGCGGGTTGCCTGACGCACGAAGCGCGCGATAAATCCGAGGTTGATAAATACGGACGCGAGGCGATGGAAAAAACCATTACCGACGCCATCAGCGTGTTAAAATAATTAAGTTTACAGGGGCGGCAGAGTGCTTTTGGCATTTTGCCGCCCTTTGACGAGGTAAAACTATGATTCGTGCGATGCAAAACAGCGATCTACCCGCAGTGATGCAGATTTGGGTCTCCGCCAACTGCGATGCACACCCTTTTATCGAAAGGTCCTATTGGGAAAGCAACCTGCCGTTTGTCGCGCAGTCCATTACACAGGCAGAAGTATATGTGGCTGTTGAAAAGGATCGCATCATCGGCTTTGTCGGGCTCGGAGAGAACGGTTATATCGAAGGCATATTTGTAGAGAAAACAACGCGTTCGAAAGGCGTCGGAAAACAGTTGTTGGATTTTGTAAAAGCGAAATATGATACGCTTTCTTTATCGGTCTATTGCGCGAACACGCGTGCGGTTTCTTTTTATCAGCGCGAGGGTTTCCATATCCGCGCCAAACAAGTGGACGAACCGACCCGCGCGGCAGAATATACCATGATATGGACAAGATAAAAAGTAAATTGAATAGATGTGTAGGGGCGCTTCACGAAGCGCCCGTTAAAATCTGCTGCTACTTCTCGGAGTGATACAAAGGTCGTTCCCTACATCTTGTAGGGGCGGGTTTCCACGCCCGCCCGAGCGCGGTTGGATTTTGTGCAACTCAACGGTGATGCACAACCCCGTAGGGGCGCTTCGCGAAGCGCCCGAGCAGCGTTCGATTTCCCCCAATCTAACGATGATACGCAACCCGTAGGGGCGGATGAAGATTCCCCTATTAGGGGAAATGTCGCGAAGCGACAAAAGGGTAATGGCGTAGCCGTAACCTCATCCGCCCGCACAAGGTAGAATTTCATGCAAACCCAACGGCAAATCACAATCCTGTAGGGGCAAACTGTGTTTGCCCGCGGGACGATGAAGGCATCGTCCCCTACAATTTGCAA
>JAETSA010000017.1 GCA_021769885.1 Bacillota bacterium | reverse complement strand
GACTGAGGGGTAGTTAAAAAGCTTAGTTTATCAAGCTTTTCTCTCCCTCCGTCACGCGCAAAGCGCGTGCCACCTCCCTCGTCAGAGGGAGGAAAAAGGTTTTTCTACAGTCTGAGACTCCCGATTTTCATCGGAAGCCTGTTCCTTCTGTGTTTTAAAAATGCTGTGAACCGACGGTTTCCCGAAAAGCGTGAAGAACCGTCTGACGGGAAAGGCTTACGTCCAAGTGATGTGCAGACTGTCTATAGATCTGCCGTTATCGGTGGGATACCATTTTTCGCCCAGTGTCACATCGTTTTCCGCGGCCAGAATATCAATCTTCAAAAGCTGTGTGCAGTTGAAAAATGCGTATGTATCAATCTGTTTTATCGAAGCGGGAATTACAATCTCCGTAAAGGATGTGCAGTATGAGAACGCATCCTTGCCGATGCATTCAAGCTTTGCGGGGAGCACCGTGTTTTCCATTGCACTGCAACGGAAAAATGCCTTTTCTTCAATGCTTTTCAGTGATTGGGGAAGCGTGAGCTTTGTAAGCAGCGCACATTTGTAAAAAGCCTTTGTGCGGATTGTCTCAACACCTTCGGGAACGACATATTCGATGTATTTTACCGCCGACCCATCGGGTTCCTCTTTGGTCTGTATTCCTCTTGCGGCAGGATAGAAAAGCAATGTCTTTAAATCCTTTGTAAAAAGAACGCCGTCAACATCGCAAAAATAAGGATTGTCCTCAGAAACTTTAAAGGCGGTAAGATTTTGATTGTTTTCAAACGCCCAATTTCCGATTTCCTTAACATTTTTGCCGATATGGATAATCTCTATGCTTTCAATATTCACGGCGGCAAAGTCCGCAATTTTGGTGACGGGCGCACCCTCGTATTCGTCGGGGATGGTAATCTCTTTTGTTGCTGACGTATCGGAAACCTCACGGACCACCGCTTCGCCGTTCTCTATTTTAAAGGTTATTTCGTTTTTCCCGATTTCCAGCTCCTCCGCACAGCCCGAAAAGAGTACGGACATACAAAGAATAAGAGAAAAAATAATGATTGCTCTTTTTTTCATAATTACACCTCGCCTACCGCGACAGCCTCGGCGCTGTCCTCTTCCGCAAGCGCCCTGACCCGTTCCTGAAGCTCTTTTACACACATATCGTGTTTTTCTCTTGTAAGGTCATAGAAGAAAAACGGAATGGTGACGAGTACAAGTCCGATTACGGAGCCCCATGTATAAATACTGAATACGCTGTTTAGTATTTGGCTGTCGTAAAGCACATCCCAGTCAGAGGTGAAGCCGACGGACTTAAGCAGCCATGGCATAATCAGGCCTATCGCCATATTGATGGGGTTTAGGAACCAGCCGAACACGCCCTGCATGGCATCCGCGCGCTCGCCGTATTTCCACTGATGATAGTTGAGAACATCCGGACCCAATCCTGCGTTGACGCCGTCAACAACGGGTGCAAGGGTGTTTCTCAAGAACATGGAAATCATAAATATGTATATGTTTTCAAGTTTAACCGCAAGGGCAACGCCCAATACGGTGATGAGCGTAGCCGCTCTGAAGGATATGAGAATATTTCTCTTTTGAAAGCGTTTTGTAAGGAACGGACAAAGCAAATTACCCGCAGTCATACCCACAACGACAATGTTGGCGGCAATACCTGAAAACCACTCCATTCTTAAGGAATAGATGAACCACCATGAAAGCAGGCTTCCGATAAGGCCCTGCCACTGTCCTATAATATTGGATATGTTGATGATCCAGAAATACTTGTTTTTAAGAACATTTTTGGCGCCCTTCCAAAAGGTTACCTTTTTCCGCTTTTCCATCGGCGGCTCAATAATTCTTTCCTTGCAGAACACCGTTGCAAACATCATTAAAAGTCCGACGGTTGCGAATATGGGGACAAAAACCTTGTAGGTTTTGATATTCAGATATCCGCCCGTCGAGATAATCAGTATGGGGAAAAGCATACCCGTAATCGATGGGAAAAGTCCGGTAATAATCGGTACGATGGAAAGAAGCCGCTGTCTTTCCTGCGAATTGGGCGTCATAAAGGTTACAAGTCCGTTTACACCGATAAAGTTGTTATAAAAATAGTTCATCAGCGTAAATACAAAATGGAGCGCCACCAGTCTGCTTGTGTAGTTTAAAGAGCCCAACGGCAGATACGGGATTATAGAAATAAGAATTGTCGCAGGAATACCGCAAATTAAAATAAACGGCTTAAATCTGCCGTATTTCGCGCAAAATTTTCTGCGTATAAACCAGTTTATATAGCTTGTTGCGCCGCCTAAGAGAAGAATATTTCCCACAATTTGCGGTAAGCCCTTCATAATAAACTCAAACGGTGCCGACGGTATGAAATAGCACACTGCGCCGACGACCATTTGCCCGATATAGGAGCAGTGCGCAAAAATCTTCATCTTAGGGGATAGCTGACCGTGGTTTTCGTATATGAGCACCCCTATCGGATTCATAAACACAAGAATATAACCGATAATCGTGCCCACAAGGTTGATGATGGAAAAGTCGAGCGCGGCAAGTCCCATAATAGCACCGCAGAAATAGGACGCAGAAAACGTCATAATACCCGAAACGGTCAAAAAAACATATGAGCCCGCTTGGGTGACGGTGTATGCCGTGACTTCCTTGAGCGAAAGATATTCGCCCTCGTTGGGCTTGTTCCAGTGCTCCCTGACATAGGCGGGCACGCCCTTGACCTTTTGAAAAAGCTCTGCTTTTGTCATTATCTCAATCCCCTATCCATATTGACGCGCACAAAGCGCAGCCGGAGTTTTCAAGAATACGCAAGTGTGTAAGACTATTATAATATAATTCAGCCGCGACGGGAATCAATTTTTTTCAATCGAGCGATTTTTGTACAATATATTGCAAGAATGCTGTATTTTTATGTGCACATTAACGAAAAATGCCTGCTTGAAGAGCGGATATCATTTTTCTAAAGGAAGGGATTGTGAATATTCCATAATGCAGACAAAAAAAGACTTCCGCCTTTTACAGCGGAAGCCCTGTAAACCTCATATATAAGGCTTTATTTCATAGCCTCTTCCACAGCCACTGCGCAGGCAACGGTTGCACCGACCATCGGGTTGTTGCCCATACCGATAAGGCCCATCATTTCCACGTGTGCGGGCACGGAAGAAGAACCTGCGAACTGTGCGTCACCGTGCATTCTGCCCATGGAGTCCGTAAGACCGTAGGAAGCAGGGCCAGCCGCTACGTTGTCGGGATGGAGCGTTCTGCCTGTGCCGCCGCCCGAAGCCACGGAGAAGTATTTCACATCATTTTCCATAGCCCATTTCTTGTAAGTGCCTGCAACCAGGTGCTGGAAACGGGTCGGGTTGGTGGAGTTACCGGTGATGGAAACGTCCACGCCCTCTTTCTTCATAATCGCAACGCCTTCAAGAACGTCGTTTGCGCCGTAGCATTTGACTGCCGCACGCTCGCCGTCGGAGTAAGCGGTTTCGCTTTCGACGGTCAGCTCGCCGGTGTAGAAATCGTAATCGGTCTTAACATAGGTGAAGCCGTTGATTCTGGAAATAATCATCGCCGCATCCTTGCCGAGACCGTTCAGGATTACGCGAAGGGGCTCTTTACGAACCTTGTTTGCGGTCTTCGCAATGCCGATTGCACCCTCTGCCGCCGCGAAAGATTCGTGACCTGCAAGGAATGCGAAGCACTTGGTGTTTTCGTTGAGGAGCATTGCGCCGAGGTTGCCGTGACCCAAGCCTACGCTTCTCTGTTCAGCAACAGAACCGGGGACGCAGAATGCCTGCAAGCCCTTACCGATGGTTGCCGCCGCGTCGGACGCAGTCTTTACACCTGTTTTGATGGCGAGCGCCACACCGAGGGTGTATGCCCAAACAGCATTTTCAAATGCGATGGGCTGTACGCCTTTGACGATGGATTCTACATCGATACCCTTTTCGTCGCAAAGGGCTTTGGCTTCTTCAAGACTTGCGATGCCGTATTCGGCAAGGCATTTCTCGATTTTCGCCATTCTTCTTTCTTTACCTTCAAAAATTACATCGTTAGCCATTGTTTTGCCCCTCCTTATTCTTCACGAGGGTCGATATATTTTGCAGCATTTGCAAAACGACCGTATGAACCTGTATTGTTTTTCAGTGCTTCGTCAGCGGATACGCCGTGACGGATGTCCTCGAGCATCTTGCCGACCTTAATGAACTCATAGCCGATGACCTGGTCGTCCTCGTCGAGTGCCATTCTGGTGACATAGCCTTCCGCCATTTCCATATAGCGGACGCCCTTGAGCTTTGTGGAGAACATAGTGCCGACCTGCGAACGAAGACCCTTGCCGAGATCCTCCAGACCTGCACCGACGACAAGACCGTCCTCAGAGAAAGCGGACTGTGTTCTGCCGTAAACGAACTGTAAGAAGATTTCACGCATTGCAACGTTGATTGCGTCGCAGACGAGGTCTGTATTCAGGCACTCAAGCAGAGTTTTGCCGGGCAGAACCTCTGCCGCCATAGCTGCGGAGTGGGTCATACCGGAGCAGCCGATGGTTTCGACCAATGCTTCCTCGACAATGCCGTTTTTGACATTCAGGGAGAGCTTGCAGGTACCCTGCTGGGGTGCGCACCAGCCCACACCGTGCGAAAAACCGGAGATGTCTTTAATCTCGTAAGCCTTGACCCATTTGCCCTCCTCGGGAATCGGAGCGGGTCCGTGATGCGGTCCTTTTTTGACGCAGCACATCTTTTCAACTTCTTGGGAATAGTTCATAATGTTGTAAACTCCTTTCTTAAGACAAAAGGGCGTGCCGCGCGCTTGCCGCATGACTTGTCCTTCATCTTAACCATACGAAAGTATTATACAGTTTTGACAGGGATTTATCAATAGGAAATTTGCAGAATCTGCCAATCTTTTTGCATCTTTTTATGTATATTTCGGAACACATCTGTCCTGCTAAGACAGCCGACGCGGGGAAGTGGGAAAATATCCGTTGTTTTTATGGTATACCCGCTTTTTCGGCGACTTGTCGTAATAATGCTCTAAGCTTTCGGCGGTCATACGCACATCGCGGCGCATTTCGTAAAGGCACGCGAGCCGTCGGTACGCTTCGCGGCGGCTGTCGCCGGAAAGGCTTTTGGCGTACGGCAAAAAGGTATCAATTTGGTTGGTCAGTTTTTGTTCCTCGGCGCGGTACTCACGGGATAATTCAGTTAACGTCATAGCTTCACCTTGCGTGCAGGCGTTTGTCGGGACGTCCTTTGCACGCGGTATCGTTCCTTTCTTTATGATTTTATTTTGATTTTTCCGCACATTGCGTTCCTTACGGGGCGAGCAGAACAAATGTTCGGTACAAGATATATATTACCACACTTTAAAAGAAGATGCAAATCAAAACCCTTAGGAAAGTCCCGATATCCGGACTGCAAACGAACTTTTTTGCGAAAAAATGCGAAAGCAAAAAGATATTAGACAAATGTTGATAAAATCCCTTTTCAATGTGCAAAAAATGTGATACAATAGCCGTAAAAATCAGAACCACCAAACGGCGGAGTGCAACCCTTGTAGGGGCGATTCACGAATCGCCCGCAACAGCGTTCGATTTCCCCCGATCTAACGGTGAAACGCAACACCCGTAGGGGCGCTTCACGAAGCGCCCGCGGACAGACAAGGATGTCCGTCCCTACGCGTGCTTCAACATTATGCTATAGAAAAGGCGGACAGCCGCAAGAACTGTCCCTGCGGTGCACAAAACAACGCTCCATCCCACAAGAAAGGTACGAAACAGAAATGAACTTCTTCGCGGTCTTTTCCTTTTTTTCGGAAAATGTGGAATTAACGCCGCAGCAACGGCTTTTGGAACTGATATGTGTCTCGGTTTTGGCGGCTTTGCTTCTCGCAGTGACGGCGTATGTTTTATATAGAAAAATAAAAGACTTAAAAGCAAAACGCGCGGCACAAACGGCAGAAACGGAGTCAGGGTATGACGATAGAGAAAAACAGTGAATTTGAATTGGAAATAGAATCCCTTTCCGCCGAGGGCAGCGGCGTCGGGCATTACGACGGTCTTGCGGTGTTCGTCGCAGGCGGCGTGCCGGGCGATAAACTGCTTGTCCATATCATTAAGGTGAAAAAGACCTATGCCATCGGCAAAATCGTGCGCTGTATCCGCCCGTCCGAGGCGCGCACGGTATCGGATTGCCCCGCATTCCCGCGGTGCGGCGGCTGTGCATTCCGCACGATGACCTACGAAACGGAAACGGCGGAGAAAAAACGGCGCGTGGAAGAGGCGTTTCATCGTCTTGCGCATATGGATATCGCCTGTGAAGAAATTCTGACGGGCGCATCGGAACACTACCGTAACAAGGCGCAGTATCCTGTGGCGGTTTCCGAAAAAGGCGAAATCCAAATCGGCTTTTATGCCCCACGCACACGCCGCGTCATCGACTGCACAGACTGCCGTCTGCAACCCGCAGAATTTCGGGAAATTGCGGAAAGTTTCCGTGCGTTTTTGCAGGAGTTTCACATATCCGTTTATGATGCTGAGAAAGGCAAGGGCTTGGTGCGTCATTTATATCTGCGCAAGGGCTACGCGAGCGGCGAAATTATGGTATGCATTGTCCTGAACGGCAAAACACTGCCGCACAGCGACGTGCTCGTCGAACGGCTTTGCGCGTTGAATCCCCATATTGCAAGTATTGTTTTGAATCACAATACGCAGAAAACCGCCGTGATTTTAGGCACGGAATGCACCGTGCTTTGGGGTGCGGCGCAGATTCGTGATACCCTTTGCGGCGTTTCGGTACAGCTGTCCCCCTTGTCGTTTTATCAGGTCAATCACGATATGGCAGAACGCCTGTACCGCAAGGCGGCGGAATTTGCCGCACTGACGGGCGAGGAAACCGTATTGGATTTGTACTGCGGCACGGGCACAATCGGATTGTCTATGGCGTCACTGGCGAAACGCATTATCGGTGCGGAAATCGTCCCCGCCGCTGTCGCAGATGCACGGGAAAATGCCCGCCGAAACGGTATCGGGAATGCAGAATTTTTCTGCGGCGACGCAAAGGATGCCGCCGCGCGTTTCCACAAGGACGGGATTTGCCCTGATGTGGTGCTTTTAGACCCGCCGCGCAAGGGCTGTGACGAAGCGGTGCTTCGCACTGTCTCGGAAATGCGACCGCAAAAAATCGTGTATGTCTCCTGCGACCCCGCCACGCTTGCCCGCGATGCGGCAAGGCTCTCAAAGCTCGGCTACCGCACCGAACGCCTGTGTGCCGCCGACCTGTTCCCGAGAACCCACCACGTGGAAAGCGTCGCGTTGATGGTGAAAGATGAATTTTGATAAGGCGGAGTAGGGGCGTGCATTGCGCGCCCGTCGAAGCGTGATGAAATTTTCGGAACGACACAGAGGTCGTTCCCTACGCCCGTAGGGGCGATTCACGAATCGCCCCGAGCGACCTTGCAAATTTGCGCAAACCTGATTGTAATGTACCAAGCGTAGGGGCGAACTGTGTTCGCCCGCGGGACGCTGAAGGCAGCGTCCCCTACAATTTGCGAATCCAATTTAATTGTGTAAAACCTCGCGGAAAGACACATAAGGTCGTTCCCTACGTAAAGGAGGCATCCTATGCACCAACTGGAAATTCTCGGTGAAAACCGCCTGGAAACGCATACAAAAACCCGCATCGGCTGTCGGGGCGTTGTAATGCAGGGCGAACAGCTGTTGGCTTGCCGCGAAGAAAAAACGGACTTTTGGCAGCTGCCCGGCGGCGGGCTCGAGGCAGGCGAAACCCTGCAAGCTTGCTGTGCACGGGAAGTCCTCGAAGAAACGGGATACATCGTCAAGCCGACAAAGCAATTTTTGACCTTAAACGAATACTATCAAGAATATAAATATGTAAGCCACTATTTTGTGTGTGAAATCATAGGAAAAGGAAATTTAAACCGCACGTCCGTTGAAATCGAGCGCGGGCTTGCACCGCAGTGGGTCGGTGTACAGGACTTCCTGAACATTGTCCGCGATTATGCGGCGTATACGGCGACCGATAAAGACAAATACGGCGCGTATTTGCGGGAATACACCGCGATGCGTGCATATTTACATAGCATTTAATTTTGCAGAAAGGCAGATTTTTATGAAAGTTACATTATCCGACTGGAAAGGCACTAAGATTGAAACACTGCGGCGTTTGGGTATTTCGCTCGGGGCGTCCTTGGTGATTTTGATATTCTCCCTTTGCGCGCCGCCGAATGCCGAGCTGTTCGATATGATCGGTATGGAGCTTGCGATTGTGGCGCTCGGGATTCTGCTGTGCCGCTTTCCTGTCGGCACCTATTTAATGGTGAACCTGTTTACGCTGTCTGCGGCGGCGGGGTCGATTTTGAAGTTGTATGACAAATTCCCCGGCTATGACCGCGTGGTGCATTTCATCAGCGGCTTGATTCTCGGCTACATCGGCGTGTATATCGGCGAATGGCTGTTCAAACGTCTGAGCGTGCCGCGCGAACCGTTTATCATTATCCTGTTTGCAGGGCTGTTTTCCTGCACCTGCGCGGGCGCGTGGGAGATTATAGAGTTTCTCACAGACTGCGTGATGCATATGGGCGTACAGCACGGCAATTCCGATACGATGGGCGATATTGTCGCGGGGTATCTCGGCTGTATTTTGTTTCAAATGCACAAACTGCACGAGAATCGTGCCTATTTCTCAAAAGAACGCATCCGCAGTTTCTTTAAGGGCGAAATGGAGTATACCGCATCGTCTGAGGATGAAGCGGAAGCGGTTACAAAATAAACAGGGGGCACACGCATATGATGCAAAAGAAAGAACGTATTTTTTGGATTGTCGGCTTTTATGTGCTGACGCTCGCGCTGTTCGCGGTCGGCACGTTTTACGATTTGCGCATAGACCGCGCGCTTTATAACCCCGAAAACGGCTTTGCGCTGTTTTTGCAGAAATACGGCGAAGTGCCGCGCTTTGCGCTTTGGGGACCTGCGGCGGCGGTTTTGTATGCTACACGTGCGTGGGAGTGCGAAACAACGGTGTCGGTTATAGACTTTTTCAAGCGAAAGCTCGGCAAAAAGGGCGGTTTGTCAGAAAAGGCACGGGCGACACTTCTGCGCGTTGCCGACTTCGGTTACGGCGTGGGATTTTTGGTGCTCGGTTATTTTTCGTGGCAAAAGCTGATTCGCAATGTCGTGAAGCAGTGGTTTTCCGACGAAGTCAAGGAGAGCACGCTGTATACGATTTTGTTGGTTACGACGATTTTGGTTGTCGATGTGCTTGCGGCGTATCTCGTGAAGCGCAAGGGCAATCCCGATACGCTCAAAAAGTTGAAGCCGCTCGCTTACGGCGGTATCGTGTTCGGGATTCTGTACCGCGTTTCCATTGACCCCGTTAAAGATTTGGTTGCGCGCACACGATTCCACGAAATGATAGATCCCACCATTTGCAATGATCCGAATTTTTATCTCTACACGCCGTGGTATATGCACGGCAACGGCGGTTCGTCCTTCCCCTCGGGGCATACGGCAAGCGGCGCGGCAGCTTTTTTGAGTTTGACGCTTTGCGACGCATTGGACTGCTGTAAAAACAAAGAACGCCTGTTTTTCGTGCTTTCGTGGGGCTATACGTGGCTTCTCGGCTTTACACGGATGATTATGGGTAAGCACTTTTTGACCGATGTTACCATGGGCGCATTGCTCGGTTTCACCTTCTGCCTGCTTGCGCGGGAGCTCTTTACCCGCCGCGCCGCAAAAAAACTCGGTATGGACGCATAAAGCGCAAACGAAAATGCAAATATCGGCAGGGCGGGATGCGGGTCTCACAGAACAGCGTAAATGGAACAATCGGTAGGGCGGGAGCTTGCCCCCGCCGCGGATTATAGAAAAACCTTATTTTCCTCCCTCTGATGAGGGAGGTGGCACGCGCTTTGCGCGTGCCGGAGGGAGAGAAAAGGCGGGGGCATTAGCTTTCGCCCTTATTTTTTGTGAAAAGGTTGCACAACCCGTAGGGGCGGGTTTCTCGCCTGCCGGC
This sequence comes from Bacillota bacterium, assembly GCA_021769885.1. Classification (GTDB taxonomy): domain Bacteria; phylum Bacillota; class Clostridia; order Oscillospirales; family Acutalibacteraceae; genus Fimenecus. The sequence continues at coordinate 40,783 of JAETSA010000017.1, read as the reverse complement.
TCGGTTGCGCTTCTAAACTTCGCTTAGAGGTGTCCACTGGACACCCGCACCCTCATCCGCCCGAGTAAATTTCAATTTCGCACAAAGCAAACGGTTACGCACAAACCGTAGGGGCGAACTGCGTTCGCCCGCGGGTCGCTGATGGCAGCGACCCCTACAATTTGCGAATCCAATTTATATTGTGCAAAATTTCGCGGAACAACACAGAGGTTGTTCCCTACGATTTGCGGATTAAATTTACATTCTGTACACAAATAAAACACAGAATTTATAAAGTTTTAACTATTTTTCGGTTGAGAAATGGAAAACTATGCTGTATAATAATTGCATATTGGAGCATTATGTCTGCTGTATAGCGGCACGGCTTCGAAAAATTACAAAGAATGCCGTGCAAAAACGGTTTAAATTTGCGCCGCCGCGTGTTCGGACGAGGCGGAAAAAGGAGCAAAAAAATGATATTTTCACAGGACATCGGTATCGACTTGGGTACCGCGAATACATTGGTATTCGTAAAAGGCAAGGGCATCGTAATCCGCGAACCGTCCGTTGTGGCGGTGGACGTGAGCGCATACCCGCAAAAGGTGGTCGCCGTCGGCGACAAGGCCAAACAGATGATCGGCAGAACGCCCGGTTCCATCACGGCGGTTCGTCCCTTGAAGGACGGCGTTATTGCGGACTTCGAAATCACATCGGATATGCTGAAGGAGTTTATCCGTATGGCAATCAACAAATCCCCGTTCTCGAAAGCGCGGGTGCTCATCTGCATTCCCTCGGGCGTTACCGAGGTCGAGCGCAGAGCGGTGCACGATGCCGCACGCAGCGCGGGTGCAAAATATGTCGGCTTGATTGAAGAACCGATGGCGGCGGCAATCGGTGCAGGTCTGCCCGTTTCCGAGGCAATCGGCTCGATGGTCGTGGATATCGGCGGCGGTACGAGCGAGGTCGCGGTCATTTCGTTCGGCGACATCGTCACCGCACAGTCCGCGCGTGTGGCGGGCGACAATTTCGACGAAGCGATTATTGCCTACATCCGCAAAAAGCATAACCTGCTCATCGGCGAGCGCACGGCGGAGGATATCAAAATTAAAATCGGCTCGGCATATCCGTATGACGGCGAGGGCGCGATGGACGTCAAGGGCAGAAACCTTTTGGACGGTCTGCCGAAGAATATTGAAATCACTTCGGAGGAGGTGCGCGAAGCACTTTCCGACCCTGTTAACCAGATTCTGGATACCATTCGCTCCACCTTGGAGAAAACCCCGCCCGAGCTTTCGGCGGATATCATTGACCGCGGCATTATGCTCACAGGCGGCGGCGCACTTCTGCGCGGACTCGACCGACTGATTTCCATTGAAACCAAAATCCCCGTGCACGTGGCGGAAAACCCGCTGGACTGCGTCGTAGACGGCACGGGCAAATGCCTCGAGAGCGGCGAGATTTTGGATATTACAGGCAAAAAGCGTTACGATTGATTGCACACAAAATTAGCGGCGGTGCACAAACTATAGGGGTCGGATGCCTCCCTTGTTAAAGGGAGGTGGCACGGCGTAGCCGTGACGGAGGGATTCTGCCCCGAAAACGGACAGCGAGCCCGGGCTGTCCCTACGATATGTAAAACGACGCGTCAACTCCGTAGGGGCGCTTCACGAAGCGCCCGAGCAAGGTTGGATTTTACACAAGCCTGTGGCGGGAGCAAGTTACGGCTACGCCATTACCCTTTTGTCGCTTCGCGACATTTTCCCTAATAGGGAAATCTTCCCCGCCCTACACCAACCCGTAGCGTGCGCGCACCGTGCATTTCCTATGAATGAAAATCAGAAGTCAGCGAGTTTAAACGATTATGAAAAACTATTTTAAAAGTACAAGCTTTAAAATACTGCTCGCGGTGGCGGTTGTGCTGCTCGCGTGCGTGATTGCTGCTGCGGCGACTGCCGACGGCACATCTCCGCTGACCTCTGCGCTCGGGACGGTGTTTTCCCCGTTACAGCGCGGCGGCGCATACATAGCGTCAAAATTCGATGACTTTAAGGGCGGATTTATCTCTGCCGATGCCTACAAAGACCGCGTCGAGGAGCTGGAACAGCAGGTCGCGGAATATCAAAGCAAGCTGGTCGATTACGAAAAACTGCAAAAGCAGGTTGCAAGCTATGAGAAATTCTTGGGCGTAAAAGAGAAGAATCCCGATTTTCAGTTTGTCACAGGTACGGTCATCGGGCGGGATTCTGCGGATGTGTTTGGCTCATTTGTGCTGAACTGCGGCGCGACGGACGGCGTTTCCGTCGGTGACCCCGTCATCAGCGGCGAATATCTGATTGGACTTGTGTCTGAGGTCACGCCGACCGCGTGCACGGTGCTTTCCGTTTGCGACCCGAAGGTCAGCGCGGCGGCATATGAAATCCGCACAGGCGAAACAGGCTATACAGGCACGACGGCAAAGCTCGGCGTAGCGGGCAAAATTAAGCTGTCGGGGCTTTCGCGCGCGACGGCGGTTGCACCCGGCGGCATTGTGTGCACCTCGGGCGTGGGCGGCGTGTATCCGCGCGGACTGATTATCGGTACGGTTACCACCGTCGAGAAAGAAGAGGGCGATATTTCGTATTATGCCGAAATTCAGCCTGAAATCGAAATCGCCGAAGTGCAGGACGCATTTGTAATTACAGATTTTGAGGGCAAAGGCGATGCGTAGACAAACAAAGATTCTGCTTGTGCGGCGCGGCATTTTTGCACTTCTTATATTGGCGGCGTATCTTGTGCAGAGCGCCGTGGGCGGTACGCTGGAGATTTTCGGCGTGCGCGCGTGGTTTTTATTGACCTTTACCGTATGCTTGGGGCTGTTCGAGCGCGAAACCGCAGGCGCGGCATTCGGTCTGTTTGCGGGGGCGCTGTGGGATTTTATGTCGCCGACGGGCGATGGTTTCCACGCGCTTTTGTTTATGGCAATCGGTGCGGCGTGCGGCATTTTGATTAACACAATTATGCGCAACAATCTTGTAACGGCATTATTGCTGAACGGCATAGCGCATTTGTTATATATTTCTTTGTATATCGTATTTTTTGTGCTTGCCGAGGGCGTGGACAGCGCAGGCTGGCTGTTTGTGCGGTACTATCTGCCGTCGGCGGTATTTTCCGTTTTGTTCACCCCCGTGATTTACCTGCTGGTGCGCGCCGTGATGAACCGCACGAAGCTGCGAAGATAATATTGTGGGGGTCGCCGACTCGGTGACCCGTTGAATCTGCCAAATCCAACGGTGATGCACAATCCGTAGGGGGCGACGACTCGGCGCCCCGCGGACGGACAAGGATGTCCGTCCCTACGCGCGAATCAAATTCACATTGCGCTGTGCGATGTGAGATTCTTCGCTGCGCTCAGAATGACAAGACAGACCGTAGGGGCGTGCATCGCGCGCCTGTAAAATTCGCGCAAATCTTACGGAACGACACTGAGGTCGTCCCCTACGCACAAATCCAATTTACATTGTGCTGTAAAAACGGACAGCCGCGAGGGCTGTCCCTACGGTGTGTGCAATAACGCACTGCCTTGTAGGGCGTGCATTGCGCGTCCGAACAAGGTGCGATTCTGCACACAAAATCCCAAATCCCATCTTCTTTTTATACGAACGAAAAAGGCGGTGACCATATGAACGAAAAACAAAGAAACAGCAAAAGCTTAAAATTCCGTTCCACGGCATTTTTTGTAGCCGCCGCTGTGTTTTTCTCTGCATTTTTTATTGATTTGTTCCGCATTCAGGTGGTCAACGCGGCGGAGTATTCCACCCAAAAGGTCGCCTTGCGTTCGGTGGATACCACCGTTGAGGCGGCACGCGGCGAAATTCTTGACTGCAACGGTGTACCGTTGGTCGTGAACGAGCAAATAAGCTCTATTGTTTTGGATGCCTCTTATTTTCCGTCTACCTCGGAACAGGGCAAACGCAACGAAATCCTGTGCGCGCTCATTCACCTGACCGAAGAGGAGGGCGTCGCGTGGAACGACGATTTGCCGCTTGTATTTGATGTGAATGGCAACATTCAGTATAAAGAAAACGCCGAATCCGATATTGCGTTTTTGAAATCGCGTGATGTTTTGCATCTGAACGCCTACGCAACGGCGCAAAACTGCTTTGACGGTTTGATTGAAAAATTCAGCCTGCAAAATTATTCCAAAGAGGATGCGCGCAAAATCGCGTCGGTTTGCTATGCCTTAAAGCGTGTCGCGTTCTCCGCCGCGAATCCCTATACCTTTGCCGATGATGTACCCGGTTCGTTGGCGGCGAAAATCAAGGAAAACAGTGCGCTGTACGCAGGGGTAGACGTGCGCGTCACTTCGAAGCGCAAATATACCGATGGTACGATTGCACCGCATATTTTAGGCGTGGTCGGCAAGCTGAACGCCGAGGAATATAACGCCAAAAAAGAGGCGTTTGACACAGAAAGCGCAAATCCGAATCTGACCGCGCAGGAAAAGCAAACCCTTTCTCTGCGTGCGTATTCGATGGATGACACCATCGGCAAATTCGGCATTGAAAGTGCGATGGAATCTTATCTGCGCGGCACGAACGGCATTATGACCACGACAACAGATTCCGACGGCAACAAGACCTCGGAGCTGACGACCGCCCCGAAGGACGGCGACGCAGTCATTCTGACGATTGATTCCGTATTTCAAAAACAGGTGCAGGACGCGCTCGGGCGGTTCATTCAGAATTACCGCGATAAGGAGTCGATTCCCGCGGTCGGTTCGGCGGTGGTTATAGATGTCAAATCGGGCGCGGTGCTCGCCTGCGCGACCTATCCGAGCTACAATCTGACAACGTATTATGAGGATTACAGTACGCTGGCGGCGGATAAATCCTCGCCGCTTTGGAACCGTGCGCTGATGTCCACCTATGAACCCGGTTCCACGCTGAAGCCCGCCATAGCCGTGGCAGGCTTGGAAGAGGGCATCATCACCGAAAGTACGCATATCCGCTGTACCCACGTGTACACGCAATTTCCCGATACGCCGTTCAAATGCTTGGGCTATCACGGCAGTATCGATGTAAAAGAGGCACTGAACCAGTCCTGCAATATCTATTTTTATGAGACGGGCAGACTGCTCGGTATCAACAAAATGAACGATTACTGCACGCGCTTTGGGCTCGGGCAGAAAACAGGGGTCGAGATTCCCGAATCCACAGGCGTGCTCGCGAGCATCTCCTACCGCGAGGCACACGGCGGCATTTGGTATCCCGGCGATACGGTACAGGCGGCAATCGGGCAGTCCGATAACCTGTTCACGCCGATTCAGCTGGCGAATTATGCGGCAACCATCGCCAACGGCGGCACGCATTATCAGGCGCATTTCGTCAAGAGCATCAAGAGCGGCGATTATTCGGAAACGGTGCTCGAAAACACAGGTACGGTCGTCAATGAGCTTGGCGTTTCCGCAGACAGCATCCGTATTGTCAAAGAGGGTATGCTCCGCCTCGGCTCGCGCCTGTCTGCATTCAAGGATTTGCCCGTGCGGGTCGCGGCAAAAACAGGTACGGCAGAATCCAAAGCTAAGGTCGGCGGCGATATTGTCGAGGGCCTGAACGGTTTTATGATTTCCTTTGCGCCCTATGATGACCCGGAAATCGCCGTCGCGATTGCGATTGAGAATTTGAACAGCGGTTCTGCGACTGCCGTTTTGATGGCGGATATTTATAAAGCGTACTTTACGGCGACGGGGGATTTCGCCGCAGACGACGGTTATAATACAATTTTAAATTAACACACGGGGGACAGAATGAAACGGTATTTGATTTGTTCGGGCAAAGGCGGCGTGGGAAAATCCACCTTGTCCGTCTGTATCGCGCGGGCACTTTGTGCACGCGGAAAATCCGTTTTGCTGATGGATTGCGATGTGGGGCTTCGCTCGCTGGATTTGCTGACGGGTCTCGGGCAGTCGGCGGTTTACACGTGGCAGGATGTCCTTTCGGAAAACTGCACGCTGTTGGATGCACTGTTGACAGATGCAACAGGCGAGTTTTCTTTGCTGATTCCGCCTGCCGCATTAGAAACGCCGCCTACGGCAGAGGATTTTTCAAAAATGCTTGCAAAAGCGGCAATTGATTTTGACTTTTGCTTTTTGGATGCGGGTGCGGGTACGGACGGCATTGTGCCGACACTCGCGAAAGCGAGCGATGCGGCACTGGTGGTCGCCACGCCCGACAGCGTGTCTGCCCGCGCGGCGGCAAAAACGGCGGAAATGCTTTGGCAAACGCTCCCGCCCGAACGGCTTCGCCTGCTTTTGAACCGCTACAGCGTTTCGGCTGTGCGGGACGGCGTAAATCTTTGTGCAGATGATATGATTGACGAAACGGGTATCCGCTTTTTGGGTGCCGTGCCCGAGGATGCAGGCTTGCGCGTATTGCCGTGCGGCAGAGATATATCTTCACGGACCGCGGCGGCCTTCAACCGCATTGCTGCCCGCCTGTTGGGCGAAAACGTGCCGTTCTCGGTGCGGAAATTGTAAAAAAACAAATATAAAAATGCGGGGGAATTTTCAAAGCAGAAAAATTCCCCCGCGTTTTTTGGATGCACACACCCCGTAGGGGCGCTTCACGAAGCGCCCGAGCAAAACCACGGTGAAGCACCACCCGTAGGGGCGGGGTGCGGGTCTCCAGTGGAGACCTTTGAATACAAAGTATTCAAAAGCACCGACCGAGCCGGCAGGCGAGACCTTCCACGCCCGCCCGAGCAACCTTGCAATTCGCGTAAACGAAACGGTGATGCACACCCCGTAGGGGCGCTTCACGAAGCGCCCGAGCACGGTTGGATTTCGCGAAAATCTAACGATGACCCGCAACCACGTAGGGGCGGCGTTCTCGCCTGCCGGCTCGGTCGGTGCTTCTAAGCTTCGCTTAGAGGTGTCCACTGGACACCCGCACCCTCATCCGCCCGTGCGAACCCCCACGGAACGACACAGAGGTCGTTCCCTACATCGTAGGGGCGCGCATTGCGCGCCCGCGGGTCGTCGAGGTCGCCGACCCCTACGATTTGCGAATCCATTATACCTTGTGCTGTGGAAAAAACGGACAGCCGCAAGGGCTGTCCCTACGGTATGCGTAAAACACCGCTCTACGCCCCCCCGCAATGGCGCGCTGACTGCCTGAACACGGGTAACACGGCACTGTTCCGCATAAATTTCCGCATAAATTTACACTTCTTTTGAAAAAAATTGTTGAAATCTTGCTTTCTTTTTGCTATTATAATAGGCGGTTTACAAGAATGTTTCGAATTATGAAGAAAGCGAGGAAAGACGGATGAATATTGCTTTGATGGCACACGACTCTAAGAAAGAATTACTGACACAGTTTTGTATCGCGTATTGCGGTATTTTGTCGCGGCATAACCTTTGTGCGACGGGAACGACAGGCAAAATGGTTTCGGAAGCGACAGGCTTAAAAATCACACGCTTTTTAAGCGGTTCGCAGGGCGGCGACCAACAAATCGGCGCGCGCATTGCCTGCAACGAAATCGACCTTTTGCTGATTTTCCGCGATCCCTTAAATCCAAAACCCCACGAACCGAAAGAAAACAGCCTTTTGCGGCTTTGTGATGTGCACAACATTCCGGTGGCAACCAACATTGCGACCGCCGAGGCGATTATCCATTCGCTCGAGCGCGGTGATTTGGATTGGCGCGACATTGTAAATCCGAAATAATCCAAAACAGGTAAACTTGGTTTCCCCCTCTTTTTGAGAGGGGGAAAATCTCTATTAAAGGTGATATTTATGGCACTCATTACCAACGCGCCGAAAGGCACGCTTGACTTATTGCCGAAGGAAAGCTACAAAACACAGTATGTAGAAAGTGCAGTGCGTGAGGTGGCTGAAAATTTCGGCTTTTACGAAATGCGCACGCCCGTGTTTGAGCACACCGAGCTGTTCCACCGCTCGGTCGGCGAAACGACGGACGTCGTGCAAAAAGAAATGTATACGTTTGAAGATAAGGGCGGACGCTCCGTGACCCTGCGTCCCGAGGGTACGGCAGGCGCGGCGCGCGCATTCCTCGAAAACGGGTTGTTCAACGACCCTCTGCCGCAGAAGATTTATTATTTGACGTCCTGCTACCGCTACGAAAAACCGCAGGCGGGCAGATTGCGCGAATTTCATCAGTTCGGTGTGGAATCCTTCGGCGCGGCAACACCTGCGGCGGACGCGGAGATTATCGCGCTGGCGCACACTGTATTCAATTTCCTCGGTATTCGGAATCTGTCCTTGGAGATCAACTCCATCGGCTGCCCGAATTGCCGTAAAGAATTTCAAAATGCTTTAAAAACCTATTTTGAAGCACATAAGGATGCGCTTTGCGACACCTGCCGCGGCAGACTTGACCGCAACCCGATGCGCATTCTCGACTGCAAAAGTCCCGTCTGCTCCGAAATCGCGGCGGGCGCACCGAAGATTCTCGACTATCTTTGCGACGACTGCCGTGCGCATTTTGAAGCGGTACAGCAGTATCTGACCGCCATGCACATCGACTTTACCGTCAACCCCGAAATTGTGCGCGGACTCGACTACTACACCCGCACGGTGTTTGAATTTGTATCTAAGGAAATCGGCGCACAGGGGACGGTCTGCGGCGGCGGCAGATACGACGGACTTTTGGAAGAGCTCGGCGGCAAGCCGATGGCGGCGTGCGGCTTCGGCTTAGGCATTGAACGCTTACTGCTGTTGATGGACGCACAGAAAACCGAGTTGCCTGCGCCCCCGAAATGCGACATTTATCTTGCGAGTATGGGCGAAGCGGCAAACATCGAAGCGGCTCGCCTGGCACTCGACTTGCGCGAAGAGGGGATGTCCGCACAGTTTGATACTGTTTCACGCGGCTTGAAAGCGCAAATGAAATATGCCGACAAATTGGGTGCACTGTATACCGTCGTTTTGGGCGATACGGAATTGGAAACCCGCAAAGCAATGCTTAAAAATATGCAAAACGGTACGCAGACGGAAATTTCTTTGGATGATTTCACCGATGCGTTTCAGTCACTCGTTATAAAGGATGCTATGGCGGGATTTGACGATTTAGGACTTTCAGAGGAAGACCTTGCACAGATTATCGGAGGTGCAAAATAATGGAAACAATGCACGGATGGAAACGCACGCACTATTGCGGCGAATTTACCGCAGAAAACATCGGTGAAGAGGTCATCGTTTGCGGTTGGGTACAGAAGCAACGCGACCTCGGCGCACTGATTTTTGTGGATTTGCGTGACAGAACAGGCATTTTACAGCTGGCATTCATGGAAAACACCGACCGCGAAGTGTTTGAAAAGGCCTTTACCCTGCGCTCGGAATATGTGGTTGCCGCCAAAGGCGTGGTGCGCGAGCGCGCGGCAAAGAATGCGGATATTCCCACGGGCGATGTGGAGTTAGAGGTGCAGGAGCTTCGCCTGCTTGCAAAAAGCGAAACGCCGCCCTTTGAAATTTCGGCGGACTGCAAAACCGAAGAACTGACCAGGCTTAAATACCGCTATCTCGATTTGCGCCGTCCCGACTTACAGCAGAATATTTTGATGCGCCACAAAATCGCAAAAATCACCCGCGATTATTTCGATGAAAACGGCTTTATCGAGATTGAAACCCCGATGCTGATTCGTTCCACTCCCGAGGGCGCACGCGATTTTCTTGTGCCGTCGCGCATCCATAAAGGTAGCTTTTACGCATTGCCGCAGTCGCCGCAGCTGTATAAGCAGCTGTCTATGGTCGCGGGCTTTGACCGTTATATGCAGCTGGCTCGCTGCTTCCGCGATGAGGATTTGCGTGCCGACCGTCAGCCCGAATTTACACAAATTGACTTTGAAATGTCATTTGTCGATATGGAGGATGTGCTCGCAATCGGCGAGGGCTTTATGAAACGCGTGTTCAAAGAGGCAATCGGTGTGGATATCGAAACGCCTCTGCCGCGCCTTACCTATAAAGAAGCAATGGAGCGGTACGGCTCGGATAAGCCCGATACCCGCTACGGTATGGAGCTTTGCGACATCACCGATGCGGTGCGCGATGCCGAATTTGTCGTGTTCAAGAGTGCTGTCGAGGGCGGCGGCTCTGTCCGCGCCATCAATGCGAAAAATGCCGCAAAGACGCTCACCAGAAAAGAGATTGACAAGCTGACCGAGTTCGTCAAGGGCATCGGCGCGAAAGGCCTTGCCTGGATTCGGATGAACACGGACGGTATGGCTTGCTCGTTTGCGAAGTTTATGACGGACGCGCAAATGCAGGCGATTCTCGAAAAGACCGAAGCCGAAACGGGCGACGTGATTTTCGTGGTCGCGGACGCCAACAACAGCCACGTGCTGTCCGTACTCGGCGCACTGCGTCAGACCGTTGCACAGAAATTAGATATCATTCCGCAGGATAAGTTCAATCTTTTGTGGATTACCGAGTTTCCGTTCTTTGATTACGACGAAGAGTTAGGCGAATTTGTCGCGATGCACCATCCCTTCACCGCGCCGATGGACGAGTGCCTCGAGTACCTCGAAACCGACAAGGCAAAGGTGCGCGCCAAAGCGTATGACCTGGTGCTCAACGGCATTGAGATGTCCAGCGGCTCGATTCGAATCACAAATCCCGAATTGCAGGGACGCATTTTTGACCTCTTGGGCCTGACAAAAGAAGAAGCACAGGAAAAATTCGGCTATCTTTTGGATGCGTTCCGTTACGGCGCACCGCCCCACGGCGGTATGGGTATCGGTCTCGACCGCCTGTGTATGCAGATGCTCCGCGCATCGTCTTTGCGAGACGTGGTTGCTTACCCGAAGGTGCAAAACGCTTCCGAACCGATGACCGAATGCCCCGCCGCTGTAGACAGCGTCCAGCTTTCTGACCTCGGCATAGGCATTACCGAAGCGGAGTAAGCAAAGCCCCCTTGCCCGCGCCGCTCTCTGCAAAATCAGCGCAACCCGTAGGGGCGAACTGCGTTCGCCCGCGCAAGGCTGGACTTGCACAAGCCCAACGGCGGGCGTGGATTTTCTCCGAAAACGGGCACCCTTTTGTCTGCTTCGCAGACATTTCCCCTGTCAGGGGAATAACCCGCCACTACGCGAAAATTAAATGCACCCTGCACCGTTCAAAAAGAGTTTACGAATATTTTGTTGACATTTCTCCTTAAAAAATCTATAATTTTTACATCCGACAGTTTGAAACGGAGGAAAATAAAATGCAGAATAAAATTATAGCCGTCATTTGCGTTTTGCTGCTGCTTGTGACACTGTTCGCCGCGTGCGGCAAAAAGGTGATTATTGAGGGCAAAAACGGCCAGGAATACATTGCCGTGACCGATGATGAGGGCAATACCGTGCTGAACAATGCAGGGGATATTATCGTTTATGTAACGGATGAAAACGGAAAATATGTCAAGGATGCCAACGGCGAACGCCAAACGAATGCGGTTACGTTCCCGGATCAGGTTCGCGGCGAACACGCAATCGCCACGCCGCAGTACCGCCTGACGATGCCCGACGATTGGAAAATGAGCAATGACGGCAAGTTTTTGCGGAACAATAACGAAAATATTACCTTTGAAATCGGCGGAATGGTTGTGCTGAATGAAACCCGTACGATGAGTGCCTATCTGCAAACGCAGATAGACGGGATGGAATATTTGAAGAACAATTCTGAGGAATTTAAAAATCTGACTTACGAAATTAAAAATGCTGAATTGACCGCATCGCAGCTGCCTTGCACAATCATTGAAATGAAGAATGCGGATGACAGCGGCAATTTGACGATGGAGCAAACGCTGTATTACATTCAGTGGGGTGAAAATATGGTGCAAGCCTCTTATCTGTGCATGGATGCGAGCAGTATAGGCGGATTTGATTCCTATACCTATCTGAATGAAAATTTGGAGGTCAAAAGTTTAAAGTGATGTTTTGCAGTTTTTGCTTTTGAAAGAATGCGTTTTTTGAAAATTTTATCTGAAATCATTTAACTGTTTTGAAATTCCAAACAGCACAAAAGCCTCGGATTGCATACAGTAAACCACAAAAAATACAAACAACACACCGCCGAAGCCTCAACAACGCGTAGACGGTGTGTTTTTGCATTTCCTAACCGCAGCGCACAAACCCAATGGTGGTGCGTAAACCCTGTAGGGGTCGGCGAAGATTCCCCTGATAGGGGAAATGTCGCGAAGCGACAAAAGGGTGATGGCGAAGCCGTAGGTCGGTGCTTCTAAGCTTCGCTTAGAGGTGTCCACTGGACACCCGCACCCTCATCCGCCCGAGTAAGGTTGGATTCCGTGTAAACCCAATGGCGGCGCACAACCCCGTAGGGGCGCTTCACGAAGCGCCCGCGGAATTTATACAGACAAAAAGCGGCGCGAGCAAGCCCACGCCCCCACCGACCCTGTAGGGGCGGGTTTCCACGCCCGCCCGAGCACGGTTGGATTTTGCGCAAGGTCACGGCGGGGGCAAGCTCCCGCCCTACGCTCACCCCCACTCGCTCACCCCCACTCGCCCGCCGCCCAACCGCCCGCCAGCCGCGCCCCCAATCTACCGCCCCCCCGCCCACACATAGTGTGCCCGATGCCGACGTCCGCAACATCTTGTAGAAAAAATATAGGATACGGAAATAATAGGCAAATCATACAAAAACACCAAAAGAACGGCGGAAAATGTTCAAAAAAATGTCGAAAACCTGACGAAAACCAAAAGTTCACAATTTGTTCATAATTTTTCAACAAGATTGACAATTTCCTTATCGCAAATTGCCCAAAAATCACAAATTTATTTGTACATTTCATAAAAACGATAAGAATTCGTGAATAATTTATTGACTTTTCAAAAGAAAAATTCTATAATTTCAGTAACCATAGGAATGGTGTAATGGGGCGAAGTGCCTGCATTTCCGTAGGGGCTTTCTCGTCTTTTCGGAATGCGGCTTCATCGGCACATTTAGATACACATCCTACGGTAATCGTTTCGGGTGTGTATCATCAGCTCCTTGCCGCTGCAAGCAAAAGCGGCAGCGGCGGGATGAACCGAGTAACCCGACGTGCTCTTGCCGAGCCCTGCCGATGCGTTTTCAGGCGCACGGTTGGTCAGAGGAGGAAGCAATTGCGCGACAAACCCTGTCGGCGGCGTGAGCTGTCCGGCATTCCGGCTCGCAAGGGCTCGGAGGAAAAACGGTTACATATTACGCCTATATAATATGTAACGCAAAAATTGTAATAGGAGGAAAAACACTTATGAAAAAGTCAACAAAATTGCTGAGTGTTATCTTGGCAATTGTAATGATTTTCTCAAGTATGTCTGTGTTGGCTTCTGCGGCAAAGGCGAATTATAAGACCACTGCTGATTTGGAAGCAAACGCTGCATACAGCCCTTACGGGGCTGTTACCAGACTGTCAACAGAAGAGCGTATGTCTATTTTGTTTGACTATTTGGACAACGTTTTGGGCGATGCTAACATCAATATGGGCAAGCTGTTTGATGTTGCGGGTCTTTCCCTGACGGTTGACTTGCGCTCCGTCAATGCATTGCTTGGCACGATTGACAACGTCAAGTCTTTGAGAGAAAACGGCTTGGTAAAACTTGTTGCAGGTCTTTTGGGTATTTTGAAGGACTTGGATGTTTCTACCTGGCGGGCCGGGATGACCCGTGAATCTGTTGATCAGTTGACAATCATCTATGAATTGTTGGAATTCCTGAATCAGAACAGATCGCTTCTTGCCGGTGTTGTCCGCTCCGGTAACGTTGACCTCGGCGTAGCAAGCTCTGCGCTCGCAGGTGTGGATTTGAGCATCATCGGTGATATTCCCGGTCTCATCAAAGGCTTGATTTATCCTCTGTTCGAGAGATGGGATGACACGAAAGCCCGTGCTGACCAGCTTGCAAACACTGCCGGCAACGGCGGTATGGAGGCAACGCTCAACGAGTTCGTGCAGAGACTCTTCACGAATGATATGAGCATTACCACCTATGTGGAAGATGCGAACGGCAATTGCGTAAGCAACCACACACTGCCCGGCGAAGGTGCCGATGTACGTGTCTATTATGTAAAGAACGGGAACACGATTGTGGCTTACAGCTATGATACGCAGACCAAGACTTACAAGACGACAGACCAAGACACTTACGTCAGAACGCTTGAAGAGCAGGCAGAGGATTATACCGGTCCTGACCGTTATGTCTACACCAGAACCAATACGGACGGTAGCAAAGAAAATCTGAAGTATTATAAGAATGACAGCCAGTTCCTGCCCTCTTTTGCGGCAGCAATGGCAGCAGGCACGGCATCCATCGATTTGACGACGGATACTCCGGCGCAGTTGTTCTACAGATTCATCCCGTATGTATTTGCAGAAATGGCGCCTGTTGTTCTCAACGGCTCCGTGAAGAAGCTCTTCGCAGAATTGCTCGGTACAAAGTTCACCTACATCGGTGAAGTCGGCAGTGCTGAAGTAAAAGCACTTGCAGATTCTTCCGATGTGTTCTTCACCCAGGAGCAGGGCGAATATCTGTGGGAGTGGTCGGATTACAAAGTAATCAACGGCAACCACTATTATCGTTTTGAGGATCAGATTTATGCCGGCGACATCAATGATGTCAACAAATACTTCAGCCTCATCAACTGGGACTGGAAGGTAGAGGATAACGCAATCAATGAGTTTATCCCGGGTGCAGACGGCACAAAATCTGCGGCAGGCTATTCCACGCTCTTCCAGGCGTTGAATGATTTTGTTGCGAAGGTCATCGACATCGCGGCAACACCCGAACTGAAATCGATGCTGAATTGGACGAAAGGCGATAACAGCAACCTTGTGGAGAACATCAAGAAAGCTGCTCGCGCACTCCTTCCGATTGAGCCCGAAATCATCTTCGGCTCCAACTACGCAGATCCCGACAAGTATTATGATCTCATTATGACTGCAAACGACAATCAGGAAATCTTGGTTGGCGTTGCGTGCACCTTACTTGACTTCCTGATGCCGCAGTTGATTCTGCCGACGGCTGACACCATCAAAGGCAGCGGCGTGAAGCTCGGCGCAGTTCTTGCAGCAGTTATCCGTGAGCTGGCAACACAGTTTGTCCCCACTTACAACTACGACGAACTCATCTATGCAAATTACAACAACAAGACTTTCGTTGCGGGCAAAGACAACGGCTACTGGCTGGATGTCTGCTTGACTATGGGTGTGGACATCGGTATGTCCTACCTTAGAAATCTTGCTGACCTCGGCGAAGATGATGCAACAAACGGCTATCACTTTGCTGATTCCAAGACCTATAAGCTTGATTCCTTCGACCAGACCGGCTGGGAAGATACAGTTGACTGGATCATTGACTGGGCGCTCACCGACGAGTTCGAGTGGGGCTGGAGCATGATCAAATTCGTAGATACCTTCGAAGATATCGATCTTGCTACCGCACAGAATCCTTGGATAAAAATCGGCGATATCCTCAACAGCCTTCTGCCCATCAATATGCTTTTGAATGTGGATACATCCAAACAAGATTGGGTCATGACCGCGTTGAGAGAGAATCTCGTTATGGGCATTTTGGATCTTAACTTGACCAAAATCACCGGTGCTACAGAGGCAAACGGCCTCTTCAATGTGCCGATGAACAGCGCGCTCAGAACCGAACCGACCCTGAAAGCGGTTGTTACAGTTGTTAGAAATCTGCTCAACAACATCCTTTCTAAGGTTGCAGGCGGTGAGCTGATTAGCTCTTCCACCTTCACAAGCATTGACGCATTGTTGAACCAGGGCAACTTGGCTTCCTTTGTGGAAACGCTTCTCAACAAGCTCTTTACGGCTTACAATAACGGTATGCTTCAGCCGATTATGCCTTTCGCAGGCTTCTTCATCGGTTGGAAGACCGATCCGCAGACCTTCGCAACACCTGCGCTTTCCTTGACTGACACAGCGAACGGCGGAGCATATTTGCTTGCCAACGGCGGTGCGGTAGACGGCACGTTTACAATCCGTAACGATGCTATGGGTATGTTGCTTCGTCGCGCGGCTGGCGTTTACGACAGCGACTATATCATCACAATTAAGAGCATCACGGCTTCCGACCCGAACCTCTCGATTTATATGGAGGATGGTTCTACAGCGTTTACAGAAACCGTTGTATCTCCGTGGGCAAAGGCCTCCTTCCGCATAAAGGGTGCTTATGCGTCTGACAAACCCTTCTACCTTGCTATGACCTATACCCTTACAGGTAAAGGCGGCAAAGCAGTCGGTACACAGTACACGAAGTACATTTATGCGTATATGGATGACTCCACAGAAGAGAACACCCAAATTGCCGCACATACATCAGGCTTCCAGGTCAATAGTTCAGCGGCGGTTAAACGTGATGCAGTACGTGTACAGCGTGAAGCCTTCAACAAGGTAATTTATGCACCCAATGTGCAGTCAGCGATCGCCGGTCTGTCCTTGACCTATACGAACAATTCAGCTTCGGACTATGCAGAGTGGGTATACAGTGCAACCGGCAGCAACCTTCCGGAATTTGTGAAGGCAAACCAGGACTATGTCCATGGCTGCAATGAGAATGCCCAGCTGAAGGCAGACAAACTCGGCTGGATGGACGGCTCTGACGATGCCAACAAGACCAATGTGTTAGCTCCGCTGACCTATAACGCGGAGGCGGATGTTTCCGCATATGTCTCCGGTACAACGACCGGTCCTCTCGGCAGCTTGGATGTCATTTGGCACAACCATAAAAAAAGCGCTACTGGTTGGCAAGTTGGTGTTCAAGATGGCGGCGACGTAAAAGTCACCATCAAAACGCCCGACCTCGGCGATATCTACATTGTAGATTTGACCTCCGTACAGGAAGCGTTTGAAAAATATGACAAACAGTCCATCAGCCGCGATACCTTCCCGGCAGCAACAGATGCGCAGTGGAATGCGTTCCAGACCGCAATGTTGAATGCAAAGAGAACCCTCTCCTTGCCTTATATGATGGATAAGACCGTATTTGCAAACGAGTTCGGTGTTGCTACGCAGGAAGCTTTGGTTAAAGCTTTGAACGATGCTTATAACGCAATGGCGGAAGCAGATGCTTCCTCTGCTGCTACAACCAACGTTCCGCAGACCTTGCTGGATGCAATCAATGAAACCGAGCCCGAAGGCACAACGGAAATCAACTATCAGGATTACAGACTCTATGATTACTTCAACTATCAGGATGTAAGAACTGATGTTAGAAACAGAATCAATGCTTACAATCCTCCTGCAGCACCCGAAAACAGAATCGAAGGCAGCGGTCTCTCCGCTGAGGAAATCGAAGCTGTAATCGCAAGCGCAGAAGGCAAGAAAGCACTTGGTATCCGTAACACAGTGATTGAGCCGACATCGGAAGATCTTGCAAATTATGCAAATACACTTGCAGAGTGGCATGCACCTTCTTACTCGATGCTGGATAACGCAAACACTGCAAACCTTTTGAAGTACTATAAGCGTTTCTTGATTAAGAAGACAACCGAAAAGCAGTTCCTTGCAAAAGAAATTGCTTATGCAAATGCACAGAATTACAACGAGGCGACCTACGCTGCAGATTCCTGGGCGGCTTACCAGTCCGCACTGAGCAATGCAGTTACAGTCAACAACGATCCGAATGCATTGCAGTCCACAGTCTTTGATGCAAAATACGAATTGATGAAGGCGCAGAATGAACTTCTCCGCAAAGACAGATCTGTCAAAGAGCTTGGCCTCCTTGCCGACCTCGAGGCACTTGTTGCACAGGCAGAAATCATCTTCAACTATTCTCAGTATTATGCTCCGAAGGCAAACATCACCGAAGCTGATGCTTACGGTGCATTGATTAAAGCTCTTGGTTATACCTATACAGACGAAGACGGCAATGAGCAGATTCTCTATAATCGCTCTGCTGCTGAGTTCCTGAAGTATGACCGTGAAAACACCGCAACAGGCCTTGCAAGAGTCGCAGCTGCTGAAGCTGCCCTCAAAGCTGCAATCGATAACTTCGAGTGCACCGTGAAGCTTGTTGAAAATGACGGTGACACAACAACAGAAGTTGCACAGGGCGTGAAGATCATCAATGGTATCACCCCCGGCTCCATCGCAAGCATTGACGCTCTTATGAATCACGTCAAAGCAAGTGTTGAGAATGCTGTTGCAACTCCGACCGCTTCTGCTTCCGGCTTCTTCGGCACGGGCGCGAAGGTTGACCTTTCCATCGAAGGCATCGGCGTTCTTACAACCTACTACGTTGTGATTTACGGTGATGTCAACGGTGACGGCGCAATCGACGCATTCGACGCTGCAGTCGTGAACCAGAACATCAATACCGGTGCAACCTTGAACGGTGTCTATAAAGACGCTGCGATGGTAACCAGCGGCGACGATGTTGAACTTGCTGACTACTCTGCAATCTTCAACGCAGCTGTCGGTGCACAGGAAATTGAACAGAATCGTGCGTAAGCACTTCTGAAAGTTCCTTCCTAACGAAAGCGTTTCCGTCCGGCTTCTCCGGTCGGGCGGAAACGTCAGTGAAATTGCAACTTTTGTGTATGCACGTGTAGGGAACGACCTCAGTGTCGTTCCGCAAGATGCTATACACACATCCCCGCAATTTCCTAAATCAGACATTTTCCCCCCATAGCGACTCCAAAGAAGGAAAGTCGTTATTGGTATTGTAATGTGCAGTTAAAAAGTCTTGCACTGAGGGGAATTCCAACGGTTCACCACATTTGTGTCTGCCGAAACGGTAGAGTGATAGCTGCTGTATTGAGCAGATGACGTTTGGGATTTTTCGTTGGCAGTTTTTTTCTGTTGACATTCTTCTGTGCATCCTGTATATTATATGGGAAGAATTATATAAGGAGGATTTTATGACAAAAGCTAAAAAAGCGATTGGCGTCATTTTAGCTGTTGTTATGTTGGCAACAATGTTTGCATTCGGCTCGTTTGCTGTAACGCCGGGCAATGCAACATTCACAGTCACTCCGAGCGCAACGCAGGTTGAGGTCGGCGATACCGTTACCGTCACCGTAGCAGTCACAACTGACTATTACGCTGGCCCTATCGGTGTTCCGGTACACTACGATGCAGCTTTGTTTGACTATGTTGAAAATTCGTTCACACCCAATGCCGATATTTACGGTGCGGGCGCGGCGGATGCCAACGCTTTCAACAACAATGGCTGCCTTACAGTCGCATTTGCTCCGAAGAGCGAAGTTGCCGGTGTGAAAGCACAGGTATTAAACAATGTAACGCTCTTCACCTTCCAGTTAACTGCGAAGGCAAACGGTGTCTCTCCCGTTCAGTTGAAAGCAGAAGATCAGAAAGCTTTAGGCAATATGACCGGCAAACTCTATTGCGGTCAGAAAGCCAATGCTACAATTACTTCTGAAGACATTATGATTGGGCAGACATTCACCTTAAACAATTCGTCTGTCACAATCGGCGGCGCTGCTGAGCCGAACACCCTTGTAATCAAGGATACTGCTCCCTCTCAGCCTGTAATCGATTTGCAGAATAAAAGCGAAGAGCATACCGGCTCCGTTTACGGTATGGATACTCTTGGTTGGAACGATGATTTAACTCCCGAAGGCGCAATTGCAGACTATCTGACAACTACCCTTGGTGATGAATATCTTCGTGTTACTTTGCCGGATTCCGGCGTAGAAACCACAGGTACAATTATCGAAGTTTTGGATGCAGATGGCGAGACCGTTCTCGAAACCTATGTATTTGTTTACTTCGGTGATGTCGATGCAGATGGTCAGATTGGTTCTTCCGATGACTTTGTTGTTTCCTATTATGAAGCGAACTATATGGGCATCGACACCCTTGCGCAGTTTATGGCTGGCGACATCGATGGAGATGGTTGGCCGACATCTGCGGATGGTTTCACAATGGGCTATTATGAAAGCAACTATATGGGTATGCCCACTCAGGCAGATGTTGCTGCGTTGGCAGTTGACAACGTATATGAGCTCGTTTAATTTACTCAAAGGAGAATATCTACTATGATGAAAAAAATTGGTGCAGTTTTGCTTGCGCTGGTTCTTTGCCTTAGTGTAGCTGTTCTGCCTGTGTCCGCAGGTTTCGATGATGGTTATACTCTTGCTGATGGCAAGAGAATTGCTTATAAAGTCGAACTTGACAAAGCCAGTTACAATGCTGGTGAGACCGTAACAGTAAAGGTGTTCCTTAAGGGCGATAGTGGTGTTGAGTTCCACACAGGTTCGATGCTTTTCGGCGTGAACTCTGCGGTATTTGACACTACCGTGAACGCTGCTAATACAGTTAAAGCAACTGCATCGGCAAACGATACCTTTAGCTCTTTCTATAATGAGATTACCGGTCTTAACTGGGCTTGGCAAGCAGCAGCAATCAAAACTCGTATTGCTACCGCAAATACTGCTGAAGAGAATGAATTGTATAATGAATATCTCAAAGTGGTTCTTTCTCGTAACCTTTCCGGTTCTCATCCGAACGCTGGTTTGAATACAAATGGTTTGCCCGCTGACGAGGTCAACGCTGATGCTGAGCCGTTTATTCAGTTCCAGTTGAAGCTGAGAGACGATATCGCTGACGGTACTCCTGTCAATGTTGCAATCACCTCAGGTGCAATCAAGTGTAACCCCGCGCAGACTGCGTTCAAAGCATTCCTTGATGGTTCTACAAAGTACGTATCTCCTGCTGTAGACACTTATGATGTAAGCGCAGCTGTTGCTTCGGCAACTGTTGGTGAAGTTGCTCCTGCAGGCCCCGTTCTGACCAAGGCAAACAGCCAGGTTAAGATGACTGCGACAAGCGCAACTACCGTTGCAGACGCATTCCAGTTCCGTGTAATCTCCAGCATCTCTGCTGCGGATTGGGACGCTTACTTTGCAAACACAGGTAAAGCGGGTGCGACTGCAAACGCAATCACATCCGTAGGCTTCGTTGCTTACAAAGGCACCGCAGGCTTTAACCTTGACACTGCGAAAGCAGCTGTTGCAGGCACTGCTGCTGACGGTTACCAGGTAGCAACCACAGATTACATTCAGCACGCTGACGGCGCTGATGCAAAATTCGGTTGCCGCATCGACATCACAAGTGCTGAAACCCGTTCCGACGTCACCTACGTTGCATTTGCACAGTATCTTGACGCAAGCGGCGCAGCTCAGGTTGTGTTCTATGATGCTTCTTACGAAGCTCTCCTCGCTACAAATTATACAGGCATTGTTGCTTCTTACCTTGCTGCATTCCCCTTTGCGGGCTAATGAAAGCTTGAGTATACAGTGACAACACTCAATAACCGACAATATACTGCGCCCGATTTCGATTTTTCCGCGTTTGACCCGCAGGAGGTTATTACAATGTCTGTCGGTCCGACTTTGCCGGATGAGGGAGATCGCGACGCTGTGATTGTTTGGTAAGATTTTGTATGATTTTGATATTTGAAAGGAGAAAGCTTCAATGAAACAGGCTTACACAGCACCTGAATTTGATGTTTCGCTTTATGATGTTGAAGACGTTATCACACTCTCCATTGGTACCGGCCCCGTTGAGGGCGGCGACGATGGTTGGTTGGATATCTAATTCCACCAAATGAGTCGTGAGCTGACATCGTGAAACACGGTGCAATCTGAACAACTATAAAGGCAGGGCAAGGGTAAAACCCTTGCCCTGTTTTTTTTGCTTCCCGCATTCCCTCAAATCCAACGGCGGTAAACAATCCGTAGGGAACGATCCCCGTATAAAAACCTTGTCATTCTGGGCGAAGCGAAGAATCTCACACAGAGCAAGGCAAATTCGTTATATCGTAGGGGCGCTTCACGAAGCGCCCGAGCACGGCTGGATTCCGCACAACCTCAATGACGGCGCACAATCTTGTAGGGGTCGGCGTCCCCGACGACCCGAGCAAGGTCGGGTTTTCGCACACCCCGTAGGGGCGGGTTTCCACGCCCGCCCGCGCACAGTTGGATTCTGCACGACCCCAACGGTGAACCGCACCCCGTAGGGAACGACCTCTGTGTCGTTCCGCGAAATTCACCACTGAACGGCACCGCACACCCCGTAGGGGCGGATGAAGATTCCCCTAATAGGGGAAATGTCGCGAAGCGACAAAAGGGTAATGGCGCAGCCGTAACCTCATCCGCCCGAGCAAGATTGGATTTCGAATAAACCCAACGGCGGGGGCAAGCCCCCGCCCTACGCACCCCTCGTAGGGACGGGGTGCGGGTCTCCGGTGGAGACCTTTGAATACAAAGTATTCAAAAGCACCGACCGAGCCGGCAGGCGAGACCTTCCACGCCCACCATTGGTTCGTTCGGATTTCACGGAACAACACAGAGGTTGTTCCCTACGAATTATCAAAGTCGCCTTGTAATAAGTGCGATTTCGAGGCGGAAGCAAGCTCCTGCCCTACTACGACGCAAAATGACGAACCGGTAAAAATACCCCGCCTTGCAATTTTACATTGCGGGGCGGGGCGTATGGATTATATAAGATATAAATTACTTCGGCTTTTTGATTTTGTTTAAGGACGCGTTCAGCTTCAAAATATCCTCTTTTTGGAACTTGCCGCCGAGCATCATAAAGACGCGCTTAATGGAAAAGCCCTTCGCCATTTCAAACATCGTCTTGTTCAGGGTAAAGCCCATTACGGTAATGCCTTTGGACTTTGTTTTGCCTTTTTTCACTTTTGGCTGTTTTTCCTTTGGCTTTGCAGACTTCGCATCGGTGCTTTTCAGCCCTGAAAGCAAAACTTTTGCAAATTTCAGCACAAACAGCTTACCGCGTACGGTCGCAAGCACACTGCCGATGGTATCGTTGATGGAAAAATACCCGGCAGGGGTGGTAATCTCGAACCAATTGATTACGCCGCCCTCGTCCTTCATTCGGTAGCTGTTGTCAAATTCCGCCACCTTGCGAATTTCAGCGGTATCGGTGCAATCCCCCGCCTTTGCCGTAAGCGCGGTTGTGCCCACATTGCGCACTTCAAAATAAAAGAACGGATATTTGCCTTTTTTCTGCTTGCCGCAGCTCTCGCCGTTTGCGAACAGCTCGACCTCTGCGCAGTTGGAATATACTGTGATTTTGGCGATATCCTCCGCACGGTTCACATACCGTTTGCCGCAAATATGCACAAACGGGTCCTTGGAAAGCCACGCCTTATACGCATAGAAGCTGTCCTTTTTATAGGTGCGGTCAAAGGTGACCAACCCCTTGTGGTTCATTCCGTTTTCGCCGCCCTCGGCGCGCGCATCCGCCGCGAAATCAAACATATTCCACACATGCGTTGCCCAAAGATACGGGCGGTCGATAATCTGCTTGATCATTTCCTCGTGGTAATACGCCTGATATTCCTCGGTGTAATCGCCTTGTTCAGGTTCAGAGGTGTGCCAGTTCAGCGCCTCGCACCCGTATTCGCTGATGCCGATAGGGCGGTTCGGGTATTTTTTATGGAAATCGTCAAACCACGGACCGTTCATATGCACATGGCCGCCGTACCAGCCGAAATAATGATTGTACGACACAACATCCGTCAGATGCACATAGTCCTCCCCCGTACCGCACATCGACACGACGGCAAGCGTGGTCAGTCGGGTTTTATCCAAGCGGTGCGCTAGGTCGTTGAGCATTGTGTGATTTGCAAGCATCGACGCGTCGGTGGGCGGGGTATTCATCGTAATTTCATTGGAAAGTCCCCAAACCACGATGCAGGGATGGTTATAATTCTGACAAATCAGCTCTGTCATTTGGGATTTCGTATTCTCCACAGCGTTCGGCAAAGCTTTAGAGATATAGGGAATCTCCGCCCAGACCACAAGCCCTTTTTCATCACAAAGATCATAAAACGCCTGCGCGTGCTGATAATGCGCCAACCGCACGGTATTCGCACCCATTTCACAAATGAGGTCGATATCCGCTTTGTGGTGTTCTAGAGTCAGCGCATTGCCGATTTCAGGTCTGTCCTGATGACGGGACACGCCGCGCAGTGGGTAGGGTCTGCCGTTCAAAATGAAGCCCTTTTGCGAGTCGATTTTAAAGCTCCTGCACCCGAATCGCGCAGAAACGGTGTCCACCGCTTCGCCGTCACACAAAAGCGTCGCCCGTGCGGTATAAAGATACGGGTCGTTTACACCGTCCCATAAATGCACATTCGGAAGTGTAGCGGTCAAACTGCGGGTTTCGGTATCCGTACTGCCATGCCACACCGTTTCGCCGTCCGCAAGGATTTCATAACGGATTTCGCAAGGCTTATCGGTCTGCACGTAGGTTTCTATCTGAATTTCCGCGTCCGCACCGTGCACCTGCGGCGTGACAGCAATGCCCGGCGCGCCGTAATACGCCAAATCAAAGTGCTGTTCCGCAACGCCGATGAGTGTCACCTCGCGGTAGATTCCACCGTAAAAGGTGAAGTCCGCAAGCTGTGGATAGACTGTATCGTTCGGTGCGTTGTCGGCAAGCACGGTTAAGAGGTTCTCGTCCCGAATTTCAGGAATCTGTGCGCGGAAGGTAGAATAGCCGCCGTCGTGGTGCGCGATTTTTTTGCCGTTCCAAAACACATCCGCAGAGGAATTTACACCGTCAAACTGAATGTAATGCACCGCGCCGTCGGGTAGCTCCGACCGCGAAACCGCGCGCACAAAGCATCCCGTGCCGCGAAAATAATCGTTGCCGCCATCCTGCCCGTCTTTGCCGTTCCAGGTGTAGGGCAGTGTGACCGTTTCCCAGTCCGTCGGCAGTGCGGTAGGCGGCAAAGCCGTATCCTTTTTAAATCTCCAGTTGTCGAGCAACAATTTATTTGTACGCATATGTATTCACCCAACCTCTTGTTCTTCTGCTTCAGCAATCGCCTTGCCAAAGTCCTGCTCTTCCTTGAATCCGATGTTATAAATAAATTTCATCGACAGCGTCATCACGGCAAGCCCAACAACCAGCAACACGATATACAGATTTTTAATGCCTGCGCCCGCCTCTGCGGTTTGCACAGCGGCATTTTCCACATAGCCGACCGTACCCAAGGACAGCGCGACCACCGCCGAGCCGATGCCCTGCGCCAGCTTGCGGAAGAAAGAGTAGATGGCATACAGCGAGCCTTCTTCGCGCACGCCCTTTTCGCGGTAGCTTTTTTCAATACAGTCCGCAACGATTGCCCAAACGATGATTTGGAAAACACAACAGCCGATATTCACAAGCATCAGACCGCCGACATACAAAAACATACCCTTTTTGTCCGGCGTAATGGGCAAAAACAGCATCAGTACGCCTGCGGCGGCACTGACAAGTCCCGAAATGCAAATGAATTTCTTTTTGCCGATTTTAGAAACGATTGCCGAAGCAAACGGCATCATTGCGACCAACGGCACATACGATGCAAGCATCGCAAGAGAGGATTTTTTCGCATCGTTAAAATAGAATTGGAACACCAAATTATTGACAGACATCGACGAATTATAGAAAATCACGATCGCAACAGTAGCGATTGTAATACCGACCATCGCACGGTTGGTGAAAAAGGATTTCACGGTTGAAATATAGTTCACCTTTTCGTGCGTTTCTTCACGCACAACGCGCTCTGTAACCATTCGGCTCAGCGCAAAGAAAAAGCCGAATGCCGCAACAGAAAATACAATGGAAACCAAGAACATTCGGTTGGCGGAAAGCTGATTGTCCGCATCGTAAACAATGTGCGGCAGCAGCATCGTGAATACCACGCCGATGCCCGCGCCGATACTGCGAAAGGTGGAAAGCGTTGTGCGTTGCTTCGGGTCTTCCGTCAGAACAGAATGGAGCGAGCCGTACGGCACATTGACCATCGTATAGGCAACGGACCACAGGCAATAGGAGGCAAGACACCAAATAATTTTTGCGGCTTGCGGGAAACGCTGAATCGGCGTAAAGACCATTACCGTCAGCGCAACCAAGCCCGCACCACCGAGAAGAATCCACGGAATGAACTTGCTTTTTTTACCGATGTGCTTGCTGTCAACCAGCCTGCCGATTAACACATCGTTAATTGCATCCCAAACCTTGGATACAATGATGATCCACGCCCAGTGCTCCGCGCTGACGCCGATGCATTGGGTATAAAACAGATACATATACGTGGAAATGAGCTGAAAAGAAAGATTGCATCCCAAATCCCCAAAGGCATACCCGATTTCATCACGAATGCCGAAAGGACGGATATTTGCCGCTGCTTTTGCCATACCATCGCACTCCTTTTCCAAAGCGTTTTACCAGTGTATTTATTATAAGAATACACCATTTTGTCGGGAAATACAATATTTATATTCAAATTATATAAAACAAGTGAAAAATTTTGCTGTGGCGGAGAAGATGTCGTTTTGAGCGAAGCGAAGAATCTCACACAGAACAAGGCAAATTCGTTATATCGTAGGGGCGCTTCACGAAGCGCCCGAGCACGGCTGGATTCCGCACAACCTCAATGACGGCGCACAATCTTGTAGGGGTCGGCGAAGATTCCCCTATTAGGGGAAATGTCGCGTAGCGACAAAAGGGTAATGGCGAAGCCGTACCCCCGACGACCCGAGCAAGGTCGGGTTTTCGCACACCCCGTAGGGGCGGATGAAGATTCCCCTAATAGGGGAAATGTCGCGTAGCGACAAAAGGGTAATGGCAAAGCCGTAACCTCATCCGCCCGCGCAAGCCTGCAAATTTGCACAAACGAAACGATGACGCACACCCCGTAGGGGCGAACTGTGTTCGCCTGCGGGTCGCTGAGGTCAGCGACCCCTACAATTTGCAAATCAAATTCACGTCGTGCAAAATTTTGCGGAACGACACAGAGGTCGTTCCCTACGCGCGCATCAAACTTACTGGGCGTTATGTGAGATTTTGCGGCGCGAGCAAAGTCTCGCCTGCCGGCTCGGTCGGCGCTTCTGCATACTGTTCGTATGCAGAGGTCTCCACCGGAGACCCGCGCCCCGCGCCCTGCATCTGCCCTGAACGTAGGGCTCTGTATTGCCCCCCGCAAAATCACGAATTTATGGTTGTGGTTTCGCTTGGGATGTGGTATACTGAATATACTTATACATCGTCCCAAAAACAGAAAAAAACGAATGGACATATACGATCGGAGCGAAGGATTTGGCAGTTTTAAAGGATATAAAACGCTTGGTTGTCAAGGTGGGGACTTCCACGCTGACCTATGGCACGGGCAAAACCAATATACGGCGGATGCATAAATTGGTGTCCGTCCTTTCGGATATTGTAAATTCAGGGATAGAGGTTGCGCTTGTGACCTCCGGTGCAATCGGTGTGGGCGTCGGCAAGCTGGGGCTTCAGGAGAAGCCCTCCGACACACCCGGCAGACAGGCGGCGGCAACCGTCGGGCAGTGCGAGCTGATGTTTATGTACGACAAGCTGTTCTCGGAATATGGACACACCGTAGGACAGCTTTTGATGACCAAAAGCGACGTGGAAAATCCCGAGCGGCGGGAAAACCTCACCAACGCCTTTGAAAAAATATTTGAATTTGGCGCGGTACCGATAGTCAATGAAAACGATTCTGTCGCCGTTGAAGAAATCGTATACGGCGATAATGACAGCCTTTCCGCCATCGTGGCGAAGCTTATCGGCGCAGATGCATTGATTATTTTAACGGATATCGACGGTCTTTATGATGCAAACCCGCACGAGGATGAAAACGCACGGCTGATTCCCGAGGTGCGTGAAATTACAGAGGAGCTCCTCGCGGCGGCAGGCGGACACGGTTCGCGTTTCGGCACGGGCGGTATGGTGACGAAGCTCCATGCGGCGCAAATTGCAACTGCGGCGGGCATAGATATGATTGTGATGAACGGCACTTCGCCCGAAGAAATATACAAAGCCTTAGACGGCAAACAGGTCGGCACATTTTTTGTCGGTAAAAAAGAGGGATAACCTATGATGATGCTGGAAACACTCGGCGCGCAGGCGAAAACCGCTTCACGCGTGTTAATGACCGCCTCAACGGCGGCGAAAAACAGTGCGCTTTTAAAAATTGCAGATGCACTGTTACAAAATACGGACTATATTTTAGCCGAAAACGAAAAGGATTTGGCGGCGGGGCGCGCAAACGGTATGGCGGAATCGCTCTTAGACCGTTTGGCACTGTCCGCCGACCGCATTAGAGGGATGGCGCAGGGCGTGCGCGAGGTTGCAGATTTGCCCGACCCCATCGGTGCGGTGCAGTCGGAAATCACCCGCCCGAACGGGCTTACCATTCAACGTGTATCCGTGCCGTTGGGCGTGATTGCCGTCATTTTTGAGGCGCGCCCGAATGTGACGAGCGACGCGGCGGCACTTTGCCTGAAGGCAGGCAGTGCGTGCCTTTTGCGCGGCGGCAAGGAAGCCATTCATTCCAATACCGCGATTGCTGAAGTGATGCGAAACGCACTGCGCGGAACGGATTTCCCCGCAGACTGCATTCAGCTTGTGGAGGATACCTCCCGTGAAAGCGCGACTGCACTAATGCGCCTTTCGGGCTATGTGGATGTGCTGATTCCGCGCGGCAGTGCGCGGTTGATTCGCTCTGTGGTCGAAAATGCGACCGTGCCCGTCATCGAAACAGGCGCGGGCAACTGCCACGTATATGTGGATCGCGATGCGAATATAGATATGGCGGCGGAAATCGTGTTTAACGCCAAAACCTCGCGCGTATCTGTGTGCAATGCGGCGGAAAGCCTGGTTGTGCACGCCGATATTGCAGAAAAAGCACTCCCGAAGATTGCGGCGCGTCTTTCCGAAAAGGACGTTATACTGTACGGCGACGCGCGCGCCAAAGCGATTCTGCCCGATATTCTGCCCGCCGACGAGGGCGATTGGGGCACGGAATATCTTGACTATAAAATGTCCGTGCGCGTGGTGGATTCTGTTGAGGAAGCGATTGCCCACATCACGCGGTATTCCACGGGGCACAGCGAGTGCATCGTGACCGACAACCCGAAAACCGCCGAAAAATTCCTGAATGAGGTGGATTCTGCGGCGGTGTATCATAACGCAAGCACGCGGTTTACCGACGGCGGCGAGTTCGGCTTCGGTGCAGAAATCGGGATTTCCACGCAAAAACTGCACGCGCGCGGACCTTTGGGTCTGCCGCAGCTGACCAGCGTTAAATATAAGATCTTCGGAAACGGGCAGGTTCGCTGAATACCCGATAAACGAAAGCACGGTGAAAAATATGCGCAAAACAAATGCAAAACATAAAAAAGGGTCGCGCCGCTGGGCGTTCCCTTTGGGTCTTTTGATTGCGGTGCTCGCATTGGTGGGTGCAGTCACGGTAATCGTGGCGGGCGTCAGCGCGGCGAAGCAGGCGGTTGAAAAGAGCCGTAATTTTGACGAGTACAACACGCTTCTCACCCCTGTGGTGATGAACGATCCCGACGCCTTTGACGATATCACCAAGGCAAATCCGTCACAGCTGATTGATATTTCGATTTGGTCGATTCTAAAAAGCGATCTCGCGCCTGACAAGTACGAATACGGCGACGGCGGTATGATTATTCCCGAAGCGGATGTGACCGCAGAATTTGAACGCTTATTCGGTACGGAAATTCGCCCGACGCATACCTCGATTGAAGGGTACGGCTATGAGTTTACCTATGATGCCACCAAGCAGACCTATACGATTCCGCTGACGGGCGTTGTGCCGACCTATACCCCGCGCGTGGTGGACAGACAAAAAAGCAGTAACGCTATTGTTTTAACGGTCGGCTATGTCGGCGGTGACCAGTGGGCGCAGGATAAAGAGGGCAACCTGGTTGCGCCCGAGCCCGACAAATATATGAAGGTTACCCTGCGCGAAAAAGACGGCGCATACTATATCAGTGCACTGCAAAACACCGCCGCACCCGAAATCGCAACCACGGCGGCGCAGGATACCGCGAGCACAGAGCCGACTGAAAATACATCCGCCGCACAGACCGACGCGGCGGCATAAGGGGAAAGCTTTATGAAAAGGCGAGTGTTTTGTAGATTCACCGCATTGGCACTCTCTGTATTATTGCTTTTTGGGACAGGCTGTCAGCGCACAGTGCCGCAAACGGCGGACGCGGTGTCGGTGATTCAGCTAAAAGCGTCGTCGCGCGGCGTGCGGAATTTCAAAAAGCAAATGGGAGATGATTTTCCGACCTATCCGGAGCGCTCTGCGACAGTGAAGGACTGCTACAATATTGTGCCCCGCGAGGTTTCCGAGCGGTACGGATTTGATATGTTCAATTTACCGTATGATGCGCTCAGCTATTTGCAGTATGCAGATAAAATATACAGCATAGGGGAATGGGGCGGTTCGGTTATATCCCTTGCCGTTGCGGATATGAATGCGGACGGGCAGTGGGAACTGTTTTTCACCTACGTTTGGGGTTCCGGGCGCACAATTTTTCGTGCAGGATATTTTGACTCTGCCACGCAGGAAATGAAAATTTTTGAGGATTTTCAAGTCTTTGCTGAATTTGAAGAGGTGCCGTATATCGTTTTAAATACGGATACCGATGGGGCACTGTGCGTGTTTCGCGCGGAAGCTGCCGACGCGAATCAAAGTGTGTTGGATTTTAATTTCCAAATCGGCGAAAAGATTGCAACCGTCACGTGCGACGGAGGCACAATTACTTTGTTGCAGGAAAACAATGCAATCTCAAATACAAACTTTTAAAGAGGTACTTTATGAAATTTTTGATTTCTCCGTCTATTCTTTCTGCCGATTACGGCAATTTGGAGGCTGAACTGCGCCGCATTACAAAGGCGGGAGCGGATATGGTGCACATTGACGTGATGGACGGGCATTTTGTGCCGAACATCACGCTCGGCGCGCCGATTGTTAAGTGCATTCGCCACGCAACCGATTTGCCGTTTGACGTGCATTTGATGATTTCCGACCCCAAAAAATATATTCCCGATTTTTTGGCGGCGGGTGCGGACAGCATCACCTTTCACGTGGAAAGCGATTCCGATATTTCGGAAACGATAGATTTGATTTTGGGGGCGGGCAAAAAGGCGGCACTGTCCGTAAAGCCTGCAACGCCGATTGAAGCGGTTTTCCCGTATTTGGACAAGCTTTCTATGGTGCTTGTTATGACCGTAGAGCCGGGCTTCGGCGGGCAAAGCTTTATGGCGGATATGATGCCGAAGATTGAAGCGCTTCGCGCAGAATGCGCACGCCGCAATTTGGATATCGACGTTCAAGTGGACGGCGGCATCGGCGAAAAGACGATTGCTGTTGCGGCAAAGGCGGGCGCGAATGTGTTCGTGTCGGGCAATGCGCTGTTCTCGAGCGCGGACATCGCCGCGACAATCCAACAGTTCAAGGCTTTGGCGGCGGCAGCGAAATAGCGTGCTCCGCATAATAGCGGCATATACGCACGTCGGCGGCGCGGGTCTCCCCGAACTCCGATAAAAGTGCCCCTGCCGCAGTGGCTTCAAACGGCGTGCGGAACTGAAAAATGCCGACGTAATGCGCCTGTTCCGTTTTAAAAAGGGAAATTTCGGCATTCTTCAAAAGCTTATGCCGAAGGATGCCGTACAGTGCCAAAAAATCGTCACTGTTTCGGAGCGTGCACAGGCGCGTGCAGGCATCGCGCCGTATGCGGTATCGCTTTTTCACCTTTAAAACAGCCGTAAATAAAAAAATACAGCTGCCGTTTTCGGCGGGCAGTACGTCCACCGCGACACGGCTTTGCGGCGGTACACGCCAGCCGAGTGTGTTTTCGGCGTGCGCCAAAATGTCTGCAAGCACGGCGCGTGTGCGCTCGCCGTCGGGGCAAAGCGTTTCAAAGCTTAAACGGTAGCTCGACAGCTCCTGCTCGGTCAGCTGTGCAAATAAACGGGTGTTTGATTTTTTATGTATTTCCATAACGCCCTCCAAAGCCGTAACCGACAGCACTTGCGGTTACGAATAAAAAACTCTATTCTTATCTTATTGCACGGACGAGCCGTTTGCAATGCAAAATTCTTGGAAAACGAGGTGGATTTTTTTGCATCAGGATACGCTTCCGCAAAAGGATGGGCAAATCTATACGCCCGAAATGAAAGCCGGCATTAAAATCACACAAAAATATATGCTCGACCGCCTGCTGATGCTCACCGCGCCCGCCGTAATGGCGTGGTATGCCTACGGGGAACGCGCGGTGCGTCTGATGGTCATTTCCGTCTTGACGGCGGTTGTCTGCGAATATGTCGGGCAAAGAATCGTCAAAACCGTTCCCACGCCGCGCGATTTGTCTGCGGTGGCAACGGGCGTGATGATTGCGCTTTGCCTGCCCGCTGCTTCGCCGTTTTGGCTTGTGATGCTGGCAACCTCGTTTGCCGTACTTGTCGTGGAAATCCCGTTCGGCAATGCGCGCAGCCTGTTGTTTTCCCCTGCGGCGGCAGGACTTGCATTTGTGACGGTTTGCCTGCCCGAATACACATTCGGGTATTCTGTATTGCCGGAGGCAGGCAAATCCCCCGCCGTATTCGGTTCGGCGGAATTTTCAGCGGGGATGTCCTTGAGCGGAATGCTTGCAAGCGGCACATCTATGGGCGGCTCGCTTGTCAATTATATGGATATTTTGACCGGAAGTCTGCCGAGCGCAATGGGTACGGGCTGTGTGCTTGCGCTTTTGGGTGCGTTGCTCTTTTTGGCGGTGCGTCGTCCGAAGGGCTTTACGGCGGCAATTTCCTGCTTGCTCTCGGCGGCGGTTTTCGCATTTTTATTCCCGCGCATCACCACAGGCCGCCTGCAATCTGTCTTTATGGAGCTTTCGGGCGGAATGCTGCTGTTCACCGCGCTGTTTTTACTGCCTGACGAAGTCCTTTTACCGAGTCGATTTTGGGGTCGGGTGTTGTACGGCGTGTGCGCGGGGCTTTTCTGTATGCTGTTCCGCAGGTTCGGCGAATTTGAGGAAGGCGCAGTGTTCGCGGTTCTGCTTGTGAATGCATTGCGTGCCGCATTTGAAAAACTGCCGTACACCAAGCGCGAAAAGCATCAGCTTTCCGAAGCAAGACGCGCCGCGCGCGAGGCACAGACCGAAGCACTGCTAACGGGGGACGACGCAGAGGGAGGTGTTCCCAATGGCTGAACCCAAAACACCCCTTTGGGAGAGTATCCGCAACAGTGCGGTTGTGAAAAATCCCGTTTTGTTTGAAGCGGTCGGCGTGGCTTCCGTGGTCGCTATGGCGACGTCAGTCAAGTCCGCTATTATTCTGGCGACGGTCTCCGCTTTGGAGCTGTTGGTGACGGAAGTGTTTGCCTGCCTTTTGCTTCGGCGTTTAAAGAGCCGTTTCCGTATGCCGATTTACGCGGTGCTGGGGGTACTTGTCAACATTCCGTGCTTTATGTTCTTTGAGCATTTCACCCCCAACGAAGCCAACAATGCAGGCATCTTTTTGCCGCTTTTGGCGGTCAATTCGCTGATTGCGCTCCACTGTGAGCGCTTTGCCGTGAAGCATACCCTGCGTGAAACGCTTGTGGACGCCGTTTCTGCGGGTGCAGGCTACGCCTTTGTTTCCCTTGTGGTAGGTGCTTTGCGGGAGATTCTCGGCAGCGGCACGATTTATTCCGTTTCTCTGCATATTCCCGTGCGCTTGCAGGGATTGCTTTTGCCGTTCGGCGGATTTTTACTGCTCGGATTTTTTGCCGCGGCTGTGAACGCGCATATTCACAAAAAATATCCCGACGAGCATCCCGAAGCATCATTTGATATGCGGGAAATTTCGCAGTCGCATATCGGCAGTATTCAGTCGCTGTTCCGTGAGGATTTCGACCCGTATGCCGAGGAAGCGCAGACGGACACTGCACCGTCGGTGCAGTTCCCCTTGTGCAAAAAGGAAAAACCGAAAAAATCTTCTGCCCAAAAACGTGCAGTGCCGAAGGCGGATGACGCATCGGCAGAAGCAGAGAGTGTGGCGGAAAAAGCCGCTCCTACGCGTTCCGCACGTGAAATGCGCAGTGATTATTTGTTGGATTTTGATGAAATGCTGTCGGAATTGGAAATGTATAAGAAAAAACAAGCGGAAGCTGTGGAAGACACGCCGCAGACACAAGCACCTGCCGCGCAGACAGCTGAATCCGAATCCGCCGCAGAAGCACCTGCGGCAGAGAACGCAAGCGGCGAAGAGGAGG
Organism: Bacillota bacterium; assembly: GCA_021769885.1. Taxonomy (GTDB): domain Bacteria; phylum Bacillota; class Clostridia; order Oscillospirales; family Acutalibacteraceae; genus Fimenecus. Next base: position 6,738 of record JAETSA010000017.1, on the reverse strand, counting down.
CAGACATATGAGTATTCTCGGCAGTGTGTTCTCGGCGGCAATATTTGCCTGTCTGTTTCAAAATCTGATTTTTTCAGGCGGCTACGGCGCATCCGAGGCGGTGCGTATGGCGGCAAAGCCCAAACAGCTGTATCCTTTGAGCTGTTTCATTGTATGGCTGTCGGTTTCTGTTTCCTTAATTTGCGTCTTTTTGGAGCGCATCGCCGCCGTCCGCGCGCTGAATGTATTTTGGCACGCCCTGATTTTTGTCGGTGTGCTGGTAGGAATGTATTTCGTGACGCTGTTTTTCGTCACGGTTGTTTTCAAAGCAAAGCCCCGCACGGTGCGGCGGCTCGGTATTGCGGCGTTTAATACGCTGGTGCTTGCCGTGCCGTTCATCAACTACCGCGCGGCATTCAGCATATATGAGGCAATCGGCGCCTCGGTCGGTGCGGCACTTGCCTTTATCATCGCAGTTCTGCTCTTGAACTTCGGCTTGCGCGCAATTGACAAAAATGAAAATATTCCCGCCGCATTCAAAGGCACGCCCGCCGTATTCATTTATGCGGCGATTCTGTCACTTGCGTTTGCGGGTCTTACGGGCAGAGGGCTTGGAGTGTAGCAAAAATGTTCGAGAACAATAAAAATCTAAAGCCCCGTAAAAAGAGCTATTATCCGTTTTCAAAAAATTACCCGGGGCGGCGCACAGGCACAGCTTATGCCATCGGCGAAAGCCGCACCCGCCGCAAAAAGGAACGCGGCAACACGGTCGCTTATGCCATCTTTTTGGCCGTGGCGTTTGTGGTGGTATTTTTGAGCGCGTCGGTCATTTTTATGCTGTCCGGGCGGCCGCTTTCCCACGGCACTACGAATGTTTCGGCAGAGGACGGGCAGTGGAAAGCGGTATACATCACAGCCGATGAGCTTGCGGGCGGTATCGCATTTGACCTGTTTCAAAATACACTTGCCGAAAGTGACGCGAGCGCGGTGATGCTGGATTTCAAAAATGCTGACGGTATGCTCTGCACCGCGGCAGAGGGCGGTACTTCCGCAGAAATCGGTGCGACGGCGCACACGGTTTCGGGCGCGGCAGAAACTGTACAGCGTCTGAAGGCGAGCGGATACAAGATTATTGCAAGAATCTATTGCTTTCAAGACCCGGTTGCGGCGGCGATGCTGCCGAATGCGGCGGTTACAGAAGCAGACGGCGTGACGGTTTGGCTCGATGAAAGCGCACGCAACGGCGGCGAGCCGTGGCTCAATCCGTATGCCCAAATTGCGCAGGGCTATCTTTTGCAGGTGATTCGGGAGGCTGTCGACTTCGGCGCGGATAACATTTTGCTATGCAGTGTTTCCTTCCCGACAGGACGCTACACGGACCGCGCATTTTTCCCCGGCGAAGCGGAAAGCCTTTATAGCCGCAACGCCGTATTACAAGATTTTATTGAGCAGGCGGAATTGGTTGCGGGTGACGTACCGCTGACGGTTTCTATGCCCCTGCCTGCCGCTTTATACGGCGACTCGGCACGCTTCGGCGGCGGTATTTTTGACAGTGCCGCGGCCTTTGCCGCTGTGGATTACGACCGAACCGCCCTTTCACAGGGTGCGACACTCGGCACGATTACCTATACCGCTGACCTGCCGTCGGAACAGCTTATCTCGGGGACAGCGGCGCAGATTTCCGAAAAGCTTTCGGAAAATTACCGTACAAAATCAGTGATTCCGTTGATTTATTCGAAAGAGGATATAGTATTTTTGGAAAATGCGGGCATACAAAATTATATATGGATTCCCGAAAAAGATGCTTGACAAGTGTTGATTATTGTGCTATGCTAATAGCAACAAGAAAAATTTTCCTCGGTGGTGTCACCGCGAAGGGGAGTAGCTTTTACCCGTTGGTCAACATCATGTCGCAACGCGGCTGGTCATCGGGCCGAATTTCGGTAGCAAGACCTTCGGCAGAATCCGTTCTGCCGCGAGGTCTTTTTTAGTATACCTTGTAATACCTCTAAAAATATTTGTATCTAATTATAAATTTTTAGGTATTGCAAGGTATAGAGTGAATAACAGACCTTGCTTTCACTCGAACTTATAAAGGAGGCAAAACGATGCAAGAGTATTTGCAAAACACAGAAGAAGTCTTTTCGTCCGTGAAAAGCTCTGCGGCGGGTTTAACTACCGCCGAAGCAGAAAAACGGCTCGCAGAGCACGGTGAAAACAAGCTGCAGGAGGGCAAAAAGAAATCGCTTATACGCCGTTTCCTAGAGCAGTTCACCGACCCGATGATCATTATTTTGATTGTCGCGGCGGTCATTTCCGCAGTCACCTCCGTGGTGAACCAGGATCCACCGACAGATGTTTTCATCATTTTGGCTGTGGTCATCATCAATGCGATACTCGGTGTGTATCAGGAGAGCAAGGCGGAAAAAGCAATCGAAGCCTTGCAGGAGATGGCGGCGGCAACGTCCAAGGTTCTGCGCGACGGCGACGTCGTGGAGATTCCCAGCGCACAGCTCACTATAGGCGATGTGATTCTGTTGGAGGCGGGCGACGCGGTTCCCGCAGATGCGCGCATTATTGAATCCGCAAGCTTAAAGATTGAAGAAGCGGCGCTGACAGGCGAATCCGTTCCCGTCAACAAAATGATTGACGCAATAGGCCTCGGCAATCAAAAGGATGTGCCCTTAGGCGACCGCAAAAATATGATGTATATGGGCTCCTCGGTCGTTTACGGCCGCGGCCGCGCCGTGGTAACCGCTATCGGTATGGATACCGAAATGGGCAAGATTGCAGGTGCGCTTGCCGCCGCTGAGGACGGGCAGACCCCGCTTCAAAAGAAGCTTGCACAGCTGTCCAAAATCCTGAGCTTTTTGGTGCTGGGCATTTGCGCATTTATGTTCCTGTTCGGCATCGGCAGACAGTATCTCAACGATTTGCCCATCAACTTTGAATTTTTGCTGAGCACCTTTATGCTCGCGGTTTCTTTGGCGGTTGCGGCAATTCCCGAGGGGCTTGCGGCAGTGGTGACGGTCGTGCTTTCCATCGGCGTGACGAATATGTCGAAGAAAAATGCGATTATCCGCAAGCTGACCGCGGTGGAAACCTTGGGCTGTGCGCAGATTATCTGCTCGGACAAAACCGGTACGCTTACCCAAAATAAAATGACGGTCGTGGAGCACTACGGCGACGACGAAAATCTGCTGGCACGCGGATTGGCGCTTTGCACGGACGTCAATATTGACAGTACAGGCAATTTGGTCGGCGAGCCTACCGAGGCGGCGTTGGTTGCCTATGCGTTGACGCTGAACCTCAACAAAAACGAAATGCTGAAAACCGCGCCGCGCGTGGGTGAAGCACCGTTCGATTCGATGCGCAAAATGATGTCCACCCTGCACGAAACCGAAGCGGGTATTGTGCAGTTTACAAAGGGCGCACCCGATGAGATTCTCAAAAACTGCACCAAGATTCTGAAAAACGGCAAGTCCGTGGACTTGACGGATACTGACCGTGCCGCGATTCTCGCACAAAACAAGGCGTATGCCGACCGCGCACTGCGCGTGCTTGCGTGCAGTTATAAAACGCTGACAGCTGTGCCTGAAGACCAAAGTCCCGAAGCGCTGGAGCACGACCTTGTGTTCCTGGGGCTGGTCGGTATGATTGATCCTGTCCGCCCCGAAGTCAAGGCGGCGATTGAAGAGTGCCGCACCTCGGGCATCCGTCCGATTATGATTACGGGCGACCATAAGGATACCGCTGTTGCCATCGCGATGGAGTTGGGCATTATTCACGATGCCTCCGAAGCGATTACAGGCGCAGAGCTGAATGAAATTTCCGATGAGGACTTTAAAGAAAAGGTCACACAGTATTCCGTGTATGCACGCGTACAGCCCGAGCACAAGGTGCGCATCGTCAATGCGTGGCGTTCGCGCGGGATGATTACCGCAATGACGGGCGACGGCGTAAACGATGCACCGTCCATTAAGAGCGCGGACATCGGCGTCGGTATGGGCATCACGGGTACGGACGTGACAAAGAATGTCGCGGATATGGTGCTTGCAGATGATAACTTTGCGACCATTGTTACGGCAGTCGAAGAAGGCCGCCGCATTTACGACAACATCCGCAAATCTATTCAGTTCCTGTTGGCTTCCAACTTAAGCGAAGTGCTTTCCATCTTCGCGGCAAGCCTGCTCGGCTTCACCATTTTGGAGCCTGTACACCTTTTATGGATTAACCTCGTGACAGACAGCTTCCCCGCGTTGGCACTGAGTATGGAAAAGGGCGAAAAGGACATTATGCGCCGTCCGCCCAGAAATTCGAAAGACGGCATTTTCGCAGGCGGCGTTGGATTCGACATTGCCTATCAGGGCTTGCTCGTGACGCTTTTGACCCTTGCGGCATATTTCATCGGTCACTTTATGGAAGCGGGCGAATGGGCAATTACCAACAGCCCCGACGGTATGACGATGGCGTTCCTTACAATGTCTATGTGCGAAATCTTCCACTCTCTGAATATGCGTTCGCAAAAAGGCTCGGTCATTTCTATGACCCTGCACGGCAGTCACAATAAGTTCCTGGCACTGTCTACGATTGCATCGTTCGTTACGACAACCGCGGTTATTTATATCCCCGGCTTAAACGATGCGTTCGGCTTTGAACACATTGATGTGAAAGAATATGCAGTGGCTATGGCACTTGCCGTTTCGATTATCCCGCTGGTGGAAATCGTAAAAGCTTTCCAAAGACTGGCGGCAAAACGCAAGCAGAAAAAATCCTGAGCAAATAAATCGTTTTCCTCCCTCTGACGAGGGAGGTGGCACGCGCTTGGCGCGTGACGGAGGGAGAGAAAAGCCTGATAAATAAGGCTTCTGACTCCCCCCCTCAGTCTTGCCTCACTCCCCTGACAAGGGGAGATGGATTTGCTTTTTTGACACACAAACACCCCTGAACGGTTATCAGCCGTTCAGGGGTGTTATCTTTTTGTCAGACGGCGTTCGCATCCGCCGCAGCTGTTTTTAGCCGCCCGGCTAATTTTTGGTATGCCGTTTGGAACCACTTGTTTTGCGGTTCGATTTGCAGTACGAAACGAAGCTTGCCGAGTAAGTGCAATGCATATTGCTCGGCGTTCGGGGTTTTGCCCTCCATAAAATCTGTTCTGTCGGCGTGCACAATACTGTCCGAAAGTCCGAATTTCAAGGCGTAGTACACTTCCTGCCGCAATTCTCGCTTGTAATCGGCAGATACCGACACTTTTTCGTTGACCGTCAGCCCTGTTACGCTTTGACGGACGGCATTGGTGACGAAGCGGGTTTTACACTCGTTTAAAGCGAACCCCATTTCACGAAGCATCGCTTCTGCCTTTTGGTAAACTGCATACAGCGGTATATCCGCTGAAAAGGTCATATCGTCACAGTAGCGCGTGTATGCAATGCCGTGCGCGGCGCACCACTTGCCGAGATTGTCATCAAAATTGCGCATCACCAAATTCGAAAGCGCGGGCGAGGTCGGCGCGCCTTGGGGGAGCACCTCTTCCCGACAGCAAAGCGCGGTAAACAGTACGCCGATTTGCTTCGGGAAATACCGCGTGTTAAATGCCGCATTGTATACCTGCCCAAAGCGGATACTGCCGAAAAAGTCTTTAATATCCAATTTCAGAAGATACCGCTTGCCGACGTGAGGTGCGGCATTCGCGTACAGTGTACTGCCGGGCACATATGCCGTGGCGTACTTCGAAAGCGGCAGTTTTTGCAGGATGTGCCGCAGAATGCGTGTTTGCAGTGCACGCAGTCCGTCACTTGGTGCAAAGAGACGGCGCACACCGCCGTTCTTTTTACGAACGGTAACGGCGCGGTACTCTGTGTCGGCATTTTTCCAATAATAGAACAGCTTACGTCTGCCGATACGCAGAAAATCCGCCGCTTGGTAGGTATCGTATAAAAACGGCAGGGGCTGTACCGATGTGTAATCCAAAACCATTTCCGTCGCCGCCGTGATGCCGAATTTTTGTACAAACGCCATATCGCATTCCGAAAATCGAACGGTATCCCCTTGAATTTGCATACAAAGCCACTCCAAAAAATAAAACCCCGCTCTTTGCAGTACAAAACGACCTGGTAAAAGCGTAGGCGAACCCTGAAATCACGTAGTGATTGGTAGTTCGTCGGAGCGTTATCAGGCACGATTTTTTCCGCAGGAAAAAATCAACGCCGTGGGAAGGGAACAGAGCAGCGACTCGCTGCCCTCCTTGAAAGCAATGCTTCAAGCTGTACACTACTGCAAAGAGCGGAACTAATTATAGTATAGCATTGTGTTTTTGCGTTTGTCAATACAGCGTCACGCACGACCCTGTAGGGGTGCGCATTGCAACCCGTGTAGAGAGCGCTGTTTTACACACTGTAGGAAACGACCGAAGACGCGTTCCGGGAATTTCGCACAACCCAACGGCGGTATGCAAACCTGCGTAGGGGCGATTCACGAATCGCCCGCGAAATCAGAACAAATCGACGGCGAAATGCAACCCCGTAGGGGCGGATGCTATCATCCGCCCGTGAAAAGCCCTGCGGAACAACACAGAGGTTGTTCCCTACACCGTAGGGGCGATTCACGAATCGCCCGCGAAATCAGAACAAATCGACGGCGAAATGCAACCCCGTAGGGGCGGCGTTCTCGCCTGCCGGCTCGGTCGGTGCTTCTAAGCTTCGCTTAGAGGTGTCCACTGGACACCCGCACCCTCATCCGCCCGTGAAAAGCCCTGCGGAA
>JAETSA010000016.1 GCA_021769885.1 Bacillota bacterium | reverse complement strand
CACCTTTGCGCAGGGATTTCAACAGTTTACGCACCCACGCGCGAAATTCTTTTGCTTTTTCCGTTTTGGAGAGCATCGTGATTTCATAGATGCCGTCTTCGGTGAAAATGCGGGTGCTATATCGCTTGCCGTCAGTAGCCGACATTTTGTCGGTAACTGAAAACTCTTTACTTTTTAAATACGGATTTCGTTCAACGAGTTTTTCGACACCTTTTCTATCCTTGTAGCCTAAGCACTGCGCCAACTGATGAATGGTCATATACGGTTCGTCATTTCGACTGTAAATATCCGCCTGCACCGTTTCGGTATGTAGAAAAAAGATAATTAATATTTTCCAAATATTCTACAGGGATAGTCGATTCCTTCATTAACATTTTTGTGCGTTCTGTAACCATAATTTTACACGTTCCTTTCAATTGACATTTTAGCGACAACACCCGACAATTTGTCGGTAGTTCATATTCTAGAATCAGTACCCAACATTTTGTCGGTAACTGCTCTCGTTGTGAGGATGAGTTGCCCTCAATTTGAGGGGGACTGGTAGGGACAGAATGTCCCACCCTGAAAACTCTTTACGCTATCAGTAGGTTTTGGGACAAAAATGTCCCGAACCCTGAGGAGAAGTCGTTTTGACTTCGGCTAAAGAGGGGGTAACAAATCGGTCACCACTCAACACCTGTCAAAATGACAGACGTTGAAAGTTTTGTTTGCTGTTTAAGCACTAACCAAAACAGTTCATACTCGCGCCTTTTTACGGCTTCCGATAATCCTTGTGCACGTCCGAATGGATTTCTACGCTGTAATTCGCATATCGCCATTTGACAAAACCTTTGTTTTGGTATACACTAAGTACGTGGGACTTGTGTGTATACACATTTCTTTGCCGTGTTCGGTGGCAGCCGTCACGGCTTTTTTATTTGTGTTTCCCATCGTTCTGTCCACCCGTCACCCATACGTCCCATAGCAATTTTCGCACCGCGTTCTGTGCTGTAATCCTGTGACTTTATCAATTTGCCGTATGGATTACGAACAGTCAGCCGTGCAGAACCGTTTTGAAATGTGCGAATTACGGCGTGACAGCCGTAAAAATCACGATAGCGTTTCATAAATTTCACCTCGATTCAAGATATTTTTGAATTGCCTGTTCTTTTGAATACATAGTCGCGGAATACCAGTACGATTGATTAACAACCCAAAATGTTCTCCCGTCATACGATTCGAAGAAATCCACTTCGTTTACTGTTTGGTCGTAGCATCCAACTGTCATTTTTTTACCTCCTTTCCTGTTGTTTTCACTGTATTATGTTGCATACAAAACAGTCCAAAACCGCATAGCCTGTGACTGCCGCAACAGCCGTCCACGAGAAAAATTCCGTGCAGCATCTGCGAAGCGCGGGACGAATCTCTGCACGCGTTTTACGTACCGTGTGCCCCGCAGGAATCGTTTCAGGCGCAAGGGCATATCTTTTCTCCAATCCCTGCAAAGCCCGCCACACGGCGCGTACGCGAAGGATTAGGACACATAACGCTCCAAGCAGTAACAGCTCGTATGCTGACCAAAAGATTGTTCTTAAAATCGGTTGCATCGGTTCACCTTCCTTTCGAAATCGGGGAAAGATTTGTTAAGAAACGGCACTGTACAGCTCATTCTCTGAAACATAGAATTTCTCCAGTGCCCACGCTTCGAAATCTTTTCTGTAAATTTCGTATATCGGTGTTGCAAATTGAATGACAATCCCAAATGGGTATTTGCCTTGACTGATACCTTCGCGGATTCGTGTTGCACTTGTGTGTACACCGATACTGCGCAGAATCGTTGCAACCTCTTCTGGGGACATCGTTGGGGATTTGGGTTGTATGGACATATGCTCACCTCCTTATACTAATTTGCATTTTCGACAATTCGTGCTATAATCTCACCAAAGGAGTGTGAATTATGTGCGAATTAGATGTTTTAATTTGTATTCAGTCCTTATGCGGTAGCAATCTGAAATGTAGTGCTTCTGATGTTTCACAAACACTTAATGCTTCGGAAGTAGAACTTCTCCCATATTTCAAAGAATTAAAGGAAAAAGCATATATTTCCGTATATTTAGGTGGAGAAATTCAGTTACACCAACTAGGAATGGATGTTATTGCACAAACTGTATCCGAAAAGAAAATAGAAAATAAAAAGCAGATAAAAAAACTTTTTATAAGCATCTTGAAATGGATTTTTGGTATAGTTGCGTCTGTAATCGGTGCGCTAATTATTTGGTATTTTGGGTTAAATTAACTTTAAAACCTTTAATAATCGAAGAATCTCATAGGCTTCATATTTCCCGCCCGCCTCAACATCTAAAAACGCAAGTTTTTCATATTGTTCTTCGGAAAGCTCTATTCCGTTTTTTTCTTGTATGTACTCGCGTGTTAGCGTCGGACGTTTTCGGGTCGGATGTAACCACTTGTTCATTCGATTTAACTGTTTTTGCACATCAACATGAAATTCCATAGAAATGCAATAAAGAATTGTTAATATAACCAACCAAATGAAGAAAATCTTTTCCACCTTTTCACCTCCTATGCTGATTTGTTGCAAGACTGTTACGATTAAACCGTAATTTATTGGCAAAAAATAATATCTTTATAGTCTACGCCATAAAGTTTTTCAATGCGCTTGAGTACAGGAATATCGGGATAAGTTTTTCCGCGTTCCCAGTTGCTGATTGAATCTTTACTAACCTCTAAGCGCGATGCGGCTTCGCTTTGTGTAAACCCGGCATTGATTCTTGCCGCCTTTAAAGTGACTTTCACAGTATCACCTCCATTCGATATTCCCAATTATATTACGATTAAACCGTAATGTCAATGGTTTAATCGTAATATTTTAAATTTTTTATTGATTTTTTTACGGTTCTATGCTACGATAATAAAAAGAAGGTGACCGATATGTCTAATAATTTGGGGAATAAGGAAACAATGGCGAAAAATATTCGCTATTATATGAATCTATACCAAAAATCAAGACAAGATATGTGCGACGCTCTCGGGGTTAAATACACAACATTTACAGATTGGGTCAACGCAAAAGCATATCCTCGGATAGATAAAATTGAAATGATGGCAAACTATTTCCACATTACAAAGGCTGATTTGGTTGAAGAACCTACAGAAAAGAAAACAAAATTTATGATTCCCGTTCTCGGTTTCGTTCGTGCTGGCATTCCAATGGATGCCGTTGAATACATAATTGACTACGAAGAAATCAGCGAAGATATGGCGCGTCAGGGGGAATTTTTCGCACTGCAAATCAAAGGTGACAGTATGGAACCGAGAATCACTGAGGGCGACGTCGTTATTGTCCGCAAGCAACCCGATATTGAAAGCGGTGAAATCGCGATTGTGCTTGTAAACGGTGATGAAGCGACCATAAAGAAAGTGCAAAAATTCGACGGAGGAATAAACCTTATTCCGAGCAACCCTTCCTACGAGGTACGAACATTTACCAATGCGCAAATTGAATCTCTACCTGTGCAAATTCTCGGTAAGGTTGTGGAATTAAGGGCGAAATTCTAAATCAATAAAAATATCCTGTTGAAAACGGTCGGCTTATCAGTTAGAATGATATTAAATATCACAATAAAGGAGGCGAGTAGGTGGAAAATGAATTTCAATTTTTAATTTACAACACGATTGACGAAACAGTGTCTATAAATGCTGTTATTAAAGACGATACTATTTGGCTGACCCAACGAGCAATGGCAGACCTTTTTGCCGTCCATACACAAGCGATTACAAAACATCTAAACAACATCTACGAGGAAGGAGAGCTTCAAAAAGAAGCAACCTGTTCCAAAATGGAACAGGTTCAAGCCGAAGGAAACAGACAAGTTAAAAGACAACTTGCATTTTATAATTTAGACGCAATTATTTCCGTCGGATACCGTATCAATTCCAAACGGGCAACACATTTCAGACAGTGGGCTACGGGCGTATTGAAAGAATATATGACAAAAGGCTTCGCACTTGACGACGAACGCTTGAAGCAAGGGAAAACGGCGTTCGGCAAGGACTATTTCAGAGAATTATTAGAACGCGTCCGTTCTATTCGTGCCAGTGAACGAAGAATATGGCAACAAATCACGGACATATTTGCCGAATGCAGCATTGACTATGACAAGAACTCACAAATTACCAAAGATTTTTATGCTATGGTACAAAATAAATTTCATTACGCGATTACGGGACAAACCGCTGCCGAAATCGTGCACGAGCGGGCGAATCACACAAAAAATCATATGGGATTAACCACTTGGAAAAATTCCCCCGACGGCAGAATACTTAAATCTGATGTAACAATTGCAAAAAATTATTTAGATGGCAAGCAAATACGGCAACTCGAAAGAGCGGTAACAGGCTATTTTGATTATATAGAGGATTTGATTGAGCGAGAAAACACATTCACAATGGAGGAGTTTTCCGCTAGCGTAAACGAATTCCTTTCTTTCCGTAAGTATGATATTTTACAAGACAAAGGCAAGGTATCTCGAAAAGAAGCAGAAAGAAAAGCACTTTCGGAATATGCAGAATTTAACAAAACCCAAAAAATCATTTCGGATTTTGACAAGGAATTAAAGAAACTGGAAAACAAATAAAAAACCGCCCATCTGCTGGAACAGATGAACGGTTAAACAGCTCGGGATGATACCCGAACCGACTCGCTAAAGCGGTTCTATTGTATCACGCTCGGGCTTAAAAATCAAGTCCGGGTATTTTTATGCCCAAAATGAGGTGATACCTTGAACTGCAAAAAGTGCAAAAGGGAAATCCCTGAGAAGTCTATTTTCTGCCCGTGGTGCGGAAAAAGGCAAACGCCCGCTACGCATTCAAACAAACGCGCAAACGGTATGGGGTCTGTTTACAAATTAAACGGACGAAAATCCAAACCTTGGGCGGCTTCTGTTACTGTCGGCAAAGAGCGCATATTCTTGGGCACATATGCCACCGAAACAGAAGCAAAACGCGCCGTAGAATCTGCGCAAATCAACGGTGTCAGCACCAAAAACACCTATACGCTTGAAACGCTCTATGCAGAGTGGTCGGATGTGCATTTTCGGGATTTATCCGCTTCGGGTGAACAAGGATATAAAACCGCGTGGAAATATTTGCAACCGATTGCAAAAATGAAAGTGCGAGAGTTGAGAACCACGCATTTTCAAGACTGCATTGACGAGTGTGCACAACAATTTTCCCGCGCACAGTGTGAAAAGATTCGGCAGCTCGCCAGTCAGCTTTGCAAAAAGGCAATGGAATATGACTTGATCAATAAAAATTACGCACAATTCCTTTCACTCCCGAAAGAGCAGACAAAAGAACGGGCAATCTTCACGAAACAGGAAATCTCCCTGCTGAAACAACACGATTCCGACGAACGCGCGCGCATTATTCTGACACTCATTTATACGGGATTCCGTCCGAATGAACTATTTTCCGTCACCTTAGACAATGTAAATCTTACAAAAGGCTATATCATCGGCGGCAGTAAAACTGAAGCGGGTATGAATCGGAAAGTCCCGATACATCCGAGTATTCAGCCTTACATAGAGAATTGGTATGCGAAAGGCACATCAGTTGCAAAAGTCGTTTCGTTGAATCGATTTTTAATTGTCAACCAACGCGGCGGCAAAATAGATTTAAAAAACTTTCGTTCCCGCCAATTCTATCCCCTGCTGTTAGAACTCGACATTCTTGAACTGCCAAAAGGACAAAAAGCTTTCTCAAAGGAAAATCCGCCAAGGCTCACCCCGTACTGTACTCGGCACACCTTTGCCTCTCTCGCCTCTGCCGCAGGCATCAAACCTGAAATTTTGCAGGAAATTATGGGCCACGAGGATTATTCCACGACCGTCAATTATTATGAGCATTTCGAAATTGACGAATTGCAAAAAGAATTTGACAAACTAAAAGCATAAAAGCCCCCATTTGGGGGCTTTCGCATTGTCTGTTTTCTTAATTTTGTTAGCAACCGTGTTTGCAACCGAAAAAAAGCGACCCTGATTTTTGCTGTTTTTCACGGAATTTTTGTATTTTGGGAGAAAAAGAAAAACCCCGCAGAAAGGCTTGTAAATCAAGCTTTCTGCGGGGTTTTCGTGGAGCTGCTAACCAGATTCGAACTGGTGACCTCGTCCTTACCAAGGACGTGCTCTACCACCTGAGCCATAGCAGCGCACCAATCGTTCAGCGCAAGAGATATTATACCAACCCATAAGCCGCTTGTCAATCTTTTTTTCAGAGAATCCGCGACTTTTCTCGGGCTTTTCTCGGACTTTTCCCTAAAGTATGACGGATTGTGCGGATTTTGCAGGGGGTTGTAAAAAACTTGCGCTTTTTTACAACCCCTTCTATGTGATACATTTTTTTCAAATTGCCAAATACAGCTTAATCCACGAAATCAAGCAAATCCTTGAAATTCTCCTTGAAAATTTCAAAGACAGCATTCAGAACGGCTTCATCCTCTACGCTCACATACGATTCTTGATTCTCGTCCTCCACGTTCTCCACCTGCAGAATTACGGCTTCCGGTGCTTCGTCCATTTCCTCGTGCGGGACAAGAACAACATACTCCTTGCCCTCATATTCGATAAGGTCGAGAAATTCAAATTCGACCTCGTTGCCGTCTTCATCCGTCAAAGGAATTATGTTGTTGAGTTCTTCCATCTTTATTTCTCCTTGCAATTTGTATTTCTTTGATTTCAACGATGCTAAGCTACGGCTTCGCCATATCCTTTTGTCACTTTGCAGCATTTTCTCTGTTAGGGAAGCACCTGCCCCCTACGGGTTACATTCCCCGTCGATTTGTTCTGATTTTGCGGGCGAACGCAGTTCGCCCCTACGGGTGGTGCATCACCGTTGGTTTGTGCAAAATCCGACCGTGCTCGGGCGGGCGTGGAAACCCGCCCCTACGGACGTAGGGGAACGACCTCTGTGTCGTTCCGTGGGATTTGTACAGACTTCTGCGGGCGCGCATCCGCCCCTACGGGGGTTGCGTTTCCCCGTTGACTTGTTCTGATTTTGCGGAACGACACAGAGGTCGTTCCCTACTTTTACGGGCACTGGGTGCACGCCCCTACGTGTACCTCAAATCTGCGCAGTTGTGCGGTGTGAGCAGGTTTTGCAAAATCACGCCACAACAAAATCAAAAATTTCTATGATGGCAGAAACCTCTTCGCAGACCAAATTAAACATCCGTTTGCCGAGATTGATAAAGTCCGCATCGTCCTCTTTGCCGCAGAGCATGGCGAACGCTTTGCCGATTTCGGCAATCACGCTCGGGCTTTCCTTGCGCATAGCGAGGTAATAAAAGCTATACTCCGCGCCGTCGGAAAATTCTGCATAAAACGCACTGTCGCCGTCTTTAATATTGTTATACAGCGCATTGATGGCAGTGGTCTTTAAAAAGGTGTTGGGCAGAACGCGGTTAATGGTATACTCTGCCGCAAAAAACATCAGAATTTTAATTTGGAATTGCACCGGCTGCGGGTAGTCAAGTTTTCCGACAACAGATTCAAGCCGTTTCAGCAATTCCTCTTCCTTTAAAAAAATATCGGAAAGATAATCGCCCAGCCGCGCCGCCTTATCCATATTGCCGTTGGCGCGCGCTTCCTCCATCCGTGAAATCAGCCGCAGCTCATCGTCACAGCTTTGCGCCTGCTTCTTACCGAAAATTTTGATGTCACTGTCCTCCAAAAAGAACACCTCCTATGTGCGTCAGCCTGCGTCCTTTGCGGCTTCCGCCGCTTTTTGCGCTTTCTTTGCCAAGCGCTTCTGCCGCGCTTTGTAGCCGAGCAATTTCGTAACCGCCTCATCAGGCGCACTTACATCGCCGAGCGAGACACAGTCCAAATTATATAATCCGTGGAAATCCGTGCCGCCTGTCATCAGCAGTTTATGCTTTGCGGCAAGCTTTTTCAGCTGTGCCTGCTGTTCGTCCGTCGCCGACGGATGCCAAACCTCAAGACCGTCCAGTCCGTTTTCCAAAAGACGCGGCAGGGAATCCAAATTGTCCGAATAATACGGATGCGCCAAAACGGCGATGCCGCCTGCATCATGAATCGCGGTCAGCACCTCTTGGATATCCGGATATTTCGGCGTGACCAAAATATTGCCGGGCACGGATTTGTCAAACAGCTTGTGATACAAATCGCCGTAAATTTCGCGGGTAAAGCCACATTCCATCAGCGCCTGCATCATATGTTGTGTATAGATATTGGTTGAGCCTGTCGCGCATTTTACAATAAATTCCGCCGTGACAGGATAGCGTTTGGCGATTTGCAGCATCATATAATGCGCCGCTTTTTTGCGTGCCAACGAGTTGCGATGGCATAAGCCCTCCAATCTGTCGGGAAACTCGGGCAAATAGCAAAGCAAATGCACTTGTTTTTCTGTTTGGGTATCCGTCGCAGATAACTCCACGCCCGGAATGACCTGTACGCCGAAGCGGTCGCCGATAATTTTCCCGCGCACCGTGCCTGCAAGGCAATCGTGGTCGGTAATTGCAATGGTTTCAATCCCGCGTTTTTTTGCAAGTGTAATTAAATCCTCAATCCCCAATGAGCCATCCGACAATTTGGTATGGCAATGTAAATCTCCGCCCATTCTTTGGAACCTCCTATCCGATTTCGTTCGGTTTCTTCCCGGATTTTCAACAGATGTTCAAAATCCCATACGTAATTGCGCAAACTTTCGCAATATAGTATTTATGCAAATATTATACACTTTTTCGACAAGCGTTGCAAGCGATTTTTGCACAGAAATCTTATAAAAACGGCTCGCGCGCGTCATTTTCGGTGATTTTTTGATAAACGGAAAGCTGTTTCTCGGCATCCACCGTGGCAAGAAAAACATCGGCGGGGGAAGAAATATGCTGCGCTTGCAGGGACTTTAGCAGCCAAGTCTCATTCAGCCCCAGCGCGCGCAGATTGGCGCAGAGAATCTTGCCGTCTACAATCACATTCGGCAAAAGCGTGCTCGGCGGCGGCGAAAGCTGCATATCCGCAGGGGTCACCGGGCGCATATCGCCCTTCGGCAAAAAGCTGATACTGCCGTTCGGCTCTAAAATGGCGCATTGCAGCTGTGAAAGGTCAAAAAATCCGCCGATGCGGCATTGGCTTAAAAATTCCGTAACGCTCAGGTGCGCGCGGCGCAGATTTTTCTCATACAGCACACCGTTTTCCAGCAGAATATTCGGATTTCCGACAAAGAACTTGTTGAGCTTTATGGATTTCCGCTCCAAAACCGCAATCAGCAGGGAAAACAGCGTATAGACCGCCATTGCGGTCAGCGGCAGCCAAAAATCGTGCTCCAAAGCGGTTGCCATTTCGGCGGCAATCGACCCAATGGTGATGCCGTTGATATAATCGAACAGACTCAGCTGGGAAATCTGCTTTTGCCCCATCAGCTTGGTCAACAAAAACAGTGCAATGACGGAAGCCGTCGCCGTACCGCAGATTTTCAGAATTTCCATAAAACCGCCTCGCTTTTTCAGGGAAGCCCCATCGTATACCTATACAGTATGCCCGAAAGCGGCGTAAAATATGCAGTTTAGAGGCGCATTCGGCAGTAAAACCGGGAGGTAATCAGACGGATTGCTTTATCAGCGTTTTCTCTCCCTCCAGGAGAGAGGAAAACAAGGTTTTTCTATATAAACTGCGGCGGGCAAGAAAAATCTTGCCCGCTTGAGAATGTTGAATAAGTTCGTTCCCCTTGTCAGGGGGGCGTAGGGCGGGAGCTTGCCCCCCCGTCGTTGGGTTTGTGCGAAATCCGACCGTGCTCGGGCGCTTCGTGAAGCGCCCCTACGGGCGTAGGGAACGACCTTAGTGTCGTTCCGTAAATTTTATTCGACTTTGGGCGGGCGAACACAGTTCGCCCCTACGGAGGTAGGCTTGTCATTCTGAGCGTAGCGAAGAATCTCCCATAGAGCAATGTAAATTGGACACACGCGTAGTGGCGGGGTGCGGGTCTCCGGTGGAGACCTCTGCATACGGAGTATGCAGAAGCACCGACCGAGCCGGTAGGCGAGACATTCCACGCCCGCCGTTGGGTTTGTGCAAATTTTGTCTATCCCTCCGAAGGAGGGAGGAAAACAAGGTTTTTCTATATAAACTGCGGCGGGCAAGAAAAATCTTGCCCGCCTAATACGGTAAAAATTTTGTTTCTCTCCCTCAGTCAAATGCTTCGCATTTGACAGCCCCCTCCGAAGACGGGGGCGTAGACGGATTTTACTATAGATTTATAAAAGAATATTATCCTTTTTTCAGCTTACCCTTCACAAAGTTCAGCGCAGCACCCAGGTTCTCGCAGAGGAACGGCTCTTTTTGCAGGAGAAGCAGGGCAAAATACGTGCCGAAGAAAAGGACGGCGCTGACGGCAAGCGTCCAAAAATAAGACGGGATATGCAAAAAACGGTACGTCAAAAATCCGACCGCCGCAGCGGCAAGGAGGCTGACAAGAATAGGACGGTAGCGCACGCCGCGTGCGACCTTCCACGCAAGAGAGCGCAGGAAGAACAGCTGTACCGCGAGCACCACAAATTCCGTAACGAGCGTTGCCGCCGCCGCGCCTGCCGCGCCCCATTTCGGAATAAACAGCCAGTTCAAGCCGAAATCCACGAGTGCGCCGCAGATAACAGACGTCATCACGACCCGTTCGCGCCCGAGCGGCACCAGCATCTGATTGCCTGTAAGCCCGCTGATGGCAATCAAAAACACCGTGGGCATTAACAGCTGCATCGGCAGAGTCGCCCCCTCGTATTCCACACCGGAGAACAGCAAAATCGAGGTTCTTGAATAAAATACAAAATAGATTGTCAGCGGCAGAGAAATCAGCAAAAGGAAATTGAGCACCTTGGAAAGTGTTTCATAGAATTTATCGGATTCCTGATTGCTGACATACAGGGAGAGCCGCGGCAAAAGCACATTGCCGAGCGAGGACACCACGCCCGTCAGCAGATTTTTCACCTTTACGGACGCACCGTAAAGCCCCGTCTGTATGTCGTCCGTCATAAAGCCGAGCATCACGGTATCGAGATTGGTGTATACACTGATGGCGACCGAGGTCGCGAAGAAAATGAAAATCGGCTTCAAATGCTGCTTGAAATGATAATTCCCGAGCGGCTTTAAAATGATGCATTTCCGCAGGTTCAGAAAGTTCAGCAGATTCGACCCGCCCGACGCCACCATCGCGATGGCACCGTAAATCACATAATCGGACGGATTGTGCACGAAAATGAACATCAATATAATAGAAATGATTTTGCACACAATATTGCGTACCGTGATGTAAGAATACTGCTCCAGTGCCGAATACAGCCACGTTACGCCGAGCGTGTTGAGGAGAATCGAAACGCTGTTGATAATCAGCAAGGTAGAATCCTGCTGAAACCGCTTGACGAATATAAGCGACACAAAAAATGCAACATAGGTAATGGCAGAGGTGATGAGATTGATAATCATCAGCTCCTGCGCCGTGCGGGAAAGCTTGACCTTGTCATCCCGCACACGCGCGCACGCACGGATACCGTAGTTCGGGATACCGAGCGCGGCAAACATCGCAAAATACGTCAGAACCGAGGTCGCAAAGGTGACCTTGCCGTAGTTTTCCACCAACAGCACACGGGACGCATACGGAAACGTAATCATCGGGAAAACGAAAGAAGATACCGTCAGGATTGCGTTCATAATAAAATTAAATTGTACGGAATGGATTTTAGGTGCTTTTTGCTCTTTCATTTTGAACTCCCAAAGCCGGAAACTTATTTTTTACCCTTTATTGCATCCCAATACGCCTTTGCCGCCTGCTCGGTGCGGTTGTCGCCGTATTGATAATACGTTTTGCCGCGCAGCGCATCGGGCAGATACTGCTGTTCCACCCAACGGTTCGGATAATCGTGCGGATATTTGTAAAATTGCCCTTTGTTTTGCACATCATCGCCGTCGTAATGCATATTTTGAAGACAGCGCGGGATTCTGCCGTAATTGCCTTTTTGCACATCGGCGCAGGCTTCGAAAATCGCATCGTGTGCGGTGTTGGATTTCGGCGAGGTCGCCACCAGCACCACCGCGTCCGCAAGCGGAATCTTCGCTTCGGGCAGACCGACCGCCAGCGCGATATCACACGCGGCTTTGACAATCGGAATAATCTGCGGATAAGCAAGCCCGACATCCTCACACGCGCATACCATCAGCCGCCGCACGGCGGACGGCAAATCGCCGCCCTCTAAAAGACGCGCCAAATAATGCAGTGCCGCGTCGGGGTCTGACCCACGCATAGATTTTTGAAAGGCGGAAATCACGTCGTAATGCTCGTCGCCCGCGCGGTCATACCGAAACACATTGTGCCCTGTGATGCCGACAACCGATTCGGCGGTAATCGTTTTCACGCCCGCTTCGTCAGGTCTCGCGGCAAGCACCGAAAGCTCCGTGAAATTGAGGGCTTTGCGCACGTCGCCCCCCGCGGCGGCGGCAATCTGCAGGCAGACCTCGTCGGAAACCTCGATTTTCGTCTGCTGTTCCGTTTCTAAAAAGGCAAACCCGCGTTTGACGGCGGGTACGATTTCTTCGGGCGTCACGGATTTGAACTCGAACACTGTCGAACGGCTCAAAATCGCGCTGTAGACATAAAAATACGGATTTTCCGTAGTGGAAGCAATCAGCGTAATGGCGCCGCTTTCTATGTATTCGAGCAAGGACTGCTGCTGTTTTTTATTGAAATACTGAATTTCGTCCAAATACAGAAGAATGCCGTTCGGCGCGGCAAGCGTGCCCAATTCCCCTACGATTTCTTTAATGTCCGCCGTGGAAGCGTTTGTGCCGTTCAGCTTTCGAAGCGTGCGGTCGGTCGTGTTTGCGATAATGCGCGCAAGCGTCGTTTTGCCCGTACCCGACGGACCGTAAAAAATCATATTCGGCAGTGTCCCCGACGAAATGATGTTTCGCAGGGGCTTGTCTTCGCCGAGCAAATGCTGCTGCCCGACCATATCCTTGAGTTGTTCGGGGCGGAGTCTGTCCGCAAGCGGTGACGACATAAGCTCACTCTCCGAGAAGCAAAGTTTCGATTTCGGCGGGCGTTTCCACGATGTATTCCGCACCGTATTCCAGAAATTCCGCGCGGCTGCCGAAGCCGTACAGCACAGCGATGCAAGGCACGCCCGCACCCTTTGCGCCGAGAATGTCAAACAGGCGGTCGCCGACCATTACGGTTTCCTGCGCCGTCACGCCGAGCGACGCCATAGCGTTCTTTAAAATCACGGACTTGTCCGAGGATATATTGTCGAACTGCGTACCGCCGATATAATCAAAATATTCGTACAGCCCGTGTTCCTTCAAAATCTGTTCAATAAACACCGTCGGCTTGGAGGAAGCGGTCGCAATTTTGAAGCCGTTTTCGCGAAGCGTCTTTAAAAGCGCGGGAATCCCGTCATAGATTTTTGTCTCCAAATAACCCGTTTTCCGATAACGCTCACGGTATTTTTCAATCATCCAGTCGATTTTGTCATCTTGGTAGCCAAACAGGGTTTTAAAACTGTCATAAATCGGCGGGCCGATGAACTTGCGCAAGGTTGCGTCGTCGGGCGCAGGCTTGCCGTCGCACTGAAACGCATAAATCAGGCTCTTAAAAATGCCCTCGGACGAATCCGCCAGCGTACCGTCAAAATCAAATAAAACTGCCTTGCAGTCGGGAATCATAAGCTATACCTCTTACTTTACTTTCGAAACATCCAAAACCACATTTTCGTAACCCTCTACGTTGACGATGTAGTAAGCAACCGTGTGGTCGTCGATAAACCGCATATTGTCGTGTGCAGCATAATTGGTTTCGGTAAAGGTCGCATATTTTTTGGTTTCGGTATTGTATACATAAATGCGGTAATCCAGCGCGTTCGCCACCGTACCCGCCATCACAACATACTTTCCGTTCGGGCTGACCGCAAACACCATGGGGTTCATTTTGTAGCCCACCGTTTCAATCACGGTATTGTCGTAAGTCGTATAGATACGCCCGTCCTCTTTGGAGAGCAGATAATCGCCGCTGCGGATATAGGACGTGCCGTATCCTGCATAGAACGTGGTGATGACGGATTCTGCGCCATTTTCATATTTCACGGTGTCAAAGCCGTTGCCGTTATTGCGTATAAATGCAAACGAATCGCCGCCCAAAGGCTTTACATATCTGTCCGCAACACCCGAAACGGCACGGGTTTCCTTCGCGCCGTTTTTGACGTAAATATCCGACTTTGTTTCCGTGTCGGCGGTGAGGTCATACCCACGCCCCGAAAAGAACGGCAGTGCGGCAGTATCGGCAGTGAGGGCGGTGTCGGTAATCATACAGAAATCCGCGCGCACCGCGCCGTTGATGCCGAGCATACGGTTGTTTTCGCTTAAGAACCGTTCGGTCGTGCCGTTCGCACGGTTTAAAACATAAGCTTCCTCCCAAACGGGGTCAAGCGAGTAGGCTTTCGTTTGGTCTGTGAACGCCAGCAGCAGACATTTGCCGTCCGCCGCATACGATGACGGCAGATTGCAGACCTTAAAGATAATAAAATTATAAATATAGACGTCCGAGCCGGTCGCGCCCGAGGAAAACACACCGAATCCGGTCAAAACGCCGTCCTGCTCGATATACGGAATCTTCACGGGAATCTGCTGACCGCTCAAGGGCACGGAAAGCTCAAACGTACCCGTAGGCGCAAGCTCGTTGTACTGTGCGCCGTCAAACGAATAATACGTAACATTGCCTACCGCATCCGCCGTGTAAAATACGGTCGGGATATCCGTCGGCATATAGGGAATTTGTGTGATTTTGCGGGATACCAAAATAGAATCGATTTTCACCGAAACATCGTTTGTGTTCGAATTGTTTTTTGCCTTCGGCGGGTTCATATACAGCCAGCCTGCGGCAGCGAGTGCTCCCAATGCGAGCAGCAGGACGAGAATCGTCAAAATATTCTTTTTCGCAGAGGTTTTATTTTTCGGCTCGTTCGCCGTTTCTTGTATCGATAACAAATCCAATACCGCCTTTCGTTTGTTGCCTGTATTTGTTTTCTTATATATAATCTGTGTTTTGAATATTGTTAAATATTATACAATAGATATGCATAAAAAGCAAGTGCAACCGTAGGGACAGCCCTCGCGGCTGTCCGCGGGCGAACGCAGTTCGCCCTACGAATCGTGCAGACTTGTCATTCTGCGCGTAGGGCGGGGGTGCGGGTCTCCGGTGGAGACCTCTGCATACGAAAGTATGCAGAAGCGCGACCGAGCCGGCAGGCGAGACTTTGCTCGCGCCGCAAAGTCTCACACAGCAGAAAGTAAAATTGATTCACGCGTAGGGACGGACGTCCCGTCCGTCCGCAGGCGAACACAGTTCGCCCCTACGGGGTTGCGCACCGCCGTTGGGTCTGTGCGAAATCCAACCGTGCTCGGGCGGATGAAGGTGCGGGTGTCCAGTGGACACCTCTAAGCGAAGCTTAGAAGCACCGACCGAGCCGGCAGGCGAGAACATCCGCCCCTACGGGTTCTTCGCCGTTCGGCTTTTTTCGATTGCGGCGGGGTACAATTCCTGCAATCCTCTTTTAATAATTCTTCCCCCGCACTCATATATATATCGTATAACATAAAAAACGGGTGAGAAATATGCAAAAATACCTGCCGGAAGGCATTGGCTTTTTGACTGCGGAAAACAAACGAATCCTTTCGAATTTTCATTTACTGCGCGAAGCGTTCTATAACGAAACGGTTTTGGAGGCACGTGCCGTGCTTTGCGACCGTGCGCACAATTTACATGTGGATTTGGGCGAGGTGCGGGGCTTTATTCCGCGCGAGGAATGCGCACTCGGCATTTCGGAAGGCACGGTGCGCGACATTGCGGTGATTTCACGCGTAAACAAACCTGTCAGCTTTAAAATTCTCGGCTTTCAGGATGATGAAAACGGCGCGCGTACTGCGATTCTCAGCCGACGTGCTGTGCAGGCAGACTGCCGCACGCAATACCTTGAAAAACTACGTGCAGGGGACGTGATTGACGCCTGCGTCACACGGCTCGAGCCATTCGGCGCATTTTGCGATGTCGGCGCAGGCGTGCCGGCCCTCCTGCCAATCGACAGCATCTCTGTGTCGCGCATTCCGCACCCGCGCGTGCGCTTCACCGTCGGGCAGCAGATTCGCGCCATATTAAAAGGTATAGACGCAAACGGGCGCATCACCCTGTCGCACAAGGAGCTTTTGGGCACGTGGGAAGAAAACGCCGCGCGCTTTCGTGCAGGGGAAACCGTACCGGGCGTGGTGCGTTCGATTGAAAAGTACGGCATTTTTGTAGAACTCGCACCGAATCTCGCGGGACTCGCGGAATACACGCCCGGCGTGCAGGAAGGGGACTGCGCCAGCGTATACATCAAAAGCATCAACCCCGAACGAATGAAAATCAAGCTGATTTTGGTGGACCATTTTCCGCCGACGGAAACGAAATTTTGCTATACATATCCCGACACCGAACACATCGATGTATGGAAATACTCGCCCGAGGGTGCCGCTAAATGCATCGAAACCGTTTTTTCGTAATAATTCTCTTTACTTTCTTGCATTTTTTTATGAAATATGTTAGTATTTTTATGAGTATAAATGTCCCCGCAAGATTGGGAGGAAAGTAAAATGAAAAAGCGTTCTTTAAAAAAGACAGTCAGTCTGTTGCTGGCATTGGTTTTGGCGGTTACGTTAATCGTGCCGTCCTTAGCGGCAGGCAAATCCAATCAAAACCCCGTCTTGGTCGTTACGGGCTTCTCGGAATATCCGCTCGTCAACACCGCTACGGGTGAGGCGGCATTTCCGCCGTCTACAGACGCCATCGTCAATACGGTTACCGGCGTACTGCCATCCCTGATGACCTTGCTCGGCAGCGGCAAAACGCAGGCGGACTACGATGCATTCTGCGACGCCGCGCTTCCCGTGGTCAATGCGCTGTTTGAACCGATTGCCTGCAATCCCGACGGCTCGGTAAAGCACCCAGAGGTCGGTCTTGCTTACCAATATCCCGAATCCGCCGCAGAATACGGCAAAAATTCCGAAGCCTATGCACAGGCGTTTGACAAGGCACTCCTGCGCAGTGTTGCAAACACGGTCGGGGCGGACAAAACCTATGTATACGGTCTCGACTGGCGTTTAACGCCGATGGAAATCGCCGACGAGCTGAATGAGTGGGTACAGCACATCAAATCCGTGCACGGCTGTGATAAGGTCTCCATCGCAGGCATCAGTATGGGCGGCGTGATGGTTTCCGCGTATCTCGCAAAATACGGCACGGCGGACATCAGCAACATCACAATGATTTCCTCAGCATTTACGGGGCTTTCCTACATCGGCGCACTGTTTAACGGCGGTATCGCCATTGACGAACAGGGACTTTACAATATGCTCAATCAGCTTGTCGGCTCGGAAACCCTTTCAAAGGTTGTCGGTTCGACAGGTCTTGTCAAGCAGATTATCGGTCTGATTGACGATTTGTATGCGGCAGAACAGGATCGCCTGTTCACGGAATGCCTGATTCCCGGCTTCGGCTACAATCCCGGGCTTTGGTCGTTCGTTCCCGCAGACGATTACGAGGCGGCAAAAGCCTTTATGTTCGCACGGATGGACTCCACAGACGCACAGAAAGCCGCTTTGGAAGCCAAAATTGATGCATACCACGAAATTCAGGTAAATGCAAAGGCAAATTTGGAAGCCGCGAAAAAAGCAGGCGTCAATGTTGCCATCATTTCCAACTACAACTCTCAAATGCCGCCGATCTCCACGGCATCCGCACAGACGGGCGATCAGGTCATTGAAACCGTGCACACAAGTGCTTTTGCGACCTGCGCAGACCAAGGCAAACAGCTGCCCGAGGGGACAAAGGGCAAATATGTTTCGCCCGACCGTATGATCGACGCGTCTACCTGCTGGTTCCCGAACGAAACCTGGTTTATTAAAAATATGCAGCACGTCGGCTTTGACGACACACAAAATCAGTGTGACCTCTACGTTTGGCTGATGACCACACAGAAACAGGTCACCGTGCAGAGCAATCCCGATTTCCCGCAGTTTTTGCTGTATAACACCGAAACCAAGGTGCTCTCCCCTCTGTCGCTTTTGCGCGGTGACGTCAATTTTGACGGCATTGTAAACCTTGTGGACGCACGTATGGTACTGCGCCACGTGCGCACACTGTCTACGCTTTCCGCGCTCGCAAAAGAGGCGGCGGATATGGACGGCAACGCCCATTTGACACACACAGACGTACAAATGATTATGGATACCCGCGCAGGGCTCAGCACTGCCTCGGGCAACAAGACCTTCTCCGCAGACAGCATTAAGGGAGCGGTGTCCGACGCAGTAAACGGCGGCACTTCCGATTCGAACGATGCGCTGGACGGTCTGAAGGATACGCTCGGCGGTGCACTCGACAGCATCAAGGGGATGTTCGGCGAACAAAAGGTACCGCAGGATACCCTTTCCTCTCTTCGGGATATGCTTCCCGCACCCACACGCCCCGATGCTTCCGAATCAGACGAAGCAACCGAAACAGACGAATTGAATGCGCAAACCGAAAGCGAATCCGCTGTTGCAGAAGCGTAATGCAATTTAAATCTGTAAGATAACGTCAAAACGAACCCCTGCAGTGTTTCGGCACTGCGGGGGTTTTTGTGCAACACAGCCGAAGCTTGTCGATTTTAAATCGGAGCAACGCTCTGCTTTGCTTGCAAGGAGCAGAGCTTGCGACAGATTGCAATCTGTGCAGGGAGCGTTAGCTCCTCCAAGTTTCAGAGGGGGATTATAACCCCCTCTGGAAGTCAGATATGGAGCCCGCCGCCTTAGAGGCGGGGGACATCAGCACTTAGGTTATAAATCATCTGCATCCTGCACAGGATGCACAGTGTTGTCGGTCGGTGTGCCTGTATAACTGCCGAGGACATCCGTATGGGCAGGGTCACTGTCAAAACCGTTCCAGATATCGGCAATTTCCTCCGACACTTCGCTGATGCGTTTAATTGCTTGTGCTGAGGGTTTTTTCTTCTGCTTTTTTGCCATATTTTCACTCCTTTCGCGGCGCGTGCGCCGAATTTAGGTTGC
The DNA here is from genome assembly GCA_021769885.1 of Bacillota bacterium. Taxonomy (GTDB): domain Bacteria; phylum Bacillota; class Clostridia; order Oscillospirales; family Acutalibacteraceae; genus Fimenecus. The sequence goes on along the minus strand of JAETSA010000016.1, from coordinate 10,105 downwards.
TTCGCGTTTTCCAAAAAATACATACCGAAAAATCTTTATAAAAAATCAGTTTTTCGGTTGACTTTTACAAAAACGGTTGCTATAATACATATGTATATTTGACGTATGGTCTTTCAGATTATACTCTCAGGAAAGGAACATAAATATCATGAAAAAGTTTTCTTCAATTCTGGTTGCACTGGTTATGCTGTTCGCACTTTGCATCCCGGCTTTTGCAGGCGCAAATGTAGATGCTTTGGCAGAAGGTCCCGCTAAGGAAATTGCAACCGTGCTGATTACGGCAAAAACCGTTGAGCAAATGGATTTGGCAAATATGCCCGCTGAAGAGGTCGGTGCTTATGTTGCCGCACACGTGCAGGACATTAACGATTATGCAGACGCCGCTACCCGCGAGGCAGCCGTAGATGCAGCTTTTCAGGCTTTGGAGGCTGACAACTACAACCGTACCTGGGGCTTCAGACCGGCGAATTGGCGCGCACTTCCGGCTGCAGTGAAGACCGCTTTGCAGGAAGCCGTGGAAAGACCGACACTCCCCACCAATCCGACCGACCCTTCTAATCCGGATGACCCGACCACCCCCGGCAACACCGATTCCGATCTCGGCATCAGCACATTTGATCCGAGCGATGTAGTCAACAATGTGGTAGACGGCATTTCCGACAACGACCTTTCCGGTTTGTTTGGCACACTGCGCAACACCATCAATGATTTGAGCGGCAGACTTTCCGACGTGTTCAGAGGCGGCAACAACGGCGGCGCAGGTGACAACGGCAACAACGGTGGCGACAATACGGGTGACAACACATTCGGCGGTTCTGAGCCGACCGGCGACACTGCAATCTATGCAGTTGCAGGCGTTGCAGCAGTCGCAGCAGCGGCGTTGATTTTCACTAAGAAAAAGTCTGAATCCAAATAAGCTTTAAACGATTGGTTTTAAAACGCTTCGTGTATTTACACGAAGCGTTTTCGACTGTAGAAAAACCTTTTTCCTCCCTCTGACGAGGGAGGTGGCACGCGCTTTGCGCGTGACGGAGGGAGAGACAAGCTTAATAAACTAAGCTTTTTAACTACCCCTCAGTCGCGCTATGCGCGACAGCTCCCCTGACAAGGGGAGCAAAATCCACTTTTTCGACACGCTGAGCTTCGTGTATTTACACGAAGCGTTTTTTATTTCACCTGAAGGGTTTCTGAAAATTCCGTATCAATCCCCACGTAAACCTTGCGAAAAGTACGAAAGCGTGCTACAATGAAATAAACCGAACGGTTACAAATCGAACGGATGTACGTATAAATGAAAAAGGAGAAGCCGTATGCAGATTCGAAAGAGTATCGCGATTTTTTGTGCGTTGACATTGCTTGTCTGCTCGCTTTGCGCCTGCAGTGCGCACAGAAAGCCTGTGGAAACGGAAGCCCTGCGCGAGGCGACGATACAATTAGAGAGCCGACAGCTGAAAATTGTCACCTACAACACTGCCGCTCCGTGGGGCAGTGTTTGGAAGGGCACCGCCTCCGGCAAACGCGCACCGCTGTTTGCAAAACAGATGGCGGCACTTGCACCCGACTCCTTCGGTGTGCAGGAGCTTAATTCCGATTGGGCCGCCGAAATGGAAACGCTTTTGCCTGATTACGCCTACTACGGCATAAAGCGCGGCGGCGATAGCAAAGAAAAGACCTCGGAAATCAACGGTATTTTTTATTTGAAAGCCAAATATGAACTGCTTGACAGCGACACCTTTTGGATTTCCGAAACGCCCGACACGGAATCCCGTTACGAGGGCGCGGGCTGTAACCGTATTTGCTCTTATGCGGTGCTGAAAAACCGCATAAACGGCTTTACATATGTGCACTTCAACACGCATTTTGACAATGTCAGCGAAGAAGCACGCACGCTCGGCGGTAGGCTCATTGCCGAACGCGCCACAAAATTGGCGGAAAAATACAGCGGCATCGCCGTAGTGATTACAGGCGATTTCAATCAGGACAGCAACGGCACAGCCTGCACGACACTCAAAAACGCAGGTTTTGTAAACGCTTCCGACAGTTCCGCAACCGGGGATAACCGCCCGACCTATCACGCATGGGGCGAATACACCGAAGGGAAACCAATCGATTTTATATTCACAAATGGTGCCCTGTGTGCTTCGGATTACACAATTTGCAGTGAAAAGGTGGACGGCACCTTTGTTTCCGACCATTATGCGGTTTGTGCCGTATTTGATATTCTCTAAAAGGATGGAACGAAAATGCAGTATTCCTCAAATTATCAAAAAAAATCCGCGCCACAGCGCGGCAGAAAAAGAAAAAAGACGGTGGACAAGCGGATTTTGCTGGTGATTGCGGCAATCGTAGTCGCCGCCGCACTGATTGTTTCGGGCGTGTTTATTTTTAAACACTACCGCGCCACGCACCCCGTAGACGGCTCAGCCTACGAAAAGGTTGAATCACAACCCTCAGCGCCGTCAGAAACGCAGACTGAAGCCCCGACCGAGGCGCAGACGGAAATGGTCGGGGATGTCACGGTTACGCCGTATAAAGCGACCTTCTTTTCCACAACGACAACACTGAATGTGCGCTCCGCACCGACCACCGACGGTGCAAAGCTCGGTATGGTCGGGCAGGATACACCGCTCTCCGTGACGGGTCGCTGCTCTAACGGTTGGTACAGAATCGATTATAACGGCGGCGTGGGCTATGTTTCGGGCGATTACGTGACCGAAGCGCAGAGCCAAGCCCCGACAGAAAAATCGGATTCCCCGTATCTCTTTAAGGTCAACCGCAAGCAAAATATCGTCATTGCCTATGCAAAAGACGCAAACGGCGAATACACCGTACCGAAAAAAGCGATGGTCTGCTCTGTCGGTATGGACGGCAAAACTCCGACAGGTACATTCCAAACCACAGGCGACAAATACGATTGGCGTTTGCTTTCAGGCAATGTGTACGGGCAATATGCCACCCGCATCAACGGACCGTATCTGTTCCATTCCGTACCGTATTTCACGAAATCCAAAAGCGATTTGGAATATGACGAATACAATAAGCTCGGTGAGGCAGCTTCCTTAGGCTGTATCCGCCTGAGCGTAGAGGATGCAAAATGGGTGCAGGAGAACTGCCCCAAAGGGACAACGGTCATCATATATGACAGTGATGAGAAAGAACCGCTTTCCCGCCCCACGCCGAAACGCATTGATACAAACGACAGCCGACGCGGCTGGGACCCCACCGACCCGGATGCGGGCAATCCGTGGAAGTAAAAGCACATAAAAACAGCATCGGCACAGTTGACGTAGCTTTGCGTCAACTGTGCCGATTTTTTTGTGGAGTGTGGAATGTGTTGGGCTTGTAGGGAACGACCTCTGTGTCGTTCCGCAAAGTTTCATCAGACTTTCGCGGGCGCGCAATGCACGCCCCTACGGGGTTTGTGCATCACGTTGGGTTCGCGGAAAATCCAACCTCGCTCGGGCGATTCGTGAATCGCCCCTACGGGGTTGCGATTTACCGTTGGCTTGGTGAAAAATCCAAATGTGCTCGGGCGGGCATGGATTTTCTCCGAAAACAGGCACCCTTTTGTCTGCTTAGCAGACATTTCCCCTGTCAGGGGAATAACCCGCCCCTACGGGTTACGAATCACCATCGGGTTTATGCGAAGCCTAACCGTCTGCGGGTCGTCGCGGTTACGGCTTCGCCATTACCCTTTTGTCTGCTTCGCAGACATTTCCCCTAAAAGGGGAATCTTCGCCGACCCCTACAAAGGTTGCGTTTCGCCATTTGGTTTGTGCGAAATCCGACCGTGCGCGGGCGATTCGTGAAGCGCCCCTACAGACAACACCATACGCTAAGAAAGGGAACACGCATTAAGACAGCATTACGAATTTAAATAATACTTCGCCTGTGCATTCCAAAGATGGGCGTATTCGCTGTCGGAATCGGAAAGCAGCTGGTCGTGTGTGCCGATACCGACCAATTCCCCTTTCTTAAACACGGCAATTGTATCGCAGAAGCGGCAGGAGGACAGGCGGTGCGAAATATAAATCGCAGTTTTTCCCTCGACAAAGGCATTGAACTGCTGATAAATTTTATGCTCCGCCACAGGGTCAAGTGCGGCAGTCGGCTCATCGAGCACCACCACAGGCGCATCCTTATAGAGCGCACGTGCAAGCGCAAGCTTCTGCGCTTCGCCGCCCGACACCTCTACACCATCCTTGTCAATATCCTTATAAAGCGTAGTTTCCTCTTTTTTCGTCATACGTTCCACGCGTTCCAAAACATCCGCCTCATACAGACTTTGCCGCAAACGCGCAGACTCTGCCGCCTCGCCCGCAGTCAGATTCTCCGAAACCGACAGGGAAAACAGCTTGAAATCCTGAAACACAACCGAAAACAGCTGTATACAGCACTCGCGCGTGAGCGATTGAATATTCACACCGTTTACGAGAATTTCACCGCGGTCTGCATCGTACAAACGGCACAGCAGCTTAATAAAGGTTGTTTTGCCGCTGCCGTTGCGCCCGACGACCGCCAGCCGTTCGCCCGCGCGGATGTGCAGATTGACACCCTTGAGCGTATCCGCTTTCGCGCCCGGGTATCTGAAATACACATCGCGAAATTCAATATCTACCCGAGACAAATCCACTTCGCGGTCGCCGTATTTCATTTCGGGTGCAGTTTCCACAATGCGGAAATAGTATTCGATATTCGGCACCAGCTCCGCATTTTTGCCAAAGGTTACAGCGATGGAGGTCACGCCTGCGATAATCTGCATAAACGCGCCTGTATAGCGAATCAGCGCCTCTATGTCGAACATCCCCAACAGCCCTTTTACGCCGATAAAGACATACACACCGAAGCCGATGAGTGCGCCGATAATTGCAATATACGAGCTTGCGGCGGCAGATTTTTGCGAGGTTTCGCGCAAAATCGTTTCGCCCTTTGTCAGCAATTCCTCTGTCGCTTCTTTTTCAATGAGTGCCTGTTCCTTGTAAAGACGAACCTCTTTGCCCGAGTTGTAATTTGCCAGAATATCGCGGTAACAGCGGAACAGACGGTTTAACTTGCCGTAACGCTCCTGCGATTGAAACCACACCTTGCTGGTATGATTACTCAGCAGTAAAATAAAGACCACGCTGACACCAATCGCCGCGAACAGCACCAGGAAAAATGCAGGAGAGTGAATAAACCCTTCCCCTGTTTTCGTAAGTCCGAGGCGAAACAGCGGCAACAAAATCGCGAATGCGCACACAAGCGTTGTCAAGCCCGAAATAAAGTCGCGGAGCATCCAGCAAAGCTGTACGAAAGCGGAGAAGATTTTTTCCATCGATTCGGAATGCAGGTGTACCAATTCCTGAAAATCGCTGTTTTCCAGCTTGGCATAGTCTATCGTAAACAGCTTGTTTTCGACTGCAAGCCGTTCTTTTTGATACATTCTGCCGCGCAGCATATAAAATGTCGGGCTTAACCACTCCGTCAAAAGCAAAAGCACAAGATTTAACCCCAAGCACACTGCGACCAGCGTAGTGAGGGTTTTTGTATCTCCCGCGCCTGACAATTCCGCCACGATGCGTGCCGAAAAATAGATGTTTACAAACGGCTTCACGCCCGTTGCCACCGCCAAAATCACAGTCAGCGGCAACAGCCACGGTTCAAATCGCGCGGCTTGCCGAAACGCTTTTAAATAATACCGAATCATTTTCATATTGCGCCACGCTCCTCTTGATAATAGTAGCTTTGCAGCTGATACATACGGTAATACTTGCCCTTCTGCGCCATCAGCTCATCGTGTGTGCCAAATTCAGCGATTTTGCCGTCGGAAAGGAAAAGGATTTTGTCGCAGAACCGTGTAGAGGAAAGCCGATGCGAAATAAAGAAAGATGTTTTGCCCTCCGACAGTGCACTGTATTTCAAGTACAATTCATTTTCGGCAATCGGGTCGAGCGCAGCGGTCGGCTCATCCAAAATGAGAATCGGCGCGCCCTTGTAAAGCGCACGTGCCAACAGAATTTTCTGCTTTTCACCGCCTGAAAAATCGGCGGCATCTTTATGTACGCTTTTGTTCATCAGTGTGTTTTCCCGTTCGGGCAGGGATTCTATTTTCTCACGGATGCCCGCCTGTGAAAGGCAGTCCCACATCCGTTCACGGTCAATGTTCTCTTCTTCGCAAAGGGCGATATTCTTTGCAATGCTGACGGGCAGGAAATGGTAATCCTGGAACACAACGGAAAACAAATCAAAATAGCTTTTCTGCGAATATTTAGAAATGTTTTCCCCGTTGACCAAAATTTCGCCGTCCGTCACGCCGTACAGTCCGCACAGCAGTTTGATTGCTGTGGTCTTGCCCGCACCGTTTTCGCCGACAATTGCAATATTTTCGCCGCCGCGCACGCTGAAATCCATACCTTTAATGGTTTCGTTTTCACTGTCGCGGTAGCGGAAATGCACATTTTTAAATTCCACGGCATAGCTTTCAGCTTTCGGGAGCGGCTGTTTTTTCTCCGCACCCTTTTCGGGGCTTTCGACATATTCGCGGAATTTAGAGCACTCCAGAGAACAGCGAATCAGCTGGTTATACTGGTAAGTCAGTGTGGACACATAGCCTGAAAAGCCCGTAACGATACCGAAATAGAAAATGAAATCGGAAACGGTGATGCTGCCGGAGAGCACCGCACGAATCAGGAAGAAATATGCCACGCCGTCACGCAGAGCCGAAAGCAGCGCGCGTGCCGCCGACACCGAGTAGCTCACGCCCAAAAACCGGCGCTGTACGCGTGTATAGGCACACAGCAAATCGGCAGTCAGCTTTAAGAACCAATCGCCTAAGGAGTACAGGCGCACATCCTTGCCCGCCGAGAACTCGTGACTTGTGCGGAAGAAATATTCGAATTTTAAAGAAATCGAATTGCTCGCGTCACGGTTTTTTCGGTCTGCCTTGTATTCCAAACGGTGCAGCAAAAATTCACAAATACAAGTAACCGCAATCAAAAGCAACATAACAGCGGGCAATTTATACAGTAAGGCGACAGAGGTAAGGATACCGAAAAAGCTTTGTGAAAATTGGCAGACAACATCGCAAAATGCCTGTGCGCCGCTGTACCCACTGCTGACAAAGGGTTTACTGCGCTCCAGCCGTTCGCGCCCTGCAAGGCTTTCCACATCCACGTAATCCGCAGTCATTGTTTTGCGGAAGGACAGCACAGCGTAACGCATCCGCAAAATCTGCGACGAGCCTTCCAGCTTCTGCTGCATAAACGGTGCAACCCACGACGCACCCGCAATCCCTAAGCACAGAAGTGCCACACGCACGACAAGCGTGCCGACAGACACCTGCTCTGCAATACTGTCCATCATAATTTTCGGCGCATATGCCGACAGCATCGGCACAACAATCATCGCGGGAATGCGCGCCGCGAGATACAGGTAGCTGCGGCGATGCCACGCGTACCAGTTTTTTAACATATACCCGATATTATCGAGCAATTCCGAACGGCGTTTACGTTGCATAGGAAAGTTCTCCTTTTAACGATTTTGATGGGTAGACAGATATATAAAATTCATTATAAACGATTTGTTTACAAAAACCAACAGATTGCGATAAAAAACTTGCGATTTTGCGGATAGAATGCAATGCAAAGTAAATTTAATAGGTGTGTAGGGAACGACCGATGACGCGTTCCGCGACCTATATCAGACTTTGGCGGGCGCTTCGCCGTTTGATTGCGCGGAATTCAACCGTGCTCGGGCGCTTCGTGAAGCGCCCCTACAGAATTGCGCTTCGCCGTTGGGTTTGTGCAAAATCCAACCGTGCTCGGGCGGGCGTGGAAACCCGCCCCTACGGGGGTCGCGCATCGCCGTTGGGTTGTTCTGATTTTGCGGGCGATGAATCCCTCCACCGCTGACGCGGTCCCCCTCCCTTTCACAAGGGAGGCATTACAGTTCGCCCCTACGGTGTAGGGAACGACCGATGACGCGTTCCGCGACCTATATCAGACTTTAGCGGGCGCTTCGCCGTTTGATTGCGCGGAATCCAACCGTGCTCGGGCGCTTCGTGAAGCGCCCCTACAGAATTGCGCTTCGCCGTTGGGTTTGTGCAAAATCTGACTGTGCTCGGGCGGATGAGGTTACGGCTTCACCATTACCCTTTTGTCTGCTTCGCAGACATTTCCCCTATCAGGGGAATCCTCATCCGCCCCTACGGATTGTGTATCACCGTTAGGTTGTGCAAAATCCAACCGTGCTCGGGCGGGCGTGGAATGTCTCGCCTGCCGGCTCGGTCGGTGCTTCTGCATACTTCCGTATGCAGAGGTCTCCACCGGAGACCCGCACCCCGCCCCTACGGGTTGCCGCATCAATCCAAACAGAAAGACGCAAAAAAACGCCCGATTGTCTTTGAATCGTGCGCTTTTTTATAAAAAATAAACTGTCCGCAATACAAAAAGCGTACCGCTGAAATGGGCGGTACGCTTTTTTACATTTCAGGCAAGACTTATAAAAGCCGTACAGAACAATGCGCGCTTACCGCCTTTGATACAGACTTACATAAGAGAAAGATAAAGCGCTTTGATTTCTTCCACGCTGGTTTCTCTCGGATTGCCCGGACGGCAGGCATCATCATATGCGGACTGCGCAAGGAAATCCACATCCTCGGGCTTCACGATTTCCTTTAAATCGGCAGGAATGCCGACATCCTGTGAAAGCTGTTTCACCGCATCCACTGCGGCCTTTCTTGCCTCGTCAAGCGTCATTGCATCGACACCGCCGACGCCCATTGCCTTTGCAATATCTCTGTATTTTTCACCTGTGGCAGGCGCGTTGTATTCCATAACGGTCGGAAGAATGATCGCATTCGCAACCCCGTGCGGTGTATCGTAAACCGCACCGAGCGGATGCGCCATGGAATGGACAATGCCCAAGCCGACATTTGAAAAGCCCATACCTGCAATGTATTGACCGAGTGCCATACCTTCTCTGCCTTCGGGTGTATTTTCAACCGCCCCTCTGAGATTTTTGGCAATGATTTCAATCGCCTTCAGGTGGAACATATCGCTCATTTCCCAGGCGCCTGCGGTGATATATCCCTCAATCGCATGGGTCAGTGCATCCATACCCGTTGCGGCTGTAAGCCCTTTCGGCATAGAGGACATCATATCCGGGTCCACAACGGCAACCACAGGAATATCGTGCACATCCACGCAAACCATTTTTCTGTTTTTCTCTGCATCGGTAATCACATAGTTTATAGTAACCTCTGCGGCAGTGCCTGCTGTTGTCGGAACGGCAATAATCGGCACACATTTGTTTTTCGTAGGTGCAACGCCCTCAAGTGATCGGACATCTGCAAATTCCGGGTTTTCAATGATAATACCGATTGCCTTTGCGGTATCCATAGAAGAACCGCCGCCGATGGCAATGATGCAGTCCGCGCCCGAAGCTTTAAACGCCGCAACGCCTGTCTGCACATTTTCAATCGTCGGATTCGGCTTGATTTCGCTGTAGATTTCATAAGGAATAGCCGCACTGTCCAGTACATCCGTAACCTTTTTGGTTACATTAAATTTAATCAAATCCGGGTCGGAGCATACAAATGCTTTTTTGAAGCCTCTGCCCTTCACCTCTGCCGCAATTTCCTGAATTGCACCCGCACCGTGATAGCTTGTTTCATTTAAAACGAATCTGTTTGCCATAAGAATTACTCCTTTACAAATTTTGACAATGCATTGTCAATTCTATTTTACCATATTTTTACGCATTTAGGAAATATTTTCTGTAATTTACGCCGAAAATTTCTGCAAATTCTTCATTTGGAACGCGGGAATCCTCAAAAATGCCTTGTTTGATTCGCTTACCGAATACCGTGTACAAAAAAGACCTTGCAGGATTTCTCTTGCAAGGTCAATTTTTCTATTGGATTTTTGCTGTTTGGGATTATCCCAAATCAAAGAACTGTCATTGTGCAAAGCTGTTTATCAACCACGATGTAAAAATCGTTATCAACAGCGCCGCCGCAAAAAGTGTAAATAAAATTCCTGTTTTATTGACAAAAACGCAGTGTTTACAAGGCTTTTTCTATGTTTTGCGGGCAAAAAAAGACCTTGCAGAATTGCTTCTACAAGGT
>JAETSA010000004.1 GCA_021769885.1 Bacillota bacterium | reverse complement strand
AAACCCAACGGTAAATCGCAACTCGTAGGGGTTGCCGACTCGGCGACCCGCCGAAGTCTGATGAAATTTTGCGGGACGCTGAGGTCAGCGTCCCCTACAAATCGTAGGGGCGGATGAAGATTCCTCTAATAGGGGAAATGTCTGCGAAGCAGACAAAAGGGTAATGGCGAAGCCGTAACCTCATCCGCCCGAGCGCATTTCAATTCTGAAAAAACAACGGGCGTCCGCAACCCGTAGGGGCGTGCATTGTGCGCCCGCGAAAGTATGATGGAAAATTACGGAACGACACTAAGGTCGTTCCCTACAAATTGTGGGGGCGGATACCCTCATCTGTCCGTTAAAATTCGTACAAACCAACGGCGGGAGCAAGCTTCTGCCCTTCCAAAATTGAATTTACGTCGTTCTATGTGAGATTCTTCGCTACGCTCAGAATGACAAAATCATACAATTTGCCCGCATCAAGGCGAAAAATAAAAAATTTCCAAAATATTCTTGACAAATTTAAAAAGTCTGTTATAATAACAGTAACGATTATCATTATTGATTTATGAAAGGACGGTTTCCATGCCGCAGGTCAGAAAAAGCCGACAGCGCGATGCAATTCTATGCAATTTGCAAAACCGCTGCGACCACCCCACGGCGATGGAGTTGTATCTTTCCGTGCGGGAGGAAATTCCCAATTTAAGTCTTGGTACGATGTACCGCAATTTAAACACACTGTGTAAAGACGGGCAGATTTTGCGCCTTTCCGACGGCGGAGAAGAGCACTATGACGCCGTAGCACACAACCATGCGCATTTAAAATGCACCTGCTGCGGTCGGTTTTATGATTTACCCGATTTAGACCATGTCTTGCATACTTTGCCGCAAACCTCTGCTTACGCAGGTGAAATACGCGGCTGCAGTTTGATTTTTTTCGGTGTCTGTGCGAATTGTCACAGGCAAGCCGAACAAAATATATAATGTATTTTATTTTTTGGAGGAATTGTTATGAAAAAATTTGTATGTCCCGTTTGCGGTTATGTCCATGAAGGCGACACCCCGCCCGAAAAATGCCCGCAGTGCGGCGTACCCGGTGCAAAGTTCAACGTTGTTGAAGAAAGTGCAAAAACTTGGGCTGCTGAGCATGTTGTCGGCGTAGCCAACGGCGCTCCCGAAGATATTATGGAAGGTCTCCGCGCAAACTTCAACGGCGAATGCACCGAAGTCGGTATGTACCTTGCAATGGCACGTGTTGCACACAGAGAGGGCTATCCCGAAATCGGTCTGTATTGGGAAAAGGCAGCTTACGAAGAGGCAGAGCATGCCGCGAAATTCGCAGAGCTCCTCGGCGAAGTTGTTACCGACAGCACCAAAAAGAACCTCGAAATGCGCGTAGAGGCTGAAAACGGCGCAACTATGGGCAAGTTTGAGCTTGCAAAGCGCGCAAAAGAAGAGGGTCTGGATGCGATTCACGACACCGTTCATGAAATGGCACGTGACGAAGCTCGCCACGGCAAAGCTTTTGAAGGCCTTCTCGCTCGTTACTTCAAATAATCTATTTGTTGTACGCTTACTTGAAAAATAGAAATGAGCACGCAGTTCCTCGGAGGGGTTGCGTGCTTATTTTTTGTATTCAATTACATCGCTGATATCGCATTGTAAAGCATCACAAATTCTTTCTAAAACATAGCTGTCATACCGTTTGACTTTGTTTTTATAGTAATTGTCAATCACCTGATATTGGATACCCGTTTTCTTTGCCAATTCATATCGGCTCATATTCTTTGACTCTAAAGTTTTATCCAATTTAATCCGAATCATAAAGCTACTTACACCTCTGAATATATTCTATTAGAGATATATTTGCTTGACAATTCCGCTATATACATATATATTTATATAAGTATATATAAGGAGAGGTAATGTGACGAAGAGAGTAGTTGTAGCAGGAAGCAGGAACTATAATAATTATCAAGAGGCAAAAGCGTATATTGATTTTTGCGTGCAAAGACTTATAAAACAGTATACACTTATTTTTGTTTCGGGCGGTTGCAGAGGAGCAGATGCCTTAGGAGAACGTTATGCAAATGAAAACGGTTGGCTGGTTGAACAATATTTTGCAGATTGGGAAAGATACGGAAAGTTTGCGGGACCGATACGCAACAAACAGATGGCAGAGGTGAGTGATTACGTAATTTGTTTTTGGGATGGAAAAAGCAGAGGGACAAAATCGATGATTGATTTTACGGTGCAGTTGGGAAAACCTATAAGAGTAAAGAAAATATAAGCACGCAGTTTCGAAAAGAACCGTGTGCTTATTTTTATATTGTGTTATGTGAGATTCTTCGCCTGCGGCTCAGAATGACAGATTTATGCAAATCGTAGGGGCGGATGTCTTCATCCGCCCGAGCCCACTCTGATTCTGCAAAAAATCAACGGGAGTCCGCAATCCCATAGGGGCGGGTTTCCACGCCCGCCCGCCGAAGTCTAATGAAATTTACAGAACGACATAAATTTGATATGCGCGTAGGGACGGACATCCTTGTCTGTCCGCGGGCGAACGCAGTTCGCCCCTACGGTTTGCGCATTACCGTTTGATTGTTTTAATTTGGCGGGCGATTCGTGAATCGCCCCTACAAAGTTTGCATTGCCGTTGGATGGTTCTAATTTTACGGAACGACACAGGGGTCGTTCCCTACAGGGTTCTGCTTAATCCTGTCATTCTTCGCTTCGCTCAGAATGACAAATATTTTGCATATTCCAGCAACGCCGTTTTTTCATTCGGACACCGTTCTTCTATAACCGCAAGCAACAGCGCATCCAAAACATCGTGTATGGCTTTGCCGTCCGTGATGCCGATTGCTTTCAAATCGTTTCCGTTGACCGAAAGCTGTTTTCGTGCGTAGCATTCGCCGTTTTCTAAAATTTCCGTAAGCAGTGCGTCCATTTTTTGCAGCTTTTCGTCTATGGCGTGCGGGTCGGCTTTGCCTCGGCAGTCCGCACGCTTGATATCCATCAGTGCACGGTAATTTTCCGCGCCGATTTCGGAAAGCAGTTTTTTTGCCCGCACCTTGGTGACTGCCGATTTCGTGTCGTGAATCCGAATCCGTTCGGTCACGGTTTTGACGGTGTGCTTATCATACCGAAGCCGCCGCAGAATAGGTTCAACGATTTCCGCACTTTTTTGCTCGTGCCCTTTAAAGTGGTCTGTGCCGTCCGCGTCTGTGCGGCGGCAGGCAGGCTTGCCGAAATCGTGAAAAAACATACAAAGGCGCGGAATTTCCAAAGGCGGAATATTTTCGAGTGCCGCGAGTGTATGGTGAAACACATCAAAGCAATGGTATTTTGTATTTTGCGGACAGCCGACCAACGGACGCAGTTCGGGAATAAAAACTTCAACGACTTCGTGGAACCGCTCTAAAACCTGCGCGGCATTTTGCCCGCAAAGGAGCTTCGAAAATTCTACGCGGATACGCTCCTTAGCGACGGCAGACAACAGCTGACGGTTGTGCAATATGCTGTCAGCAGTTGCTTCTTCTAATGTGAATCCGAGCACGGATGCAAACCGAATCCCGCGCAGAATCCGCAGGGCGTCCTCTTGAAACCGTTTATCAGGTTCGCCGACTGCGCGCAAAAGGCGGTTTTGTAAATCCGCTGTACCACCGAACAAATCTACAACGCCGTCTGTTTCGTTCCAACAAAGCGTGTTGACCGTAAAATCCCGCCGCGCGAGGTCGTCGCGCAGGGAACGCGTAAAGGTCACGCTTTCAGGATGGCGTGCGTCAAGGTAGTCGCCGTCCACGCGAAAGGTCGTAATTTCCAACGGCATTCCATCTAAAATCACGGTGACTGTACCGTGCTGTAAGCCTGTTTCAATCAAGCGGTAGCTTTGGAATACGGTTTCGGTTTCCACAGGGAGGGCGGAGGTCGTAATATCCCAATCGTCGGGCGCGTTCCCCAACAGGCTGTCCCGCACACAGCCGCCCACGGCATAGCTTTCAAAACCGCTCTCCTGCAATAGACGCAGGGCGGTCTTCACTTGTTCGGGGGCTTTGATTTCGGGCATTTTTTGTTCCTCTTTCGTGTGTAATCCTACAATATATTTATTTTATCACAAAACCTTACCTATTTACAACCCAAAAGAAATCGGGTATACTAATTTTGTCAGAATATTTACGAAGAGGAAAAAAGATGGAACAGGCAAAAGTAGACAGAATCAATTTTTTGGCAAAGAAATCCAAAACCCATGAGGGATTGACCGAGGCGGAAAAGACTGAACAGGCGGCACTTCGCCGCGAATATGTGGAATCCTTTAAACGCGGACTGCGTGCACAGCTCGACAACACCTATCTTGTGGACGAGCATGGCAACAAGCGGAAGTTGGAGAGAAAGCTCAAATGAATGCATCGGTAAAGCTTGGCAGATACCGCCATTTTAAAGGAAACGAATACGAAGTGCTCGCCGTTGCAACGCACAGCGAAACACTCGAACCGATGGTCGTGTACCGCGCATTGTACGGCGACGGCGGCGTGTGGGTGCGTCCGCTTTCGATGTGGAACGAAACCGTGGAGCGCGACGGTGTGCAGCAGAAACGGTTTATATATATTGGGGAAACACTGTCGGACAGTACGAAAAATGCAGATGCAACGCGATGATTTGTGCGCTGATACCGACGGAGAGTGGGGGGACTTTTCTATGAAAAAAGAACGTGTATTTTATTATGATTTGCTGAAAAGCATCGCGATGATTTTGGTGTGCTGTTATCACTTTAGTATGGCAGGGACGGTCGGATACACAGAGCCGCTTGCGTGGAGTCTTGTGTTTCGGCGTGCACTGTTCGGCATCAGCAGTATTGGCGTGCCGATTTTCTTTATGGTGAACGGCGCTATTTTGCTGAATAAAAATTTGAATCTTGAAAAGCACACAAAGGGTATGCTGAAATTACTGGTTCAGTTTTACATATGGAAACTGATTATGATGCTTGTATTTATGTATGCGTGGAATTTGGACGGCATCTCTAAATCCCGGTTTGTAAACGGCTGGCTCTTTTTTCAACCGATTGAGGGAATGGATTTTTCCGCACTGTGGTTTATGCCGATGCTGTTTTCGGTGCATCTGATTTTCCCGTTCTTCAAGGCATTTTTTGAACATATGTCGAAGCGGCAGATTCAATATATTTATTTGGTTATGGCCTTTATTTTCTTGGTTTTCTTTGCCGTAAACGATCTGGACGCTTTTACAAGCATATGGCCGAGAACAGCTGTTATCCATATCGATTCGTTGCGGACAATTTGTCCGTTTGATCCTTTGTGGGCGGTTATGGTTTTCTACTTCCTGCTGGGCGGACTGCTGCAAAGATATAAAGATAAAATACGTATCCATCCCGTTCTGCTGATTTTTACATTCCTTTTGGGTATGGGGCTGTTGACTGTGGAATGGTATTTGCGGTCGCGGGTGCTGCAAGGGAATTGGGACAGTGTTTTCAACGGATACAGTACCTTTGCCGCTGCGTTGATGGCCGCCTCTTTGTTTTTACTTTGTGCGAAAATTAAAAACGAACGCGTGCACAAGCCGACGAAAGCCATCATCGGTACAATCGGGAACAATACGCTGACGGTATATTATCTGCATTGGATTTTGGGCTGGATGTTCAGAGATCAAATTTCTCTTTGGATATACACTTATGTGGAGGCAGGACTGCTGTTGAATACTGTAAAAGCGTTGGTATTGGTGGTGTTCTGTGCCTGCATTGGTGCAATTGGCAGGAGAATACCGGTTGTAAAGCATTTGTTTACATAGGCGATACAATGCGCCGTGCGTTCGAAACACAAAATAAATTGAATAACCTTGACGAAACCGCTATATATCGTGTAAAATATATAGCGGTAAATTTTTGCAGTTTTGAATTTCTAAAAAAAGGATGCATAAAAGCAATGGCAAAAAAAGCGGCGTATACCGAAGAAAGCATATCACAGTTAAAGGGCGCGGATCGCGTCCGTAAACGTCCTGCCGTCATTTTCGGCTCGGACGGCATTGACGGCTGTCAGCACGCGGTGTTTGAAATTCTTTCCAATTCCATAGACGAGGCACGCGAGGGGCACGGCGACAAAATTATTGTTACACGCTATTTGGATAAATCCATTGAGGTGCAGGACTTCGGGCGCGGCATCCCGATGGATTTCAATGAGAACGAGCAGAGATATAACTGGGAGCTCGTTTTCTGCGAAATGTACGCGGGCGGTAAATACAATACCAACGACGGCGGCAGTTATGAGTACTCTTTGGGACTCAACGGCTTAGGTCTTTGCTCCACGCAGTACGCTTCGGAATATATGGAAGCGGAAATCCACAAAAACGGTACGCGCTATGTGATGCGCTTTAAAGAGGGAAATCCCGACGGGGACTTACAGCGCGAGCCGTACCATAAAAAAGATACGGGCTCCCGCATTCGGTGGAAGCCCGACTTAAAGGTGTTTACCGATATCGACATTCCGCTCGAATACTATCAGGAAACGATTCGCCGTCAGTCCGTGGTCAATGAGGGTGTGCGGTTTATTTTAAAAGACCAGGTCACTGCCAACACCTTTGATACCTATGAATACATCTATGAAAACGGCATTACGGATTATGTAAAGGAGTTTGTCGGTGAAACCGAGACCCTTTCCGATGTGCAGTTCTGGCAGACGGAGCGCAAGGGTCGCGACCGTGCGGACAAGCCCGAATACAAGGTGAAAATCAATGCGGCACTGTGCTTCTCCAATAAAAAACAACTGAAGGAATATTATCACAATTCCAGCTTCTTAGAGCACGGCGGCGCACCCGAAAAGGCGGTGCGCAGTGCGTTTGTGTCGCAGATTGACGCGTATTTAAAGGCAAACGGCAAATATTTGAAAACCGACAGCAAGGTGAATTTTCAGGATATTGAGGATTGCTTGGTGCTGGTTGTATCCTCATTCTCCACGCAGACCTCTTACGAGAATCAGACCAAAAAAGCGATTACCAACAAATTCATTCAAGAGGCAATGACGGAGTTTTTCCGCCATCAGTTAGAGGTTTATTTCCTCGAGAATCCGCTGGACGGTGAAAAGGTCGCCAATCAGGTGCTGATCAATATGCGTTCGCGCATTAAAGCGGAAACCACCCGATTAAACATCAAAAAGACGCTGCAAAGCGGCAATGACCTTTCGAACCGTGTGGAAAAATTCGTGGACTGCCGCTCGAAAGACGTGAACGAACGCGAGATTTTCATCGTGGAGGGCGATTCGGCACTTGGTGCCTGTAAGCAGGCACGCGACTCGGCGTTCCAGGCGATTATTCCCGTGCGCGGCAAGATTCTTAACTGCTTAAAAGCGGAATACAACAAAATTTTCAAAAGTGAAATTATCACCGATTTGATTAAGGTGCTCGGCTGCGGCGTGGAAGTCACGGGCAAGGCGAGTAAGGAGCTTTCGTCCTTTAACCTCCAAAATCTACGCTGGAGCAAGGTCATTATTTGTACCGATGCCGACGTGGACGGCTTCCAGATTCGCACGCTGATTTTAACGATGATTTACCGACTGATGCCGACGCTCATCCGCGAGGGCAAGGTGTATATTGCCGAATCCCCGCTGTATGAGATTAACACCAAAGACGAAACGTGGTTCTGCTATACCGAAAAGGAAAAGCAGGAGGCACTCTCGGAAATCGGGGAGCGCAAGTTCACCATTCAGCGCTCCAAAGGTCTCGGTGAAAACGAGGCGGATATGATGTGGCTGACCACGATGAATCCGAAAACCCGCCGCCTGATTAAGGTTGAACCCGACTATTCCCCCGAAGCGGTTGCCGAAAAATTCGATTTGCTGTTGGGCGACAATTTACAGGGGCGCAAAGACCACATTGCCGAAAACGGATATATGTATCTCGATTTGACGGACGTATCGTAAATCACAACTCGTAGGGGCGATTCACACAGCCTCCCTTGTCAAGGGGAGGTGGCACGCCGCAGGCGTGACGGAGGGATTCCGCACCCGAAATCGGACAGCCGCGAGGGCTGTCCCTACGATGTGTGAAAAACAACGCGCCAATCCCGTAGGGGCGTGCATTGCGCACCCGCCGAAGTCTGATGAAATTTTGCGGGACGCTGAGGTCAGTGTCCCCTACAAATCGTAGGGGCGGATGTTCTCGCCTGCCGGCTCGGTCGGTGCTTCTAAGCTTCGCTTAGAGGTGTCCACTGGACACCCGCACCTTCATCCGCCCGAGCACGGCTGAATTTTTGTACAAACCTAACGGTGAATCACAACCCGTAGGGGCGCTTCACGAAGCGCCCGCAAAAAATTTGCAGAAGCCCCACAGAACGACACTAAGGTCGTTCCCTACACGTGAATCAAATTTACACCGTTCTGTGTAAGAAAACTCCCTCAGTCATACCTGCGGTATGACAGCTCCCTCAGAGAGGGAGCGGAAAAGAGGTTTGCAGATTATAACGTTCCCTGTCGGCGCAGAATGACAACTTCGTAGAATCCCATATATTTTTACATATCGTATGAACAAGGAGTAAAATCCAATGCCCAGAAAACCGAAGAAAAAAGAAACACATGAGGAAGAATTACAGCCGAACGCACACATTTTAGGCGCGGGCGAGGTTGTCGAGCAATTCATCACCGAAACGCTCGAAACCAACTATATGCCGTATGCGATGAGTGTGATTATGTCGCGTGCGATTCCCGAAATCGACGGCTTTAAGCCCTCGCACCGAAAATTGCTGTATACGATGTATAAAATGGGGCTGTTAAACGGTTCGACCATCAAATCGGCGAATATCGTCGGACGCACGATGCAGTTGAATCCGCACGGTGACGCGACGATTTACGAAACTATGGTGCGTTTGTCGCGCGGCAACGAGGCACTTTTATATCCGTACGTCCTGTCAAAGGGTAACTTTGGTAAGGCGTATTCCCGCAATATGCAGTATGCGGCGTCCCGTTATACCGAGGCGAAGTTAGAGCCGATTGCTGCCGAGCTGTTTGCAGATATCGATAAGGATACTGTCGATTTTGTGGATAACTACGACAATACTATGAAAGAACCGACGCTGTTCCCTGTGACATTCCCGTCCGTGCTTGTCAATGCGAATACGGGTATCGCCGTTGGTATGGCGTCGTCGATTTGCTCCTTTAATTTAAAAGAGATTTGTGACGCGACGGTGAGCTTGATTAAAAATCCCGATTATGATATCAACGAAGCGGTCAAAGCGCCCGATTTTATCGGCGGCGGGCAGATTGTGTATGATGACGCGCAGATGCGCGAGATTTTCCGTACGGGGCGCGGCAGCTTTAAGGTGCGCTCCAAATATGCTTACGATAAATCCAACAACTGTATTGATATTACCGAAATCCCCCCGACTACAACCGCAGAAGCCATTATCGATAAAATTATTGAAAAGGTGAAAAGCGGCGCGGCGCGCGAAATTGCGGACGTCCGTGACGAAACCGATAAAAAGGGCTTGAAAATTACCATCGATTTAAAACGAGGCAACGACCCCGAAAAGCTGATGCGCAAGCTGTTTAAATCCACACCGCTGGAGGATTCCTTTGCCTGCAACTTTAACGTATTGATTGCAGGCGTGCCGCGCGTTTTGGGCGTGCGCGATTTGCTTCTCGAATGGATTGCGTTCCGTATGGAATGCGTCAGCCGCCGTGTGTATTTCGATTTATCCAAGGCGAAGGATCGCTTGCACCTGTTAGAGGGCTTGCAGAAGATTCTTCTCGATATTGACAAAGCTATTCGCATCATCCGATCCACCGAGGAAGAATCCGAGGTCGTGCCGAACTTGATGATTGGCTTCGGCATTGACAAAATTCAGGCGGAATATGTGGCGGAAATCAAATTGCGCCATTTGAACCGCGAATACATCCTCAAGCGCACGAAAGATATCGAAGAACTGCGCAAAAATATCGAGGATATGGAAGATATTCTCTCGAGCAAGGCGCGTATTAAAAAGATTATCGTAAAAGAATTGGAAACGGTGGTCGAAAAATACAATAAGCCCCGCCGTACCGAAATCATTTATGCCGCCGCTGAGGAAGAGGAGGCGGAAATCGAGGAAATCCCCGATTACCCCGTGCATCTGTTCTTTACCAAAGAGGGGTATTTCAAAAAAATCACCCCGCAGTCCTTGCGTATGAGCGGTGAGCAGAAGTTGAAAGAGGGCGACAGCATCACACAGACGCTGGAAGCGACCAACAATACCGATTTGCTGTTCTTTACCGACTGCTGTCAGGTGTATAAGGCGAAGGCGGCGGACTTTGACGACAGCAAAGCAAGCGTTTTGGGCGATTTTGTGGCGTCCAAACTGCATATGGATGCGGGTGAATCCGCAATCTATATGGCGGTGACTACCGATTACAAGGGCTATATGCTCTTCTTCTTTGAAAACGGTAAAGTGGCAAAGGTCGATTTGGCCGCCTATGAAACCAAGACCAACCGCAAAAAGCTGATTAAAGCGTATTGTGAAAAATTCCCGTTGGCGGCGGTGTATCAAATTGCCGAGGACGGCGAATTGGTGGTGCAGTCCACCGCAGGACGGATTTTGTTGCTGAATACAGGTGCAATTACACCGAAAACGACCAAAGACACACAGGGTGTATCGGTAATGACGCTCAAAAAGGGACACAGGGTGGCGGCGGTGCGCGCTTACAAAGACGGCGAATTCCAGAAGCCCGCACGTTACCGTACCCGCACACTGCCCGCCGCAGGCGCACTGCTTTCCGCTGAGGATGCAGGCGAGCAGTTGACGTTGTAGGATTATCTCTTCTGTACGCGTAGGGACGGACATCCTTGTCCGTCCGCGGGCGATTCGTGAATCGCCCCTACGGGTGTAGGGGAACGACCTCTGTGTCGTTCCGCCAAAATCCTATCAGGCTTCAACGGGCGATGAATCCCTCCACTGCTAACGCGATTCCCCTCCCTTTGACAAGGGAGGCTGACAGTTTGCCCCTACTTTGTATATAGAGCGATTGAAAAGGGGATGTATCCAATGACCGTCCGCGAAATCCAAGCAAACGAACTCGATGCACTTTTGGAGCTGTATTTGCATCTGCACGAAACCGAAATTCCCGAAAATACGGAATATCTCGAGAGCACTTGGCAAACAATTACAGAGGACAGAAACCATCACATTTTTGTCGCGGAAGAAAACGGTCGGTTGGTTTCTTCGTGTGTCTGTGTCATTGTTCCGAATCTGACGCGCGGTGTGCGTCCCTATGCCTTGGTGGAAAATGTCGTGACGCATAAGGATTACAGAAATCGCGGCTACGCAACGGCTGTTTTACAAAAGGCGAAGCAGACAGCAGAGGAAAGCAACTGCTATAAAATGATGCTGTTAACGGGTGCAAAAGATGAAAAGACTTTGCGTTTTTATCAAAAGTCGGGCTACAACAGCAGTGATAAGACTGCCTTTATACAATGGTTGTAATTATCGTGGAAAGCAGAGGTTTGCAATACCGTTATGAAATCAGAAAATACAGATTGGGGCAAATCCGTTGCCGCCGTTGTTATTCGGGACGGTAAGGTGCTCTTAGGTCGGCATACCTACGGCGACGGTAAAGGGTATTTGATTTTGCCGGGCGGCTATATGAATCTCGGTGAATCGGTGGAGGATGCCGTTGTGCGCGAAACGCAGGAAGAAACCGGTGTTTTGGTGCGCCCGACAGGGCTTGTCGGCGTGCGGACGAACGCCAAGGACTGGTATTTGATATTCCGCGCAGAATATGTTTCGGGCGAAGCCCACCCCTGTGACGGGGAAAACAGTGAAATCCTTTGGATGGAGATTTCCGCCGCCCTCGGGCATACCGATGTACCCGAGCTTACCAAATGGGCGATTCGCTCCGCCGAAGAACAGGGCTTCCAAAAACGCCCCTATATGTGCGAACGCAAACACGAGCCGTATTCGTATTACGGGTGAATCGTACCTTGCTCACGGGACTTTCGTAGGGGCGGATGCCTTCATCCGCCCGCAAACCTGTACAATCAAACGATGATGCACAATCCGTAGGGGCGATTGCGCGTAGCCCGAGCACGGTTGAATTTTGCACAAACGTAGCGGTAAATCACAACCCTGTAGGGGCGTGCATTGCGCACCCGTGAAGGTCTGATGAAATGCAGCGACTCGCGGGCGAACGCAGTATACTATCATACTCTTGACACACAGTTCGCCCCTACATAAAAAACAAACAACCACGCCCTGTCGTTTCGACGGGGCGTGGCTGTTTCAAGGGGGAATTGATCGAACACCTACGGCATATCGTATAGGTACTGATTGTTGAGATTATTTTTTTGCGCTGTGGCATTCACTCGCCATCGGGCAGCTTGAACACCCACAGCCGCAGGCGGTTTTACCCTTCTTTTTATTTTTGTGCATCGAAAGCACAATCAGAAAGACAACTGCCGCGAGCGCGAGCACAATCAGAATATTGGCTATATTATTTTGCAGAAATACAAGCATTTCGAGCGCTCCTTCTTACTTTTTTAAAGGGGATTTGTCTTTTTCGGGACGAACCAGCATAAAGATGAAGAATGCAACAATCAGGATTGCGGCAATTGTACCGAATACATTGCCGTTACCCGTGAAGAGCAGACCGAGCTGGTAAATGACCAAGCTTATCGCATAGGCGAATACGCACTGGTAGCCTATGGCAAATGCAGTCCACTTGCCGTTGTGCATCTCACGGCGAATTGCGCCCATTGCCGCGAAGCACGGTGCACAAAGCAGGTTGAATACTAAGAATGAGTAACCGCTGAGCGGAGAGAATACCGCACGCATATTGCTCCAAATCTGCCAGCCGTTTTCCGCGACCTCGTCAAATCCGCCGAACAGCACGCCGAAGGTGCCGACCACGTTTTCTTTGGCGATAAGTCCCGTAATGGTTGCCACTGCACTCTGCCAGTTGCCGAAGCCCAAGGGCGTGAAAATCCAGGCAATTGCACTGCCGATAACCGCGAGAGTGGAGTTGTTGATATCTTCAACCATACCGAACGTGCCGTTTTCCGTGCCGAAGCCCTGCAAGAACCACAAAATAATCGAAGAGAGCAAAATGATTGTTCCCGCTTTTTTGATGAACGACCAAGCACGTTCCCACATCGAGCGCAGAACGTTGCCGACGGTCGGCAGATGGTAAGCGGGCAGTTCCATGACAAACGGCGCAGGCTCACCCGAGAACAGCTTTGTCTTTTTGAGCATAATGCCCGAAAGGATAATTGCGGCAATGCCGATGAAGTACGCGCTCGGCGCGACCCACCAAGCCCCGCCGAACAGTGCGCCTGCAATCAGCGCGATAATCGGCAGCTTTGCGCCGCAGGGGATAAAGGTGGTGGTTATAATCGTCATACGGCGGTCACGCTCGTTTTCAATGGTACGTGAAGCCATAATGCCCGGTACACCGCAGCCTGTGCCGATGAGCATCGGGATAAAGGATTTGCCCGAAAGTCCGAACTTGCGGAAGATTCTGTCCATCACGAATGCAACACGCGCCATATATCCGCAGGATTCTAAGAAAGCGAGGAAAATAAATAATACAAGCATTTGCGGTACGAAACCGAGCACCGCGCCTACGCCGCCGACGATGCCGTCTAAGATGAGGCTTTGCAGCCATTCGGCGCAGTGGATTTTTTCCAAGCCGTTGCCGATGAGTACGGGGATGCCGGGTACCCAAACGCCGAAGTCCTCGGGGGCGGGTTCTTCCACAGCGGCGGCTTCCTCGTATACGGCGAAATTCACGGGAATTTCTTTTTCCACGTTGCCGTCCTCGTCATACAAATAAGCGGTGGCGGTTAAATTTACAGCTTCGGCAGGGTCAAGCTCTGCTTCCTCTGCCGCACCCTCAAACGCTTCGACAACAGCGGCAGGGTCTGCGTAGTTTTCAACCGCTTCTTCGTAAGCGCTGCCGCCCGTTAAATGCCAGCCGTCGCCGAACACGCCGTCGTTTGCCCAGTCGGTCGCCCAAGTGCCGACTGTGGAAACCGACACAAAATAGACAATAAACATTACAACGGCAAAAATCGGCAACGCCAAAATGCGGTTGGTGACAACGCGGTCGATTTTATCCGAGGTTGTCATTTGCCCTGTATGTTTCTTTTTATAACAGCTTTTGAGTATGGATGCGATGTAAACATAGCGCTCGTTGGTGATAATGCTTTCTGCGTCGTCGTCCAATTCTTTCTCTGCATCGGCAATATCTTCTTCAATATGCGCCAACAGATTTTTGTCCAAATGCAAGCGGGCAAGCACTTTTTCGTCCCGTTCAAAAATCTTCACGGCATACCATCTTTGCTGTTCGGCGGGCATATCGTGTACCGCCGCTTCTTCGATGTGGGCGATCGCGTGCTCTACCGCCCCTGAAAAGCTGTGTTGCGGCACGGTAGCCGCACCTTTCGCGGCTTCTACAGCGGCTTCTGCCGCTTCCTGTACGCCTGTACCCTTTAATGCGGAAATCTCTACAACCTTACAGCCAAGCGCACGGGATAGCTCCGCGATATTGATTTTATCGCCGTTTTTCTTTACGACATCCATCATATTGATGGCAACCACCACGGGGATACCCAATTCGGTCAGCTGTGTGGTCAAATAAAGGTTACGCTCTAAATTCGTCCCGTCCACAATGTTCAGAATGGCGTTGGGACGTTCCTCTAAAAGATAATTTCTTGCGACAACCTCTTCCAAGGTGTACGGCGAGAGCGAATAGACGCCCGGCAAGTCTGCAATCGTAACGTCGCTGTGCTTTTTGAGCTTGCCCTCCTTTTTTTCGACGGTTACACCGGGCCAGTTGCCGACAAATTGGTTCGAACCCGTCAGCGCGTTAAATAAGGTGGTTTTGCCGCTGTTTGGGTTGCCTGCAAGCGCAATGCGTATTTCCATTTCTTTCTTCCTTTCATCTATGGATTTATTTTTAGTTAGCCAAAGCTAACTGATGATTAAAAATATAAAAGCGGCGCAGAATCACTCTATTTCAATCATTTCCGCATCTGCTTTTCGTAAGGAAAGCTCATAGCCGCGCACCGTAACCTCAACAGGGTCACCGAGCGGCGCGATTTTGCGGATGTGCACCTCCACACCTTTGGTAATCCCCATATCCATAATGCGGCGCTTGACCGCGCCCACGCCGTGCAGCTTCACAACCTTACACGTCGCGCCGACAGGTGCTTCTCTAAGTGTTTTCATAATCGTACTCCTTCTTTATATAAAAATTTTATTTGCCATTTCACGGCTGACCGCAATGCGGGATTCTTTTACATTGACAATTAAATTGCCGCCGTTCTCTGAAATCACGGTTACACTGCCGCCCGCCACAAACCCGAGATTTTCCAAATGCTTTTTTACCTCGGAACTGCCGCCGACACGGTGAATGATATGTTCTTCTCCGGTCGCCGCAAGCACTAAAGGCATCATAGAACCCATTCCTTTCGATAGTTAGCATTTGCTAACCCGCGCGTTGAAATATTGGTTAGCACTCGCTAACCAATATTAGAATACGTCGGTTTTCCGGAAAAGTCAAGCTGTTTTTCCCACACTTTTCTATTTTTGGCATTTTACTTAAAAATCAGTTAGCTATAGCTAACTGACAGGGCGGGTTGCACAATTCTGTGTATGGAGAAACGAAAGACGTGCAATGCGGAGCATCGGTATTGTTGCCTATATCGGTCTTTTAGATTGCTTTGCATAAAGGAATGTGATATAATTTTATAGGTTGGAGGTGTTGACAGTGCATTTACAGGAATCAGGCGAAATGTATCTGGAAACGATTTTGATTTTGTCGAAAGAAAAATCTGTAGTGCGTGCGATTGATGTCGGGGAATATATGCATTTCAGCAAACCGAGTGTCAGCCGCGCGGTCGGGCTTTTAAAAAACGGCGGATTTCTGACAGTGGAAGCAAACGGGCATATTCGTCTGACGGATACAGGAAGGGAAATTGCAGAGAAGATTTACACACGCCACACGGTGCTGACAGAGGTTTTGATTGCCTTAGATGTGCCGCCCGAAATCGCGGCGGCGGATGCTTGCAAAATCGAGCACGATATCAGCGATGAAACCTTTGCGGCGCTGTGCCGGCATATGGAAAAATATAAAAAGGGTGAGGCTTAAATGAAAAAGCAGAAGATGCTGAAAAAGGTTGCGATTGCTTCGGCGGCGGTTTTGCTTGCGGCAGCGGTTGCTGTGCCGACGGGGCTTTTTATACGCGGGAATCTTTCCCGCACACAGCTCCCCGAGGGTTTTTCTTCCGAATTGGCGGATTTTGACGGCATACAGCGCCAAGAGGGTACGGATGTTCGTATTATGAGCGCCAATTTGCTGGTCAGCTACAAAAGCTGGGGCGGTGAGCCTGTGAAGCCGCGCGCGAAGCAGTTTACGGAATTTGTGCAAAAGACCGCACCCGACGTCATCGGTGCGCAGGAGGTCTGCGGTGACTGGCACGCCTGCTTAAAGGCGAATCTGCCGAATTACGAAATTGTGCATCCGCAGAACAATTTGTTCCAGAAGAGCTTAACCACCTTGCTTTACAATACCGAAACGCTTCGGTGTGTGGACAGCGGACGGATGACCTATTCGGAAGGCGACGGCACCAAGCACCGCGCCGTAACCTGGGGCGTGTTTGAAACGCTGGCGGGCGGCGAGCGGTTTATTGTGACGTCCACACATCTCGATTTGATTCGGGAGGGCAAGGAAGAAACGGAATTTGCGATTATGCGCGGGCAGGCGGAGGAGTTTTTCGAATTGCTCGGGGACTTGCGTGCGAAATATGACTGTCCTGCGTTTTGCACGGGTGACTATAATGCAATGGAAAACGACAGCGAAAAAGGCGTTTTCGCCGCCACAGGGATTTATGACATATTTGCCGCGCGTTTGCAGGATACCAAATTCCGTGCAAGCCTGCAATCCGCAGGCGCAGAAGAACCGTGGGAGTATCCGTCGTGGGACCATATTTTTATGGACGGCGAAGCAGATATTCTCGCATTTCGCGTGTGCTCCGAGCCATTTTTAAAGACGATGTCTGACCATTATCCGATTTTTGCGGATATTGCTTTATAAAAAACAGCCTTTCAGGTTCGCCCTGAAAGGCTGTTTTTTAGAGGGCTGATGAATTTTGGCTGTCCGTCCAAAAATGCTCTAGAACGGTATTGAACTGTTGCGGCGCATCCATATTGACGCAGTGTCCCGCATTTTCAAAAATAATCAACTTACTGTCCGATTCGTTTTTATGCCATAGCTCCACGGCAGTCAATTCGGCAGGGATATCGTGTTCGTACGCATGTGCTACGGTTACCTTATGTACTTTTCAGCTATCGTACTTGACAAGAATTTGGAAAAAATATATAATTTTTGTAAGGAGATATCAAAAAAACAATACAAAATTACTATGGAGGGATTCTTGTGAAACGGTTTACGGCTTGTTTATTAACCTTAGTTTTGGTATTGGGTACTTTTTTAAGTGGCGGGCTTTGCGCATCTGCGGCGGAAGCCTTGCCTGAAGACTGCTGTTTGCTCGGCGATTTTGACGGCAACGGTCAGCTGAACGCCGTGGATGCACGTTGGGCTTTGCAAACGGCATCGGGCACGCGTTCGTATGATTCGGCACGGATGATGATGCTCGACTGCAACAATGACGGTCGGCTGAATGCGGTGGATGCACGCTACGTCCTGCAAATGGCGGCGGGCGTCCGCGGAAAAATGCTTGTCCACATGGGTACGGGCGAGCGCGAGCCGTACGGCGTGCCGATATATACCAAAGCGCAGGCGGCGGAGCTGGTGCGGGCATACACACAGCGCGCGGCGGTAGGCGGTTACGCGGTAAACGGTGTTTGCAAAATCACAAAGGATGTGGACGTCGGCAGTGCGACCGCCACATTGAATCAGATAATTCAAAGCGTTGACCCGAATGCCGATATTAACTCGGTTGTCGGTGCGTTCTTAGGCACAGGCGAGCAAAGTTATACGGTGCGTGCGGGCGAAACATCTGTCGGGCGGTATGATTTACAGGCATTCACATTCGGCGAAGCAGATATTGCAGACTACCGTCAAGCGGACAATGTGCTGTATATCCGTTTAAAGGACTGCAAAAATCCGCAAAAGAACGGTACGCAAACGCTCTCTAAGGTCACAAGCGCATTCCCGACCGAAGCAGAGGTGCGCAAAACTATGCAGGAGCAGGTCGGTACGATGCTGACCGTGAGCAAGATGACAAGTACTGTTTCGGATATTTTGCTGACGGTGACCCTTTCCGACAGCGGTTTAGAGTCTGTGCGTCTGCATTTTGTCAATGATTTGACCTTGAATTTAAGAATGTCCGTAGTCGGTATTGACGGCAAGGGGCAGACCACAACGGATATTGTATATTCCGATTTTGTAAATTAAAGGAAACAGAGTATATGCCGATTACAGTAAACATTTTATACACGAGCAAAAACGGCAGTGCAAGAGCATTTGCAGAAGAGATGGTTTCTTCGGGTCTTGTGGAGAGAATCCGCGCCGAAGCGGGCAATGAGCGGTACGAATACTTCTTCCCGATGGAAGACAGCGAATCCGTTTTGCTGATTGACTGCTGGAAAAATCAAGAGGCGATTGACATTCACCACAAATCCGAAATGATGGCGGAAATTGCCGCGCTTCGCAAAAAATACAACTTGAAAATGCAAGTCAAACGCTATACAGAGCTTGCGTAAGAAAATCTGTCATTCTGAGCGACAGCGAAGAATCTCACAAAGCAGGAAGTAAATTTGGCGCACGCGTAGTGGCGGACTTCCACGTCCGCCATTCGTTCGTGTGGGTTGCTCGGGCTACGCGCAATCGCCCCTACAGGCGTAGGGTATCACCGATGATGCGTTCCGCCGATTCGCAGAAAATCATTTATATGAAAAAGGACGGTTCGCGCAAACCGTCCTTTTGTTTGTAAAATATGTTCCTATAAAATAATACAAATCAGTCCGTTACAGCCCTCGTTGATGACACGCTCCAGGGTTTCCTGCAGCTTCATACGCGCATCGGTCGGCATATGGAACAGCTTATTGCGAAGCCCCTCGTTGACAAGCTCATTTAAGGATTTTCCGAAGATGTTGGAGTCCCAAATCTTGGTCGGGTCTTCCTCAAATTCCTTGAGCAGATATTTTACCAATTCCTCGGATTGGCTTTCACTGCCGACAATGGGTGCGACCTCGGTTTGAATGTTGGCTTTGAGCATATGGATAGACGGTGCAGAAGCGGAAAGCTTTACGCCGTACCGCCCGCCCTGTTTGACGATTTCGGGCTCATCCAGCGTCAGTTCGTCGATAGAGGGCATCACAATGCCGTAGCCTGTTGCCTCGACCTCGTCGAGCGCGCATTTCAGCTTTGCATATTCCTTTTGCATTGCCGCAAGGGCGCACATCTGCGTCACAAGGCTTTGCTCTCCGTCGATTTCCAGACCCGTTTTTTCCGAAAGCACCTGATAAAACAAATCGCTGTTCATCGTGACCGAAATCCACGCTGTGCCTTTTCCAAGCTCCATGGCGCTGACCTTTGCGTCCGTGATGTACTCACAGCCTTTCAGCTCTTCGGTCAGAATCGCCACATCGCGTACGAGGTTCATTTTTTCCGAAGCGGCACTGACCGCCGCATAGGCGGCACTGCGCAGCTTGTGCTCTGCGGGAAGCGATACGAGCCAAGAGGGGAAATCGACTGCAATCTCCCGAATCGGAAATTCAAACAGAACCTGCGTGAGAATCTCTTTAATATCACTTTCTGTCAGTTCCAGACAGTTTACGGGAAGCACGGGTACAGCGTATTGTGCGCAAAGCTGTTCGGATAGCCGTTTTGCACTGTCCGATTGCGGATAGGTGCAGTTTAAGAGCACAACAAACGGTTTGTCAAGCTCTCTCAATTCGCGGATGACGCGCGCCTCCGCTTCTTCGTATTCCTCGCGCGGGATATCGGAAATACTGCCGTCTGTGGTGACGACCAACCCGATTGTAGAATGCTCTGTAATGACCTTTTGCGTGCCGATTTCGGCGGCGGTGTCAAACGGGATTTCGTGGTCGAACCACGGGGTGTGCACCATACGCGGCTTGTCGCCTTCAATATAGCCGAGCGAGCTTGGTACGATGTAGCCGACGCAGTCAATCATCCGTACCGAAAATGATGCGTTGTCGGGCAAATGCACCTCTACCGCATTTTCGGGAATGAATTTCGGCTCGGTGGTCATAATGGTGCGCCCTGCGGAGGATTGCGGCATCTCATCGACCGCGCGGTCGTGCATTGCACCGCTTTCAATATTCGGGAGCACCAGCGTATCCATAAACCGTTTGATAAAGGTGGATTTGCCTGTGCGCACAGGACCGACCACACCGACGTAAATGTCACCCTGCGTGCGCTCGGCAATGTCGTTATAAATGCTTCGTTTTTCCATTTTGATGTTCCTCCTCAAACTCTCGGAATCAGTAGCTTGCATTTGGTTTCCACCGTGTCGCCTGTCAGCTTGTTTTCTGCGGTGATGGCTTCCGAAGTGGTGTTGTAGCGCCGTGCAATCTCCCAAACGCTTTCGCCCTCCTGTGCAAAATAAATGGTGAGGGCGGCGTGCTTTTGCCGTTTACGGTTTTCTTCGTCGATTTGAATATCCGCGACTGCCTGCACGGTTTTGGCGGAAAATACAATTCCGCTGATGTCTAATTCTACGCGTGCATCTACCTTATCCTCTGTACCCAAAAGGAAGCTCACACCGCTGACGGTAATATGCGGCTGGCAGAGGAGATGCTCGCCCGTTGCGGCGACTGCGCGCGTATAGGTGAAATCAAAGCTGCGGTCGGTAAAGCCCCACTGATTTTCACGGTCGCGGTATAAAAGCCCGATGCGCACTGTGCCTTGAATGCGCAGGGCGCTGTCCTGCACATCGGCGGAATACTGCAGTTCCTGACAGGTCATATCGACGATTTGTGCAATCCCGCTGCCGGCAGTGTCAGGCGTGCCGCGGCAAAGATAGGTATCCGAGAATCGGTCGCAGATGCTTCGAAATTCTACACTGCGCTTTTGCAAATCGATTTCATATTGTGTGGAATAGGCGTCCGTAATTACATCGGATTCACATTCTGCATACAGCGAAATCTGTGCGCAAAGGAAAACGCTTGTGTCCAAGAGGCGCAGTGCACCTGTCGCATCGGTCTTTGCGGCAATTTCCAGCGCAGAAACGGTCAGCACTGCATCCGCTGTGCATTCCTCTTCGGCGCCGTCGATTTCAATGATTTGGCTGATGGGCATAGAATGCTCCATCGTTTGAATGTCGCTTTCTTCGTTGTCGGCAATATAAAGCGTGCGCACAATCAGCTCGCCCTTGACGAGTGCTTTGCCTGCTACAAGCTTTACATCCTCTAAAAGCGCGGCGGCGTCACATTTCACAATTTGCGCAATCGAGGGCTTTGCCGCCCCGAGCTCCAAGGTTTCGTGCATGGAAAACAGCTTTTCCGAACAGCCTGCAAGATTGCTGTAGGCAATCGGCATTTTGCGCATTTGCACCCCGCCGCCCGTACAGCCGCAAAGAAGCTCCGTGCGTTCGCGGCAATACATAGAAAATGCAATCGAAATACTGCCGTGGATATCGATTCGCCGCGGGGATTGTACACGGCAGTTGACATAGCCTGTTTTGGCGTGTGCGCTGACGCAGGCGTTTTCTGCCGCTTTGCATTCGGCATATTTCGAAAACGGAATGTTCTGCTCAAAACAGCGTACGCAGTTTTCTTCGCTCAAATACAGAATGCGCAAAAGTGCCGACCCCTCTGCCGTAATGCGGTCGGCTGTGCCCTGCACGCTTGTAATGCGCGGTGTGAGCGTGCATTTCAATACGCGCACCACATCGGGGAAATATTCGGGCAGGGTGATGTCGCTGTCTACGGGTTGCTCACAAGCCCCCTCAAACAGCACGCGCCGACTGTTCAGTGCGTTTGTATTTTTGCAAAAGTCCATTTCAACCTCTCCTCGCTTGTATATATGTTTCTACACATAACTATGCAACTCCTGTCCGCAGTATGCGCAAAAAACACAGCCTCCGCGAAAATCTTTGTGCAGAATGCGGGTTTTGCACAACCCAACGGCAGTGCACAAACCCCGTAGGGGCGAACTGTGTTCGCCCGCGGGACGCTGAGGGTGCGGGTGTCCGGTGGACACCTCTAAGCGAGGCTTAGAAGCGCAACCGAGCCGGCAGGCGAGAACAGCGTCCCCTACGATTTTCGAATCCATTATACCTTGTGCTGTAGAAAAAACGGACAGCCGCGAGGGGTGCGGGTCTCCGGTGGAGACCTCTAAGCGAAGCTTAGAAGCGCAACCGAGCCGGCAGGCGAGAAATGTCCCTACGGTATGTTTAAAACAACGCACCAATCGTAGGGGCGATTCACGAATCGCCCGCAAAAACAAATAAAGTTTCACGGAACGACACTTAAGGTCGTTCCCTACAATCCGTAGAGGCGGATTAAATTGCGCCGCAAAAGCAAACCGCACAGAACATTTCTGCTCTGCGCGGTTTGCTGTGTATAGTGTATATATAAAAAAGGGGGAGGTAGGTAGAAAAAAGGTTTAGATGACTTCGGACTTCAGTGCGGAAATGATGGTGTCTTTCTTGACCTTCGAGGTGGAATAGAGCATAGAAAGTCCGACAATCAGGAAGACGGCGACCGTTACGCCGAGATAAATGCGCCAATCGAGGTGGAACGGAATGGTTATGCTGCCTTCATTTAAAGCGTACCACATCAGAAGACTGATGCCGATGCTCAAAGGCAGTCCGTAAATCAGCGCTTTCAGTCCGTAAAACAGACTTTCAAATTGCAGCATTCGGCGGAAGCCCTTCGGTGTGACGCCTACGGATTTGAGCATCGCAAATTCCTTGCGGCGCAAATCAATGCTTGTAGAAACCGTATTGAATATATTTGCCGCAGCAATCAGCGTCATCAGTGCGATAAAGCCGTACATAAAGACCTGTATTATCATTATGGTGGAGTTCATCATTTTGGCTTGCTCCTGATAATCCATCACACTGATTTTGCCGTATTCGCCGCTTTCGCCGAGCAGCATCAAATCGTTAGAGAGCTTTTCGTGGTCGTCCGTTTCAAAGCCGATCATATCTGTCGTGGTCAGTGATAACTTTTCAACTGCGCTTTTCGGCGCGTATGCACCGATTACACCTGCAGGCAGAAGACCGTAGCAATAATTGTCGCTGTTTTTATAGCTGATGAGCCCTTGGACGTTCAACTGCAAAAAGGTTTCGCTGTCGTTCCCGATGGCAATGGACGTGCCTACGATGCTGTCCTCAAAGAGCTTTGCCGCAGTTTCGGTGCGGTCCACACCGTTGAGCATCAGAATCGGCAAACCTGTTGCCGTATCGTAAAATGTTTTGTGGTCCATTCCGTTTTCACGGCAGAATGCGTTAAAGTCCGTGTCGTCCACAATTGAAACATACAGTGTGAAGCCCTTTTCCCCGTAGTTGTCAGCATAAGCCTTTTTAAAATAGGCTTTGTCGGTTTTGAGATCCTGAAACATCAGATTTTCCACGCCGTACATTGCATTCACACCGTCTAACTTTGAGGCGTCTGCGCGGAATTTGGCGGCACTTGCCATATCATCTGTGATAACCGCGATTTGATAGGGGATATCCGAGGACATTTTGTTCGCTTCCGAAAACATGGAGCAAAACGTGTTGACCGATAAAAACAGCACGACGGAAAGCACCAAAGAGCTTGTAATCACACGGGATTTTTTGCCGTTGCGCTTCATATTTTTGTAGGCAAGCTCGCCTTCGTAGCCGAAAATCGTGCGCACAATGCGTGGGGAGCGCAAGTGCTTTGCCTTAACCTTGATGTCCGTATTTTGCCGAAGAGAATCGATGGGGGTGGTTTTGGAGGCACGCTTTGCGGGAACAAACGCCGAGATGGCAATGGTCACGGCACTGACTGCCGCAATCACAAGCAAAATCCACCACGGGAAATCCAAAACTAAGGTCGCAGAATCGCTGGTGTTCAAGCCGGAATTTTCAATCAGCGGCTGTAACGCCTGGAACGTGATATACATACCCAAAATGCCTGCGCCGAAGCCTAAGGGAATACCAATCAGACCCAAAACAAAGCCCTCAAAATAGACTGAGTTTCGCTTTTGTGTACGTGTTGCACCGACCGAGGCAAGCATCCCGAGATAGTGTGAACGCTCGGAAATCGAAATGCCGAACGCGTTGTAAATGAGCATCACGGAAGCGATAATAATGATGACGAGTATGATTGTGGAGAAGCCTGCAATCGTCGTAAGGGCTGGGTCAGCGTCGCGGAGAATCAAGTTGTAGCGGAATAAATCCCTGTGGAAAACCAAATCCTTTGGGGAGAAGCCTGCGGACTCTGCGGCGTTGTTTAAAAGGGTTTCCGTATCTTTGTCGAAAGTGTTCGCCGTCAGGTATACGGTGGTAGCCGTATACTCGCGGGCAGAAAGACCGCGCAAAATCGAACAGCTCCTGGTCGGCTCGTTTTTTTCTTCTAAAATGCCGACCACCGTGAATTTTTTTTCGCCGAGGCTCTGAAATTCTTCGCCGATGCTGTATCTGCCGAATACAGGCTCGACCTCTCCGTCCTCGTAGGTTTGTGTGCGTTTGCCGATATCAATGGTCACAATGTCGCCGATTTTCCAATCCAGCTTGTTCTTAGTCAGAAAATCCTGCGTGACCATAATTTCGTTTTCGTCGGCGGGCACATTGCCTTTGTAGGGCGCAGTCAAAAATGCCGAGAAAAAGTCACGGTTGCCCGCACCGATACTGCCCACACCGAGCGATTCCCGCTCTTTGTTGTGGATATTAAAGCCGTAGCCCTCTTCCTCGTGGGCGGTGTACTGCGCGACATACTTTAAGTCGCGGTTTTCCGAAAGCTTTTGCACCTGTTCAGCGGTCGCAGACGGCAGTTGGCAGTGCCATTCACCGCTGTTGTAAAGTGTAGATTTTTCCAAGAAACTCAACAACGAGGTTACCGATACGCAGGTGGCAGTAATCATCGCCACGGAAATAATGATGCCGATGACCGTAATGACGGTTCGTTTTTTATTTTCTTTTAAATGCCGAAGCGTTAATTTGTTGACGATATTCACGGTACACGCACCTCGTCTCTGACGATTTTGCCGTCCTGTACCGAAATGACGCGGTCGGCAGAAAGGGCGATACGCTCATCGTGCGTGATGATGACGACCGTTTGATTGAATTCGCGGTTGAAGCGGCGCAAAAGTGCGATAATTTCTTTACTGTTTTCGCTGTCTAAGTTCCCGGTCGGCTCATCGGCAAGCATCAGCGCGGGATTGTTGAGAAGCGCTCTGCCGATGGAAACACGCTGTTGCTGACCGCCCGAAAGCTGATTGGGCAAGTGATGCAGGCGTTCTGAAAGCCCCAAAGTGGATACCAGCGTGTGGAGCATTTGCCTGTCGGGCTTTTTGCCGTCTAATAAAAGCGGGAGCGTCATATTCTCTTCGACCGTCAAAATCGGAATCAGATTATAGAATTGGTAGATTAAACCGATTTGCCGTCTGCGGAAAATGGCGAGTGCGGTTTCGTCTAATTTGCTGATATCCGTATCGCCGATGCGTACTTTACCGCTCGTGGGCGTATCTACACCGCCCAAAATATGCAGAAGCGTGGATTTGCCGGAACCCGACGGACCGACAATCGCCACGAACTGACCTTGTTCGATTGAAAATGAAACATCATCCAATGCGTGCACGGCGGTGTCACCTTTGCCGTAAACCTTTGAGAGATGCTCAACCTTTACAATTTCCATTGTGTTGTCTCCTTTCAGGGCTTTTCGCCTTTGATGACACCATTCTATAAGAACATTCTTACACTTCGGTGAATTTTAACTTACAATTCTGTCATTTTAGCGGTTTTGGATTTTGAACAAACCCAACGGTGATACGCAAATTCTGTAGGGGCGATTCACGAATCGCCCGCACACGGTTGGATTTTTGCAAAAACTTAACGGTGATGCGCAGACCGCGTAGGGGCGAACTGCGTTCGCCCGCCAAAATCCGATGAAATTTCACGGAACGACACAGAGGTCGTTCCCTACTGCCAAAGCGTATTATTTCAAATCCTTTTTAAAATACACCATATCCCGCAGTTGCACCCCGCCCTCAAAAATCGGGTGGTCATAATTCTCCGTGAAAAAATTCGGGATGCGGTGGGAATAACGGAATCCGCAGGCTTCGTAAAACGGTACGGTCAGCGGACTTGCACCTGTGCCTACCTGTAAACCCGTTCCGCCGCACGCACGGCACACATTTTCGGCGGCTGTTAAGAGCTGTTTGCCGTATCCGCACCGCTGAAAAGCTTTCGAGACAGCAATATTTTTGATTTCGAAAACACCGTCTCCCTCGTCTGTAAATACGCATACGCCGATGGGGACAGTATCTGTTCTCAGTACAAGCATCTTGCCGCGTGCAAGGTAGCGGTCAATCATACTTTCCTGCTCATCACCGAGGAGCAAAAGGGGAAGATATTCTTTTTTATTTTGCGTGACTTCCGTAATTTTTGTATGCATTTTTTATCCTTTAATTTAAAATGAAATAAATTATGTATAGAGGTCGGATTTTGCACAAACCGAATGGTGATATACAATCTTGTAGGGGCGGGTTTCCACGCCCGCCCGATCACGGTTGGATTTTGCACAAACCAAACGGCGAATCGCATCCGTAGGGGTCGACGACTCGGCGACCCGCGGATGGGACGTCCGTCCCTACGGCTTGCAAAAGCCTAACGGTGATGCGTAATCCCGTAGGGGCGAACTGTGTTCGCCCGAAACGGACAGCGAGCCCGGGCTGTCCCTACGAATGATTCCCTTTGCATTGGATAGATTTCGCGGGCTTGGAAGCCCGCCACTACGCGTACCCCAAATGTACTTCGTGTAGATTCCATGGAACGACACAGAGGTCGTTCCCTACACCCGTAGGGGCGAACTGTGTTCGCCCGCGAAATTTGATGTGAGTTCACGGCGGGAGCAAGGTCTCGCCTGCCGGCTCGGTCGGTGCTTCTGCATACTTCCGTATGCAGAGGTCTCCGCTGGAGACCCGCACCCCGCCCTACAATACCATCCCTCTACACCAACGCCTGCATATCTTCGGGCATCGGTGCGGTAACGGTCAACGCTTTGCCCGTCACGGGGTGCGTAAAACGGCATTCCCCGCAGTGCAGTGCCTGGTGCGTCAGCCGCAAATCCGTACTGCCGTACATATCGTCGCCCGCGAGCGGTGCACCGAGATGCGCAAAATGTACGCGGATTTGATGCGTACGCCCTGTTTCGAGTTGAATGCGCAGTAAGGTGCATTTGCCGTCTGTCCGAATCGCTTCCCAGTGCGTGACTGCCCGTTCGCCGCCCTCGCCGACAGCGCGCAGGGTCTTGTTCGGGTCGGGACGGATAATCGGCGCGTTTATTGTACCGTGTCCTGTGAACACACCGCCCGCAACGGCGAAATATGTTTTTTGAATTTGCCCCGACAGCCGCGCGGCACAGTATTTGTTGCGTGCGCAGACCACAATCCCCGATGTACCCTTGTCGAGCCGACCGATCGCGCGGAATACGGCGGGTTTACCGCGCTGTGCGAGATAATACGCCAACGCATTCGAAAGCGCGTCACCCTGATGGTTATGCGTTTCGTGCATTGCGAGTCCTGCGGCTTTATTGACAACAATCAAATCGTCATCCATATATAAAATTTCAATCGGAATATCCGTCGGTGTCGGCGCGGCGGCGGCTTCATCCTTCGGGAGTGTCAAAACAAGCACATCCCCTGTGTGCAAAAGGTCAACCGTCCGCGCGTGCGTGCCGTTTACCGTGATGCCGTTCGGCGTACGCTTTAAAATGCAGAGCATACGGTGCGAAACCTTTGCTTCGTTTTTTAGATATTCGCGGATTTTTCTGTTTTCATACCGTTCATCAATTTGAAATTCCAAGCGTCGTGCCATTTTGCACCTCGTTTCGTTTTTTAAAGATAGGGGGTCTGCATTTTCGACTGTGAAAACGCAGACCCCAAAAATTACGCCTCAGCCTTTGCAAATTGGCTGTTATACAATTCGTAATAAAATCCTTTTTGCACGAGCAGCTCACTGTGTGTGCCTTGCTCTAAAATCTGCCCGTCGCGCATCACCAGAATGACATCCGCATTGCGGATGGTGGAAAGTCGGTGCGCTACAATGAAGCTTGTGCGCCCCTCCATCAGTCGGGCAAACGCTTTTTGCACACGCACCTCGGTGCGTGTATCAATGTTGCTGGTTGCCTCGTCTAAAATGAGCATCGGCGGTTTGCGGAGCATCACCCGCGCAATAGAAAGCAGCTGCTTTTGTCCCTCGGAAATATTACTGCCGTTTTCGGTAAGCACCGTGTCATATCCCTGCGGCAACCGCTTGATGAATCCGTGCGCATACGCCGCCTTTGCCGCCGCGATGATTTCCTCTTCTGTCGCGTTCTCCACGCCGTAGGCAATGTTTTCACGTACCGTGCCCCGGAATAGCCAAGTGTCCTGCAAAACCATACCGAATGCACCGCGCAGACTGTCGCGCGAAACGTCACGCACATCCTGCCCGTCTATCGTAATATGCCCGTGGTTCACATCGTAAAAGCGCATCAAAAGATTGATGAGCGTGGTTTTGCCACAGCCCGTCGGACCGACGATTGCGACCGTCTGCCCGCTTTTCACATCTAAGGAAAAATCGCGAATCAGCGGCTTTTTCTCGCTGTATGCGAAATGCACATCGGAAAACGCCACATTGCCGTTTTCGACTTCCAACTGCGGCAAATCGCTGTCGTTGCTTTCCTCATCCGCATCCAAAAGACGGAATACGCGGTTGGCACTTGCCAAAGCGTTTTGAAATTCGGCGACTACGCCTGAAATTTCGTTAAACGGCTTTGTATATTGTGAGCAATAGGCGAGGAAGGAGGTCAGCTCCCCGACGGAAAGACTGCCTTTCACGCAAAGGTATGCGCCGAATATGGCGACACCTGCATACACCGTTGCATTCACAAACCGCGTGCAGGGATTGGAAAGTGCCGAATAGAAATGCGCAATCACGCCGACTTTTTGGAGCTTACGGTTCATTTCATCAAAAATTTCGGCACTGCTGTCTTCCATAGAATAGGCTTTCACAAGCGTTTCGCCGTCAATCATTTCCGAAGCAAAGCCCGTCATTTTGCCGCGCAGCTTTGCCTGTTCGCGGTACTTGTCGTGCGAGCCTTTTGCGATAAACGAGGAAACAAAGAACGAAAGCGGTGTTAAAACCACCACGACAAGCGCAATCCACGGATTTAACACGAACATAAAAATCAACGTGCCGAGAATGGTGACCACGCCAGAAAAGACCTGCGTAAAGCCTTGCAAAAGTCCTGTGCCGACAATGTCAATGTCTGTCACAGCGGTATTAATCATATCGCCGTGCGCGTTGCGGTCAATGTAAGACAGCGGCACGCGCGTCAGCTTTGAGAACACATCGTTACGCATACGTTCAACCGTATAGTACGACAGCTTGTTGGAGTGATACGTCATAATCCACTGGAACAAAGCAGACAGCAAAATCATCGCAACAAGACCGCCTGCGATTTTGTAAAGACGTGCAAAATCCACATCGCCTGCGCCGACCATACAGTCCACGCCCCAGCCGATGAATACGGGAACGAGCAGGGAGCACACAATACCTACAAATGCCGATACAATGGCAAGAATCAGGTTTTTCCGAAAAGGTTTGATAAATGCTAACAGTCGTTTGAAAGTCTTCATCAGGCACTCACCTCGCTTTCGGAAAGCTGAGAATCGCAGATTTCGCGGTACAGCGCATTCTCGCGGTACAGCTCGTTATGCGTACCCTCGCCGCAGATGCGTCCGTCATCAATCAAAACGATTTTATCCGCCGATTTTACGGAGCTGACACGCTGGGAAACCCAAATCACGGTTTTATCCTTGTAAAGCGCGGCAATTTCCCGCCGCATTTTTGCATCCGTTGCATAGTCGAGCGCGCTGGAGGCATCGTCTAAAATCAATATATCGGGACTGCCGATTAAGGCGCGGGCGACAGACAGTCTTTGCCTTTGCCCACCCGAGAAATTTTTGCCGCCTTCTTCAACCTCTGTATCCAATCCCTTTGGCAGGTTTCCGACAAATTCCGCGCTTTGCGAAACGCGGAGGGCGGTTTCCAGTTCTTTGTCGGAAATATCCGTTTTGCCGCAAAGCAGATTTTCACGCACCGTGCCTTTAAACAATCGACTGCCCTGCGAAACGATATGCACCGCGCCGCGCAGGGCCTTGTAGGTGTAATTTTTTACATTTTCGCCGAAAACAAGTACCTCGCCGCTGTTTACATCATATAGTCGCAAAATCAGATTGACAAGCGCGGTTTTGCCTGACCCCGTACCGCCGATGATGCCGACGGT
The DNA here is from genome assembly GCA_021769885.1 of Bacillota bacterium. Classification (GTDB taxonomy): domain Bacteria; phylum Bacillota; class Clostridia; order Oscillospirales; family Acutalibacteraceae; genus Fimenecus. The sequence continues at coordinate 103,947 of JAETSA010000004.1, read as the reverse complement.
TTGTCCCTTTCGGATTTCTAAGTTTATATCGGAAAGCACCTGCTCTTCGGAATCCGTAAACGAAAATCCGACGTTTCGGAAAGCGATTGCAGTTTCTTCTTCTGCGTTTACAGTATCGCGTGTGCCCTCTGCCATAGAGCTTTCCGTTTCCAAAACCTCTTTGACGCGGTCAATGCTCGCCGCCGCTTTGGTAAAAACCACAATGACATTGGCAAATACAATAATAGAAAGCGAGATTTGCGTCATATAATTGGTAAAGGCAATGACTTCGCCCTGCATTAAATTGCCGAGCGCGACATTTTTACCGCCGAAATACAAAATCGCTACAATGCCGAGGTTAATCACGGCAAAGGTGAGGGGATTGAGGTATGCATTCAGCTTTGCCACACGCACACAGACCTTGGTGACGTCCGTGTTCGCATCGCCGAACCGTGCGGTTTCGTGCCTGTTTTTTCCGAATGCACGAATTACCCGCACGCCCGAAAGCATTTCGCCCGTAATGCGGGAAAGTACGTCCAGTTTTTTCTGAATTTTTCGGTACAGCGGCAAGGAACGGCTCAGAACATAATACATCACGCCGCTGACCAAAAAGCCTGCAACAAAGAAGATAATAGACATTTTTAAGTCCAGTGCCATTGCCATCACAAGTGAACCGGCAATCAAAAACGGCGAACGGAACATCAGGCGGATGAGCATCGCCACGCCCGACTGAATTTGGTTGACGTCGTTTGTGATGCGTGTAATCAGTGTGGCGTTTGAGAATTTGGCACGGTCGGATGCCGATAATTCGTTGATTTTTTTGAATAAGTCCCGCCGAAGTGCCGTGCCCACGCCTTGCTGTGCGACTGCCGCGCTGTATTGGCAGATGACGGCAAAGCCCAAACCGACCGCGCCGAGCAAGAACATAACGCCGCCCATTTTCAAAATGTAGGGCACATCGCCGTTTTTCACGCCGACATCAATGATGCGCGCCATCACAAGCGGTACCAGAAGCTCCAAAATCGCCTCTGCCAGCTTGAAGGCGGGCCCCATAATAAATTGCAGCTTGTACTGCGCATAATACTTTTTCATATGAATAGATTTCTCCTGTATATATTCGGTAATAGTATACCATTTTTTTCATCGATTGCAAGCCGTAAGATACGAGAAATAAAAGACCAATCAACAGTGATGCCAATCCCGTAGGGAGTAAAAACGAATCGCCGGATTCCTCCCTCTGACGAGGGAGGTGGCACGCGCAAAGTGCGTGCCGGAGGGAGAGAAAAATCTGCACAACCCAACGGTGAAGCACAAACCTGTGTAGGGGCGATTCAAGAATCGCCCGAGTAAGTGGAAAAAATCTGAACAAACCAAACGGCGATGCACAACCCGTAGGGGCGATTCACGAATCGCCCGAGCAAGTGTAAAAATCAGAACAAACCAAACGGTGATGCACGATTCCGTAGGGGCGGATGCCCACATCCGCCCGCGCACAGTTGTTTTTGCACAAACCCATCTAAGAACCACAACCCCGTAGGGGCGCGCATTGCGCGCCCGCGGACGGACGGGTTACGGCTACGCCATTACCCTTTTGTCGCTTCGCGACATTTTCCCTACTAGGGAAATCTTCGTCCGTCCCTACGCGTGAATCGAATTTACGCTGTTCTGTGTTCGCCCGCGGGACGCTGAGGGTGCGGGTGTCCAGTGGACACCTCTAAGCGAGGCTTAGAAGCGCAACCGAGCCGGCAGGCGAGAACAGCGTCCCCTACGATTTTCGAATCTATTATACCTTGTGCTGTAGAAAAAAGCGGACAGCCGCGAGGGGTGCGGGTCTCCGGTGGAGACCTCTAAGCGAAGCTTAGAAGCACCGACCGAGCCGGCAGGCGAGAAATGTCCCTACGGCGTGCAAAACAACGCACCACCCCGTAGGGGCGGGTCTCCGTGCCCGCCCGAGCAAGGTTGGGTTTCACACCAAGCCAACGGTGAACCGCAACCCGTAGGGGCGCGCATTGCGTGCCCGCCGAAGACCGATGAAAATTTCGGAACAACACAGAGGTTGTTCCCTACACATCAACCTCACAGAAAGGAAGAAAGCAATGAAAAGGCGTTTTTTAATTTTATGTACTGCGCTTATTCTCATTCTTTCTCTGTTTCTTGTTCTCTATTTCACCGTCACCTTTGAAATCACGCTGCAAGTGACAGGCGGCGGCACATTACAGGCGGAAAAACTGCGTGTGCATCCGTTCGAGAGCGTGCGCATCCGCGCCGTGCCCGATTACGAGAACGGGGAAAACGTTACATTACAAAGCATTTCCGTCAACGGCAAGGATATGACCGACAAAGTTCGGTTCGGTACTTTACGTCTGCGTTTCATTTGGGGCAATCAAACCGTTTGCGCCGAATTTCAAACGGTCACCGAGCCCGTTCGCGCCAATGCGGCAGTGTTTGTGTAGAATTTGCAGGGTCGGTATCTTAGTTGCCTGATTTTTTCTTGACAATCCCTACTCGGTTTGCTATATTGAACTTATCCGAAAAATGCTATGTGCAGAATGTGCAAAGTGAGGAGACCTATGCAGTATGAAAAAGAATTGTTCTCGCTGTATCAAGCAAAAACGGGCTGTGCACCTGTAAGAGCCGAACGCTTGGGCGGCGGATATTATGCGGATGTTTACCGTATACATACAGAAACAGGCGTATGCCCCGATGTGGTTAAGGTTTATAAAACAAAGGGGATGATGGCGCAGGAGTGTGCCTCGCTCGCAGTTTTGCGCGCGCACGCGCTTTTCCCGATGCCGCAGGTATTGTGGACGCAGACAGCGGAAGAAAACTATCCGTTTGACGTGATGGCGATGGAGTATCTTGCGGGGGCGAACGGCGGCGGAGTTCGGTATTTCTCCAAACGCAAGCGCGAACAGCTCGCCGAGCAGGTCGTGGATAATCTGCTTGCTTGGCACGATACAGTGAATCCGTTGGGCTTCGGTGCGCTGAGTGCAAAGGATTTTTCCCCCTCTTGGCAGACGTATTATTTCGAAAGAGCACAGCGCATTTTAAAAATGGCGGAAGAAATGCATCAAAACGGACAACTCCCGAACGATATTTTACAAACGATGCACACGGCGGTTGCGCAGTTCGACACCGTATTTTCACAGCCCATCCGTCAGGCGTCCCTGATTCACGGCGATTACAATATGTGGAATGTGCTGGTTGATAAAAAATCGTGTACGGTTACTGCCGTAATTGACCCGTGCAACTGTATGTGGGCGGACAGCGAAATGGATTTATATCAGCTAAATAACGCGAACGGCAAGCATCTGGGGCTGTTGGAAACGTATGCGAAAAAAAGACCGCTTTCCGAAAATTTCAATGCAAAATGTGCGTTTTACGAATTGTTTACCGAGATAGAGCATTATTATCATTCAGGACATCCGATAGATAAAATGCGTGTGCAAAAGCAAGCAAATGCTTTGAAAAAATATTTATAGACTGTGAGGAACAACAAATGCCTTTTATCAATGTGAAGCTTTCTGAAAAGTTAGAGCCCGAAAAAATCGAATCCGTCAAAGCAAAGCTCGGTAAGGCGATTTCCCTGTTACCGGGAAAAAGCGAAACCTATTTAATGGTCAATCTCGAAACAGATTGTCATTTGTATTTCAGAGGAAACTGCGATGCACCGACGGCGGTGTGCTGTGTCAGTGTATTCGGCAAAGCACCGCGCAATGCGTGCGAGGCGCTCACCGCAGAAATCTGCAATATTTTAGAATCGGAAGCCGCCGTACCGCCCAATCGCTGCTACGTAAAATTCGAATTTTGCGACACGTGGGGCTATGACAGATATTTGTTCTGAACGGTTTGACAATCCGCGCAATTTATACTAAAATATAGTTGTGAGCAGACTGAGCAATTGCGGGGCGGCGCGAGCCGCCGTGAGGAAAGTCCGAGCATCATACAGCAGGGTAACGGCTAACGGCCGCCGAGGGTGACCTCCGGGAAAGTGCATAGAGAGATACCGCCGCATTTTGCGGTAAGGGTGGAAAGGCGAGGTAAGAGCTCACCGGGATGTCGGTAACGGCATTGCCAAGTAAACCCTACCCGATGCAACATCGACTGAAGTTGTCAGCTGGGCAGATACTTCGAAGGATGGCTTCAACACATCGGCAACGGTGTGTGTAGATAGATAATTGCTTTCAATGACAGAACTCGGCTTACAGGTTTGCTCACATCTTTCTTTTCGCCTCATACACTGTTATGGGGTGATTTTCATGTTAGAGACTTTTTTTGGCGCGGTGTTTGTGGGATTGGTCTTGTTCGGGCTACTGGCACTTTGCTATTTTATCATGCTCAAGATGTGCCTGCCGAAAAAGAAATATCCGTACTACATAGTCATTCCCGCCAAACGCTGTGACAGCGACGTGACTGCTGCGGCGTATGCCGCGCGTATGAAAATGAACTTTTTGGGCGACGAGGCTTACGGCTCGGTGCTTGTGCTGGACTGCGGTATGGAGAAAGCACAGCGGCTCAGTTGTTTGAATGTCTGCCGCGAAACAAACGGAATCTATCTTTGCAATCTGGAGGAGTTTGCGGATTTTGTCCGCTGAAACAGATGTATGTACGCATACCTGTAGGGGCGTACATTGCGCGCCTGCCCGTTTTCCTCCCGTCTTCGGAGGGAGGTGGACAGCGCAAAGCGCGTGACGGAGGGAGAGAAAAATCCGCACGAACTCAACGGAACAACACAGAGGTTGTTCCCTACATTCGTAGGGGCGATTCACGAATCGCCCGCAAAATCTGCCGAAATCGTAGGGGCAAATCGCCTTTACAAATCTCTTAAAAAGTGTGAAGCATATGGACGAAGCAAAAACGGAATTTCTGAACGGAACGGTTGAGGATATCAAATTCCGCAACGAACAAAACGGATATACAGTGCTGGAAATCGGCTGTGACGACGAGCTTGTCACGGCCGTAGGCACGTTTTCGGATATATCCGTCGGCGAATCCGTGAAGCTTTCGGGTGTTTGGACGTTTCATCATACCTTCGGGCGGCAGTTTAAGGTGGAGGCGTTTGAGCGTGAAATGCCCGCCACTGCAGAACAGCTCTACAACTATCTTGCGGCGGGGGCGGTCAAGGGCATCGGCCCTGCCACCGCGACGAAAATCATTGAAAAATTCGGCGAAGATACCTTTGATATCTTAGAGAATTACCCCGAACGCTTAGCGACAATCAAAGGAATTTCAATGGAAAAGGCGGAGAAAATACAGGAGAATTTTAAAAAGCAGTTTGCCGTCCGCAATATTATGATTGCCCTTGAAACCTACGGAATGACCCCGCGCGAGTGCATCGCCGCCTATGAGGCGTTCGGCTCGAATGCGGTGGAGCGCGTGCTGAAAAATCCGTTTGAGCTGTGCGAGCGCGAAACAGGCATCGGCTTTGAACGTGCCGAAACGATTGCCGAGGCACTGCCAAATCCGCCCGAAAATGCATTCCGCGTGCGTGCGGGGCTTCAGCACATCGTGCGCCAAAATTTATACAGCAACGGTCACACCTGCATTCCGCGCGAAAAGCTTCTGAAAATCGCGGCGGCATACTTAAATATCAGTGAAGACACGGCGGATATTGAAACGGACAAGCTTTTAGAATCAGGGGCGTTTGTTTCGAAAGAGCTCTCCGCGCGCGAATTTATTTTTCAGGCGAGTGCCTACCGCGATGAAAAAGCCATCAGCGACCGCATTAAAATTTTGCTGCGCTTTCCGCCGCCGCAGAGTGAAACCTTTCAAAAGGATATTGAAAAAATCGAAAAAGAGGATGGCATCACCTACGCCGAAACCCAGCGGGAAGCCATTAAAACCGCCATTGACCGCGGCATACTGATTTTGACAGGCGGCCCGGGTACAGGCAAAACCACCACGCTCAACGGAATTTTGCGTCTGTTTGAAAAGCAGGAGCTGGATATTGCCCTCGCCGCACCGACAGGACGCGCCGCAAAGCGGATGACGGAGCTGACAGGGCGGGAAGCCAAAACGATTCACCGCCTGTTAGAGGTGGAGTGGGACGACCGCGACCGCCCCGTGTTCAAACGCAATCTTCGCAATCCTTTGGAATGCGAGGCACTGATTTTAGATGAGCTGTCTATGGTGGACATCAGCCTGTTCGCAAGCCTTTTGCAGGCGCTGCCGTTTGGCTGTCGTCTGATTATGGTCGGCGACAGCGACCAACTGCCGCCCGTAGGCGCGGGCAATGTGCTTGCCGATTTGATTAAAAGCGGACTTTTGCCCGTGGTACAGCTGACCGAGGTGTTCCGCCAGGCAATGGGCAGCTTAATTGTTACCAACGCGCACCGCATCGTCGGCGGCGAAGCACCTGTGTTAGACCGCAAAGACGGCGACTTTTTTCTGCTGGAACGCCGCAATCCCTATACGGCGGCGCAAACCATTGCCGAGCTGTATGCGAAGCGTCTGCCCGATGCCTACAAATATTCTCCGCAAAACGACATTCAGGTGCTTTGCCCGTCGAAAAAGGGCGAAACGGGGTCGGTGCATCTCAACAAGGTATTGCAATCCCTTGTGAATCCGCCGTCTGAGGAGAAAAAAGAATTGACCGTCGGCTTCCGCACCTTTCGCGTAGGTGACAAGGTAATGCAGACCAAAAACAATTATGATATTGTTTGGGAAAAGGCGGACGGCGAAACAGGCGAGGGGATATTCAACGGCGATATCGGCGTGATTGAAAACATCGACATCCACACAGAAACCGCGCAGATTTGCTTTGATGACCGCAGTGCCGTATTTGCGAAAGAGCAGCTGCTGGAAGTGGATTTGGCATATGCCGTCACCGTGCACAAAAGCCAGGGAAGCGAGTTCCCCGCCGTGATTATGCCCGTGGTGTCGGTACTGCCGAATCTCTGCTACCGCAATCTTCTGTATACAGCGGTTACGCGCGCAAAACAGCTGATGATTTTGGTCGGCACCCCGCAGGAGATTCAGAAAATGGTCGATAACGATAAAAAGACCAGACGTTACTCCGCATTGGAAGCTTTTTTACGTGAATAAAGTACGGGAATTAAAGTTAAAAAAATTCGCCCGTAAAAAGGGGACGTACCTCTTTTTACGGGCGGATTCATATTTTTTTCGGATTATTTTTTGCGCGGCACAAGGATGTTTTCGTTATAGAAATTACTGCGCTTTTCAAGCTCGGCATTTACAGTATCTATGCCGTCACGCTCAAACAGCGTTTGCTCGTCCGAGAACAGATTTGTGCCGATGCCGAGGCGATTCCCTTCAATTTCTACGCCGATGCTCGCGAGCATAGTGGGGAACATATCAAAGTTTGCCCAATCGCGGTTATGCAGGCGGCTGTCGCTTATATTCCGCACGTTCGGCGCGGGATTCAGAATCAGGTTGAAGGTCGTGCGCTTGTAATTCGGGTCGAAGCCTTCAAAGAATTTCTGATCCATACTCATATGGTCGCCGATGAGTACAATTGTCGTGTTTTCATAGAACGGCTGTTGCTGAATCCAGCGAACGAATTTGACCGTTTGCTCTTGGCTGTACAAAATGACATTTGCATACGGGCTTTCATACGGCGTGGGCATACCGGGGACTTGATAGCCGTCCGGGAAGTGCGTGTCGGCAGTTTCCATACAGAAATGGAACGGCTTGCCGGTTTCTGAAAGACGTGTCAGCTCCTGCTTTGCAAATTCATAGAGCTTGTCGTCCTCATAGCCCCACCAGACGGAGTAGTCCTCCGGAATCAATCCGCGTTCCTTTGCACCGCGCCAGTCGATGATGTTAAAATTGCCGTGCGAGGTATAATAGAAATTCAGTCCGCCGAAATTGGCGTCTGCGCCGAACATCACGGTTTGCTCATAGCCCTGTTCTTTCAAAATATCGCCCAAAGCAATTGCACCGGGCAGGAAATTATTTTCCGCGCCGTAGGCATTGCCGTCCACCGGCACCTTCATCGGAAGCCCCGTACCCATATTGACCATCGAAGCGACAGACCAGTGACCGCCCGAAGTCCAAGGCGGGCCGCCGAAGCCGTCCGCAAGATGCGAGAAATTGTAGCCGTCCTTCGAAAGCTCGGCAAGGTCAGGCATTAAGTTTTCTTCCATATAGCCGCCGAGTTCCTTGGAAAAGTAGCTGTTTTCCATAGATTCGAGATAAATATGAATGAGATTGCGTTTTTTCTTGGGAAATTTCAGCTTGTCAGCGGTGGGGTCAACAAAGTTGTCCTCAATATACGGCGAAGCCGACATATATGCGGCATACAGCTTTTGCAGCTGGAATTTCTGCACGCCGAAGGTAACCCCGCCCGCAAGCACTACGACAGCTAAAATGAAGCTTACGATTCTGCGTGCAAGACCCGAAAATACGGTGTGCTTCTTTTCGTGCAGGCAATACTGAATTTTGCGCGGAGAAAAGACGAACAGGCAGAAAACAGCCGTCAAAAATGCCGTTTGCAGAACAGGCCCTGTAAACAGGGTGTCCATTACCTCAGTACTTGTCCCTTCAATCGGGGAGTTGAGGTTGATGAGCATTTGGTCGGGGGTCATATCGCCGAAGGTGTCTTTGCCCCAAAGCGTACCTGTGAACGCCGCTGTGCCGAGTGCGAAAAACACCGTTGACACAATGCGCGCCGCCATGGCGCCCGCTTTGTGCTTCGGCGCGGTGCGTGCAAAGGTAATCACGCCTTCAATTATACTGCGAGCGAACAGCCCGACTACACCGATACCGAGTACCAACGCAAAGAATTTGAGCGGGTACAGCGCACCGTGCAGCTCCGTATGGAACAGACCGACGATCTTAAGACCGTATTGCATCACAGCGAGTGCCGAAAGCACCGTTAAAACGGTATCGCGCAGAACCGCGTGTATGCAAACCGAAGCTTTCCGTTCCCGTGTCAGCAGAAAAATATCCGCCGCACTGACAAGCAGTCCGGCAAGGATGCCGCAAAACCAAAACATACTTTATTTCTCCTCTTTTCTTTTCGGTTCGGCAAAATGTAAAAACTTTACCAAGAGGATTCTATCATATTTACAAGATTTTTACAATCCCTTTCGCATTATTCCGTGTGAATCGCTTCCGTTTCGGGTCGGTAGGTTAAAAGCTCCGTGATTGTCACCAGCTGAAATCCGCGTTCGTTAAGCTCTTGAATCAGCACTTCCGCCGCGTCTGCGGTCGGGAAGAACAGGTCGTGCATCAAAATGATATCTCCGTCTTTTATATCTTGGAGGGCACGCTGTACAGAAGTATCTTTGTTTTGGTGCTTCCAGTCTTGGGTGTCAATCGTCCAAAGTGCAATCGGCTTGTTGCACGCGGCCGAAAGTGTGCTGTCATACATCCCTCCGGGCGGACGCAGAACCGTTGTTTTCTGCCCTGTAACCGAAAAAATTTTTTCATCGGCTTTTTCCAATTGCTTGCGGATTTCCGATTCCCCCATACCGCGCAGGGTCACGTGGTCATACGTGTGGTTGCCCAATTCACAGCCCGATTCTGCAATGCGCCTGAGGATTTCTTCGCGCCCGTCAATACGACTGCCGACCACAAAAAATGTTGCGCGTCCGTTCACAAGCTGTAATGCGTCCAAAATGCGTCCCGTGACAGGGGTGTACGGACCGTCGTCAAAGGTGAGCGCGACCATAGGGCGCGTCGGGTCGATTTGCCGAACGGCGGCACTTACCGGCGTGCGGTGTGCAGTATCGCCGCGGCTTTCTGTGCATACTGCGTGCAAAAGAAAAACAGAACCCAATAAAATCAGCAAAACACCCAAAAGAACAGACAAAAGCTTTTTCAGCCGAATCACCATATCCGCGCCCTCTTTTCAAAAAGAATCCCTTTAAATATATATTGAAAATGCGCAAAAAAATGACCGCATAAAGCGGTCAAATCTTTTTGTGATGTACGCAGTTTGCAACCGTTTCCAATGAGTAATCTTCGTGCGGCGGGCAATTTGTGCCCTGACAAGTACAAAACTTTTTGTGTCAGCTATTTTTAATATCTTTGTCGTAAAACGAAAGCATCGGCTTTACGGATTTATGCAAAAATACACGTTCCTTGTAATTTTTTGTAATGCGGAATACAAGCGGCGACAGGCACAGCACACCAATCAGATTCGGCAGAGCCATCAGTCCGTTAAAGGTGTCCGAAACATCCCAAACCAACTGCACGCTGGATACCGAGCCGATCAAAACAACCGCTAAAAACAGAAATTTGTAAGCGGTTTTGAATTTTTGCCCGCCGAGGTATTCCGCCACGCGGCAGCCGTAGACCGACCAGCCGAGCAGGGTGGAAAAGGCAAACAACACAATGCCTATGGATACCGCCGAGCTGCCCGCCGCGCCGAATACGCGCTCGAATGCATACATTGTGATATTGACGCCTTCCAAGCCTTCTACGCGGTGTGCGCCCGTCGTTAAAATGGCGAATGCCGTAAGCGTACAAATCACAATCGTGTCAAAAAACACCTCGAATATGCCCCAAAGCCCTTGCTTGACGGGTTCGTCCACATCGGCGCAGGTGTGCACCAAAACCGATGAGCCGAGGCCTGCCTCATTGGAGAATACCCCGCGCGCAAATCCGTACCGCATCGCACGGGCTATGCCGTAACCGACCACACCGCCGCCGACGGATTTTAAATGGAATGCGCCTGCAAAAATTTCGCCGAAGGCGGGAAAAATATTTTTATAATTTGCCGCAATGACCGCAAGTGCCCCGACAACATAGAGAATTGCCATAAACGGCACGAATTTTTCCGTTACCGTCACAATGCGCTGAATGCCGCCGAGTACGATGATTGCAACAAGCGTGCAAACAACAATACCCGTCACAATTTTCGGCACGTGAAATGAGGATTCCATAGCAGTCGAAATCCCGTTGACCTGTGCAATCGACCCAATGCCGAACGATGCGAACAGGCAAAAGACCGCAAATAAAACGGCAAGCCATTTTTGGTGCAGACCCTTTTCTATGTAATACATCGGGCCGCCGATCCACTCGCCGTTTTCGTTGCGGCGGCGAAAGTAAATCCCCAGCACGATTTCTGCATATTTGGTCATCATCCCGAAAAATGCGGATACCCACATCCAAAAAATTGCACCTGCGCCGCCCGCCGCAATTGCCGTTGCTACGCCGACAATATTGCCGGTGCCGACCGTTGCCGCAAGTGCCGTTGCAAGGGCTTGAAACTGCGAAATCGCGTTTTTGTCTTTGGAACGTGTCGCATCCTTGCTCTTGAATACGGCGAAAATCGTATTTTTCAGCGCATAGCCGAATTTTGTGATTTGAAAGAATTGCGTGCCGAAAGAAAGATACACGCCCACCGCCAACAGCAGAACGAGCATTGGTACACCCCAAACCACATCGTTGACCGCTGCGTTTATGCTTTCTGCGGTTTCCATAAATTTATCCATAAATCCTCCGAAAAATGCAGCATAGAATACTTCATTCTATGCTGCAAAAACATTATTCAAAACAAAAGCGTACGGTATTATTTGTGCTGCTTTTTGCGCTTGAACCATACAACCGTCGTAATACCTGCTGCAATCGCCGCCGCGCCGACGGGCACGGCAATCATCAATGCGCGCTCGAGCGGTGTGTAATAGGTGCTTGCCTCGGGCATTTTCGGGAGCGTGTAAAGTCCGTCACCGTTTTTGTTGCCGCCGTAAGCCACACGCAGAATATTGACCGAGTAACCGTCCGCCTGAATCTCAGGATTGCCCGCAGATGCCATCTTTTTGGTTTCGGGTACGATTTTGGTTTTTCCAGGCTCGTTGCACGCGGCAGGGGAGCGGTTGGAAAGCGAAATCACATCTGCATAATTGACCTTGCCGAAGGCGGACAGGTCATAAGAAAAGGTGCGCGGCTCGCCGGTGGTGTTTACGAGCTTAATATACATCAGCTCGTTTTCTTCATCCACCGTGACCGATTGATATAAGCCCGCACTGTCTTCGGGAAGCGGCGCATCCAAATACCGCGTGCCGATGTTGTTCATAAACAGCATTTGCACATAGTAGCTTGGCGTGCGTACAACTTCATACGCATCAAACCAAATGAGGTTAATAAGCCATTGCTCCGCGTTGTTTTTGGCAAACAGCGGCGCATACGAAGCCATTACCACGCAGTCACTGTTGCGCTCAAGCCCTGTCATATATGCCGCCTCTGCCATAGCCGCTTTGAGGTTGGATTTCGTCTGAATCGTGCCGATGCCCTTGGACGTTGCGGCATATTCTCCCAAAAACACCTTTGCGCCGTCGCGGGCATAGCTGTCGTAGCGGTCCGTGTGCGCCAAATACCAATCATCCTCTTGGTAGTAATGCTCATCGACGATGGTATCCTTGTAGTTCGCCGCCAATTCTTTCCACGAAGCGTCAAACTCTGCGCCCTCGCTGACAGGTCCCGCCGAAGAGATGACCGTGATGTCAGGGTATTTCTCGTTGACAGCCGCCTTTAGTGCGGCAAGATTGCGGAAATACACACTGCCCCAGTTCTCGTTGCCGAGTCCGATATATTGCAGTCCGAAGGGTGCAGGATGCCCGTTTCCCGCACGGCGTGCGCCCCATTCGGTGGTTTCGTCGCCGTTGGCGTATTCAATCAAATCTAAAATATCCTGCACATAGTCGTCCCATTCCTTTGTGCCGGGACGCAGTGCGATGGTGTCGAGATATGCTTCCCATTGGTCTTGCGTCAGCTCGCCTGCTTGGAACTTTGCATAGTTTTCATCGTATCCACAGCGCGGCTGACAAATCAGTCCGACATTGAGAATCGGAACGGGCGCCGCGCCCAAATCCTCGCAAAGCTGAAAATATTCGTGATACCCAACGGAATAGCTGTTGTTGTAATCCATAGCCTCGTCGCGCCAAATGTTGTAAAACTGTTTGCGCTCTTCTAAAGGACCTATGGTGTTTTTCCAGTTGAAATTGTTTTCAAGGCTGTCGCCTTCCGTCACACATCCGCCGGGGAAACGCACAAATTTCGGATGCATCGCGGCAAGTGCGTCAAATAAGTCCTGCCGCAAAGAAGTGTATTTCCAGGTCGGCAGTCCGAAGCCGTGGCTCTTTTTCGGATACAGGCAAACATAGTCGAGCGACACTTCTCCGCCGCCGAATTTCAGAACCAAAAGACCTTCTTCGGTTTTCACTGCGGAAAGCTCCACACTGTATTGCTGCCATTCTTCGCCTGCCGTGGCGCGGAAGGTTACCGTTTCCGAGAGCTTTTCGCCTTTGTTGTTTTCCAAATAGACGCTGACGGAGGTGTCGGTATTTTTGAACCAGGCGGAGAATGCATACACTTCACCCGCCTTGATGCCCATACTGCCTGCCTCTACGCTTTTTTTCTGCACGGTTTTGGTTTTGTAGCGGAAATATTCGCAAAAGCCTTTGTTTTTAACGGTGCGGTCCTTGCCGTCCGCAAGGGTGAGGTAGGCGGCGTTGTTTTCGTGTATGCCGCCCTCGGTCTTACGGGTAAAGTCTGCATCAATCTCCCAACCGGAAAGCACTTGCTCTTCCCCGTGCAGATATTCGAAGGAGTTGTTGCGCACCAAATTCGCGTTTAAGCCTCCTTCTACGGCATAGTTGATATCCTCAATAAAAATACCGTACAAAGTGTCGCTGACCGTATGCTTTAAATCGCTTGCCGACAGCTTGATTTCCTGCGCTTCCGATTTCGCGGCGGCAGCAGAAAGCGGCGTACAGCAAAGCAAGAGCGCACAAAGCAGCAGTGCAATACATTTTTTCAGCACAAAAACTCCCCCTTATACTATATAGCATAGAATACTCTAAATATATTCTATATCTTAACACGGCAAAAAACCTTGTGCAACCCCTTTTTTCGGGATTTTGCAAAGAAAAACAGTTGAACGAAAAATTTTTTCGTGTTACAATTTTCAAGGTGATAAAATGGAGCTTTTTGAAGAGAAAAAAACGACTGTACGCCGACGTTTGCGCACGCGTCTGCAAGATGCTTTTGATGTGAATTATGCCGTAGCACAGGTGCGTGTGGATTCTATGGAAGCGTTCGAAGCAGAACTTCTGACGCCGTTTTTACAGTCCTCGGGCATCTTTTACCGCGGTGAGCGGATTTGCTCGTCGTCGCGGCGGCTTCTGCCGACCTTTTTGCGCAAAGAAGCCCTCACGGGGGAGGAACTGTATACGCACCTGGATGCACGCGCGCTGTTTGATTTTTATACCGGGAACAAGGCTTTTACCGATGTGTATACCACGCTGTACGGCACGCCCGACCCCGAACGGCAGTACAAAATGCTTGCCTTTGCACAGCATTATTTGGATGTAAGCCCCTTCATCGATTTTTCGGCAAGCTTGTATGTTGCGCTGTCGTTTGCCATGAAAGGGCGCACGGAATTTTCCGATGACATTGTGATATACACCGCGTTTGACATCGGCGACGATGACACGACGGCCGATGAAAACGAAGTGAACGCGTGGCTGTCCGCATACAATGTCGGTATCGTGCGTGCCGAGTCCCGCGAGGAATTTTTGAAGCTGCTCGGTACACGCCGTAAAACGGAATCGGAAATCGTTAACCCGATTTTGTCTGCACAGCGCACGCTTGAATCCCTTTTAAACGGGGTTTCGCCCACAGCAAAGCTTGTAAATATCCCGACCAACGATTTAATGAAATACCAACAGGGCGTGTTTTTACTGCTCAACGATTTTTGCCTGATGGATACGGCATATTTTACCAAAGCTGTGCGCCAAAGCTTCGTGATTAAAAAATATGTGATTGACAAAGCGATTTGCCCGCAGCTTCAAAAGCTGCTGCACGACAAAGCGCCGCAGTACCGTTATGCCTGCCTTTTGGATATTGCAGAAGCGGTGAAGGGCTGAACGCTTTCGGAAGCTTCAAAAAACAAGAGTTGACAAATCTTTCCGAATACTGTATTATAATAACACGTTATCACTTTACTATGGTAAATCGGAGGAAAAAGCAATGAAAAAGTTTTTAAGCATCCTGCTTGCAGTCGTTATGATTGTCTGCACATTTGCCGCCTGCGGCACGAAAAAGGACGCCGAGACATCGGACCTGCAGTACATCAAGGACAAGGGTACCCTGACCATCGGCATTACACTGTTTGCACCGATGGATTATTATGAGGACGGCAACAATACCGACCTCAAGGGCTTTGAAGCGGATTTCGCAAGAGCGGTTTGTGCAAAGCTCGGCGTTGAGCCGAAATTCCAGGTGATTTCCTGGAATGCAAAAGAAACCGAGCTCAATGCAAAAAATGTGGACTGCCTGTGGAACGGTATGACCATTACACCGGAAAGATTGGAGAGTATGTCCATCTCCACACCGTATATGGCAAACAAACAGGTACTGATTGTAAAAGCCGAAAATGCAGAAAAATATGCTGCGGCAGGCTCGCTCGCAGGTAAAACCGTTGTTGCGGAAAAGGAATCCGCAGGGGAAGAGGTCGCACAGAGCGATAAATTCTTTGAGGGCGCAAACTATACGGCGGTAGATCCCATGGCGAATGCCATTATGGAAGTTGCATCCGGCACTGCCGAAGCGGCAGTGATCGACTATGTCACGGGCATCGGTTCTATCGGCGAGGGCACGAGCTATGAGAACATCGTGATGGTGGAATCTGCGGCATTTGCTGATGAAGAATACGGTATTGCTTTCAGAAAAGGCAGTGACGTGACAGAAGAGGTCAACAAGATTATTGCAGAGCTGATGGCGGACGGCACTTTGCAAAAGATTGCGGACGAATACAAGCTCGGTGAACAGCTGATTGTAAAATAATTTTACAGATTTTAATTTGGACGGGAGCGCCGTTTCGACGCTTCCGTCTTATGCACTTTAGGTGAGAGAATGGAAACTTTTATCTCGGTATCTACAGAACTGTTAAAAGGCTTCGGCGAAAACTTAAAGCTGTTTTCTCTGACGCTTTTGCTTGCATTGCCCATCGGCTTGCTCATCACGTTCTGTTCTATGTCCAAATTTAAGCCGCTGAAATGGCTTTCGAAAACCTTTGTTTGGATTATTCGCGGTACGCCGCTGATGCTGCAATTGTTTGTGGTGCTGTATGTGCCCGGGCTTTTGTTTAACTACCCGATTAAAATACGTTTTACCGCCGCGCTGATTGCGTTTGTCATCAATTATTCGTGCTACTTTTCCGAAATATACCGCGGCGGCATCGAAAGTATTTCAAGAGGGCAGTACGAAGCAGGGCAGGTACTCGGTATGACCAAAACACAGGTGTTTTTCCGCGTTGTGCTTTTGCAGGTCGTCAAACGCATTGTGCCGCCGATGAGCAACGAAATCATTACACTTGTAAAGGATACATCCTTAGCAAGAGTGATTGCCGTTGCGGAAATTATTATGATGGCGGACCGCTTCTCCGCACGCGGCATCATTTGGCCGCTGTTTTACACGGGCGCGTTCTTCCTGCTGTTCAACGGCCTTTTGACCGTCGTCTTCGGTCGCATCGAAAAGAAACTCGATTATTTCAGAGGTTAAAGTATGGCATTATTAGAAGTGCAGAATTTACATAAGACCTTCGGCAAAACCGAAGTGCTTAAGGGTATAGATTTTACAATTGATGAGGGCAGTGTGGTCTCTGTTATCGGCTCCTCGGGCAGCGGCAAAACGACGCTTCTGCGCTGTATCACGGGCTTAGAAACCGCCGATTGCGGCAAAATTTCCGTCGGCGACCGCGTGACCTTTGACAGTACAGACAAACGCAAGCTGACAAAAGCGGAAAAACGCGAAAATCAGCTTTGCACGGGGCTTGTGTTTCAGTCCTTTAACCTGTTTCCGCAGTATACGGTGCTTCGCAATGTGACACTTGCAAAGGAACTGCTTGTCAAGGAAGAATGCAAACAGCAAAAATGTCCGCGCACTGAAATAAAAGCGCGAATTTCGGAAATCGAGGAAACCGCAAAACAAATCATCGACAGCGTGGGGCTGTCTGACAAGCTCGAGAACTATCCGTGCGAACTGTCGGGCGGACAGCAGCAGCGCGTCGCGATTGCCAGAGCCTTAATGCTTTCACCGAAGGTGCTTTGCTTTGACGAGCCGACCTCGGCACTTGACCCCGAAATCACGGGCGAGGTGCTCGCCGTGATTCGCAAGCTGGCAAATGAGGGGCGCACGATGCTGATTGTCACCCACGAAATGGGCTTTGCACACGAGGTTTCCAACGAGGTTGTGTTTATGAGCGACGGCGTCATTGCCGAACGCGGCACACCTGACGAAGTCTTTGACCATCCCAAAAACGCACGCTTGCAGGAATTTTTAAGCGCCACCCTGCGGGCGTAAAGTAACTAAAAAAGCAACGCCGCTGTATTCTGTAATGCAGAACAGCGGCGGTTTTTTTAGTTATTTTTCGGACGGCTTTTCCGTATCGTCATCTCTTTCTTTTTCTTCTTTGGTTTTTAATATCGGACTTGCCAAAATGCAAACAATCAAGCCGATAATTGCCAATGGAATGGATATATACGTATTTTGCAGAACCAATCCGACCAATATAAGCGCGATGCCCACCAAAGAATTTAGAATGCGATTCAATTTTTGTTCAATATTTTTCATAAGCAAAACCCTCTCTCTCGGTGCAACGCATACACCTGTAATAATGGTATGATAATCTCACGAATCTCTAAGAAATCAAAGATTTCAAGAGCTTCGGAGAACATTGTATCATACCTGCTACGCACTTGCGCGCTTCGCGACTATGGTATCACAACCTTACAAACGGAATCAATAATCTTTTTGCATAGAAAATCCAAATGTATATTGTGCAAAACACCGAATCCAAAACAGAGAAAACGTTGTTTGCGGCAGATTGCGGTGCGCTTCTGTAAGAATGTTTGCTTTTTTGTTTACGAAAAGCATCATTTGTGCTATGCTTAATATGAGGTTGAGCAGAATGACAACCGTTACAGAAAAGAAAAACGATGCATCCCCCACGCCGACAATCGCGCCGCTTTACAAAAACAAGATTTTTGGGATATGCCTTTTGATTTTGGGCATTTTCAGCGTGCTCATAATTGTGCACAGACTGGTGCATTATGTGTATGAGTTCGACCCGAAATACAGTCCCATAGATTACAGTAGGTTCAATATTCTGTCGTTTTTCACCGTGCAGTCAAACATATTTGTCTGTTTCTATTTGCTTGTGACGGCGTTTGCCGTATTCGGCAACGTCCGTGCGCAGAAAATTGCGTTTTCGCCGATGCTCGGTGCATTGGTGACCACGTACATTTTGATTACGGGTGTGGTGTATTGCTGTGGGATTCCGCTCGCATTTACAACGCCGTATCAGTGGGATACGCCCACGCACAGTATGCTGGGCTTTATTCAGGTTTATCATCATATGATTATACCGCCGCTGATGGTACTCTTATAGTTTTTCCCGGCGACAAAGGCAAAAATCCCTTACAAAAAGGCATGGTTGTTCGCGATTTATCCGCTGATTTATTCCGCACTGTCGATTGTGCGCACCGCAGTCGTAAAGCCGACTTTTTATGTGTATCCGTTTTACAATCCTGCTTTCTTCCGGGAAATGCTTTTCAAAGATAAGCCGCTCGAAATCGTGCCCGCGTATTTGCTGATGATTCCGATTTTGCTCGTGGCAATGCTGTTGTTCGTAGGTACGCCGGCACTGCTGATTTGCATTCGGAATCGGCGCGTGAAATAATAGCAACAAAAGAAAAAGAGGGCAGACGCAAGGTGCGCGTTTGTCCTCTTTTTTGTTATCGGGATTGTTATTTTGAAAACAACTCCTGCATTTCCGCCATTCGTCCGCAGGACATTCTGCCCTCGGGGCATTTGTCCACAAAACAGCTCGGACCGTAAAATTTGAAAATTTCGGGTGCCGCGCCGCGTAAAAGATGCAGGGCTTCTATCGCATGCGTGCGGATTTCCCACTGCGCGCGCGTGCAGGTGCGCAAACGCAGGAATAACAAAAGCTCGCGTGCGTTTAGGGTGGTAACAATATCCACCGTGTTGCCGCTCATTTGGTAATACACAAGGTCGGTGTCAGAGTAGCCTTCTGCGCGCAGAGCCTCATATTCCGCGCGCATACTTTCAAACGCCGCGCGGTATTTTTCGAGCAGATCGGGATTTTCGCGCACGGAGGCGGGGAGGATGTATTTCGAGCGGTCGGTGCGCCGTAAATCCGCAATTTCAATCGACTGCATTCTGTGCCGTGTGAAATGTGTCAATTCCGAAAGCGAAATACCGTTGAAACGCAGTGTGAAGTTTACGCTTTCGAGTGCGCGCGGACGGTCGGAGTTTACTAAGGCGGCAATCACTTTTTCCACCGTTTCCTGTGATTCCACTGCCTGTGCCGCTGTGTTTGTATCTGTACCCGTATATTCAATCAGTGCATTTTGCGCCACAAGCTTTGCTGCGTTCGGTGTGTAAGAAAGCAGTTCGACAGACGGCTTGTCCGCACTGTTTTTCGGTATATTTATAAAGGAAAGGTCAGGCACGTCCGACTTTGCATTTGCGCTTCTCTCTTCAAAATCGTGCAGGATACCGGGCGTCTTTTCCCGCGCCTGCTCTAACAGCATTTCGCCGAGTGCACGGATTTCCGGATATTGACTGCCGCGGCCGTACAGCATGGCGCGAAGCATATGTAAAAATTCGCGTCCGTTTACACTGCAAAAGAAATTGCTGAATAAGCAGTAGGGCAGTAAAAACCGCGCATCCTCTTTCGGCACGCCGCTTTCGGTAAATTCCGCGTACAGCGCGAACAGCTTGGACATATGTGTTTTGTAGCGTTCGGTCATTTTTTCGTCTGAGAATTTCGGCACATAAAATCCCGCATCCGAAAAGTCCACATAACGGCGGGATTTCACCGTAAATGACGCCAAACGAAATTCAATGATAAACTGCTCGACCACCGCAGAAACATTTTGAAACACCAAATTATAATAGGTGTGCTCCACAACGGAATTGTGCCCCGAACGGGTGACCTTGTCAATCAAATTGGCGTTTTTTTCATCGTCCTGACTTTTCGCCCAAATGCCGAGTGCTGTGCCGGGCTGGGTGGAAACTCTGCCGCCTGCGGCGGTCACTTTTTCTCCGCAGTCCGAAAGCCCGACCAAAAAAGCACCGCTTGTATTGAAATCGGATAAATCCATATTCTTACTCCTTATATTGCGTATTTTGCATTTATTTTAACATAATTTTAAAAGAACCGCAATTTATTTGTTACACATTTTTCCGAGGGATTTGTCGTTTTAGCGTTGTAAAAATGGAAAAAATTTGTTATACTATTACCTGTATATGTATATCAACAAGACAGGGGCAGGTTCTATGCAAAAACGGCTGATCGTAATCGAGGGCTTGGACGGCAGCGGAAAATCCACGCAGGTGGCACTTTTAAAAGAATATCTTACCGCGAACGGCACGCCCGTACGGCAAATTAAACTGCCCGATTACGACGACCCTTCGAGTACGCTTGTGAAAATGTATCTCGGCGGCGAGTTCGGCAGTAACCCGTCGGATGTCAATGTCTATGCCGCGTCCTCGTTTTATGCGGTGGACCGTTACGCATCCTACCGTCGGCACTGGCAGGCGGATTATGAAGCGGGTACGCTGATTTTAGCGGATCGCTACACCACCTCTAACGCCGTGCATCAGGCGGTCAAGCTGCCTGAAAAAGATTGGAAAGACTATTTACAGTGGCTGTCGGATTATGAATACAATAAGCTCGGCATTCCGGCTCCTGACAACGTCGTCTTTTTGGATATGCCCGTCGCCGTTTCCCAAAAGCTGATGACCGCGCGCTACGGCGGGGAGGAGAGCAAAAAGGATGTGCACGAGGCAAATGTGCAGTATCTGCACGCCTGCCGAAAGGCGGCGCTGTTCGCCGCAAAGGAACTCGGCTGGTCGGTTGTGACCTGCTCGAACGGCGAAGAACCGTTGCCGATTTCAGAAATTCATTCTGAAATTCTAAAGAAGTTAAACTTAAATTAAGGTGAATTTTGTGCTGGAATTTAAAAAGCCGGAGCTTTCCGACCAACAGTGGGTCACACAGATTATGCGCGCTTCGGGTGAGCTTGCGTGCGAATATTGCTTCGGGAATTTATATATGTGGTCGTCGGTTTACGACAATACCATTGCGAATTACAAAGGCTTGTTTTTAGCCCGCGACGGCAACGAGCGCCCGATGTATCTGTTCCCGTGCGGCGAGGGGGACAAAAAGGGTGCTATTGAAGAATTGATGCGCTGTGCAAAAGCGGACGGTGTACCGCTTACGCTCTATTGCCTGACGCCGAAAAAGGTGCGGGAGCTTGACTGCTTACTGCCCGACAAATTCGAATACATCCCCGAACGGGAGTATTTCGATTATATATATAATGCCGAGGATTTGATTTCTCTTGCGGGACGCAAATATCACGGCAAACGCAACCATATTTCCTATTTTAAAAAGAATTTCGACTGGCGCTATGAACCGCTGACCGAGAAAAATATGGATGCGTGCCTAAAAATGAATGACCTGTGGGAGCAGGACAATCAGGAGAAAAATCCCGAGGAAATCGGCAACGAGCTGATTGCGATTCGCCGAGGCTTCGACCAATTTGACCGTTTGGGCTTCACGGGCGGCGTGCTGTATGCGAATGACCGCGTGGTCGGCTACACCTTCGGCGAGCCCTTGAACGATACCGTTTTTTGCACGCACGTGGAAAAAGCCTTCGCCGATGTGCGCGGTGCGTACCCTGCAATCAACCGCGAATTTGCCGCGAATGCGCTGTCCGCCTATAAATTCATCAATCGGGAAGAGGACACGGGCAGTGAAGGCTTGCGAAAAGCAAAGGAATCTTACTATCCCGCCGTGTTGTTGCCGAAATACCGTGCAGTTTATAAAGGATAACGAAAATGCAGTTGCGAAAAGCTCAGCAAGAGGACATTCCCGCGCTCTATACACTTTGGGAAGAGGCGTTCGGCGATACAAAAGAAACCATTGACCTGTTTTTTGACACCTGCTTTCAGATGCAGAATACATTGGTTGCCGTCTGTGACGGGCAGGTGCGTTCGGTCGTCTATTTGCTCCGAAATGTACTGCAAAACGGCGGGGAAGCCTTTAGTGCTTCTTACATTTACGCCGCCGCAACCGAAAAGACCTATCGCGGCAAGGGGCTGATGCACGCCTTGCTGACGTTTGTCGCCGAAACCGAAACCGCGCGCGGTACGGATTTCTTGTATCTTGTTCCTGCAAGCGCGCACTTGTTCCGCTATTACGGGAAGTGCGGTTATCATATCGCTTTTGGAAAGCAAATTTGCACATTTTCCCGCGTGGAATTGCAAAGCTTTGCCGAAATTGTAAAGAGCAACGTGCCGTATATTGCTTGGAACCGTGCGGTTTTGCAGTTCTCGAAAAAGTTGGCACAGCAGTTTGGCGACCATTGCATATGCAGTGGCAACGGATTGGCTGTATGGACGCCGACAGGGGACTGCTTGGAAGTTACGGAGCTGTATGCCGCGGACGGCAGGCTTTCCGAATTGCTTCAGGTGCTTTTACAGGCTTGCACTGCACAGCGGTTTCAATTGCCTTTGCCGTGCACAGCACCAACAGAAAAGTGCGAAAACACTGCGATGCTGAAAGCCTTGTCAGAACGCGCAAAAGCACAGAATATACAAAATGCCTATATCGGCTTGACCTTGGGCTGAGCCCTTAAAAAGTGAGGAAAATCTATGATTTACGTATTTTTGGCAGACGGTTTTGAAGAAATCGAAGCGCTCGCACCCGTGGATTTACTGCGCCGCGCAGGGCTTACCGTGCAGACCGTCGGCGTAACGGGCAAAACCGTAACCGGCAGTCATAACATCCCTGTAACGGCAGATATTACCACCGATGAAGTCGTTTTGAACGAGGGCGTACAGGCGGTCGTTTTGCCCGGCGGTATGCCCGGAGCTAAAAATCTCGATGCAGACGAAACCGTTTCGAGAGCCATCGCCTTTGCCGCTGAAAGGGGTAAACTGCTCTGCGCCATTTGCGCAGCACCCTTCCTGCTCGGCAAGCGCAGATTGCTGAAAGGGAAAAACGCGATTTGCTTCCCGGGCTTTGAAAAGGATTTGGCAGGCGCGGTGATTTCCGACAAAGCGGTTTGCCGTGACGGCAATTATATCACCGCCAAAGGCATGGGCGTCGCAACGGAATTTGGCTTGAAGATTGTGGAAGCTTTGTTAGATACGCAAACGGCGGCAGAGCTTCGCGCCACCATTCAAAGCGTATGAGTATACAGGATATCCGCCCCGTAAAACAGCGTTTGCGCGCAGAATGCAAGCAGAAACGCAAAAGCCTTTCGGCGGCGCAAAAAAGGCAGTTGGATTCTGCGGTCACCGAACGGTTTCTGCAGTCCGAGCAATACCGAGCAAATGAAGTGCTGTTCTGCTATGTTTCCACCGAAATTGAGGTGGATACCCGTGAGATTCTGCGCCGCGCGATTGCGGACGGCAAAACCGTCGCCGTACCGCGCTGTATCGACGGGACGCGGGAAATGGATTTTTACATCTTGCGGGAACTGTCGGAATTGGAATCGGGTTCTTTCGGTGTTTTAGAGCCGAATCCCGCCCGTTGCCGAAAGCTGACGGATTATTCAAAAGGGCTTTGTGTGCTTCCTGCGCTGGCATTTGATAAATCGGGGTATCGCTTAGGCTACGGCAAAGGGTATTATGACCGATTCCTTGCCAAATTCTCAGGCGAAACACTCGGACTTGCCTATACTTGTTGCTTTTATGACAGCTTGCCGCACGGCAAATTCGACCGCGCGGCACAGTGGGTCTTGACGGAGTCGGGCTTTGTCCGCATAGAATTACAGTGAAACGGATGAAACGAAAGGAGGCTTTTTGTGATGCGTGATGATGATTTACGGAATTTCTTTGAGGAAGACGCTTACAACGAGCTTTTGAACGTATATGCTGAGGAGGATGCCAAAAAGGTACACCGTGCCGAGCAGCCGAAATCGGTTCCTTCGGATACGCGGCGCATCTCTGTGGGGCGCGGGCAGTCCTCGGCGGCAGCTCCGCATACGGCACAGCCGATACATCAGCCGACACGGCATACACCTGCGCAAAAGCCGCACGTTGCAAAGGACGTCCCGATTGCGCCGCTGACACCTGCCGCACCGCCGAAGCAATTCAAGCTGGAAATCAAGGATTTGGATGCGGAATTTAATACGGCGGCAGAAGCCGAGGCCGAGGCGCGTGCACGCCGTGCCGCAAATGCAGAGAATGCACGCCGTCACCGTGCCGAGCAGACACAGCCGGGCGCATTTGAAAATTTTGCGGATGTCATTAAAAAACGCCGCTTTGCACAGCCTGCAGAGGAAGAGCCGATGGTTACCGAGGAGCTTTCCGAAGCTGGGGAGGCGGTTGCCGCAAAATCCTTCCCCGCAAAACTCGACCGCGAAGCGATTCGTGCGTTTTTCATTAAAAATAAAAAGACTTGGATTCTTATTTTGATTTGCATTGTCGCATCGATTTTGCTTTCCACATACACCATCAGCTGTATGAATGATGTGTTTGCGATTCGCCGCGACAGCGAAACCGTCGTGACGGTGAACATCCCTGCCGATGCCCGTACCAAGGACGTTTTGAAAATTTTACAGAAAAACGATTTGATTGAACACCGTCATTTCTGTCTTTTGATGTCCAAGATTCTGCAATTTAAAGATGACAACTATTTAACCGGTGTGTATTATGTCACCCCGTCTATGGGCTTTGAAAAAATGCTCACAACCTTTAAACAGCCGACCACCACGGGTGAAACCGTCACACTGACCTTCCCCGAGGGCTTCACGGTCGATCAAATCATTGCGAAGCTGGAAGAAAACAAGGTCTGCTCTGCGGCGGTGCTGTACCAAACTATGCAGGAGGTCGATTTCAGCAGTGAGTTCTCGTTCATTGCCGAAATGGACAATAAAGAAATGCGCTATCGAATGCTTGAGGGCTATATGTACCCCGATACCTACGAATTTTATGTCGGTGAGTCCCCCTCAAGCGTATTGCGGAAATTCTTAAACAACTTTAACAAACGCTGGACGGAGGAATATGCCGCGCAGGCGCAAAAGCTGAATATGTCGGTAGACGATGTCATCACGCTGGCGTCTATCATTCAAAAAGAAGCGTACGGTGCGGAGCAGTCACCGTTGGTTTCCTCGGTTCTGCACAACCGTTTGAATAAGTCGGGGCTGTACCCATCGCTCCAATGCGACTCCACAACGGAATATATCAATGAATATATTCAGAAAAACACCAAAAGCGCGGTGGAACTGGCACGCTTTACAGACCGTTACAGCTCTTATAAATGCGCGGGTCTGCCGGTGGGCTCTATCTGCAATCCCGGTGACGACGCGATAAAAGCCGCACTTTACCCTGAAAAAACCGATTACTATTTCTTTGCGCACGACACAAACAAAAAACTGTATCTTGCGCGCAATGACAATGAACGCCGCTCCAATAACCTCGCGATTCTCAATGCGAATGCCGAAGCGGAAAAGAAGAAAAATAACGGATAAGAGAGGCAAAATCTGTATGACCACGCGAATTCCCGAATTGCTTTGCCCTGCGGGCGATAAAGAACGGCTGGCGGCGGCACTGTATTTCGGTGCTGACGCAGTATATCTCGGCGGCGAAGCGTTCGGAATGCGCGCCGCACCGCAGAATTTCACCTTTGACGAACTGCGTCTTGCTGTAAACGGGGCGCACGCACAGGGGGCGAAGGTCTATTTAACCTGCAACACCCTGCCGAGAAACGATGAGCTTGCCGCACTGCCCGCTTTTTTGGAAGCGGCGGCGGATTGCGGCGTGGATGCCTTTATCGTTGCAGATTTCGGTGTGTTGGCATATTGCAAAAAATATGCCGAAAATGTCCCTGTGCACATCTCTACACAGGCGGGCATCGTGAATTACGCCGCCGCACGGCAGTTTTATGAATTGGGCGCACAGCGCATCGTAACCGCGCGGGAGCTGTCTCTCACCGATATCGCCGAAATCCGCGCCAAAACGCCGAAGGAATTGGAAATCGAGTGCTTTGTGCACGGCGCGATGTGTGTTTCGTTTTCGGGACGGTGTCTTTTATCCAATTATCTTTTGGGGCGCGACGCCAACCGCGGCGCGTGTGCACAGCCGTGCCGCTGGGAATATGCCCTGATGGAGAAAAAGCGCGACGGACTGTATTTCCCAATCGAGGAGGACAAAAACGGCACCTATATCCTCAATTCCAAGGATATGTGTATGATTGAGCACATTCCCGAACTGATTGCGGCGGGTATAGACAGCTTTAAAATTGAGGGCAGAGCCAAATCCGCCTATTATACGGCGGTTATTACGAATGCGTACCGCGCGGCGATTGACGGCTATTTGCAATCGCCCTCGCCCGATTATACGCCCGAACCGTGGATTGTTGAGGAAACGAAAAAAGTCAGCTATCGCGAATACTGTACAGGATTTTATTTCGGCGACCCGACGGACGATGCCAATATCAGCTATGCAGGCGGCTATGTCCGCACGTGGGATGTCGCAGGTGTGGTCGAAAGTGCCGACGGCGAGTATCTCACCGTCAGCCAACGCAACAAATTCTGTGTCGGCGACACCTTGGAATTGCTCGAACGGGGCAAAGCGCCCGTGCAGTTTACCGTAACAGAACTGCTGAACGGGGGCGGCGAACCGATTGAAGCCGCACCGCATCCGATGATGCAGTTGCGCATCCGCAGTGCGTTGTGTCCCGAAGCGGGCGCACTGCTCAGAAAGCAGGCATAAAATGGATTTGGATTTTATAAAAGATTTATGCGAAAAAATCAATTTGTCACCCGAAGCGCAAAATACAGCGTTTCGGGTGCTTTCTGCTGAGAAACAGGAGATTTGCCGTGCACAAAGTTATGCGGATTTAACGCATTTAGAGATACCGTACCGCCGCCTGCGTGAAAACCGTGCGGACGGCGCGGCGTTTTGCTTGAGCTTCGCACTCTCGGAAGCGGAACGTGCGTTTGCCCAATATCAGAAGCTTAACATTCCCGAAGATATCTATTATGATACGATGCGCGATATTTCGATTTGGGCAGATACCTGCAAAAAAGAAGAAAATGTTGTCGGGCTGTGCGAGCTTTCCTGGATTCGTCACGCGCTGTATCTGAATCTGTTCCGCATCGGGCGGCTGCAATATCAGTTTTTTAAAACCAACCATACCGTTTCGGGTATCCCGCTGAAATCACGTCGGCAAGTGCCGATTAAAAGCGGACAGCCTGTGCTGAATATCCATATTCCCGAAGACGGACGTTTGGACTACTCCGCCTGCCGTGAATCCTTAGAAGCGGCACGTGTATTTTTTGCAACATATTTTCCGCAATATACATATAAGGGCTTTGTGTGCGACAGTTGGCTTTTGGATACACGCAATGCGCTGTTTATGCGCGAAAACAGCAATATTTTACAGTTTTCCACACTGTTCGACTGCGTAGTGCAAACAAAACGAAACAATCACGAGCTGCTGCGCCGTTTGTGGGGAATACATAAAGCGAGCCGCGAAGAACTTGCGACACTTCCCGAAAATACCGACCTGCAAAAACGCGCGAAACAGTATCTTTTATCAGGCGGCAAAACAGGGAACGGATATGGCTTTATAATTTGAAACCCGAATTAACGCGCCTGCCGAAATGCATATGCCTTAACGGCAACGCACAACCCGTAGGGGCGTGCACGGAAGGTCTCGCCCGAGCACGGTCGTATTTCGCACCAAACTAACGGTCACGAACAATCTTGTAGGGGCGATTCACGAATCGCCCGAGCAAATTGCGATTTCGCACAAACCCAACGGTGATGCATCAACCGTAGGGGCGGGGCGCGGGTCTCCGGTGGAGACCTCTGCATACGGAAGTATGCAGAAGCGCCGACCGAGCCGGCAGGCGAGACCTTCCGTGCCCGCCCGAGCACGGGTTTAACGCAACAAAAAACCAACGGTGGCGCACAAATCAAATCTACATTGTGTTGTGTGAGATTCTTCGCTTCGCTCAGAATGACAAAAATGTGTAATTCCGTAAGGGCAACCTGCCAAAATTCTGCACAAAATCGATGAAAAACTGCCAATCATAGGGCCGATTCAGGAATAAAACAATACATTCGCGGTTAACTCACGCACCTTTGCTTCATACTAACAGCAGAGGTGTTTTTTTATGGGAAAACGGGTCATTGCTTTATTTTTTATTTTTGCTTTGGCGGTGGGGACACTGAGTATGCGTATGCTTACTTTGAGCGTCAGCGATGCGGCGGTTACGGCGCAGGCGGGCAATACACTGTCTGCGGTGGTGGGGGAAACGCGCGGCTATATTTATGACCGCAATATGCAGCCGCTTGTCAATGCAGAGCGGGAGCTGGCGGTCGCGGTTAAACCGACGGTGCAGGCACTGAACCAGGCGGGTGCGGTGCTTTCGAATGCGGAAAATAAGAATGCTGTATTTGAAACCGTCGAAAACGGCAAAATCGCCGTTGCCGCCGCCGATGCGCCGCTCACGGAAGCGGATGCGAAAACCGTCAGCCGCGTGGCACGCTACAGTGCGGACGGACTTGCCGTGCATCTGATTGGGTATATCAATGCCGACGGTGACGGCGTTTGCGGCTTGGAGCAATATTATAACGAGGCTTTGCAGGGCGCACGCGGCATTCTGCGTGCCCGATGCGGCGTGGATGCAAAGGGTAGACTGTTAGACGGTGCAGAATTGCAATTCACGAGTGAAAACTATGATTCTCCTGCGGGCGTGCAGGTTACGCTCGATAAAGCTATCCAAATCATCGCCGAAGAGGCTCTGCAAAAATTCGAAATCGGAACGGGCGCGGTTGTGGTGCTCGACACGGCGACTTCGGAGATTCTCGCCTTGGCAAGCGTGCCCGAGTTTTCGCAAATTCATCCCGAAAAAAGCTTGGACGCGGTCGGCGCACCGTTTGTAAATCGTGCAATTACGCCGTATTCCGTCGGCTCGGTGTTTAAAGCGGTCGTTGCCGCCGCAGCAATCGAGAACGGCACGGATGAAAGCTTTTCTTACACCTGCACGGGTGCATATACAATCGGTGAAACCGTGTTTAACTGCCATGTGCACGAGGGGCACGGCAAGCAAAATCTGTTCGCCGCAACTGCCAATTCCTGCAATCCGTATTTTATTGACCTCGCACTGCATACAGGGCGCGAAAGTGTGTGTGCAATGTCCGAAAATCTCGGCTTGGGTGCAAAAATCGAGCTTGCTGACGGGTTTTATACAAAAGCGGGGATTTCTCCCGCCGCTTACAGCCTGACCTCACCGCAGGATTTGGCGAATTTCGCGTTCGGGCAGGGGGAACTGCTCGCGTCGCCTTTGCAAATGACCGCCGTGTACGCCGCTATTGCGAACGGCGGCATTTACCGTGCGCCGAGCCTGATGCGTGCCGTCATTGACGCCTCGGGCGAAGAGGTACAGCGTGCCTTTTTACCGACGCCGCGCCGTGCGATGTCCGAGGAAACCGCCAAACGCGTCGGCGCACTTTTACAGTATACCGTGGAAAACGGCAGCGGCAGACGCGCAAAACCGTCGAACGGTACGGCGGCAGGCAAAACCGCCACTGCACAAAGCGGCTGGTTCGACGAAAACGGCGTGGAAGTGACCCAGTCGTGGTTCTGCGGCTATTTTCCGTATGAATCGCCCCGCTATGCCGTAACCGTCTTAAAAGAAAACGGTGAGGGCGGCTCCGCCGACTGCGCCCCCGTATTTCGGTATATCGCGGAAGAAATTCTGAAGTTCGGATGATATTTTTGCATATCCGAAAATTTCTGATATAATTTTAAAGAAAAATATTGACTTTTACGTGGCGTAAAACTATAAAATTTCGGTATTCAGGAGGTGCAGTTATGAAAATTAAAGCTGTGTGTGAAATGACGAATTTATCCGACAGAACGATTCGGTACTATATCGAACAGAATTTGATTTCTCCCGCATATACGGAAAATTATCTCGGACGCAAAAACTTCGAGTTTACAAAAGAAAATGTGGACGAATTGAATAATATTGCCGTACTGCGGAAATTTAATTTTACAATTCAGGAAATACGGGATATCCTGATCAGCCCCGCAAACAGCCGACAGATTGTGTCCAATGTGCAAGCGCGGGCGAGGCAGTCCGTTTCGGAGGGGCAGGCGACGCTGACGGCTTTAACCGCACTGGATACGGAACAGCTTTACACGGTGTCTGAAATCGCGCATATATTAGAGACGTTCGGTAAAGCAAAGCCGTTGCAAAACGATTTTGCACCCAAAAGCATAAAAGAAACGCTTCGCAAGATGCTCAAGCCCACGATGTACTTTTTGGCGACGTGGCTGCCGATTATAATCAGTTTGACGGCTGCTGTGTTGAGCTTTACACAATATGTATATCCGAAAATAAATTACGGCATTTTGGCTTTGATGCTTATCCCGTTACTGCCGTCCGTCTTTATGCTGATGATGCCGAAATTCAAAAAACTCAAAAAGACAGATGTGTTAAAACAAATAATGGTTCTGCTTTGTGTCCTCAGTATTCCGATAAATTTTTTTCTTCCTCTGTTTTTAGTTACAAAATCGGAAACGACGGATATTTACAAATACCGTAAACTGGATGTGGTATGTCATGCAAATCAAGCACGCGTTTTTCAAGAACTTTTTCCGTTTCATCCGCATTTGCGCGCACTTGTGACACAGCCAAACGGAGAACGGGATTTCGTAGACCTGAATGCCGTATATCATTACCGCTATTGGACGCCGACCCTTGACTATACATACGATGTTTATGCCGAATGGTCTTTGCAGGAAAAGGAGTATTACGAGGAAATCGAAAGAGTGCGGCTTGTGTTTGAAAAATTCAAAACGAAAGAATACAACCTCGAACCCTTGGAAACAGAATATGAATACTTTGAAACGAAAACGGAACAGTACGATTGTTGGATTCTGTATACGGGGGACACGCCGTTTCAAGAGGTGACAGGGGATTATGAGTATGCTGTTTTCGCCTTTAATGAAGCGGAACACAGAGTACGTTATGTTTACTGCAGAAGCTTGGATGGGACGGTTCGACCGTATTATTTGGAATTGGAGTGGTAGCGAGAACGGCTTCGGACTTCCCCGCGTGGCTGAACATCCATAAGCAGATTGTTAAAATCTTAACAATCTATTCGTGGACGCAGGCGAGTATAAGAATAGGAGAACCGACCTGCGCTCCCGTGTTTCGGTATATCGCAGAAGAAATTTTGAAGCTTTCCTGATTTTTCCCGATTTTTAATTTATTACTTGACTACGTTAAAGTGTTGACATTTTTGTCGATTCGGGGTACAATAGAATGCAAAATTATCGGGTAGCCTGCATTTGGGCGTTCGGTAAGAACATCATTGGATTTTAGGTGAAAGCTATGCAACTGAACGGTTCTGATATCATCGCCGAGGTGCTCTTGGAGCACGGGGTGGATACCGTGTTTGGGTATCCGGGCGGCGCAGTTTTAAATATATATGATGCGCTTTACAAATATCGCGATAAAATTCACCACGTCCTGACTGCGCACGAGCAGGGCGCGTCCCACGCGGCGGACGGTTATGCGCGCGCAACAGGCAAAACGGGCGTGGTCATTGCCACCAGCGGCCCCGGTGCGACCAATTTGGTCACGGGTATCGCAACGGCATATATGGATTCTGTGCCGATGGTCGCCATTACGGGCAACGTCGGAACGTCCCTTATCGGCAGAGATGCCTTCCAAGAGGTCTACATCACGGGCATCACGATGCCGATTACCAAGCACAACTTTATGGTGCAGAGTATTTCCGAGCTTGCGCCGATTTTGCGTGAAGCCTTTAAAATCGCAAATTCAGGTCGTAAAGGTCCTGTGCTTGTGGATATTCCAAAGGATATTACCGCCGCAGTAACGGAGTTTGAAGCGGTAAAGCCCGAACCGATTGCGGATGCCACCGTTTTGGATGCGGACAAGCTGAAAGCGGTTGCAAAGCTTATCAATGCCGCGAAACGTCCGGTGCTGGAATTGGGCGGCGGCGTGGTTTCTTCGGAAGCCACCGAAATTACACGAGCATTTGTGGAAAAAACAGGCATTCCGACCTGCCATACGTTAATGGCGGCAGGTGTTTTGGGCTACGACGAGCCGCTCAATTACGGGCTTGTCGGTATGCACGGCAGTCTTGTTACAAATAAGGCGATTGACGAGGCGGATTTGCTCATAGCCGTCGGCACGCGTTTTTCCGACCGTGTGGCTCTGAATACCGACCGCTTTGCAAGCAGAGCAAAGGTCGTGCAAATCGACATCGACCAAAGCGAAATCAACAAAAACGTTATGGTCGATGCATATTTGACAGGCGACGTGAAAACGATTTTGACTGCGCTCTTGCCGATGGTAAAAACGGCGGAGCACAGTGAATGGATTCGCACGCTGGACATTTATAAGCAGGCGGATTACATCCCACAGGACGACCCCGACCGCATTACGCCGCACGAATTGGTGCGCGCCATCTGCGAGGGGACGGATAAGGAAACGGTTTACGTGACCGACGTCGGTCAGCATCAGATGTGGGCGGCGCAGTATATCCATCACACAGGCGCGCGCAATTTCCTGACAAGCGGGGGCTTGGGCACGATGGGCTACGGCTACGGCGCGGCAATCGGCGCACAGTTTGCCTACCCCGAAAAACGTGTGGTACATATTACGGGCGACGGCTCGTTCCATATGAATCTCAACGAAGCCTGCACGGCAGTCAGCAACAACCTCCCGATTATCACCGTGATTTTTGACAACCGCGTGCTCGGTATGGTGCGCCAGTGGCAGACCTGCTTCTACGGCAAACGGTATTCACAGACCGACCCCGAGCGCAAAACCGATTTTGTCAAGGTGATTGAGGGCTTCGGCGGCAAGGGCTACCGTGCAACCACCCTTGCGGAGTTCAAAGCGGCTTACAAGCAGGCCCAGCAGGACAATTGCCCCGTGTGGATTGACTGCACGATTGACAAGGATGACCGCGTTTTACCGCTCATTCCCGCAGGCAAAACGGTGGATGACATCATTATCGCACCGAATTGCCAGACTTGCCGACACAAGTGTCACGAGAAATCATAACAGAGTAAAATCAAAAGCAATCTCCCGCAGATTCCTCGGGAGGTTGCTTTTTTACGCCTACAACCCTTATTTTTCTCCCGTCTTCGGAGAGAGGTAGCCTTTTTCGAAAAAAATGACAGACGGAAAGAAAAATTTGCACAACCAAACGGTAGTGCGCAATCTCGTAGGGGTCGGCGTGTATCAAATTTGCACTGTGCTGTGCGAGATTCTTCGCCTACGGCTCAGAATGACAAATTTGTTCCGCATAACAAAAAACCACGGTTTCCGAAGCGGAAACCGTGGTTTGCGTATTGCGTTAGATTTTGAAATACTCCACCGCGTTTTTGAACATACCGTTGTCCTTCAGACCGTCTACATTCTTATAGACGTTGTCAGAGAACCGCTCGGAATGTCCCATTTTACCGAAGACTCTGCCGTCGGGGGAGGTGATACCCTCAATTGCAAGCAACGAGCCGTTCGGATTGTAGCGGATGTTCATCGTCGGCTGATTTTGATCGTCTACATACTGTGTTGCAATCTGACCGTTTTCGATAAGCGAACCAATCAAATCCTTCGGGCAGACGAAACGACCCTCGCCGTGCGAAATGGCAACGGTATGAATGTCGCCGACTTCACTGCCTGACAGCCACGGCGACTTGTTGGATGCCACGCGTGTGTTGACGAGTCTCGACTGGTGTCTGCCGATGGTGTTAAAGGTCAGCGTCGGTGTGTCTGCGTTCGGCTCAATAATCTCGCCGTACGGCACAAGACCCAGTTTGATAAGTGCCTGGAAGCCGTTGCAGATACCTGCCATCAGGCCGTCACGCTCTTTTAACAGCTTGTGGACTTCATCCTTGATGGCGGGATTGCGGAAGAATGCCGTAATGAATTTGCCGCTGCCGTCGGGCTCGTCACCGCCGGAGAAGCCGCCGGGGATGAACACAATTTGTGCGGACTGCATTTCTTTGGCGAACGCTTCCGCGCTTTCGGCGATATCCTGCGCGGAGAGGTTGCGGATCACCATAATCTTGGATTCTGCACCCGCGCGCTCGAGTGCACGCATCGTATCGTATTCGCAGTTCGTGCCGGGGAATACAGGAATGAGCACCTTCGGCTTTGCTGTGCCGATTTTTGGTGCTACGCGGCTTTCCGCTTTGTAAATCAGCGGCGCAACAGGTGTGGAATCGGTTTTGATGTTGCACGCGAAAACAGATTCCAGTTTATTTTCGTAAATATCGCTGATTTCCTGTAAATCAATGGTCTCAATGCCGATTTTTAAGGTGTAATCGTAGGTGGTCTCACCCAAAACGGTCAAGCCGTCGAGGTCTTCAGCGGCTTCCAATACAAATGCACCGTAATTGTAGCTGTAAAGCTTATCTTGCGCGAATGCCTTATCCAGCTTAAAGCCGAGGTGATTGCCGAATGCGGATTTCATTAAGCCCTCCGCGATGCCGCCGTAGGTGGGGGTAAATGCAGAAAGCACCTTTTTCTGTGCAATCAAATCCGATACCGTTTTGTAAACGGACAAAAGACTTTCGGTGTCGAATGTGCCGTCGGCGTTCTTTTTCGGCTCGATGTAATAGACCTTAGACCCGGGTAATTTAAATTCGGGGGAAATTACGTTGTCGGAATTGCAGACCGATACTGCGAAAGAAACGAGCGTCGGCGGGACGTCAATATCCTCAAACGTACCGCTCATAGAGTCCTTGCCGCCGATAGAGGCAAGACCTAGCTCGAGCTGTGCGGTCAGCGCACCCAAAAGAGCCGCCGCAGGCTTGCCCCAGCGGGAAGCATCCTCTGTCATACGCTCAAAATATTCCTGGAATGTAAGGTAGCAGGTGTTTATATCCGCACCTGTGGCAATCAGCTTGGAAACGGATTCCACAACTGCGAGATACGCACCGAGATATTGGTTCTTTTCGGTGATGAACGGATTGTAACCCCACGCCATCACCGAGCAGGTCTTGGTTTCACCGTGCAGAACGGGCAGTTTGGCCGCCATACCCTGCGCGGGCGTAAGCTGATATTTGCCGCCGAACGGCATCAGAACGGTGTTCGCGCCGATGGTAGAGTCAAAACGCTCGGAAAGACCGCGCTTCGAGCAGATGTTGAGGTCGTCCGCCAAAGCCTTGAATTTTTCCGCATTGGTTTTGCCCGCCACAGTCTTTTCCACGGTCGGGAACGCCGACACCTGAATACGGGTGTGCTTTTCCGCACCGTTGGAGTTCAAGAACTCGCGGGAGATATCGACAATCTTTTTGCCGTTCCATTCCATGGTCAAACGCGGCTGTGCAACAACCTCCGCTACCACGGTGGATTCGAGATTTTCTTCCGATGCAAGCGCGCGGAACGCTTCTACATCCTCGGGCGCGAGCACAACTGCCATACGCTCTTGGGACTCGGAAATCGCAAGCTCTGTGCCGTCGAGACCCTCATATTTTTTCGGAACTTTATTTAAGTCAATGTGCAGACCGTCCGCGAGTTCTCCTATAGCAACCGAAACGCCGCCTGCGCCGAAGTCGTTGCAGCGTTTGATTAGCTTTGTCGCTTCGGGATTGCGGAACAGTCTTTGCAGCTTGCGTTCTTCGGGCGCGTTGCCCTTTTGGACTTCCGCACCGCACTGTTCGAGAGAGGAAAGCTTGTGTGATTTGGAAGAGCCTGTTGCGCCGCCGCAGCCGTCACGACCGGTTCTGCCGCCCAAAAGTACGATAATATCGCCGGGGGCGGGGACTTCGCGGCGAACATTTTTCGCGGGAGCAGCACCGACAACCGCGCCGATTTCCAAACGCTTTGCCACATAGCCCTCGTGATAGATTTCATCGACCTGCCCCGTGGCAAGACCGATTTGGTTGCCGTAGGAGCTGTAGCCTGCCGCCGCAGTGGTGACAAGCTTTCTCTGCGGGAGCTTGCCCGTCATTGTATCCTTGACAGGCTTTAAGGGATTCGCCGCGCCTGTGACGCGCATGGCCTGATACACATAGCCGCGCCCGGAAAGCGGGTCACGAATCGCACCGCCGATGCAGGTTGCCGCGCCGCCGAACGGTTCAATTTCGGTCGGGTGGTTGTGGGTTTCGTTTTTAAACAGGAACAGCCAGTCTTCATCCTCACCGTCCACATCTACCTTGACCTTCACGGTGCAGGCGTTGATTTCTTCGGATTCGTCTAAGTTTTTGAGCTGACCCGTGTGCTTCAAATATCTTGCACCGATGGTGGCTAAGTCCATCAGATTCTGCGGCTTGGTACGTCCCAATTCTTTGCGGATTGCCACATAACGGTCATATGCTGCTTTTACGGACGGGTCGTCAATCTCCGCGCCGTCAATCGTCGTCAAGAATGTGGTGTGACGGCAGTGGTCTGACCAATAGGTGTCAATCATACGGATTTCCGTAAGGGTCGGGTCGCGGTGCTCGGATTTGAAATAATCCTGGCAGAATTTAATGTCCGCATTGTCCATCGCGAGCGCATATTTCTGTACGAAATCCGCCAATTCCTTGTCATCAAGTGCGGTGAAGCCTGTCAGGGTTTCCACCTCTGTCGGCACATTGTAGGGGATGTTCAGCGTTTCCACGCGGTCTAAGGACGCCTCGCGGCTTTCCACAGGGTTGATAACATATTTTTTGATGGCGCGAAGCTCCGCGTCCGATACCTTGCCGAAAATCATATAGACCTTTGCCGTGCGCACGAGGGGCTTGTCGCCCCGGGACACAAACTGAATGCACTGTGCGCAGGAATCCGCACGCTGGTCAAACTGACCGGGCAGATATTCCGTTGCAAAAACAGCGGCGTCCGTCTGCGGCAGATGCGCATAGGTGTTGTCGAGCTGCGGCTCGGAAAACACGGTTTTTTCGCAGGTCTTAAACAGTGCTTCGTCAATATTTTCCACATCATAGCGGTTGAACAAACGCAAATCCGTTACGCTGTCAATCATCAAAAGTGAACGAATGTCAGAAAGCAGAGATTTTGCTTCGTCTGCAAACTGCTTTTTCTTTTCCACATAAATTCGGTAAACCATAGTGACCTCCCTTTATTTTCTTAACGCCTGCAATGCGCGTGCGCCGATATCCTTGCGGCAGAATGCGCCGTCAAATGAGATTTCCGACACAGCCGAATAGGCTTTTTTGAGTGCGGTCGGCAAATTCGCGCCCGTGGCGGTGACGCCGAGCACGCGTCCGCCCGCAGTGACGAGCTGACCGTCCTTTAACGCTGTGCCTGCGTGATACACGGTAATATCGGGTAAGCTTTCCGCATTGCCGAAGTCCATCAAACAGCCTTTTTTATACGATTGCGGATAGCCGCCCGAAGCGACAATGACACAAGCCGCGCTGTCGGAAGAAAATTCCACGTTTAAGTCGGACAGTGTTTCATCGTGTACCGCCTGCATCACGGTCAGCAAATCCGTTTTCAGAAGCGGCAGAACGACCTGTGTTTCGGGGTCGCCGAAGCGGCAGTTGTATTCAATCACCTTCGGGCCCTTCGGCGTGAGCATCAAGCCGAAGTAAAGGCAACCCTTAAAGGTTCTGCCTTCTTGGTTCATTGCCTGCATCGTCGGCAGGAAGATGGTATCCATACAAATCTTTGCAATCTCTTCGGTGTAATACGGATTCGGTGCGACCGTGCCCATACCGCCTGTGTTTAAGCCCTTGTCACCGTCGAGCGCGCGCTTGTGATCCATAGAAGATATCATCGGCACAACCGTTTTGCCGTCCGTAAACGACAGCACGGAAACCTCAGGCCCTGTCAGAAATTCTTCCACGACAATGTGATTGCCGCTGTCGCCGAACAGCTTGTCTTCCATAATGGATTTGACAGCGTCTTCCGCCTGTTCCATAGATTCCGCAATGATTACGCCCTTGCCGAGTGCCAAGCCGTCGGCTTTAATGACGGTCGGAAATTCGTTTTGCGTGCGGATATATTCGATTGCTGCATCTGCGTCCTCGAATACTTCATAACGCGCAGTCGGAATATTGTATTTTTTCATCAAGTCTTTGGAAAAGACCTTGCTGCCTTCCAAAATGGCGGCTTTTTTGTCAGGACCGAAGCAGGGGATGCCCTTGCTCTCCAACAAATCCACAAGCCCCAGCACCAACGGGTCGTCAGGTGCGACCACGCAGAAATCAATCTGCTCTTTTTGGGCAAAATCTGCGATTTTGTCTAAATCCTTTGCACCGATATCGACGCAAACCGCATCTTTCGCAATGCCGCCGTTGCCGGGGCAGGCAAAGATTTCGGTGACTGCGGGATTCTCTTTAATCTTTTTAATGATGGCGTGTTCGCGGCCACCGCCGCCGACAACCAAGATTTTCATAACTGTACCTCTTACTGTTTTCTTTTAAATATGGCTGTTCCGCCCCCGAAAAATCGAGAGCGGAATATTGTTTAGTGGTGGAACAGACGAATGCCTGTAAACGCCATTGCAATGCCGTGCTTGTTACAGCAGTCAATCACGATATCATCGCGGATGGAGCCGCCGGGCTGTACGATTGCCGAAACACCGCTGCGGCGTGCACGCTCAATGTTGTCGTCAAACGGGAAGAACGCGTCAGAACCCAAGGAAACATCATTAACCCCCGCGAGCCACGCTTTCTTTTCTTCGCGGGTGAGCGGTTCGGGACGGGTCTTAAAGGTGTTCTGCCACACATCGTCGCCGATGACGTCTTCATATTCATCCGAAATGTACACATCAATCGCATTGTCGCGGTTCGGGCGGGCAATGGTGTCGATGAAATCGAGTGCCAACACCTTCGGATGCTGACGAAGATGCCAGATATCCGCTTTGTTGCCTGCAAGGCGTGTGCAGTGGATTCTTGACTGCTGACCCGCACCGACGCCGATGGTCTGCCCGTCTTTGGCGTAGCAAACGGAGTTGGACTGCGTGTATTTCAAGGTGATGAGCGCAATCACAAGGTCGCGCTTTGCATCGTCTGACAAGGTCTTGTTTTCCGTCACAATATTTTCGAGCGAGCTCTCGTCAATTTTCAGCTCGTTTCTGCCCTGCTCAAAGGTGATGCCGAATACATCCTTGTGCTCGACAGGCGCGGGGGTATACTTTTCGTCGATTTGTACGACGTTGTATCCGCCCTTGCGCTTGCCCTTGAGGATTTCCAACGCTTCGGGTTCATAACCGGGGGCAATGATGCCATCGGAAACCTCGCGCGCAATCAATTTTGCCGTCGGGACGTCGCAGACATCGGAAAGCGCAATCCAATCGCCGAAAGAGGACATTCTATCCGCACCTCTGGCTCTGGCATAGGCACAGGCGAGGGGGGAAAGCTCCAAATCCTCGACCCAGTAAATCTTTTTAAGGGTATCCGACAGCGGCAGACCGACCGCCGCGCCTGCGGGGCTGACGTGCTTAAAGGAAGCCGCCGCGGGAAGCCCAAGCGCCGCTTTCAGTTCTTTGACCAACTGCCAGCTGTTAAATGCATCTAAGAAGTTAATGTAACCGGGCTTGCCGTTCAACACGGTAATCGGCAGTTCCTTTTCGCCCTGCATAAAGATTTTAGACGGCTTTTGATTGGGGTTACAGCCGTATTTCAGTTCTAATTCTTTCATTTCTTTCTCCCCTTATTGATTTTTATTCACAATGCGGTCTGTTGCCTTACCGCTTTCGAGGTCGATGTAACGCACAAACAGAGAAACCTTGTTATCCTCGTTCAGATTGCTCCAAAGCAAATCGGTGAATGCGTCAATGTCATTTTCCACCATGATTTTTTCGGGCTCGCCTTCAAAAGAGGGGAGCGGATTGCCGTCACCCATATAGGTGTGAATGAAATGCCCTTCGCCGTTCACGGGATTCGAATAGCCGAATGTGAAGCGATGTACGCTGTCGGGGTTGCCGTCTGCGGATTTGAGAATCGACATCGCGTAATGCATCGAGCCGTTGTCTAAATGCACAATACCCGAAATGCGGGGGGTGTAGTTCGGTGCGTCGTCCTCATATTCGCGGGAGCGTAAGGACTGTTCAAAGGTCAACTGATTGTCCATACCGTCATAAATCGTGTCGGTCTGGTCGCCGTTGGTGACGATCGTTTTGTTACCGAGCACACGCACGGGGGAATAAATAATCAGATGCGGGTCGGTTAATTTCGACTCGTCAAATGCCTTGGTGCGAATCCCGTCCGCCGTGGCTTCGAACACACGGTTGCGGGAGTTTACGCTTCTGCCCATAATGAAATAGCCAATTACGGCATTTTTGCCATCGGGACTTTTGCCGAGCACAATGCCGCGCCCGGGATATGCATTTTCAGATAACAGCGTTTTCAAATCCAATGTTTTCATTCGATACACTTCCTCAACAATCAATATGTACAATACCGTCTTGCACGGTAAGCTTGCCGTCACAGAACAGCGCCGCGGCTTTCGGAAGGAGCTTCCATTCGCATTCTTCCATTACGCGCCGCTGTAAAATCTCGGGCGTGTCATTTTCACATACAGGCACAGCCGCCTGCAAAATAATCGGACCGCCGTCGCACACTTCCGTAACGAAATGCACGGTCGCGCCTGTCAGTTTTACGCCGCGTTTTAAAACTTCCTCGTGCACATGGAGACCGTAAAAGCCTTTGCCGCAAAACGACGGAATCAGTGCGGGATGCACGTTCATCATTTTGTAGGGGAACGCTTTTGTGACCTGCTCGTCCAAAATGGTCATAAAGCCCGCGTAAATCACAAGGTCGGCTTGTTCTTCGCGAAGCGCCTCGACCATAGCGGCGGAATACTCTGAGATATTCGCATAATCCTTGCGCACAAGCACACGGGTTTTAATATTGTTTTGCTTCGCGCGTTCGAGCGCATAGGCTTCCGCATTGGAAGCGATGACGCAGGTGATTTTGCCGTTCGGAATTTCCCCGCGCGCTTCGGCGTCAATGAGTGCCTGCAAGTTTGTGCCGCCGCCCGAAACCAATACGACAATATTTTTCATTACGCAATCACCACACCTGTGTCGCCCTCGGCAATTTCACCGATGAGATACGCGTCCTCGCCGTTTGCTTTCAGAATGCGCAGAGCTTCATCCGCCTTGTCCGCCGCGACGACCAAGCTCATACCGACACCCATATTGTAGGTGTTGAACATATCGCGTTCGGGGATGTTGCCCGTCTTTTGCAACAATTCGAAAATCGGCAGGATGCGAAGTGCACTGCGGTCGATTTTTGCCGTGAAGCCCTGGGGGATGCTTCTCGGAATGTTTTCATAGAAGCCGCCGCCCGTAATGTGGGAAACCGCTTTGATATCTACCTGTTCGGCGAGTGCCAAAACGGGTTTTACGTAAATTTTGGTCGGCGTCAAAAGGGCTTCGCCGACGGTTTTGCCGAGAGTATCGGAATAGACGTTAATATCCTTGTTTTCTACGTCAAAGACTTTACGGACAAGCGAAAAACCGTTGGAATGCACACCCGTGGACGGCAGGGCAATGATTGCGTCGCCGCTCTGGACGGTTTTGTTATCAAAAACCTTGTCGCGGTCCACAATACCGACGGTGAAGCCTGCAAGGTCGTAGTCGTCTTCTGCCATCATACCCGGATGTTCGGCAGTTTCGCCGCCGATGAGCGCACAGCCTGCCTGCACACAGCCTTCCGCAACGCCGCCGACAATTTCTGCAATCTTTTCGGGGATGTTTTTGCCGCAGGCGATGTAATCCAAGAAAAATAACGGCTTTGCCCCACAGCAAATGACGTCGTTGACGCACATTGCTACGCAGTCCACACCAATCGTGTCGTGCTTATCTAAAAGCATGGCGATTTTGAGCTTCGTGCCGACACCGTCCGTACCGCTGACGAGCACGGGATTTTTCATCCCTGCGAGCTGTGGCTGGAACAATCCGCCGAAGCCGCCGATATCCGAAACACAGCCGTCGTTTAAGGTGCGTTTAATATGCTGTTTCATCAGTTCAACCGATTTGTAGCCGGCGGTAATGTCTACACCCGCCGCCTTGTAGCTTTCCGAAAAACTGCTTTCCATAGGTTTAGTCGCCTCCTGATTTCTTCTTACTGATTTTGGTTTCAAATTTTGATTTTGCATTTTCTTTCGGCGGTTCGACAGGGTATTCCCCGTTAAAGCACGCCGTGCAGAAGTCCAAAGGACAGCCGTCTGCCAAATGTATCACATTATCTACACTTAAATAGCCTAAGGAATCTGCGCCTATGATTTTACAAATCTCTTCTAAAGAATGGTGATTTGCAATTAAATTGTCAGGGGAATCAATATCCACGCCGAAATAGCACGGATGCCGAAACGGCGGTGCGGAAACACGGACGTGGACTTCTCTCGCGCCCGCGTCGCGAAGCTGTTTTACAATGCGCGCCGAGGTCGTGCCGCGCACAATCGAATCGTCAATCATCACGACCCGCTTGCCCTTTACGGTAGAGGGGACAACATTCAGCTTGATGCGCACGTCGCTTTCGCGCTGTGCCTGCGTCGGTTGAATAAAGGAACGCCCGATATACTTATTTTTAATGAAGCCGAGCCCGTAGGGAATGCCCGATTCTTCTGCGTAGCCGATTGCCGCGTCTATCCCTGAATCGGGCACACCGACGACGACATCCGCTTCGACAGGATGTTCCTTTGCCAAAAACGCCCCTGCTTTTTTTCGCGCAAGGTGCACCGAACAGCCTTCAATTTCGGAATCGGGACGCGCAAAATAGATATACTCAAACACACAAAGTGCCTTTTTGCCGTCCGTGCAGTGCCCCTCAATGGAACGCAGCCCGTGCTTGTCCACCACGACAATTTCGCCGGGGCGCACGTCTCGGATGTATTCCGCACCTAAGGCGTGCAGTGCGCAGGTTTCCGATGCAAACAGGATTTGCCCATCCTTTTTGCCGATGCACAAAGGACGAAAGCCCTGCGGGTCACGTGCGGCAATCAGCTTGGAGGGGGACATAATAATTAAGGAATACGCACCCTTCAAACGATACATTGCCGAAAAGACTGCCGCTTCAATAGACGGTGCGGCAATGCGCTCCTTCGTAATGATATAGGAGATAACCTCTGTATCACTGGTGGAGTGGAAAATCGAGCCGTTCATCTCGAGTGCACTGCGCAGTTCTGCGGCGTTCGTAAGATTGCCGTTGTGCGCCAGTGCCATACTGCCCTTGATGTGGTTTACGACCATCGGCTGGGCGTTTGCAATCCCGCCCGCGCCTGTTGTGCCGTAGCGCACGTGCCCGACTGCCATCTGACCTTCCCCGAGTGCATTCAACGCCGTTTGGTTGAAGACCTCGTTTACGAGTCCCGCGTTTTTGTGACAGGTGATTACGCCGTCGTCATTTACCGCGATGCCGCAGCTTTCCTGCCCGCGGTGCTGTAAAGCGTACAGCGCATAATAGGCACTGACGGCAACATCATCGGTCTTTTCACTGTAAATGCCGAATACGCCGCATTCTTCGTGGATACTGTCAAACATTGTGTTGCCTCTTTTCTTTTATTTGTGCAGAGGCGAGAGGGTTCATGCTAAGCCCAAACGCTTAAATACTTCGTTATAGGCTTCCTCGACATTGCCCATATCTCTTCTGAAACGGTCTTTGTCGAGCTTTTCGTTGGTGTTTACATCCCACAAACGGCAGGTATCAGGCGAGATTTCGTCTGCCAGAATGATTGTGCCGTCCGAGGTTTTGCCGAACTCAATTTTGAAGTCGATGAGCTTCATACCTGCTTGGAGGAAGTATGCCTTCAAAAATTCGTTTACCTTGCGGGTGTAGTCTTTAATGGTTGCGATTTCTTCCGCAGTTGCAAGACCGAGTGCCAAGGCATAATCGTCATTGATGAATGGGTCGCCGAGGTCATCGTTTTTATAGCTGAATTCGAGAATCGGGCAGAGAAGCTGTGTGCCTTCCGCTACACCCATACGTTTAGAGAAGCTGCCTGCCGCGACATTGCGGACGATAACCTCCAGCGGCACAATGGAAACCTTTTTCACCAAGGTTTCACGGTCGGAAAGCTCTTCTACCAAATGGGTGGGAACGCCTGCTTTTTCGAGCTGTGCAAACACGTGGTTTGTCATACGATTGTTGACAACGCCTTTGCCCATAATCGTGCCTTTTTTCTCACCGTTAAATGCGGTTGCGTCGTCTTTGTAATCGACAATCAAAAGCTCGGGATCATCCGTCTTAAATACTTTTTTTGCCTTGCCTTCGTAAAGCTGTTCTAATTTTTCCATACTGTTTTCTCCTTTATCTTTACTTTCAGTTTTGGTGAAGTTTTTATTCGGCAAACTGCGCCGAGATTTTAGCGTCCTTCGCGCGGACTTCGTCTGCCATTTGCTCACGCATGGCGACAAGCTTTGCATCCAAATCGGAATCGCTCAAAGCGAGCATTTGCGCCGCGAGAATTGCCGCATTCTTGGAACCGTTTACCGCGACGGTCGCCACGGGAATGCCCGAGGGCATCTGTACGGTGGCAAGCAGTGCGTCCAAGCCCTCAAAAGAGGATTTGCCGGGTACGCCGATAATCGGCAGTGTGGTGTTTGCCGCAAGCACGCCGCCCAAATGTGCCGCCATACCTGCAATGGAAATGAGCACGCCGAATCCGTTCGCCTTTGCATTTTTAGCAAAACTGCACGCTTCATCGGGTGTGCGGTGTGCGGACATCACGTGCACTTCAAAGGGGATGTCCAACTCGCGAAGCTGTGCCGCCGCTTTTTCGGCGATGGGCAGGTCGCTGTCAGAACCCATAATAATGGCAACTTTTTTCATA
The DNA here is from genome assembly GCA_021769885.1 of Bacillota bacterium. Lineage (GTDB taxonomy): Bacteria > Bacillota > Clostridia > Oscillospirales > Acutalibacteraceae > Fimenecus. The sequence continues at coordinate 59,233 of JAETSA010000004.1, read as the reverse complement.
GCTCTTACCTCACAAAATGAAAATATAAAACGGCGTAGGTTACACTACGCCGTATAAGACAGATTTTACCGATTTCAAACGGAATTTTACGCACTGCGTTTCGGAATTTCCGTGCAATTCTGCACAGTAAGGCGTATATACATTTTTACCGTGAATTTCCGAATACACCAAATCTGCTTCCTCCGAATATACAGTATATACATCACCCATATATTTTACTTTTTTTGCAACCGAAAATCAAGGGGAAAAACCGCGAAACAGCAAGATTGGCGGGATTAACAACTATCACAGATTTTGCTTGTTTGCTTTGTGAAATATGACAATATCTCAGTCGGCGGCTTCTGCGTCTGCATTCGGGGCGGCGGGGGATACCGCCGACTCTGCCTGTAAAGCCTCGACGCGTGCATCCAACCATCGAATCACGTCTTCAGTGACCTCATCACGGTTCAGCTCATTCAAGAGCTCGTGCCGTGCTTCGGGATAGAGCTTCATCACTGTATTTGTATGCCCGGTCTTGCGCAGTGTTTCGTACACTTCCGTTACGCCCTTGCCGTATTCGCCGACAGGGTCTTTGTCGCCTGCAATCAGCAGGATTTGCAAACGTTCCGGTACAGTTTTATACCACAGTTTTGCAGAAACCTCTTTCAAAACGGAAAACAGTGTTTTGAATCCTGCGGCTGTGAATAAAAATCCGCAGTTTTCATCGTGAATGTATTTTTCGACCTCTTTTTCATCGCGCGAAAGCCAATCGAATTTGGTGTTTTTGGCAGTCTTTTTATTGTATGTGCCGAATGCCATATTGTCTAAAAATGCCGAACGGTGCAGCTTGCCTTCGTGCTTCACAATATAATCCGAAAGCATAATGCCGATGCCAACGGCGGGGTTCGGACCGCTTGTCCCGCAAAAGACTGCGCCGTCTAACTGATGTCCGTACTTCGCGGTATATTTGCGTGCAAGGAACGAGCCCATACTGTGCCCGAACAGGAACACAGGCACGTTCGGATATTCCTGACGCGCAATGTCCGTCAGCTGTTTCATATCTTCCACAAGGCTGTTCGGACCGTCGTCGCCGAAGAAGCCGAGCTCGTCCGCATTCGCAACCGAACTGCCGTGTCCCAAATGGTCGTTGATATAAACGGCATAGCCGTGCCGGCAAAGCTCCATCGCGAAGTGGGCGTAGCGGTTGGAGTATTCCGCCATACCGTGTGCGATTTGCACCACGCCTTTTACCGCACCGAAATCCGTCGGTGCGGCACTCTGTGCGAAAATATCACAAAGCCCCGAAGCCGATTTATATGTAAACTCATTCGTCAAAAATTCCATACCGATTTTCTCCGTTTCTGTTTAATAAATATTAGTATAGCATATTCTAAAGCAGAAAGATATCCTTTCTCGTGAAAATTGTGTTAAACGCTAAAAACAATTGGGGAATATTGTATATTTTAACGAAAATCAAAGCGTGCTTGCTTATAATAGCCTGTTCTTCTAACTCTTTTGCAACGCCCCACCAAGCATAAAATGATTACAATGCATATGAAAAGTAAAAAAATATTCAAAAATGAACATAAAAAGTGCTTGCACAACAAAAAAGGATATGCTATAATAACCCCACGCACTTCTAAGAAAGCAAAGCTTTCAAGAATTGCGGAGAACATTGTATCATAGCGTTCGGCGACTTGCTCCGCCTCACACTTATGGTATAATAACCTCACAAATTTTACGGGGGCGTAGCTCAGCTGGGAGCGCAAGCTGACAGGTAAACTACCCCGAAATGCATTTGACAATTAAATATAAAAAGCATACCGAAATGAAGTAAAATCAACGGTTTGCGAATATATGGGGGCGTAGCTCAGCTGGGAGCGCAAGCTGACAGGTAAACTACCCCGAAACGCATTTGACAATTAAATATAAAAAGCATACCGAAATGAAGTAAAATCAAAGGTTTGCGAATATATGGGGGCGTAGCTCAGCTGGGAGCGCAAGCCGACAGGTAAACTACCCCGAAACGCATTTGACAATTGAATATAAAAAGCATACCGAAACGAAGTAAAATCAACGGTTTGCGAACATATGGGGGCGTAGCTCAGCTGGGAGCGCAAGCTGACAGGTAAACTACCCCGAAACGCATTTGACAATTAAATATAAAAAGCATACCGAAATGAAGTAAAATCAACGGTTTGCGAAGATATGGGGGCGTAGCTCAGCTGGGAGAGCGCCACACTGGCAGTGTGGAGGTCATCGGTTCGATCCCGACCGTCTCCACCATAATAATTAAGAAAGACTGCGAATAAACCGCAGTCTTTTTCTTTTGCTGACTTTCACTCTCAAACAACGGAATATCTATAGAATCAAGCAGATAGAAATTGAAAAATCTATCTGCCTTTTTTCATATATGTACATAGCCAATCGTTTATGAATGTAACTCATTCAAGCGGTTGGCTTTTTTTATTTTATATATTTTAAAATCAGAAAAGGAGATGTAAAGAAATGAACAAATTTGAATCAGAAAGAAGATTTGCCGAGCGTATGAAAAGGTGTTATCCGCCCGGAACGAGATTAGTGCTCTTAAGTATGGCTGATCCGTATGCTCCGATACCGAGCGGTACAAAAGGCACAGTTTCTGCCATTTGAACTCCCGTGAGGATTTTATCACTATACGCCGTTTCTTTGAAAATGAACAGTTTAACGATAAATATCTGACTGAGGAATTAAAACTGACAGAACTCACATTTCCCCCTCCCGAAGCAAAGGAACTTACGAAAATGCGCAAAAGAATTGCGGTGGATTATGACGTCCGCAGAGCCGCAATGTTTTTGAAATTTCTGCGGTTCAGTTATTCGAGCAGCGGAAAATCTTATGCTTCACAGCCTTTTGACATCCGAAAACTGTTCGGGTTGATTTCTCAGTTACAAGAGCGTATGGCAAATGTCGTTGTGGAAAATCAGGATTTTGAAACGCTGATTAAACATTATGACCGTCCAGACGCGTTCTTCTATGCTGACCCGCCGTACTTCTCCACTGAAGATATGTACGAGGTCGGCTTCGGTTGGGACGATCACGTGCGTCTTCGGGATACGCTGAAAAATATCAAAGGCAAATTTTTGCTGTCGTATAACGACTGTCCTGAAATCCGTGAATTGTACAACGGCTTTTCTCTGTTTGATTTCTCCCGAATACATTCTATGGCACAGCGTTATGAAGCAGGAAAAGAATTCAAGGAACTGCTTATAGGGAATTACGATTTGTACGAACGGGAAAAGAAAAAACCCGAACAGTTAAATTTGTTCAGGGAGAATTACGATTACGAAAAAATCTTAAAGGAGTGTATTATTCAATGCAAAATACAAAAATGAGCACCGGCGAATATGTTCTGTTTTCCATACCTGTAGATATGCTTGCAGAAGCGGGTATCGACGAGGAAAGCGTTGTTCAGATGAGTGCAGGCAACGGCAAAATCATCATTAACACCGTTTCCGATACAGATGATTTTATCTGCAACAGCGACTGCGAACACTGTCCTATGAGTGAAACAGACTGTGATGAAAATTGCGAAAACTGTCCCTGTTATGACAGCTGTGACGAAAGAGAGGGATTTTGAATGATGCAAATGCTTCGTATTCTCGGCAAAAGAGGAAGAATTACGATTCCTTATGAAATCAGGCAGAGTGTAGGATTTAAGTATAACGATGTATTGTCGTTTACGGAAACGGCTGACGGCAGGTCGGTTGTTGTACGGCGGGAGAAAATCTGTGATAATTGCAAAGGAGCACAGCCTGTTGTCAGAAATGACGAGGTTACGCTCTTTGATTTTCTGAACAATCTCTCGCCCGAACAGCAAAGAGCCGCTTTGGTGCATTTGTCTGTGAAATGGGCGGAGAAACAGAACATTAAATTGGGTGGTGCTGTGAATGAATAAAAAATTAACCGTTGTCATGGTCAAACCGCATAAAACGCCGTATGTAACCGAAATAGCCGATGAACTTTCCGCTTTGCAAAGGTGTGTCGGCGGATATATTGAGGTTGTAGGAAATGGTGACGGTACACTGATTATCTGCAATGAAGAAGGGAAATTGCTGGGATTAGAGGGCAACCGCAGAATCCGTGACGGTATGAGTATTATTGCAGGCACATTTTTTGTTGTCGGCGAAGACGGCGAAAACTTCAGATCATTAACTGAAAGCGAGGTGAAGAGATATATGGACAGATTTAAAAATCCCGAAGACATCGATCAGGATGAGGCGGAAGCCGATATGGGTATCACCTTTTATTCCATGTAATGAAAGATAAGGAGAAAAATACTATGGCAAAGAAAAAAGAACAAAAACATTCCGTTCCTAAAATTGCGGCAAAAATTGACCGCATGACAAATCCCGAAGCTAAAATCAAAGCATATGCAAGCGTAAATATCGGCGGTGCGTTTATCGTAAAAGATATTGCCGTTATGGACAGCAAAAACGGTTTGTTCGCACGAATGCCCTGCCGCTCTTACAAGGACGGAAAAGGCGAAACAAAGTTTAGCGATACCATATTTGCATTGACTGCAGAAGCTCGAACAGCTATGAACGATGCGGTCATATCCGCTTATGAAGAACAGTTAGATATGCAGGAAGATGCGGATGAAGCCGAAGATGCGTCGGAAGATTTCATACAAGATATGTAATCTCCGTAAAAATCTCGGTTTTCGCTGGACTTTTTCCGATTTTGTCGGTATCCTGTAAGCAGAGGTGCATACCCGTGAAATTGAACCATATTTTTATCATCGCATTTGTACTGATACTGTGCCTTACAGGATGTGCAAAATGGAAAATCAATTCTGTAGAAAGTGAAAATCGGTCTGCTGTCGGTCAAGTAGCAACCGAATCCGATGAAAATGTTACCGTCACAGAAACGGCAACAACAGCTTCGGCAGAATCAGATAATCCTACGAAAAGCGTATCTGAAACACGTATGCTGACAGAAAAAGCAGAGAATTTGACAAAACCGCATACGCAAACAGAAGGAAAAACAAATTCCGATTCGTCTGCACCGCCAAAGGAGTCGGCAACGCAAAAGCCAAAGCCTGTTGAGCCGACAAAACCCACGACCGCTCCGCCTCAGTCCACTCGACCTGAAACACCGCCGAGTATAACGGAAAAACCAACAGAACCACCCGTTCAGAATTTTGATATAGATTATTGGATTAGATATGCAAAAAACTATGCACAAAGCGTAGGACTAAGGCTTGACAGCGCGGCAACAGACTGTTGGGACAATCCTATACCTGCCAACGCACAATGCAAATATCTTGAACGGGATATTCAAAACAGACTGAACCGTTACGCAAGAGATGATGACATTACGTCTGTGTGGATATGGGCTGAAAAGGTTTCGGATAACTCCTATGAAATCTATATCGGCTACGCGTAAAACAAAATAGCCAAATCTGAAGCGCATCGCAAAAAAGCGGTGCGCTTTTTTGCGTTCAGAAAGGATGAAAAGTAAATATGATAAGAAAAAATTTCAAAAAAGCAGTATCGTTGCTTTTGGCACTTGCAATGCTTTGTATAAATCTGTTTTCCACAGGCGCAATTACCGCATTCGCCGCGGTCGGTGAAAAATCCGATGTATGTATTGTGGAATTCCCGAGAAGCGGCGAAGCAAACCGTTCGGGATGGGGTCATGAAGATTTGCAATATATGAACGGCTGGCATACAGGCGGAGCAAGCAATAAGCTCCTGCTTCGAACAATGGGCTCCTATACAGGTCAAATTTGCTACTGCATTGAACCGGGGACGGGACAGCATACAGGAGATACCTTTACGCAAAAGGATGAAAACTTTTGGAACAATTTTCCTCCCGAATACAACAAAACCATTGATTCAGATAGTATAAAGCTTTTTATCGGCAGAATTTTGCAGTACGGATATACGGGAAATGTTTCAACCGAGTGGAGAACACAGAATTCCGAAGGTGCAGACAAGCTTGCTCATGCCATAGCTACACAGCTTTTGATTTGGGAAGTGATTGTCGGCGAAAGGGATTATGATTTTAACCATGTGGATACAGGCAGCTTTAACAGAGTAACGGAATTTATACGAACAAACAATCCTATTCGCAATCAGATTATGCAGTACTATGCACGCATTGAAAAGTCTGTGTATAATCATTCAAAAGTGCCAAGCTTTTTTGCAAGGTCAACTTCCAAAGCGCAAACTGTCGAAATGTCTTGGGACGGTAAACAGTATATCTCCGTGCTCCACGACAGCAATGATGTCCTGTCAGAGTATTCGTTCAAATCAAATAATCCCGGCGTTTCTCTGCAAGTGAACGGCAATGTGCTGACTGTAACTTCACAGACGGCTCCCGAAAATGTAATCACTGTTACAGCGGAAAAGAAAAATTCTTCGCGCAAAGGCTTAATTACTTGGACGGATGGCATATATGTGCCCGGCAAAGGCTCACAGGATATGGTGACCTATACGCAGTCGGTAAACGATCCTGTGAAAGGCTATTTGAATTTAAAAGTATCCTATGGTTCTGCCAAAATTGTGAAAACAAGTGAGGACGGTAAAGTTGACGGTGTTTCCTTTACAATTACAGGCAACGGTATCCATCAGACTGTCAAAACAAACAGCCAAGGTGAAATTCAAGTAGATAACCTCACTCCCGGCGTTTACACCGTAACCGAGCTTGTGGAAAACAAATATGAGCCGCAGGAAACACGCCGTGTAACGGTGGTCAGCGGTCAAACGGCAACCGTCACTTTCAGCAATGTGTTAAAGCGCGGCGATTTGACGGTTACCAAAACCAGTGAGGACGGACTCAGCGAGGGTGCAAAATTCCATTTATTCGGCACATCGCTTTCCGGCTTGGCAGTCGATGAATACGCTGTAGTCGGCGGTGACGGCAAGGCATATTTTAAAGATGTTCTCATCGGCACAGGATATACCCTTGAAGAGGTTGACACAGCAATTCGCTATGTTGTCCCCGAAAAGCAGACAGCAGATATTGAGTGGAATAAAGTAACGAATAAATCTTTTAATAACATCCTAAAAAAATGGCATCTTACTGTAACCAAGAGTGATAAAGAAACAGGAAATCCGCAGGGCGATGCCTCTCTTGCAGGCGCAAAGTACGGTGTATATAAAGGCGAACAGCTGATTGACACTTACACGACCGACAAAAACGGTCAGTTTACTACAAAATATTATGTTTGCGGTGATGATTGGTCTTTGCGTGAAATTACACCGAGCGAGGGTTATCTGCTCAATACGGACTCCTTGCATATCGGTGCAGAAGCAAAATTGTATACAGCGGAATATAACCTTGCATCTCCGCTCGAGGCTCTTGAAACTGTTCAAAAAGGTAAAATCGCCATAATCAAGCATTGCGATGATGGTTCGACACAAATTGAAACACCAGAAAAAGGTGCCGAATTTGAAGTGTATCTTAAAAAGACAGATTCATATTCCAAAGCAAGAGAATCTGAACGGGATATTCTTGTCTGCGATGAAAACGGATTTGCAGAGAGTAAAGAACTGCCTTACGGTATTTATACGGTAAAACAGACTAAAGGTTGGGCTGGCAGAGAATTGATACCCGCCTTTGATGTGTTCGTAAATGAAGACGGCGAAATTTATCGCTATCTCATTAACAATGCCATCTTTAAATCGCTTATTGAGATTGTGAAGAAAGACGCCGAAACAGGTGAAATCATTCCTGCCTCCGGCATCGGCTTTAAAGTCCGCAATACGGATACAGGCGAATATATCGTTCAGCATATCAACTACCCGACGCCTGTGTATATCGACATTTATTACACCGACAGCACCGGCAAGCTCATGCTGCCTGAAGCACTGCCTTACGGAAATTATGAAATTATAGAGCAGAATGCCTGTTGCGGATATGTCCTTGACAGCAGTCCTGTGCCGTTTAAGATTGACGGCAGTCAGACGATTGTAACGGTAGAAAAACACAATACGTCTCAGAAAGGTACGATTACCGTCAGCAAATCGGGCGAAGTGTTTTCTTCCGTTTCTGAATCCGATGGGATTTATCAGCCTGTATATGAAACAAAAGGCTTACAGGGTGCAATTTTTGAAATCACCGCCGCCGAAGATATTATCACCCTTGACGGTACACTCCGTTATACCAAGGGCGACATCGTGGCATCTATAACAACAGACAGTACAGGAACTGCCACAACCGAACCGCTGTATCTCGGAAAATTTGAGGTGCGCGAAAAAATTGCACCGTTCGGCATGGTAATCAGCGATGAAGTTCATTCTGTCGAGCTGACCTATGCCGGACAGGACGTAAGCATTACTGAAACAACAGCCGAGGTATATAACGAACGTCAAAAAGTCGAAATCAGCCTTGAAAAAATTCTTGCACAAGATGAAAAATTCAAAATCGGAATGAATAATGAAATCCTTTCCGTGCAGTTCGGACTGTTCGCTGCAGAAGATTTGACAGCCGCAGACGGTTCTGTTATTCCGAAAGACGGTTTGCTTGAAATCGTAAACTGTGATGAAAACGGTAAAGTAATGTTTACGACAGATGTCCCTGTAGGTGCAAAACTGTATATCAAGGAACTCAGCACAGACAGTCACTATATCCTTTCGGATGAAAAATATCCTGTGGTTTTTGAGTATGCAGGTCAGAGTACTGCACTCGTAGAAATCAAGGTGAATAACGGTGAGCCTATTAAAAATGATTTGATTTACGGCACTGTGAAAGGCTTAAAAATCGACCGTAAAACCAAAGAGCCAATCAAGGGTGCTCTCTTCGGTTTATTCCGTGCGGATGAAACTGAATTCACAGCAGAAAAAGCAATCCTTACTGCCCAATCAGATGAAAACGGTATCTTCACCTTTGAAAATATTCCATTCGGTGATTGGATTGTAAAGGAACTTAAGCCTTCCGAAAATTATCTTATGAGTGATGAAATTCATCATATTACTGTTACCGAAAACGAACAGCTCATTGAAATTACAGCAGTCAATGACCGTATTCCCGAAAAGCCTCCTGTTCCCGTTATTCCCAACATCCCGAACACAGGAAACAGCGAAAACAAAGGCTTTTTAATCGGTCTTGGTGCAATAGCAATCGGCGGTTTCATTTCCGCAGGTGTTATCTACGTCAAAAAGAAAAAGGATGAAGATGACGAATGATGAAAAAGGTATATATCTGCGCTCCTCTCGGCGGTAACATTCAAGAGAACCTGAAAAAAGCGAAGCAATATGCACGGTATGCGCTTCTTTGCGGTACGGCTCCGGTCGTACCGCATTTCTATGCCCTATGCCTGAATGATAGTATTCCTAAAGAACGGGAAATCGGTATGGCGGCCGGGCTCAGTTTACTTTGGTTCTGTGATGAAATGTGGATTTTCGGCGATGAGGTGAGCGAAGGTATGAAGGCTGAAATGCAATTCTGTAAAAGCCTCAATATACCTGTCAGAAAGGTTCGGGACGATGAAATCAATAAAAAGATTGGAGAGAAAACTCTATGAAAAAGAAACATTTAAAAATTCTGCTCAGTGCGCTTCTTTTAACGGTTATCGTTTCCATGTTTTCGATGACCGCTTTTGCCGCAGGCGATGTGGCAACCGCAATCGAAAGCACTTGGACAGCCGCACAGTCGCAGATTAAGACGGTAGTCAACAACGTTGTATTCCCTGTTGTGGATATGATTCTTGCGATTTTGTTTTTTGTGAAATTGGGAACGGCATATTTCGATTACAGAAAGCACGGTCAGTTTGAATTTACCGCACCCGCAATTTTGTTCGCCTGCCTTATTTTCACCCTCACAGCACCGCTGTATATTTGGACTATTCTCTAACCGATTGAACACAGCTGTCCTGAGAATCAGGACAGCTGATCGGAGGTGAATCACTTGTTTGATTGGTTAGGCGACATAATTTCCGGTTTAGGAGATGCAATAGGCGATGTGTTTGACACGCTCGGACAGCAGATATCCAATGTTATTTGGAACACGATGCTGCAGTGGTTTTACGAAACAATTTACGGTGCAGTTGCAGACTTTTTCACGATGATGGGCAATATGGGTGCTGATATTTTTGCTCTTGACTGGGTTCAGGCTACTATCAAGCTCTTTACGCTGTTCGGCTGGGCGCTTTTTGTTGCAGGTGTTGTCGTTGCCGTATTTGATGTGGCGATTGAATATCAGTGCGGCAGAGCAAATATTAAAACAACCGCAATCAATATTTTAAAGGGCTTTTTTGCCTGCTCGCTTATCGGTATTGTACCTGTAGAACTGTACAAATTCTGCATCAGTCTGCAAAACACTTTCTCGCAGGATTTGTCCCGAATTTTTGCAGGAACGCAATCGCTTGATCTGGCAAATCAAAGCATGAGTGTTCTTCAAGGCAGTTTTGAAGTATCAACACAGGTGAGTTTTAATCTGTTTAATTTGCTTGCTCTCATAGCGTTTGCTTACTGCGTGTTCAAGATATTTTTTGCCAATATTAAGCGTGGCGGTATCCTGCTTATTCAGATGGCTGTGGGCAGTTTATATATGTTCAGTGTTCCGAGAGGATATGCGGACGGATTCAATCAGTGGATGAAACAGGTAGCGGCTATTTGCTTAACAGCGTTTATGCAGACAACTCTCCTGTATCTCGGACTTCTTACCTTCCCCAACAATATGCTTTTAGGACTCGGCATAATGCTTGCGGCAAATGAAGTGCCGAGAATTGCACAGCAGTTCGGTCTTGATTCAAGCGTAAAGGTTAATATGATGAGCGTTGTTCATGCGACTACAACGGCAGTTAATTTAAGCCGCAGTGTAGCAAGAGCTGCAAAATAAAAGAGTTTTTTATCTGTGCTCATCATAACCTATTGATTTTTGCGTAAATATAGGTTATAATATAATTAAATAAAACGGAAGAAAAGAGGCGACGAAATGGAAGATATTACTAACCGCATTAAACAAATTGAAAATGAACTTTCAGCTCTGCCGACAGGATATATCTCCAAGAAAATAATCTGCGGAAAAGAACGGTTTTATCTGCAATGGATGGAAAACAGCAAGCTTAAGAGCAGATATATTAAGGCCTCTGAATTTGAAGAAATAACGTCGCAGGTTGAAAAGCGAAAACAACTGCAGGAAGAACTGAAAACTCTGAAAGAAACCCCCGAAGGAATACGGGAATCAAATCTTAAAAGAAAGGCGGCAAGAAATATGCTTAATATAACGGGATATATTATGCTAGAAGACAATATCATAGCTACTGTAAAAAATGGCGAAATCACCGAATGCAACGAACGTCTTCTTCCCTTGTATTTGCAGAGAACAAAGTACGTGGAAGGCTGGCTTGCCTCCCGTGCTATTGACACACACAGAACAAATTCAAGGCTTTTGAAAAAAGCCTTACGTCTTCGCACTGCTGATGATGCGCAGACAGCATTATCCGTCAATGCGGCAACGGTGACAGACCGATATTGGTTTAAGCCGGAAGGCTCAACTGCCCTGTATGAAGACATCCGTTTTAAGGAAAACTATTTTGATTCACTTGCGCTTAGGGGTGACCCAAACGGATTTTCACGCAAACCCTCAAGAACACCTGAGCTTACTAATATAGGCAGCTATGAAAAATGCTGGCGGCTTATAGACGGTAAATGGTGGATGTATAAAAGCGGAACGGACAGTGAATATTTTTCAGAGCTTTTTATTTATACTCTCGGTGAAAAGCTGGGTTTAGATATGGCACATTATGAAATGCACGATGGATATATTCGTACAAGCGACTTTACCAACGGCGCAAAGCAAAACTTTGAGCCTATCTCCTCTATTATGGGAGAGAACGAGGATTATAATGACTGCTTTGAAAAGATTTATGATATTTCGCTTAAATTAGCAGAACAGTATCTGAAAATAATTTGGCTTGATTCCGTTTGTTACAATATGGATAGGCATACGGGAAATTTCGGATTTCTGCGGGATGTTAAAAGCGGAGAAATTATTTCAATGGCTCCCAATTATGATAACAACATTGCGCTTATATCAAGAGGCTACCCCGATAATGTGCGCCGTGAGGGTGACGGGTTGATTCGCTTCTTTCGTGAGTTTCTTAAAGAAAATGATACTGCCTGTCAAATGTACAGAGAAATGAAACTGCCCGAGATTACAGAGGAACTGATTGACAATTGCTTAAATGAAATACCCATTGATGTAGATAAAGAATATATAAAGGCTTTCATTTTAAACGGTCAAGCGGTTATTCAGGATATTATTAACTCTGAAGACATTGACGAAGATGAAGAGCAGTCGGCAGGCTTGATACTTTAAAAACAATAAAACAGGTTAAAAAGGCATCGTTTTATGCAAACGGTGTCTTTTTTATTTTGCGAGGTGATAACGAATGACACAATATTTATATCCCCAAAACTTAAAAGCCACTGCAAATCTGTGGCTTTGGGGTTTGAAAGATTTTTGCATATTGGGTATTGCGGCACTTTTATCTATTGTGATTTTGGTGCAGACAAGGTTTGTAGTACCTGCCGCCGAGACCTTGTGTTACGGCTTTTTAACCATCCGCATGGATGACACAACGGTACTTGATTTTATCAAATATGCTGTTAGATATTTTATCAGCACACAACAAGAATACTACTGGAGGTGAGCAGGCTATGGCAAAGAACGAAAAACGACAGAAAAAAAGAAAAGGACGCTCGGTGCAGGACTTAATCGGCATCAAAACCTTTACAAAATACGGACTCGCCACGAATAAAGGCGAGCTTTTATTTTACCTCGTAGCCCCTACAAATATTTCGGTGCTCTCACACGTGAATATCGAAATTAAAATCCGACATCTAATGATGGTGCTGTCTGCTGTTCCCGATATTGAAGTCACCTGTACTGATTCTTCTGAATGTTTTGATGATAACAAATCATATTTACAGGAGAGATTGTCGGAAGAACACAATCCGAAGGTAAGAAAGATTATTAAAAAAGATATAGACTTTCTTGATCATATCCAAATGGAAATGGCTACGGCACGGCAGTTTTTGTTTATCGCAAGACTGAAAAACACGAAGGATAAGCAAACCTTTGAAGCGGCAAATCGCATTGAAAAGGTCATATCCGAACAGGGATTTGAAGTACGGCGTATGCAAAAAGCAGATATCAAACGCTTTCTTGCGTTGTATTTTGACGCGAGTATGAACGGCGAACAAATACCCGATACAGACGGCGAACAGTTTTCGATTTTGACAAGGACGGTGAAAATATATGATAAAGAAAAAGCAAAAGGAGCTTACGCCCGAACAAATGGAAGAAATCCGCACTAAGGACTTCTTCGATATGATCCTGCCCGGCACGGTCAAATTTCTTTCCGACCATTATATCCTCGGTGACAGCTACCGCTGTGTATGGGCGATAAGAGAATATCCGCCCTCTACTGAGGAACAAGCAATTTTATCACAGCTTGCCGACCGCAATGGCGTAACTTTGCGCATTTACCATAGGCTTGTAGAAAGTATGGAGCAGAGAAAAATCATTCAGAATGCTACACGCAGAAACAAGCTGAAAAGCGGCGGCAATGATATGAATGAAACCATTGAGGCAGAGGGCAATCTTCAAGATGTGGTGGAATTGCTTGCGAATCTTCGTAAAAACCGTGAACCTCTGCTCCATTGCTCCGTGTTTATCGAACTGAAAGCCAAAAGTATGGACGCATTGAAAGAATTACAGAGTGAAATTGCAATGGAACTGACTCGTTCCAAAATATCGGTAGACAGGCTGACTTTACGGCAAAAAGAAGGTTTTCTCTCTGTTCTGCCTGTGGGCGCAAATCAGTTTGGCGCGCAGTATGAGCGTGTGTTGCCTGCAAGCTCGGTTGCAAACTTATATCCCTTTAACTTCTCTGGCAAAACCGATCCGCAGGGATTGTATATCGGCAGGGATAAATTCGGCACAAACATCCTTGCGGACTTTGACCGCAGAGCAGAAGATAAAACCACAAGCAATATCCTCATCCTCGGCAACAGCGGTCAGGGAAAAAGCTATCTCTTAAAGCTGATACTCACCAATATCCGAGAATCGGGCAAAAGTGTTTTGTGTCTTGATCCCGAGTCGGAATACGAGGAAATCTGCTCAAATCTCGGCGGCTGTTATATCGACTTCCTGTCCGGCGAGTACACCATCAATCCGTTAGAACCGAAAGCATGGAGCGAGCAGGCAGTGCCTGCACCCAATTCGCGTACTCGGATTGATACAGAATCGGATGACAGCGCTCGCAACCAAGAGGGATTTGTACCGGAAGCTTTTAGAAAGGTTACCCGCCTATCACAGCATATCGCTTTCCTAAAGGATTTTTTCAGAGCCTATAAGGATTTCAGCGTCAGTCAGATTGACACCATTGAAATCCTGCTCTCTAAGCTGTACGCCCGATTTGGCATTACTGACAGTACGGATTACAGTAAGATGAAATCAACCGATTATCCTATTATGGAAGATTTCTACAACCTGTGCGAAGAAGAATTTATGACTTACGATAAGAGCCGAAAATACCTTTATACAGAAGAAACCTTGCAGGAGGTGTGTAGCACAGGGGACGGTTCTGTGTGTTAGGTTAATTGGCAAGTGGCGGGCGTGGGAAGCCGCCACTACGCGAGTTTTTTCACTGAATTTTATCAGCACAGAGAACCGTCCCCAGTGCTATTCTGATTGACTATTGATTGTGCTATAAGTTTTGATTTTTTAGAATAGGGAATTCTAATAACTAATTTCTCCTTGTTATTATTTATATCATTAATTGTAAGATGAAGATCAAAAAATAGAATACAATTTTTATAATGATAATCAACAATAGAAGATATAGCTATTTCACATGGATATATTCCTTTAATAATTATTCTATTATCATCCACTAAACAAAAAGTATTTCCTTTATAGTGACTTTTATCCTTTATTACAGAACATATAGTTTTTAATGTGCCATTATGCATAATTGAATCCTCTCTCTAACAATGATAAATAATGTCATTTACTGTTGGAATGTACAATAATCCAGAAACATTCGGCTTATCGTTCGGAGTATATATAGTGTCTTTTGGTTTTTCTGGATGTTTGCTAGGTAGATTCTGAGCTACTGGAGATGAAGGCTTAGAAGAAGAGGAAGGTTGTATAACTTCAGGTATATCAGCTAACAATTCACCAATTGTTGTGCCGAAGTGTATATCAAATGGGTATGCATACCCACCTCCTATATTCACCATAAATCCACAGATATCATTACCAATCATTAAGATATCTGCTCCCACGCTCCAACCGAAATCAGCCGAACCACCTATTGAATAACTAAGTCCCTCCATATCGTAAATTGTATCGCACCAAGAAATTAAGATGGATGCAGATGCACTCGCCTGTGGAGTACATGCAACCATTCCAGGAACAATCAGAACACCAACATTTCCCGATGTATCCATAACAACTAAAACGGAGAAAACTCCACCCGTGATAGCACCACCTTGGAATGTAAGCCCAATACCAAAAACGAAATAACCATTTGTATCAAAATTCATAATGGGGTTATTTACACAATAAGCAAACATATTACAACTTAATACATCTTGACCAGCCTTTGTAAAAGCATCAGCATTCACAAATCTCCCCGTACCCGGGTCATAGTAGCGTGAATTGAGATAATAAAATCCTGTTTCTGCATCATAGAAATATCCACGGTAACGGAACGGATTGACTTGCGCTATGTGGTCAGGACTGTCTACCTCATGACCGTTTCTGTCAGTAGAGAGTGCATTGACTGTGCAGTTGCCCCACTCGTCATAGTCATAGGTTGCTATCATTCTTCCGTCAAAGTCGTAAATACCGATAACATCGCCCTGTGCATTAAAAGCAAAGTAGTAGGTAGACGCAAGACTCGTATAGCACAGGGGACGGTTCTGTGTGTTAGGTTAATTGGCAAGTGGCGGGCGTGGGAACCCGCCACTACGCGAGTTTTTTCGCTGAATTTTGTCAGCACAGAGAACCGTCCCCTGTGTTTCCCTGTGTTTGATGTGTTCCATTTTCCGAATCTAATATAGCAAAAATCTGTGTAAAAGTCAAGAAAGGGGACACGCAAAAAAGCCGCCCGTTTCGGGGCGGCTTTCTGCGCAAATACCTTATGTGATAAATCAGTTGTTGATGAATTTATCTTTTTCGTCGTTCCAGCTGTAGAGCTTTCTGACTTCTTCGCCGACCTTCTCAGAGGGGTGCTCGGCGGCGAGCTTGCGCATCGCTTTGAAGTGTACCTGACGGCCTGCAGGGGACATATCCAACAGGAATTCTTTTGCGAAAGAGCCGTCCTGAATGTCGGAAAGAATCTTTTTCATCGCTTTCTTGGTGTCGTCGGTGATGATCTTCGGACCTGTGATGTAATCGCCGTATTCTGCGGTGTTCGAGATGGAGTAACGCATACCTGCGAAACCGCTCTGATAAATCAAATCGACAATCAGCTTCATTTCGTGAATGCACTCGAAATAAGCGTTTCTGGGGTCATAGCCTGCTTCGCAAAGGGTTTCAAAGCCTGCCTGCATCAGCGCGCAAACGCCGCCGCAAAGCACTGCCTGTTCGCCGAACAAATCGGTTTCGGTTTCGGTTCTGAAGGTTGTCTCCAAAACGCCTGCTCTTGCACCGCCGATTGCGAGCGCATAAGCGAGTGCCTTGTCAAGTGCTTTGCCGGTTGCATCCTGATGTACAGCGACCAAGCAGGGAACGCCCTTGCCCGCCTGATACTCAGAACGTACGGTGTGACCGGGGCCTTTCGGCGCAATCATTGTGACGTCAACATCTTTCGGCGGATTGATGCAGCCGAAATGAATGTTGAAGCCGTGTGCGAACATCAGCATATTGCCTGCCTCGAGGTTCGGCTCAATGTCCTTCTTATACATATCTGCCTGCAGTTCATCATTGATCAGAATCATAATGATGTCGGCTTTTTTTGCAGCCTCTGCCGCGGTGTAAACCTCAAAGCCCTGTGCCTCAGCCTTTGCCCAGGATTTGCTGCCCTCATAAAGACCGATAATCACGTTGCAGCCCGATTCCTTTGCGTTGAGCGCGTGTGCGTGACCCTGACTGCCGTAGCCGATGACCGCAATGGTCTTGCCGTCGAGCAAAGACAGGTTGCAGTCCTCTTGATAAAACATTCTTGCTTCTGCCATTTTATTTTGCCTCCTATGTACTTTTACAAGTTGTATGATTACTGTAACTTGTTGTCATACAACCATTATAAACCATTATTTTTGTTTGTCAATACATTTTTATAAGTTGTCTAAAGAAATTTGCTCGTGCAGCAGGGCGTGGTGCAGGTGAATGGTGACCGCACTTTTGAGTGCCGCGCTGTCCCGCTTTTTCAAGAAGTCCATAATCAGGATGTGATCCTTGTATGCATCCTCCGCAATCATATCCAAATTATAATCGAGCGCAAAGGTCTGTTCAATTGTGCGTGTGAGCATTGGTAAGAACTGACTTAAAAACTCATTGTGCGACGCCTTGACGATTGCACCGTGGAAATCGCTTTCCGAAGCGATTCTTTTTTTACTGCGCGGGTCTTTTTGCAGCTGTGTCTGACATTCTGCGCCCAATTCGAGAATGTGCTGTATTTCCGCGTCTGTCGCGCGGCGGCAGGCGAGGGCGGCGGCTTCGGGCTCGAAAATCATACGCGTTTCGTAAAGGTCACGCAAGGTTACCTTCATTTTGGAGATGTTTTGCATATCCACACCGCTTGCGGCGTATCGGTCTGCCTGCTCCGAAACATAGGTGCCGCGCCCGCGCCGCACGGTCAAAATCCCCGCAGAGCTTAAAATGCGTATGGCTTCGCGAAGCGTTGTACGGCTGATGCCCAAAAGCTCGGAAAGCTCGTTTTCATTCGGCAGTTTCTCGCCGAATGCGTACACGTGTTCGTGTAAAATCATATTTTGAAGAACTTCCGCCGTTCTCTGCGACAGATTTTCATTTTGCATAAACGTGCCTCGATTCGTTGAACTCCCATATACTATACAACATTTTAAACGAAAATGCAAAGCCGTATTTTTCGCACGCACCGTATTTCCTTGCGTAAAATAGAAAGAGAAAGCGGGGTGATGTTTTGCAAAACCGCAAAAGACCGAAGCAAAAGAAAAATGCCGCCGTCCGTTTCTGCATTTGTGCTGTGGTTGCTGTGCTGACAGCGGCGCTGGGGCTTTCACAAATGCGTCCCGTTATTTTGCAGTATGCGCAGAACGTGGCGGAGGGGATTCTTTTAAATGCCGCCGATGAAGCGGTCGTGAATGTACTGCGGGAAAATAAAATTGATTACGATGATATAGTACGCCTGTCCGCCGACCGTGAAAACCGCATTACGGGACTGCAAATCGACGCGCTGACCATCAATATGCTGAAAAGTCAGATTTCTTTGGAAATCGGGCGAATTGCCGCCGCACAGGAGTCCTATAATACATATATCCCCATCGGTACATTTTTGGGCAACGAGTATACGGCGGGGCGCGGACCGAAAATCAAATTCTCTATGCAGCTGACCTCCAACAGCTCGGTGGATTTTCAGTCGGAATTTAAGGATGCGGGCTTGAATCAGGTCGTGCACCGCGTGTTTCTGCACATCACAATTACGGGACGTTTGGTGTTTGTCGGGCAAAAGAATACTTTTTCCGTGGAATCCTCCGCACTGCTTGCCGAAACCGTCATTGTCGGACTGACGCCCGAAGCCTTCACCGAGGTCATCGGCAGTCCGTCGGAAACGGCAGGAATCGTAAACGATTACGGCGCGGTATCGGGAAACTGAGACTTGTTTTTTATGGGCAGATATGGTAAGGTAAAAATAAAGCAAAAATTCATTAAAAAGGATCAACGAAATGCAGAGTGCAAAAGTGAAAAAGGTACTGCAAAACAGAATACAGTCAAAAGATACACGCACACTGCTGTTTTGCCTTTTGACGGTATTTATATTGCTGACAATCTGCACAAAATCCTCGTTTTTGTATCCGTTCAACGATTGGGTGGATTCCAACTGCTTTTTTACGGTGGGCAAATCTATGCTGAACGGCAAGGTGCTGTACCGCGATATTTATGAGCAAAAAGGGCCGTGGCTGTACTTCCTGCACGCGGGGGCATATCTGATTTCCCGCAAAACCTTTTTCGGCGTGTATTTGCTGGAGCTTTGCGCAGGCACAGTGTTTCTGTATTTTGCGGCAAAAACGTTCGAGCTCTATCGGGTGAGAGGCATATATTTCGTCTTACCGCTTATGGGCGCGGCGATTTATGCCTCGCGCAGTTTTTGTCACGGCGACAGCGTGGAAGAATTGGTTCTGCCGATTTTTGCCGTTTGTCTGTACCTTTCGGAACGAAGCTTTTGCTTGCAAAAAACGTTGGCTTTTAAAGAATGGCTCACCGTCGGCGCGCTTGCGGGTATCGTATTTTGGATGAAGTTTAATTTGGCGGGTTTCTTTGTCGGCTGGGCGCTTGTGCCGCTGTACAAGACGCTTCGCCGAAGCGGGATTTCGGGCGTACTGAAAGCCGCCGGCGCGGTGGTGCTCGGCGTGCTGCTTCCAACCGTTCCTGTGCTGATTTATTTCGGCGCGGCGCGTGCATTCGGCGATTTATGGACGGCGTATTTTTATAACAATTTGTTTTTGTACGGTGACGCGTCACAAAGCAATACTGCGGGTGTTTCTGCATTTTTTCAGACCCTGTGGACGCGTATTTACGTCCATATTCTGCGCAACGGCTTTTATGCAATTCCGGGGGCTTTCGGCGTGCTTTGGTATACGGTTACGCGCAAAGGGCACCGCGCGCATTTGGTGCTTACCGCCGTTTTCACCGTGCTTTGTGTGTGCACGGGCGCGGTGTGCTATTCTTATTATACACTTGTGTTTGCGGTGTTTTCTTTGTTCTTTTGGCTGGCGGTGTGCAAGCTTTTATCGCGTCTGCCCGAAGAACCGAAACCAAAAATCATTACATCGGCACTCGTTTTATCCGCACTGATTTTCGGCGGTACATTTGCCTATTGCACAAGCAACAACACATACCTTACCGCGTATGAAAAGGATGACCTGCCGCAGTATAAATTTGAAAAAATCATTTGCAGTATTGACGACCCCACACTCCTCAATTACGGGTTTTTGGACGGCGGATTTTATACAGTGGCAGGGATAACGCCTGAAAGCAAATACTTTTGCCGATTGAATATCCAACTGCCCGAAATGTACGAGGCGCAGGAAACGGAAATTTGCGCGCAGAAGCCCGATTTTGTGGTGACGCGCAGTGCGCCGCTGACCTTCGGCGCATATACCTGTGTGGCGACGGCAACGCAGTATTTTGAGGGCGTGGATTTCACCTATTATCTGTACGCCGCCGACCGTATTTTACCCGAGCTTACGGAAAACGGCTTTGTGCAGACACTTGACCGATTCGAATTTCCCGAAGCGGAGTAGAAGGCAGTTAAAGTCAAGGCTTTGTGCGGCGGTAAGCATATTTAACCGTGAGGGAGCGTTATGGAAGATTTAAAATTTTACTTGATTACAGATCCGCATTATTTTGAACCCGCCTTAGGCGCACGCGGCGCCGCGTACGATGAATTTATGCGCTTCGAGCAAAAATGCTTTGCGGAAACGGCCGCCATCAACCGTTCGGTGTTCGAGTATCTGAAAAAAGCAGATAAGGCAGACATCGTTTTGATTGCGGGCGATTTGTCGTTTAACGGCGAAAAAGAGAGCCATTTGGGCTTTATCAAGCTGCTTCGAGAACTGCAGGCGGCAGGGAAAAAGGTATATGTCATCACTGCCGACCACGATTTTAAAAACGAGGGGGACGACTGTTTCGCCTTTGACGAAAGCGGACGCCTGACGCCGGAGAGCACAAGACGCGAAGAATTATATGATTTATATTATGATTTCGGATTCAAGGACGCCATCGCTGTAGACAGACAGCATCTTTCTTATGTCAGTCAGCTCAGCGACGGGGTAAGACTGCTGGCGCTGAACAATGACGGTGCGTCTGACGGCACAAGAAGATTTGACGAAGAACATATAAAATGGATTAAAGAGCAAACCAAAAAGGCACGCGATGACGGACAGATTATGATTGCGATGAACCATTATCCGCTCCTGCCCGGTCAGCCGATTTTTTCTGTGATTCCGTCTGCCGTACAGCGCGAAAGCGACAGTGTGACCACGATGCTTGCCGACGAGGGTGTGCATTTGGTGTTCACGGGGCATATGCACAATCACAGCATCAACGAGAAAATTACCGAAAAAGGCAATAAGCTTTACGACGTCTGCACGGGCTCGATTATCGCAGACCCTGCAATGATACGCTTTGTTGCCGTTACGCCGGATCATATGGCGGTGATTAAAAGCATTGAAACCCCTGATTTTGATTGGGATACAGGCGGTAAAAGCTGTAAGCAGTATTTGTCTGATTTGTTTGATTCAATGATTCTGAATATGCTAGACGATATGCAGCATAATCCCGAACGGGTGCTGTCCCGATTCGGCGCGGAGGATAAGAAAAGCATTTATCCGTTTGTGAAGCTTGCGGGCAAAATCGTCAATAAAATCACTGTCGGCGGCGTTTGCAGACTGCTGTGGATAAAATGTGACAAATCCGTAAAGCCCATCCTTTTAAAGGATTACGTAGCGGAGCTTGTCCGCAATGTATTTGAGGGAAATCAGCATTTTCGGGAAGGGAATCCCAAAGGCGAGGTGTTTATTCGCTTTTTAAACCGTTTAGACCCGATTCTCAAAAAAATCAATTTAAAAACCGTCGACGGCAAACAGGCGGATTTGTTTGAGATTCTCAAACATTCCGCGGGAAACTACGGAATCGACGACTACAACGCCATTTTGGATTTAATCGGATAAGGAGTGTGCTTATGCCTATTATTGTATGTGAAAATAACATATTTGTATTAGAGACGTCCAATACACATTATGTGCTCGGCATAGACGCGGCGGGGTGCAACCGTCATATTTATTGGGGCAAAAAATGCGATGTGCGCGATTATGTCATCGATTATAATAAAGATGAAAACTCGCACAACACCGCGCTGGATGAAATCGCGCAGGAGTATACACCGTTCGGCTCCACAATGTATAGGGGCAGTGCGTTAAAAGCAACTTTTGCCGACGGATGCCGCGAAACGGATTTAAAATATGTCGGGTATGAAAAAACGGACAATACACTTGTTCTGCACTTTGCCGACACGCATTATCCGCTCGCGGTCACGCTCCATTACCGCCTTGCGGAGGGGTTAGACATTATTACAAGATGGACCACCGTCCAAAATACGGGCAAGGAAGCTATTTCGTTTGAAAAGCTGTTCAGTGCGGAGCTGACGCTGCCGTCCAAAAAGCCGTATACGTTTAAAAATACGAACGGCGGCTGGGCGGGTGAGTTTTTGGAAACCAATACCACCGTCGAGGGCGGCACAGCGGTATTTGAAAGCCGAGGGGGTGTTTCGGGGCACAACCAAGTACCCTCCTTTATCGCTTATCAGAACGCAGATGAAACCGCCGGAGATGTGTACTTCGCGAGCCTTGCCTACAGCGGCAACTTTAAGGTGTCGGCTTCGAGAGATTTATACAACACAACAAGGGTACTGCTCGGGCTTAATGATTTTGATTTTGCGTATTTGCTGAAAGCCGGTGAAAGCTTCTCGACGCCGAAGGTATTCTGCGGCAATACCCAAAGCTTTGGGGAGATGTCCCGCCAGATGAACCGCTTTGCGCTCGAGTATGTGCTTCCGAAACCGTACAATAAAACACCGCTCCCCGTGCTGTATAATTCGTGGGAAGCGACCTATTTCGACGTAAACAGCGAGAATCAGTGCGCCCTTGCCGAGCGTGCCGCCGAAATGGGCGTAGAGCTTTTTGTGATGGACGACGGCTGGTTCGGTGCGCGCAAGGATGACCGCGCGGGCTTGGGCGATTGGTTTGTCAACCGTGAAAAATTCCCGAACGGGCTTACGGAGCTTATTGAGAAAGTCAATTCTCTCGGTATGGATTTCGGGCTTTGGGTAGAGCCTGAAATGGTGAATCCCGACAGCGATTTGTTCCGCGCACACCCCGACTGGACCTATCATTATCCGCACAGAACCGCCCACGAGCTTCGAAATCAGCTTGTCCTCAATATGACAAGACAGGAGGTACAGGATTACATTTTCGGACTTTTGGACGCGCTTCTGACGGAAAACAATATCAAATATTTCAAATGGGATATGAACCGCGCACTTTCGGAGACGGGCGCCCGGAATTTGGAAGAGCCGAAAATGCTTTGGTATCTCCATACAAAAGCCGTTTACGATATTGTGGATAAATTAAAGCAAAAACATCCCGATGTCACTATCGAAAGCTGTTGCTCGGGCGGCGGACGCGCCGACCTCGGTGCACTCGAGCACTTTGATATGGTCTGGACGAGCGACAACACCGACGGCATTGACCGTATGACGATTCAAAAGGGGTATTCGCTTTTGCATCCCACAAAAGCGATGCGCGCGTGGGTCACCGATATTGAGGGCATCAATAAGCCGTGCTCTCTGGATTTTCGCTTTGCGGTGGCGATGCAGGGCGCACTCGGCATAGGCGGCAATCTCACGAAATACAGTGAAGCGGATTTGGAAATCTGCAAAAAGAATATAGCCTTGTATAAGCAGATTCGCGAGCTTGTGCAGTTCGGCGACCTTTACAGAATCCTGGATATCGAAAAGGACGAGGTTCTGCTGAATCAGTATGTTAATGTTCAGAAAACCGAAAGCGTTGCCTTCCTTTTGGCGAACGGCACAAGATTTTATAAAAAGCGGATGCCTGTTTGCTTTGACGGCTTGGATGACAACAAACGCTATACACTCACCGTGCAGAATCAGACCTATGAAAAAAGCGGCGCCTATCTGAAAAATGTCGGGATTCCGCTGCACATTCGCGGTGTGGATTATAACGAAATTATCCGCATCAAAGAAGTTCGTGCGCAATAGAAAAAACAAAAAAACACAGCCATACTTTGAAGGTGCGGCTGTGTTTTTATATGCGAAACAGATTTTCATTCAATCATTTCCCGAAACTCTGCTTCCGAAATGACGGTGATACCCAAATCCTGCGCTTTACGAAGCTTACTGCCTGCGTCCTCACCGGCAAGCACATAATCGGTTTTTTTGGAGACCGAAGAGGCGGTCTTGCCCTTGAAGCTTTCAATAATCGCACTTGCTTCACTGCGGGTCATTGTGGGCAGTGTGCCTGTCAAAACAAAGGTCTTTCCTTGGAAACGCGTGTCCACAATCTCTTTTTGCGACTGCATATTCACGCCCGCCGCCTTTAAATCCGCTATGAGCGCACGCGACTGTTCGAGCGAGAAAAACTGCACGACCGCATCCGCCATAATTTCACCGAAGCCGTCAATGCTGAGCAATTCTTCGCGGGAAGCCGTTTCCAAATTCTCCATTGTGCCGAAGGCTTCCGCCAAAAGTGCCGCCGCCTTTTGCCCGATATGCCGAATGCCGAGGGCGAATATCAGCTTGCTCAAATCGTTTTGCTTCGAAGCTTCTACCGCGTTTTTGAGATTTTCCGCGCTCTTTGTGCCCATACGCTCCAAGGCGGCGATTTTTTCAGAATCCAAACGGTAAATATCGGCGGCGTTTTGAAGCATTCCCTCTGCGGTCAGCGTTTCTAAAATCGATTCGCCCAAGCCCTCGATATCCATTGCGTCGCGGCTGCAAAAATGGATAAGCATCCGCAGCAGCTGTGCGGGGCAGTCGGGATTGGTACAGCGCACGGCGGCTTCCTCTGCCTCTCTTGTGACAGGCGACCCGCACGAGGGGCAAACAGCGGGCATTCTGTAAAGCGGCGCATTTCCTTTGTGCTTTGAAACCTTTAAAACCTCGGGGATAATGTCGCCGGCTTTGCGCACAATGACCGTATCGCCGATGGAAATGTTTTTCTCGCGGATAAAATCCTCGTTATGCAGTGTTGCGCGGCTGACGGTCGTGCCCGCAAGCAGAACCGGGGAGAGCACCGCCGTGGGCGTGAGCACGCCTGTTCTGCCGACGTTTATTTCAATATCCAAAAGCTCGGTTTCTTTTTCTTCGGGCGGATATTTAAAAGCGACCGCCCATTTCGGGAATTTAGAGGTGCTCCCAAGCACTTCACGCTGTGCGAAATCATCTACTTTAATGACTGCGCCGTCAATGTCAAACGGCAGTGTGTAGCGGATATCGCCAATGCGCCCGATTTCAGCGAGTGCTCCGTCAATTGTGCCGACCTGTGTGTAAAACGGCACGGTTTTAAAGCCGAGTGTTTTTAAGTAATCTAAGGATTCCTTGTGCGAAGAGAGCGTTTTCCCCTCGATTCTCTGAATATTAAACACAAAAATATCCAATTTGCGTTTTGCCGTGATTTTCGGGTCTTTTTGGCGAAGCGACCCCGCCGCCGCGTTGCGCGGATTTTTAAACGGCTTTTCTTCGTTTAATTCCTGTTCTTTGACGATTTCCAAAAAGGTTTGCCGCGGCATATACACCTCACCGCGCACCTCTATAAACGGCAAAGCTTCTGTAAGACGCAGGGGAACGGAGCGTACGGTGCGCAGGTTTGCGGTGATGTCTTCACCCGTCACGCCGTCGCCGCGCGTACTGCCGCGCGTGAACACGCCGTTCACGTATTCCAAGGATACCGAAAGCCCGTCGATTTTCGGCTCGACCACATACTGTGCGTTTGTCACGCCGTTTTTGACGCGTGTGTCAAATTCGCGGATTTCTTCGTGCGAAAAGGCATCCTGTAAGCTTTCCATCTTCACGGTGTGCGTGACGCTTTCAAATTGGTTGTCGGCACTGCCGCCCACGCGATGCGTAGGGGAATCGGCGGTCAGCAAATCGGGATAGGCTTCCTCAATCGACTGCAATTCGCGCATCAGCATATCGTATTCGTAGTCTTCAATATCATTTTCGTTTTCTACATAATAACGGTAAATGTGATGATTCAACTCTTTGCGCAGTGTTTCGGCACGCACTGCGGCGTCTTTATGCTCTAACATAATCGGTACTCCTAAAGAATTTCTACTTATAATTGTAACACAAAAATTCATTTTTACAATCCCAATATGCATATAGAAGTAGAAAGAAAGGGGTTGTGACCGATGAAAAAAATCTTAGCGGCATTGCTTTCACTGTGTATTTTATTTGCGCTGTGTATGCCTGCATTTGCGGCGGAGGAATTACCTCCGATGCAGGTGGAAATCAAAGCGAAAGCAGGCGTTTTAATGGATGCAGACACAGGAAGGGTGCTGATGGCACAGAACGCACACGAGCAATTGTATCCTGCATCCGTCACCAAAATTATGACGATTCTTTTGGTGATGGAAGCGCTCGACAGCGGCAAAATCACCCTTGCCGATACCGTAACCGCCAGCCGCGAGGCGTGCGAAAAGGGCGGCTCGCAGATTTGGCTGGAGGAAGGCGAGCAGATGACGGTAGATGAGCTTTTGAAAGCCGCCGTGGTTGCCAGCGCCAACGATGCGTGTGAGGCACTCGGCGAATACGTGGCAGGAAGCAGTACGGCGTTCGTAAAAATGATGAACACGCGCGCAAAAGAACTCGGAATGTATGACACGAATTTTGAAAACTGCACGGGACTTGACGACACCGCCGAAAACCATAAAACCAGTGCGTACGATATCGCCTTAATGTCCAAGGCTCTGCTTGCGCACGAGCGCATCACGGCGTATTCCACCATTTGGATGGATTCTTTGCGCGGCGGCAAAACCGAGCTTGTCAATACCAATAAATTGGTGCGGTTCTATGAAGGCGCAACAGGCTTGAAAACGGGTACGACCTCTAAGGCGGGGTGTTGTATTTCCGCCTCGGCAAAGCGGGGAGACCTGCATTTGATTGCTGTAGTGCTCGGCAGTGAAACAAGCGACGATCGTTTCTCAAGCGCGCGTGCGATGCTCGACTGGGGCTTTGCAAATTTCGAAAGCACCGCGCTCGCTGTGGACCCTGCGCGCATTCCGGCGGTCACGGTTTTAAAGGGCGAGGTGGATTCCGTTATGCCGTGTGTGCCCGAAGCGCAAAGCATTTTGCTTGAAAAGGGAAGGGCGAATGATGTCACGCAGGAAATAGACCTTGCCGCCACCGTCTCGGCACCTGTGGAAAAAGGTCAGCTTTTGGGACGCGTCTATTTTAAGCTGAACGGCGAAACGGTATATACGTATGATTTGCTTTGTGAAAATGAAATTCCGCGTCTGACTTTTTTCGAAACATTCCGACGGATTTTATGTTTGATTTGCACGTAAACGGCAGATTCTATGGGGCGTGTCGGCAGAATTTCAAAAAAATTCATAAATTTGTATTGAAAACAAAGCGGAATTAGGGTAGAATAAAAGCAACATAAGGTGTCGTATCGATTTCGGATACGGTCACCTATACAAGATGTTTAAATCACCAAAGGGGTAAGCAATTACAAATGGCAGTCAAATTAAACACAAAATACTTGAACGGTTTTATTTCGGACAGCGACTACGCTGCAATTTCCGATGAGGTCAAGGCGGCGCAAAAGACTTTGCGTGAGAAGTCGGGCGCAGGCAATGATTTTCTCGGCTGGGTTGACCTTCCCGTAAATTATGATAAAGAAGAATTTGCCCGCATCGAAAAGGCGGCGGCAAAAATTCGCAAGGATTCGCAGGTCTTAATCGTCATCGGCATCGGCGGCAGTTATCTCGGCGCACGCGCCGCAATTGAGTTCTGCAAATCGCAGAATTATAATCTGCTTTGCAAAGATACACCGCAGATTTTCTTCAGCGGCAATTCTATCAGCTCTGCGGCACTTAATGAATTGGTCACACTGTGCGAGGGTAAGGATTTCTCCGTGAACGTGATCTCCAAATCGGGCACGACCACAGAGCCTGCAATTTCTTTCCGTATCTTCCGTGAATTGCTCGAGAAAAAATACGGAAAAGAAGAGGCGGCAAAGCGCATTTATGTAACGACCGACAAAGCCAAGGGCACACTGAAAGCACTTTCCGATGAGCAGGGCTATGAAACCTTTGTGGTACCTGACGACGTCGGCGGACGTTACTCCGTTTTGACTGCGGTCGGTCTGTTGCCGATTGCGGCGGCGGGCATTGATATCGCAAAAATGATGCAGGGTGCGGCAGATGCACGCGCGGCATTTGCTTCCGACGAGCTTTCCGAAAACGACTGCGCAAAATACGCCGCAGTGCGCAATATTCTTTACAGAAAAGGCAAATCCGTCGAAATGATGGTGGCGTACGAGCCGGACTACACGATGATGAACGAGTGGTTCAAACAGCTCTACGGCGAGTCTGAGGGCAAGGACGGCAAGGGTCTGTTCCCCGCAAGTGCCGTATTCTCCACCGATTTGCACTCTATGGGTCAATATATCCAAGAGGGCGAACGCGTGATGTTTGAAACCGCTGTGGTGTTTTCGAAGCCGAAAACCGAGGTGACCATCGGCACAGAAAGCTCCAATGCCGACGGACTCAACTTCCTCGCAGGCAAAACAATGGCATATGTCAACCGCAAGGCGTTTGAGGGCACGGTGCTCGCACACGTAGACGGCGGCGTGCCGAATGTGGTGCTGGAAGTGGACGAAATGGACGCTTACAACTTCGGCTATCTCGTGTATTTCCTGGAAAAGGCTTGTGCGATTTCGGGCTATACGCTCGGTGTCAATCCTTTCAATCAGCCCGGTGTGGAAAGCTACAAGCGCAATATGTTTGCACTTCTGGGCAAGCCCGGTTATGAAGAAATGACCAAAGAGCTCGAGGCAAGACTGGGGCTGTAATTCTGTTAATTCCCGCGTTGGGCGGATTAAATAAATACTCAGGAGGAGATCTTTATGGTATCTCTTATCATTGGACACAAAGGTTCCGGCAAAACAAAGCTTCTGGTTGACAAGGTGAATGCGGCGATTGAAAAATCCAACGGCAATGTCATCTGTGTTGAAAAGGAAACCAAGCTTACATACGACGTCAATTACCGTGCGCGCTTAGTGGCGGCGGACAGCTTCTCGGTTTCGGGTTTTGATGCGCTTTACGGCTTCTTGAGCGGTCTTTGCGCAGGCGACCACGATATTACCGACATTTTTGTAGATGCAACCTTCCGCATCGGCGGCAGAGATTATGAGGCACT
The DNA here is from genome assembly GCA_021769885.1 of Bacillota bacterium. Lineage (GTDB taxonomy): Bacteria > Bacillota > Clostridia > Oscillospirales > Acutalibacteraceae > Fimenecus. The sequence continues at coordinate 30,108 of JAETSA010000004.1, read as the reverse complement.
GGCAGATTTCTTGGCGAAAGTCGATGCGCTCTCTAAAATCTCGGGTACAGCGTTTACCTTTACGGTTTCGACCGATCTCGAGAATCTTCCCGAGAGAATGTTCGCATATTGCGAGAAAATCAACTGAGTCTAGTTGGTTCGGGAAGCCGTTGTGCTGTCACAACGGCTTCTTTTTGGTGAAAAGGGAGAATTTCTGAAAGTTTTTGTTGACAAAACTGCCCGAACCCTTTATAATATCTTTTGCGTTCGTATTGAGGTATTGTATGTTTATTGAATTGGAGCCTATTTTTAACAACATCGGGGCGAAAAAAGAATTCTCGTATTCTTTTTCTCCGGAAGACGGCGGTATTGAGGCACCTGTAAACGTATCCGGTGCGGTTGAAAACCGCGCGGGCGTCGTTACTTTAACGGCAAACACCGCTTTTCAGGATATGGTCGCTTGCGACCGTTGCTTAAAGCCCACCCCGCGTTCCTTTCAAAAACAGTTTACCCATATTTTAACGCCGACGCTGAACAGCGAGGACAATGATGACTTTATCCTGGTAGAGGATATGCATTTCGATTTGAATGCACTTCTGCGGGAGGATATTTTGTTGGAGCTGCCCACAAAGGTTTTGTGTAAGGTGGATTGCAAGGGTCTTTGTCCGATGTGCGGTGCGAACCGCAACGAAACGGCGTGCGGCTGCAAAAAGCCTGTTGATCCGCGCTTGGCGGTTTTGCAGGAATTGCTTAGCGATTCGTAATTTGTAATTTTTTCATAAGGAGAGCTTGAAATGGCAGTACCGAAGAGAAGAGTTTCCAAAGCAAGAAGAGATAAAAGACGTTCCAACGTCTGGAAAATGAATGCTCCCGAGCTTCAGAAGTGCCCGAACTGCGGCGAGTACAAGAGAACACACAGAGTGTGCGCGGCTTGCGGCTACTACAACGGCAGACAGGTCATTGTTAAAGAAGCGTAACAGCAACATTTCAGTGCTTGGAAAGGTGGAGAAGGCTTTGCTTCCCCGCCTTTTTCTCGTGTGAAAACGGAGGTGGTAAGGTATGGCAGTGAAAATTCAGAATGTCAGGCGTTTTTCACGCTGTTGGTTTGCAGGCGTGCGCGCGGGCGATACACTGCTGCGCGTAGACGGCTACGAAATTGAGGACATTCTCGATTACGATTTCCGAATGAGCTTTGCGCCGGTTACAATGGAGTTTTCACACGGCGGCAAAACGCGAACAGTGCATATGCCGACGGCAGATACAGGGCTTTCTTTCTCGACCTATTTGATGGACAAGCAACAGCACTGCAAAAACAAGTGCATTTTTTGCTTTATCGACCAATTGCCGAAAGGAATGCGCGAAAGTCTTTACTTTAAGGATGATGACTCGCGTCTTTCGTTTTTGTTCGGCAACTACATTACCCTTACCAATATTTCCGAGCACGAAATCCAGCGCATTATCGATATGCACATCAGTCCCGTCAACATTTCCGTGCACACTATGAATCCCGAATTGCGCGTGGAAATGATGAAAAATAAGCACGCGGGCGAGGTGCTGTCCGTCCTTGGGCGGTTTGCCGATGCGGGGATTCAAATGAATACCCAACTGGTGCTTTGCCCCGGAATTAACGACGGCAAAGAGTTGGAATACAGCATTCAGCAGCTTTCAAAGCTGTATCCTGCGGTGCAAAGCATCGCCGCCGTACCTGTGGGATTGACCAAATTCCGCGATGGGCTGTATCCGCTTAAAAGCTATACGAAAGAAACAGCAGGCGCGGTCATTGATATCATAGAAACATTTTCCGAACGCTTCAAGGCAGAACACGGCATTCGCTTTTGTTACCCGTCGGATGAGTTTTTCTTAAAAGCCGAGCGTGAACTGCCGCCCGAAGAATACTACGACGACTACCCGCAAATTGACAACGGCGTGGGGCTTTGGACGTCCTTAAAGGTCGAATTTTATGAAGCACTCGCGGCGTGTACGCAGAAATCCCGCTATAAAAAGCTGACCCTCGCCACGGGCGCGGCGGCGTACCCGTTGCTGTCGGAATTTTGTACCGCAGCGGCGGAAAAAATCGGCTGTGAAATTGAAGTGGTAAAAATCATCAATCACTTTTTCGGTGAGGAAATTACCGTCGCAGGACTTTTAACGGGCAAGGATTTGCTGGAACAGCTAAAAGGGCGCGACCTCGGGGAGGCTTTGCTTATCCCGCTTGTGATGACGATTGATTACACGTCGCATTCGACCGAAAATAATAAATTTTTAGATGATATAACCTTAAAAGAAGCGGAATCCGCACTCGGTGTGCCTGTTATTCCAACGGGCAATCGGGGAGAGGAGCTTCTTCAGAACCTTTTGGGGGTGTAAAGATGGCAAGACCCGTTGTGGCAATTGTCGGCAGACCGAATGTCGGCAAAAGCACCTTGTTTAATAAGCTGATTGGGCAAAGATTATCGATTGTGGATGACACGCCCGGCGTCACGCGCGACCGTATTTACGGTGACTGCGAGTGGCTGGGCAGAAATATGCTGCTTGTGGATACAGGCGGTATCGAGCCGTATTCCGACGATGTGATTTTGTCGCAAATGCGCCGTCAGGCACAGCTGGCGGTAGACAGCGCCGACGTGATTGTATTGGTGACTGATTTACGGACGGGCGTCGTTGCGACCGACCACGAAGTGGCAACGATGCTGCAAAAAAGCGGTAAGCCGATTGTGCTGTGCGTCAATAAGTGCGATACCATCGGCGAAACGCCCGCAGAATTTTATGAGTTTTATAATCTTGGACTCGGCGACCCGATTCCTGTATCTTCCGTGCACGGTCACGGCACGGGCGACCTTTTGGATGCCGTTCTTGCGCTCCTGCCCGAGCAGGAAGAAGAGGAAAATGATTCCGAAACCGTCCGCGTGGCGGTCATCGGCAAGCCGAATGTCGGGAAATCCTCTCTCGTCAATGCCGTAACAGGCGAAAACCGCGCGATTGTTTCCAATATTGCGGGTACGACGCGTGATGCGACAGATACGCTGGTGGAAAATCAGTTCGGCAATTTTGTATTTATTGACACCGCAGGACTGCGCCGCAAAAGCAAGGTGGAAGACCAAATTGAAAAGTATTCGGTCATTCGTGCCCGAATGGCGGTGGAACGTGCCGATGTCTGCGTGATTATGATTGACGCGACCGAGGGCTTTACAGAGCAAGATTCCAAGGTTGCGGGCATCGCGCACGAGCTCGGCAAGGCGTGCATTATCGCCGTGAATAAGTGGGATGCCGTTTCGAAGGACGGCAAAACGATGGATAAAGAACGCAAAAAGCTGATGAACGACTTTTCGTTTATGAGCTACGCGCCGATTATCTTTATTTCCGCCAAAACAGGGCAGAGGCTTGACCGCCTGTTTGAGCTGATTAAGTTTGTCAACGAACAAAACGCGATGCGCATTTCTACAGGTAAACTGAATGAAGTGCTCGCCGATGCAACCACGCGCGTGCAACCCCCGACCGATAAGGGCAGACGCTTGAAAATCTATTATATGACGCAAGCCTCTACGCGCCCGCCGACATTCGTCTGCTTTGTCAACAGCAAGGAGCTGTTCCATTACAGCTATCAGCGTTACATTGACAATCAGATTCGTGAGGTGTTCGGACTTGAGGGCACGCCTACGCGCTTCATCATCCGTGAACGCCAAGGCAGAAACGGCAAAAAAGATACGAAATAAAAATGTGAAATAATAACACAAAATAAAAACGCAAAATAAAAATTCACCCCAACCGTTCGCAGGAAAACGGTTGGGGATTTTGTCTTATAAAGTTGTTTTTTTATAAAATCGACGGCACACAAATCGTAGGGAACGACCTTCGTGTCGTTCCGTGAAATCTGCTGAAAGTCTACGGCAATGCACAACCCCGTAGGGGCGGATGCCCTCATCCGCCCGAGCACGGTCGGATTTTGTACAACCCCAATGGCGAAGCATAATTCTGTAGGAGCGATTCACGAATCGCCCGCAAAAAATCTGCCGGAATTTTTCGGAACGACACGAAGGTCGTTCCCTACACCCCGTAGGGGCGAACTGTGTTCGTCTGTAAGGACAGCACTCGTGGCTGTCCTTGCAGACGCACAATATACATTCCTATAACCTCTCAGTCAAATTGTTACTGCGCGGCAAAAGGATTTCCGCCATCATTTTCGCACCCAAACGAAAGGCGTGAATGAATAAATCCTCTTGTTCCATTTGCGTCAATTCGCCCTGTATGTCACAAAATGTGTGAAATTGCTTCAACTGCTGTTCATTCAGTGCGGCTATCAGCTGTTCTTCAAGCGGTGTCGCTGTGTGCTGCAGTTTCCGAAAGGCGTTTGCTTTTTCGGTGTGTGCCAATACGCGGTCTCCGGGACTAATATTGCCGTAATACAATTCTTCCAAAACAGAAATCATTTTTATACTCCTTCTCAGTTTGTATAGACGTATCTTATCAAAATTTTAATTTGCAACAGAAGTGTTGTTAATTTAAATATTATATTACAACAAAAGTGTTATAAAGTCAAGACAACAGAAGTGTTATATTGTAAAATTGTGAATATAAACAAAAAGGAGCTGAAATAGCAGTGTATTATACCAAAAGACTAAAAGATATCCGCGAATTTTATGAACTGACGCAAGAACAGGTCGCAAAGGGTATTGGAATGAAACAGGAGCAGTATCAGCGTTATGAGGCGGGAAAAAACGAAATAAAAGCAAGCCACGTAATTAAGCTGTGCCGTTTTTACAATTTGTCCGCCGACTACATTTTAGGCATTACAAACATAAAAAAAGAAATGCCCAAAAAATAAAAAAATCAATGTATCGGGGTTTTAGCAAAGATTCAATATGCGGGTTTCACCTCAAAACAGGCATAAGATTTCGCCATACGGAACAAATCACAGAACCGCAGAATTTACACTCTGTTTACTTGCTATTTTTCTGTATTTGTGATAAAATTTTTTGAATCCTATAATATAGGTGGAAAAGGACTTTTTATGATTATTTTAGGCATTGACCCGGGGTATGCGATTGTGGGCTACGGGGTGCTGGACTATCGAAACAACCGCTTTTCCGTGGTGGATTACGGCGCGATTACGACAGAGGCAGGCACACCCTTCAACCGCCGCCTGGAAATAATTTATACCGACCTTTGCGCGCTGATGGAACGCCATCATCCCGAGGCGATGGCAATCGAAAAGCTGTTTTACAACACCAATGCGAAAACGGTGATTGACGTGGCGCAGGCGCGCGGCGTAACGATGCTTGCCGCCCAACAGCACGGCTTAGAGATTTTTGAATACACACCCTTGCAGGTCAAGCAGAGCGTGGTCGGCTATGGCAGAGCCGAAAAAAAACAGGTGCAGGAAATGACCCGCATCATTTTGAATCTCGAAAAAATCCCGAAGCCTGACGATACCGCCGATGCGCTGGCTATGGCAATCTGTCACGGGCATTCCAGCGGTTCGCTGATGGGCAAGTTAAATAAATTGGGCTTGCGATGAGTTCTTATTTTACGCTGAGTTCTTATTTTACAAGGAAAGGAACGGTTTTGCGTGTTGTGAATGCAAAGCCGTGTGAAAAATATGTTTTATTCCATTACGGGCAAGGTTGTGTATTTCGATACACAGTCTGTTGCCATTGAAACGGGCGGCGTTGCGTTCAAATGCAGTACCACGCTCACCACGCTGAAAAAAATCGGCGAAAAGGGAAGTCTTGCGACGCTGTATACCTATTTGAATGTCCGCGAGGATGCACTCGATTTGTTCGGTTTTTACACAGAGCAGGAGCTGGAGTGCTTTAAGCTGCTGATTTCCGTGTCCGGCGTCGGACCGAAAGCGGCACTGTCGATTCTTTCGGAGCTGACGCCCGAAAAGCTCGCTTTAAGCCTTGCCACAGGCGACAGCAAAGCGATTACCAAAGCGCAGGGCGTAGGGCCAAAGCTTGCACAGCGCGTGGTGCTCGAATTAAAGGATAAACTGGCAAAGGGCTTGGAAATGCCTGCCGCCACCCCCGAAATCGAAGCCGCTGGGCTTGCCGCATCTGACGGCAATGCCGCAGAGGCGGTCAGTGCGCTCGTGATGCTCGGGTATTCACAAAGCGAAGCGGCGGTAGCCGTATCCAAATTAGACGGTACATTGCCTGTTGAGGATTTAATCCGGCAGGCGCTCAAAACCCTTTCAAGGCAGGTGTAAGCGATGGATTTTGATAACGAAAACCGCATCATTTCGCCCGATTTCAATGAAAGCGACAGCGATTTGGAAATCTCTCTGCGCCCGAAAACCTTAAACGATTACATCGGGCAGGAAAAGGCAAAGGAAAACTTAAAAATCTATATCGAAGCGGCAAAAGGGCGCGGCGAGCAGTTAGACCACGTGCTCTTATACGGCCCGCCGGGCTTGGGCAAAACCACGCTTGCAGGCATCATTGCCAATGAAATGAACGTACAGATGCGCGTGACCTCAGGACCTGCGATTGAAAAACCGGGCGACCTTGCGGCACTGCTCACGAATCTCAACGACGGCGACGTGCTGTTTATCGATGAAATTCACCGCCTGTCGCGCAGTGTGGAAGAGGTTTTGTATCCTGCAATGGAGGACAATGCCCTCGATATCATCATCGGCAAAGGGCCTTCCGCGCGTTCCATTCGGTTGGATTTGCCGAAGTTTACGTTGGTCGGTGCGACGACACGCGCAGGTCAGCTGACCGCACCCCTGCGCGACCGATTCGGCGTGATTGCGCGTTTGGAGATGTATACCCCCGAACAGCTTTCACAGATTGTCAAGCGCAGTGCGGGGATTCTCGGGATAGCCATTGACGATACGGGCGCGTTGGAAATCGCCTCGCGTTCGCGCGGGACGCCGCGTATTGCGAACCGCCTTTTGAAACGCGCACGCGATTTTGCCGAAGTGATGGCGGACGGCGTGATTACGGAGGACACCGCCAAAATCGCGCTCGGCAGAATGGAAATCGACCCGCTGGGGCTGGACCTCATTGACCGTTTGCTTCTCACCTCGATGATTAAAAATTACAACGGCGGCCCCGTGGGCTTGGAAACGATTGCCGCGACCATCGGTGAAGAAGCGGTTACCATTGAAGATGTATATGAGCCGTATTTGATGCAAATCGGCTTTTTATCGAAAACCCCGCGCGGGCGTGTGGTGACACCGCTGGCGTACAAACATCTCGGCATCCCGATGCAGGGGCAGCAGCAATTAGATATGTAAAGGAGATTTACAATGGGCAGATTATTCGGTACAGACGGCGCACGCGGCGTCGCAAATAAAGAAATCACCTGTGAATTGGCAATGCAGATCGGCCGTGCGGCGGCAATGGTGCTGACAGAGAATTTATCGCACCGTCCGAGAGTGCTTATCGGTATGGATACCCGTGCTTCGGGCGAGATGCTCGAATCCGCTATCACGGCGGGGCTTTGCTCTGTCGGTGCGGATGTGTTGCTTTTGGGCGTTGTGCCGACCCCTGCAGTGGCATATCTTGTGAAGGAATACGGCTATGATGCGGGCGTGATGATTTCCGCCTCGCATAACCCCTGCGAATACAACGGCATTAAAATTTTCCAGTCCACGGGCTATAAACTGCCCGATGCTTTGGAAAATGAGATTGAAGCCATTATTTTGGATGAAGCCAAAGTGCCGCCTGTGATGGTTGGCGGCGATGTCGGCAGAGTGCTGCGCGCAGAACACGCGGTAGAGGATTATATAAAGTATTTGCTTTCCACCACGGATACGCGCTGCGACGGCTTGAAAATCGCATTGGACTGTGCCAACGGCTCGTCCAGCGTTTCTGCAAAAACCGTGTTTGAAGCCTTGGGTGCGGAATGTGTCGTCATTGGTGACAGCCCGGACGGCGTCAATATCAACAAAGACTGCGGCTCTACGCATATGGAAGCACTGCAAAAATGTGTTGTGGAAAACGGCTGTGACCTCGGTTTCGCTTTCGACGGCGACGCTGACAGAATGCTTGCCGTTGACCATACAGGCAATGTGGTGGACGGCGACCAAGCAATCGCGGTCTGCGCGAAATATATGAAAGCAAACGGGATGCTCACAAAGGATACCGCCGTTGTCACCGTGATGAGCAATATGGGCTTTTTCAAATTCTGCGAAGCGGAAGGCATTCACTGTGAACGCACCAAGGTCGGTGACCGCTATGTGCTTGAAAATATGCTTGAAAACGGGTATTCTATCGGCGGCGAGCAGTCGGGTCACATCATTTTCCTGGATTACGCCACCACAGGCGACGGGCAGTTGTCCGCCATTCAGCTTTTGAAGGTTTTAAAGAATACAGGCAAGACCTTAAAGACTTTGGCGGAAGAAATGGAAATTTACCCACAGGTGCTCATCAATGTGCGGGTGTCCAAATACGGCAGAGTACGTTTTACAAGCGATCTGGAAATCAAACACGCCATCGCCCGTGCCGAGGAGGAATTGGGCGACAGCGGGCGCGTGCTTGTGCGTGTGTCGGGTACGGAACCGCTTGTCCGCGTGATGCTCGAGGGCAAGGACGAAAAGAAGATTCAGGAGCTCGGTGAATCCATTGCCGAGGTCGTTCGGGAAAGGTTAGTATAATGCGTTTTTCATCGGATTGGCAGGAATATCAGCTGTTAGATTGCTCAGGCGGCGAACGGCTGGAGCGTTGGGGCAATGTGACACTCATTCGCCCCGATCCGCAGGTCGTGTGGCAAACGCCGAAAACCCATCCGCTGTGGCGCAAGGCGGACGCGGTCTATCACCGTTCCAATACGGGCGGCGGCAAGTGGGAGGTGCGCTCGCGCATTCCCGACCGCTGGGAAATCGGGTACCGCGATTTGCGCTTTAACGTGAAAACCATGGGCTTTAAGCACACGGGTGTATTTCCCGAGCAGGCGGTCAATTGGGATTATGTTTCGGAAAAAATCCGTACGGCGAACCGCCCTGTCAAGGTGCTGAATCTGTTTGGCTACACAGGTGCGGCGACGGTGTCTGCATTAAAAGCAGGTGCGCAGGTCGTGCACGTGGATGCCTCAAAGGGAATGGTGCAGTGGGCGAAAGAAAATGCGCTGTCCTCGGGTGTTGCTGACCGCCCCGTGCGCTGGATTGTAGATGACTGTATTAAATTTGTACAGCGTGAAATCCGCCGCGGCAATCGTTACGATATCTTAATTATGGACCCGCCGTCTTACGGCAGAGGACCGGGCGGCGAGGTGTGGAAGCTTGAAAATGAGATTTATCATTTTGTGGAGCTGTGCGCCGAGGTGCTGTCGGATGCGCCCATAGCGGTGCTGATCAATTCCTATACCGCAGGGCTTTCCCCTGCTGTGATGCAGTATATTTTGGGTGCGCTTATCGTGCCGAAATTCGGCGGTTCGGTTAAAAGCGAAGAAATCGGACTGCCCGTGCAGGCTTCGGGACTGCTGCTGCCGTGCGGTGCAACCGCGATTTGGACAAAGGAAAATGCATAATGTCTGAAAACATCATTGAATTTCAAAATGTATCTTTTCGCTACGAAGCGGACGAGTCGGAAAAGCCTCTGCCGCTTTGTGTCGAGAACGTCAGTTTAAATATTAAAAAAGGCGATTTTGTTGCTGTATTGGGGCATAACGGGTCGGGAAAATCGACACTTGCAAAGCTTTCCAATTCCATTTTGATTCCCGAAAGCGGGCGCGTGCTGGTAGACGGTATGGATACCGCCGACGAGTCGCTGTCTTATGATATCCGCCGCACCGTGGGTGTGGTCTTTCAAAATCCCGACAATCAGATTGTCGCGTCCATTGTGGAAGAGGATGTCGCGTTCGGTCCTGAGAATCTGGGTGTCCCGCCGGACGAGCTTCGCCGCCGCGTGGACGATGCGCTGAAAGCGGTCGGGATGTATGAATACCGTCATCACGAGCCGCATAAGCTGTCGGGCGGGCAGAAACAGCGCGTTGCGATTGCGGGTATGATTGCAATGCTGCCCGAATGTATCGTGCTCGACGAGCCGACCGCGATGCTCGACCCAAAGGGTCGAAAAGAGGTTATGGATACCGTGCGCCGCTTGAATCGCGAGCGCGGGATGACCGTTGTATTTATTACGCATTTTATGGAAGAAGCCGCGACGGCTGACCGCGTGGTCGTGATGGATAACGCAAAAATTTTGTTGGACGGCACGCCGCAGGCGGTATTCTCCAAAGCGGAATTGCTCAAAAAAATCGGCTTGGATGTGCCGAAGGCGGCGGCACTTGCGGCGGAATTGCGCGCGAACGGGATACCGATACGCGACGGTGTGCTCACCGCTGACGCATTGGCGGACAATATTTTAGAATTGCTCGGAGATGCTTAAAATGGCACTGCTTGAAACGCAAAATCTTACATATATTTACGGGGAGGGCACGCCGTTTCGTATTGCGGCACTGCAAGATGTCAATCTTTCCGTAGAAAAAGGCGAGCTTGTCGGCATTATCGGGCATACAGGCTCGGGCAAAAGCACGCTCGTACAGCATTTGAACGGGCTTTTGAAGCCGACAGAGGGCAAAGTGCTGTTGAACGGCGAGGATATTCACGCGTCAAAGTCGGCAACCCGCGCCGCGCGCTTCAAGGTCGGGCTTTGCTTTCAGTATCCCGAATATCAGCTGTTTGAAAGCACGGTTTATAAAGATATTTCGTTCGGCCCGCGCAATATGGGGCTAACCGATGCCGAAATTCGGGAGCACGTCCTGCGTGCGGCGGAATTTGTCGGCATCAAAAAAGAGTGGATGGAAAAATCGCCCTTTGATTTGTCGGGCGGCGAAAAACGCCGTGTCGCCATAGCCGGCGTGATGGCAATGGAGCCTGAAATCCTGATTTTAGATGAACCCGCCGCAGGGCTTGACCCGCGCGGCAGGGCACGTGTGTTGGGAATGATTGAAAATTATCGACTTTCTACAGGAAAAACGGTGATTATTGTTTCCCATAGTATGGACGATATCGCCGAAATCGCGTCAAAGGTCGTGGTGATGCAAAACGGTGCACCCGTGCTTACAGGTACGGTCGGCGAGGTTTTCAAAAGTGCTGAAAAGCTCGTGTCTGTCGGTTTGGATGTGCCGCAGCTTACACGTGTATTTTTGCGGCTGAAAGCGGCGGGCGTCGATGTGCGCACCGACATTTACACACTCCCCGAAGCGAAGCGCGAGCTGTTGCGTTTGATGCAGGAAAGGGGGCGGGCGCAGTGATTAAGGATATTACCATCGGGCAGTATTTCCCCGGCAATTCTGTTGTCCATAAGCTTGACCCGCGCGCAAAGCTGGTGCTGACCTTTGTCTACATCGTTATGATTTTTGTGTGCAAAAATTTTGTATCCCTCGGCATTATGGCGGCGTATTTGATTGCGGCAATTCTGCTTTCCAAAATCTCCCTCAAAATGCTTTTAAAAAGCTTAAAGCCGATTGTCATCATCGTTTTAATCACCTCTGTTTTGCAGATTTTTTACAATACCGACGGCACGGTGCTTTTGGAGCTCGGCAAATTCAAGTTGACCACGTACGGCATTTTTATGGCCGTTTTTACGACCATCCGCATAGTGGCACTCGTGGCGGCAAGCTCTATGCTGACCTATACCACCTCGCCGACGCTCCTAACGGATGCGATTGAACGGCTGTTTTCGCCGCTGAAGGTGTTCAAAATCAATGTGCATTCTATTGCGATGATGATGACGATTGCCCTGCGCTTTATTCCTACCTTGATTGATGAGGTTGACAAAATTATGTCCGCGCAAAAAGCACGCGGCGCAGAACTCGACACGGGCAGTATCATACAGCGCGGCAAGGCGCTTGTGCCTGTGTTTATTCCGCTGTTTGTCAACGCGTTTACACGTGCTTATGATTTGGCGTTTGCGATGGAGTGCCGTTGCTACCGCGGCGGCGAAGGTCGCACACGGCTTCGTGTGATGCGCCTTCGGGCACGCGATTATATTACTTTTGCCATTACGGCGGTATGCGTGGCAGGCATATTTATTTCCAACCATTTTGTAGCGGCGGTGATTTGATTTGAAAAATGAATTGCTGACGCTGTGCTTTGACGGTACAAATTACCACGGCTGGCAGGTACAGCCGAACGCCGTGACTGTGCAGAGCCGATTGCAGGATGCCGCAGAGCGGATTTTAGGGGAACGCGTGCCGATTACGGGATGCAGCCGTACCGATGCGCACGTGCACGCGGATATGTTTTGCTGTAACCTGCGCACGCACAAGGAAGTGTCGCCCGAAAAACTGCATACGGCACTGAATGCCGTGCTCCCGCGGGATATTGCGGTGCTGTCCGTACGCGAAGTGCCGCTAGACTTTCACGCGCGGTACGACTGCACAGGCAAATCCTATCGGTATTTGATTTTAAACCGCGCGGTGCGCGATCCGTTTCTCGAAAACCGTGCACTGCACTATCCTTGGACGTTGGACGCTGAAGCTTTGCACGCGCAAGCGCAGAGCTTTCTCGGTACACACGATTTTTCGGCATTTTGCGCATCGAAAAGTGATGTGGAAGACAAAGTTCGCGAAATCCGTGAATGTACCGTCACAAGAAACGGCAATTTGGTAGAGATTCGTGTGACGGGGGACGGCTTTCTCTATAATATGGTGCGTATTATGGTCGGCACACTGTTGGATGTGCAGTGCGGCAAAATTGCTGTCGGGTCGATTCCGCAGATTTTGTCGAGCTGCGACCGTACGCGTGCGGGCGTGACCGCGCCTGCGCACGGCTTATATTTACACAAGGTCTATTACGAAGAATAACGCGGGGTGAAGGTATGGCAGAGAAGGATGCTCGTAAAAAACCGAAAAAGAGCGGAAAGGGGCAGGCGCGCCTTTTGTCTGTGCTCAAAGCGGTCTGCGTCATTTGTGTGCTTTTGATTTTGATTGTCATCGGTGCAAATCGGCTCGGCAATATCACGTTTTCCAGTGTCGGAGATTCTTTGGAGGCACTGGTTTCCGGTGCCAAACGCGGCGATGGGTATCCGTATTATTTCGAAAGCACAGGTGTTCGAAATGTGATATCCGTTGGGTCGGATTTGTTTGTGATTGGGGATGATATCACCTTTTCCCTGGATGCGACCGCACGTCGTTTCGGCGAACAACAGCACGCCTTTTCTTCTCCCGTGGCGAGCAGTGCCGGCGGACGTGTGCTGCTTTTGGATGTCGGCGAAAACAGCTATCGTGTGCTTTCCAAAACAAAGATACTGGTGGAAGGGCAAAGCGAGCAAAAGCTTTTAACAGGTGCGCTCGGCAAAAACGGCACGCTTGCCGTTGCCGCTCGGGGCGAGAACTCGCAAAGCAAGCTGACGGTGTTCGATAAACGCCACAAAGAGATTTTTATTTGGAACTGTGCTTCCGAAAACATTATTGCAACCGCTGTTTCTGCCGACGGTAAGCGTGCGGCGGTGTCCGTGGTCGGTGCGAAAGACGGCGCGCTGTATACAAAGGTGCATATTTTTGATTTCGATTATAACGAGCCGATTGCGTCCTTCTCCTATGATTCGGTTGTTTCGGGGCTTGCATTCCTTTCCGGCGACAGCTTACTTTTGACGGGCAAAAATGTATTTACCGTGATTGACGGCACAACGCCGATTTTGGAGGAGGATTTGTCCTTAAATACGCTGTCCTGTGTATATACCGATGACAGCGGCTGTACGGTTGTATCTCTTTCCAAATACGGCAGCTCTGCGTCGAAAATCATACGCCTTTACGACCGTAAGGGTGCTTTGCAGTTTGAAACCGAGATTGACGAAAGCGTAAAGGGCGTGTCGTGCGATTCTGTATATGTTTCGGTACTGACCGACAACTACCTTTACAGCTTTAACCGAAAAGGCGAGCAGGTGGGACGCAGTCCCGTGGACGCCGACGGCATCCGTCCCTTTACGGACGGAAAAAACACGTATGTGTATGCAATCAGCGGCGTAAAATGCTATAAAACAGCAGAAACCGTTGAAACAACGGAAACAACATCTGCACAGCCGGACTGATTTCAGGTTGTTTTTCGGTGCTTACTATGTTACAATAAAAGAACGAGGTGATTCCTTTGAGCCTTGCAATCGATTTAGGCTTACTTGCCGTTGTGCTGATTTCCGTAATTGTCAGTGCCAAAAAAGGACTTGTCCGCACAGTCCTCGAATTGGTCGCATTCGCGGCGGCAATCCTTTTGGCGGCACAGCTTTGCACACCGATGGCAACTGCGTGTTATGACAATTTGCTGTCCGCACGCGTGGAAAGCGAAATTGAAGAGAAGCTGGATACGCCCGAGGGCGCGACTTCCGTCAAAAAGGCGTCTGCCGTGCTGCAAAGTCTGCCGGATTTTGCAAAGCGATATGCCGAAGGCAGTGATTCTACGGTCGCCGCACTGACAGAGCAGATTGCAAACGGCGGCTACAGCGGCACAGATGCGGCAAAACTGCTGAATGAGAATATTGCAAAGCCCGTTTGCGAGGCAGTGCTTCGCGCGGTGCTGTTCCTGATGCTGTTTGCCGTACTCGGTGGGGTATTCGATTGGCTTGCGAAAGTGCTTTCAAAGCTCTTTAAGGTTCCCATTGTCAAAAATGTGAATGCTTTGCTCGGCGGCGTGTTCGGTGCGCTCAAGGGGTGCGCATTCGTGCTGGTTGCCGCTTTGCTGTTGACCGCGATTGCACCGTATGCAGACACAGCATACCGCGAAGCACTGCAGGCTTCACACATTGTCAGCTTTGTCGGCAGCTTGCCGATTACACAGTTATTTTAAATGAGGTGTTTGTATGAAAGAAAATCTGAAAAGTCTGTTCACAGGCTGTCTGACTGTACCGAATCTTTTAAGCTTGATTCGTATTTTGCTGATCCCCGTCTTCGGCGTACTGTTTTACAATGGGCATATCGGCTGGGCGGTCGTTATTTTGATTGTTTCGGGGCTTACAGACTTTTTTGACGGTAAAATCGCCCGCAAATTTAATCAAATCAGTGAACTCGGCAAAATGCTGGACCCCGTTGCAGATAAGCTGACGCAAATTACAATTGCCGTTGTTATCTTTTTGGAATTTAACAAATCCACAGATCCCACTATGCAGTGGTTCAAATGGGTGTTCTTATTCTTCCTGTTTAAGGAACTGCTGATGGTTGTGGTCGGCGCAATTATGCTTGCCTGCGGACTGCGCCCTGTGGCTGCGGAAATTTACGGCAAGGTTGCCACCTTTGTATTTTACGCCGTGATGGTGTTGGTTATCGCGTTCGGACCTGAAATCGGCGCCCTGCGCACGTGGTTCACACTGCCGTCTCCTGTGATGATCGCATTGGTGATTATTTCGGCGGTGCTCACCTTTGTTGCACTGTTGAGCTATGTGCCGAATACCTATAAGCAATTTAAAGACAAACACGCAAAAAAGAACTGAGGAATAAATCTTGATGAACAAAAATATGCTTTGCAGCAGATGCCACAAAAATCCTGCTGTCTTTTTCATCTCAAAGGTGGAAGGGGAGAAAACCACCAGCGAGGGACTTTGCATTAAATGTGCGATGGAGCTGAATATCGGCCCCGTGAAGCAAATTATGCAGCAAATGGGGATTACCGAGGACGAAATGGAAGAGGTTTCCGCGCAGATGGAGCAGATGATGGAGGGTATGGACGGCGAGGATGGCTTCCAGCCCGGCGGCGCACTGCCGCTGTCCTTTATGCAAGGACTTTTCCCCGGTATGCAGAATCCCAAACAGGAAGAGGACGGCGATTTAATTGACCCGTCCGAGGTATCTGTGGTGGAAGAGCCGAAAAAAGGGCAGGGGAAGACGCCGAAAAAGCAGGGCAGTAAAAATAAAAAACGCAAATATCTGTCGCTTTATTGCACAGATTTGACCGAACGTGCACGCGACGGCAAATTAGACCGTATCATCGGGCGCGACCGTGAAATTTACCGCACGGTACAGATTCTCTGCCGCCGTACGAAAAACAATCCGTGCTTTATCGGTGAACCCGGTGTCGGTAAAACGGCGATTGCCGAGGGCTTGGCGCAGAAAATTGCGGCAGGCGAAGTGCCCGCAAAGCTTGCCGACAAGGAAATTCATTTGCTTGATTTAACTGCGCTCGTCGCAGGCACGCAGTTCCGCGGACAGTTCGAAAGCCGTATTAAAGGGCTTATCGATGAAGTGAAGTCCGAGGGCAATATCATTCTGTTTATTGATGAGGTGCATAACTTAGTCGGCACAGGTGACGCCGAGGGTACGATGAACGCGGCGAATATTATGAAGCCCGCGCTTTCCCGCGGCGAGATTCAGGTCATCGGCGCAACGACCTTTAACGAGTACCGTAAAAATATTGAAAAGGATGCCGCGCTCGAACGCCGCTTCCAGCCCGTTAAGGTGGAAGAACCGTCGATTGACGATGCCTACGAAATGTTGTTGGGCATCAAAAAGTATTACGAGGATTACCACAAGGTGCAGATTTCCGATACCTTGGTCTATAAAGCCGTCACGCTTTCCGAGCGGTATATTACCGACCGCTTTTTGCCTGACAAGGCAATCGACCTTTTGGATGAGGCGTGCACCTGCGCGAATCTGCGCAATAAAGCTATCAGCGATTACGAGCTGTTTTTAAAGCATATTGCTGATTTAAAATCGCAGGAAGAAGAACTCGTTTCGGCGACAGAAACCGAAAATGACGAGCAAAAGAAAAACGAGCAGTATGCCGCGCTCGCGTCCATTCGTACGGAATTGCTTGCCTGTGACGGCAAGGAAGCCGAGCTTCGGGAAAAAGCGAGCGACAATTTCGTAACAGAGGAAGACCTTGCCAAGGTGATTAATCTTTGGACAGGTATTCCGACCACCAAAATCGTGGACGGCGATGTAAAACGGTTGGTCGGTATGGAAGAACGGCTGAAAGCCCATTTGATTGGGCAGGATGCCGCCGTCGATTTGGTCGCCGCCGCAATTAAGCGCAGCCGTGTGCAGCTTTCTGTGCAGAAGCGTCCTGCGTCCTTTATTTTCGTCGGCCCTACAGGCGTCGGCAAAACGGAATTGGTTAAACAGCTTTCCTATGAGTTGTTTGATACGCCTGAAACACTCATTCGCCTCGATATGTCCGAATTTATGGAGAAGCACTCCGTTTCCCGCCTAATCGGCTCGCCGCCCGGCTATGTCGGCTATGACGAGGCAGGTCAGCTGACGGAAAAGGTGCGCAGAAAACCGTATTCCATCATTTTGTTTGATGAAATTGAAAAAGCGCATCCCGATGTTATGAACATCCTGTTGCAGATTCTTGATGAAGGCAAAACGAACGACGCGCACGGGCGCACCGTCAGTTTTGCGAATACGGTCATTATTATGACCTCAAACGCGGGCAGTGAACGGAAAACCGCCGCTATGGGCTTCGGTAAAGCACCGAGCGATGTCAAGCGCGAATTGGCAATTCAGGCACTGCGCGAATTTCTGCGCCCCGAGTTTATCGGACGTGTGGATGAAATTGTTGTGTTTAACGAGCTTTCAAGCGAAGATTATGCACGTATCGCCGTGCTGATGCTTGACGAGCTGAAAACCGCCCTGCGCGACAAATCCGTTGTGTTAGAATATACCGAGGCCGTGCCCAAAGCCCTTGTCGAAAAAATGGACGGCAATGTGCGCGGTGCACGCGATTTACGCAATGTCATCCGCCGTAACGCAGAGGATAAAATTTCGTCTTATCTCGTGGCGCATTACGGCGAACCGATAAAGGTGATTCGCCTCACCGCCCAAAACGGCGAGATTGTGCTGTCTGTAGAATAAAAAAACTGTGTCATTCTGAGCGAGCGAAGGATCTCATACAGCACTGAGTAAATTTGATTTAAAAACCGTAGGGAACAACCTCTGTGTTGTTCCGTAAAATCTGCACAAAATAAATTCAATTTACGCGTAGTGGCGGACTTCCATGTCCGCCGTAGGGCTTGCAGAAAATCCGACCGAGCTCGGGCGATTCGCTACGAGTCAGAAATACCAACAGCAGGTGAACCAAAATGTCGGAGTTTACAATTCGTACGGCATCTTCCGAAGACACTGCCGCAATCGCTATGCTGTGTCGAGAGTCTTTGGGGTATGCGTGTACAGATGCAACTGTGCAAACACGTCTGTCCCAATGCGATTCTGCGCGTGAACGCGTATTTGTTGCGGAACAGGACGGTACGGTTGTTGGTTTTGTACACGCAGAAATCTATAAAACGCTGTATTTTGACCTGCTTGTCAATATACTCGGGTTTGCCGTTTCTTCGGAATTTCGCCGTCAAGGCATCGGCACTGCTCTGCTTGCAAAAACAGAGCAGTGGGCAGTAGACGTAGGTGCAGTCGGGATACGCCTGAACTCCGGCGGTATGCGTACAGATGCCCATACCTTTTACCGCCACGCAGGTTTTTCGGAAGAAAAAGTACAGCTTCGATTTTTAAAACGAGTTTAAAATAACAACACCCCGCTGTTTTGCACGGCGGGGTGTTGTGTTTGTTTCAGTTGCTTTGTCAAAAAATCGGTTTTGCTTTTTTGGTCTCCGATGCAGTTTTATTCTACACGCACATATACGCACATTTCGTTTTCGCCTCGGTTGCCCCAGGTGTAATAGGGAACAAATTTTAATGTGCATTTTGTAAAAGCGCGTTCACTGTAAGTGCTGTAAAGCGATTCATCGGCTTTTTCCCGAATCCCCTGTGCATAGATACAGCCATCCCTGTATTCCAACGGTTGCGTGCTGTCCAGCTTCAACATCTGTAAATCTTTGCCGTTATCTGCTTCTTCTAAGCAATATACCACAGGACCTCTCATAACGGCGACTTTGCCGACATTAGCCCGCACGCGGTTTGAGCATTTCACGAGTCTTGGCTGCATATGTAAATCCAATGTGATTTCCGCGCTGTGCCGGATTTCAATAAAAGCATAGCCGTTTTTTACTGTATATTTACAGTTGATGTCAAAGTTGTTGCACCATTCCGGAATACGAACAGCAAGTGCGCATTCTTTTTGGGCTCGAATTTTAATGCAAAATTGCGTGCCTTGCTTTGTCAATTGCAGTTCGCCATAAGAAAAATCGGCTTTGCCGCAGATGAATTGATGCAGAAATACCGTGCTGCTGTTTACGGTATAGATATATTTTTGCAGTGACCCAATCAACCGCGCGAGATTCGGCGGACAGCAAGCACAGGAAAACCATTTTTGCCTGACGGGACGGATATGCTGTTTGCGGCTGTCCTCTTTAGACGCCTGCGGCAGAACCTCTAACGGGTTCACATAAAAGAATGCGTTCCCGTCCGCAGACATACCGGATAAAACCGTGTTGTATAGCGCACGTTCCAAAACATCGGCGTAGTTTGCGCGGATTTCCAATTCGGACATACGCTGGGCAAAAAAGATAAGACCGATAGAGGCGCAGGTTTCGGCATACGCTAAGTCGTTCGGTAAATCGTAATCAAACGAAAAGGCTTCACCGTGTACGGTTGCACCGATGCCGCCGGTGATATAAAGCTTTTTGTTTACAATATTGCTCCATATACTTTTACAGGCGCATTCCAATTCGGTATCTTTGCATTCTTTGGCAAGGTCAGCCATAGCACTGTAAAGATAGACACCTCTTACAGCGTGACCTACAGCCTCTTTTTGATGCTTTGGCTGGCAGTGCGCCTGATTATATCGATACGCCGTACCGTCCGTATGCTTGCCGTGCTCTATGTCGAAATAGTACGGCTGCTTTCCCCGTTCTTCAATCATAAATTTCGCCGTGTGCAGGTATGCAAGATTGCCGCTCTCTCGGTAAAGCTTTACCAGTGCCATTTCGGCAATTTCGTGTCCGTCATAGCCTCTTTTTTTGCTATGGCAAAATGTTTCGCAAATTAAATCGGCAAACCGATAAGCGGCGTTTAACAGTCTGTCATCCTTTGTAGCACGGTAAATGCTGAGTGCTGCCTCAGCCAAATGGCCGAAACAGTAAAGCTCGTGATGATCACGCAAATTGGTAAAGGCTTTGTCTATGTCGTTGATGATATACAGCGTGTCTAAGTAGCCGTTATCCATTTGCGCGTCGCAAATTGCACGGATAAAAGCATCCGCTTTGGATTCCAACGCCGAATCTCTGTATTCCTGCAGAAAATATCCGACTGCTTCCAGCCATTTGTAAACATCGCTGTCCTGAAATACCCATCCCAAGAAAGCATTTTCATCTGTATTTTCTTCTGTATATTGCCATTTGTCCACAGGATATTTTTTTACGGGAAGCCCTGCTTTTCGCCGTGCATTGACCGACTTGGCCTTCAAAAAATTCTCAATACAGTGGCTCTTTTCAGCGCCGTCCACACAGTCGGACAGAGCTTGATATTGATATGGCAGTACTTTTTGTCTTACGCGTTTTACGATTTCATTCCAAAAAGGGTCGTCTATAATAACATCCCGTATTTGCAAATGACTTGAAAATTCCTGTGTGTGCATAGAGGCCTCCGATAATCGATTCGAATATAAAACCCAAGCGTTTTTTCGCAAACGCTTGGGTGAAATTTTATAATATATATACGCCTGAATCCAGTTGGACGATTTCCTTCCCGCAGGAACGCAGATACCGCCGTACGGGCTCGTCAAAGGTGCGAAAATCGCGGACGGAATAGTCCTTTAAATTCACAGTGCGGATTTTGTAAGAACCTGCGTTGCAGACAAACAGCTCGTTACCGTATTTGACCAAAGAGGTCGGCATACTGAATGCTGTGGAATTTTCGCCGCCGATGCGCATATAAAACTTCTTGTGCGCAATCGAATAGCTGATGATGGCGTTTTGGTCGGGGACAGTGCACCAAATTTGGTTGCCGTCCGCCGCCACATCCTGCACGGGGCAGTCGTGATACAGCAAATCGCCGACCCACGTGTTTTTACCCTCGTAGTCAAACACACCCGTTTCACCCGTCGGGTAAACAAGCACCGTGCCGTTTCCCATAAAGCTGTCTGCATCGCAGTTCAAATAATCGCCGATTGCATCCACAATCCGTTTGTAGCCGTTGCCGAATTTGTTCAGCATATATACATTGCGCGTCACAGGCGCATTGCGCATTTTTTGCACATCAAAGCCGTAAAAGGATACCTTGCATTTTCCCTCGCCGATCATATCCATTTTCGAAAAAATAACGCCGCAGGAAAAGGGTATGATATCCACGATATCACAGTCCAAAATTTTTATCATTTTTAATCACCGAATATATATAAAAGAAGAAATTCAAATAAATCTATAACAATATTCTACTAAATTTTTTATATTCGGTCAACCGTTTCGATTTAATTTTGCAAATTTTTAGAAATTTGTATGCTCTGCCGCAGCCGCTCCAAATATGGACAGCCCTCTTTTTGGCAAATGTGCCGATGATGGCAGAGAATGGAGCATTCGCCGTTTTCTGAGAAACATTCCTCTAATAAAATGTTTTTGTTTTGCTCCACGCAAAATTGTTCGTACATACTGCCGCCGTTATGCATAAAACCCCTCCGTAAAACGTTCTCTCTATTCAGTATATTCGCAAGTGCACAAATTAAACAGTTGGAATGATTGTTTTTTTCAGGGCATATAATTTTTGTAAAAGGCGATTTTTGGATTTTATAAAAATCATCCTACAAGGGAGTGTGTTGAAATGACAGGATGGATTTATGCGGTGCTGATTGCGGGCGGCGGAGCAATTTTACTGTCTATGCTTCGAACCAAACGCTTTGTAAGTGCACTTTTGCTATCGGGGGTGCAGGGCGTTGCCGCATTTTTTGCCGCGAATTTCGCGGGCGGCTTTTTCGGCGTGCATCTGCCGCTGAATTGGGGGCATCTTGCCGTTTCTGCCATCGGCGGTACACCGGGCGTGATTCTTCTTTTGCTGTTGAATACGCTGTTTTACCGTGTATAAAAAAGCCCCTGTCGAACTGCCGACAGGGGCTTCCTTCCGTTTAGCCGGACGGCGCGAATTTGAACTCGGTTTTGCAGGATAGCTTTTCTCCTGCACGGCGTCAAAAATGCTCGCCATCCGACAGGATTGCTGTGCTTTTTTCCTTGTTCAGGAAAAAATCTATTCCCGCAAAACTCTGCGACCTAAAACGGATGAGATTTTCGCCGATTTTTGGTGCAGAGGGCGACGGTTGGCTGTTGCCAACCGAGACCGGTAAATCGAAAATCGGCAAAAGACCGCCGTTTTAGGCGGGTTCAAATTCGCACCGTCCGGCTATGATAAGTACCGAATGCACCCAATCACAAACAGGTGCAGGGGATAATACACATAAAACAGCCGTTGCATTCTGCGGTTGACCTTTGGATTTTTGCCGCGCTCGCCGTTATACAGCATCAGTATCGGAATGCTTAGTACCATAGCCAGCTAGACTAAGCCGTACCAACCGCCGGTGAAGACGCAATAGGCGGCGGAAAACAGCGTCATAAAAAGAAGCCTTTGCATTTGCAGTTTGAAATTTCCGTAGCTTGTGCCGAATGCCAGCACACAAAGGGCGGCAATACAGCTCCAGTCGCTTGGAATATTGAGCACACAAATAAGGCTTATCAAAAGTATTTTCGTGCCGTTTCGGCTGATTTTCGGGCTGTTTATCACTCGAAGCATCACAAGTCCCCAGACAAGCGACCACATCACGCTGGTTTGATTGAGAAAATCACCGCAATAAAACGGAATAAAGGATTTCCATCCCGCAAAATCAGCCGAATAGAACCGATAAGCGAAATGGGAGAGAAAAGCAAAAGCGAACATTCGTCGGGTATAGTTGCGGATGTTCTTTGTGTAGTGATAGCCCTCCGAAACAAAGTAACACATTACAGGACAGGTAATTCTGCCGATGATGTGCATCAAAATCGGCAGAAAGCCCGTTGCATTGCCGGGGAATACAGTCCAGGCAATATGGTCAACGGTCATAGCGAAAATCGCAATCAGCTTTATGTGGTTTGCATTCAGCCGGCGTGTATCGGACTGCACGGTTTCGCCTCCATTTGTTGCATACTTTTTGCGCTCTTTAAAGAATATTACGTATTACATTTTTCTTAAAATGATTGAGTGGAAAATATGTGTTCCGACAGGAAAGGTCTTAAAATCCACAATATGAAAGTAATCTGTTAAAACAGTTTTCAGGTAATGCGCCGAATAGAACGTAAAGAGGCGGGGAGCATCGGAAACATCACTTTTCACTAAATCGGTTTCCTCGTCATTCCCGCCGTAAAGTCCCAAATAAAATAAGCCGTTACGGTTCAACACAGCGCCAATTTCCTGAAGCACTTTATGCAAATCATCTTTCGGAACGTGCAGCAGTGTATTCAAAGCATATATGCAGTCGAACTTGTTATGTAGTGTCGATAATTTATAAAAATCCAATGCATAGGCTTCAATGCCTTTTTCGCGGCAGCTTCGTATATTTTCATCGGATATATCCACAGCGGTGACGTTTAATCCTTTTCGCATAAAAAATAAGCTGTCAAATCCCGCACCTGCACCCAGTTCCAGTAAGGTTTTTTTATTTTCCAGTTTTATAATTTTATAAAAATTTTTCCTGACTTTTCGCTTCCAAGGTGCTCTCATTCTTTGTCTGTTTCTGCGCGCAGCATCTTGATTATAATATGTCTTAATATTTTCTTTAAAGTTTTTATCCATAGGTACACCTGTTCCGCTTCGAATGATTTGTCTATCCATAAATTTTCTTTCGTCTAAGTACACCGACTTTATGACCATTATAACAAAAGCCGAATAGCAAATCAATTATTCATTATTCATTAGCGGAGCGATTTCATTATTCATCATTCATTACGAAAATCCGATTTAATGAATGATGAATATTGAATAATGAAAAATGAAGAATACAAAACGAAAATCCGCTCTCTTATGAGAACGGATTTTCGTTTTGTCTGTTGGGTACGAAAAAGATGTTTTCGCATTTTTTATGTGCAGAGTTGAACTCTCGCAATACTTTTATTTTAAAGCAGTTGTTTTTGAGAATTAGCATAAAGCTGATAGATTTCATATTAAATCACTATTTTTATATGCGTCTGATAATCCTAAAATTTTACTCATATTTATTAATCCATCGATATCAGTCAGACCATCATAAATATTATCTGCTCTCTTCTCTAAGTCATTAAAGCATTCTATCATTAAGTTCGTAATTCTATTCTCATATCTAACAACCGTATTCTGTATCATCTCTTCAAATGATTTTTCAACTTGCTCAAAATACAGACCGACATAATTACGGAAAAATCCCAATCTAATAGATACGGAGGATTCAAACGATTCTTCAGACACAGTCATATGTTGCATAGCCAATAATTGAAGATTCATTATTTCCAAAAACAATGCCTGTCCAGCCAATAATTTCTTATTGATTTCGTTATTGAATTCCACCTGAATGTAATTATAAATTATAGCATAAGCGATTGCATCCGCAAAACACTCTTCTAAAACGCCACTATTTTCATTAATAATACTTTTTTGTTCTTGAATTAAAATAACGTAATCTTTATCAATAAATTTCTTTTCGTATTCAGTATATAATTCACATAAAATATCTTGTATATCTTTCAGTAGCGAAATCCAATTTTCATTAAAATTAATATTAAATAAGTCATCGGTGTGAGTATGATTTAACACTTTGTAAACCCAATGACCTAATTCATGACCAATAATGTAATATTCTTGAATGTCACTAATAAAATCCAAAAAATCCTGTGACCCAACATTGGTTTTAAAAGGACCTAATGCTACTTTATTTAAACCGTAATATGTTAATAAGACTTCATCATTTTCAAGCAAAGCATCCTCTGCAAATAATTCATAAGATAATTTCCATATGTCATGACCTGCATCATTTTCATCAAAATAAATTGTATTAAACAGCTGGTTAATTTCATTTAAATAACGATCATATAAAACATAGTATTTATATTTATTCTGTTTCATTTTCACTGGAAGAACCGTACTGTATTTATTGTAAGTATTACAAATAATCAGATTGGGAATGAATTCTGCATCAAAATTTTTTATGATTGAAGATAGGCAATTATCATATATTGTTTTAATCTTATTATATTCATTTTCTGAAAAATCATCTTTTTGATTATGTGCTCGAGAAATTTCAACGAACTTGGAAACCATATCATCTATATTCATAATACATCACTTACCGGATAATAGATCATGCAAAACTTTTTTTGCTTCTTCCTCTTTCTTTTGTGCTATGAGTTCCTTTGCAATTTCTAATGCCTTTTCTTCCTCTCCTTCAACTGTAATACCATCATCCGAAACCTTTATTTTAATTTTCTTTCTGTTTTTGATTAATTCTACAATAATTAATGTGATGCCTGTTATAGCATACGGTGCTAATTCTACGCCTATTTGAATTACAGTATTAAGATCACTGCTAAAAGATTTCGGATCTTCAATTAACAATGACATTTCCGCTAAATCACTTATACGTTCAGCATATTCAATATCTTCTTTATCAAATTCAAAAACTATCATAACTTTGTGCTCTCCTTGAATGAAGTTAATTTTCTACTAAGTATTGATCAGGTGAATTATTAAAATCGATTTCTAATTTCTTTTTTACCTCGTCAGCAACTTGGTATCCAATATGCGTCACTAAAAAAACCTGACGTTTATAACTACCAGCCTCTATTAAGCCATAATTCTCTAACTCATCAACAGCTCCACTCCATCGAGCGTTCTCTCTGGCACCACCATTAGCATCAACAAAATTCCATTTTCCTGCACATACAGATAAACCGCCTAGAGTACTCACCATTATGATTCGCCCTGATTCATCATTAGCAGCATACGCTAATAACACGGCAGCATCCGTTGAAATTGAACTTTGGCTTTTCGAATCATTACTCGTTTCATCATCACATATTTCCTCTGAAACAGAAGCAATCTTATTGACAAATTCATTTCTGTGTCTTTCCCATTTTGCTGCGGATAATGATTGAAGTTCAAATTCGTCAATCAAGCTGTCTTTTAACTCGTTAAGGCGTTGATTTAATTCTGTACAATCACTATCTAATTTGATACCGATTTGTTGCGGATTAATAGCTCCCTTAATTTGAGGGAAATCAAACTCAGGCAAAAGAACCGTGTCATATTTTTGTTTTAGAACCCATGCAGCACCCATTTCATTAAGACAAGCTACACTATTATAGTAATTATCAGAAAGAATAAATATAATATGCAAATCACAATTTTGAAATTGTTCAGATAACCAATCATATATATCTTTACCCAATGGTATTCCGTATCCGGGAATTGAGGAACATACAATTTCAGTTTCCGACAAACCTATATCTTCCAACAAATTAACAATAAGTTGCACAAATGGTTTATCATTTGTGGCGTGGCTTATAAATACCTTCTTTGGTTTTTTATCTGATACAGATATTGATTTGTCATTCTGATTTTTTTCAAGTTCGGCTTGAAGTTTGCTTTTCAAAAGTGCAATATCCTTAAGAAAATCAACATCAATATTATCAGATACAGTTCCATATGGTGTTGAGCCTAAAAAACAAGGGCTGTAATTTGAAAGTCCGCCTCTAATTCCATTTATCTCATTGTCAAAGACTGATATGATTTCATTTTCAAGCGTTTCGGCGCCACTTGAATCATTATTACAAATAACATTATCGCATAATGTAATATATCTTTGTAATGTTTCTATCGCAATCATTGTATTACCCCTCAATAAAATCTTTATATATAAATAATAGCATAAAAACACGAAAATTGAAAGAATAATCAGAAAAATTACTGTTTTATTTGCAGCTATTTATTTCTTTTAGGCTTTAACTATATAGGATTTATCGTCAAAAACACTTTATTGAATTTCTTGCTCCACCTCCAACCCACCTACAAATACAACCTTTATTTTTTCTTTGGACTCTATTACTACGCATTCGAGGATTTGTCGAATGATTTGATCATTGTAGGTAAGTGGATGATTTTTGAGTCCGTCAAGTATCGTATATATTTCATCAAGGCGGGATTTTACATTTTCTCTTTTCTGCTGTGCATCTGCATATTGAGCGAGCTGCTGTTCCAATCGGCTTTTTTCATTCATCAGTTCCGTTGCCTTGGCTTCATCAAAATTTTCTACCGTATCAGAGGATATGGCGGTCAGCATTTTATGAAATTCTGCGTCTATTTCTGCTATGCGAATCTGTATATCAAGACTTTTATCTTCAGTATCGTTTTGGTTTAAGCCCATTCCAATGTGAAGTTTCAGCGTTTTGAGTACATCGGCATTTTGCTTGGCTGTATCTATAATTGCTGTCATAATCGCATTTTGCAGTACGCTTTCTTCAATGCTCGGCGAATTGCGACAGTATTTTTTGCCGTAATCAAGACGGTTGATGCATCGCCATACAATTTTCTTTTTGCCTTTAGCCGTCCATGTGCATCTGCGATACGGTGTTCCGCATTCTCCGCAGATGAGCAATTCTGTTAAAGCGTATTTGCCCGAATATTTCCCTTGTTCGGTTTTAGTCCCGACCTGTTTGACTTTATGCTTGCCCGAACGCCGTGCCATTTCTTCCTGAACTCTGCCGAATGTAGCGGAGTCTATTATCGCAGGATGATTATTTTCTACATAATATTTCGGTCGCTCACCATTATTGATTTTTACTTTTTTAGTAAGGCAGTCCGAGATATATGTTTTGTTAAGCACCGCATCGCCTTTGTATTTTTCATTGGTGAGGATGGATTGTATCGTTCCTCTGAGCCATGAGCCTTTGCCAGACGGTGTCGGCACGCCGTCTGTATTTAAATCATCTGCGATTTTTGCAAGGCTGTCACCTGAGAGAAATCGCTCATATATTCGTTTAACTGTTTCAGCCTGTTCGGGATCAATTTCAGGTTTGCCGTCTGCACCTTTTCTATAGCCTAAAAACCGTTTGTACTGGAACGGTACATTTCCCTCTTTGGCACTCTGTGCCTTGCCCCATTTAACATTGGCACTGATATTTTCGGATTCACTCTGTGCGATACTGCCGTAGATTGTGATATAGAATTCCGCACCTGGATCGGTACTGTGGATGCCCTGTTCCTCGAAAAATACATCTATGCCTAATTCTTTCAGCAGTCTTGTATTTTCAAGACAGTCAACAGTGTTTCTGGCAAACCGTGATATGGATTTCGTAATAATCATATCAATTTTACCTTGCTTGCACATTTTAATCATGCGTTTAAATTCATCGCGCTTTTTAAGACTTGTACCTGAGATACCTTTATCTGCGAATATTCCGACTAAAGTCCATTTAGGCTCACTGTTAATTTTTTCGGTGTAGTATTTTGTCTGCACCTCATAACTGTTCAGCTGTTCTTCCTCTTTGGTGGATACACGGCAGTAGGCAGCCACCCGTAGCTGTCTGTATGCAGATTTGATTTCATCCTGAATATTAACCTGTGCAGGTATTATGTGTACAGATTTCTGAGGCATTACCGCTGTTTGTGCCATCGCTCTGCTCCTTTCCGATCTGCTGATCATTTATTAAAATTATACTTACCGCACCGTCAGTGCTGAATGTAATTGTTTTAACGGTGCGGTTAAATAAATCCATAGAAAAATTGATAAGCGGACTCGCATTTGCAAAGTCCGCTTTTAATCTTTTTGATATATATTTTTGCGAATCAATATCACCATATTCTAAAGATACACATTCGAGCATCTTTTTCCGCAGGATATTTTTATCAAAGCTGTGGCTGTCAAGCACTCGACTGATTTCATTTTTCAATCTGTAAACATCTAATCTTGGTTCTTTATCAACATCGGTAACAGTTTCAATTATATCGGGATTGTTGATGACTGTATTTAAACATTTGGTAATACCGTATATCAGATCGTTATCTGATATGCTGATAATATTTTTACAGCTATCATTTTGACACAGCCACCAATCCTGATATTTTCGGTTGCTGTCATGCCGCCTGCACATCTTACTGCCGCATTTTGGACATAATATTGGCACACCGAGATTAAATATATCTGCTTTTCGGTTTGTACTTTTTTGCGTATTCTTTTCCGATTTTATCAGCATTAAGGTTTTATGCGTATCTTCGTCAATAATCGGCGGATATCCATTTGTACCGAGATAACGCTCATCCTCAATGATCCTTTTGATTCTTGATTTATTCCAACCACATACACCGGGCATATATTCAATATGTTCATTGTTCAGCTGTTCTGCAATTTTCAGCAGTGATAATCCATTGAGGTATTCCGTAAAAATACGTTTGACGATTTTAATTTCTGTCTCTTGGATTGCTATACTGCCATTCTTGTATTGATAGCCGTACGGAATATTACGAATTTTCACGTTTGCGACACCGTCCTTTCAGCGGAATTTCTTCTGTGAGTTCAATATCACCGATGAGTTTAAATGTGAGATCTGCGTTGCTGTTCACAGTAATGCCAACTACAATTTTTTCGAACAGCTCTTCATCAAAATTGTTGCTCGGTTCATAAGTTTCGAAGATTTCATTAAGACTTTTCAGCGTATCAAGCCACACATCATTTTCATCTTCCGATAACTTTTGCCGTCTTTTTGTTCTGAGCGTGCTGATTTTATTATTTATCTCAGACGACTGCGCAGAGAATTCCGCAGGATTTAACACACCGTTGGTATGAAGCCTTGCGATTATAAGATTCTGTGCGGCAAGGTCGGCAATTTCTTTATCAATTCTGCGTATTACATCTATATTGTCTGATGTTCTGTTTTGCATTGCTTCAGCTTGCCTGATTAAATCACCGAATAAGATTTTTCGATTATCCGCTAATTTTTGAACCAGCATTGTGAAGGTTTCATATACGGCTGTTTCTTTCAACCTTAGCGGTCTGCATTCCGTAGCACCTGCCATTTTACCGCAGCAAAGCCAATATGCCGTATTTTCAATGATTTGCCGTCTAAATGTCCGTCCGCAGTCAGGGCATCGTATAACCCCCGACAAAGGATATATGTTTTTGTTTTTACTGCAAAGTTTTTTCCTTGCCTTTTGCAATTCTTGTACTGATGAGTATATTTCGCGGCTGACAATCGGCGGATTGCTGTTTTCCACATAGTATTTCGGCAGTTCGCCTTTATTTCTTTTCTTTCTGAACGGTAAGGTTTCGGTTGTATAGCTCTTTTGGAGCAGAGCATCACCCATATACCTTTCGTTATTCAGAATATA
>JAETSA010000015.1 GCA_021769885.1 Bacillota bacterium | reverse complement strand
TTTTAGGTCGCAGAGTTTTGCGGGAATAGATTTTTTCCTGAACAAGGAAAAAAGCACAGCAATCCTGTCGGATTGCGAGCATTTTTGACGCCGTGCAGGGGGAAATATATCCTGCACACCTAAGTTCAAATTTGCGCCGTCCGGCTACGCAGACCGAAAAAGCAAAAATCCCGCCCGACCGTTTAAAGTCAAGCGGGATTTGCTTTTTTTATCTTCGATTAGTCTGCGGTATAGGGCAGAATCGCGATTGCGCGTGCTCTTTTGATTGCTGTGGTCAGCTCTCTCTGATGATATGCGCAAGTGCCTGTGACGCGGCGGGGAAGAATCTTCGCACGGTCAGAGGTGTAACGGCGCAGCTTTGCAGCGTCTTTGTAATCAATCTTTTCGACCTTTTCCACACAGAACGAGCAAACTTTTCTGCGTTTGCGGTTCATCGGGCGGCCGCCCTGAGCTCTATCGTAAGCCATTTCGGTATCCTCCTTAAAAAGTAAATGTAAAAATCTGTGTAAACATTAGAACGGCAAGCCGTCATCCTCATCGGCACCGCCGAAGGGGAATGCATCGTCGTCCCCCGTCGGGAGCACGGAGAAACCGTCTGTATTGCCGCTCTGATACGACGGCGCGGGACGGGATGCAGGCGCACCTGCGTTGCCGCTTTCCGCTTTGCTGCCACAAAACGAAACATTGTCCGCAACGATTTCAACCGATGTACGTTTATTGCCGTTTTTGTCCTCCCAGTTGCGGGTCTGAATAGAACCCTGCACCGCAATCATCGAACCCTTGTGGAAATAGCGGCAAATGAAATCCGCCGTCTGCTGCCAAGCGACAACATCCAAAAAGTCCGCTTGACGCTCTTCGCCGTTGCGGGAGAATCTGCGATCCACCGCGACGCGAATGGTCGTCACGTTGCGCCCACTGGGCGTAGTTCTCAATTCCGGGTCAGCCACTAAGCGACCCATAATGACTGCACAATTCAGCATTTCTTTAACCCCTCTTAGTTCTTCACAACCAAAGAACGCAGGACGCCGTCTGTGATGTTGGCGACACGCTCAAGCTCTGCCGGGAAATCGGGAGCACAGTCGAAATTGAAGAGAACGTAATAACCCTCAGCCTCGTCATTGATTTCGTAAGCAAGTCTTCTCTTGCCCCATTCATCAACGCTTTCGAGAGTGCCGTTTGCTTCAATCAGTGCCTTGAACTTTTCGGACAAGGTCTTTGCTGCCTCTTCACCGCCTTTGACGGAAAAGACAAACACTGCTTCATACTTAGACATTCTTTTTGCACCTCCTTATGGACTTTCGCCCACGAACCTGAAAAAATTTATCCGTGGGAAGGAGCTGTAAACATAAAATTATTTTACAGCGGTTAGTAATTATAGCAAAAGAGTCCTGTAAAGTCAAGGACTTTCGGGAAATTTTCAGGGCTTTCGGGAAATTTTCAGGGGATTTTCACCCTTTTTCGCCACTTTTTCACTGCAAATCCTACTGCACAATCTGTCATTCTGCGCGATAGCGAAAAATCTCCGTCAGAACAAAGTAAATGGATTCGCGCGTAGGGACGGACTTCCACGTCCGCCGGGTCAGCGCGAAGCAAATTGATATATACGTAGGGAATAGGCAATGCCCATTCCGCGGGCGCGCAATGCGCGCCCCTACGAGTGGTGCTCCACCATTTGGGTTGTACAAATCGTAGGGCGGGGGCTTGCTCCCGCCGTTAGTTTTATGTTTTAGCATTGGCGCGGGGCGTGCTTCACTGTTGGAGTTGTGCAGAATCCGACCTTGCTCGGGCGATTCGTGAATCGCCCCTACGGGTTGTGCTTCACCGTTGAAGTTACGGCTTCGCCATTACCCTTTTGTCGCTTCGCGACATTTCCCCTAAAAGGGGAATCTACATCCGCCCCTACGAAATTGGCACGTTATTTTACCACGCACCGTAGGGACAGCCCTTGCGGCTGTCCGCTTTCGAACCAAAAGTCTGAAATTCCCCGCTCATTTCAGCTTATCCAGCGGCAAGCTGTATGCGGGCAGAAATTCCGCCATAAAAATTTCCGCTTCGGGACACTGCATTTTTTCAAGCGCTTTTTTAGTCGCGCGCTCCGCATCGGAAAATTCGCTGTTGCCTGCCTTGCGCTCTTCAATACATTTAATATACGCCGACAGCTTATCCGCCGCCTTGACGAGGATGTGCAAATCCGCTTCCCCCTGTGTATTCTCCGACAAAAGCGGCTCGTAATCAGGGCGCAAATCATCGGGCAGCATAGAGAGCAGGCGTTCGCTTGCGTACTGCTCTACCGCCGCGAACGCCGCGCGCATTTCGCCGCTGTGGTATTTTACGGGTGTGGGCATATCGCCTGTGATAATCTCCGGCACATCGTGATACAGTCCCAAAAGCGCCGCGCGGGAAGCATCATAATTTTTCCCGAGTCGGCGGTTGCCGAGCACCGCCAATGCGTGCGCAAGCGTTGCCACCTCGTAAGAATGCTGACTCAATGTTTCATAGGTCGTATTACGCATCAGTGCCCAGCGGTGCATATATTTAATGCGCGAGGCAAATGCGAAAAAGCTGCTTTTCATATAAATTTACTCCAAAACTATGCTCTAAAATGCGAAGGTTCGCAACGGAGCCCCGCGCGAACCTTTGCTGAAAGTCATTTGCTGATTTTATCGGTTATTATTGTAATTGGTTTCCCCTGCGCTGTGCCACAGGATGTAGAAATCAAAGCCCGATTTTCTGTATGTATCCATCCGACTGCGTGCGTCGCCCTTGCGGAAGCCCGCGTTGACAAGACCTGTTTCCATCGCATCACGCATAGTGCTGTCAAAGGTACGTATACGTGCAGACATCACCATATCGGTCGGTGTCACGTTTGCCACCTTGAAGCCCGTCAGCCACCAATGCTTCTGCCAGCCGCGTGTAAAGAATTTGTTGCCGCTGCGGTAATCCTGTTCCGTCAAATAGCAGTCATAGGTCATATACATTAAGTGGTCGTCGTCCGCGCAGAAGTACAGCTCATCTGTCTGCCCGGGTGTTTTGTAATACACGCCGATTTCTGCGCCGCCGAACGGACCGTACTGCCCTTTCCAGAACTGCAAGCGCCAATTTTTGCCTGCATAATCAAAGTCCACTTTCGTTGTGAGGAAGGTCATATTGCCCAAAGGCGCAACTGCATCGTAATGCTTGATATAGTTGCCCGAACGCTGCCAGCTGTCCAGCTCCGTATAAAATACGCCCTCTTTTGCGTCATAATTGTAACCGAGCGCATTAATCAGCGGACCGATAAAGGATGTCGCAAGACCTGTCTGATTGGCAATCTGGTTCACATTGTCGCCCGTACTGCTGCCGCCCTGCGTGTTTTTCTTGGTGGTTGTGGTCGTATTGCTCGTTGCGGGAGCAACGGTTGTTGCGTCTGTATCCGACGTGGGTGCAGCTGTCGTGGCAGTCGTTTCAGGTGCGGCAATCGCATCGGTCCCGCGGGTAATCTCCTCCCCCGCGTCATCCTTCTTACAGGACGCAAACGAACACACAATAAGCAAAGTGGCAAGCATCGCGGCAATCGCTCTTTTTACCGTTAAATTCATAAGGGTTTTCCTCCGTCTCTCGTTCAGGTGACTGCTTTCGAAAGCAATATGGCTATCTTACACAGTTACTGCTTAGATTATCGCACAAAATCCGTGCAGTGTCAATAGGGAAGTCTGTATACTTACGCTCTCGGTATTGCTTTTTTTACCGAGATATGGTAGTCTATTCTTCAGAAATTCGGAATATACAGTCTGTTTTTTTGAACAAGGAGAATCACAAAAATGAGTATGATTAAAGATGTATCTCTGCACGCTTCAGGGGAACAAAAAATTCAGTGGGTAAAAAGCTATATGCCCCTTTTGTCGGGATTGGAAAAAGAATTTCGCGAGGAGCTTCCGTTCAAAGGCTTACGCGTGGCACTTTCGGTACATTTGGAAGCGAAAACCGCCTATCTCTGCCGTGTTTTGCAGGCGGGCGGTGCCGAAATGTATGTAACGGGCAGTAATCCGCTTTCTACACAGGACGATATCGCGGCGGCACTTGTACACGGCGGGATGGAAGTATTTGCCGTCCACGGTGCAACAGCGGAAGAATATCACGCGCATTTGAAAGCCGTTATGGAACACCGCCCCAATATTATTATAGATGACGGCGGCGACCTTGTGAATCTGATTCACAATGAGTATTCGGAGTTCCTGCCCGAGGTACTCGGCGGCTGTGAGGAAACCACTACAGGCATTATCCGTTTGCAGGCAATGGCAAGGGATAATGCTTTACAGTTTCCGATGATGGCTGTCAACAACGCGAAATGCAAATATCTGTTTGACAACCGCTACGGCACGGGGCAGTCTGTTTGGGACGGCATCAACCGCACCACCAATTTGATTGTCGCGGGCAAAACCGTCGTGGTGGCAGGCTACGGCTGGTGCGGCAAGGGCGTTGCGATGCGTGCCAAAGGACTTGGTGCAAAGGTCATTGTGACCGAGGTAGACGCAGTAAAAGCAATGGAAGCGGTGATGGACGGCTTCACCGTGTTGCCGATGGTCGAAGCCGCTGAAACAGGCGATTTCTTTGTAACGGTAACGGGCTGTAAGGACGTCATCACGGAAAGCGCGATGCGCCGTATGAAGGACGGTGCAATTCTTTGCAACGCGGGGCATTTTAATGTAGAAATCAATGTCGGCGATTTGGAAAAGCTTTCTGTGGAACAGTTCGAAAGCCGCAAAAACATTATGGGCTATCGCCTCGCGGACGGCAGAGTCCTGCATCTGATTGCCGAGGGCAGATTGGTCAATCTTGCCGCAGGTGACGGACATCCCGCTGAAATTATGGATATGAGCTTTGCGATTCAGGCACTTTCCGCTCGGTATATTGCACAGCACCGCAATTTAGAAAAAGGTGTGCATTTCGTACCTGAGGAGATTGACCGAGAAGTCGCCCGCAGGAAACTGCTTGCGTGGGGCGTAAAGGTGGATAACCTCACAGATGCACAGGAAGCCTATTTGCATAGTTGGAATGTGTAAGGTGACCGCATTCGAAACCAATGCGCCGAAACCTTGTCCTTGCGGCGGCTTTTCACGTTTTCGCCCTTGTCGGGCGACAGCCCGACGGCGGTCTTAAACGCAAAAATCCATCCGCAATTCCTGCGCTTTCGGTGCGCAGCAGTCAGAAACGAGCGGATTTTTGGCTGAACAAGGAAAAAACCGCAGGAATACTGTCGTATTCCGAGGATTTTTAACACAGTTCAGGCGGAAATCAGCCGATTCTGACCGCGTCGGTTTCGGATACGGTCACCTTAACGCGGCTGCAAGAATCTCCCTTCGCACAAAATAAATTTGTGATATGCGTAGGGAACGACCTTAGTGTCGTTCCGCAAAATTTCATCCGACTTTTGCGGGCGATTCGTGAATCGCCCCTACAGAGTTTGCACACCACCGTTTGATTGCGCGAATTTTTACCGTGCTCGGGCGGGTCGTCGAGGACGCCGACCCCTACACGATTTGCACCATCGTTTCGTTTGTGCAAAATCCAATCATACGCATCGCGCCGCTCCCGTACAAATCGGGAGCGGCACGGTTTTATATGTGAAGTTGTTTTCCTTTACAATGTTTTTCGATACACCAAAATATGAAATTCCGTTTCGGTCGTTAAGGTCTGCAATGCGGCAAGTCGGGCCTGCTCGGTGCGCCCTGTTTTATAATAATACGGCGTCATTAAAAACAGATTCCCGATGTCCCGCGCGGAAGTTAAATGCAGTTCGCCCGACAAATGCAGGTGTTCTTCCAATTTGTATCCCGTGCGCACGAAATCGGCAACCTCGTTTTGATACGGCGTATCATACACCGCCGCTTTCAAGCCGTACAAATGCCGCGCCCCGGGAATCACTTCCACAAGCACGCCGTTCTTTTTTAACACACGGGCAAATTCCGCTTCGCAAAAAGGCGAAAAGATTTCTGTCAGTACATCGACGCTTTCGCTCGACGCGGGAATCCGAAAGGCGCTTGCCACCGCAAGCTGTGCCGATTTACAGCGTTTGGCGGCAAGATTGACCGCATCCTTGGAGATGTCAAAACCCAACACCTCTGCGTACCCATCCAGTGCTGCGCAAATCGCTTCGGTATAATACCCCTCGCCGCAGCCGCTGTCGAGCAGTGTGCCGCCGTTCGGGGTATATTTTTTTGCCGTCTGCACCACTGCCGCGCGCAATTCGGCATATGCCCCCGTCTCCAAAAAGTCGCGCCGCGCACGAACCATTGCTTTGTTGTCGCCGTGCCCTTTCGCGCCCGAAGTGTGCGTCAGCAAATGCACATAGCCGCTTTTGGCCTTGTCAAAGCTGTGGCGGTTCGGACATATATATGCTTTTTCTTGATTTTTTAAGCTTTCCCCGCACACGGGACAGCAAAACCCAGCCATAGATAACACCTCGGAAATAAAGTAGGGCGATTCTTCCCGTAAAAGAAGCGCCCTAAAATCATACCGCAAAACCGTTAAAAATACAAGTCTGTTAATCTGCTTCCATCTAGCAGGCGCGCATTGCGTGCCCCTACAGGGTTGTGTTCCACTGTTTCGTTTGTGCGCAATCCGCCCATGCGAACCGTAGGGAACAACCTCTGTGTTGTTTCCGCGAATCATCATCAAGCGCATTTGCGCCACGCGTAGGGACGGACATCTTTGTCCGTCCGCGGGCGCTTCGTGAAGCGCCCCTACGAACCGTAGGGAACGACCCCCGTGTCGTTCCGTGAAATTTTGTACGATGTAAATTGGATTCACAAATTGTAGGGGTCGCTGACCTCAGCGACCCGCGGGCGAACACAGTTCGCCCCTACGGGTTGCGATTCGCCGTTGATCTTCTGCAAAATCCGACCGTGCTCGGGCGAACGTGGAAGTCGCCCCTACGGGTTAGCGTAAGTTTGATTCTCGCGTAGGGACGGACGTCCCGTCCGTCCGCGGGTCGCCGAGTCGGCGATCCCTACAAGTTTCCGTAAAATCCAACCGCACCCACGCCCTACAGGATGTACTTCACTGTTCAGTTTGTGTCTTCCGATTTCGGCGGCGGAAGCATAACGGTTACGCAAAACTGCATTTTGGTACTGTCAAAGCTCCAATCGTAATCGCCGCCGTATTTCTGCAAAACGCCCGCAACGCTTTTCAGCCCCAAGCCGTGCAGTTCGCGGCGCTCTTTCGTGGTTTGCAGTTCCCGATTCTCAGCCTGCGGCGGCACGGCACAACTGTTTTGAATCACCACCACATCGTAGTGGTTTTTCTGCGCGGTTTTTACGGTGATGTAACGTTCTTCCGCTTTTTCTGCCGCTTCTACGGCGTTATCCAGCAGATTGCCGAACACAGTCACCAGGTCATAATCCTCTATATAGGAAAAATTCGCCGTACGGAAATCGGTATGCAGTTCAATATGCTTGGTTTCGCATTCTGCGGCATATTTTGAGCAAATGACATCGAGCATTCGGTTGCCGCTGTTGCCGATTTGGCTGTACTCCCGCAGGCGTTCGGACATTTGGTCTAAATACGAATCAATTTGCGCATCCTGATTCAGTGCACGGATGGCATTCAGATGTTTTTTCATATCGTGCGCATAAATACGCAGATTCTCATTTTGCTTTTCGAGAACGCTGTAATACCGCTGGTCTGTTTCAATTCTGTCCGCTTCGCTTTGCAGAAAGCGAATGGTATTTTCTTTTTGCACGGTGGATTGGTAGGAATTGAACAATAAAACAACAGACAACAGTAAAAATGCGCATACCAAAGCGAATAAAAGTAAATAATAGTGCGGAATTTCCACCTCCACGTATATGTTCCAAACCAACAGCAATACGCACATAACCGCAAACGGATAAACATAGTAAACCTTTGGAAAATGAATGCGCGTTTTTTCGGGCTGAACTAACCTTGCCAGCAACATACTGCATAGAAAATACAGTAATTTACTAATGGATGCTATCACAATAAAATATGCTACATTTTCTGCCCGTAAATGATATTCTATATCCCGCTCGGTTAAAAAAGCAAGTGCAGTAATGGTGACAAATTCCAGCGTTGTCGATAAAATATCCAATACTGCTGCCCCGAACAACACACGGCTCCAACGAATGTCAAACGCTAAAAATCCAAACAGAAAGTTAATTAGGGCAAAATTTAACCCATTCACCCATACCGAGGTTGGAAAAAAGTTATAAATCAAAGAACCGCCCAAAAACAAAGCTGTACCCAGCAACAGCCCTTTCCACTTTTTATATTTCAACTCGCCCAGTTGCATAAAGAAAACGTAGGCAACCAACATCTCAAATAAAAATACGCCCGTAACTGCCAATTTTTGTGCCATTTTTGCATCTCCCCCTAAAAAATGCAATAGTATATGCTTTACAGTACCATAATTTACCAATCAAGTCAACGATTGCCTTCACAAAAATACTTACTACAAATATCTTGAAAAAATTTTCGTGCTTTTTTTGTAAAATTATGTTATAATATATAACATCTCGATAACAGGAGGTCAAAAAAATGAAAAAATTCACAAGTTTTGTCGCAGCTGCGGCAAAAAAGCAGGCTGAAAAGGCGCTGAAATCCTCGGCAAACAGCACGACCAGCACCGCTGTTTATCAGCCGAAGGCTCCCGCCGCACTGAAGAAATTCAGCAAGGTAAAATGATCGGAAAGCTTTCCGACAAGCTCACGCTCGCCCTCATCCGTCGCGGTCAGATTGATGCGGACGAGCGCGAGCTTTATGCATACGGCTTTTTCATTTTACTGTCCAACCTGTTTTTCGGAATTATCGCCTGTCTTATCGGCGCGGTGTGCGGCGCATTTTTCGAAGCAATTTTGTTTTATATCGCGTTTCGCTGTATTCGGCAGTACGCCGGCGGCTACCACGCCAAAACGGAAACGCGCTGTCAGGTTCTGTCGAGCCTTGCAATTTTGCTCGCCGTGCTCGCTGTGAAGGCTATGGAAGCATTTTCCCTGCCGTGGCTCTCCGTGCCCCTCGCCGCAATCGGTACGGTCTGCGTGCTGTGCTTCGCCCCGCTGGACACGCCGCAAAAGCCCTTAGACCCCGCCGAGCACAAACAGTTCCGCAAAATATCGCTGTGGATTTTGCTCGCATTGGATGTACTGTTTACAGTCGGGTATATTTTTTCGCTTTGGTTCTTGTGCCTGCCCGTGGCGGCGGCACTCGGTGTAGAAACGGTTTTGCTGTGCAGCGGAAAAATCGCAGGGCGCGAAAAACATAAGGAATAATTTTTGCAGGCACAGGTCTGTTGGTATAGGTCTGCTGTTTTGAAAAGGACGGTTTCCCCGAATGTGGGAAACCGTCCTTTTTACTGTGATTGTACCGTCGGTTGCGCGATTATGTTATTTGAACCGTAGGGACGGACGTCCACGTCCGTCCGCGGGCGGGCACGGAGACCCGCCCCTACAAGGTTTGTACAACCCTGTCATTCTGAGCGGAGCGAAGAATCTCACGTAGCACAATGTACGATTCGTGAATCGCCCCTACAGGCGTAGGGAACAACCTCTGTGTTGTTCCGCGAAATTTTATCAGACTTCGGCGGGCGCGCAATGCGCGCCCCTACGGGTTGGTGATTCACCGTTGGGTTTGTGCGAATTTTCCGTTTCCTACGGGTCACGCGCAATCTCCCAGCCCTACGATTCAAAAAAGACAGCAAAGAAACACTCTGCTGTCTTTTTTCTGAAATTGAAACGCTTTTACGCTTTATCCCCGCGCAGGACTTCATACGCCATATCGGGATTATCGCTCATAACGGCATCTGCACCAATGGATGCCAGGTGCTTCACATCTTCAGGGTCATTGATGGTCCAATACTGCACGGCGATGTTGTGCTTATGCGCGTAATTGACAAGACGTGAAGTACCGAGATTGAAAATATAATCATCATCGGGAATTTGCAGGGCTTTGAATTTATAATAGCCGTCGGCGCGCTCTCGGTTAAACAGGCTGTCGAAATAGAAGCCCGCAACCTCTTTAATGCCTGCCGAACGGAGCATATCGGGATACTGTTCGTCCATATACTCGCTGATTTCGCCGTTAAATGTGCCGACCACCACGCGTGAAAGCATATCGTAGTCCTTTAAAATGGCATACAGCGCATCCGTCGCTTGTCTGCCGAGGTCATCGCCGTCTTTAATTTCAATGATGAAGCTATAGTCGCCGTAGGGTGCAAGGTAATCAAAAATATCCTGCAAACGCACGACCTTTAAATCCTCGGGAATGTCCGCACCGCGTAAGCCTTTATACGGTGTTTCACCCGCGTCGGTCGTGAAATTCTCGCCGAGATTAAGCACACGCAGTTCTTCATAGGTTTTTTCGCTCGGCAGAACTTCTTCCTTACCGAACGCTTCCACAGAATCGCTCGTGCGGTCGAAATTGCCGTCGTGCAGTAAAATCAACTCGCCGTCTTTGGTGATGTGCAAATCAAATTCGAAAATATCAATCGCAAAGCTGCCGTTTTCCACGCAGTTTTTGAATGCCATCATCGTGTTTTCGGGGGCAATGCCGCCGCCCGAACGGTGCGCGGAAATCATCGTTTCGCCCGTGGGCACGATATACGGATTGCGTTCGGTTTCCATGGTATTGACCGCCGCAACCTCGACCACATCATCCTTAAAATCGTGTGAAATCAACAGGTAAAACCCGCCGAGCACGACAATTAAGACCGCCAAGATAATCAAAAAGACCTTCAATGCTTTTTTCACCTTTCTTTTCCTCCGATTCTGCTTTTCCGTTCAGACAAAGTCTTGTTCTGATTCTATATTTTATCGCTTTTTTCCAATAAAGTCAACAAAAGTTAATTTTTTTGGAGATAATAGACAAAAGCCTTAAAAATGCGCGGAAGTAAGGCATTTTAAACTATATCGGGTTTTACCTTTTTCGTTTTGCACGATTTTGTTTGACAGCGGCAGGATTTTTATGGTAGAATAAGAATGTATTAAATCCGATTTGAAAGGATGCTGGATGATGAAAAAAGTTCTTTCTGTTTTAATGAGTATGCTTTTGCTGTTCGCGCTGTGCTTGCCTGCGTTCGCGGCAGATACGGTCACAGCGGAAGTCCAGACGGCTTTCGACAAAGAAACCGGTGTTTTGACACTGACGCTTTCTGTCCCTGCCGGCACAGACCTCGCAACGCTTGAATCCACGCTCCGTTACGACGCTGAAAAACTGGAACTGACAGATGTTGTGTACGGTGCGGGCGATATGACCACGGTGAATAAAGATACGGCGGGCGCGGTTCGCCTGTATATGATTTGGGTGGCATCGCAGACGGATGCCGCCACACTTGCAACCGTTACCTTTAAGGTAAAAGACGGTGCAACAGGCAAAGCGGCATTCGAATTTAAAAACACTTCGGCGACCGATTCAAACGATGCGAACATTGCATTCGGGTTTCAGAGCGGTGACGCATTTGACATCGCGCTGACAGACGCACCCCCGACCGATGAAAAAATCCCCTCAACCGCAGGCAAATATATTGCCGTCGGCACAGTGGCAACCGTTGTGATTGCCGCTGCAGTCACTGCAGGTGCAGTTGTGAAACGCAAAAAGCAGGATGCGTAAGAAAAACCACATATAAAATCACACCCGACAAGGTTTGCCCACCTTGTCGGGTGTTTTTTCGTGTTGAAAAGGTGAAAGTAGAGGCGAACTGCGTTCACCTGCGGGTCGCTGAGGGTGCGGGTGTCCGCCGGACACCTCTAAGCGAAGCTTAGAAGCATCGACCGAGCCGGCAGGCGAGAACAGCGACCCCTACAATTTTCCAATCCAATTAATATTGTGCAAAATTTTATTCGTAGGAGCGGATGCGGATGGAAAATATACTTGTTTAATCCAGCTCCCGCTTCGCATAAACGCTTGCGGAAATCCAATAAGAAACGGCAAATGCCGCCATACCGACCAGCGGAAGCAGTAACGCTGTATGCGACGGAAGTACCGTCTGAAGCTTCGGTGTATCCGAGAGGAATACACCTGCCGCCACCACGCCGCAGACCAAGCCCACCACAACATAATAGGCAATTCTGCCCTTTTCCACACCGAATTTGAACATACAGGGCAGTGTGATGCTCGGGCTCAGCAAGCCTACCGCAAACAACGGGGAAAGAAATGCACAATATTCCTCTGCATCAAAATGCCCGCCCGCTGACAAACGCACACCCTGCACCGCCGCAACCAGCAAAAACACGCCGAGCAACAGGATTCCCGTCAGCAAATATTTTTCCGTGACCACCTGTCTGCGGGTCAGCGGCAGTGTTTCGCAGTACACATTCCATTTACAGCGTTCGCTGTAGCTCACCAAAGTCACCGGCATCATTCCTGCCAAAACGATAGGATAGATAATCAAAAACGTATTGTCGTTTCCGAAAAACGAAACGGCGATAAACACCAGCATAATCAGCAAATAGGAACGGCAATATTTCATTGCCATATAAATATCCGTTAAAAATAATCCTTTCATACGTTTTCTCCTCGAATCATAAACAAAAACAATTCTTCCAAATTCACAGCACCGAGCGTCAGGCTTGCCGGTACGGCATCTCTGCGCACAACCGCCTGCACACCGTAGGGCGAGATGCGCTTGCCGAGAACGGCATCGCTGTCGATTTCCCGAAGCTGTTCGGCATCACATTGCAGCATACCGTAAATTTCCTGTAAGCGATCCTTTTCTTCGCACAAAAGCAGCTCGCCCTGATGCAAAAAGGCAACATAATCGCAAATCTTCTCTAAGTCGCTGACGATGTGCGAAGAAATCAGCACGGCGTGTGCTTCCGACATGGTAAACTCCCGCAGAATATCCAAAATCTCTTCCCGCACGACGGGGTCTAAACCGTTGGTCGCCTCGTCCAGGAGCAAAAGCTTCGGATGATGGGACAGTGCCACGGCGATGCCGAGCTTCATTTTCATCCCGCGGGAAAACGCCTTGAACGGCTTGTCTGCGGGCACGGACAGTCTTTGTAAAAGCGACTGAAACACACCGTCATCCCAATTATGATAGGTATTTTTGAGAATTTTACCGACCTGCACGGCTGTCAGGCATTCGGGGAAGCCGACTTCATCTAAAACCACGCCGATATCCTCTTTCATACTGCACAGTGCTGTGTCTGTATCCTGCCCGAACACGGTGACCGTGCCGCAGTCTTTCCTGCGCATTTGTAAAATCAGGCGCAGCAGTGTCGTCTTGCCCGCACCGTTTTCGCCGATTAATCCCATAATACAGCCGCCGGGCAGCCGAAGATTCACCGAATCCAGATGAAAAGTCCCCTGTCGCTTCGACAAATTTTTGATTTCCAAAGCATCCATTACAATTCCTCCGTATAAACAGACAACATATCCGCAATTTCCTGCCGTGAAAGCCCGCACGAAGCGGCGAGCCG
Organism: Bacillota bacterium; assembly: GCA_021769885.1. Classification (GTDB taxonomy): domain Bacteria; phylum Bacillota; class Clostridia; order Oscillospirales; family Acutalibacteraceae; genus Fimenecus. The sequence continues at coordinate 28,890 of JAETSA010000015.1, read as the reverse complement.
CACGATTTCCTGCATATGTGCCTCCATTTTTTTCAAGTTTTCCTCCCGCAGCCACTCCACATTTTTCGGTGCTACAAAACAGCCTTTCGCCGCCACGGTATATATGAATCCTTCCTTTTCGAGTTCATCATATGCACGCTTAGTGGTAATTGCACTGATGCGCAGATCTTTTGCAAGACTGCGTATCGACGGAAGCGGTGCGTCCGCCTGCAATTCACCGCTGATAATATGATTTTTGATTTGCGTATAAATCTGATCATAAATCGGCACGCCGCTTTTGTTATCAATAAATATATGCATTCTGCGCCTCCCGTTTACTGTATGTATACAGTATATACAGTAAGAACAGATTTGTCAAGCGGATTTTGAAAATATTTTGTGCGGGTAGCGCATACAAAGCTATATAAATTGGGCACACGCGTAGTGGCGGGCTTCCACGCCCGCCGTTGGGTTTGTGCAGTTTTGCGGGCGCTTCGTGAAGCGCCCCTACAAGTAGGGAACGACCTCTGTGTCGTTCCGCGGATTCTGCATTGCATAAATTGGATTTGAAAGTGTAGGGGTCGGCGTCCTCGACGTCCCACGGGCGCGCAATGCACGCCCCTACGGGTTGTGCACCGCCGTTAGGCTTGTGCGAAATTTGACCGTGCGCGGGCGATTCGTGAATCGCCCCTACAAAGTTGAACGTTGTTTTGCATATCGTAGGGACAACCCTTGCGGTTGTCCGCTTTCGGGCGAACACAGTTCGCCCATACGGATTGCGTTTCGCCGTTGGTTTTTGCCAAATCCAACCTCGTAGGGGGCGCCGAGGTCGCCGCCCCTACGAGGTTTGTGCACTACCGTTGGATTTGCGCAAATTTGCAAGGTTGCTCGGGCGTTTCGTGAAGCGCCCCTACACGGTGTGCATTACCGTCGTGCTTGTGCACAATGATAACCACAGCAAAACATCCGCACACCGAACGGTCGGTATGCGGATTTCATTTTTCCGTATTGCAAATACAAAGCTGTGCGCTCAATCGTCAAACTCGCGCAGATGTCCTTCGCACAAAAGCGACGGGTAGCCCTGCTGGCGCAGGACCTCATACACGGCGACGGCAACGGTGTTGGACAAATTCAGACTGCGGGCGCGTGCGTCGTTGAGCATCGGCAGGCGCGCACAAAATTCGGGATTCTCGTGCAGCAGCCATTCAGGCAGTCCTTTGGTTTCTTTGCCGAAAAACAGATACACCTTCTCGGGATATTTCAAATCCGAATGGATATGCTTACCTTTAGTGGTAAAAAAGAAAAAATTGTCTTCCTGCGGCGTTTTTTCAAGAAATTCCGCCAAAGAATCATAATACGTAATATCCAACAAATGCCAATAATCTAAGCCTGCACGCTTGAGCTTGCGGTCATCGACCTTAAATCCCATCGGGCCGACCAAATGCAGACGTGCGCCTGTCGCGGCGCAGGTTCGGGCAATATTCCCCGTATTCTGCGGAATTTCGGGTTCAACCAATACAATATTGATTTGCATACTGTTACACTTCCTTTTATCGGCACTATTGTACGCGATTTTTCGAAAAAAGTAAAGTGCTTGACAGACTTCTGCCGAAAACGTATTATAATAGAAAGAGATTTTAAAAATGAGGGATGAAAATGCCAAGCTGTCCGATTTTATATTTCGTAATTCCCTGTTACAATGAAGAGGTGGTTTTGCCAATCACCAATGCACTGTTTTTAGATAAATTGACAGCCCTGATTGCGTCAGGAGAGATCGCCGAAGAAAGCCGCATCTTGTTTGTGGATGACGGCAGCCGCGACAAAACATGGGAAATTATTTCGAATTTGCATCGGCAGGATGCCCACTTTGAAGGGCTGAAGCTCAGCCGCAACCGCGGACATCAGAATGCACTGCTTGCAGGGCTGATGACTGCAAAGCAGTATGCGGACGTCACCGTATCCATCGACTGCGACGGGCAGGATGACATTGACGCCGTCAGCCGTATGCTGCACGAATACAAAAGCGGCGCGGAAATCGTATACGGTGTGCGCGCGGCGCGCGATACCGATACCAAATTCAAGCGAAACACCGCCAAAGGCTTTTACCGTCTTTTACGGTTTTTGGGCGCGGAGGTCGTGTTCAATCACGCGGATTACCGTTTGATGAGCCGCCGCGCATTAGAGGGGCTTTCCGAATTTCACGAGGTCAATCTGTTTTTGCGCGGGCTGATTCCGCTCGTCGGCTTTAAAAGCTCCAGCGTCTATTATGACCGCAAGGAACGTGTGGCGGGTGAAAGCCATTATCCGCTTTCAAAAATGCTTTCTCTCGCGTTCAACGGCATTACCAGTCTTTCGGTGCGTCCGCTGAAAATGATTACAGGGCTCGGTTTTTTTATGTCTATTGTCAGTCTTTTGGCGGTGATCGTGACAGTGATTATCAAATTGGTCGGCTACACCGTGCAGGGCTGGACGAGCCTTTTGTGTGTGATATTTTTACTTGGCGGCATCCAAATTTTCTGCCTCGGCGTCATCGGCGAATACATCGGCAAAATGTACGCCGAAACCAAATCCCGCCCGCGGTATATCGTAGAAGAGGATACCTTGCAGGAAACGAAACCGACAGAAGATACGGCAAAAAAGTAACGAAAAATCTCAAATCGCACGAAGCGAATTTGATTTGCATACCGTAGGGACAGCCCTCGCGGCCGTCCGTTTTCGAGTTTCGAAATCTGCTATTTAGAGCGTAGGGAACGACCTCTGTGTCGTTCCGAAAAGTCACAGCAGATTTTGATGGGCTACGCGCAATCGCCCCTACGGGTTGCGTTTCACCGTTAGAGTTGTGCAAAATCCGACGTGCTCGGGTCGTCGTGGACGCCGACCCCTACGCGATGTGCATCACCGTTGGGCTTTTGCAAAATCCAAACTTGTTCGGGCTACGCGCAATCGCCCCTACCAATCGCGCCCGTTTTGTACAAAAACCCGCCCTATACAGAAATGCACAGGGCGGGCAGTTATTTTATTGGGTTTTTATCGAGATTTTACGGAAGCACTGCCGCGTCAGCCTTCATTCTCCGGCTCTAAGACGGAGTAGCCGCCGTCCTTGCGTTTATAGACCACATTGATTTCTTCGGATTCTGCATTGCGGAACATATAAAACGTATGCCCCAACATATTCATTTGCAAAATCGCTTCCTCTGTGGTCTGCGGCTTCAGCGCAACGGATTTGGTGCGCACAACGTCAAAATCCTGTTCTTCCGCTTCGGCGGGCGTGTTAAACACCTCGTCAAACGAAACTTCACGCAGTCTGCGTTCCAATTTGGTTTTGTTTTTGCGAATCTGCCGAATCAGCGAATCCACGCAAGCATCCAGCGCATCCTCTAAATCCTGCGAACGCTCCTGCGCGCGGAACAGGAATCCGCCCTTTTGGAGCGTGATTTCCACAATTTTGATGTTTTTCTCCACCGTGGCGGTAATTTTTGCCGCCGCGTCCTCGCCGAAGAACTTTTCGACCTTTTGCAGCTTTTTCTCTGCGTGCACTTTAAAAGATTCTCTAGGTGTGCATTTTCTGCCAACGATGGTAATGTTCATACATACATCTCCTCACGTGTTGAATCTGCAAAAGCATCTCTGCTGTTTGCACTTATATATTACCATATTTTGTTTAAAAAATAAAGATACTTTTTAAATTTTTTATGAATATTACCGAATATTTTAGAAGCGCGGGCAGAAAAAAACGGGCGGATACAACAGCATCCGTCCGTTTTCAATTCAGAGTATGTCGTTTTGCGCGGTATACGCCTTACAAATTGCCCTCAGGAGAATGTCGCCACCATCCCGAATACAAATACAAACCAAACGACGACCGCAAGTATCGAGATGCCTACGCTAACGCCCAATCCAATCAAAGACATATTTAAACACTGCTTTGCCGACACGGGTTTTGTGTCGCGGTCGACAAAATAGAGAATGATTCCGACCAACGGGACAAAGAAGCAGACGATTTTTAAAATCACATCTGCATCCTCGTAAGAAACCGTCGGCGGCACCGGGTAGGGCATCGGCGGCACATACGGCGGTGGTGCGTACTGCGGCGGCACGGCGTCCGTAGGTGCGTTTTGGCCTATCGGTGCGCCGCAATTCGGGCAAGTACCTGTTGAATTCGGGAAAATCTGTTGCCCGCAGTTTGCGCAATACATAAAATCCGCCCCCTAAAAACCGATTACATATAATAGTCTAAATCAGCAAAAGCTGCGGCACCGCCGACTATGACCGCAAAAATCATAAAAATAACCAACGCGGCAAAGCCGATAATGCTGAGAATACCCAAGATTTTGCAGGTCTTGTTTTTGCTTTCTGCATCGGCATAATTTCCCTTATTGTATGCCGACTGTGCCAATGCGCCGAAAATCGTACCGATGATAGAAATAATGCCTGTAAAACCGGTGCACACCATCACAACGATGTTGACAATCAGCCAAGCAATGGACGGCTTCGGCGGAGGCGGCATCATATTATTGTACCCCGGTGCATACGGCTGACCGTACGGTTGCTGCGGTGCGCCGTAAGGCGGCTGAGCGGCATACGGCTGCTGTACGGGCGGTACAGGCTGTGTAGGCTGCGCAGATGCATCTCTTTCTACAGGTGTGTTACAGTTCGGGCATACCAACAGATTGTCATCCATCGCCTGCCCACAGTTTTTACAGAACATAGTAAAAATCCCCCTAAATATATTGGTAGTGTAATTTTACCATAGCTACCCTTAAAAATCAACACGCAAATTTACAATGTTAAAAACTGTCGCATTGTGCGGCATCGTACAGCATACTGTAAGGACAGCCCTCGTGGCTGTCCTTTTTCGAATTTCGCAAATCTGCTATGCAGAGCGTAGGGCGCGGGCTTCCACGCCCGCCATTGGGTTTGTGCGGGTTTTGCGGGCGATTCGTGAATCGCCCCTACAGGCGTAGGGAACGACCGATGACGCGTTCCGCGAAATTTTGCACGATGTAAATTGGATTTGCGCGTAGGGACGGACGTCCCGTCCGTCCGCGGGTCGCCGAGTCGGCGACCCCTACAAGTTTCCGTAAAATCCAACCTTGCTCGGGCAGGCATGGAAACCCGCCCCTACGATTGGTGCACCACATTTCGTTGGTGCAAAATCCAACCTTGCTCGGGCGGGCGTGGAAACCCGCCCCTACACAATCAGTTCATTATCATTAGGCTATACGTTGTTTTGCACACCGTAGGGACAGCCCTTGCGGCTGTCCGCTTCGGGCGAATAAAGTTCTCCCCCTACGGAATTGCAAAAATCCTTAATCTGCTTCAATCACGACGCCGCGGGCTTTGCGCTGTTCGGCAAGCTCACGCGTAATCTTCTCTTTCTTTTCACCGACCAAGTCATAGAAGAACAGCGGTACGGTGCAAAGGAGCAGAGATACGGCGGGAATAATCGAAATCAGGCTGAACATACCTGTGCGCACGCCCACGTCCATCTCGAGCGGATTCGCCGTGACCTTGGCGCTGATGCTCGCCACATCGAGATTGACAATCATATACATTACAATAATAAAGCTTGTGCTGATAGCATTGCCGAGCTTCGTAACAAAGCTTTGAATCGCCGAACCGAGCCCCGTAAGACGTGCGCCCGTTTTCCATTCCATATAGTCGAGGCAGTCCCCAATCATCGCGAATGCGCAAACATTGATTGCACCGAGCGGGATACAGGAAATCACAAAAAACGGCACACACAGCCAAAAACGCTCGTAGCCCAAGAACCAAACAATCATACTCGAAACCGCGCCCATTAGAGACGTAGAAATGATAATTTGCTTGTAGTTAAACTTTTTGAACAGCACGGGCATTAACAGCATCGCGCCAAACATACCGAGTGCGCTTGCGATTTGAAATACCGTGGAAACCAAAGAGATGTTGCTTTGCAGAGCGGCTTCCTTTTCAATTTCCGTAAGCCCCGTCAAATCCTTGCCGATGTAAAAGCTGTAACGCGCCACGTGCACCGCGCCCGCCTGATACATATACCGTGCGGAGGAAAGAATGCCCATCGCGGCGGTCAGCATCAGCGGCTTACAGCTGAAAATCTGCCCGAGTGCGGTCTTTTCGCCTTTTTTGCGCTTGGGCGGGTCGGGGATGCGCACGCGCTCCTTGGATTTGAAATACACGCTGGAGAACAAAATATTGCCGACAATCGCGCAGAACATCGCGATGACCATATATTTTGTCTTTTCAAGCTCCGTGCCGCTCAGATTGAATTTCGGCAATACGAAGCCCAAAATCATAAAGAATGCCATCGGCACGGCAGAACCGACGCCGTTCGCGGTGCGTCCTTTGCTGATGATGCTTCCGCGCTCGTCGGGATTCGGCGTCATGGCGTTCGGCAGACTCCAAAACGGCACGTCGGAGGCGGTGTAAATCATCCCCCACAGCACATAAGTAATTGCCGCATAGACCATTAGCTTTGTCCCCGAAAGATTCGGTGCATAGAACAGCAAAACGGTCAAAATCGCAATCGGGATCGGCGTGTACAGAAGATACGGACGCATTTTGCCGCGCTTCGGATGCGACCTGTCCATAATATATCCCATAATCGGGTCGTTGACTGCGTCCCACACGCGCGCCAAAAGCATTAAGAGCAGGACGAACAGCGGCGTCAATTTTAAGACATTCATATAGAAGTCCGATATGTACGAGCTCATCACGGCATACACCATACCCTGCCCGAGCGCGCCGATGCAATACGCCATCCATTCCTTTTTCGGTGTATAAGTTTCCATACAAATTCCCTCTTTCTATTTTACCGTTTTCGGCACGGGCAAGACCGCGTCGTTGTCGGGGTAACCGCTGTTATATAAAATGCCGTCTAAAAAGGCTTGCGGATCGGGTGTTTTCAAGGCACGCCGCAAAATCGGCATCAGGGGTTTTGCCAGTGCCGTAAAGGAGATGTATTCGGGGGTGTCGGGTGCATACGGCTCATCACCCGCGTAAATATTGCGCACCACATCAATGACGAAATCGCAAAGCCGCCGGTCACGCACAGCGGGATGTATCTTTTTCGAGCAACAAAAGATTCGCGCGGCTTTCCTGAAGGTCAGCTTATCCATCAGCTTCCCCGCCGCCGAAATCGGCACGCGCAGCTTCCACGCTTTTTCTTTGGAGAGACTGAACCCCTGGCTGATTTCGCAGAAATGACGGATATCGTGTGCGGCGGCGTCAAATATGTCCCGCAGCATAAATTCGAAATGGTCTTTGCTGTATTCTAAATAGCTCTTGCCGCCGAGATCCCAATCGAGCTTGTCAATGTGCTGTGTTTCGACGGTGAGGGTTTCCTCGGTCAGGGTCATTTTCCGAACCGGACTCGGGTAGCCGATTAAGCTTGCGGTATTGATGTCAAAAATACGGTTGCCGCGCGGAGAATCAAAATAGCTGATATTCTGCATATGCGTGTGCCCCGTAAACATAAAGTGCACACCCGCATCTGCGAGCAGAGCCGCGATTTTTTCGTTGTCGCCGAGGATTTCGTCGGCGGGGCTGTAAACAGGACTCGGCTTGAGAAGCGGATGATGTCCCATCGCGAGCAGGATGTCGCCGCTTTTTTTGCCTTCCTCCAGCTGCTCCCTCAGCCACTGCAATTCCGATTCCAAATAGCCGTGAAAGCCGCGTTCCCAGCCGACGCCGTCATCATTGAGCGCAAACAGGCGGATATTCGGCGCGATTTTCGTGACATAGGAAAAGCTTTCACGATGTACGGAAAGCGCGTCAGCAGGTCCGAACTCCCAATACAATTCTAAAAGCTTCGGCTTCTCGAGTCCCTCGGACTGCACCTCGCCCCTATCGGCAAAATAGGTTTTCGGATACGGCGGGTACGGCGCAACATCGTGTGTCGCAGTGGTAACATACACGCGCTTGCCGCCCGCGGTCAGACGCCGCAGCTTCGGAATCAGAGCGTGATGCCCTTCCTTTTCGCCGTCGCTGACCAAATCACCGCTGATAAGTACAACCTCGGTTTCCCTGTCCGCAAGCAGCTTGTCAATCGTCGCGTCTAAAATCGCGCCGCTTTCCGCCACGCATTTTTGGTCGTACTTTGCACGGTATTCCCACGCATCGCCCTGCGGCTTCAAAACATCCGCCGCATAATAATGCAAATCGGTAATCTGATAAAAAGAAAACATCTGCGCCACTCCCTTCCCGTAAATTACTCTATTTTATATTATAGAAAAAAGTTCCGTGCAAAGCAATGCACGGAACTGTAGAAAAACAAGGTTCGAATATAGGCAAAGACACCAAACCCGTTTTGGAAAATCAACTTGTATTATGCGTTTTGTCCATAAGGTTCAATAAAAGACCATTCCATAAAGCGGGTCTGCATAAATTCATCGTTAAAATGACGGTCTGCAAGCTGTCCGACATATGTGGACGGCGCAATATTTTCGTGCCGTGCCGACCAGCGCACCATCGCTGTCGCAGTTACGGCAAGATTCACAATCATAAAAGCCGAAAGCACGGTGCAGGCGATTCTCCAACCGTGTCCGCGCAGTTTTCGGAACAGCTTCTGACACGCAGGCATACAAAACCGCGCAAACAGCAAGCCCGCCGCGCCCCAAAGCAAAGTCATCCAAAAGCAAATTCTGCCTTTGACATTTAAAAATTCATTGCTGTAATCCCACGCTTTCATACCCAAGCCTGCGTCAATCAGCCAGCCGCAGAAGTATTCTACCGCATCCAAAATCAGCGCCACCGCCAAAAAGCGCACTGCAACATTATACCGTTTGAGCTTTGCAGCGGCAATATACAAAATCACAACGCCCACACCGTAAATCAAGCAAAACGGGCCCCACACCGTAACCACGTGCGACTCCCAACGGTGAAACCGCGCAAAACACCACACGCCCTCCAACAGAACGCCCGCCACATTGCCGAGCATAAACAGCCAAAACATATTTTGGTACGTGATGCCGTCAGCGTTTTCCTGCCGCTTCGGCAAACTCTGCACCGTATATTCTGATGCCATATGAACTCTCCTTTATACTGTATATTCTTACCGTATCTACAGTATAAATCCCTGATTTTCAGGCGGCAATAGATTTCCGAGAGTCTTAATACTTCTGTTTACGGATTGTATTTTTCTTCTTTTTTCTGTAATTTTTTCGTAATTTTTATCCGCACGAAATAAATCGGATACCGTAGGGCGCGAGCTTGCTCGCGCCGCTTTTGTTTGTACAGATTTTGCGGGCGATTCGTGAATCGCCCCTACGGACGTAGGGGATCGCTGACCTCAGCGACCCGCGGGCGAACACAGTTCGCCCCTACGGGGTTGCGATTCGCCGTTGGGTTGCGAAAAATCCGACTGTGCGCGGGCGGATGAGGGTGCGGGTGTCCGGTGGACACCTCTAAGCGAAGCTTAGAAGCACCGACCGAGCCGGCAGGCGAGAACATCCGCCCCTACGGGATGGTACTAATTCACCTCTCTGCACAGCAATCATAAAAAAGCCCCCGACGAACAGAGTTCTGTCTGCTCGTCGGGGCGTATCTATTATGCTTTAAGAGGTTGAACCCGCTATAGCTTCAAACGGCATATTGTGTTCGTGCGCTTCGCCTTAGCCGAATAAACCGCCTAAAAAGCCATTCGCACCATTACCTTGCGTGGTCGGGACTTCGCCCCAAACCTGCACGAAAATCTCTTTGCCCTTTTCGTAATCCTTGCCGTGCTCGGGGGTGGTGGCAATTACGATGCCCGCCGTATGCGTGCCGTCGTTTTCCTTTTCCACCTTGGTACAGGTAAATCCTGCGGCAATGAGCGTCTGCACGGCGGCGTCATACTGCATACCCGTTACATCGGGCAGTGTGATGATTTCCGTGCCCTTGCTGACCACGATTTTCAAATCCGACCCCATCGGCACACGCTGACCTTCCGCAGTACCCTGCGAAATGATATAATCCGCTTCGACATTGCTGTCGAACGCATATTCAACGACAAAATGGAAGCGCTCATTGAGCACCGTGTCGCTTTTGATGCGCGTATAGCTTTGCCCCGCGAAATTCGGTACATCCACAAGCTCCTGCTCCACAGGCGCGCTCGTGTCGGATGTATCCGACGTATCACGCGTGAAGAACAGATATCCGCCAATCAGCAAAGCGCCGATTAAAATCACAATGCCGAATGTAATCAGTAATATGCGTGTTTGCTCTTGCTTGCGCAGAATTTCTTTGCGCATTTTTTCTTTACGGCGGCGTTCTGCTTCCTCTTCTTCGGTCGTTTTGGCTTTGATTGCCGCATCTGCCGCGCTCTTTTGGGCGACCATCACCTTTGGTGAGCCGGAAAGCTCTTCACGGTAGTCGTCAATGGATTCCGTGCGGTCATCCGGCGTAATTGCCAAGGCATTCCGCATCGCGCTCACCGCATAAGCGGGCAGGCTCTCCGCGAATTTTGCAGGAATCATCAGCTTATCATTCGCCACGCGCTCGGGAGCTTCCTGCGGCATACTGCCTATGAGCATACGATAGGTCACCGCGCCGAATGCGTAAACATCTGTCCACGGACCGATACTCCCCGAACGGCTGTACTGCTCAATCGCCGCATACCCTGAAACAGGTTCGGCGGAAAAGCCGCTGTTCATCACACGCGCGTCGGGAATCATAAAATCTGTCAAACGGATTTTTCCGTCGCGCCCCAGGCACAGGGAATTGGGGGAAATACCGCAGTGCACGATGCCCATTTCGTGGAGCTTTGACACCGTAGACACCACGGGCATCAACAGTGCTTTGGTCTGCTCAAAGGTCAGGTAACCGGTGCGGCTCTTCAGCAAAAATTCACGCAGCGTAATGGTTTCCACAAATTCCGAAACCGCATACCCTGTTTCATTGGCTTCGAAAATATCCAGCACAGGAATAATTGCCGTCAGCGAGCGCACACGCGCAAGCTTTCGCCACAAATCCAAAAACGCCGACAGCCCATCGTGGAACAACAGCTCTCCGCCGCGCTTTACCTGTACTTCGGTTGATCCCGCCGCACGGGAAACCAACTGCTCCGGCAAAAATTCACGAATCTGCACGGCGATTTTACGCGTGCAGTCCCAGCCCATATACGTCGCACCGTCTCCGCCCGCCGACACAACCTTGCCGACCAAATACCGCTCTGCGACCATGGTTTGCAGCGGCAAATACGGTGCAATCTGCGGCGTATCCTTTGAAAAACCGCAGTGCGGACAAACCGCCGCATCGCCGATTTCTTTCATACAGCCCATACAAAGTGTATCCTGAACCATAATCAAGCCCTCCGAATATCAAATGATTTATCCTCATCGGATTTCAGTCTATCGCTGAAGGAAATAAGTTCTATCTTTACAAATATATATCATAGCAAAAAACAAGGGCAGTTGTCAAGAATAAGCCTGCGACAAAAAATGCAAAACAACCGCTTTCGCGTGTAAGATTCACCTAAGATTCGCCTGCAAAATTCCCTTGTAAGATACACGCAAAAAAGTCCACAAAAAATTCGCAAAAAAACTGCGCAAAAAAACTTTGCGAAATCAAAAAAATTCTCTTGCTTTTCTTTAGCATCTCATATATAATATAAAGGCTGTAAAACAAAGTGCGTGAACAGCGCGGCGGCGTGCCCCCGCAATAAAAATGCATATGCTACTGTGGCTCAGTTGGGCGAAGTTGCGAGTGCCGTCCGGTGGACGAAACGCACGAGCAAAATGAGGTGAAGAAATAAGGAGTAATGCGAACGCAAGTTCGCAGAACGACTATATTTCTGAGGGAAGAGCAGCTGATTCGTAATCAGCAGGTCTTTGGATGTAGTTCTTTGGATGTAGTTAAGAATAATTTTTCCAAAACCCCCGCAAACTTTTTGAGTCAGACTTTTTCTAAAGGTAAGCACCTTTTCAAAACCGTGGCAGAGCAAAAACCAATCATAAAACTAAATACGCTACTGTGGCTCAGTTGGTAGAGCAGCTGATTCGTAATCAGCAGGTCGGCGGTTCGAGTCCGCCCAGTAGCTCCAACGTAACGCTGAACTCAATTCATTTTGAGTTCAGCGTTATTTTATGCTTGCTCCCGACCATAAAAGTCATCTTTTTCATAACCTCTTTATAAAAACAGGAGCGACATTTTTCGGCAGAAGATTGTCGCTCCTGTTTATTTTATGCACTTTTCTTTTTTCGCATAGGCTGCCCTCTCAAACTGTTATTTCCAATAAAACAGCGAGAGAAAAAGATGGATAAACCGTCGTTTACACACGCAAACGGCTACACAGACGTGAGATCGAAAGCAACAGATATCCCGAAAAAATCACGGATATGCTTTTTCGGGATATGTTTGAAACCGACAGTTTTATACATACTGATTCTGTTCCGCACGGACTGATGCACAGGCAGAAAAAACGGAAGCTCCGCAACATCTCTGCACATCCGAATTTTATGCCGAAGCGAAAAAGCTTTTGCGGTCGAATGCCGCATCGAAGTGTGGTTCGTTTTAGAAATATCTACTTCAGCTCCTGCTCCAGCTGTGCATATTCCGGGACATCGAAAAGTTGGATGACCGTAATATCCAACCCATCGCAAATTTTTTTAATGGTTACAATGCCGGGATTTTTACTTTCTCCGTTTAAAATGCTCTTTATAGTCGATTGCGAAACGCCCGCTGAATAGCTTAACGCATTCGGTGTTATATCTCTTTCCTTGCACAACTGATAAATACGGTTTACAACAAATTCATAAATGCCCATTCTGTTTCCTCATCATAAAAATTTCGTATGATGATGATATATCACCGATTATGCAAGAAACAAAAATATTGAAAGCTTATATAGAATTTTTCTTTTCATTTTCGCAACGAAAAGGGGTGGTTTCCATACAAAACGACTATCGAATTTATGAACAGCTCTGTAAAATCAGCAGCATTGCGTCGCTTTATCCGAACGGACAGCCGTTTGCAGGTAAGGTACGGGAAACCGCCGACCGAATTGCCTCGCAGTTATACCGTGTTGCCGTAATCGGAGAGTTCAAGCGCGGAAAATCCAGCTTAGTCAACGCACTTTTAGGCACGGATGTTTTGCCGACAGACATTCTGCCGATGACGGCGGTCATTACGCGGGTTACCTACGGCGAAAGCAAAAAAATTTCTGTTCGGTATAAAGACGGTCATACCGAAGAGCGAACGGTGGAGCAGCTGATTGACTTCGCAACGAAATATGACGAAGCAAAAGCGCAGACCGCAAAATCCATACAGGAAATTCAGGTCAGTTACCCGTCGGTATTTTGTAAAAATCATATTGAAATCATTGACACGCCGGGAATGAACGACGACGAGGCAATGACCGCAGTCACGCTCAGCGTGCTTGGGGAAATTGACGCCGCCGTAATGGTTGTTTCCGCCGCCGCACCCTTGAGTATGACCGAGCGGAGCTTGGTATTGACGATGATTGCCGAACAGGGTATACGCCATATTGTGTTTGTCATTACCCATATAGATGTTGTTTCCGACGAGGAAGCGGAAAAAGACCGCCTGCCGAAGCCCTCCGCGACAAGGGTTGTCAAGCAATGCCCCGCCTGTCAACTGCTTTTCCGAGACGACAAATCGCTGTGCCCGATTTGCGGTCAAACACTGGTGGAAAGGAAATCATAACTGCACCGATGTGCAAAAGACTAAATAACACAAAGCCGCCGCCGAATGACTCGGTGACGGCTTTGTGCTTATCTTTTTCAGTTCCCGTTCAAAAAGTCTTGCAAAAGCGTATCGGCTATGGTAAGATTTTTCTCTATTTTCTCCTCTCTTTGCGGGTCTGTCACCGGATTCTGCTTCTTAGAGAGATTCGGTTTCATCGTACTCGGGTTTGTTGGGGCTTCTACGAACGGATATGTACTCCGCGAATCTGTTTCCGTTTTGCGCGGCATCTTTGACGCACAGAGCTTTGTCCGATGCGGTTCTGCAGGTTTTGCTTCAGCCATTTGCGTTGCGTGTGCTTGCGGCGCAGATGCGTGTGATGCTGTATCTTGCCCCCATCTGCTCGGCAAGCAATCGGGCAACAGCTTTACTGCAGGCCTGGGGGTTTTCTCCTTTGTCGGCGTTACGCCCGGAATACGGTCATCCTGTTTGATTCTGAATACCTGAATCATACCCTTTGTGTTCAATTTATACACCTGTGCAGGCCAACCGTTATATGAATTTAATTGATTCATCAGCAAAACGTCCTTCGCAAGTGCCGTATCATTTGTAAAGACTGCGAAACTGTATTTTGAGCGGTAAAGCAACAAGGTAAGCAAAATATCCATATCGCCGAAGACATCCACATATTTATTATTTAAAGAACATACCAATTGCGTACACGATTCGAAAAATTTCAACGCTTGCACCGCATGAAAACGGAGGTACGCATACGGAGAAGTCAGTTGCTTTTCCAATTCGTGAACGCTCCCAGGCAACAGTAAAATTTTCCCGCTTGTTTCCTCAAAGGTCATCAGTTTTTTATACAAATCCACATTGAGGCGTTGATTCAAAAGAAATGATGCATCCAATAAAATCACATTGCCGTTATTTAACAATTGCATAAATAAATCAGCATTCTTCTCAATGACTTCGATATTTTCTTCTCTCCGTTCAGAGGCTTTCGTTTTCACATCGGAAATGTCCATATCTGTTTTTCCTTTCCTATAATCGGGTCTGTAATCTGTCTTGCTTTGCGCATTGGCATCTGTGGCAACAGGTGTTTCCGAAGTGTCTTTCTCCGTCTTTGCCTTTGCGGACGATTGCGTTTTGGGTTCCTGCTTTTGATGCGGAAATTCTTTTACAGAATTTTGGCTCGTCAGCACATTCAAAAGGAAATCCTGTTCTTGCTCGCCGATATATTGCGGCAATGGCTTGAAGCCCACGGAAAGCACTTCACGAATATGCGCCTCTGTTGTGTTGAAATCTTCTGCAGCCTGACGAAAAGTAAGCCGTATTCTGTTATTATATGTTTTTTCCGATTGCGTTCTTTTTGTCTCCGTAGCATTAGTCACATTAGATACCTTTGGAACAGATGCTTCTTTTTTCTCTGGTTCCGCTTCGTTCGGTATCTTGTTTTCGCGTTTTTGGGATATATACCATTTAAATTCATCATATCCGTTCATAAATCTCCGCAGTACTTTCGGTCTTTTTTTCCCGAAACCGCCTGTATTTTTTTCAGATTCCTTATGATTTTCCACCAAGATCCACCCTTCCTTCTTCAAGAGCACTTACAACCTCTGAAAGATATAAGCATTGAGCTGATTCCAAAAAGCGTTCATCCGCAGCAAAGCCGTGCGCCCAATCTAGAATAAAACTGCGCATAACCGCACACGGGCTTTTATGCTCTCTGTTCATCTCTGACAGTAAAAGTTGATATGCCGCCGTATTTCTGTCGTTGGTCGATTGCTTGATCAGCTTTTCGTATTTATATAAAGCAACCTCTGACGAATAGGTACTTGCGTCATAGGTAAAGTAGGCAATATCAGCGAGTGCTTCAGACATTTCAATTGTTTTCCGAATCTCGCGTATATGTTCGGCATCCTCACAAACAATAACCAATTTTTGCTTTTGTTGTATTCCGAAAATATCATAATTTTCGCGAAAAGCTTGATATTCCGGATTTAAAGCCTTATCTATGCGCTGTAATTTTTCGTTTAAATTCCCTGCACTGTCCTTACCGCGACGAACCGACTCAATAAAATATGTCGTATCTCCGCGCGAGGCGGTATAAGCACGGACATTGTTCCAAACAGAATCATTCTTTTTAAGTATCAACACAAAGCCGCTTTTTATGTGCTGTGCATCTTCTGCAAGTGCATTGGCTGCTTGTGCTGTACTCATTACAGACTTCAGTTTTTCAGCCGTCTTTAAGGATGGCAGACGCATATTATAAAAGCTTATATTCAAGCTACGCAAAATCACGACTCCACGCCCCCCTACAGAATAAAACTGTAAGGATGACCCCGGATTATCCTTTCTCACTAGTACACAGCTCGTAAGTATACCTCGGCTTGCCAGTTTATTCAGCAACGTATGGGTAGACGTATATTCAATTGCTATCCCATACTGATTTAGCATATTGCACATTAATCTTGCGTTCACCATAATCTGTCTAGCGACAAGAATGAGCAAAAGCTTATCAATTGCATTTAAATTCTTAAGCAGCTCCTCATCAGACATCTTAACAGTCGAATTCTCTTTCCAAAGCAGAACATCCTCACCTTTGGGGTGAAGTGACAGCGGAGAACCGGTTTCTTCTGTAAGCAAATCTAATTCATCAAAAGCTCTTATACGGATATTTTTCATTATAAGGACACCTCTGTTTTTCATTGTTAATAAGCTATCCGTCGTTGCATCATACCAACAGCGGTGAAAAGGTCAAAAGCCACCGCCGTTGGCAGAAGCACCGTATATCAAACAATTTTGCTCGGACTTTTTAGAAAGCCATTAGATTTTTACAAATCCCGACATTCGCCTGCAAACCAAACGAAGTAAGTATAACTTATAAAGATATATCAAATTATATACTACTATTTGCAGGATTTCAAGAAGACCAAACATAGTAAATATACTTATAAAGATATCTCTACTGTTTCTGAATTTGTAAGATTTCCGTTTACATCCATACCGATACCACCTGCTATATGCACGTACAGCGCAAAAGCATCCGCCTGTGCTTGTATAGAATCGAAGTACAAATCGTATTCGCATACATTTCGCTGAATGATCGTCAGATTGGCAGTGAAGCCGTCAAGGGCGATTGCGGACGTCGGGAATTCCGTATCTATCACACTTTCGGGAAATGTAAGATGCAACTGAAGCATTCCATTATCCGCGCGGAAATCATCGGGAGAGGAAACTTGCATCAAAATCGCCCCACCGCCCAACATCTGCGATGTATCTTCAATCACGGTCGTTTCAAAATAACAAGTCTCGCAAGGGTTGCCCTGTACGTCTCGGAAAAATCCGCTTAAAAACATTATACTTACCGCGTCACCGGTCAGACGCATGTTTTCAAAGCGAACAGTCAAATGTCGCGCATACGGACTGCCGGCACGATAATCCGCTGCGGATTTTTCTAAAACGATTTTTTCATAAGCAATACCTGTTATTTCAATCAGATTTGGCTCAAAGCAGAGCGTATCGTCTGTCCCCAATATGCGATTGTCCGCAACCTGAAACCCAAAAGCCAATTCAGAACCGTTACGTTTCGGCGCACTACTGATTTCAATGCGCGGCGCGATGTCATCGTTCTTCTGCGCACCGAAGGTGTAATTACTACCAACATCAATCTGTCTGAAAGAAGTCGGAGCTCCGTTCGATGAAACCGCAATGCCCTGCGGAATACACAGTACCTTTTCGTTGATTTCAGGGATGTTCTTCACATTATGCAAAATCAGAGTCTGCGCATACACGGTATTCGACTCAAAGTATGGTACAGATGTACTCGGCAAGATGTCGATGACCTCAATATTATCAAATGTGAAGCCGATTGCTGTAAACTGTGATTTCATTGAATCTGCAATATATTGATATGGCCAATCTTTGCCGATAATATCCCGCTTGTACTCAATTCGGTAGGCAATGCTGTCACCGTCACAAAGTGCCGTTACGCCGTCCTGCAGTGAGCATACCGAGTAAGACGGGACGGACATATCCACAATGCGGTTTGTGATTTCAAACACACGGTGCGCAGTCGGAGTTGTGCGCCCTGTAGCAATATTGTGTGCTACGCCCGCACTTGCCTTGAAATCGTATTTTCCGCACGGCAAAGGCACATCAAAGGATACATTGTAACGTTTGCAGATATCCGTATTGTCTGGTGACGGCACAATACTTATATGCTTTGTAACCGCTGAAAGCAGTTGTCCGGAAACCTCTAAAAACTGCGGCAATTCTTCTGCGGGAACTGTTTCAAACGGCTGTGCACTGTACATCGACAGCGTAAAGGATAGACGCGTTCTGCCGTAGGTATCCCGCTGAAAGGCATCGAACCCTTCGATAGAAAACAATACCTCTGTTTCCGCCGCAAACGGTGTGAGTGAAATCGTCATACTTTTGATTTCAAAAGGATTTTGCCCGATTTGAATTTTATATTTAGATGCATCCTGCGCAAACGAACAGTCGGTCAATCGGATTGTGCAGGAAGAGCCGTCCGCTTGATAAGAAACCAGAATATTTTCAGCATTGAAATCAAAATTTTTCGCCTTGATCAGCTTTGCGATTTTCTCATTGGAAAGCTCGGAGGTTATGTTCGTCTTTCTGCGGAAAAAAGACACATTTGACAGTTCAACCGTATCTGCAAAATTGTAATTGACCTTTTGCTCCTGCGGCATCTGCACTGTAATGCGCCCAAACGCCATATAAAGAACAAACACCGTGACCGCAAGAACTACCGCAACCGCGCTTCCGCAGATTTTTGCAAGGCGAAGCCTGCGTTCTTTTTTCTTTTTTTGCACCCGCGCCTCGAGAAGATAGTAGTGCAACAAAATGTGTTCCGAAATTTGGGAATCCCCTAAACTATCCATTGCTTTTGAAAGCTGACAGTAAAGCCCTTGAATTGTCCTGCCGTTTTCGGCATCCTCAAAAGCCCCTGTTTTTTCCAACTGTTCAAACAGCAAGACCATTGCAGAAAGCACTGCCGGATCTGATTCTAAATATTTTTCATTTCGACGGAAGCTTTGAAGCAAGGGATTTTCCATCGTTGGAGCTTGAGTTGCCAGAATATATGTGGAAAAGCCTTGATGTAAGGTCAGTTCTCCCTTTTTATCGCTCACCTCAATCCAAGGCAATTGCCTGATGCGCTCATACAGCCACGTATTATTCGACTCGTCCACAACTCCGAATTTCTGCAGATCCGCTAAATTCAGATTCTTCCTGCAGACGTTCAGCAGACAGACAGATAACAAAATCTGTGCAAACTCTGTATCGTTCAGCAACTGCTCTTTTTCTATGGCGGCCTTTAACCACTCGGGTCTATTAGACAGTCTCTCCACAAGGTACAGGATGTCCGTACTTTCCGTTTGAGACCACGTCTTAATTTTGTCGGCAACATAAGCAATAAAAGCAAAATTGCAATCGTTCTCTTGGAACAGCTTCTCTAAGCTAAAAAAGATGCGGTCATCCTCTAGATGCTCCATCCAACCATCAGGAAAGCGCCCGTTAAAGAACTCAAAAGCCTCTGCCATCTCAAGCTTTTCCGGATACATCTGTCCGACAGAAAGATGTTCGAGCCGCTTTTCTTCCGCTCTAGATAAGTCTTTATTGCGTGTAAGAATTACATATACATCGGGTTGCTTTTGCAAGCATTCTAAGATTGCATAATTCTCTTCCGCGCGTTTTTTCAAGGCGTCAGACAATTCCCCGTCAGGAATAAAAAGATCGTCAAAATCTTCAATAATCAGAAGGGATTTATGCTTACACAGCTTAAATTGGTCAAGATAATCCTTTGCAGATACATTCTTCGGGAATTGCTGTTTGAACTCGAGGCTCCGAACTGCCGCATCGAGTCCCTTAGAACCATCCAATACCTGTACGACCGAATATGTTGTATTACATTTTGTACGGGCAAAATACTTGGCAAGTGTTCTTTTCCCTGTTCCGGGCGCACCTGTAATCATCACAGTCTTTTTTCGTTCAAGCAAGTCATCCAGCTTGTGGGGACCGAACAGCTTTGCGTAGGGTACGATGTCCGCAATATGCTGCGTCAGCAAATACTGACCGTTTTTTCCGCAATCATACGCAAGCTCGTCAAGCATATCGGCGAATCCGTATATTTTTCTTTTCTCGGGGCGCAGTATCAGCGTAGAACGAAACAGTGCCGCCAATCGCCCGCCGACATGCGGCGGTTGATTTTTCAGCGTCCGTAGGGAATTTGACTCAAGCTCCTCCAAATATTTCGGCTTTTCAGTCAGAACGCCACATATCTCATCATCATAAATTTTACGGCCAAACAAACTATAAAACAGTAGGGCGGACACCCCGAAAACTATAGATGCGTACCCGATAGTATTTGCATCAAAATTTCTGATTTCCGGTGCTGCAAAATCTGCATTGCCGTGTATGCCTTTGTCTTGACGCTTTCCTATCGTTGATGCGTCATCCACGCTGTCAAAATCGATCAGTTGTACTCTTGCATATTTTGAGTCCATCACTTCGGGAATATAAACATTCTGCGGCGACACATCCCAATATAAGAAGCCATTCTGGAACAGATGCTCAAAGAGTTTAGACAAATAGGAAAAAATTTTGAAAAGTGCCTCCAAATCATAGCTACCATCCATCTTGCGAAAATCTGAATCCAACCATTTATCAAGAGTTTTACCTTTAACATAAGGAGTCACAGAATAGAGCGTTCCGTTTGCCTGAAAAGAGTTTGTCGAAAGGGAGCCTTCGCCGTGCCCCATTTCTTTTTCGAAAGTCGATTCAAAGGTGCATGCCTCCCGAAATGCGTCCTGCGACTTTAAAAAGGTCTGGGCTTTTTCCGAGTCGCATACGGTCAGCGTTCCGTCAGCAGCACGCTGCATAAAAGGCCACAGGATTTTGGGACAGCACTCCTTTACAATTGTTCGGTGTGTGTAACCCATACTGCCGACATAATGTGCACGATACACCGTTAACTGTGCGCCGCTGCCGAGCAAACCGTCGATTACATAGACAAATTCGCCGCGAACTGTGTCGCCCTTATGAAGAAAAATATCCGTATTCTGATTAGACATATGTATCCCTCCTTTTTTATAATACAATAGTCACTAAATAATAGCCGCCCACGTGAACAGGGTTGAAGTATTCATAGATGCCGTTTCCGTTCTGATCGTAATCATACAGAAAATCGACCTGGTTACTGTTCATGTTTATCTCAAACGTTGTACGCAGAATGACCGTTGTTTTTTCTGCGCGAAACGCTTCTGCAACAATGCTTTCCATTTCGGTAAGCGTATTTGCGGTCGGATAAACCGCCCACAAATACTTGTCAGAGGTGCAGGCAGGAATCTTGTTTTTATCCCAGTCACGGCTCTGCGCCATATACTCGTCCGTTACAAGGAAGTAATCATAGATAAGACCGTCCTCTCGGTCATCCCAGGTCAAGTCGATTTGATACCATACGCCGTCCACCTTCACAGTGTTCCAAGCGTGATAAGCATCTTCCGTAGGACCGGTGACATAGTAAACGTCTATATCCGCTGCGTCACAGAGAAGCGCAAAAGCTTTTGCATAGCCGGAGCAAACCGCTACGCCCTTGACCAATGCACCGTAAGCAGAGCTTGCCTCATCCGTGACAATGCCGTTGTCCACATTTTCATTGTCATAAACCGTGTGCGCACACACATAGTCGTGAAAATATTTGACCTTATCATAGTCGGACTTACCTTCCACAGCCGCCGCAACCTTTTTCACAACAGCCTCAGCTTCATAAAACAGATGGTCCGTACGGCTGGTGTCATTATCGGCATCGGGTTCTGTATTCTTTTGATTCGTATTGCCCGTATGCGATGAATGTATCTCTACGCCAACCCCACCGTTATCGTTGTGGCTGTAAATCACTTCGCTGTCTGCCCCGTCGCCGAATACAGCAATAACCGAGCCGGAAACGTATGCCGTATTTCCTTCGCCAAACTGAAGTACAACATTGGCAGGAAGCGTCGGATGTGTTTCGAATTGCAGTTGCCGTGCTTCCGCAGGCGCTGTTTTCAGTTCCTCCGATGGGCTTACAGCATATACTGCAATCGCAGTGACGCAAATAATGAGTGCCAGTACGGCGGCGATTACGCCAAGCCATTTTGCTTGGGCTTGTTTTGACTGAGAATTGTTCATAGCTGAACACTCCTTTGATAAAATTTGTGCAACCTTCATTGCAAGTTGTATTGTAGTCCTGTCTGAAACAATCATCTACGGAATCTTTGGACAGGAGCTTGCCATAAAGGTTTTACACACTTCGTATGATACACAACTGACAGATAACCGATAAGGCACATTTTTACATACGTTTTAAAAGTTTGTAAAAAATGTCATTCATGTACCATAAGAAATTATAGCAGAGGAGGGGGATTCATCAGCAAAATTTATTTTACAAGGGGATTCTCTAACATACGTAATTTGTATAAGATGACCTTAACCAAGACTGGCATATGCATATGAAATACTTTAAAACTCATTTTATGCAAGAGGAAAAAGCAGAAATTGTTAAATCGAAAACCAGACTTAATAATCAGCGTCTAAATCGATACGCAAAACCTGGTAGAGATCATGTATTCTTTCGCATGCTTTTGCGTCCGTTAGTAGTTCGTCAATGCATACCCGGACGACTGTCCTTCGATCCGACAGGGTTGCTTCCCATAGTAAAAAGCTCTCTTTAGAATTTCCTGCTCTCTTATTCGGCTGCATATCTGGGTTGTTTTCCTTCCAAACCGCAAGAGCGATACAAATAATAAATCGGTCAAATATATTGTTTTCATTGAGCGGATTCATATTGTAAAGCATCAATGCCCTATCTGTATCCTTCAAAAATCGAACCAAATAAGTTTCTTCCTGACTTTCATCAAAATATCCTGCCAATACATCTTGCTTGTAAACATCCGCATCTTCCGAAAGGTTATTCCATCTTGTTTCAGGCTTCAAAAAATGGTCCCAAAATTTGACCAAGATAAAATGATTGCGAATATCATAAAAGCTCATCTCTTCATACGAAACAGGTGTTTCAACAAAAAATTTTATATACTCCGCTCTCGGTAGAGCATCTAAAAATTGTCTTCCTGCCGGCTTTATGGTTTCTTGCCTTTTGTACTTGGCCTGTAAGTTCCGCTCTTTCCATTTTTCATAAAATCCTTTTTCCTTTTGATGTTCTCCTGACGTTTGGCAGTCCTCATGATTTTCGTGGTTGCGCTTTCCTCCTTCGAAACAGGCCTGTTTACGGATTTCCTCCTTTTTTGCTCGGATAACTTTCACAATACGGTGATTTTGAAATTCAAAGGTATAGTGCTTTTCTAGCAATTCAGAGAAAATTTCTTTTAAGGGCGTGCCACTACGCAGGGCTTCTGCAAAAAATTCGGTGTCGCGCGCGTCAGGAATGTTGGTGTCTTTCGCCGAAGGAGTTTGTTTGAACTGCAAATACTGATAATAAACGAACATTCGCTTTGCGTCACAATAGCTCAATCTGTTACGCAAACAATATACATAAAAGACCTCTTCAGGCAAACAGGAATCTATACGATCAAAATACACAGTTTCGAAAAAGAGACGGGTCTGTTCTGCACTCAAGCCCAATGCAAAACAAAGGGCAAATATAAAACATCTTCCCTTTTGTGTATAGCCGGGCTGAAAATTATCTTTATTAAGATAGTTGAAAACGGTTTGCCGAGAAACGATTGGTTTTTCAAGGGACTTCTTCAGTTCTTCTTCTAATCTTGCACTTTCCTCTGCGGATAACTCTACACCAATCTGCTGCGCCAAATTGGATGTGGGTGCTTCGTATTTTTGCAATGCCGAAATTTTTTCGAATATCTGATTCGAATTTTCAGTCCCGTCAATTTGCTCTTTTTCGATAAAATTCCAAAAGGCTGTGGCAAAGCGTTTTTCATTGAAGAAATCCGAGAAGAAAGTGTGCATATACCCATTTAGATGCACATATAAGTCTGTTGCCAAATCCGCAGATTTGTTTTGCTTTTTATTCAACCACGAATTACATTTGACGATCATTGCGGCTACGCCTTTTAAGGGGAAGTTGATTTTACATTTCGGACACTTTACTGTATCTCCTTGAAGTGCCGACTCCAAAATATACTGTGCATAACCACAATTTAAGCAATGAATTTCGACTCTTTTTTCCATCTCTGTATACTCCTTTTCTTTACGCATTTTGTTCCATAAACACTGATTCGCTGTGAGAAGTTATGTTAATATTACCATGTTCCCCCTTTATTGACAAGTCTGCAAAAAACTCCTCCATCAAATTACACAGCTATGATAAGATGAATACCAACCGAGAGGCGCGCAGACACGCCGCATTTCTCGTGTAAAATATCTATTGGAAAGAGGAGTTTTACTTATGTCCTACAAAAACGATACCTACTTAGAAGCACTCGGCGTTGAACGCTTTGAAATGTACAAATTTGAAGTGGTTTCCAAAAATTATCGCGGCATCCGCTTACAGTGCATCGATTTTCCGGAATTTGAAGCCTTTGCCTTTTTTGATTTAGCCGTTGGTTCCACTTTGTATGCCAGTATAAAAAAAGTGCTCCGCAACGCCCACGGCGTGAATATCATCGTTATGGTTGAAACCGTTCTTTCTTACGCAGAGCCTTTCTCCCAAGCATCAGCTACCGCAAACCCGACTGCACTCTTTGAAGCCGCTTAACTGTAAAAAACCAAAGGGTCACCGATTCGGCGACCCTTTTTACGCTTGTTTTATTCTAAATAAAATTCCTTTAAATCATCCAGCCGCAGCAAAGCGGGCGGATTGCCGGAGGGGATGCCTGTGTCTATGTCTATCCAGGTTTCCGTACGCAGAATCCTGCCCTTGTATGCACTGCCGTAATAGGCAGTAGGGGTGTGCCCGAACACGGTGACGGCATTTTTAAAATACTGTGTATCGAGTGTCGGGCGTGTCCACAGCAATTCGTCCGGCTCATAGCTCGAGAGCTTTCTGTCGGGCGCAAAATTCTCAAGTCCCGCGTGCACCAGCAGGAACTCTCTACCACCCGCTTCGACGATATCGTAAAGCGGTGCCTCCCGCAGGTAGTCTAAAATATCTTCCACCGTTTCCGGGGATTCTTTTGCCAATTCCCGAAGTGCCGTCAGGGTGACATCTCCGCCGTTTTGTGTATAGGTCATCAAAAGGTCCATCTGCTCTCTTGACAGTTGGGCAATGCTTTCTTCCGTAATGGTTTTAAACAAAAAATCACACGAAAGCAGCATCGCCTCGTGATTGCCGAGCAGCAGCTGCACATTCGGCTGTACCAACAGCCATTGCAATATTTCCACACCGCCGTCGTTTTCGCGGTCAATGACGTCCCCCAGGATATACAGCCAATCGCCGCCGCAAAAATGCACTTTTTTCAGCAATTGCCGAAGCTTCGAGAGCGGCATACCGTGCAGGTCGGAGGTCACATAAATCGCCATACATCATACTCTCCTTTCCTCTGTGATAAGAGTGTACCGCAAAACAACTTTTTTTGCAATCATTTCTATAAATATCCCGCCCGTATCAAAACTGTTGCCGAATCGGGCAGGATATGCTACTATAAAAGCAGAAAGCAAGGATATGCGATTCCTTTTACAAAAAATTGCTCTGATTCAAAGTACATTGGAGTTGAAACAAGATGTACAGTAAACCGTTTCCGCAAAGTATAGCCGAAAAAATCATAGGAAAGCCGTGTGTCTCCGATACGGTCGGCGAATCGGACTCCACTGTTTTGATTTTCGAGGACGCCGTATTAAAAATCGAGCCGACGAACTGCAATGCAAATCACGAATATGCGGCATTGCGGTGGTTGCAGAATCGACTGCCCGTGCCTGAAATTTTGGATTTTGCACAGGCGGACGGGCAAAATTTTTTGTTGATGTCCAAGCTGCGCGGTGCAATGGCATCCGACCGAATCGCGGAATCCATAGAGGAGACCGTCAAAGCGCTTGCCGACGGATTACAGCAGCTGTGGCGCGTGGATATATCCGACTGTCCGCTCGACAGCACATTGGGTAAGCGGTTACAACAGGCAAAATACAATATTGAAAACGGTCTTGTGGATACAGACGACTTTGAGTCCGAAACCCTCGGCGAAAACGGTTTTGCGGATGTGCACGCGCTTTATGACTGGTTAGAAAGAGCCCGCCCCTCGGCGGATTTGGTTTTTACGCACGGGGACTTTTGTCTGCCCAACATTTTTACAGAAAGCGGCAAAGCAATCGGATTTTTGGATTTAGGCAAGGCGGGCATTGCCGACCGCTGGCAGGATATCGCACTTTGTGTGCGCTCCTTAGAGCACAACATCTGCACCTTTTGCGCTCTGCCGAAAGCGGAATTTCTGCGTGCCAAAAATCTGCTCTATGCCGCACTCAGCATTTCTGAGGACAAAGAAAAATTGCAATATTATATTTTGCTGGACGAGCTGTTTTAATCCCGCAAGTGCCGCACAGAACACAGCCGTGCGCAACCATTTTTTATTTTTCATTCGAATATCCTTTCCGAACAAAGCCGCATAGCCCGCTCCGAAGAGCGGGCTGTCGTTTTAGCCGCAATCCAATCGGATTATCGCTGAAAGATTCGATGAATCATATATCCCCAAGCTGTTTGCGGCTGTTTTTTAATAGACACGCAACAATTTCACCGTTGCAACGGATATCGCCGTTTGCATCCGTCGTGTAGGCCGGGTCATTTGCCAGCAAATCAATCTGCGCGCAATCGGCACCGAGACGCGTGCGTATATCCTCTGTATACCATACATCCGCAGAGCCGTCCGGCTTCACCTTGGACGGAATAAACTGATTCGGGAAATAATCACTGCCGCTGACGCCCGGCTTGGCGGACGCCAAAACAAAGCCGCCGAGCTGCTTAAACCATTGCTGATAAGCTGCATATTCGGGCGATGTTTGATCCTCCGGCTCTTCGGGCTCGGAAGTATCATAGCTTCCGCCGTTTAAACGGCTGTATTTTTCGCTTATCTCTTCACCGAAACGACAATTTCTTTTAGAGAAAAGAAACGAGGAAAACATTAAAATTGAAACAGGTAAAACAAAAAAGAACACGGCGCACAAAAATGTGTACTGTGTTCGTTGTCCAATCAGGACGAAAAAGATTTTTTTGTTTTGGTGTGCGGATTTGAACTCGCACTGAAATTTAATGAAATCGTTCGCAGAAGCTCACGATGAAATAATGACCTACGGTCATTGTGAAATTTTCTGCTTCGCAGAAAGTGAAATAAGAACCTGACTTCGTCAGAACCTTGTTATTCGTTACACTCATAATAAAATTCGTTCCATCATATGCCGCAGGCATATTTCATATTTGCGAAGCAAATATTTCACATCGAAGATATTTCACTCGTTCCGTAGGAACGAATTTCATTGAAAAAAGCACGCTTTCGCGTGCTTTTTTCTTGGCGCGCTGCAAGGGATTCGAACCCCTGACCTTTTGGTTCGTAGCCAAACACTCTATCCAGCTGAGCTAGCAGCGCAAATCGGTTTAAAAGCACTCGCTTTTTCACCGCCGAAATATAATAGCACCGAATCGGAAAAAAGTCAACAGATTTTTGCGATTTTTTTGAAATAAGCCGATTTATGTTCTGCGCGGAGTCTACATAAATCTGTCATTCCGAGTCGCAGACAAAGAATCTCACACAGCACAAAGCGAATTGGGTACACGCGTAGTGGCGGACTTCCACGTCCGCCGTAGGTTTGCATGAAAATCCGACTGTGCTCGGGCGGGCGTGAATCGCCCCTACGGGAATGACGCGTCGTTTTACATATCGTAGGGACAGCCCTTGCGGCTGTCCGCGTTTTTCTTTGACTTAATGCACGCGTAGGGACGGACGAAGATTTCCCTGTCAGGAAAAATGTCGCGAAGCGACAAAAGGGTAATGGCATAGCCGCAACCCGTCCGTCCGCAGGCGGATGAGGGCATCCGCCCCTACGGGTTGCATTTCACCGTTGGGTTTTTGCAAAAATTCAACTGTGCTCGGGCGGGCGTGGAAGGTCTCGCCTGCCGGCTCGGTCTGTGCTTCTGCATACTTCCGTATGCAGAGGTCTCCACTGGAGACCCGCACCCCGCCCCTACAAGTTTTTTACTGATTTCACGGGCAACATATGCCCCTACATAATTATGCTTTGCCGAATCGAAAAGCGCCGATTATTCGTCGAAATGCGGAACGTCCAAATCGTCGGACGGATACCAATCCCAAAGGGCGCGCTCCTCGTCATCGGTCAGCGGCACAGCGGGGCATTCGGCAAACGCTTCCAGCTTGCCCGATTTCATAAACAGCGACGGGTCGAGCCGCAGGGTGTATCCGCAGGCGTTCGGCGTAAGCCACTCGTGCATCGGCGCTTCGGGCATCGCGAACGCCGCCATCAGTGCCATAATCACGCCGCCGTGAGTCACGACCGCCGTGCTCTTTACGCCCGACTGCAAAATACCGTGGATGATTTTCACGAATGTTTCGCAAATGCGCGTATTAAAGCCGATTTGGCTCTCCCCAAACGGCAGAGGCGTTT
This sequence comes from Bacillota bacterium, assembly GCA_021769885.1. Lineage (GTDB taxonomy): Bacteria > Bacillota > Clostridia > Oscillospirales > Acutalibacteraceae > Fimenecus. The sequence continues at coordinate 714 of JAETSA010000015.1, read as the reverse complement.
CGGGATGTGTACCTGCAAGCCAGGTTTGAAACGCTTCGTAATCCTTTAATTCGTCGGCGGTCTTGCCCTCAAATTCACCGAAATCATATTCGGACAGCCCCTCTAACACGATGGGCTCTTTATCGGGGAAAATGCGCGCGGCGGTTTGCAGACAACGCTTTAGGGGACTGGAAAACACCGCATCCACCTCGGGGTAGCCGTATTCTGCTTTCAACTCGTCAATCTGCCGCAGACCCTCCTCGGTTGCCTCTAAATCGGTGTGCCCGATATATTGCCCCGCTAAGTTCCCTTCGGTGGTCGCGTGCCGAATCAAATGAATCTGATATGTCTTCATAAATTCTCCTTTAGCCGTCCGGCTATATACAAATTGTTGATTTTATGATATAATAACCTCACGCACTTCTAAGGAAGCAAAGCTTCCAAGAATTGCGGAGAACATTGTATCACGCCTGCTCCGCACTTGCGCGCTTCGCAGATGTGGTATAATAACCTCACGCACTTCTAAGGAAGCAAAGCTTCCAAGAATTGCGGAGAACATTGTATCATCAATTCGGGCTGACGCCCTGCGGCTACGCCGCCCATTGCTCTTTGCGCAATAAAATTGTGGTATAATAACCTCACGAATCTCTAAGAAATCATAGATTTCAAGAGCTTCGGAGAACATTGTATCATGCCTGCTTCGCACTTGCGCGCTTCGCAGATATGGTATAATAA
>JAETSA010000003.1 GCA_021769885.1 Bacillota bacterium | reverse complement strand
CGATATACGCCTTCGCATCTGTGCCTTGTCTCGCGAAAAAAATCCTCGCAAAATTCACTTGAAGTTGGTTTTGCAATTTTTTCCATTATGCGGCGTTGCAAGTACTCGGCGTATCGGCATACGCCTTCGCACTTGCGCCTTGCCTAACGAAAAAATCTTTGCAAAATCCATTCAAAATTAACTTGTGGTCTTTTCATTATACTGTGCTACAGCCATTCACCCGTTCCTCCCGTCTTCGGAGGGAGGTGGCACACGCGAAGCGTGTGACGGAGGGAGAGAGAAAATCCGCACAAATGAATGGCAACGCACAACCCCGTAGGGGTCGCTGCCTTCAGCGACCCGCCGAAGGCTGATAAAATTTACGGAACGACGCATAGTTGTTCCCTTCCACTACAATCTATTTCCCGTAAGGAGCGTTTTTGATGCTGCCTAAAATCCCGATACAAAACCCCAATACATACAGTCCCTTAACGCTTGCTTTCCTCGGCGACGCGGTTTACGGACTTTTGGTGCGTGAGCAGTTATTGCTTACGGCGAACCGTCCCGCCGGGAAATTACATACCCTTTCCGTGCAGGCGGTGAATGCCCGCGCGCAGGCACAGGCGGCACAGAAAATTCTGCCGATGCTCACCGAAGACGAGCTTGCCGTTTACAAGCGCGGCAGGAACGCGCACCCGGGGCACACGCCGAAGAACCAGTCGGAAGGGGACTATCACAGCGCAACGGGGCTGGAGGCTCTGTTCGGATGGCTGTATCTGCACGGTGCGGAAGAACGTCTGCGGGCGCTGTTTGATAGAATCCAAGGGAGTGGGGACGAGGATTTTGCACAAGACGCGTGTTCAGAAGATAGGCAATCTGTTTTTTGATGTTTTGTATTTTACAGCGGGCGGCGCACTGTATGCGCTGTCGGTCAATATGTTTACGGCGCCGAACGGCATTTTGCCGGGCGGCTTCACGGGAATTGCAACGATTCTCAATCGGTTGTTTGCTTTCCCCATCGGCACGGCGGTGTTTATATTAAACATCCCGCTGTTTTTGATTTCCTTTAAAAAGTTCGGATTTTCCTTTATTATAAAAACCGTCACGGCCACCTTCCTGATGTCGGCGTTGATTGATTTGCTCGCGCCGATTCTGCCCGTATATCGCGGCGACAAGCTTTTATCCGCACTGTTCGGCGGGATTTTGAGCGGTGCGGGTTTGGGATTGGTATTTTTGCGCGGGGCGACCACGGGCGGCACGGATATTCTCTCAAAGCTTTTGCGCCTGCGTTTTCCTGCCGCCTCTATGGGGCGTATGGTGCTGATTTTGGATTTGCTCGTGATTGCCGCATCTTTTGCGGTATACCGAAGTCTTGAAAACGTGCTTTATTCTTTGGTAGTCATTTATGTAAGCGCACAGTGCATTGATTTGGTGCTGTCGGGCTTTTCGCACGACAAGCTGTTGTTTATCATTACAAAAGAGGGCGCAAATGCGGTCGAAACCATCACAAAAACCCTCGACCGCGGTGTGAGCATTTTGCCCATGCGCGGCGGCTATTCGGGCGAGGGGCGGCAAATGCTGTTTTGCGCCGCACGCGCAAACGATGTGTCGCGTGTGACAAAGGCGATGCGTGCACTCGACAGCGATGCGTTTATCGTCGTCACCGAAACCGCCGCTATCCTCGGCGAGGGATTTCGAAAAAAAGCAGAGAATTTGTAAATCTGTAAATAAAATCGTAGGGGCGAACTGTGTTCGCCTGTAAGTTTCAGCAGATTTTCGCGGGCGCGCCCCTACGATTGGTGTGAAATCATTATTGAGCGCGTAGGGAACGACCTTAGTGTCGTTCCGTGGAATTTGTGCGAACTTTGGCGGGCGAACACAGTTCGCCCCTACGGGTTGCGTTTCGCTATTGGGTTTATGTAAACCCCAACCGTGCTCGGGCGATTCGTGAATCGCCCCTACAAGGGGATGTGTTTCGCCGTTGGGTTTGTGCAAAATCCAATCTTGCTCGGGCGCGACGCGCAAGCGTCCCTACAAGTGTAGGGAACAACCAAGGGATTTGCAGAAGTCGAATGTAAAAAATACGGAAATGATATTTTAGAAATATTAAACCGATTTTGTTAAACAGAGGTAACCTATGGAGAAAAAAGAAAACATCCGCAATTTTTCAATCATCGCGCACATTGACCACGGCAAGTCCACGCTTGCCGACCGTCTTTTGGAGCTGACGGATTCCGTGATGAAGCGTGATATGGAGGAGCAGCTGCTCGACAATATGGATTTGGAGCGCGAGCGCGGCATCACAATCAAGGCACACGCCGTGAAGCTCGACTACAAAGCGCTCGACGGCAATACATATGCGCTGAATCTCATTGACACGCCCGGTCACGTGGACTTTAACTATGAAGTGTCGCGCAGTCTTGCCGCGTGCGAGGGTGCGATTCTGATTGTGGACGCGTCGCAGGGCATTGAGGCGCAGACGCTTGCCAATACCTACTTGGCACTTGACCACGATTTGGAAATCGTCCCCGTTATCAATAAAATCGACTTGCCCGCCGCTGACCCCGAACGCGTGGCGGCAGAGGTCGAGGATGTCATCGGACTGCCCTGTATGGAAGCACCGCGCGTCTCGGCAAAAACAGGCGAAAATGTGGGACAGGTGCTCGAAGAGATTGTAAAGCTTGTACCGCCGCCCGAAAATCACGACGATAAACCTTTGCGTGCACTGATTTTCGATTCCATTTATGACAGCTATCGCGGCGTTATTGTATATGTCCGCGTGATGGACGGATCGATTCAGCCCGGCGACACTATGCGTATGATGGCAACAGGCGCGGAGTTTACCGTTGTGGAAACAGGCTATATGCGCGCGACCTCGTTAGAGCCGACCAAAGGTCTTTCTTCGGGAGAGGTTGGGTACATTACCGCGTCTATTAAAACCGTTTCCGATGCGCGTGTGGGCGATACCGTGACGCTGGCGACTGCGCCTGCCGCCGAGCCGCTCCCCGGGTACCGCAAGGTGAATCCGATGGTGTTTTGCGGCGTGTATCCTGCGGACGGTGCGGACTATGAAAATCTCCGCGATGCGCTGGAAAAACTGCGCTTAAACGATGCGGCACTGTCCTTTGAGCCGGAAACCTCGGGCGCATTGGGCTTCGGCTTCCGCTGCGGCTTTTTGGGGCTTTTGCATCTCGAAATCATTCAGGAACGCTTGGAACGCGAATACGATTTGGATTTGGTTACCACTATCCCAAGCGTCGTTTATAAAATCCATTTGACCGACAAATCGGTGATTGAAATCGACAATCCCTGCAATTACCCTGACCCTGCGGTGATTGATTATGCGGAAGAGCCAATGGTTGAGGCGCACATTTACGCGCCACCCGAATACGTCGGGCAAATTATGGATTTGTGTCAGGACAGACGCGGCATTTATAAAGAAATGACGTATCTTGCCTCCGACCGTGTGGATATCAAATACATTCTGCCGCTCAACGAAATTATTTACGACTTTTTTGATGTGCTCAAATCCCGCACACGCGGCTATGCGTCGTTTGATTATGAAATCAAGGATTACGAACGCTCACAGCTTGTGAAATTGGATGTGCTGTTAAACGGCGATACGATTGACGCGCTGTCGTTTATCATTCATTCCGACAAAGCCTATGCACGCGCAAGAAAGATTGCCGAAAAGCTGAAAGAGAATATACCGCGGCAGATGTTTGAAATCCCGATTCAGATTGCCGTCGGCGGCAAGGTGATTGCACGTGAAACCGTGAAAGCGATGCGCAAAGACGTTTTGGCGAAGTGCTACGGCGGCGATATCACGCGTAAAAAGAAGCTGTTGGAAAAACAAAAGGAAGGCAAAAAACGTATGCGCCATTTTGGTACGGTGGAAGTGCCGCAGGAGGCGTTTATGGCGGTGTTGAAATTAGATGAATAGTCGAGAAAATATTTTTGAAAAGCTGAATGCTTTGGAAATTCCGTTTGAATTGGTGGAGCACGCGCCCGCATTCACGATGGAGGAATATAATGCGCTCGGGTTTAATCCGAATGATGAAATCTGCAAAAATCTGTTCCTGCGCGATTACAAGGGCACGCGCCATATGCTGGTGGTTTTAAAGGGGAGTAAGCACGCGGATTTGCAGTTGATTCGCAGTGAGGTGGATTCCTCCAAGCTGAGCTTTGCTTCCGATGAACGGTTGGCAAAATTTTTGGACGTGAAAAAAGGCTCGGTTTCGCCGCTGGGCTTACTCAACGATGCGACAGGCGAGGTAGAAGTCTATTTTGACGAGGATTTAAAGGATGCACCGCGTCTGGGATTTCACCCGAATGACAACACGGCAACCGTATTTATGGCTTTTTCGGATGTGCAGAAATACATAGAAAGCACGGGGCATACCATGCGGTTTGTGAAAGTATGAACCCGATCGGATTGTATTTGCACGTGCCGTTCTGCCGTTCGAAGTGCCCGTACTGCGATTTTTACTCCAAACGGAGCACCGAAGCGGAAATGGATGCGTATTGCGAAACGCTTTGTTGGAACATAGAGGAAAGCTATATAGCTTTACGAACTGATTCCGAGCGTAAGGCTGATACGCTTTACATTGGCGGCGGTACGCCGTCCGTATTGGGTGAAGAACGCTTAAAAAGCTTGATAATGGCGGCCAAACGGAGCTTTTTGACAGAAGATGCAGAAATCACGGTAGAGTGCAATCCGCACAAGCTGCCGTCGGATTTTTTTCGGGTGCTTCGTGCCGTCGGTGTAAACCGTATTTCGTTAGGATTGCAGTCCGCAGTGGAGTCGGAACGCCGTGTGTTGGGGCGGCTGTCGTCCCGCACCGAGGTGGAATCGGTTGTGCGTGCGGCGCAAAGCGCAGGGATTCAAAATATCTCCCTTGACGTGATGCTCGGGATTCCGAATCAAACCGCGCAAAGTCTCGCGGAGACGCTGGGGTTTTGCCTGTCACTCGGCGTGCCGCATATCAGCGCTTATATATTGAAATTGGAAGAAAATACCGTGTTTTACAAACGCCGTGCGCAGTATGCGTTCCCTGACGATGACCGCACGGCGGATTTGTATTTGCAAATGTGCGGGACCTTGGAAAGCGGCGGACTTCGGCAATACGAAATCTCAAATTTCGCAAAAACAGGCTTCCAAAGCCGCCACAATCTAAAATATTGGCACTGCGAGGAATATTTGGGGCTCGGTCCTGCGGCGCATTCTTATATAAACGACAAACGGTTTTATTTTCCGCGAGATTTCGAGGGCTTTTTAAAGGGTGAACCGCCGATTCCCGACGGTACAGGCGGGGATTTTACGGAATATGCGATGTTAGCCCTGCGCCTTCGGGAGGGCTTGCGGGAAACAGCTGTGCAGGCACGGTTCGGGCACGAAATTCCGCAAAAGATGCGGCAAAAAGCAGCTGCTTTTGCCGCATATGGACTGCTCGAAAACGACCGCGCGGGGATTCGCCTGACAAGGCAGGGGTTTTTATTATCCAATTCCGTTTTGGCGGAGATTTTGTAAATACGCACCGATGAAAATTGTAGGGAACGACCTTAGTGTCGTTCCGAAAAATTCTGTTTAAAACCAACGGTGGCGCACAGCCCCCATAGGGGGCGACGTTCTCGCCTGCCCAAGCACGGTTGGATTTTTGCACAACCCAACGGTGATGCGCAAACCCGTAGGGGCGGCGTTCTCGCCTGCCGGCTCGGTCGGTGCTTCTAAGCTTCGCTTAGAGGTGTCCACTGGACACCCGCACCCTCATCCGCCCGAGCATGTTCGAATTTTTGCACAACCCAACGGTGATGCGCAAACCCCGTAGGGGCGTGCATCGCGCGCCCGCCCCAGTCTGTTGAAATCTTGCGGAACGACACAGAGGTCGTTCCCTACGCGCAAATCAAATTCACTCCGTGTAATGGGGATTCTGCGGCGGGAGCAAGTTACGGCTACGCCATTACCCTTTTGTCGCTTCGCAACATTTTCCCTAATAGGGAAATCTTCCCCGCCCTACACCTGTAGGGGCGATTCACGAATCGCCCGAGCAAGGTCGGATTTTACGGAACAACACAGAGGTTGTTCCCTACAAAACCGTGTATTTGCATTTTTTATTCTGTTGTGCTATACTATATAACCTTACGAAGCCGATATAAAATTCAGTGAAAGAGGTGACAGGAATGCCCATCAAAATTGACGACCAACTGCCTGCGCATCACAGCTTAGAATTAGAGAATATTTTCGTTATGACGAATGACCGCGCCAGCCGTCAGGACATTCGTCCCTTAAAAATCATTCTCTTGAATTTGATGCCGACCAAAATCGAAACGGAAACGCAGATTCTGCGCCTGTTGTCGAATACGCCTTTGCAGGTCGAGGTCGAGCTGTTGCAGGTCAAGACCCACACCTCGAAAAACACCTCGCAGGCGCATATGCTCCAGTTCTACAAAACCTTTGACGATATCAAAAATCAAAAATTTGACGGGATGATTGTCACGGGCGCGCCCGTAGAGCTGTTGGATTTTGAAGAGGTGGACTACTGGGACGAGCTGTGTATGATTTACGACTGGGCGGCAACGCACGTGTATTCCACATTTAACATCTGTTGGGGCGCGCAGGCGGCGCTGTATTATAAATACGGCGTGCCGAAGCACCTGCTGGACGAGAAAATGTTCGGTGTTTTCAAGCACCGTCCGTTGGATTTATACCATCCGCTGCTGCGCGGATTTTCCGATGTGTTTTATGTGCCGCATTCGCGCCATACGGAAACGCGCAAGGAGGATATTGCGCAGGTCAAGGATTTGCAGCTGCTTTCCTACTCCGACCGCGCAGGCGTGCATTTGGTGTCCGATATGGAATGCCGCAATTTCTTCTGCACGGGGCACTGCGAATATGACAGCGACACGCTGGCACGCGAATATTTCCGCGATGTGCAAAAGGGATTGGATATTAAAATGCCCGAAAACTATTTCCCCGACAACGACCCGAAAAAGACCCCGCTCATCACGTGGCGCGGCGCGGGCAGTCTGCTGTTCCAAAATTGGCTGAATTATTTCGTCTATCAACGCACACCGTATGAATTGAATGCGATAAAATAACAACAATAAAAGTAACACCGTCTTTGAATTTTTACTTTCAAAGACGGTGTTTTTGTGTATGGATAAATTGGATTCGCAAATTGTAGGGGTCGCTGTTCTCGCCTGTCGGCTCGGTCGGTACTTCTAAGCTACGCTTAGAGGTGTCCGCCGGACACCCGCGCCCTCAGCGACCCGCGGGCGAACGCAGTTCGCCCCCTACGGTCGGCGCAGGTGTAGGGCGGGGGCTTGCCCCCGCCGGTGGGTTTATGCAGAAATCCAACCGTGCTCGGGCGATTCGTGAATCGCCCCTACAAGGTTAGTGCACACAAAATACGTATATACATTTTGCGGGGCGCCGAGTTGTCGTCCCCTACCTGCACGTATTACATTGCGGAATCGGTATACAATCAAATACTTTGCTTTTGCAGAATCTGCTCGAAAACAGGCAATTCATACGGCGGGAAGTAAAGCATGTAGGGTTCGCCGTCGTGCAGGATTTCTAAGGCATAATAGGGCTTTACAAAATATTCTCCTTGATTCATTTGAATTTTATATGGCTTGTACTCCCCCTTGTTATAGGGCGTTTCCTTATTCCAACTGTTTATTCTGATGCGTTTGTTTACGGCTTGAACGCCCTGAATTTCCACGAGCGGGATGCCGTATTTTTTATAGCAGTCCGCAAGATAAAGCGTGCCGTTTTCCGAGAATACATACAACTCGGCATTGTCGAAAGCGGGAGAGGGGAAGTGTATTTTGCCGTTTCGGTTTTTGTAATAAGTTAAAAGTATGTCGGCACGCGGTGCATTGTGCGGGACGCCGAGTGTTGACAGAGCGTTTTTAGCAATCGCATCGGAGTGGTTGATTGCAAGTACGGTTTCATCACTTTCCATCACGTTTTTTGCACGTTTGCGTATCAAAATATAGGTAATCCCCCATAAAACCGCACTGCCGATGCCGATATAAAAGGCAAACGGCATTTTTTGAAAAATCTCCGCAAAAGTAAGATCACCCCATGCCTTGAGAATCAGAACACCGCAGAACACGGCAACAAGCATAAATACCATATAGGCAATACGTAACGGCCGCGGGGTAGCTTTATCGGAGATTTTGTGCATCGCCTCTGCTTCGCTGTCCAGAATTTTTTCCGTGTCTTCCGAAACTTGTTTACACAGAAACACTTCGCCGTCAAACTGCGTATTCTTTTTATTGTGCGTGATGTCGATGCCGAAAAAAACTTTCATAAAATCCCTCTTTTCTTTTATTTTAAAAACAGATTCCGCAAAACTTTTCCTGCCTCGGCGGTGTTATAGCCGCCGGGGGAGTTTTTAAAGTTTTTGAGATTTTCCCAACGCTTACAGTATGCGGCAATTTGCACTTCGGTCATAGAGATGTCGGACAAATCCGTTAAGGTGAAAATGATTTTTTCAAATGCTTCGAAATCCGTATCCAAAATTGTGAAAAATTCTTGTGCGCGGTCAGGCGCAAACTGTATTCCGCGTGCAACGTAGCTTGGCATAAATGCCGCGCAGGCTCTGCCATGGGGGAGCGAGAAATCCTCGGTCAGCGCATAGCCCATCCCGTGCGGAAAGCCCGCGCCGCAGATGTTTAATTCCATACCCGCGTAAAGCGAGGCGTAATATAAATCGTCGCGCATCGCTTCCTCGGGATTTTTTCGGGTTTCATAAAAATACTGTAACGCGCGCCACAACGGCGGCAGAGCTTCTAAGGCGAACAGATGCGCCATCGTGTCAAAGCGGTTCGAAAACCAGCCTTCCACGGCGTGCGCAAATGCGTCCAGGGCGGTGGTTAGGGTAACGGTGTACGGCGCGGAATAGGTGTATTTCGGGTCGGCAAATGCCAGCCTTGCATAGAAATCCTTGCCGCTGACGCTCTGCTTTCTGCCGTTTGCACGCGTGAGTACGGAAACGCCCGTGACCTCACTGCCCGTGCCCGCCGTTGTGCCGATTAAAATCAGCGGGAGCGGTGTGTGCGCGTAGTTGCCGTTGCAGGTGTAAATCTCTTCTGCTGAAATCTCCGCATTCGCGGCGTAAACGGCGATTGCTTTTGCGGAATCGAGTGCCGAACCGCCGCCGATGCCGACAATAAAATCTGCCCCGAACTCCCGTGCAAGCTTCCCTGCTTTCCAACAGTCCGCTGCTGTGGGGTTTGGCTGTACGCCGTCAAATACGGCGTATTCTATATTCTGCGCCTGCAAAGCGGTTTGCGCATCCGAAAGTGCGCCGCAAAGCTTTGCCGACTTGCCGCCGGTCACAAGCAACGCGTGTTTGCCAAAGTCTGCAAAACAGTCCGAATGCTTTAAAACCGCATCTTTGCCGCCGCATACGCGCACGGGCATATGAAAATGAAAATCCATAAAAATCACCTCTGTGCTTATTGTAACAGGAAATCTCAGAGAAGGCAACAAAAAAGCCCCCCCTGCGCTTCAGGAAAAACCGAAGCGCAGGGGGGGATGAGGGGGGGAGATCGGAATTAGCCGACTTTATTAAAATCTTCGCACAGCAAATTCATAGCCTTTGCCAGCTTATACAAATAAATAAACGGACCGACACCAATCAAAAGGCCTAAGATATTCCAAAGCCAATATGTGCTTGCGCCGAAGCTGTAATTAATGCCGCGGCGAGACAATTCGCTGCCGATTCTTGCAGATATATTATGTCCCCAAACGAATGCGCCGATGCCAAAGGTAATCGGTGCAACAACAAAACTCATCAAGCAGAAATGCATTGTTTTTTTACCGTCATATCTGGAGGCGATTAGGTTAATATCTGTAGAAACAGAGGAATACCAGACGATGCTGTAAATTCCAAACGTAACCAAAGAAAGCAAAATAAATTTCAAAAGGCTTCTGTCCGTTTTTAATTGTGCAAGCGGCTGTGCAGCAGTTTGATTGATATAAACATTTGTTGTTGCGCTGCTGTCATTTGTCGCTTGCTCTGCCGTGCCGTTTCCCTGAACAGGCTGTCCGCACTTTGTGCAAAAATCCACATTGTCGTTTAAGGCTTCTCCGCATTGTTGACAAAATTTCATTTTTTTCATCTTCCTTCTTTGTTTTTCAAAATATTCATACAATATTTTTCGGATTATGTCAACCGGAATATGGTGAAAAGCGTATTTTACGTGGTGAAATGCACCGGATTTTTTTAGGCTGGGAAAGTTGTCCTCTAAATTGATATTTTATAAACAATTCTTGAAGAAAAAGCGGATATATAGTATAATAATATGGACTACTGAACAGCAACTGTGAACGGCGGCAACACGATGAAGAAACGAAAAAATGCGTGGAAAAACAGAATACCGTTGTTGATTTTTCTTGTGCTGTGTGTTGCCCTGACGGGCTGTGCGCGGCAGGCACGGACGCCTGTGCAGAAAAACGGCGTTGCAATGGGCTCTGTGGTGAGCGTGAAGCTGTATAACACCGATGCGCAGACCGCAGACGCGCTGTGCACGCAGATTTTTGCGGAATTACAGCGTCTGGACACACAGGTGCTTTCGAAAAATACGGAAACCTCGGAGCTTTGGCGGCTGAATCAGTCGGCGCATCCCGAAATTCCGCAGGAGATAAGCGCGGAGCTGTATACGGCACTGCGGCGGACAAGAGATATTTATGCGTATTCCTACCGCCGTGCCGCACTCGCAAGCGGCGCACTGACGGAAATTTGGGGAATGGATACCGAGGCATTTCGTGTGCCGAGCGAGGCGGAAATCGATGCGGCGAAGCGGCTTTGCACGGATGATACCGTGCAGTTGGATACGGAAAACCGCGTCGCCTTTCGGGAAGGGCAGAAGTTGAACCTCGGTTCAGTCGGGAAAGGTCTTGGCTGTGACAAGGCAGTCGAAATCTTACTGCAAAACGGTTTTTCGAGAGAACAGTCGGGTGCGGTCATTTCCGTCGGTGGTAGTTTGGCACTTGTAGGCAGTGCGACGGCGGGCGGCGATTTTACCGTCGGCGTGCGCGACCCGTTTGGCGCGGAAAACGACTATTTTGCCACGCTGAAAACGGGGGAATGCTTTATTTCTACCTCGGGCTCTTATGAAAAAACCTTTACCGAAAACGGCAAGACATATCATCATTTATTGGACCTCGCGAGCGGATACCCCGCCGAAACACAGCTTGTTTCGGTGACTGTGCGTGCGAAAAACGGGCTTGTGAGCGATGCACTGTCGACCCTTTGCTTCCTTGTGGGTGAAGAAAAGGCGCGCCCGATTGTATCACAACACAGTGCCGACGCGTTGTTTGTGTATGCGGACAAAACCGTGCATATGACGGACAATTTGCGGGAATTGGTCACAATTACCGACAGTTCCTATCATTTGGAGGCGCTATGACCGAAAAGTGGTTCTCTAAAGCGGATTTTTTCCTGATACTTGCGGTATTGGCGGGTGCTGTTTTGCTTCTTTTGCCGCAGTGGCTCGCGAATGAGAATACGGTCATTGCGGAAGTGACGGTAGACGGCGTCACGGTTCAGGAAATTCCGTTAAAGCCCTCCGACGAAAAACAGCAATACACTTTAGAAAACGGTGTGGTACTGGAAACCGAAAACGGTACGATTCGATTTTTCGAATCCGACTGCCCTGATGCCGTGTGCGTGCACACGGGGGCACTCTCCCGCGCGGGCGAGATTGCCGCGTGCGTACCGAATAAAACGGTCGTCGTGCTGAAGAGCGAGAAAAACGCGGCGGTGGATGGGATTACGTATTAGTTATGAAAAAGAAAACCTATATGACGGCGTTGTTCGGCTTGCTTGCCGCCTTGGCGGTGGCACTTTCGTATCTCGAAAGTCTGTTGCCGACAGCCGCTTTCCTGCCCCCCGGGGCAAAACCGGGATTTTCCAATTTGGTCAATTTATTTGCCGCGTCTTTTATGGGTACTCTCCCTGCCCTCGGCATTGCGCTTTTAAAAGCGTGCTTTGCGGGGCTGACCAGGGGGCTTACCGCCTTTTTGATGAGCCTTTGCGGCGGCGTTTTGAGCACGCTCTTAATGTGCCTGCTGCTTCGACGGCAAAAACGGCTGTCGTTTATCGGCATCGGTGTGGCGGGGGCGGTCTGCCATAATCTCGGGCAGTTAGCCGTGGCGGCTGTTTTGGTCGGCAACCGTTCGGTGCTCGGTTATGCACCTGTATTACTGTTGTGTGCGCTCCTGGCAGGAACGCTTACGGGATTTGTGTTTCGCGCGGTATATCCCGCACTTAGAAGAATCCCGAATGCAAGTCATTTTATAACAATGCATAAAAAAGATAAGAAGGGAAAGGAGTAATCGGAATGCACTCTGAAATTATAAAACCGAAAAAAAAGGTGCGCGGCGGCGTGGCGGTTTCGCATGAAAAGCATACAAAGGATATGCCCGTGAAGCGGATTCCCGCCCCCGAAACCGTGACTTTGCCGATGCGCCAGCATATCGGTGCACCGTGCGTGCCGACTGTGAAGGTCGGCGATACCGTCAAGGTCGGGCAGGTTGTGGGCGACAGCGACCAGTATGTCAGCGCCCCGATTCACGCGTCCGTGTCGGGCAAGGTCACCGCAGTGAAGGAGGTCAAGCTCGCTTCAGGGCTTGTGTCACAGGCGGTCACGATTGAAAATGACGGCGAATACACGCAGTTTGAGTATGAAGTGCCGAAAGCGGATACAAAGGAAGAATTTGTGAAAGCCGTGCGGGCGTCGGGGCTTGTGGGTCTCGGCGGTGCGGGCTTCCCGACGCATGTTAAGCTGAATATCCCCAAGGAAAAATCGGTGGATACACTGATTATCAATGCGGCGGAATGCGAGCCGTATATTACCGTAGACTACCGTGAATGCATCGACAATTCGTGGGATGTATTTAACGGCGTGCATCTGTTAAAGGATATGCTCGGCGTCCGGCGCGTGGTAATCGCTGTGGAGGACAATAAACCCGACGCGATTAAAATTCTGGAACGTATTGCCGAAAAAGAGGATACGGATGACAAAATCAAGGTGATGCCCTTAAAATCCAAATATCCGCAAGGCGCGGAGAAGATGATGGTACTTTCCGCCACAGGCAGAAAAGTGCCGCCCGGGGCACTGCCTGCGGACGTCGGCTGTGTGGTGATGAATGTTGCGTCGGCGGCGTTCATTTCGCGGTATTTGAAAACCGGCAAGCCGCTTGTGAGCCGTTCTTTAACGGTGGACGGCTCTGCTGTGGTGCAGCCGCAGAATCTGCGCGTCCCCATCGGTACGGAAATCGATTATATTTTCAAGGCGTGCGGCGGATTTAAAGCCGAGCCTGAGAAAATCGTCAGCGGCGGTCCGATGATGGGTATGGCGATTGTTGATACGCACCATCCGATTCTCAAAAGCAACAACGCACTTTTGGCGTTTACGGCAGACGACCAGAGTCTGAAAAAAGAAACGGATTGCATTCACTGCGGACGTTGTGCAAAGGCGTGTCCGCTGTTCTTGATGCCGACGCTCATTCACCGTCACGCCGTGGCGCGGGACGTAAAAAAATTAGAACGTGCGGGTGCTACCGTTTGTATGGAATGCGGGTCGTGCGCCTATTCCTGCCCGGCGGGTAAACCGCTGGTGCAGTATATGCGCCATGCCAAAGCCGTTTTAAGAGAGGAGTCGCAGAAAAAATGAGTGATACAACGATTCAAAAAATGCTGACGGTCAGCGCCTCTCCGCACAAGCGAACGGGTGACACCACACGCGGCATTATGCTGGATGTAATTATCGCTATGCTGCCCGCACTTGTGCTGTCCGTGATTTTGTTCGGACCGCGTACCTTGGTGGTGACGCTTGTCAGTGTGGTATTTTGTGTACTGTTTGAATTTCTTTCCCGCAAAGCGATGAAACGCGAAAATACCATCGGCGATTTAAGCGCGGTGGTTACAGGTATGCTGTTGGCGTTCAATCTGCCGTCTACTATGCCGATTTGGATGGTCATTATCGGCGATGCGGTGGCAATTATTGTGGTAAAGCAGTTCTTCGGCGGTATCGGGCAGAACTTCGTCAATCCCGCATTGGTCGGGCGCATTGTGTTAATGGCGTCTTTCCCTGTGGCGATTTCGGATTATCCCGCGCCTTTCGAATGGAAAATCGGTGCGGTGGATGCGGTTACGACCGCGACGCCCCTCGCGCAGTTCACGGGTATTTACGGCGCAGAGAATATCAAAACCGCCATCAATGCAACCGATTTACCCACTTTGGCGAATATGTTCTTCGGTGTGCGCGGCGGGTGCTTGGGTGAAACCTGCGCGGCAGCTTTGCTGTTGGGCTTTTTATATCTGCTCATTCGCCGTGTGATTTCTCCGACGATTCCGCTTGTTTACATCGGCACGGTGGCAGTGATTATGTTGATTGCAGGCAAGGGCAATTTGATGTTTGTGGGCTATCAGCTGCTCGCGGGCGGACTTTTGCTCGGCGCAATTTTTATGGCGACCGATTACACGACCTCGCCCGTCAGCTTTAAGGGCAAAATCATTTATGCTGTCGGCTGCGGCGTAATTACCTCGCTGATTCGCATTTTCGGTTCCCTCCCCGAGGGCGTGTCGTTCTCCATCATTCTAATGAATATTTTGGTGCCGCATATTGAGCATCTGACCACGCCGAAGCCCTTCGGCACGGTCAAGCAGAAAAAGCAAAAGGGGGAAGCAAAATGAAAGAAAATAAAGTGAAAGCCATTTTGATTCCCGCTGTATCTTTGCTTGTGATTTGTGTTGTCGTAACGGCGCTGTTGGGCGTGACCAACCGCGTGACCGCACCGAAAATCGAACAGCTTGCCGCCGAAACCGAAGCGGCGGCGAAGCAGGCGGTGCTGACAGATGCGGCAACCTTCTCCGAAGAAAAGCAAATCGAAAAAGACGGCACGACGTATACATATTATGAGGGCTTCTCCGCAGAGGAAAACCCCGCAGGTTATGTGTTCCGCACAAGCGCGAAAGGCTACGGCGGCGATATCTCGGTAATGGTCGGTGTGAAAGCGGACGGCACGGTGGCAGGCGTGAATATCCTGTCTATCAGTGAAACGGCGGGGCTCGGTATGAATGCGAAAAACGAAAGCTTTCTTTCACAGTTCTTAGGAAAATCGGGTACGATTGGCGTGCTGAAAAACGGCTCGTCCGAAACAGAGATTCAGGCACTGACGGGCGCGACGATTACGTCGAAAGCAATGGCAAGTGCAGTCAATCAGGCGCTCGCGTTATTTGAAGCAGTAGGAGGTGCGCAAAATGGCTGAGAAAAAAAGCTTGGGACACGAGTTTTCAAAAGGTCTTATCAAAGAAAATCCCGTTTTGCGTTTGGTGTTGGGTACTTGCCCGACACTCGCCACAACCACCTCTTTGGAAAGTGCCATCGGTATGGGGCTTTCGGCAGCAATTGTTTTGGTTTGTTCCAATATCGTGATTTCCGCACTGCGCAAGGTGATTCCGCAAAAGGTTCGTATTCCCTGCTATATTGTGGTGATTGCGGGCTTCGTAACGGTGGTGCAGATGCTTGTAAAAGCATTTCTGCCCGCGCTTGACCAACAGCTCGGCGTGTATTTGCCGCTGATTGTGGTCAACTGCATTATTTTGGGTCGTGCAGAGGCATTCGCAGGCAAAAACGGCGTGGTCGCATCTGCGCTCGACGGTTTGGGTATGGGCGTCGGCTTCACGGCGGCACTGATTTTAATGGGCGGTGTGCGTGAGCTTTTGGGTGCAGGCAGTTTGCTCGGCTTCCAAATCCTGCCCGAAAGCGTACCGCCGATGACGATTTTCGTATTAGCACCCGGCGGGTTCTTCGTGTTCGGTATTCTAATGGCGTGTGCCAATAAGCTTGCCGAGCGGAAAGGCAAGCCGAAAGCCAAACTCGGCTGTGCGGGCTGTCCGATGGCGGAAACCTGCACGGTGGCCGACAAAGCGGCGTGCGCGGGTGAAAAGGAGGAGAAAGACGTATGAAAATTTTTCTTTCGATTCTTTTAACGGCGATTCTCACAAACAACTATATTCTTTCGAAATTCTTGGGCATCTGCCCGTTCCTCGGCGTTTCCAAAAAGCTGAATACGGCAGTCGGTATGAGCGCGGCGGTTATTTTCGTGATGGTGCTGGCAAGTGCCGTAACGTATCCGCTGAATACCTTCCTTGAAAACAACGGGCTCGGCTATTTGCAAACGATTGTATTTATTCTTGTCATTGCGGCACTTGTGCAGTTGGTCGAAATTGTTTTGCGCAAATACATCCCCGCGCTTTACAATTCGCTGGGCATCTATCTGCCGCTGATTACCACCAACTGCGCGGTACTCGGTGTCACCATTTTGAATATCGACAGCGGCTACACCTTCTGGCAATCTATGGTGAACTCCTTGGGCGCAGGTCTCGGCTTCTTGGTCGCAATGGTAATGTTTGCAGGTGTGCGCGAGCGTTTGGAATCCTGCAATGTTCCGAAATTCTTAGAGGGATTGCCGATTACCTTGGTGGCGGCAAGCCTTGTGTCACTGTCCTTCCTCGGCTTTACAGGTCTTGTCGAAGGCATATTTGCTTAAAGGGGGGCGGGACGAATGAATACCATTTTATTGGCAGTTTTGTTGGTCGGCGGCATCGGACTGATAGCGGGCGTCGGGCTTTCGGTGGCGTCCGTGGTGATGGCAGTGCCGAAGGATGAAAAAGCGGAGACAATTCGCGAGTGCCTGCCCGGTGCGAACTGCGGCGCGTGCGGCTATTCGGGCTGTGACGGCTATGCGGCGGCGCTGTCGAAGGGCGAAGCCAAGGAAACCAATCTCTGTGCGCCCGGCGGCAGTGAAACTGCGGCACAGGTGGCGGCAATTCTCGGCGTTGCGGCAGGCAGTGTGAAGCCGATGGCGGCAATGGTGCACTGCAACGGCGTTTGCGAAAACTCCAAACAGAAACTGCAGTACAGCGGCGTGCAAAGCTGTGTTATGGCTTCCCAGCTGTTCGGCGGGCAAAAAGAATGCGTATACGGCTGTCTCGGCTACGGCGATTGCCTGAATGCGTGTCCGTATGACGCGATTCGCATTTGCGACGGCGTGGCGCGCATAGACCCGTTAAAATGCAAGGCGTGCAAAAAATGTATTGCCGCCTGCCCGAAAAATCTTATTGAGCTTGTGCCGCTGTATGAACCCAAAGCGGCGGTGCTTTGCAAGAATCACAACAAGGGCGCGTTTACCCGCAAGGAATGCAAGGTCGGCTGTATCGGCTGTATGAAATGTCAAAAGGTCTGCGAAAACGATGCGGTAAAGGTCACAAACAATACTGCGCACGTCGATTACGAAAAATGCATCGGCTGCGGCAAGTGCGTAGAAGCCTGCCCGACAGGCGCGATTCACGCGATTACGCTCGGCACGGCAAAAGAATAAAATATAAAATACAGGGGAAGGCTCTCGGGTTTACAACAACAAGGAAAATCGGAGAGCCGTTTCTTGATTTTTAAGGAGAATAAGGTATTGTTTGATTTAGTCGTTTTCTGTGTTGGGCAAAAAGCGCATACAAAGCTTATACCCGATAATTCGAATATTTATATTACGGCGGAAGAACGCTATTTTAATTATTGGAAATTTCTAACCTGTGAAAAGGGCTGTTGGTATAATTTATATGCACATCAAGATGAATTTGCCGGAACCGATATCTGTCAGCATTTGGAAAACGAGCCGCTTATGCAGATACCCGGATTTGCGGTATCGGATTATACACGCTTTGAATGCTTAACGCCGTATTTGATAAGGGAAAAGTATCAAAAAAGCTTTGAGGCGATACTCAAATATTTGTTAATGCAGTCGCCTGAAAAGAAAATATATATTTTGGCGCGATATCAATCTTCGGAAGCGGAAGTCGTTATGGGAACCTATAAAGTAAATACTTTTTTGGATTTAATGCAAAAAAAGTCTGTTTATGCAAATGTTTGCTATATCCTTACGCAGAACGAGAACGCATTATAAACCGTTTTTCTTTATTTTGTGTTGTGTGGGATTCTGTGCTTCACTTGGAATGACAGATTTACGTAAACTTTGTAGGGGGCGACGTTCTCGCCTGCCGGCTCGGTCGGTGCTTCTAAGCTTCGCTTAGAGGTGTCCACTGGACACCCGCACCCTCATCCGCCCGCCGAAGTCTGCTATCGCTTCGCGGAACGACACAGGAGTCGTTCCCCCTACACTTGTAGGGGCGAACTGTGTTCGTCCGCCAAACGGACGGATGAGAGATTTCTCTTGGATTTGCGCGGATTTATAGGGATTCCCCTTAAATTCTACCAACAAGAGATGTTGTAATTTTCCGTTTAACTGTATACTGTTGTTAAAAACAGTGGAGGAAATGTTATGAATCAGATTGCCATTGGAAGTTTTATCGCAAAGAAGAGAAAAGAAAAAAACTTGACACAGGAGCAGTTGGCGGAAAAACTCGGCATATCCAATAAGACGGTATCTAAGTGGGAGACGGGAAGATGTATGCCTGACTATGCAGTCATCAGACCGTTGTGCGCAGAGTTGGATATCACGGTTTCCGAGTTGATGAACGGCGAAGAAAGTGAAGAAAAGCTGTCCCAACCGCATATCGAAAATCAGATAATGGATTTGCTGAAACGAACCGAAGAATTGGAAAAGCAAAAGAATCAAATGCTTAGTATTATTTTCATTGTTTTCAGCATGGTCTTGGGTGCGCTTGCAGGCTCTTTCGGCGGTTCTGCTGCAGGGGATATTATGGCTTTAATCACCAGAATTTTTGCTGTCGGAATGTCTGTCATCGGTGTCGTGAGCGCTTTTAAAAATACAAGGAAAAAATAGACAAGAACGGTGGGAATTTTTTAGAAAGACGAAGGACATACACGAGTATCCAACTTACTTTGCGCGGCGTGAGATTCTTCGCTTCGCGCAGAATGACATATGCACATAAAAACCACCCGCGAGCGGATTTCTCCGCCCGCGGGCTTTTTTTAACGATTGAAAGGGTTAGCAGCCACAGCCGCAACCGCAGTCACAGTCGCAGTCACGATCGCGACGTCTGCCTTCACAGCAGCAACCGCAGCCGTTGTTATCTGCTGTAAGCAGGATGATGATAATCACAAGGATCAAAAGACCGTTGTTACCGAAACCACCGCAGAAGTTCATTCTTGTTCCTCCTTCCTAAGAAAGGGTTCGAAAGCCGTTTGCGAGGCGTCCTCGTTTTCCGCACTTTCACTACCATACTATGCTGTGCGCAAAAAACGGTTCATAAATTTCCGCTTTTGCGCATACACTATAAGAAAAACAAAGGAGTAATTCGAATGCAGGAAGAATACAAAACTGACCGTTTGCCTGATTATGAAGAGGATGCCGAATTTGGAGAAGAGGAATGGCTGCCCGACGATTTTTTAGAGGCGAGCCAGCCTTACCAAATCGGCAAAAATCACAGAAACGAGAGAATTTCAGAGGAAATCGAAGAAAATGACGCATTCTAAGCGAAAATCAAGAAAAAGCTTTTGAATTTGACCTTTTTTGACCTTTGACTTTTGCGGGAATCGGATTATAATAAAAGGCACAAAAGGTCAAAGATAGTCAAAGTCAAATTTGACATACAAAAAGGATATGAGATGCTATGAATCTGAGCAAGGAAATCGCCGATTTAATCTTGCAAATGCTCGGCGATGAGGGAACCGCCGAGATTCGGCGCAACGATTTGGCAGAGCAGATAGGCTGTGTGCCGAGCCAAATCAATTATGTGCTTTCCTCGCGATTTACGCCGGAGCACGGCTATATTGTGGAAAGCCGCCGAGGCGGCGGGGGCTACATTAAAATCACTCGCGCGTCTTATAATTACGAGGCACTGAAAATGCATTTAATCAATTCCGTCGGTACGGAGATTGATGAAAAAACCTGCCGCGCCAATTTGCAGAATCTTTGCGCACGCGGACTGTTGAGTGAGAAAGAGGCGGCGATTATGTATGCCGCGCTTTCCGACAACGCCTACCGCGATGTCCCGCAGGATTTGCGCAATCGCTTGCGGGCGGGGATATTCAAACAACAGTTATTGGTATCTATGAAATAAAGGAGTGTATTGAAATGTTGTGTCAGAATTGTAAAAAACATGAGGCGACCACGCACATTAAGCGTATTGTCAACGGCGAATCCACCGAAGCGCATTTGTGTGCGGACTGTGCAAAAAGCTTTGGCTATGCCGATGCACTTTCGGATTTCGGGTTTGGGTTTTCCGATATGCTCAGCTCGTTCTTTGCACCTGCGGCAGTCGGCGCGTTGAGCAACAGCGTGCTGCGGTGTGAGAAATGCGGATGCACATTTAACGATATCGTCAAAAGCGGAAAAATCGGATGCAGCAGCTGCTATGAAACCTTTTATGACAAGCTGTTGCCGTCGATTGAGCGCATTCACGGACGCACCCGCCACGAGGGCAAAATCGCCAACGGCTCCCCCGTACAGCAAACACGCGGACGCATTGAAGAACTGCGCGAGCAGCTGCAAAACGCCGTAAATTTGCAGGATTATGAAACTGCCGCCACCCTGCGTGACGAAATCAAAGTACTGGAAGAAGAGGAGGGCAAAAACAATGGCTAAATGGTATCTCGGAGAGGGCGAGCAAAGCGATGTGGTGTTAAGCACCCGCATTCGCCTGGCACGGAATTTGGCAGACTACCCGTTCCCCGCGCGGCTCGATACAAAAAGCCGCATTGCGGTCAATGAAATCGTGCGCGACGCTGTTCCTGCGGCGGCAGGACTCAAGTACATCGAAATGAAAACGCTGACGCAGGCACAGATTGTTTCCTTGGCGGAGCGGCATCTCATCAGCCCTGAATTTGCTTCCTCTGCCCAGGGGCGCGCACTGCTTCTTTCCGACAGCGAAGAAATCAGTGTGATGCTACAGGAAGAGGATCACATCCGCTTGCAGGTGATGAAGCCCGGGCTTTCGCTTTCGGAGGCATACGCCGAAGCAGACCGTTTAGACAGCGCCATCAATGAAAAGGTAAAATTTGCATTTGACGAGCGGCTGGGCTATTTGACGGAGTGCCCGACCAATCTCGGTACGGGTATGCGCGCCTCGGTAATGCTGCATCTGCCCGCACTCACTGCACTCGGGCGTATGGGTACATTGGCGGCTACCGTTTCCAAGCTTGGCTTAACCATTCGCGGCGCATACGGCGAGGGGTCAACGGCCATGGGCGATCTTTATCAGCTGAGCAATCAGGTCACGCTCGGCATTACGGAAAAAGGCGCGATTGAAAACTTAAAAACCATCGTATTGCAGTTGGCGGCGCAGGAACGCTCCGCACGTGCGGAAATGCTGAAAACATCGGAGACGGAAGATATGGTCTACCGTGCATACGGCGTGTTGAAATCGGCAAGACTGTTAGGGACAAAGGAGTTTATGCAGCTGGCGTCCCGCGTGCGTATGGGTGCGGTCGGCGGTATGCTTTCGGTTGACCCGAAAACGCTCAATGAATTGATGGTATCTCTACAGCCCGCAAGCCTCAACGCGCAGGCGGGAAAATCTTTGGATGCGCGCGAGCGTGACGCCCTGCGTGCAAAAATCGTGCGGGAAAGGCTGTAATATTCGCCTTTCTCGGGAAAGGACAGTTGCATTATGTTTAAATTTACAGGCTTTACGGAAAAAGCAAACAAATCTTTAAATAAAGCCGTGCAGGCGGCAGAAAATTTGGGGCACACCTATATCGGCAGTGAGCATCTGCTTTTAGGTCTGCTTTCCGATACAAGTACGGTGGCAGGCACAGTGCTTACCGCAAAAAAAGTCAGCTACGATAACGTAGAAAACTATATCAAACAGACCGTCGGCGTCGGTGTGCCGACAAGCCTTGTGCCGGATGATTTCACACCGCGCAGTAAGCATATTATTGAAACGGCGGTTTCGCTGGCGCACGGTATGGGACAGCAGTTGGTCGGCACGGAGCACGTTCTGCTCAGCATTGCACGCGAGCCCTCTTGCATTGCGGCACAGATTTTGGTGCAGTGCGGTGTGAATTTGGAAAGCATCGTCCACGAAATCTCCAAAAGTATGATGGGCGGCGGCACGCAGACCGCAAAAGGCAGTGAAAATGCGGACGGCGATTCTGCGCTGTCACAGTTTGGGCGCGATTTGACGCGTCTTGCGCGGGACGGGAAAATCGACCCCGTCATCGGTCGGCAAAATGAAATTGAACGTGTGATTCAGATTTTGAGCCGCCGCACGAAAAACAATCCGTGCTTAATCGGCGAACCGGGCGTGGGCAAAACCGCCATTGCCGAAGGGCTGGCACTGAAAATCGTTTCGGGCGAGGTTCCCGAAATGCTGAAGGACAAACGCATTATCTCCTTGGATCTCACCGGTATGGTGGCAGGGACGAAATACCGCGGTGACTTTGAGGATCGCATTAAAAAGGTGATTGACGAAGTTAAGTCGGCAGAGGATATGATTCTGTTTATCGATGAGGTGCATACGCTCATCGGCGCAGGCAGTGCCGAGGGCGCGGTGGATGCGGCAAATATTTTAAAGCCCTCTTTGGCGCGCGGCGAATTGCAGGTCATTGGCGCAACCACGGTGGAGGAATACCGCAAGCACATCGAAAAGGATGCGGCGCTCGAGCGGCGTTTCCAGCCCATTACGGTGGGTGAGCCGTCCGAAGAAGAAGCGGTCGAAATCCTCAAGGGCATTCGCGACAAATATGAAGCACATCACAAGGTAAAAATCACCGATGCGGCAATTTTAGCGGCGGTGAAGCTGTCTGCAAGGTATATCGGCGACCGCTATCTGCCCGATAAGGCAATCGATTTGATTGACGAAGCGGCATCGAGAGTAAGGCTTCAAACCTTTACGGCACCGCCCGAAATCAAAGAACTGGAAGAACAGCAAAAGCAATTGGCGGCGGAAAAGCAGTCTGCCGTGGGTGCGCAGGATTTCGAGCGTGCGGCACAGCTTCGCGACGAAGAGAAAAAGCTTTCCGCAGAATTAGAGAATAAAAAGCAGGAGTGGCTGCAATCGACAGGGCACAGCCGCGACGAGGTCGGGGAAGCCGAAATTGCGGAGATTGTCGCGTCCTGGACGGGCATTCCGATGACCCAGCTGACCACAGAGGAAAGCGAACGTCTTTTGCATATGGAAGAAGAACTGCACGAGCGCATTGTTGGGCAGGAGGAGGCCGTAAAGGCGGTTTCCCGTGCGATTCGGCGCGGCAGAGTGGGCTTAAAAGACCCGAAAAAGCCGATTGGCTCGTTTATCTTCTTAGGTCCTACGGGCGTAGGCAAAACCGAGCTTTGCAAGGCACTTGCCGCCGCAATGTTCGGCGATGAAGGCGCAATGATACGTCTCGATATGTCCGAATATATGGAGAAGCATACCGTGTCGCGCTTGGTCGGTTCGCCGCCCGGTTATGTCGGCTATGACGAGGGCGGACAGCTGACCGAAAAGGTCAGAAGAAAGCCGTATTCCGTCATTTTGTTTGACGAAATCGAAAAGGCACACCCCGATGTGTTCAATATGCTTTTACAGATTCTCGATGACGGCATTTTGACCGACAGCCAAGGCAGACGTGTGGATTTCAAAAACTGCGTCATCATTATGACCTCCAATGTCGGCGCGAAGCTGATTACCGCGAAGCAGGCGGCATTCGGATTCGCCGATACCTCGGAGGAACGCGAACGCAACGACGAGAAAATCAAGGATGCGGTGATGGGCGAGCTGCGCGGCACCTTCCGTCCCGAATTTTTAAACCGTGTGGATGATATTATTGTCTTTAAACGGCTGACAAAGTCCGAAATCCGCGAAATCGCCAAGCGTTTGCTCTCCGAATTGCGCAAGCGCACCGCGGCATTGGATATTACGGTGGAATTTACCGATGAAGCGGTAGACAAAATCGCCGATGCGGGCTTCGATGAGGTTTACGGTGCACGTCCTCTGAAACGTGCCATCCAAAGTAAAATTGAGGATGCGCTCTCCGAAGCGATGCTTAAAGGCGAGGTCACGGCAGGGAAAAGCTATGTTTGCACCTATGACGGAGACTCAGACACGTTTATATTCCAAGCGAACACAAAGTGAATTTGATTCATAAATCGTAGGGGCGGATGCCTTCATCCGCCCGCAAACGGACAGCGAGCCCGGGCTGTCCCTACGGTATGCGTAAAACAATGCAAACCTCGTAGGGGCGATTCACAATGCCTCCCTTGTCAAAGGGAAGATTCCCCCACAGTGTGGGGTTATTCCCCTAATAGGGGAAATGTCTGCGAAGCAGACAAAAGGGTGCCTGTTTTCGGAGAAAAAATGTCCGCGAAAGCGGACAAAGGGGGACCGCCGCCGTCAGCGGGTGGCACGGCGTAGCCGTGACGGAGGGATTCCGTGCTCGTCGAAGATTGCTGAAACTTTACGGAACGACACAGAGGTCGTTCCCTACGATTCGAAAAATCCCCCCTTGACAAACTCTCCAAAATCCCTATAATAAATACTGCAAAGCGAACGAATGTTCGAAAAGCAACATCTATGCAAGGCAGCCTGCCGTGCATAGGTGTTGTTTTCATTTTTGCCGAAATTCCCAAAAATCTATGTTTCGGCAAACAGAAAGGAGAATGCTATGCAATTTTCAGAACCCAACGAGCCGATTACCCTGCTGGAGGGCGAGTATCTTTATCTCACCGAGCGGCTTGAACCAATGTCTGCCGCAGAAATGGACGGCGGCGCGGTCGCGCGCTTCGTACTGCGCCGCAAGGAGGATACTCTGCGCCGTTTGGTACAGTGCGTTCTGCAATCGGAGCTGAACCGCGAGGAACGCCGCATTGCCGAATTGCTGCTTTTGCAGGGCGAAAGTGTATCCTCCGCCGCGCGAAGCTGCGGGATTACGCGCGGGCGTGCACAAACACTGTCCGAAAAAGCGGACAGCAAATTGCGCGCATATCTGAAATATCCATTCCTGATGGATTTCAGTTTGGTTGACCCCGGCAAACCGTTTTTAGAAACCGTGAAGCAATACGGAGGTGTGCAATGAAACAGACGATTTTAGATGTACCGATTCCCGAAACGCCCGAATCCGATACCGCGCAAACGCACGCAGGCGTGATGTACGAGCATAACGCCGCCGCCCTGCGCTTTTTGTTGCCCGAAGTCTTTTGCACGGCGGAATACCGCTGTTATGCGGAGTTTGTCACCGCACGCGGCACAGCGCGTACCGACTATTTAGAGCCGAACGAAAACCGCGAAATTTTGCTGTCTCTGCCGTTAGAAATCACGGCACAAATGACTGCGCTTTGCGTGTTTCAAGTGGTCAAAATCGGCGAAAACGGCACTACGGAGCAAAAAATTACGGCGAAAACACTGCGCTTGTATTTTTCACCGTTGCAGAATACCGAAAAACTGCTCGATGTGGATCACGCTTTTTCCGTGAATATGCTGTTGGAGGCAATCCGCCGCAACACCTTTAAGGGCGACAAAGGCGACAAGGGGGATGCATATGCTTTGACGCAAGACGACAGAGCGGAGATTGCCGTCCTGCTGAGTGAGCAAATGTATGGCTTGCCGCTTGTGAAAACGCAGTGCGCACAAGGGTATACAACGCTCCCGGGCGCAGTGGACAGCGCACAGATTACGGGCGTTTGCGTGCGTCCGCGCACAGCGGGACAGGCAATCCCTTTGTGTATGGTCGCATTCGGCGAGAATCTGCTCGCACCGATGTTAGACAGCAAAAAATACAATCTGTTTGAACCGGTGACAAGTGCCATTTCGCGTTGGCCGCTGTATTTAGAGCCGAATACATCGTATACACTGACGAGAAAGGATGCCGAGCTTACGGAAAACTGCACGTCCTCTATCGTTGTGGGGACGAGCAAAATTTATTTTTGCCACAGAGAATTGCCCAATTCGAACCGTCAGCAAATCAGCTTTACCACAGATGCAACGGGGCTTACGTGGTTGGAAAGCACCCGTGTGATGATTTCCGAGGAGCGGTATGCCGACATCCTCTCTAAAGAGTGGGAGGGGCTGACGCTCTTAAAGACCGAAACCGGCGCAGTCCTGCACAAGACCTTTGACGCGCCGCTGTTGGCGGCAAGCGCGGCGTATGCCGACAGCTACGATTTTGCGACGGGCACGACCGTGCGCAGGGCGTTTTCTGTACAGCTCACGGCGGATATGTGCAGCGGGGAGCCGCTGACGCTGACGAGCGGCGATATCACCGTTTACCGCTATTGCCTGCCGTTGCCTGACGGTATTACCATGGCACCCGGGGTGCTCGAGGGCTTTTGTGCGGATATGGAGACGATGCCGAAATTTTTTCACAAAAGTGCGGAGTATAACGCATTCGTCCAAGCGGGCGGTCCGGCAGAGGGCATCTTTTTCGGTGCGGTGGACAATGCTTTGTATGTGTATTCAAAATTAGACAGCACAGCGTTTTCCGCGTGGCTTCACGAGCGTGCGGAGGCAGGAAACCCGATTACCGCAATCTGTTGCCGTCAGGCGGCAGAGGTAAGCGTCGAGCCGTGCGAGCCGATTCCGTCGGCGGCAAAGGTCGGTTTTGTAGAGGTTACACCGAGACGCGCAGAGGCACTCTGCACATACCGTGCGGATATTTCCGCGGTTGCAAACGATTTTGAGTCAAGAATAGCGGGCTTAGAGAATAACATATAGCAGGAGGAATGTTTATGGAGAAAATGTTTAACGGCATCGATGTCTCCAAATGGCAGGGAGATATCGATTGGCAGAAGGTGCGCAAGGCGGGCGTGCAGTTCGCTATGCTGCGCGACGGCTTCGGCAGATACGCCGGGCAGGCGGATGAAACCTTTGAGAAGAATTATCAGAATGCCAAGGCGGCGGGTCTGTTCGTTGGTGCGTATCATTACAGCTATGCAAAAAACGTACAGCAGGCACGTGCAGAGGCGGAATATTGCCTGTCGCTTTTGAAGGGAAAGGTGTTTGATTTTCCGATTTGCTACGATGTGGAGGATGAAACGCAGAAGTCGCTTACAAAAGACGAGATTTCCGATATCGTTTCGGCTTTCTGCGAAACACTTGAAAAGGCGGGCTATTATGTCAGCGTGTATATGAATCTTTCGTGGCTGAACACGAAGCTTCGGGAGGATGTTTTCCAAAAATACGATATTTGGCTGGCACACTGGGTCAAGGAAACGACCTTTGCAAAAAGCTACGGGATTTGGCAGTATGCATCGGACGGTACGGTAGACGGTATCAAGGGACGCGTGGATATGAACTTTGCATACAAAAATTATCCCTCCATTATGGCGTCCAAGGGCTTAAACGGATACCCGAAAAACGGCGCGGAAAAACCGTCCCTGCCGCCTGCGGAGTTCCCAGCCAAAATGATGGTGACGCTCCACGATACGCCGCTGTATGTTTCGGCAACCGCGAAAACAGCCGCCGCAAGGAAATCGGGCACATTTTATATTTATGACGGTAAGGAGATGCACGGTCGCTACCGCATAACGATTTCCGCAGAGCGTGCAGGCAAGCGGCCGATTGCCGAAAATGTTACGGGCTATGTCAACAAATCCGATTTGAGGTGAGGGCATTGCCCGAAAAGGACTTGTATGAACACAGAATCCAAAAATTAGAGGATGATGTAAAGCATTTATATTCTAAGGTCAACGGATTTGCGGTTGCCAATGCCGAAATGAGCGCAAAGCTGGACAGCGTGCTGATGACCCTGGGTGAGCTCAAAGAGAGCATCAAAGCCGTCAGTGCCCGTCCTGCAAAATTGTGGGATAAGCTGCTGTTTGCCGCACTGTCTGCGGTGGGCACAGCTTTAGGCACAGCACTGCTGATTCTTTTAAAGACAGGAGGGTAATTTTGGAAATTCTCGAATATGTTTTAGACAAGGCACTGATTCTCGTTCCTGTGCTCAATATCATCGGACTGCTGTTAAAGGGCATCGAAAAGATTCCCGATAAGTTTATTCCGCTGATTTTGCTCGTGTTCGGGGTGCTCGGTGCTGTAGCACTTGCGGGCGCATCTGTAGATTCTGTTATCCAAGGCGTGTTGGTTACGGGTGTTGCGGTATACGGCAATCAGCTTGTGAAGCAGTTAAAAAAAGAATCGTAATTTTCGGTCGGGGCTGTAAAAAAACGCAAGTTTTTTACAACCCCGGCTTTTTTACATCCGTATTCCGCCTTCACAGACAAAACATTTTGACTGTTTTTCCTGCATTTTCCGAAGGCGAATGAAAAGAGAGCACGAAGCACAGAAAAAGTATACAGATTCACCAAAAATCAGCGCGTGTATTTGGTGGATACGCAATTGACAAAGTATGAACAATTGTTGACTTTTTGCCGTAAAGAAAGTATACTTATAATTGTATACGTATGACATTCGTGTATCCGGGAAAGGGGAAGATTCCTTGTATACATATTTGAAACGTTTTTTTGATATTCTCGCCGCCGCTTTGGCATTGGTGGTTTTTTCACCTCTGCTGGCAGTGGTTGCGATATTGGTGCGTGCGACCTCAGAGGGCCCGGCCATATTTCGGCAGCAGCGCATCGGGAAAGACGGTAAAGTATTTGAAATCTATAAATTCCGTTCCATGTGCGTCGGCGCAGAGCAGACAGGCACAGGGGTGTATTCGGGCAAAGGCGATATGCGTGTCACGAAAATCGGCAAAATTCTGCGTGCGACGAGCATTGACGAATTGCCGCAGCTGGTCAACATCCTGAAGGGCGATATGAGCTTTATAGGCCCCCGTCCGCCGCTGACATATCATCCTTGGAATTACGAGGACTATTCCGAAACACAGCTTCGTATGTTTGAGGTGCGTCCCGGCATTACGGGGTGGGCGCAGGTGCACGGCAGAAAAGACGTTGAGTGGAATCACCGCATTGAGCTGAACGTTTGGTATGTTGACCATATGTCTTTGCTGTTAGATTTAAAAATTATGTTTTTAACATTTTACAAGGTCTTAAAAAATGCTGACAACGAAAATGTCGGCGCGACCGTGCAGAAAGACGCGGAAAAGGAAACTGAAAAAGAAAGAGTGTAATCTCAAATGGCTTTAAAACTGATGTATCTGACCAATTCGCCGCGTATTGCCGCAATTGCAGAAAAAAACGGCGTGGATCGGATATTTTTGGACTTGGAATTGCGCGGAAAAGAAGCGCGTCAGGCGAATATGGATACCGTCATTTCACACAACAGCTTTGCGGACGTTCGCCCTTTGCGCGCTGCGCTGCATAAGGCGGAGCTTTTGGTGCGCATCAATTCTGTGTATGACGGTACGAAAGACGAGGTTGACCGTGTTATAAATGACGGTGCCGACGTCGTAATGCTGCCGTATTTTAAGACCGCAAAAGAGGTCGAAAGCTTTATAAACGCGGTGAACGGCCGCGCAAAAACCTGCCTGCTTTGTGAAACACCCGAAGCGGCGGAGCATATTGATGAAATTTTGTCTGTGCCGGGAATTGACGAGGTGCATATCGGAATCAACGATTTGCACTTAGGCTATCATCGGCACTTTATGTTTGAGTTGGTGGCAGACGGCACGGTGGAACGGCTCTGTACGGCTTTCAGACAGCGCGGTCTGTTTTACGGCTTCGGGGGCGTGGGGCGTCCCGGCGGCAATGTGCCCCTGCCTGCGGAAAATATTATCGATGAGCATTACCGCATGCAATCGAATATGGTGATTTTGTCCCGCGCCTTTTGCGATGTGACAAAGGTTTCAGGCGAAGCACAAGTCGAAGAGGTGTTCCGTCACGCGGTGGCGGATATGCGCGCTTATGAAGCCGTTGCCGCCGAAAAAAGCGCGGCGCAGCTTTGGGACAGCCATTTGGATACACAGGCGCGCGTGCAAAAAATTGTGGAGAAAATCAAAGCGGCAAAGGGTGAATAAAAATGCAGTTGCTTTTAACGGGTGCGTTCAGTTATACCGATGCGCAAAAAGAACAATTAAAAGCCCTCGGTGCAGAAATCGCCTTTGTGCAGGAGGAACGTGAAAAGCTCGGTTTGGATGTGTCCGAATTTGAGGCGGTCGTATGCAACGGTCTGTTTTTGCAAAATGATATTCGGGATTTTCGAAATTTGCGGTTTGTGCAGGCGACCAGCGCGGGGCTTGACAGAATGCCGACGGACTATATAAAAGAACACGGCATTCGTCTTTGCAATGCACGTGGCGTTTACAGTGTGCCGATGGCAGAATTTGCCGTCAGCGGTGTGTCGGCACTTTATAAGCACCTGCCGCAGTTTTTAAAAAATCAGGAAAAACGGCTTTGGCAAAAAGACAGAGCCGTGCGGGAACTGTCGGGTGACAACGTGCTGATTGTCGGTTGCGGCTCGGTCGGCACGGAATGCGCCAAGCGATTCCAGGCGTTCGGTATGCGCGTGTCGGCGGCGGATATTTGCAGACCTTCGGCGGACTGCTACGATGCGTATTATCCGATGGAACAGCTTCCCGCGGCACTCGCGGCGGCGGATGTTGTGGTACTGACCTTACCGCTTACCGAGGAGACACGCGGTATGTTCAGCGCAGACTTGCTTCGAAATTGCAAAGACGGTGCAATCTTAGTGAATCTTGCACGCGGCGCGGTGGTACGTGAGGCGGATTTGATTCGTGCTTTGGCAGACGGGACACTCGGCGGTGCGGTGCTGGATGTATTCGAATCCGAACCCCTGCCGCAGGAAAGTCCTTTGTGGAATATGGAAAATGTGCTGATTACGCCGCACAACTCCTTTGTTTCGCCCAAAAACAGCGAACGGCTGTTCCAATGTATTTATGAGAATTTAAAAGCGTTTATCGCTTCGGAGCGTCAAGTATGAGTGAGAAAACCATTTTGATTTTGGTCAATAAGCAGACAACGGTCATCAATTTCCGACTGGAAGTGGTTGCGGCTTTGGTGCAGGCGGGCTATCAGGTCTATGTTTCCGTGCCGGAGGGGGACAGACTCGGGGAAATTGAGGCGGTCGGCGCACAGGTTATAAAAACCGATGTGGCACGGCACGGCACGAATCCGTTGGAGGACTTTAAGCTGATGCTCCAATACAGAAAGCTGATTCGCGAAACGAAGCCCGATTTGGTACTGACCTATACCATCAAGCCGAATATTTACGGCGGTATGGCGAGTGCGCTTTGCGGCGTGCCGTATGTTGCGAACATCACGGGGCTCGGCACGGCGGTCGAAAACGGCGGACTGATGCAGAAGCTGACGCTGTTCCTCTATAAATTGGGGCTTCGCAAGGTAAAAAAGGTTTTTTTCCAAAATGATGAGAACCGTCGGTTTTTTGAGACGCATAAAATCGCGCGCGGCAAGCACGATTCTCTGCCGGGTTCGGGCGTGAATCTCACAAAATTCACGCTTTTGCCGTATCCTGCGGGCGATACGGTAGAATTTGGATTTGTTTCCCGCATTATGAAGGAAAAAGGTATTGAGCAATATATAGATACCGCCAAAGCCGTTCGGGAAAAATACCCGAACACGCGCTTCCACGTGGTCGGTTTCGGCGAAGCGGAATATGAGGAGCGGATGCGCGAATTAGACCGCGAGGGCGTGCTTGTATTTCACGGGCTGTCGAACGATGTGCGCAAAGAAATTGCGAATTTCCACTGCGTGATTCACCCGACCTTTTACCCCGAGGGGATGTCGAACGTCCTTTTGGAGAGTGCGGCGAGCGGCAGACCGATTATTTCGACCGACCGTTTCGGCTGTCGGGAAGCGATTGACGACGGCGTGACGGGCTTTATTGTCCGCGAACGCGACAGTGCCGATTTGATAGAAAAAACCGAGCAATTCCTTCAGCTCACCCCCACAGAACGTGAAGAAATGGGCAAACGCGGGCGCGAAAAGGTCGAGCGTGAATTTGACCGCAACATCGTAGTGCGAAAATATTTAGACACTGCCGCAGAATATACGGCATAAAAAGGAGTAACAACGAATGACCGAGGTAAACGGGCGCAAAATACTGGTAACGGGCGCGGCGGGCTTCATCGGCGCGAATTTGGCTGAACGGCTTTTAAAAGAGGGCGCAGAGGTTGTCGGCATAGACAATATGAATGCTTATTACGATGTGCGGCTGAAAGAAGAACGTCTGTCACGTCTCAGCGGATTCGGGAATTTCCGTTTTGTGCGCGGCGATATTTCCGACAAAGCGCAAATCGAGTCGCTGTTCGAAGCGGAGCAGTTTTCCATTGTCGTGAATTTGGCGGCGCAGGCAGGCGTGCGGTATTCCATTCAGAATCCCGACGCCTATGTGCAGTCCAATCTGATTGGTTTTTATAATATATTGGAAGCCTGCCGTCATTATCCTGTGGAACATTTGGTATATGCGTCCAGCTCGTCGGTGTACGGCTCCAACAAAAAGGTGCCGTATTCTACCGACGACAAGGTGGACAATCCCGTCAGCCTCTATGCGGCGACCAAAAAATCCAACGAGCTGATGGCGCACGCCTACAGCAAGCTTTACAATATTCCCGCAACGGGCTTGCGGTTTTTCACGGTCTACGGTCCGTGCGGCAGACCCGATATGGCGTATTTCGGCTTCACAGACAAGCTACTTGCGGGCAAAACGATTGAGATTTTCAACTACGGCAACTGCAAGCGCGATTTTACCTATATTGACGATATCGTGGAAGGCGTGTACCGTGTGATGCTCGCGCCCCCCGAAAAGAAGAACGGCGAGGACGGACTGCCCGTGCCGCCGTACCGCGTATATAACATCGGCAACAGCCATCCCGAAAACCTGCTGGAATTTGTGGACATTTTACAGCAGGAGCTGGTTCGCGCAGGTGTACTTCCCGAAGAGTATGACTTTGAAGCACATAAAAAGTTAGTACCGATGCAGCCGGGCGACGTACCCGTGACCTATGCGGACATCACCCCCTTAGAGCGTGATTTCGGCTTCCGTCCGAACACGCCGCTGCGCGAGGGCTTGCGCCGATTTGCGGAGTGGTACAAGGCGTTTTATATGACGAAATAAATTTTCGCAATACGGTTGTAGGGGTCGGCATCCTTGACGACCCGCGGGCGCACAATGCGCGCCCCTACCAAAATCAAAATCGCGTGATTAAAAAACGAAATGGGGCATAGAAATGAAAATTGCTGTGGCGGGTATCGGGTATGTCGGGCTTTCCAATGCAGTACTGCTTTCGCAGACGCACGAAGTAACGGCGTTAGATATTGTTCCTGCGCGTGTGGAAATGCTGAACAATCGGATTTCCCCGATTGTAGACAAAGAAATTTCCGCATATCTGCGTGAAAAGACCTTGCATTTGACCGCGACGACGGACAATCGCACGGCGTTTCAAGATGCAGATTTCGTGATTATCGCCACGCCGACCAATTATGACCCCGAAAAAAGCTATTTTGATACCTCATCTGTAGAGTCGGTTATCGAATCGGTGCTGGAAATCAACCCGTCAGCGGTTATGGTCATCAAATCCACCGTGCCTGTCGGATATACCAAATCGGTTTGCGGAAAATACGGCTGTGAAAATATATTTTTCTCGCCTGAGTTTTTGCGCGAGGGCAAGGCGCTGTATGACAATCTCCACCCCAGCCGCATTATTGCGGGTGTGGCAGGGGATTCCCCGAAAATGCAGGCGGCGGCAGAAACCTTTATTTCTATGTTAAAGGATGCGGCAGAGGACGAAAATGTGACCACACTGTTGATGCAGTCCACCGAAGCGGAAGCGGTCAAGCTGTTCGCCAATACCTATTTGGCGCTGCGCGTGGCGTATTTTAATGAGCTGGATACCTACGCGGAGATGCGCGGACTTCGCACGCAGTCGATTATTGAGGGCGTCGGGCTTGACCCGCGCATCGGCACGCATTATAACAATCCGTCCTTCGGCTACGGCGGGTACTGCCTGCCGAAGGATACCAAGCAGCTGCTTGCGAATTACAACGACATTCCGAACAACATCATTTCCGCGATTGTGGATGCGAACCGCACGCGCAAGGATTTTATTGCAGACCGCATTATTGAAAAGCATCCGAACGTGGTCGGCGTGTATCGCCTGACGATGAAGGCGGACAGTGACAATTTCCGTCAGTCCGCGATTCAGGGCGTGATGAAGCGCATCAAGGCAAAGGGCATTGAAGTGGTGGTTTATGAGCCGACCCTTCAAGAAGAACGCTTTTTTAACAGCCGCGTGATTCGTGATCTCGACGAATTTAAACGTGTAAGCGATGTGATTCTTGCCAATCGCTATCACGAGGATATCGCGGATGTTTCGGAAAAAGTATATACAAGAGATTTGTATTTCAGAGATTGATTAAAAAACGGCAAAAGCCGTAACCTGGGGGAGAAAGATGGTTCAGAAAACGGCATACTGCCCGTACCGCATTTGCCCGTTGGGCGCACACAGTGACCACCAATTCGGCAAAATTACGGGCTTTGCAATTGACAAGGGCGTGCGAATTACCTATACGGTCAGCACAGAGCCTACTGTGCGTATGGAGAGTCGGAATTTCCCCGATGCGGTGCAGTTCCCGCTGAACAGCCCAATGCTCCAAAAGGCGGGCGACTGGGCGGATTACATACGCGGCGCGGCTTTGGTGCTGTCTGAAAAATACACCTTGCGTTGCGGCTTGGATGGGGTAATTGAAGGGGAACTGCCCATCGGCGGGCTTTCTTCTTCCGCGGCGGTGATTATTGCATTCCTTTCCGCGCTGTGCGAAGCGAATGAGATTACGTTGGAAAAAAGCGAAATGATTCGTTTGGCTTTGCTCTCGGAGAATACCTTTGTCGGTGTGAAATGCGGCTCGCTCGACCAGTCGTGCGAGGTCTACAGCCAAAAGGACCATCTGCTGTATCTCGACACCTTAGACGGCTCTTTTGTGCGCATCCCGCAAAATGAGAAGATGCCGCCTTATGAAATTGCGGTTTTCTTCAGCGGACTGTCGAGGACGCTTGTGGGCAGTAAATTCAATATGCGCGTGGACGAAATGAAATCCGCCGCCTACGCTTTAATGGCATATGCAGGTATGGAATACGGAAAATTTGAGGAAGCACGGCTTCGAAATGTGCCGTATGAGGTCTATTTGCAGTACAAAGACCGTCTGCCGCTGCCGTTTCAAAAGCGTGCGGAGCATTTTTATACGGAATTTCGCCGCGTAGAGCAGGGCGCAGAAGCTTGGAAAAACGGCGATATTAACCGTTTCGGGCAGTTGATTTTCGAAAGCGGACTGTCCTCTATTGAAAATTACGAAACAGGTTCGCCCGAGCTTATCAAATTGTATGAAATTATGCACGACACCGTCGGCATTTACGGCGGACGCTTCAGCGGTGCGGGCTTCAAGGGCTGTTCTATGGCACTGATTGACCCTGCATACCGCGAAGAAATCACCGAAACCGTGCGTGAACGGTATTTACAGGCTTTCCCGCATCTGCGCGAAAGTTTTTCCGTGCATATTTGCAAAAGCGCCGACGGCGCAAAATTTTGATTTTTCTTTTTACTGTATCAGGAGGCAATTATGGAATCAGTGGTAACGGGTAATGCAGAATCCGTAAAGAAAATTTTAGAGCGCAAGCCGCAATACAGAGAATGCCTGTTTTCGCGCGGCTATATGATTACCGAGGACGCGGCACTCGACGAAACGCAGTATCCTTTTTACGGGAATTGGACGCGTGTACAGCTGAACGCGCAGTTTACGGCGTTTGTGCATAAGGATCAGGATAAGCATTTGTATACGCAGGGAGACAAAGCGTTCTTTTTGGTCGGGCACGCATACAATCCCTTTAACGGTGTGTACAAAGAAGAAGAACTGCTTCGGCAGTGCGGTGCGGCATATGAAAAAAGCCGCGAAGCGTTCTTTGAAGCCGTAAACGAGTGGACGGGGATTTTCGCGATTTATGTGTTGGACGGCGGCGAGGTGATTGCCGCACAGGACTGCGCCGGCGTCAAAGCCGTATATTTTGGGGAGGTAAACGGCAAGCTTTGCTTCCTTTCGCACCCGCAAATGGCGGCGGATATTTACGGGCTTCAAATGGATTCGTTTATTGAAAAGCTGGTTTCCAATCGTTTTTACAACATCGGCAACCGTTATTTGCCGGGCAATCTGTCTCCGTTTAAAGAACTGCGCCGTCTCGGGGCAAATCTGTATTTGCAGTGCGACAGCAACCGCCAATTCTCGGTACACCGTTTTTACCCGACTGCGCCGCATGCAGAATGCAAGACCGATGCGGAATACGAGGCGGCTGTACAGCAGGCGTATGAAATTTTACATAAAAATTTAGAATTGGCGTCTGAAAAATGGGAGCGTCCCGTTATTTCGCTTTCCGGCGGTACGGACAGCAAAACCACACTTGCCTGCGCCAACGGCTTGTATGATAAATTCGGCTATTTCAGCTTCCAGTCGAAGGATACGGAAATTACGGATTCCTTGGCGGCGCACGAGATTTGCGAGAAAATCGGTGTGGAGCATACCATTTATCCGATTCCGCAGCAGAACGAAGAAATTGAGGATTTCGACGACTTAAAGGCACTGATTGTGCACTCCTACGGCTATGTGCGCGGGCTTGCAGACCACGAGGTGCGCAAGCACATCTATTTGTACCGCCTGCACGATTTCGATACGGAAATCAAATCGTGGAGCTCGGAAATCGTCCGCGTATTTTTTGAGCGCAAATACGATTTGAAAATGCCCGAAACTTTGACCCCGCGTCACTTCAGCATTTTTCAAACCAGATTTTTCGGCTCGCCCGCTCTTTTACATAAGACCGATAAAATCTATAAAGCCTTTATGGAAGAATATGATTTGAAAGCGCCGAAGTTTAATTTTGAGCATACGGATTTGTACTATTGGGAGGTGCGTATGAGCAGCTGGGGTATGCTTGTATCCCAATCCTTGGATATCTGCCACCGCGTAACGTTCCCGTTTAACAACCGAAAGCTTATCGATTTGATGTTCTCTATGCCGCGCGAATACAGAAAATCCGACAAAGCGCACAATGACATTATCCGTGTAGCGAACAAGGATATTTATGATATGGGCGTCCACGTGAAGAACAATTACTTTAAGTCTTACCGTATTTTGCTGGAAAAAGCGTATTACTGTTACCGCACGATGTTTCATCGCTGAGACCGAAAAAAGAAAAGAGGCATAATTTATGCGCCGAACCTTAGGCAATATTATTTCGATTTTATTTACCTTTGTAAAATTTTGCTTTTTAAAGCTGTTTCATTGGAATACCCTGTATTTTCACTGTATAGAGCGGCTGTCCCCGAATGTGGTTGTGATTCTTGAAAAAAAAGGAAAACTGCGTCTTGGAAATAAAGTGCGTATGCACTCCGGTTCCCGTCTTTCCGTGACCGGCGGGGAATTGACAATCGGCGACAACTGCCGCTTCAACAACGGCTGCCGCATTACCTGCCGCGATAAAATCGAGATTGAAAACGGTGTGGAGTTCGGACCGAATGTGCTTGTGTACGACCACGACCACGATTTTCGCGCAGAAGGCGGCTTAAAAGCGGGCGAATACAAAAAGAGTCCCGTACATATCGGTGAAAACAGCTGGGTTGGCGCAAATACCGTTATTTTACGCGGTACGCAGATTGGAAAGAACTGCGTCATCGGCGCGGGCTGTGTGGTCACGGGCGACATCCCCGACAACACGGTGCTCGTACAGAAACGGGAAAATACATATATTTCGATTGCACAGAGATAAGGAGATAGGTTATCTATGAGTCAAAAGGTTCGCCAAATTTTAAAATCGGTTACGCACACTCTAGGAAATCGTGCCTACCGCAAAAAGCAAAAGAAAAACCCGTCGGCATTTTTCACCTTACAACAGCTCTGTGAAAAAATCGGTTTAAATACAAATGCCTTTGACACATCGGTGCAAAGCAAATTGGGCAGAACCGTGTCCTATGTTTGTCGCTACGGCGACCGATTCACCGAAAACTGCATTTGCGTGCAGCTGTATGAGGATACGGACGCTGTGATGAAACAAGCTATGGCAGAGGGTGCGTTGGTATGTGTGACGGATCACCCGATTGACGGTGTACCGTGTATCCTCGTGGAAAACACGGCGGCTGCCTATGCGGATTTATGCAGTATTTACCGCGATATGTCCGCTGTCAAAACAACTGTCATTGCAGGAAGTATCGGCAAAACCACAACCAAAAAGATGATAGAGGCAGTCTACAGGCAGGATTTCCATACGCTGTGTGACGCGGGCAACGACAATATTTTAGACAGCGTCGGTTCAATTTGCCAGCATATCCCTACATCTGCACAGCACTATATTGCGGAACTCAGTGAGGATACGCCGGGTCTGATTTCGCAGATGTCCAAGATTGCGAAGCCCGATATTGTCGTTTTTACGGCGATTGATAAATCGCATATTGAGTTTTACGGAAGTGCAGAAAATATCCTTAACGAATTTCGTTCCGTTACAAAGTATATGCGTCCGGACGGCGTTTGCATTATGAGCTTAGATGAGGATACCACAGCCGATTTGATTCAGGACAGAAAAGTTGTGTTTGTTTCCGTAAAAAGTAAGGAAGCGGACTTTTCCGCGTCGGATATCACTGTGGATAACGAGGGCTTGCATTTTACCGTGCTTGAAAAAGCAACCGGAAACGCCTATCCTGTTGTGCTGCATAATGTGTATGCCGAGCACAATGTGACAACGGCGTTGCTCTCCTTTGCGGCAGGCGTCGTGTCGGGCGTGCCGTATAATCACATTCAGAGAGGGCTGGAGGCTTACAGAACCACGGGGATTCGGCAGAATATTTACAGGTCGGGCAATACGGTCATCTATGCCGACTGTTACAATGCGGTTGCCAAATCGATTCGTTCGGCAGTACAGGCCGCAGACAGGATTCCGATCAACGGCAGGCGAATCGCAGTGCTCGGCGACGTTGCCGAGGCAGGGGATTATACTGCATCTACGCATACGGAAATTGTAGATATTGTCAATCAATCCGAATTTTCTGCATTGTTTACCTGCGGCGAAGAACTGAAAAAGGCGCTGTCGGGTTACGGTCTGCGCGCGGATTTATCGGTGTTTACCTTTGACAGTCAAAAGGATATGAACAAAGCTCTGAAAGCATATGTCAAAAACGGAGATTTGGTTTTATTTAAGGCGAGCCACAGCGGAAATTTAAAAGCGTCTATTGCGGCGGTATTCCCGAGGGCATATTACCGTGAGGCAGTGAAATATTACATTCCGCGTATTCAATGGCATTTTAAAGTGATTTTAAATTAATCGTTTGTATACGTGCAGAAAAGGCGGTGCAGAAATATGTGTATTCAGGAAACAGCAACCCAAAGCCCGAAGGTATCTGTGATTGTACCGGTATATAACGGTGCGGACTATGTCGGTGAGGCAATTGAAAGTGCGCTTGGGCAGACCTATGAAAATTTAGAAATCATCGTTGTCAACGATGGCTCGACCGACGGCGGCGCGACGGAAAACCTCGTGTTGTCTTACGGGGATAAAATCCAATATTACTGCAAGGAGAACGGCGGTGTTTCTTCGGCACTCAATTTGGGGCTGGAAAAAATGACGGGTGAATACTTTTCGTGGTTGTCACACGACGATAAATACGAGCCCGAAAAGGTTGCGGAATCCGTCCGAATCCTTCAAAAATTTGATTTTCGCGAGGACTTGATTGCCATTACAGGCATCAAATTCATCAATGCACAGTCTGAAACGATTCGGGAAATCCCGCAGACCTTTCCGGCGGGGGAAATTTGCGACGGGCACGCTGTCATCGCAAGAATGCTCACAAAAGGTACGTTGGACGGTTGTGGTATGCTGATTCCGAAAGCGGCGTTCCAAAAGTGCGGCGGCTTTGACGAAACCCTGCGTTATAATCAGGACGCATTGATGTGGTACAAATTTTTTGCGAACGGCTTCTCGCTGGTTTCCGATGCACAGCACAACACGATGTACCGTCAGCATAAAAACCAAACCTCTAAAACGCGCCGCGACCTTTTAATTCACGACACGCTCAAAAGCAGTGAAGAGATTATTCCGATGTTCAGGGCGTGCGATACGGAGAACGGTACCAATCTTTTGTATCTTTACGCGATGCGTACGGCAATGAATGACTGCCGTGCGGCGGTGCAGAAATGCGTGCAGGCGGGTAAAGCGGCAAAGGTTTTATCCAGCAAGCAGATTTTGCGCATTCACGTGCAGGTTTTATACGGCAAGCTCCGTGTTCTGCTTAAAAAAATCTATGTGAAATTGATGTTCAGAAGATAGGGTTTTACCCGATAGACAGCGGTT
The DNA here is from genome assembly GCA_021769885.1 of Bacillota bacterium. Lineage (GTDB taxonomy): Bacteria > Bacillota > Clostridia > Oscillospirales > Acutalibacteraceae > Fimenecus. The sequence goes on along the minus strand of JAETSA010000003.1, from coordinate 111,118 downwards.
TGTTCTGCCACTTGCGATTTTTTGTAAGATGGCGTATACTAAAAGGAACAGAATCCTTTGAAGGGGTCAGGCAATGAGAGTTTTATGGATTGTAAATATGGTTTTCCCTGCGGTGGCGGAGAAAATCGGCAGAGCTTCAAGTGCCAGCGGCGGTTGGCTGTTGGATTTGGCGCGCGGTGTTTCGGAAGCCTCGGATGTGGAGCTCGGCGTGATGACCTATTACAGCGGCAATACCTTTCAGCAGGTAGAAGCGGACGGTATTACGCATTTTCTCTTCCCCGGCGGCGGCAAGCGTTTGCTGTATGACAATCCGAAAACCGTGGAGGACTGTAAAAAGGCAGTTTCGATTTTTCAGCCTGATTTGATTCACATTCACGGCACGGAGTACGCGCCGGGCTATGCGATGCTGCAAGCCTGCCCTGAAATTCCGACCGTGCTGACCATTCAGGGCATTTTGCGCCGCATTTCCGAGGAATATTACGGCGGACTGTCGCTTGGGCAGATTTTAAAAATGTCCTCTGCGCGCGATTTATTGAAGCTGAAAATCCCGTTTTTCTATAAAAGGCTTTATAAAATGAATGCAAAGCGTGAGGAAAAGGTGCTGAAATCCGTCAAGTATGTGACGGGGCGCACCGATTGGGACAAATCCACGATGCTCTCGGTGAATCCTGATTTAAAATATTTCCGTTGCAACTACAATTTGCGCGACGCATTTTATGAAAGCGAAAAATGGTCGCCCGATACGATGCAGCGCCACACAATTATGACAGGCGCGGCACTGTATTCCTTAAAGGGCTTGCATATTTTGATGCAGGCGTTGGCAATCGTCAAGCAAAAATATCCCGATGTGCACTTGTTTGTGCCCGGCGGCAGTGCCCAAAACGGGCGTATTGTCAATCCGCCGAGTTACATTCGGTATATTGAACGTATGATGCACGAGCATGACCTTGACAAGAATGTGACCTTTACAGGCAAAATACCGCCCGAAGAGGTCGCCGCGCATTTGCGCACTGCCAATGTCTGCGTGGTGCCGTCCGCGATTGAGGGGGCTTCGGCAACCTTATGTGAAGCGATGATGGTCGGTACGCCGTCTGTTTGCGCGTACCGCGGCGGGATGACGGATTTGCTGACGGACAAGGTGAACGGCTTTACATATGATTTCCCCGAATATCCGCAATTGGCATTGCGAATTATGGAGCTTTTCGAAGATGACGCGCTTGCAAAAAGCTTTTCCGAAAAGACAATCGCACTCGCAAACACCCGTCACGACCGCGACCGCAATCCGCGTGAGATGGTAGAGGTTTATAAAGAGGTGCTTTATGGAAAATCGTAAGCAGTACCGTTCCTTAGATGCAGCGAAATTTGTTTGCGCAATTTTGATTATTATTCTGCACACCGCGCCGTTTTCTTCCTACAGCAGTGTGCTGAACTTCGGTTTCCGAAATATTATAACCGTTGTAGCCGTACCGTTCTTTTTTATGACAAGCGGGTTTTTGCTGTTTACAAAGCTGAACACCCTGCAATCGGCGGAAAAATCATCGTATTTTAAAAAATATATCAAGCGTTTGATTTCTATGTATCTGCTTTGGTCTGCCGTGTATTTTCCGTTTGTACTGCGGGATTGGCTGAAAAACGGCTGTACGGTAACGGATGTTTTGCAGTATGTTAAGCGGTTTTTCTTTGAAGGCAGTTACAGCACGATTTGGTTTTTGCCCGCTTTGATTGTTGCGTCAGCGGCAGTATATTTGTTGCATAAAAAGCTTTCTCTAAAAATAATCATTCTGATTGCATTGCCGTTTTACGGTTTTGCGTGCTTGGGCAGTTCCTATTACGGGCTGACGAAGCACATCCCCGTGCTTCGAACGGTGTTCGAGGTATATTTCTCCTTTTTCGATTCCATTAAAAACGGCTTGCTGTTTGGCTTCCTGTTCGTAGCACTCGGCGCGGCATTTTCCGTATATCAAAAAGAAATTCGCGGTCGGCGGATGCTTTTATACAGCGCGGTGTTTTTTGTATGTATGGCAGGGGAAACCGTTGTGCAAAGCTATTTAAAATGGTCCTCAAACGGTGTAGACACAAAACTGTTTTTAGTACCGCTCAGTGTGTGCCTGTTCGGCTGGATATTGACGGTACAGCTTCCGAGCACGCATCCGCAGATGTATATTTGGATGCGCCGGTTGAGCTTACTGCTGTTTTTAAGCCAGCGGGTTTTCCTGTCGCTGTTTGATTTGTATTTGTCCGATACGGTTTTTGTGACAAATTCAATTTTGTATTTCCTCTCGATTTTTGGCTTGACACTTGCATTTTCAGCAATCTTTATCAAGCTTTCGGAAAAGGTCAAAGTGCTTCGCAGATTCTATTAAGCGTTTAAAAGCGAGGTTTTCACGCAGGAGTTTTATAGATTATGGTAGTTTATCTCTGTAATATTTTCTTGATTTTATTATGGGGCGCATTTTTAGTCTATTACAAGCCCAACAAGCGAAAAAAAGCATTATTCTGCACGGTTGCGTCTTTTCAGTGGACGCTGATTTCGGGTCTGCGCGGGCTTTCTGTCGGCGCGGACACACTCAATTATCGGCGGAGCTTCAATGCCATCGGTACATATTCCTGGAGCAAGGTTTTCCATGCGTTTTTTGAGGTGTATTTTCGGGGAAGGGCTGTAGAAGATATTTCCGAAAACACCTTATATAAAGACCCGGGCTACGCAGTTTTTGTGAAATTTGTGCACATCTTCACCGACAACTATCAGGTGTATTTGCTGATTGTCGCCGCGATTCTGTTTATATCACTTGGGTATTTTGTCTACAAGCATTCGCAGGATGCGGTGTTCAGCTATATTCTGTTTTCCTGTCTGTTCTCCGGTTTTTATGCGGTCACCGGTATTCGCCAAACCTTAGCAACCGCACTGATTGTGTTTATCGGCTATTCGCTGATTCAGGATAAGAAATTTGTGAAATTTGTAATCGTTGCGGCATTGGCATTTATTTTACATAAGTCTTCGATTATATTTGCCTTTTTCTATTTCCTGTCTAAAATCAAAGTGAATTGGAAATATGTTGCGGCTGTACTCGCAGCCTTGGCGGTGACTTTGACCGCAGGCGCGCCGTTTATTTTACGCATCGGGCAGATGTTCGGGTATGAACGCGACGAGGTTTATGAATCCACGCCGTATGTGTATTTGGTACTGATGACCTTGATGGCGGTTGCGGCAGTCATATTTGCAAAACGCGTGCAGGCAGCCGACCCCAAGCGCGGCAAAGAGCTGAATGCCGTATTGCTGGCGGGTGCGCTGACGGCACTGACGGTGGTTGACCAGTCTATGATGCGTGTACAGCAGTATTACGCGTTGTTTTTAATGCTTGCTATTCCCAGTATGCTGCAGTGTTTGGAAAAACGCTTCCGTTGGATTGTGACTTTGCTCGGCGAAGGTGCACTGATTGCTTTGATGATGCAAAATCACCCGCAGTATGTGTTCTTTTGGCAGGAATCCCACCTGCTTTGAGGTTTCGAGACGTATATTTATGCCGGTTGGCGGCAAGGTGATTTGCAAATAAACCGTGCAAACGTTTTCAAAAAAATTAAATTCGGATGTTATTATGCAGAATTACGCAGATAAAGGAGATATTGAAAGATGACAAACGATTTAAAGCCTGTGGGAATTGATTTGCCCGTATTGCTTATATTTTTTACAAGACCGGACACGTTTAAAGAGGTATTTCGTAAAGTCAAGGAAGCACGTCCTTCCAAATTGTTTTTAGCCTGTGACGGCGCGCGTGCAGATCACCCGGAGGATGCGCAGAGAATAGAAGAATGCAAAAAAATCGCAGAAGATATTGATTGGGAATGTGAAGTATACAAGAACTACTCAGAAAGCAATATGGGTTGCGGTATGCGCCCACAGTCAGCAATTACTTGGGCGTTTGAAACCGTAGATCGCTTGGTTATTTTGGAGGACGATTGTGTACCGCACGATAGTTTCTTTCCATATATGGCAGAACTACTTGAAAGATATAAAAATGACGAGCGTATATGTATGGTAAGCGGTCTTAATCATATGAAAGAATGGGACTGTGGAGGTTACAGCTATTGCTTTACAAAAACAGGAGCTATATGGGGCTGGGGCACATGGAAGAGAGTGTGGGATAAATACGATTATTTCGTATCCGGAATCCAGTCTGAATATATACAGAGATTATTGATGGAACAGATTACGTACAAACGTGCAAGAAAACCGATGATTGCGCGTTTCTTGAAAACGGCGCAAAGGCTTCAGCAGGGAGAAAAAATATCTTATTGGGATTTTCAGTTTGGATATCTGAAAAGGACACAAAGCTATTTGTCTATTGTTCCTAGAGTGAATTTGATTCAGAATATAGGGGTAGGAAATTATTCCTCCCATGCACAGTTTGACTGTGACGGAATTTGGAAAAAAGGTATGTTGCATTTTATGCCGACAGAGTCTATTGATATTCCGCTGAAGCATCCAAACTTTGTTATGGCAGATGTAAAATATGACAATGCTGTGGATGCAAAATACGCCTATCCGCATCCGCTCAAACGCTTTTACGGACGTGTAAAACGCGTGTTGCGGCGCATTCTTTTCAGAAAGTAGGTAACAATGGATTGAACAGTTCTAAGCAAATCAAGCTCGGCGCGGTGTTTTCCTATGTAGCCATCGCCTTTAATATGCTTGCGGGGCTTTTGTATACCCCGTGGATGATTTCCAAAATCGGGCAAAGCAACTACGGGCTTTTTACCTTAGCAAATTCCCTCATTACCTTGTTCGTAATGGATTTCGGGATGGGCGCGGCGGTGTCGCGGTTCGTGTCGAAATACAATGCCGAGGGAAATCAGCAGGCGGTCAACAATTTCCTGGGCGTGGTTTATAAGCTGTATTTGTCGATTGACGCAATCATTTGCACGGTGCTGGTTGTGGTGTTTTTCCTGATTGACACCATTTACACAAAACTGAACCCCGGCGAGCTGGAAATTTTCAAGGTTTTATATATCATCGTTGGATTTTTCAGCGTCTGCTCGTTTCCGTTCACCAATTTAAACGGGATTTTAACCTCATATGAGCGGTTCTCGGAAATGAAGCTGTGCGATATGTTCCACAAGCTGTTCATCGTAGTCGCTATGGTGATTGCTCTCCTGTGCGGCAGAGGCGTATATGCGCTGGTGACCGTCAATGCGATTTCGGGGCTTTTGACCATTCTTTTAAAATGGATTGTCATCCGCCGTAAGACAGCGGTTAAAATCAATTTCCGCTATTCCGACAAAGGTCTGCTCAAAGAAATTTTCGGATTTTCTATGTGGACAACGGTCGGCAGTCTTGCACAGCGGCTGATTTTCAACATTACGCCGTCCATCATCGCCGCCGTATCGGCGACAGGCTCTGTCGGCGTGGCGGTGTTCGGACTTGCGACCACGATTGAAGGCTATGTTTACACCTTTGCCACCGCAATCAACGGGATGTTTATGCCGCGCATCTCCAAAATCATTCACGACGGCAAGCGTGACGAACAGCTTTTGCCGCTGATGATTCGCATCGGGCGCATACAGTGTATGATTATCGGGCTCTTGGTGATTGGCTTTATTGCACTCGGGCAGTCGTTTATTGTGGATGTTTGGCGCAAATCGGACTTCGCGCTTTCGTATTGGTGTGCGGTGCTGTTGATTGTTCCGAGCTTCTTCTATTTGCCGATGCAGATTGCCAACACGACCCTGATTGTGGAAAATAAAGTCAAATTGCAGGCTTACGTTTTCCTGATTATGGGCGGCATCAACGTCGTGCTGTCGTTGGTTTTGTCGAAATACTTCGGTGCTGTCGGTGCGTCTGCGTCTATTTTCGTCGCATATATGGTGCGTACAATTTTAATGGCAGTGATTTACAAGCGTGTATTAAAGCTCAATATGGGCAAATTCTTTAAGGAGTCGTTTTTAAAGCTGTCTCCGTGGTTTGCCGTGACACTTGCGGCAGGCTTGCTGCTCGAATATTTCAATCCGATGGCGCACACAATTTGGCGCTTCGGTGTCAACGGTGTCGTAATGGTCGGGCTGTACGGCGTGTTGCTTTATTGCTTCGGCTGGAACAATTACGAAAAACAGCTTTTCTTCGGAACGGCAAAAAAAATACTGCAAAAAATCAAGAAATAATATAAAGGATGGTTCTCTATGTATAAGGACAAGGTTTTACTCATCACCGGCGGTACAGGATCTTTCGGCAATGCCGTGCTGAAACGGTTTTTAAAAACCGATATCGGCGAGATTCGCATTTTCTCCCGCGATGAGAAAAAACAGGACGATATGCGCCACGAATTTCAGCAGAAATATCCCGAAATGGCGGACAAACTGCGCTTCTACATCGGCAATGTGCGCGATTTGGCATCCGTGAAAAATGCGATGCACGGTGTGGATTACATTTTCCACGCGGCAGCATTAAAGCAGGTGCCGTCCTGCGAATTTTTCCCGCTCGAAGCGGTGAAAACCAATGTGTTCGGTACAGATAATGTGTTGACTGCCGCCATTGAAGAGGGCGTAAAGTGTGTCATCTGCCTGTCTACGGACAAAGCGGCATACCCCGTAAATGCAATGGGTACTTCGAAGGCGATGATGGAAAAGGTTGTCGTGGCAAAATCGAGAACCGTTTCCCCCGAAAAGACCAAAATCTGCTGCACACGTTACGGAAACGTGCTTTGCTCACGCGGCTCTGTTGTACCGCTGTGGATTGACCAAATCCGCGCCGGAAAGCCCATTACCATTACCGAGCCGCAAATGACACGCTTTGTGATGTCCTTGGAAGAGGCGGTGGACTTGGTGCTTTACGCCTTCGAGAACGGGAAGAGCGGCGATATTTTGGTGCAGAAGGCGCCTGCCTGCACGATTGAAGTGCTGGCACAGGCGGTCAAGGAAATCTTTAATCCGTCAGCGGAAATCCGCGTAATCGGTATCCGCCACGGTGAAAAAATGTATGAGGCTCTGCTTACCAATGAGGAGTGCGCCAATGCGATTGACCTCGGCGACTTCTACCGTGTACCTGCGGACAATCGCGACTTAAACTATGATAAATACTTTACAGACGGCAACAAGGAGCGCAATCCCTTGCACGAGTTTGACTCCAACAATACAGAGCTTTTGAACGTTGCGCAGGTCAAGGAAAAGCTTTTGAGCCTGTCTTATATCCGGGATGAGCTTGCCAATTGGGAAAAATAAATAAGGATTCTGAAAGAAGAAAGGCATCGGAAAAGGGATGAAAGTTTTAATTACGGGTGCGGGCGGCTTCATCGGCAAGAATTTGGTCGCGGCACTGCAAAATATTCGGGACGGCAAAGATAAAACCACCGTTCTCCCGTCGGATTTGACAATTTACACGTTCGATGTGGATACGGACCATGCACTTTTGGATACGTACTGTGCCGATTGTGATTTTGTGTTCAACCTTGCCGGGGTGAACCGACCCGAAAATCCAAAGGATTTTATGGCGGGCAATTTCGGCTTTGCGTCACAGCTTTTAGATACACTGAAAGCCCACGGCAACACCTGCCCTGTAATGCTTTCTTCCTCTACACAGGCTTCCCTTCAGAATCCTTACGGCGAAAGCAAGCGTGCGGGGGAAGAGCTGTTTTTCCGCTATGCAAAGGAAACAGGTGCAAAGGTACTTGTGTACCGTTTCCCGAATGTGTTCGGCAAATGGTGCAGACCCAATTACAACAGTGCCGTAGCGACCTTTTGCCATAATATTGCGAACGGTCTGCCCATTACGGTGAACGACCGCAATCATCCGATGACGCTTGTCTATATTGACGATGTGGTCGCGGAATTGCTCGCCGCGCTCAGCGGAAAGGAAACGCGTGACGGCGACTATTGCCGTGTGCCGGTGGAGCATCACGCGCTGCTCGGCGAGATTGCCGATTTGCTGTATGCATTCAAAGAAAGCCGAGAGAATCACTATGTGCCGGATATGACCGAGGGCAGTCTTTCCAAAAAGCTTTACAGCACCTATCTTTCCTATTTGCCGACAGACGGCTTTGCGTATCCGTTGGAAATGCATACGGACGCACGCGGTTCGTTTACGGAAATTCTGCGCACCGTAGGAAACGGGCAGTTTTCCGTCAATATTTCAAAGCCGGGTATCACCAAGGGCAACCACTGGCATCATACCAAAAATGAAAAGTTTTTGGTGGTCAGCGGTGAAGGCGTGATTCGCTTCCGAAAACTCGGTACATCCGAGGTGTACGAATACTTTGTGTCGGACGATAAATTAGAAGTTGTGGATATCCCCGTCGGCTATACCCACAACATCGAAAACCTCGGCGACCGAGATATGGTGACCTTTATGTGGTGCAACGAGTGCTTTGACCCACAGCATCCCGACACCTTTCAATTGGATGTATAATGATGCGCAAGTACGTAAAACAAGGTGTTTGCCTGCTGCTGATTCTTTTGACGGTCGGCTTCATTTTTCATAATTCCGCACAGCCCGTCAAAGCGTCGAACGAGCAGTCCGCAAAAGTGGCGGAAACGATAGGCGGAAAGCCCAAAGAGGAATATGAAAAGCCTGCGGATTGGCGCGCGTTTGTTTCGCACGTGCGCAAGGCCGCGCACGCGGTGGAGTTTTTCGCACTGGGGCTGGAGCTTTCTTTGCTGTTTCTTTGGGCACTTCAAAAAAGTGCTCTGCCGCAGGCGGTTTGGAATGTGCTGTCTTGTGCACTTGCGGTCGCCGTGGCGGACGAGTCGATTCAGATTTTGTCAGGACGCGGACCGAAGGTGCAGGATGTGCTTTTGGATTTTTGCGGCGCGGCGGCGGCAACGGCGGTTGCACTGCTGATTTTCGGCGCAGTGCGCCTGTATAAAGCCCGTAAAGCGGCGGCAAATACGGTTAGTTAAAAGGAGAATCACCTTATGGAAATGAAAACGGATTATTCCGATATTGCTTTTCAGAACAACGGGAAATTAAAGCTGTTGATTATTGTCGGCACACGTCCCGAAATCATTCGCCTGGCGGCGGTCATTCAAAAGTGCCGTCAGTATTTTGACTGCATTTTGGCACATACAGGTCAGAATTATGACTATAATTTAAACGGCGTCTTTTTCAAGGACTTGAAACTCAAAGAGCCGGAGGTCTATATGGATGCCGTGGGTGACGATCTCGGCGCGACGGTCGGCAACATTATTAATGCATCTTACAAGCTGATGCATACCGTAAAGCCCGACGCACTGCTGATTTTGGGCGATACCAATTCCTGTCTGTCGGCGATTGCGGCAAAGCGTCTGCACATTCCGATTTTCCATATGGAGGCGGGAAACCGCTGTAAGGATGAGTGTCTGCCCGAGGAAACGAACCGCCGCATTGTGGATATTATTTCCGACGTCAATATGGCGTATTCCGAGCACGCACGCCGCTACTTACACGAATGCGGACTGCCGAAAGAGCGTACCTATGTCACAGGTTCGCCGATGGCGGAGGTACTCCGCAAAAATCTGCCCGACATTGAAAAGTCTGATATTCACACGCGCTTGGGGCTCGAAAAGGGGAAATACATCTTGCTTTCCGCGCACCGTGAGGAAAACATAGATACGGAAAAGAATTTTCTTTCCTTATTCCGTGCGATTAACAAAACGGCTGAAAAATACGATATGCCGATTTTGTATTCCTGTCATCCGCGCTCTAAAAAGCGTTTGCAGGAAAGTGGCTTCGAGCTTGACCCTCGCGTGATTCAGCATGAGCCGTTGGGCTTCCACGATTACAACTGCCTGCAAATGCACGCGTTTGCGGTTGTATCCGACAGCGGCACATTGCCCGAGGAATCCAGCTTTTTCACTTCCGTAGGGCATCCGTTCCCTGCTGTGTGTATCCGTACTTCGACGGAACGCCCCGAAGCACTCGACAAGGCGTGCTTCGTGTTGGCAGGAATCGATGAGAAATCCCTGTTACAAGCGATTGATGTCGCTGTGGAGATGAACGAAAACGGCAATTTCGGCATCCCCGTGCCCGATTACACCGATGAAATTGTATCGACAAAGGTTGTAAAAATCATTCAGTCCTACACCGGCGTTGTCAACAAAATGGTTTGGCGAAAGACGGAAAACATATAACCAAACGGTATATATACTACAAAACACAAAGCCCCCGACACCTTGAAAACGGCGTCGGGGGGTGCTTTTTATTCAATGCGTAGAAAACGATAACTTGGGACGTAAAAAATGCAAGAACCAACGGCAAATCGCAGCCCGTAGGGGCGGGTCTCCGTGCCCGCCCGCAGAAGCCGGATGAATTTACGGAACGACACTAAGGTCGTTCCCTACAAATCGTAGGGGCGAACTGTGTTCGCCCGAGCACGGCTGAATTTTGCAAAACCCAACGGTGATGCACACCCCCCCCGTAGGGGCGATTCACGAAGCGCCCGCCGAAGTCGGCTGAAAATGCACGGAACAACACAGAGGTTGTTCCCTACGCCTGTAGGGGCGAACTGTGTTCGCCCGAGCAAAGTTGGATTTTACAAGGCTCAAATGGCGGGCGATGAATCCCTCCACCGCTGACGCGGTCCCCCTCCCTTTAACAAGGGAGGCGTTACGTCCGCCACTACGCGCGAATCAAATTCACGTTGCGCGGCTGAGGCATCGGATTACAATCCCGACGCCTTAAAAATCCGCGCCAGCGCATCTACGCTTTTTTGGTCGGCATTTTGCAGTTCTTCCTTTTTGCGGACGATATGTTTGTCTTTGGTAAAGGCGTACTGCACCAAGCGCACCAGCCAAAAAATCGGCAGTAAAAACGGCAATTTCTTTAAAACAGGGTATTTTGCGGACATATGGTGAAAACTCGGGAATGCCGCAGACAGCATCTGCCGTACTTTGGACTGTTGTGTGCGTGCCGCATGGGACGCCGCGGATGCATTTTGCACAGGAGGTCCGAGCGTGACGAAATTTTCCATCATCGTCAATGTGTCGGTTTTCGGCGCGCCGTCAAACATACAAAATGCCAGCGAACGAATATTTTCGGCGAATTTTTTAATGCCGATTGCCTGAAACTGCGCCGCGATATAGTCAAAATCCAAGGTGTCGGCACGCTGTTTTTCCAACAGATACAAATCCATCACAGGGCGGAAACACGACCCCGCCGCAGTGTAATGCTCTGCCAAATGCGCAAGCGTATAGACATATAAATCGCTGTCGGTCATTCGAAATTCGCGTGCACCGCATTTTTCGGCACGTTCCCACACCGCGCTGAAATACGGATACATAAAATAGTCTTCTTGAAACAGACTGCGGTGCAATTCCACGGTGAGGAACGGTTTTTTCACAAATATAATATCCTTGCCGTTGTCAAATTCCGTTTCCAAACCGAAGCCGAGCAGAATCTCTTTGGCACGAAGCAAATCCGATTCACGCACCAACACATCCATATCCACCATAAACCGCAGCTCGGGGGCGGGGTAGAGTGCCTTTAAATGACTGCCTTTTAAAAGCATAAAGTCGATGTTTTCCTCGGTGAACTGTGTACGCACCGCCGCGAGCAGGTCTTGCTGTGCACATTGCCGTACCGCCGCCGCGCCACAGGATTTGTGCAGTTTTTCCTGCAATTCGGCAGGGAATTTTTCCACTTCTGCGCCGAGCCCTTTTGAAAACAGCCCTTGCACTGCGTTGCGTACCGCCAATCGGCAAAGACGCGCACAGTCGGCGTCGGGCGGAAGTGTTACGGCAGTGCCGCAGAGTGCGGCGGTGATAACCGTGAGGAAGAAATTTTTTGATTCCATCAAGCTTTGCATAGATTTAATCCTTATTCAGCGTAACCTGCATCAAAATCGGGAAATGGTCGCTCGGATACACACCGTCATAGGTTGTATCGACGACCTCGTAGCTTTCTACCGTAAAGCCCGTTTTGGAAATCATAAAGTAGTCAATCGGGTTGCGGTCAAGCGATTCTCCCCAATTCTGATAGGTTGCGCCGTGTACACCGACAGCTTCTTTCGCCTGATATTTCGCATCGAAGAAGTTCTCGGTCGCACTGCGATAGGTTTCGGAGTCCTCTTCTGCGTTAAAGTCGCCCATAATCATAGAGGGAAGCCCGCCAAACTGCTGAATTTTGTCGAGCACTACACCGATGCCGTTGATGCGCGCCTCGTCGCTGACGTGGTCGAGATGCGTGTTGAATACCACGAATTGCTGTTCGCTCGCCTTATCTCGGAGAATCACGTAACTGCAAATGCGGTAGCATTTGGAATCCCAATCCTTGCTCATTTCTTCGGGGGTTTCCGAAAGCCAAAACGAGCCTTTATCCATCAAATCATAAAGTGCCGTACTGTAAAAAATGGGGCACCCCTCGGAAAACGGCGAATTATCGCGATATGTAATCACCGAATCATAGCCGGGCAGAGATTTGCAGAAATAATTATACTGCCACTTGGTGGCTTCCTGAAAGCCGATGACCGTCGGGGCTTCGTTTTCGATGTTTTTCAGAATCAAGTCTGCACGGTAAAACCAACTTTTTTTGCCGATATCCTGCGGATTAAAACAGCGCAGATTCGCACTCATCACGCGCACTTTATTATTTGCATTCAGTGCAACGTCATCGGGCATCAGCAAGGCGATTTCCGATTTTTTATAATGCGGATAATAGCAGAATACCGTTCCGCCCCAAACAAGCAGTGCCGCCAAAAGCAGGCACAGCAGAGAAAGCAGAACCTTTTTCAATACTTTCATTCTTTTCACCCCGCGAAAAATTTTTAAGGTGACTGCATCGATTCCGAATGCGGTCACCTTAATCATATCATACTTTCGGGAAAAAGTCTAGCCGGACGGCGCGTCGAAGCGGTTCTATTTACTCTTCGGTTTTGCCAAAAACGAAACGACGAGTCCTGAAAAAATTGCCGCCATAATGCCTGCACTGCCTGCGGTTAAGGGACCTGTCAGCACGCCAAGCAGTCCCTGCTCCCGAATGGCTTCCTTGGTACCCTGCGCCAATAAATTGCCGAAGCCTGTCAGCGGTACGGTTGCACCCGCACCTGCCCAATCCGCGAGCGGCTGATACACGCCGATGCCGCCTAAAATGACGCCCAGCACCACAAAGGCAACGAGAATTTTGGCAGGCGTCAGCTTCGTATAATCAATCAGCAGTTGTCCGACAACGCATATCAAACCGCCGACCACAAATGCTTTTAAAAAAATCATCGTGTTTCCCCCTGTAATCGTTCTGCATATAGAATTTTCGAAAAAGTTTGTTTTATGCAAAAAAATGTGCTAAACTAAGTACAGAAAAATTTTTTGAGGTGATTTTTGTGAACAGCATTCAGGATTGCTATTCGCTTTATAACGGCGTAAATGTGCCCTGCGTGGCGTTCGGTACTTGGAAAATGCCCGATGCGGTTGCAGAAAGCGCGGTTGCTTGTGCAATACAAAACGGATACCGACATATTGACACGGCGCTTGCGTATCAAAATGAATGCGGCGTCGGGGCAGGCGTGCGCAAAGGCGGCGTGCGGCGCGAGGAGCTGTTTTTGGTCAGCAAGCTGCCGAACGATTTTCACGGCTACGAAAAAGCGATTGCCGCGTGTGAGCGTTCGCTTCAAAATCTCGGAGTAGACTATTTAGACGCCTATTTGATTCACTGGCCTGTTTTGGTGGAGAATCAGGATCATTTAGAGGAAGACCTTTGTGACACGTGGCGCGCATTTGAACGGCTGTATGCGGACGGCAAACTGCGCGCGATCGGTACAAGCAACTTTTTGGAGGCGCACATTGATCTGCTCAAAGCCAATTTCAAAAATTACCCGATGATAAATCAAGTCCAACTGCATCCGCAGAATCCGCAGGAAGAAATGATTGCGTACTGCAAGCAAAACCATATTCTGACCGAGGCGTGGAGTCCGCTGATTCAGGGGCAGGCATTTAAGCGCGAGCTGTTGATTGAAACGGCGGAAAAGTATGGTGTAAGCGTTGCACAGCTTTGTATCCGTTGGATATTCCAAAAAGGCGTTGTGCCCGTGCCGAAGTCCACAACACCCGAGCGAATCCAAAATAACGCGGATATTTTCGGATTTTCCATTTCCGACGAGGATATGGAAAAAATCGCGACTCTGCGTACCTACGGCGCAATTGGCAATCCGCCGAATGTCCCACGCACGCACCAGGTTGTGGGATTTTAAAAAAATGAACAGCAAATGCACGCGGATGTCAGAAATTCTCTGCTTCGCGTGTATTTTTTGTGCAGAGATTGCTTTTTTTAGGAGAATATAGTACAATAAAATTTCAAAAGAGTAGAAGAAGGTTGCTTTATGCTTCGTATTTATATGGGTGAGGGCGTCGGGAAAACCACTGCCGCCGCAGGGCTTTGTTTACGCGCGGCGGCGCACGCAAAGCACGTGCGTGTGTTACAGCTGTTAAAACCTGCTGTGTCGCCTGAATTCAATTTGCTTGCGCGGCAAAATCCGTGCGTGCAAGTGACAGCGGCGAATCCCGAAATCCCGTTTTTCTATACGCTTGCAGAAGCAGAAAAGCAAGCGCGTATTTCGGAAACACACCGTGCGGCAGAAAGCTTTTTTCGGGCACAGGCTGACGATTTTTTGCTGGTTGCCGACGAAATGGGCGGCGCACTCGAGAACGGTATGCTAACCCCCGAATTGCTTTTGGAATGGCTTTCCGACTTGCCTGCGGATGTACACGTTGTACTGACGGGGCGGTATTTTCCCGAAAGCATTTTAGAAAAAGCCGATTGCATTTCCGAAATACAATGCGTACGCCATCCGTATGACAAGGGCGTGCAGGCTTTGGCGGGTTTGGAGTTTTAAGAAAGAGATAAAGGAGAACCATATGTCTTATTATACCGACCGTGCGGTCGAACTGTTCAAATCGGGCTTTAATTGCTCGCAGGCGGTGTTCGCGGCGTTTGCCGATAAAATCGGAATGCCCGAAGAAACGGCACTGCGCGTTTCGGCGGGCTTGGGCGGCGGCGTCGGACGGATGCGTGAGGTTTGCGGTGCGGTTTGCGGTGCAGCAATGCTTGCGGGTATGATCTACGGCGCGACGGAAGGCAGTGACCGTGCGGCAAAGGCAAAGACCTACGAAAAGGTACAGGAGATTGCCGCCGAATTTCGAAAAACCAATCGTTCCATTGTGTGCCGCGACCTGCTGGGATTGTCTGTAGGCGAAAATTCCGCGCCTATACCCGAAGCGCGCACAGAAAGCTACTATAAAAAACGCCCCTGTGCAAAGCAAATCGAAGATGCGGCACGGGCGGCTGAAAAAATATTGTTTTCGGAAGAGAGGGAAGTGTAATGGACTATCCAAATCACGCTTTTATTACGGCAGGCGAGGGAAAAATCGTGTTCGGCAATGCGCATATTGTGCGTACCTTTTCGCTGGACGAGGAAAAGCATCTGCGCACGGAATCGGTGAAAAACCGCCGTGCCAAAACCGAATTGCTGTTCGGTGCGTGCTCGGAAGAATTTGTGATTCGTGTGCTGACGGGGCGCAAAAAGACAGCCGCTATCAAAGCCTCCGAACTGCGTGTAGCAGATGTTTTAACGAAGGAGTCGGATGCGCAAAAGCAGTTGGAAATCCGTTTTGCGCCGCTGCGCGCCTTAGGCGTGACCTATTTGATTTCCGCTGTGTATACCGTGACGGATGCACCGTATATGTATAAAGCCCTGCACTTTTCTGTGTCGGACGATACGGTTAAAATCGATACAATCGATACGGAGCTCATTTCTCTGCCGCGTGAGATGCAGCAGAAATGGAGCGCGCCCGTTTGTAAAAAAATCTACTTGACGCCGTTCCAGGCGGCTTTGGGTCAGCCCGTGTATTTGAACGGGATGTATACCGGCAGTGAATTTCCTGCGGCCGACAATCATATTGAAGACGGCTTCGCGCACGTGCGCTATTATGCAGGGAAATCGTTCGGCGATTTGCGCGGCGAAAATCGGGAATATGTGACTTGGAATACCGTGTTCGGTGCGGCGCGCGGGACAGAGCAGGAAATTGTGCAGGCAGATTTCTTAGAATATATCCGTGCGATTTCCCGTCCGCTGTATCTGCGCACACAGTACAATTCCTGGTTCGACCATATGCTGGATATCGACAAGGACAATATCCGCAGCTCGTTCTTTGAAATTGACAAGGGGCTTTCGGGCAACGGCGTGCCGCCCCTGCATTCTTATGTTGTGGATGACGGTTGGGTCGATTATGACAAGGATTTTTGGTGCTTCAACGAAAAATTCCCGAATGAATTGTATGAAAGTGCCGCCCTCTCCAAAAGCTTCGGCTCGGATTTTGGACTTTGGCTCGGACCGCGCGGCGGCTACAACAGCAAAACACCGAAATTCGGCAAAAATATGCAAAAAGCAGGTAAGGGCGGGTACAACCGCCTTTGCCGCGATGTTTGCACCGCCGACCACCGCTATCATAAAAACGTAACCGAGCTGTTTTTGGATTATATGGATAGGTTTGACATCAATTATTGGAAGCTGGACGGCTTTTTGCTCAAATCCTGTCCGTCGAAAAAGCACGGACACCCGACGGGCGGCTTCCAGGATATGTATTGCTTCACCGACCATTGGGAAAACTGGATTCGAATTTTTAATACGATGCACGATTTCCGCGAAAAGCAGGGAAAATCGCTTTGGATCAATCAAACGAGCTATTGCAATGCAAGCCCTTGGTATTTGCAGTTCTGCGAAAGTCTGTGGATGCAAAACAGCAGTGATGTGGATTTCATAGACAAAACCGACAGCGGCGAGGCGATGCACGGCTCGGATGCGGACAAAATGCTCACCTACCGGGATGACCGCTATTTCGATTTTTGCCGCACACGCGCGAATCAGTTCCCGCTTTCGAATGTGTACAATCACGACCCGATTTACGGCAATACCGCCAAGGTGCAAATGACCGACGAGGAGTTCCGTAAATATATGTTTATGCTGGCGTCCCGCGGTACGGCGTTTTGGGAGCTTTATTACAGCTATAATCTGTTTAACGATGCAAAATGGCGCATCAATGCGGATGTACTGCGCTTCATTTCGGAGAATTTCTCGGTATTGCGTAATGCAAAGCTCATCGGCGATTCGCCGAAAACAGGCGCGGTATACGGTTATTCCGCGTGGAGGGGCGAAACAGGCTTTGTTACGGTACGCAACCCGATGAACCGTCCGCAGGATTTTCAGTTTACGCTTGACCGTCTGCTCGGCACGGCGGAATCGGCAACGGCGCTGTCTTGCCTTACCGTACTGCCGTATACACAAAAGCCCGAAGAGAAAACCTATGCATACGGCGATACCGTGTCGCTGACGCTCGCGCCGCACGAAATCCGCGTGCTGTATTTCGGCGTGCCCGATACGACTGCACCGCAGTTGATTCGTGCCAAAATGACCGCAGAAAATGCCGCGCTTCTCACATTTGACAAGAGAATTACGGTAAAGGAAAACAACTTTACAATAAACGGCACAGCCGTACAGACGGAATTACTCGAGAATTACAGCGAGGTGCGCATCACTCTGTCGAAGCCGCTTACAAACGGCGAAGCGGTTACACTTGCTTGCAGTGTTGCAGACGTTTGGGGGAACGAAACCGACACCGCCTGCACGCTGACCTACTATGAAAACGGTCTTTTGCCGCAGGACTGCCCTGTTACAGGGGATTTCACACTGCGTATGCGTATGCATAACGCGCCGAAGGACGGCGTACTGCTGATGCGCGACAATCTTTTGGTGACGGTTTCCAACGGAAAGCTGTGCGTAGACTGCGGCGGCGTCAGGGCAAAATCCGAAGAAAATGTGTCCGAGCACCGCTTTGTGCGTGCGGATATTGTGCGCGAGCGCAACGGGCTTTTAAAGATTTATGTAGACGGCGCGCTTTCGGGCGGCGGCTACAAGAACGGCGCGATGACTTCGATTGCACCGTCGGAACTGCGCGTACACGATGCGGTTGCCGAATACAATTTTTATGATTCGGCGATGCCGTTTGATAAATTAAAATAAACACACACGGGGGAACGCAAAATGGCAGGTTTACATTCGCATTTAACCGTACAAACGCGCGCTGTGTCACCGCAGGAGAATTGCGTGACGGCAGGGAACGTGCGTGTTTCTGTCCTGTTGCCGCAGGTAATTCGTATCGAGCGTGACAAGGCAAAACGCTTTACAGATATGCCGACGCAAAGCATTTGGTATCGGGATTTCGGAAAAGTGGATTTTACACATAAAACGAACGGAAACCGACTGACCGTGCAGACTGCCGAGGCGGCATGCACCGTAAATACCGCGAACGGCAAATTGATTTCCGTGCAGATGCACGGCAAAACGGTGCGCCCGAATCCGCGCAACAATTTAAAGGGGACGGCGCGTACCTTAGACGGTACAGTAGGACCGATTCCGCTGAAGGACGGCGTGCTGTCCAAAGACGGTGTTGCGCTTTTAGACGACAGCAAATCGCTTCTGTTACAGGCGGACGGTATGGTCTCGGTGCGGGAAAGCGATGAACAGGACATCTACGTGTTCGCATTCGGCACGGACCGCATCGGCGCGGTGCAGGCGTTGCTGAAATTAATCGGTGAAATCCCGCTCGTACCGCGTTTTGTGCTCGGCAACTGGTGGAGCCGCTATTACCCGTACAGCCAAGCGGAATATGAAAATCTGATGCTGGAATTTCGCCGCAAGGAAATCCCGCTGACCGTTGCCACTATTGATATGGATTGGCATTGGGTAGACTTGAAAAAGCATTTTGCGGGGGACTATAAAAAAGATACGTGGTACGGCGCAGACGGCTGGACGGGCTACAGCTGGAACACCGATTTGTTCCCCGACCCGCATGGATTTTTGCAGTTTTTGCATCAGCAGGGCTTAAAAACCACGCTGAACCTGCATCCCGCGGCGGGCTTCCGCGATTTTGAGGACTGCTACCCTGAAATGGCGAAAGCTATGGGCGTGGATGCCGCAAAGAAAGAACCGGTGAAATTCGACATTGCCGATGCGAAATTCATCAACAATTACTTGGATATCGGGCATCATCCGCACGAAGAAAACGGCGTCGATTTTTGGTGGATGGACTGGCAGCAGGGCACAAAGAGTAAAGTAAAAGGACTTGACCCCCTATGGTCGCTCAACCATTACCATTATTTGGACAGCGGCAGAAGCGAACGCCGTCCGCTGTTGCTTTCGCGCTATGCGGGCATCGGCTCGCACCGCTATCCGCTCGGCTTTTCGGGCGATACGGCAATGAATTGGCGCGTGCTGAAATTTCAGCCGTATTTCACTGTCACAGCGGCAAACTGCGGCTATACGTGGTGGAGTCACGACATCGGCGGGCATCACTTCGGCGAACACAGCGATGAGCTGTATATCCGCTGGGTACAGTTTGGGGTGTTTTCTCCGATTCTGCGCCTGCACTCTACACAAAACGATTTGTTCGGCAAAGAGCCATGGAACTATTCGTGGACGGCACAGCATTTGGTAACGGATGCACTGCGCCTGCGCCACAGCCTGATTCCGTACATCTATACCATGAATTACCGTTCGCACCAAGAGGGACGCGCGCTTTGCGAACCGCTTTACTACACCTGCCCGACAGAGGCGGATGCCTATGCCTGCAAAAACGGCTATATGTTCGGCACACAATTGCTCGTCTGCCCCGTTACAAGTAAGTGCGATAAACACACGAAACGGGCAGAAACCACGGTGTATCTGCCTGAAGGACGCTGGACGAATTTCTTCACAGGCGAAATTTACGAGGGTGGCAAAACCGTGCGCATCCACAGCGACCTGAACACCTTGCCCGTTTTTGCAAAAAGTGGTGCAATCGTACCGATGTCGCAGGATACAGGCAACGGAGCGGGGAATCCCGCGCATTTGCTTTTGCGCGTGTACCGCGGCGATAACGAGTTCACACTGTATGAGGATGACGGCGAAACCAAGGCGTACAAAAACGGTGCGCAAAGCTTTACGAAATTCACCCTGCGTGAATCCAAAAACACCTTGACCCTCACGGGGAGTGGTACGGCAAAGCAAAGCTATCTGCCCGAAAACCGCCGATTCACCCTGCAGTTTGCCGATGTTACGGCGGCTGAAAGCGCACAGGTGCTTGTAAACGGTGAGCCGTGCGCCTGCGAGGTGACGCAAAGTCCCGAAAACGGCGTGACGGTCACACTGCCTGCGCAGTCTGTCGAAAGCGGCTTTACGGTAACGCTTCAAGGGCTTACCGCGCGCGAAAACCCGCCCTACAACGAGCGAATCCGCAAAATCCTAACGCTTTACAATGCGAACAACAGTAAAAAATCTGCAACCTATAAGGGTCTGAAAAATAAAAAAACACGTGCGTCGGCAATCGCCGCCGCTAAGCGCGTGAAGAACCGTAAGCTGCGCGCGTGGCTCTTGGAAGCCCTGTGCGATATGGCATAAAAATCAGATATACAAAGGAAAACCCCGATGCAGAGCATTTTCTGCATCGGGGTTTTTGAAGGGAGTTTCTACAAAATTTGACGGAAAAACGTCAATTTGTATTTAAAAGTTTATTTCGCGGAAGGCGTTTTGCAGTTCGGTCTGTGCAGGCTCGGGAATGGGCTGTATATCATATGCCCACCAGCCCATACTTGCGGAAAGGTACGGATTCTGTGCATAAAACACCTCTCCGTTTTTATTTTGAATCAGCGCACCCGCATTTTGCCATAAATACGGTTCTTCTTGAAATTGCCAGTGTAAATTTAAAACCTTCAAATCGCCGTTCGCGCAACAAGCCCATTCTGTTTCGGGTACTGTAGTTTCCCTTTAGAATTTCTTTTCCCTGTTTTTTGGGAAGCTCGATTGCCTGCGGATAACTGGCGATATACGTATTCTCTATCTCCGCACGCTGTATCCCACTGTGGATTGCAGCGGAAACGCCCAAACCGATTGCCGCGCATAGCAAGAGGATAAGAATATATTTCAAAGCCTTTTTCATTCCATCGCTCCTTTCGGTATTTGGTTTTCCACACCTGCTTTTTCACAAAGAAACCCTCCCGAATTTGACAGAAATGCCGAAATATTTGCGAATTTTCGGCGAATTTGTTTCGCTTTGCCCGCAAGAAAATGGGTGACAAAACGCGCAGGTTGTGTTATACTCTTATCTGTATAAATATTTGTATTCGGAGCAATATTTGATTGCATTGCAACACAAAAAACGGAGGCGCAATATGGCAATTGTTAAGACAGAAGCATATTTCAATTCTTCTACAGGCCGGCACAAAATCCGCGCATTGATTTGGAAGGAAGAAGAGCTTACGCCCATCGGCGTATTTCAAATCGCACACGGTATGGCGGAGCATATTGAACGCTATGACGGTTTTGCGAGATTTTTGGCATCCAACGGCTTTGTCGTTTGCGGCAGTGATCATTTGGGTCACGGCAAATCCGTCAATTCTGACAAGGATTACGGTTATTTTGATGCCTACAACGGCGACAAGCGTTTGGTAGACGATTTGCATATTCTCACAAAAATTATGAAAAAACGTTATCCCGACCTGCCCTACTTCCTATTCGGGCACAGTATGGGGTCTTTGTGTGCGCGTGTGTATACCGCGCATTTCGGCGAGGAATTGAACGGCGCAATTTACTGCGGCACGGCGGAGGTTCCAGCGGCGGCGGAGGCGCTTGTGCCTGCCATCAATGCGGCGTGTGAGAAGTTCGGCGCGGATGCGGACGCGCACGTGCTCGGCAATCTGTTCAACACCGTCAGCAATCTTGCGGCAGGCGAAAAGAACGGTTCTTCCGTGGCGTGGATCAGCAAAAACAAGCAGAATCAGGAAAATTATATGAACGACCCGCTGTGCGGCTTCCCTTTAAAGCTCGGCGGTTACCGCGATATGTTTGCACTCGCGTGCGAATGCGGCAGAAAGGACTGGGCATATAAAATTCCTGCGGATTTACCGATTATGATTATCTCGGGTGCGAAGGACCCCGTCGGCTTCAACGGCAAGGGAGTGCTCTCCGTGGCGGATAATCTGGTGCTGGCAGGGCACGAGCCCACAGTGATTCTGTACCCGGGCGACCGCCACGAGCTGTTGTTCGAGGACGATTACGAAACCGTGCAGAACGATGTACTTTCGTGGCTGCATTCCGTATATCTTGCTTGATCGGAGAATATTCAGTGGCAAAGAAAAGCATAATCAGCGAGGAAGAGCTTGCACGGCAACACCGCTTTGCGGAAGAAGCGAAATCCGTACTGCAAGCGAAATATTACGATGCGCCGCCGAAGGCGTTCATCCACACCTACGGCTGTCAGGGCAATGTTGCGGATAGCGAACGCATCCGCGGACTGCTGTGCGCGGTTGGCTATGTGCCGACGGAATCCATTGAAGAGGCGGATTTGATTCTTTACAACACCTGTGCAATCCGCGAGCACGCGGAGGACAGGGTCTTCGGCAACATCGGCGCAATCAAGCGTTACAAAACGGCAAAGCCCGATTTGATTATTGCGCTGTGCGGGTGTATGATGCAGCAAGCGCACGTCCGTGAGAAAATATATAAAAGCTATCCGTTTGTAAATTTGGTGTTCGGCACGCACGCCATGCACCTGTTGCCCGAACTGCTTTTGAAAACCCTGCAGGGCGGCAAACGCGTGGTCTGCGCCCCCGAAGATGCGGCGGAAATTGCCGAGGGTCTGCCTGTGCGTCGGGACCGCGGTGTGAAAGCGTGGCTGCCGATTATGTACGGCTGTGACAATTTCTGCACTTACTGCGTTGTGCCGTATGTGCGCGGGCGCGAGCGCAGCCGCGAACCCGAAGAGGTACTCCGCGAAGCACGTGAAATTATTGCGGCAGGGTATAAGGAAATTACGCTTTTGGGGCAAAATGTAAATTCTTACGGGAAGAATAATCAAAACCCGATGAATTTTTCACAGCTTCTGCGCGAGCTCAACGCGCTCGACGGCGATTTTAAAATCCGTTTTATGACTTCGCACCCGAAGGACTGCACCTATGAATTGTTAGACACCATCGCTGAATGCGATAAGGTGTCAAAGCACCTGCATCTGCCGTTCCAGTCGGGCAATGACCGCGTTTTGGGCGAAATGAACCGCCGATATACGCGCGCGCATTATTTGGAGTTAATCAATTACGCAAAGAAAAAGATTCCCGACTTGTCTCTGACAAGCGACGTAATCGTCGGCTTCCCAGGCGAGACGTACGAAGAATTTCAGGACACCTTATCGCTTATCCGCGAGGTGGAATTTACCTCGCTGTTTACCTTTATCTTTTCCCCGCGCAAGGGAACGAAGGCAGAAACGATGCCCGACCCCGTATCGCACGCTGAAAAAGCAAAATGGATGGGCGAGCTCTTGAAAACGCAGGAGGAAATCGCCGCACGGCGTACGGCCGCGATGCTCGGCAAGACCTACCGCGTGTTGGTGGAGGGTGTTTCAAAATCTGACGGCAATCTCCTTTCGGGGCGCACGGACGGCAATGTGGTGATTGAATTTCCCGCAGATACAGCACTTGTCGGCACGTACCAAGACGTCACCGTAACGGATACACGCTCGTGGCAGGTGGCAGGAGAATTGCAGAAAGCATAAATTTTTGATAAATAGAGCAATCGCTCATTTATAATAAGTAAAAAACGACAGGAGAAAATTATGGAACTCGAAAAATTGGCAAGACAGCTCGGCGCGGCAATTCAGCAGGACAAGGTCTATTTGGATTTCGAAGCAGCGAGAAAAGCAAACGATGCAGACGAGGAGCTCAACGCACTGATGGGCAAAATCCGTCTGATTCAGCTTTCCTATCAGCAGGAAGCAGGCAAGGAAGAACCCGACGAAGCAAAAATGGAAGGCTTCAACAAGGAATTTCAGGGCGTTTACACCCAAATTATGGCAAACAAAAATATGCAGAAATTTGAAGAAGCACGTCAGGCTGTCGATGAAATGATGAACTACCTGACAGGCATTCTTGCAATGTGTGTCAACGGCGAAGACCCCGAAACCTGCGACCCCAACGCACACAACTGCGGCGGCGAATGCTCCTCTTGCAGCGGCTGTCACTAAGCAAGATTTAGAACTTAAAAAACAAATTTTTTAACCCAAGGCGAGGCGGATTATGGCGGAACTGTCACCGATGATGAAACAATATTTTGAAATCAAGCAGGCGTATCCCGATACGATTCTGTTCTTTCGCCTTGGGGATTTTTACGAAATGTTTTTTGACGATGCCAAAATCGCCTCGCGGGAGCTGGAACTGGTGCTTACGGGGCGCGACTGCGGGCAGGAGGAGCGCGCACCGATGTGCGGCGTGCCGTTTCACAGTGCGGATGGGTACATCGCCAAATTGGTTTCGCGCGGCTACAAGGTTGCCATTTGTGAGCAGATGGAAGACCCCAAAGCCGCAAAAGGCATCGTGAAACGCGGCGTTATCCGCGTAATGACGGCGGGCACCGTGATTGAAAGCAGTATGCTCGATGAAACGAAGAACAACTATCTTGCCTGTTTGTGTCTCGGCTTTGACCAAATGGGTATGTGCTTTGCCGATGTTTCTACAGGCGAAGTGCATTTGACCGCATTTTCCGAAAATATCGAAGAAAAATGCGTGGACGAGCTTGCACGGTTTGCGCCGAGCGAGGTATTGTTAAATAAAGAAGCCGCATCGCTTGGTGCGCTTCGTACCTTTATTACCAAAAAGCTGGAAACGACTGCGGAGCTGTTGGACGCGGGCGCGCTCGATTACGAAGCCGCTTGTGCGCGTGTGCAATCCCATTTCGGCACAGAACAGCTCGAAGCATTAAAAGACGAAAACAAGAGAAGTGCGGTTTGTGCGCTTGCCGCCGTGCTTTCCTATTTATATGAGG
Source organism: Bacillota bacterium (assembly GCA_021769885.1). Classification (GTDB taxonomy): domain Bacteria; phylum Bacillota; class Clostridia; order Oscillospirales; family Acutalibacteraceae; genus Fimenecus. The sequence goes on along the minus strand of JAETSA010000003.1, from coordinate 86,324 downwards.
TGCAAAAGACCGACCTCCAAAATATTCGGACGGTGCAGTTTTATTCCGATTTGAAATATATGAAAATCGGGATTTCCTCGCGCCGCAATTTAGAGCTGACAGAAACCCTGCGTGACCGCGAAAAACGCGGTTCGCTTTTGTGGGTGCTCGATAAAACCAAAACCGCTATGGGTAAGCGGATGCTCAGAAGCTGGGTGGAATGTCCCTTATATGACTGCGCGGGCATCTCGCGCCGCCACAATGCGGTGGATGAATTGGTGAACAACCCCGTAAAGCTTCAAACCCTTACAGAAAGCTTTTTAGGCATTTACGATATGGAACGTCTGATGACGCGCGTGGTCTACAATACAGCGAACGCGAAGGAACTGCTTTCCTTAAAATCGACGCTTCAAGCGTTGCCGACCATCAAACAACAGCTGTTGGGCGTCTCCGCCGCACTGCTCAAGGACATTGACCGCGATATGGATTTGCTCGAGGATGTGTTCACGCTCGTCAGTGATGCTATTCGCGAGGACGCGCCGTTTTCCGTGCGTGAGGGCGGTATGATTCAGGACGGCTTCAATGCGGAGCTCGACGAATTGCGCGGTATCGTCAAGGGCGGTAAGGATTTTCTTTCGGAACTGGAATTAAAGGAGCAGGAAGCCACAGGCATTAAAAAGCTGAAAATCGGATACAACCGCGTGTTTGGCTATTATTATGAGGTTGCAAACGCGTTCAAGGCGTTGGTGCCCGATACATATATCCGCAAGCAGACGCTTTCCAACTGCGAACGCTACATCACCGAGGAACTCAAAGCATTGGAATCCAAGGTGCTCGGCGCGCAGGAGCGAATTGTATCCTTGGAATATGAAATTTTCTGCGCCGTGCGCCAAAAAATCGCCGCGCAGTATGACCGTACCCGCCGCACCGCAAAGGCGGTTGCGATGCTCGATACTCTGTGTTCTTTGGCGAATGTGGCAATTGAGAACCGCTATACCCGCCCCGAAATTAATGATTCGGGTGCAATCGTCATTGAAGAAGGGCGGCATCCCGTCGTCGAAAAAATGCTCGGCAGTACGCCGTTTGTACCGAACGATACCCTGCTCGACTGCGGCGACAACCGCATTGCCATTATCACAGGTCCGAATATGGCAGGTAAATCGACCTATATGCGTCAGGTTGCGATTCTCGTGCTGATGGCGCAAATGGGTAGCTTTGTGCCTGCAAAGCGTGCGTCTATCGGACTGTGCGACAGCATATTCACCCGCGTCGGCGCGTCGGACGACCTTGCCAGCGGACAGTCCACGTTTATGGTGGAAATGCGCGAGGTTGCGGAAATTTTGGAAAATGCAACCAACAAAAGCTTAATTATTTTGGATGAAATCGGGCGCGGCACATCGACCTATGACGGGATGAGCATTGCGCGCGCCGTTTTGGAGTTTGTGGCAGACCGCAAAAAGCTCGGCGCAAAAACACTGTTTGCCACACATTATCACGAATTGACAGAGCTGGAAGACCATATCAGCGGCGTGAAAAATTACAATATCGCCGTGAAAAAGCGCGGCGACGATATCACGTTTTTGCGGCGCATTGTGCGCGGCGGTGCGGACGGCAGTTACGGTATTGACGTGGCTCGGCTTGCAGGCGTACCCGACACGGTCGTGCGCCGTGCCAAGGTGATCTTGAAAGCGCTGGAAGCAAGTGCCGCCGAACAGCCTTTGCCGACTGCGAAAATCCCCGAAGCCGCAGAAGAAGCGGAAGAAAAGCTCCAAATCAGCTTTGCCTCTGCCAAAGAACAGAGCCTTTTAGAAAAATTACAGCAAATAGACGTCAACACCCTAACGCCGATTGAGGCGATGTCTACTTTGTATGCATTGGTGAACGAAGCAAAATCATAAAGCAATTTTGCTTTATATATCTTGTAGGGAACGACCCCTGTGTCGTTCCGTAAAATTTTATCAGATTTCTACGGGTGTAGGGCGGGGGCTTGCTCCCGCCGCAGGCTTGTGTAAAATCTGACCGTGCTCGGGTCGCCGAGGTCGTCGACCCCTACGTCCCCGATTCAACCCTACAAGCAAACGGAGGTGCTCGCTGTGGCAAAAATACATAAATTACCGCGTGAAATCGCACAGCTTATCGCGGCGGGCGAGGTCGTGGAACGGCCGTCCTCCGTCGTGAAAGAGCTGTTGGAAAACTCGATTGACGCGGGCGCTTCGGAAATCACATTGGAAATTCAAAACGGCGGTGTGCGGCTGATTCGCGTGACGGATAACGGCTGCGGCATTGCGCGTGAGGATGTGCCGACCGCTTTTTTAAGCCACGCAACCAGTAAGGTACAAGCGGCGGAGGATTTGGATTCTATTTTGACCTTGGGCTTTCGCGGCGAGGCGTTGGCATCCGTCGCCGCCGTGTCGCGCGTAGAGCTGATGACAAAAACCGCATCGGAATTTGCAGGCACGCGCGCCGTGTTAGAGGGCGGAGAGGTGATTTCCGTAGATGATGCGGGCTGTCCTGTCGGCACAACGCTGTTGATTCGCGATTTGTTCTTTAATACACCCGCCCGAATGAAGTTTTTGAAAACCGACCGTGCCGAAGGCAGTGCGGTGGCGGCGGTCGCCGACCGTATTGCGCTGTCGCATCCGTCGATTGCCGTGCGTTTTATTAAGGACGGCAAGCAAATGCTGGCAAGTCCCGGCAATGGCGACCTTTTATCCTGCATTCACGCGGTGTACGGTCGCGAATTTGCCGAAACGCTGATTCCTGTGGAGTACGCGCTAAACGGCATTTCCGTGCGCGGATTCGTGTCGAAGCCCTTCTGCTCGCGCGGGTCTAATTCTATGCAGCACTTTTTTGTCAATGATCGCTACATCAAATCCCGTTCGGGCGCGGCGGCATTGAATGAAGCCTATAAAAATTCCGTTATGGTCGGCAAATACCCCGCCTGCGTGCTGTTTTTAACCGTGTCGCCCGAAACCGTCGATGTCAATGTGCACCCTGCCAAAACCGAGGTGCGCTTTTCCAATGAAAAAGCCGTGTTCGACGCGATTTATTACGCGGTGAAAAATGCACTGTCCACCGACCGTTCCCGTCCTGCGGTGAAACTGCCGCAAAATACGGCAACCTATACCGCCCGACCCGAAAAGAGTGTCTTGCGTGCCGCTTTGCCGCAAACGCATCAGGTGGAAATACACGAGATTCCGACACCTGTATCTGAAAAGCCAAAAGCCTTTACTCCCAAAAATCCTGCACCTGCCGCAGAAGCGAATGAAGCGCAGCGGCTCCAAGTCTATGACGCGCTCCTGCGCGATACCGAAGAGATTTTCGAAACCGCACAGCTGCCTGATTTGTCGGTGCGCACTGCGCCGAAACCGATAGAACCGACAGAAGCTACACCGCAGAAATCTGTCGGGAAAGCAGAACCGACAATACAATCGGAATCCATCTCCGTGCCAACGGCAGAACCCGAACCGCAGGCACCGCCTGTAAAACACCTTGACTTTCGTTTGATTGGCGAGGCATTCAAGGCATTCATTTTCGTGGAATGTGACGGCAAGCTTTTGATTATCGACAAGCACGCGGCGCACGAGCGGATGCTGTTTGATGCGCTGAAAAAAGAGAACGGAAACGCAGGCAGTCAAATGCTTTTAAGCCCCGTTACGGTCACTTTGAGCAAGGACGAATACGCCGCTGTGACGGAGCATATGGAGGTGCTTGCGCAGGCGGGCTTTGAAGCCGAGGATTTCGGCGAGGGCGCGGTGCGTGTGCGCGCGTGTCCCTTAAATCTCGAAAAAGAGGATATTACCGCGCTCGTCACAGAGCTTGCGGGGTATCTTTTAAAGAACAAGCGGGAAGTCCTTTCGGAAAAGCTTGATTGGATTTACCATTCCATTGCGTGCCGTGCCGCAATCAAGGCGGGCAACGACACCACCGATTATGAATTGTATGATTTTACAAAACGGCTGTTACAAAACGACGATATTCGCTATTGTCCGCACGGCAGACCTGTGCTCATAGAACTGAGCCGTTATGAGCTAGACCGGCAGTTCGGGAGGGTGCAGTAATGGCAAAGCTGTCTGTACTCGCGGTCGTCGGTCCGACGGCGTCGGGCAAAACCGCGCTCTCCGTAGAGCTTGCCAAGCGCACAGACGGGGAAATCGTTTCTGCGGACTCTATGCAGATTTACAAAGGGATGGATATTGCGTCCGCCAAGCCGACAAAGGAAGAAATGTGCGGTATCCCGCACCATATGATGGACTTTTTACCGCCCGAAACGCCATACAGCGTTGCGCAGTATACAGAGACGGCAGGTGTGTGCATCCGCGAAATTGCCGCGCGGGGAAAACTGCCGATTGTCGTCGGCGGTACGGGACTGTATGTAGACAGTCTGTTGTCGCACACACAGTTTATTGAAGCCCCAACGGATATGACGCTTCGCGCGGCGTTAGATGCACAGTTCGAAGCCGTCGGCGGCGAAGAAATGCTGAAAAGACTCGCGGAATTTGACCCTGAAAGTGCCGCAAGACTGCATCCCAACAACAAAAAACGCATTTTGCGCGCGTTTGAGATTTATACACTCACAGGGCAAACACTGACTGCGGCACTCGCACAATCCCACGCCGTGCCGTCGCCGTTTGCGCCCGTATATATCGGCATCGCGTTTCGGGAGCGTACGGTTTTGTACGACCGCATCAACCGCCGTGTGGATTCGATGCTCGAACGCGGACTTTTGGAGGAAGCACGCGAGTTTTACAAGGGGAGTCCCGAAACCGCCGCACAGGCGATTGGATATAAGGAGTTAAAACCCTTTTTGGACGGTGCCTTACCGTTTGCGGATGCTGTGGAAAACCTAAAACGCGCCACGCGCAATTACGCAAAACGGCAAATCACCTGGTTTAAGCGAAACGGGCGGATTCATTGGCTTTACGCGGACGAATGCACCCCTGAACAGTTGCTTACGCAGGCTTTAAAAATTGCAAACGAGGCAAATCTATGAAAGATAAAGTACAGGATGAAAGACGGGAACAGAATAAGGTCATACGCCTGCACGCGAAGCGGAAAAAAATGACATATGTGTATGCGGTGCTGGCGGTTTTGGTCGTTGTTGTATGTATTTATCAAATCATCAAAATCAATTACAGCCCCGTGGAAACCGAGGTTGCCTTTGAGCGGACGGTTTCCAACGCCGTGACAACGCAAGGCTTTATTGTGCGTGATGAAACGTATGTCAAGGCGGATGCCGTCGGTACGCTTGTGCCTTTGGTGACGGACGGCAAGCGTGTGGCACGCGGCGACGATGTTGCGGTTGTGTTCAATTCTGAGGCTTCCGCGCGCAATTACGCAAAGATCCGCGCGTTGGAAGAGGATATCGCGTATTTTGAATCCCTGAAAAATAAAATCGGCATCCAGACGAGCGATGTAGAAGCAATGGACGCACGCGTGTACGACACTTGCGAGCAATACATTCTCGGAATGCAGTCGGGCAATGTAGAGGGCTATGCGGCTTACGAGGATGCAGTGTGCGAAGCCATCACCTCACGCCAGCTTTCCACAGGTACGGTGATTGACCCGACCGAAAAGCTGCAGGCTCTGAAAGCGGAGCTTGCCGCACTGCAAGCACAGTCGGGCGGCTTTGTCACCGTAAAGGCGGACAATCCGGGCTACTACATCGGCCATGTGGACGGCTACGAAACCGCGTTCGATTACGAAAAAGCCAAAACCGCCACAGGCGACGAAATCCACGCACTGCTCTCTGCAACACCCACCCCGACAGAAGCCCTGCAAAACTGTATGGGTAAATTGGTGGACAGCTTCAACTGGTATCTTTTGTGCGTCATTGATTCGCAGTCGGCGGCATCTTTGTCATCGGGCAGCCACATTACGGTGGAATTTCCGCTGTCCTCGGCGGAAGCGATTTCGGCAGAGGTTGTATCCGTACAGAACGCGGGGCCGGACTCTGCGGCAGTGGTACTGCGTTCCAATTTGATGAATCCGCAGTACGCGGGGCTTCGCAAGGAGCAAATTCGGCTGGTATTACAGAATTTTACAGGCTATCGTGTGAATAATAAAGCCATTCGGGAGGTGGACGGTCAAAAGGGCGTTTACATTCTCAGCGGCAATATTATGAAGTTCAGAAAAGTGGAGATTGCATATTCCGACGAAACCTATTCCGTATGCGTCACACCGAAGGATGAAAACGGGAATCCGCTTTCGGGGTATGTTTCGCTGTATGATGAAATTATTGTAGAAGGGACGGATTTATATGACGGAAAAATCCTGGGCTGATGCAAAAAAACTGGATATTGAATATAATTTAAAGACCATTCGCGAAGAAATTTCGCGTGCGGCGGCACTGTCGGGGCGTTGTGAACAGGATATTGATTTTATGGCGGTGACCAAAACGGTGGACGAACAGTTCATCAATCACGCCATAGCCTGCGGTATCCGTTTAATCGGTGAAAATAAGGTGCAGGAAATGCTTCGCAAAAAGCCGAATCTGAATCTTTCGGGCGTGCGCAAAAACTTAATCGGACATTTGCAGTCCAACAAGGCTTCGCAAATCGTCGGCGAGGTGGATATGATTGAATCTGTCGATTCTTTGAAAATTGCGCGCGAAATCGGCAAGCAGTCCGTCAAAAAAGGGCTTGTGACGGATGTACTGATTGAAGTCAACATCGGTAAAGAGGAGAGCAAAACAGGCTTTATGCCGGAGATTGTGGAGGAAAGCATCGCCCAAATGGCGGAAATCGAGGGCTTGCACATCTGCGGCTTGATGACAATTCCCCCAATTTGCGAAAAAACCACTGAACTTTGTAAATTTTTTACGAATATATATAATATGTATGTTGACATTGGGTCGAAAAAATTAGATAATGTTAATATGAATATCCTGTCTATGGGTATGTCGGGCGATTATGCCGAGGCAATCCGCGCAGGGTCAAATCACATTCGGGTCGGTTCCAAAATTTTCGGGCCGAGAATATATTGAGCTTTTTTATAGGAGGATGTAAAATGAGCTTTTTGGATAAGGTCAAAAATATGGTCAATGTTTCCGAGGATGACTATTATGATGAGCTGGAAAACGACGAGTTCCGCGAAGCCCCGGAGCAGGAACAGGCTGATGAGCCCGAAGAGCCGCGCAGAAGCTCCCGCCGCGCACGTGAACGCGAGCCGAGAGAGCAACGCGACAACGTTGTGAATATTCACACGACGGCACAGCTTCAGGTGGTACTTACAAAGCCCGAGGTCTTTGACGGCGAAGTGAAAAACATTGCGGATCATCTGAATGAAAAACGCACTGTTCTTTTGAATCTTGAAGCGACAAACCAAGAGAATGCACGTCGGTTGGTCGACTTTTTAAGCGGCGTTGCCTATGCAAACGGCGGCGAGATACAGCGCGTTGCCAACAGAACCTATATCATCACACCTTACAACGTGCAGATGCAGGGCAACTTACTCGATGAATTGGAAAGCAACGGAATCTATTTTTAAATTTTAATTTTGTAGATGGGTGGAATGGATATTATGCTGACTCCTGATGTAGTGAAATCAAAATCCTTTCAGGCAACCGGCCGCGGTGCATACCGTGCGGAGGATGTGGATGGCTTTTTTGCCGAGGTGTCCGCTTCTTATGAACAGATGTTCAAAGAAAACGGCGAGCTGATTAAAAAAATCAGCATTTTGGCAAACAAAGTGGAACAATATAAAGAAGAAGAGGATTCTCTTCGCAAGGCGCTGATTTCGGCGCAGACCTTGGCAGATAAAATTGTCAAGGATGCACGCGAAAGCGTTGAGGGCACGCTTGAAAAGGCGGAAGCTGACGCAGAGGAAATGCGTGCAAAAGCAAGCACCGAGGCGGAGGAAATCGTTGCAAAGGCAAAGGCGGAAGCCGATGCGGTCGTTTTGCAGAGCAAAAAGGATGCGGACGAGATTCTCGGGTCTGTGAACCGTAAGGTGATGAAGGAAAGCCTGGAATTTGAAATGTTGCAAAAGAAAGCGGCGGAGTTCCGTGCAAATCTTTTGAGCCTTTATAAAGAGCATTTGGGGCTGATCAATTCCATTCCCGAATATGTGGAAAAGGAAATGCCCGCGATAGAGAAGGCAGAAGAGCCGAAAGCGGAAGCGGAGCCTGAAGTCCTTAAGGAAGAAGAACCCGTATCCGCAGAGCCCGAAGCAACGGAAACTCCCGCAGAACCTGTAGAGGCACAGCCTGCCGAAGAAATCCCCGCAGAACAGCCCGCCCCGGCCGACGAATTTGAAGATGTGTCTTCCTCGTCGGAGGCGGAAGAGGAAACGGCAGATGCGGCGGAGGATGACGGCTTTTCGCTTGATTTGAGCGCGCTTGCCGATGCGGAAGAAGAACCCGCACCCGCAGAGCCCGCGCGTACATATGCGACTGCTGAGGAGGAAACCGTGGAGGACGACGATGATGACGAGCCTGTTTCCTTCAAAAGCTTTTTCAAAAAGAAATAATTGGTTATGAGGTGGCGAGATGCTTCAAATTCTCACCGTTTTCACAATTGCGGTGCTGGTAAGCCTTGATCAGCTCATCAAATATTTTGCAGTGCAGTTTTTAGAACCGATAGGCAGCTACCCTGTTTTTGACCGTATTTTGCAATTGTCCTATGTCGAAAACACGGGAGCCGCCTTCGGCTCTTTCAGTAAATATACCGTTTTGCTGTCCGTATTTACGGGGATTGCATTGCTTTGCGGCTTTGTATATTTGCTGTTCGGCAAACGGAAGGAAAAGACCGTTTATGTTGCCGGGGTTATGATTCTCTCGGGGGGGCTCGGCAATCTGATTGACCGCGTCTGCCGCGGCTTCGTGGTCGATTATATTGAACCGCTGTTCGTCCGCTTTGCCGTATTTAATTTTGCGGATATTTTGGTTTGCGTCGGGGCAGGAATACTGATTGTTTGGTTGATTTACGGTATGATAAAAGATATGCGCCAAAGCAAATCCACAGGTGAAACGGAGCAAGCAGATGCAGCCGATTGATGTTTTGCCCGAAGCCGAATTTGTCGGTGTGCGGCTGGATAAATATTTACAGCACGTTTTTCCTGAATTTTCGCGTGCGGCATTGCAAAAAGCGATTGAGGAAGGCACTGCCGCCGTAAACGGCAAGTCAGCTTCCAAAAACTATAAACTGCGCGCGGGGGATAGGGTTACCTTTACGCCCTTAGAGGTGCGTCCGCTCGAGGTTGTACCGCAGAACATCCCGCTCGATATTGTCTATGAGGACGGCGATTTATTGGTCGTCAACAAGCCGAAAGGAATGGTGGTACATCCTGCACCCGGCAATCCGGACGGGACGCTTGTCAACGCGCTTTTATATCACTGCGGGGACAGCCTTTCCGGTATCAACGGCGTTTTGCGCCCGGGCATCGTGCACCGTATCGACAAAGACACAAGCGGACTTTTAATCGTTGCCAAAAACGATTTTGCGCATCGCCTTTTGTCTGAACAGATTGCGGCGCACAGCTTTACGCGCGAATACCGCGCGATTATCACAGGACATTTAAAATCGGACAGCGGCAAGGTGGACGCGCCCATTGGGCGTGACGTACGTGACCGCAAAAAAATGGCGGTAACCGATAAAAATTCCAAATCCGCCGTGACCCACTACGAAACGCTCGCAAAATATGTCGGCTATGCCTATGTAAGACTACGCCTGGAAACAGGCAGAACACACCAAATCCGTGTGCATATGGCGTACCTCGGGCATCCGTTGGCGGGGGATACCGTTTACGGGCATCCGAAAAGACGGGAGCTGACGCTCTGCGGGCAGTGTTTGCACGCGGGCAAAATTGGGTTTATACACCCGCGCACAGGTGCGTATTTGGAGTTCGAAAGTCCGCTTCCCGATTATTTTACGCAATTTCAAAGGAGCTTGACTCTTACAGATGACTACACAGATAAAAACTGATTTTTCCGATTGGCTGGTTGCCTCGGATATTGACGGCACATTGAATAATAAACTGCGCCGCCTGCCAAAACGCAATTACGAGCGTATTTGCGAATTTGTGCAGGAGAAAAAGGGGCATTTTACACTGGCTTCCGGACGGAATGTCAGCTCTATGCGTGCGCCGTTTCAAAACTTGCCGATTGCATCTACCCCTGCTGTTCTCTTAAACGGCGCAGGGATTTATGATTATGAGCACGAAAAGATGCTGCGTTTCCATGCCATCAATCCCGCAGGATATGAGCTGGTTTGTGCCGTTCTGAAAAAATTCCCGACGGTAGAGGTTGAAATTTTGACCTGCGACAGCGCATACACAATCAATGCACGTATTTTTGCAAACGTGATGCTGTGTGCAGACAATTTGCCGCATCGCAAGTTTAAGAAGGCTTCCGAAGTGCCGCCCGACGGTTGGGGCAAGGTGATTTTTCTCGGAATGCCGCCGCTCATTTCGGCGGTGAAGCGGTATTTGCTCTCCATTGCCGACCCGAATGTGAATTTTATGTCCTCCTCGGTTTCGTCCTTTGAGATGCTCGAAAAGGGGATACATAAGGGCGTCGGCGTGATGGAAATTGCCGAAATGTACGGAATTGACCAAGCGCACACGGCGGCTATCGGCGATTATTTTAATGACTATGAAATGCTGAAAACGGTCGGACTCCCCGCGTGCTGTGGGCAGGCACCGAAAAAAATGCACGAAATTGCAAAATTCCACGCGTGTCACTGTAATCACGGCGCGGTCGCGGATTTGCTTGAATATATTATGTATGATTATGCGGTAAACGGCGAGGGCTGATTTACCGTCTACGGATAAAGGAGGTACATCATGGACGATTCCATGAAGAGAGAACTGAAAATTTTTGCCACGCGCGCACGTATGGGCGTGTTGGAGGGCGTTTACAACGCCAAAGCGGGGCATCCGGGCGGGTCGCTTTCCATTTGCGATTTGCTGAGCGTGCTTTACAACAACGAACTGCGCGTTGACCCGAAAAATCCGAAGGCAGAAAACCGCGACCGTTTGGTGCTTTCCAAAGGACACGCCGCGCCCGCAGTCTATGCGACGCTCGCGCTCAAGGGCTTTTTCCCCGTGGAAGATATCAAAACGCTTCGCAAATCCGACAGCTATTTGCAGGGGCATCCGAATATGGACAAGGTGCCCGGTATTGATATGAGCACAGGCTCTTTGGGGCAGGGTATTTCTGCCGCAGTCGGTATGGCACTCGGCGCAAAGCTCGACAAGGCGGATTACCGCGTCTATACCATTCTCGGCGACGGCGAATTAGAAGAAGGTCAGGTTTGGGAAGCGGCGATGTTTGCAGGCAACCGTGGGCTTGACAATTTAGTCGCGTTTATCGACAACAACAATTTGCAGATTGACGGCACAATGGACGAAGTCAACGCGCCGTATCCGATTGCGGAAAAATTCGCGGCATTCAACTGGAATACGATGGAAATTGACGGGCACGATTACGATGCAATCGAAGCATCACTCGCCGCGGCAAAGGCGTGCAAAGGCAAACCCACTGCCGTCGTAATGAAAACCGTGAAGGGCAAGGGCGTTTCCTTTATGGAGGATGCAGTCGGTTGGCACGGCAGTGCACCGAATACCGAGCAGTATGAACAGGCAATGACCGAATTGAAGGCCGCGCTCACGGCATTGGAGGCATAAGAATGGCAGAAGCAGTAAAATGTGCAACAAGAGACGCCTACGGCAAAACCCTTGTCGAGTTGGGCGAACAGAATGATAAAATTTTGGTTTTGGATGCAGACCTTGCGGCGGCAACCAAAACAGGTATGTTTAAAAAGGCATTTCCCGAGCGGTTTATTGATGTCGGTATTGCCGAGGGGAATTTGATGGGCGTTGCGGCAGGGCTTGCGGCAACAGGGCATATCGTTTTTGCAAGCTCCTTTGCGATGTTCGCGGCGGGCAGAGCGTTCGAGCAGGTGCGCAACTCGATTGGGTATCCGCATTTGAACGTCAAAATCGGTGCTACGCACGCGGGCATTTCCGTCGGTGAGGACGGCGCAAGCCACCAGTGCTGTGAGGATATCGCCCTGATGCGCACCATTCCCGGTATGGTGATTCTGAACCCTGCCGATGATATTGAAGCACGCGCCTGCGTGCTTGCGGCGGCGGCACACGAAGGCCCTGTGTATATGCGCTTCGGCAGACTTGCCGTGCCGCGTGTATTTGATGAAAGCTATCAGTTCGAAATCGGCAAGGGCGCAGTGCTTACAGAGGGCACGGATGTGACCATCATTGCCACGGGTTTGATGGTGAATGAAGCACTGCTTGCGGCGGAAGCTCTTAAAGCAGACGGCATTTCTGCGCGTGTGGTGAATATGGCGACGATTAAGCCGATTGACCGCGACATCATTATCGATTCCGCCAAGAAAACAGGCGCAATCGTAACCGCAGAGGAGCACAGCGTGCTCGGCGGTTTGGGCGGCGCAGTGGCTGAGGTTGTTTGCGAAACCGTTCCCGTTCCCGTATTGCGTGTCGGCGTAGAGGATGTATTCGGCAAATCCGGCCCTGCGCTCGAATTGCTGCATATCTTCGGACTCGATGCGGCGCACATCGCCGAAAAGGCAAAACAGGCAGTTGCTACAAAGAAAAACTGAAAACATAGGATATATTCCACAATCTAACAATCAAGGGAACAGAGTATTGGCACTCTGTTCCCTTGTGCTTTTTGTTGTAGGGCTTAGGCTTGCTCACACCGCACGTTTTAACAGACCAAATTGGGCGCGCAAATCCCGTAGGGGCGGGTTTCCACGCCCGCCCGAAAATTTGTACAATTGCGGGTGACACATCAACCTCATAGGGGCGATTCACGAATCGCCCGACGAGGTCGGCGGCACGCTGTCATTTTGCTTGGTCGGTTTGCCGAGTGCGTCCGAATACCCTTGCGTGATTGTAGGATAGCCGTTTTTGGTGTCGGCGGTCGGCTGAATCTCATATGTGCCGTATTTGTTTACCATTTCGAACGGCGTTTCGGGATTCCCCGGAATATCTGCAACGGCAAGTTCAATTTCTACTTTTTTACGGTTCCTTTTCATAGTACATCACCTGAATTTAGTTTTCGAAAATTACAGGGAAATATACAGTTTTTTCGAAAAATGTGTTACAATATAAAATAACATTACGGAAAACAGGAGTTGTACCTTGCATACACAACAGGAAATTCAAACACAATACAGCCGTCTGCCGGAGCTGCTTTTGCCTTGGTATCGGGCGAACGCCCGCGATTTGCCGTGGCGGCGCACCAAAGAGCCGTACCGCGTTTGGGTGTCGGAAATTATGTTACAGCAAACGCGTGTAGAGGCAGTGCGCGGCTATTATGACCGTTTTTTAACTGCATTGCCTGACATTGCATCCCTAAGCTCTGCCTCGGAGGAAACGCTTTTGAAGCTTTGGGAAGGCTTAGGCTATTATTCGCGCGTGCGCAATTTGCAAAAGGCGGCAAAAACAATTATGCTGGAGCACGGCGGCGTGTTTCCGCAGGATTATAAATCCGTCCGTGCGCTGTGCGGAATAGGGGATTATACCGCAGGGGCAATCTGCTCCATTTGCTTCGAACAGCCGCGTGCAGCGGTGGACGGCAACGTCCTGCGTATTATGGCGCGTATTACGGAGGATTTTTCTCCTATCGATTTACAGGAAACCAAGAAAAAAGTTGCCGCCTATTTGGAAAATGTTTATCCCGCAGGTGAATGCGGTACATTTACACAAAGCTTAATGGAGCTTGGTGCGTGTGTTTGTACGCCTCGTTCTCCGAAATGCGATATCTGCCCTGTAAAGGATTTCTGCTTTGCAAGCAAAAACGGTACGCAAGCGGAATTGCCCGTAAAACTGCCGAAAAAAGAGAAGCGTGTGGAGGAACGCACCGTATATCTTTTGGAATGTGACGGTGCATTTGCTATTGAAAAACGCGGTGAAAAAGGCTTGCTTTCGGGGCTTTGGCAGTTCCCGAACACTCTCGGCAGGAAATCCCCTGATGCTGCACTGCAAGCGGCGGAGGCACTGGGCGTACAGCCTGCGGAGCTGTGCCGCGAAGTGCACAAAATTCATATTTTCACCCATATCCGTTGGGAAATGACAGGGTATCATATCCGCTGTAGAGTAAAGGATAACAGCTTTACTTGGGTAACGCCCGAAATGCTCCGCACCACGTATGCGCTCCCGACCGCCTTCCGCATTTTTTTGGACGAATAGAAAAGAAAAATCTAAAAAAGCAGAGGATACTTCGCGAAAAGTATCTTCTGCTCTTTTTTTACTGTAGGTGCCGCGTACGGCTGTGTTCTCGTGACACACTGTGTCACCGCCGAACGGCGTCAAAATCATAGAATGCATCCATAAAGTGGCCGGGGTCGAGTTGCATCTCCGTGCAAAGCGCAGCGAAATCGCTTGCGAACTGCGCATCTAAAGCGACGTCGTGAAAACAGCAAATCTCTTGCTGTCTATCGGGTACATCGGTACAGCAACGTATGCTGTAAGTGAAATAGGGTTGCGGGGTATTTGCGCGAATTACTTCCTGAAACGGAACATACACAAACCGCAATTTGTGTCCCCCTCATTATGATTCAAGTCAGCCGCTGATTTCCTGCGCGGCTGCCACAGGGGAAAACAAGATGCTTTGTATATGTAATATATAAATCCCGCAAATATGCTGTGCAATATGGTTTTAAGCTATACCGCAAATCAGTACTATTCGACCCATTCTCCCACGCATAACTATACACGATTTTGCAGATTTAAAAAATGAAGTAAAGTACATATTGTAATTATGTGACAAAACGCAACTAAAAATTATAGGGATTTCACACAAAAATTAAAATTGTGAAGACCCTTTCGGCGGGCATTTATTTATAAAGCTGTATATGGACACGCAATTTTCCTTTTTTGGTTTCACGGCTGATGCCGAGGTAGCGAAATCGCCCGTACCCGCGCGCGGAGACGATGCAGTTTTCTTTCACGGCCGTATCGGGGCGGGTGCACACGCGGCTGTCCGCAAATACGCGTTCGGCGGCAATCAGCTTTTGTGCTTCACTGCGCGAGAGCCGGAACACTGCCGCCAACAGTGCGTCCAGCCGTTCGGCGGCAACCACGACCGACTGCGGCTCGGGTTCTTCTGTGAGCTGCTGCGGTAATTCTGCGGCTTTGGTCACGCGTACGCTCGTGTGCCGCACACGTTCCAAATTATCGGTAATAAAGCCTGCCACGCTTTCTTTGCAAAATACATAGCCGCAGTTTTCCGACAGTACAATATCCCCGAGCATTTCGCGCCGCAGACCCAATGCTAAAATGCTGCCCAAAAAATCCCGATGGGTGAGTGCGTCGGCGAATTTTTGCTGCGCAGGGGCAATTTTCAATAAAACGAACGGCGTGTTTTCCATTACTTCCGCTTCGTCTTTTGTACCGAAGCAGGCGATTTTTCGCTCTGCCGCCGCATATCCGCCGAATAACAGGAAACTGTGCGGCAAATGCATTTCCTGCAAAACGCTTTGCTCGTGCAGGTTCAGAAAATCTGAAAATATCAGGCAGTGCCGTGTTTCTGCACGGTCACAAAGCTCTTGGAATCTGCGTCGCAGTGCGGAATCGTTATCCATCATGGTCTGTATTCTCTCCTTTGGCAGATTTTTTTCTGCGGTACAGCATACGTATAAGAACGGCGATTGCCGCCACGGGCACGGCAATCACAATCAGTGTGATAATCAACCGCATCGGGATGTAATCGTAAATGGTGTCGCCGAGCAGTGTGAACAGAATCACGCGCGGTGCAATGCCCGCCACAGACAGAAGCAAATATTTAACAAACGGGTATTTACTGCCGCCGAGAAACAGACTGACAAAATCAATCGGGAACACAGGCAACAGCCGCATTACGAAAACAGATGCCGCACCACTGCGCTTGTTCTGCATTTCTAAAATCCTTTGCCCGCCTTTTTTCGATTGCAGTAGCTTGGTGATATATGCACCGCCCAAAAACCGACCGAATACATACGATACGGTTACTTCTAAAAGAATGCCTGCCAAATTTACCGCAACCGCCGTCAGCGGCTCGAATGCCATCCCGACCGAGATGTAAAACAGGGACGCAGGAATGACGAACACAAGCCCCTTCAGCACATACACACCGAGCACCGTCAAAATGGCGGCAAGCAAAGACGGCGCGGCCGCGGCAAGGGTACGCATATCTAAATGCGTTAATGTATCGTAATTGCAAAGCACGGCGATAAATACCGCCAAAGCTACGGCAATTTTTAAAGTCGCTTTAAGGATTTCCTTTTTCTTTTCGGTAATGATGAACATTCCTTTCCAATTCGGGCAGTGCCGTCCGGATTCGTATTGTGCTTATTGTACCACAAATTCTCAAAAAAAGGAATCTTAAAGCAGAATTGACATACGAACGACTGTATAGTATAATTCGACTGTAAGTATCTTTTGGGAACTATTGAAAGCGAGGAACGGCTGTGCAAAACGAAAAGAAATTACCTGCCTGCCCGGTAGAAACGACCTTAATGCTCATCGGCGATAAGTGGAAGGTGTTGATTTTACGCGATTTACTGCCCGGTACAAAGCGGTTCGGGGAATTGAAAAAATCCATCGGTACGGTATCGCAAAAGGTGCTTACCGCACAACTGCGGGATATGGAAGGAAACGGGCTTGTGCACCGTGAGGTTTATGCCGAAGTTCCACCGCGCGTGGAATATTCGCTAACACCGCTCGGCAAAAGTCTGAAACCGATTTTGGATTCTATGAGCACTTGGGGCGAAGAATATAAAGCGTCTTTGGAGTAAGCGTATGCACGATATATGGAATCCGTGGCACGGCTGTGTGAAATGCAGTGAGGGATGCCAAAATTGCTATATGTTTTTCCTGGATCGTATGCGTGACAGAAACGGGCACGGTATTTATCAAGGACGGTAAACGTTATTATATGCCCAAAAAGCAGGTGCAAAGCGAAATGGCATATAAATCGGGGATGCAGTACAAGGGTAAGCCGATTGTATGGAAATTGACAGACCGTTTCGGTGTGGAAATTCCGAAAGGGGATTTATATGTGCCGCAGTTTCGGGAAAACTGTCAGCATTGCGGCAGTCGTCTGATTTGTAACGGCTGTTCTGCTTGCGGCAAATGTGAATAAGTCCGAACACGGTTTATCTACGCCCCGTAGAGTGCTGAAAATATGCGGATTCTACGGCGCGTGTGTGTAAAGACACGCGGATTCATCATACAATAAAGCCATCCGAAGAAAGGAGTGCGTTCGGTATGGACCAAATTAAAATCGGGCAGTTTATCGCACAAAAGCGAAAGGCGTGCGGATTTACACAGCGTCAGCTCGCCGATATTTTAAATATCAGCGATAAAACCGTCAGCAAGTGGGAGCGCGGCAACGGGCTTCCCGAAGTTTCCTTGATGCTGCCGCTTTGTAAAGCTTTGCAAATCAATGTGAATGAACTGCTCTCAGGTGAGGACTTGACCGACGCAAATTACAAACAGAAAGCGGAGGAAAATATGATGGATTTCGCAAGAGAACGAGAAGAGAGCAAAAAGAAAATCATTTTGGCGGCTGTGGTCAGTGTTATGGCACTTGTGGCGGGCTTCACTCTGATGTTGCTCACGAAAAAGCTTGAAATGGCGCAGTGGCTGCGCATTGTGCTGATTGTCATCGCTTTGCTTGAAATTATCTGCGGTATCGGCGTCGCCTGTGCGCTGGATTTGAACGCAGGGACGTATGAATGCCGAAAATGCGGCAAGCGGTTTGTGCCGACAGCGGGCGCTTATGTAAATGCGCCGCATACCATAACAACCAGACGGCTCAAATGCCCGCACTGCGGCAAGGTATCCTATTGTAAAAAACGGTTGACACATTAAAATGCTTTGAAAGTAAAACAACCCGCAAGCGCGAGATACGCTTGCGGGTCGTTTGCTGTATTTTTGGGGGGATTAATACATTCCGCCGCCCTGTGCCGCCATAGCTGCTGCCGCAGCCGCATCTGCTTTGGGGTCGGGGATATCGGTGACGAGGGATTCGGTTGTCAGCACCATTGCCGCAACAGATGCCGCGTTCTGCAGTGCGGAACGGGTGACCTTCGCGGGGTCAAGGATGCCTGCTTCGAACATATCCACATATTCCTCGGTTGCAAAGTTGAAGCCGTAGCCTGCTTTCTTTGCGTTGAGGATATCGTTTACGATAACAGAGCCTTCCAAACCTGCGTTCTTTGCAATCTGACGGACGGGCTCTTCAATGGCTTTTAAGACAATGCGGATACCTGTTTTCAGGTCAGCGTCTTCTGTGTCGAGCAGCTTCTGCACTTCGGGGATTGCGCCCAAAAGTGCCACGCCGCCGCCTGCAACAGAGCCTTCTTCCACAGCCGCCTTGGTTGCCGCAAGTGCATCCTCAATGCGCAGCTTCTTTTCTTTCATTTCGGTTTCGGTTGCCGCACCTACGCGGATAACTGCAACGCCGCCTGCAAGTTTCGCAAGTCTTTCCTGCAATTTCTCGCGGTCAAAATCAGAGGTGGTAGCCTCAATTTGGCTCTTGATTTGTGCAACTCTGCCTTTGATGGCATCGCTGTCGCCTGCACCGTCTACAATGGTGGTGTACTCTTTGGAAATCTTTACCTGCTTTGCGCGGCCGAGCTGCGGGATGTCTGCATCCTTGAGCTCCAAGCCAAGGTCAGAGGTAATGACCTCGCCGCCTGTAAGAATCGCGATATCCTGAAGCATTTCTTTTCTTCTGTCGCCGAAGCCGGGTGCTTTCACGCAGACGCAGGTGAATGTGCCGCGCAGCTTGTTGACAAGAATGGTGGAAAGTGCTTCGCCCTCCACATCTTCTGCGATGATGACGAGCTTCTGACCTGCGTTGACGATTTTCTCAAGCAGGGGCAGGATTTCCTGAATGTTGGAAATCTTCTTATCGGTAATCAAAATGAATGCATCGTCAATAACGGCTTCCATTTTGTCGGTGTCAGTAACCATATAGGGAGAAATATAACCGCGGTCGAACTGCATACCTTCGACAACATCGCTGTAGGTTTCGCTGGTTTTGGATTCCTCAATGGTGATCACGCCGTCTGCGGTGACCTTTTCCATCGCGTCTGCAATCAGCTTGCCGACAAATTCATCCGCAGCGGAAATGGTCGCGATACGTGCAATGTCGTCGCTGGTCTTTACGGGCTTTGCTTCTGCCTTGAGTGCCGCCACAACTGCGTCCACTGCCATCTGCATACCTTTTTTCACGACCATCGGGTTTGCGCCTGCGGCAACGTTCTTCATACCTTCGCGAACAAGTGCCTGTGCAAGAAGCGTTGCGGTGGTTGTACCGTCGCCTGCAATGTCGTTGGTTTTGGTGGCAACTTCTTTTACGAGCTGTGCGCCCATATTTTCGAATGCATCTTCCAGCTCAACTTCTTTTGCGATGGTCACGCCGTCATTGGTAATCAGCGGTGCGCCGTATTTTTTGTCGAGAACCACGTTTCTGCCTTTGGGGCCGAGTGTGATTTTCACGGTGTCACTCAATTTGTCGATACCGGCTTGCAGTGCCTTGCGTGCTTCTTCGCCGTAAATAATCTGTTTTGCCATAATAAGTAGCCTCCCGAAATAATTATTCTACAACTGCCAGAATGTCGGACTGACGGACGATGGTGTAATCGACGCTGTCCATTTTGACTTCTGTGCCTGCGTATTTGCCTGCGATGACTTTGTCACCGACGTTTACGAACATCGTTACGTCTTTGCCGTCCACGTTGCCACCGGGGCCGACTGCAACAACTTCATAGATTTGGGGCTTTTCCTGCGCAGCCGCCGCAAGAATAATGCCGCTTTTGGTGGTTTCTTCAACTTCGACAGATTTTAAAACAACTCTGTCGGCAAGGGGTTTGATTGTCATATAAATGCCTCCCGAAAGAATGATGTATGAATTTTTAGCACTCACTCTCTTTGAGTGCTAATATATATTTTATCCATAATTTAGAAAAAATCAACCCCTTTTTGTAAAGTTCACAAAATGGTCATAAAAAAGTTCGGAATCCGCACAGCCAAACGGCGGGGCATAACTCGTAGGGGTCGGCGAAGATTCCCCTGATAGGGGAAATGTCGCGAAGCGACAAAAGGGTGATGGCGAAGCCGTAACCCCGACGACCCGAAGAATCCACACGAACCCAAAGGCAATGCACCACCCCGTAGAGGCGCGCATTGCGCGCCCGCGGACGGACAAGGATGTCCGTCCCTACGCGCTTGCCTTCGCAAAAAAATATCTATCCCCTGTGGAACAACACAGAGGTTGTTCCCTACGCATTATCCAATTCACTTTGCGCTTTGTAAAATCCGATTGCGTGCCGCGAAACGTCTTGCCTTTTTCTTCTATATATGTTATATTATTCATAAAGACACGGCGCACACCAAACTCGTCGTGTCTTATGTTTTTGAAAAAGAAAATTAAAAAAAGGGGAGAATAGAATGGATTTCAAATCCGACGGTTTTATGTATGCCTTGGGCGCGGCGGTTGTGCTGTTCGTGATAGCGCAGTCGGTATTCTTTTTGGTGCGCGCGTGGCGGCGGGGGCGAGAACTCGGTCTTTCGGCGGAGTCTTTAAAGAAAACCGTAACCTCTTCGGCGTTGTTTACCGTTGCACCCGCCTTTGCAATTCTTGCCACGGTGCTGACGCTGTCGGGCGCATTGGGAATCGTATTGCCGTGGATTCGCCTGACGGTTATCGGTGCAATCAATTACGAAGTGCCCGCCGCAGAAGCGGCAATTGAAGCGTTCGGGAGCGCAGGCGGTATGTCGCAGGAGGTTACCGACCCGACGGTGTTTGCCACTGTCGCCTGGGTGATGACCCTGGGCAGTATTCTGCCGCTGATTTTGGTACCGTTTATGCTCAAGAAGATTCAAAAGGGGATGAGCAAGGCGGTCGAAAAGAACGGCAAATGGGCGGATGTGATGTCTGCGGCGGCGTTTATCGGTTTGATTTCCGCATTCATCGGCAGAGCGATTGCAGGTAAGGGCAACGCGGAAATCGTCGGCGACGGCGCAGGCGTGATGTCGATTGCCGCACTGCTTTCCTCTATGCTGTTTATGTTCATTTTGCAAAAAATAGCCGACAAATTCGAATTGAAATGGCTGCAGTCGTTCGCCATGCCGTTCAGTATGATTCTTGCGATGCTTGTGGTGATGCTGCTCGCGCAAATACTGCCGCAGAATATCGCCGTATTCGAGTGGCGCGGATAAGGGGGGACGGAAATGAAAAACAGATCTTATGCAAATAGTGTGCATTTTTACGGTATTCTTTGGGATATTGCGGCACTGTTGATGTTTTTGATGCTGCCGGTCGCGATTTGTATGCATCTCGGCGTGTGGCCGGCGGGCAGTTATGTTTTTAAGGGCTTGTTGCCGGTTGCCATGCTGTTTTACCCCTCTGCAATTATTGAAGTGATTACCTATACACCCCTGCTCGGCGCAGGCGGCACGTATTTGAGCTTCGTCACAGGCAATATCACCAATCTGAAACTGCCATGCGGCTTAAACGCGATGGAAAACGCAGGCGTGCGCGCCAACAGCGAAGCGGGCGAAGTGATTTCGACGGTTGCCATTGCAACCTCATCTATCGTAACGACGATTGTCATTGCTGTGGGCGTGGTGGTGTTCAGCCCGGTTTTGCCGTATTTGACCGATGAAAATTCCGTATTTGCACCTGCATTTCAGCAGGTTGTGCCTGCGCTGTTCGGCGCTTTGGGCATCAGCTATTTTATGAAGCATTGGAAAATCGGCATTGTGCCGATTGCGGCAATCGTGATTGTACTGCTGTTCAAGGGTACGCTTGCAACGGGTGTGCTGATTCCCATCGGCGTGGTGGTTTCGATGCTGGCGGCGCATTTGATGTTCAAAAAAGGTTGGTTGGATAAGTAATGGAAGCTCCGAAATACCGCTTGCGCTCGGCCGACACCGATGCACAGCTGCAACAGGTTGAAGAACTGTATATGCGTGCGTTTCCTGCGGCGGAGCGAAAGCCGTTTTCTATGATTTTGCGCACGCGCAGAAGAGGCAACGCCGAAATTTTGACAATCGAAGCGGCAGACGGCACATTTGCGGGCGAGGCAATCACCGTGCAGTGCGGGTCGCTCGTGCTGGTGGATTACTTTGCTGTCAGCGAAGAAAAACGCGGATGCGGCGTCGGCTCGGCGGCACTTCGGCTTTTGCGGGAACGGTATGCGGGCAAAACCGTATTTTTGGAAATCGAAAGCACAAAGGCAGAGAATGTGCCGAATCGGGCACAGCGTGAAAAGCGCAAAGCGTTTTATTTGCGAAACGGGCTTTCCTGTATGCCGTTTCGCGCCGTGGAGTTCGGCGTGGAAATGGAGATTCTGACCTTTTCGGGCGAAGTGACCTTTGACGATTTGCACAGATTGTACAAATCCGTGTTCGGACGCGCCGTCGCCGCGAACATTCGGCGGTACGGCGACAACCGTTTCTCCCTTTTGGCACAGTTTGCAAGACGGAAGTAGGGGCGCACATTGCGCGCCCGAACAAAAGCCTTGTCATTCTGAACGAAGCGAAGAATCTCACACAAAACAAAGTAGAACAGCCGGGCG
Source organism: Bacillota bacterium (assembly GCA_021769885.1). Classification (GTDB taxonomy): domain Bacteria; phylum Bacillota; class Clostridia; order Oscillospirales; family Acutalibacteraceae; genus Fimenecus. The sequence continues at coordinate 63,792 of JAETSA010000003.1, read as the reverse complement.
TAGGGCGCGGGCTTGCTCGCGCCGCAGAATCAGCACGCACACACAACCCGTAGGGGCGGATGCCCTCATCCGCCCGAACACGGTCGGATTTTACGCAAACCCAACGGCGGTATACAACCCCGTAGGGGCGATTCACGAATCGCCCGAGCAAGGTCGGGCTTTGCGCAACCCCAATGGCGAAACGAACCTGTAGGGGCGGATGCCTTGTCAAGAGTATGATAGTATGCTTTCATCCGCCCGCGGGTCGTCGGGGACGCCGACCCCTACAATTTTCAAAACGAATTTACATTGTACCGAATTTTCGGAACAACACAGAGGTTGTTCCCTACAAGTCGTAGGGACGTGCATTTTGATTCTACAAAAAGCAAAGGGGATTGTTCCCCTTTTCCCGAAAATACTATCGTACATCAGCACCTGCGCGGACTGCAAAAATCCGTGCGGATGCTGATTTTGCATATTTATTCAATAAAATGTTTTAAATTTGCATAAAATACACCTTAAAATGCATATTTCTCTTGTAAATACGAACAAATATGCAGAATAACGCGAATATTTATGCAAATACTACTTGATTTTCTTCTAAAACCGTGTATAATTTCATCGTAACAAAAAATCGTCTTAAAACCAACGGAAAAACAGGCGCATCACAAATTGAAACGGAGGCATTTTTTATGGATAAAAAAGATATCAAAAAGGTTGTTTTGGCGTACTCGGGCGGCTTAGATACGTCCATCATCATTCCGTGGCTCAAAGAGAATTACAACAACTGCGAGGTTATTGCGGTCTCGGGCGACGTCGGTCAGGGCACGGAGCTGGACGGTCTTGAAGAAAAAGCAATCGCCACGGGCGCTTCCAAGCTGTATGTTTTAGACCTCAAAAAGGAATATGTTGAGGATTATATCTTCCCGTGCTTGAAAGCGGGCGCAGATTATGAAAGCTATCTGCTCGGCACTTCGCACGCACGTCCCTGCATTGCGAAAGGGCTTGCGGAAATCGCGAAAAAAGAGGGCGCGGACGCCATCTGCCACGGCTGTACGGGCAAAGGCAACGACCAGGTTCGTTTCGAGCTGACCCTCAAGGCATTTGCACCCGAAATGGCAATCATTGCGCCGTGGCGTGAGTGGGATATCAAATCCCGTGAGGAAGAAATTGAGTACGCGGAAGCGCACAACATTCCGCTGAAAATTAACCGCGAAACCAACTATTCCAAGGATAAAAACGTGTGGCATCTTTCGCACGAGGGTCTGGATTTGGAGGATCCCGCAAACGAGCCGCAGTACGCAAAAGAGGGCTTCCTCGAATTGGGCGTTGCGCCTGAGCAGGCACCCGATGCACCGACCTACATCACCCTGCACTTCGAAAAGGGCGTGCCCACCGCATTGGACGGCGTGGAAATGGACGGCCTTGCACTCGTCGAAAAGCTCAATGAGCTGGGCGGCAAAAACGGTATCGGACTTTTAGATATCGTCGAGAATCGTTTGGTCGGTATGAAATCGCGCGGCGTGTATGAAACACCCGGCGGAACCATTCTTTACAAAGCACACGAATTGCTTGAGATGATTGCACTTGATAAGGAAACACAGCATTACAAAAAGCTTGTGGCACAGAAATTCGGTGAAATTGTATATAACGGTCAGTGGTTTACACCCTTGCGTGAGGCACTTTCCGCATTCGTGGACAAAACACAGGAAACCGTCACAGGCGATGTTAAGCTGAAGCTTTACAAGGGCAACATCATCAATGCGGGCATTACCTCGCCCTATACCTTGTATGATGAAAATGTCGCATCCTTCGGCGAAGACGGCGGCGCATACAATCAGGCGGATTCCGCAGGCTTCATTAACCTGTTCGGTCTGCCGATTAAGGTCAAAGCGCTCCTCGACCAGCAGAGAGACAATAAATAAGCAGTTATTTAAACGTAGGGGCGGCTGCCCTCAGCCGCCCGCGGGTCGATGAAGGCATCGACCCCTACAATGATGTATAACCATTCCACGGCAAAGGGCATTTTTGCTCTTTGTCGTATTCTACTAATTACAGGGAAAAGAATTACAGGTGAAAACATATGCAGCTTTGGCAGGGGCGCTTTCAAAAGGCGCTTGACCCGAAAACAAATGATTTTAATTCGTCTATAAAATTTGACAGCCGTATGTTCAAAGAGGATATTGAAGGCAGTCTTGCGCACGCGGCAATGCTTGCGGCGCAGGGGATTATTTCCGCCGAGGATTTGAAAGCGATTACCGAGGGAATAACGGCGATAAAATCCGAAATCGAAAGCGGCGAATTGGAGATTGACCCGAACGCGGAGGATATTCACACTTTTGTAGAGGGGGAACTGACCGCACGTGTCGGTGCGGCAGGTAAGCGTCTTCATACCGCGCGAAGCCGTAATGACCAGGTGGCGCTCGATATCCGTTTGTATCTCCGCAAGGCGTGCGATGCACTGTACACACAACTGACGGATTTGATTGCAGTCCTCTGCAACAAAGCGGAGCAGTATTCCGATGCGGTTATGCCGGGCTACACGCATATGCAGCGCGCCCAGCCGATTACATTCGGGCATCATCTGCTCGCTTACGCTGAAATGCTGCTGCGCGATAAGGAACGCCTTTCGGACGCGAAAAAACGAATGAATTACTCGCCTCTCGGTGCGTGCGCATTAGCGGGCACAACCTACAACACCGACCGTGAAATGACAGCGAAAGCTTTGGGCTTTGACGGTGCGATGCAAAATTCTTTGGATGCGGTGTCTGACCGCGATTTCTGTATGGAATTGGCAAGTGTACTGTCGATTTTGATGGTGCATCTGTCGCGGTTCTCCGAAGAAATCGTTCTTTGGTGTTCGTGGGAATTTAAGTTTATTGAATTAGACGATGCGTTTTCCACGGGCTCGTCCATTATGCCGCAGAAAAAGAATCCCGATATTACCGAGCTGATTCGCGGCAAGTCAGGGCGTGTATTCGGCGACTTAATGACGCTTCTGACTGCAATGAAAGGCTTGCCGCTTGCATACAATAAAGATATGCAGGAGGACAAGGAAGCGATTTTTGACGCGTTCGACACCGTGGAAATGTGTTTAACGGCGTTCATCCCGATGCTCGATACGATGACCGCGCTCCCCGAAAATATGCGCAAAGCGGCGGCGGGCGGATTTATCAACGCCACAGACTGCGCGGATTATCTCGTTTCCAAGGGTCTGCCGTTCCGCGATGCCTATAAAGCGACAGGCGAAATTGTTGCTTTGTGCATCGAAAAAGGCTTGACGCTCGAGACTCTGCCGCTGGAAAACTACAAAGCCATTTGCGATTTGTTTGACGACGGCGTGTATCAAGCGATTGACCTCGACAAATGCGTAAACGACCGCACCTCTCTCGGCGGCCCTGCACCCAAAAATGTATTGGCACAGGTAGCGAGAGTAAGAGGCTTGAATCAGTAACCCGTTCACCTGTAGGGGCGTGCATTGCGCGCCCACGAAATCAGAGCAGACCATTAGCATCACGTACTTTGTAGGGCGGGGGCTTGCTCCCGCCGAATCCCTACAGCGATATACCGCCCGCAGAACGGACAGCTACGAGGGCTGTCCCTACGGTTTCGCATCCATTTACGGTGACGTGCAACCCGTAGGGGCGATTCACGAATCGCCCGCAGAAATATGAACAGCAAAGTGAGAAATTCGAATGACCAAAGTATTTATTGACGGCTCTCAGGGCACAACAGGCTTAAAAATCTTTGACCGCCTGAAAACTCGAACCGATATTGAACTGATTACCTTACCCGAAAATTTGCGAAAGGACACAGCGGCACGCAAAGAGGCACTCAATTCTGCGGATATCGCCTTTCTCTGCCTGCCCGACGCGGCGGCAATCGAAGCGGTTGGCTTGATTGAAAACGACAAAACCGTTGTGTTGGATACCTCCACCGCGCACCGTACGGATGCGGGTTGGGTATACGGCTTCCCCGAGCTTTCAAAAGCTTTTGACGATGCCTTAAAGCAATCGAATCGCATCGCCGTACCCGGGTGCTACGCAAGCGGCTTTATCGCCCTTGTCAAGCCCTTAGTGGATGCAGGATTTTTGCCCGCCGATTACGGCTTTATGTGCCACGCGATGTCGGGCTACAGCGGCGCAGGCAAAAAGGGGATTGCGCAGTACGAAGCGGCAGAACGCGAAGAATCGTTAGATGCACCCCGTTTGTACGCGCTCACGCAAGAGCACAAGCATTTAAAAGAGATGCAGAAAATTTCAGGACTGACGCGTACGCCCGTGTTTTGCCCGTATATCTGTGATTATTTCTGCGGTATGACCGTGACCGTGCCTGTATTCTCGTGTGATTTGCAAAACGGCAAAACGGCAGAGGATATCCGCGCACTGTACAAATCCATATACAATACGAAAATTGTGCAGTATAAGGAAAGCATAGACGAAGCAGGCTTCATTTGCGCCAACGGCAAAGCCGAAAAGGATTCTATGGAGATTACCGTTTGCGGTAATGCGGACAGAATCCTCTTAACCGCGCGGTACGATAACTTGGGCAAAGGTGCAAGCGGTGCGGCACTCGAATGTATGAACCTCAAAATGAGCCTGCCTGCGGAATACGGACTGAATTTGTAAATAGCAGAAGCTAAAAAAATTTGGTGTATGTCGGCAGAATAGCAAAACGTGTAGGGGTCGGCTTGACATACGGCATCTAATGTAGGGCGGGGGCTTGCTCCCACCGTGGATACTATACTATAATAAAAAGGGAAAATGTTACCATGGAAATCAACAAAAACGGCGGTGTGACCTCGCCGAAAGGCTTTCAAGCCAACGGTGTGCACTGCGGGATTCGGAAAAATAAAGAGAAAAAAGACTTAATGCTGCTCGTATCCGAAACCGAATGCGACGCGGCGGCGGTCTACACAAAAAACCTTGTGTGCGGCGCGCCGATTACGGTGACGCGTAAAAATCTCGAAAACGGCAAAGCTCGTGCGGTCATCTGCAACAGCGGCATTGCGAATACCTGTAACGCAGATGGCGTGGAAAAGGCGCAGGCGATGTGCGATTTGGCAGCGCAGTATCTCGGCATTGACGCTTGTGATGTGATTGTCGGGTCTACGGGTGTCATCGGGCAGCCGATTGACCTTGAACCGATTCAAAACGGTATGAAAGCACTGACCGACGGATTGTCCGAAAACGGTTCGGATGCGGCGGCACAGGCGATTATGACGACCGACACCGTGCAGAAAAGCGTTTCTGTTGCATTCGAATTAGACGGCAAGCCCTGCCAAATCGGCGCGATTGCCAAGGGCAGCGGAATGATTCACCCCAATATGGCGACTATGCTGTCCTTCATTACGACCGATGCGAATATTTCCGCCGAAATGCTTAAAAAAGCACTTGTGTGGGGCGTTTCGAAAAGCTATAATATGCTGTCGGTGGACGGCGATACGTCTACAAACGATACCGTTGCCATCTTAGCAAACGGACTTTGCGGCAATGAGAGAATCGAAGATGAGAACGAAAATTACGAAATTTTCTGCCAAGCACTTTTCGCAGTTTGCAATTATATCGTCCGTATGCTCGCAAAGGACGGCGAGGGTGCGACAAAGCTCGTGATTTGCGACGTGCACGGCGCGAAAACCGAAGAAATTGCAAGAACCTGTGCAAAGTCTGTCATCTGTTCACCCCTTGTCAAGACCGCAATGTTCGGCTCGGATGCAAACTGGGGCAGAATCCTCTGCGCCCTCGGCTACGCGGGCGCGGATATTGATGTGTCGAAAATTGATGTGTCCTTCATTTCCCGCAAGGGTGAAATCGTGGTATGTCAAAACGGCGCAGGCATCGAATTTTCAGAGGAGAAAGCAAAAGAGATTTTGCTGGAGGATGAGATTACCGTCCTTGTGGATTTAAAGGACGGCGAAGCCGCCGCCACCGCTTACGGATGTGACCTCACGTATGAATACGTCAAAATCAACGGCGATTACCGCACCTGATTTCCGATTGCACGCATATTTTCCGCCTTTGCGGCGGTAACTCGCGTATAGTACATACGCTTCGCCGCCGCAAAAACGAAAACTATACGCACACTCGAAAATCAGGTGACTGTAAGAATGTCAAAGCAAGCTTACGGTGGAATATTTCCTCCCTCTGATGAGGGAGGTGGCGCGGCGAAGCCGTGACGGAGGGAGAGAAAATGCTCAAATACAACAAAGATTTGATTGCATATGCCAAAGAACTCCGAAAAAATATGACGCCTTGGGAAATCAAACTGTGGAATGTATTTTTAAGAAATTACCCGATTCGGTTTCAACGGCAAAAGGTGATTGACAATTACATTGTGGATTTTTATTGTGCAAAAGCCCGATTGGTAATCGAGTTAGACGGCGGCGGACATTATGAGAAAGCACAAATGCAATATGACGCCCGAAGAACCAAAGCCTAGAGAATTACGGCTTAAAGATATTGCGCATTTGCAATTTGGATATTGATAACAATTTTTATTCTGTTTGCAAATATATTGACCGAGAGGAGAAACAATCTCTCCCCCAGTCGCCAAACGGCGATAGCCCCCTCGTCAGAGGGGGAAAAAATCAGAGTAAATGAAATTTTTTGGAGGCAACTTATGGATATTTCCAAAATTTCTTATGCAGACCGTTCCGAGGTTTTGGTGCAGGCGTTGCCGCACATTCAAAAATACCACGGCAAAACGGTTGTGATTAAATACGGCGGCAACGCGATGATTAACGAAGAGCTGCAGGATGCGGTGATGACTGACATTGTACTGCTTCGTTCCGTCGGCGTGAACGTGGTTTTGGTACACGGCGGCGGCCCTGAAATCTCGGATATGTTAAAGCGCATCGGCAAAGAGAGCCGATTTGTCGGAGGGCTTCGCTACACAGACGAAGAAACCGTTGAGGTGGTACAGATGGTGTTGGCGGGTAAGGTCAATAAGCATTTGGTACAGCTGCTCAACCGCCACGGCGGGCGCGCCATCGGGCTTTGCGGTCTCGACGGCGATATGATTACCGCGACCAAACACGACGCGGGCGAGGATATCGGCTTTGTCGGGGATATTCAAGGAGTAAATACAGGGATTCTTTGTGATGTTATCGAGAATGGCTATATTCCTGTGATTTCCACCGTCGCAGGCGGCAAAGACGGCGAGGTCTATAACATCAATGCGGACACCGCCGCCGCGCAGATTGCCGCTTGTCTGCACGCCGAAAAGCTTCTCTTAATGACCGACATTTCGGGGCTTTTGCGTGACAAAGACGACGAATCCACCCTCATTCAAGAGGTGAAGGTATCCGAAATTCCGTCTTTGAAAGCACAGGGGATTATTTCAGGCGGTATGATTCCGAAAATCGACTGCTGTGTCGAAGCGGTGCGCCGCGGTGTGTTGCGTACCAATATCATTGACGGGCGGATTCCGCACTCTATTTTGATTGAGTTGTTTTCCGACGCGGGCATCGGCACGATGTTTTCGGCGTGACGGCGGATTTTTACAGTATACAAAGGATTGAGCAAGAATGACTTTTGAAGAAATCAAACAAACGGCAGATACCTGTTTGATGCCGACTTATGCGCATTTCCCCGTAGCACTTGCGCGCGGCGAAAATGCGACCTATTGGGACGCCGAGGGGCGCGAATACATAGATTTTACGGCGGGCATCGGCGTAAACAGCCTCGGCACAAATGATGAAGCGTGGAAAAACGCTGTGAAAGCACAGCTGGACTGCTTACAGCACACCTCGAATCTCTATTACAACGAAACGGTGGCGAAAGCGGCGAAGCTGCTTTGTGAACGCGCAGGCTTTGCGCGTGTGCATTTGAGCAATTCGGGTGCGGAAGCCAACGAGTGCGCCATCAAATTGGCGCGTAAATACAGCTTTGACAAATACGGCGACGGGCGTTACAATATTATCAGCCTTGTCAATTCCTTCCACGGGCGTACCATTGCCACGGTGACTGCCACGGGGCAGGCGCATTACCACGAATTTTTCACACCGTTTTTGGATGGCTTCAAATATGCCGAATCGGGCGACCGGGAAGGCTTTTTACAGCTTTTGGACGGTACGGACTGCGCCGTGATTTTGGAAGTGATTCAGGGCGAGGGCGGTGTGTTGGAAACACCGCGCGAATATATTGAATTTGTGCGCCGGATTTGTGATGCAAAAGATATACTTTTAATCTTTGACGAGGTACAGACGGGTGTGGGCAGAACAGGTAAGCTGTTTGCATATGAAACCGTTGGTGTAAAGCCCGACATCTTGACAACTGCGAAGGGTATCGGTGGGGGACTCCCGATGGGCGCGTGCCTTTGCACCGAAGCACTCGGCAACACGCTTACACCGGGTACGCACGGCACGACCTTCGGCGGAAATCCCGTTGCCTGTGCGGGTTCTTTGGCAGTGCTCGAGCGGATGGATGACGCATTTTTACAGTCCGTTCGCGAGAAGGGTGACTACATCCGTGAAAAGCTGAACGGCTTTACAGAAATCCAAGAAATTCGCGGACGCGGATTGATGATCGGCATCGACTTAAAGACGAAAAAAGCGGGCGAGGTTGCCGCAAAATGCTGTGAAAACGGCTTGCTTATTTTGACGGCAAAATCTGCACTGCGAATGCTGCCGCCGCTGACGATTACCTACGAAGAAATCGACAAAGGGCTTTCCGTTTTGGAACGCGTTTTGAGCGAATCATAAGGAGAGAATGCTATATGAAACACTTATTAAGCTTATTAACCACGACCCCGCAGGAAATTGAAGACATCTTGAACCTTGCTGACCAATTGAAGTACGAAACCAAAAACGGTATCTCCCATAAACGCCTGAAAGGGCAGACCTTGGGTATGATTTTCCAGAAATCTTCTACGAGAACACGCGTTTCCTTTGAAACGGGTATGTATCAGTTGGGCGGTCAGGCACTGTTTTTGTCGAACCGCGATTTGCAAATCGGGCGCGGCGAGCCGATTGAGGATACTGCACGCGTGCTGTCGCGTTATCTTGACGGTATTATGATTCGTACCTTTGCGCAGAGCGAGGTCGAGAATTTGGCGAAATACGGTTCGATTCCGATTATCAACGGCTTAACCGATTTTTGCCATCCCTGCCAGGTGCTTGCCGACCTTTTGACGATTCGCGAGCATAAAGGGCATTTGGACGGCTTGAAAATGTGCTACATCGGCGACGGCAACAATATGGCGAACTCCTTAATTGTCGGCGGCTTGAAAACAGGGATGCGCGTGTCGGTAGCCTGCCCCGAAGGCTATGACCCCGACAAGCAGGTATTGGATTTCGCAAAGCCCTATCAAGGCTTTTCTCTGCACAGAGACCCACTCGAGGCCGCCGCAGGCGCAGATGTAATCTTCACGGATGTTTGGGCGTCTATGGGGCAGGAGGACGAAGCCGCCGCGCGCCGCAAGGTGTTTGAGGGCGTGTATCAAATCAACAAAAAGCTCCTCTCCGCCGCCAACAGCGGCTGTATGGTACAGCACTGCCTGCCCGCGCACCGCGGTGAGGAAATCACCGCCGATGTGTTCGAGGCACACGCCGATGAGATCTTTGATGAAGCAGAAAACCGTCTGCACGCACAAAAAGCGGTTATGGTTACCTTAATGGAGAAATAATCCGTTATGAAAATGCAGTTTTCGGATGTAGACGGCGGCAAGGCGTTCAACTGGGGCGAAACCTCAGCAGAATACGCACAGTACCGTGATATTTACCCTGTGTCCTTTTATGAACGGGCATTTTTGGCAGAGGGATTGGGGCTCGTGGGGCAAACCTGTTTAGACCTTGGTACAGGAACGGGTGTGTTGCCGCGCGCGATGTATCCGTACGGGGCGAATTGGTGCGGTGCGGATGTAACGGCAGAGCAGATTGCGTTTGCAAAACAGCTTGCCGCTAAAGGCGATATGCAAATCGATTTCTGCGTTGCGCCTGCGGAGCGTACAGGATTCAAAGACAACAGCTTTGATGTAATTACCGCCTGCCAGTGCTTTGGATACTTCGACCGAGAAAAAGCACTTGCGGAAATCCATCGTCTGTTAAAGCCGAACGGCAGATTTTTGATTTTGTATATGGCTTGGCTGCCGTTGGAAAGCGAAATTGCGGCGGCGAGCGAAAATTTAGTAAAAGCATTCAATCCCGATTGGAACGGATGCGGCTACTGCCGAAGAGCGGCGGAAATCCCCGAATGGGTAAGCGATTCGCCGTTTGTGCCTGTACGCTGTACGGAGTACACGGAGGAAATTCCCTTTACGCGTGAAAGCTGGGACGGGCGTATGTACGCCTGCCGCGGTATCGGTGCGGCGGCACTGTCCGCAGAAGAAAAGGCGGAATTTCGAAAACAGCATATGGAATTGCTTAAAAATTTTCCGAATACATTTACAATTCCGCATCAGATTTCGATTTTAGATTTGCAAAAAAAATAAAAAAACCCCTGTATCCCTTTTTGACAGGATACAAGGGTTTTTTTCAGTCTTCAACCTTTTCAAACTGATCAGGTCCTACGCCGCAAAGCGGGCATTCGTAATCCTCGGGCAACTCGTCACCCTCGTATACATAGCCGCAAACGGTACATACGTATTTCGCCATCATTTCACCTCCTCGATGAAAGCGGTAAAGGATTTAATAATTTTCCGCGCGAACCTGGAAATAGGACTGCGGATGTGCGCAGACGGGGCAGATTTCCGGTGCCTGTTTGCCGACTACAATGTGTCCGCAGTTGGAGCACTGCCATACCGCATCGCCGTCCTTGGAGAATACCAAACCGCCCTCAATATTGGCAAGTAACTTCTTGTAGCGCTCCTCGTGTTCCTTTTCGATTGCCGCAACACCGTCAAACAGTGCGGCGATTTCGGCAAACCCTTCGGCACGTGCGGTTTCGGCGAAGCCTGCGTACATATCTGTCCACTCGTAATTTTCACCCGCCGCCGCGTCTTTCAAATTGTCGGGCGTGGAGGGCATACCGTCATGCAAAAGCTTGAACCAAATTTTTGCATGCTCTTTTTCATTTTTTGCCGTTTCTTCAAACAGCGAACCGATTTGCACATAGCCGTCTTTTTTTGCCTTGGAGGCATAGTAAAGATATTTGGTGTGCGCCTGGGATTCGCCTGCGAATGCCGCGAGTAAATTCTTCTCGGTTTTGCTGCCTTTTAAATCTGCCATATTCGTCACCTTTATTTCATAAAATTGCGAAAAACGGATTCCGCATAAGCTTATTATATGCAGATTCGGAAATATTTTCAAGCGATTTGCAAAAAGAATTGAAGCAATGCACGAAAAATGATACAATACTCCATAGTAATTTTTCGGAGGCAGATGTATGTATATTCGAAACGGACGTTTCAAACAGCTTTACCGTCTTTTCTTTTTGTTTGTGTGCGAGGCGGGCATTATTTTGCAGTATGCAGGTATGGCAAATACGGGCGACCTCAGAATGCTGTCCTGTTACTACACCATTTTGAGCAATATTTTGTGCTTTATTTATTTTGCTGTTTTGGTGATTGCCCAGCGCAAAAAAGAAAATGCGCTCATACGCGGTGCTGTGACGATGTGTATTGCCGTGACAGGGCTTGTGTATCATTTTATGTTAAACGGTTTTATGGGCACTGCCGTCGGCGCAGGCGTACCGATTACTGCGCTTTCCGTCAGCAATATTCTGGTGCATTATGCCGTACCTCTCCTCGTGATTCTCGACTATTTTCTGTTTGTGCCGAAAGGACAGTATAAAGCGATGTATCCGCTTGCGTGGCTCGTTTTGCCGTATGCGTATTTCGCATTTGCGATGGTGCGCGCGGAAGTGAGTACCCGCACATTCACAGGCTTCGGCGGCACCAGCCGTTACCCGTATCCGTTTTTGGATGTGGATTTGTACGGTTGGGACAAGGTGATTTTAATTGTGCTTGCCGTCACCGTGGCGTTTATCACGCTCGGATATCTCTCTTTTGTCTTCGACCGTCTGCTCGGCAAAAAGCACAAGGGGAGAGACTGACTCAAGCACAATCCTATAATCGCACCGTAAAACAGCGGCAAGTATCGGATTTTTATATGCAATTCAATACAGTGAGTCCCCCGCAAGCCGTAAGTTTGCGGGGGCTTTTCGCGAACAGAATTACACGCTTCCTAGTAGGGGCAGGTTTCCACGCCCGCCCGAGCAAGGCTGGATTTTTGCAAAAACCGAACAGTGATACGCAACTCTTGTAGGGGCGCTTCACGAAGCGACCCGAGCACGGTTGGATTTTACACAAACCAAATGGCGGGCGTGGAAGCCCGCCGCTGTGCGTGCACCTAATTTACTTTGTGCCGGATGCGTTTCTTCGCTTTCAACATCCGATGAATAAAATACGATAAAAGGAAACCCGCTATTCGGAATATGCATTTCCGAATAACGGGTTGCATTATTTAATATTTCTGAAATTCTTCACGGTTTTCGGGGCTCTTCGACGCTTTTTCATACGGCTATGCCGTATAATCAACCCGATATACACCGCAAGCACCAAAAGAATCAGAATAAATACAATCTGGAAAATTGTTGATTTAAACAGATTCTTCACGCCGTTCAGGATATACAAAATCATACTCATATGCACATCCTCGGCGGCAACCAAATTCACAGTGGCAATTTCATCCTCCGCATACAAAATGCGCGCTTTGCCGAGCACATCGCCTTTTTTGATTGGCGCATTGACGGTTTGCGGCGTTTCTTCGGGAATCACTTCCAAAAGTACGCTCGATTCATCATTGCCCACGGGCACAAGCGCGGTGACCTCGGTTTCGGGTACCAGACGCACGTGATCCACATTCCAAGAGAGATTGACATCGACCACCGTGGCAATCTGTGTGGGACTTGCGACCTTCGTCAGGCGGATATTTTGAAATGCCCACTGAAAAATCTTTTTGCATTCTAAAAATGCGCAGTTGTCAGGGTTGCCGTCGCCGTTGACATCCTCTTCGGGCGCGCCCATGACAATCGCGAGGTAGTTGTAGCCGTCCTTGCTTGCCTTAGAAACAATGCAGTGCCCCGCATTTTTGGTCGTACCCGTTTTAATGCCTTCCGCATATTTCAAATAATAGGTTTTGAAATTCGGATTAATCATCCAGTTGGTCGAAAGCAGATTGCGCTCGCCGCTTTTGTTGGATGCGGGCAGTTTGAAATTGACCGTGTTCACAATCTCCGAAAACAGCGGCAGAGTCAGCGCATGCTTTGTGATGATGGCAAGGTCGTTGGCGGTGGTGTAGTGTCCCTCGCTATCCAACCCGTGGGGATTCATAAAATGCGTATTCTGACAGCCGATATCCATAACATAATCGTTCATCATTTTTACAAAATTTGCAACACTGCCCCCGCCGATGTAATCGGCAAGCACGACCGCCGCCTCATTGGCACTTTTCACCATCATACAGTACAGCAGATTGCGAATGGATATTTCTTCGCCCGGCAAAAGCCCTGCCGTAGAGCTGTTTGTACCGCTGATGGCATTGATGGATGACTGCTTAATGGTAATGACCTCGTCGAGATTCTCGCAGTTTTCAATCGTCAGAACCGCGGTGATAATTTTTGTAAGTGATGCGGGTGCGGCACGCTTGTCCGCATTTTTATCGAAAATCACTGCGCCGTTGTCCAGGCTCAAAAGCAAAACAATATCCGCCTTTGTTTCGAGTGAGGAGTTAAATGCTGCAGAGCCTTTCACTGTGCACAGCGGCAAAAGAAGAAAAACTAAGGTTAAAAAACAGGAAATAAATCTTTTCAACGCGAAATCCCCCTTGAAAAGAAGACGCAAAACGTGTAAAATAAATAGACTAAGATATGTAATCAGTATAACAAATTTTTTCCTGTTTGGCAATAATTTCTAAGGAAGTGTAAGATTTGATTTATGTGACGGGCGACACCCACGGCGAAGCAGACCGACTTTCTGCCTCCAGGCTCAAAATGCTGAAGGCGGGCGACACCTTAATTGTCTGCGGCGATTTCGGATTTTTGTGGGACGACAGTAAAAAAGAGCAAAAAATCATCAAACAGCTCGGCAAACGAAAATACAATATCTGCTTTATTGACGGCACGCACGAGAATTTTTCACTTCTGAACAACTATGAAATAAGTGAATGGAACGGCGGCAAGGTGCACCGAATCTACGGCAATCTGTATCATCTTTTGCGCGGGCAGGTGTTCCACATCGACGGCGTGTCGGTATTCACCATGGGCGGGGGAGAAAGCCCCGACATCGACATTCGCGCCGAGGGCGATACGTGGTCGCGCGAGGAGATTCCGACGCGCGAGGAGCTTTTGGAAGGCGCACACGCGCTCGAAAAAGAGGATTACCACGTGGATGTGGTTGTCACGCACGAACCGCCGCTGCGCATTAAGGGCTTTTTACAGCTCAAGGATTATGATTCCCTGCGTGTGACTGCCTTAAACGCCTATTTTGAGGAGCTGTCGGATTCGTGCACGTTCGGCAAATGGTATTTCGGCAGTATGCATATGGACAAATACATTTCGAGCACACACATTGCGGTGTTTAAAAATATTATCAACGCAGAAACAGGCGAAAAGGTCTAAGCACTATGGAAATGACAAAGCAAAAGAAAATCATCGGCACGGTGGAATTGATTGCGGCGGCAGTCGTGCTGATTGTGGCTGTGGTGTTTGCACCTGCCTATAAAACGGCGGTCGGCGAAGCGGATTCCACTGCACCGCAGACCGAAGCGCAAACACAAAACCCGTCAGAGACAAATGAAAACAGCATAGAGGCTATAAACAACACAACGATAGAACCCACCACCGCGCCGCCCGAGGTCGGGGCATATACGGTGACCTCGAATTATATTGTCGTTACAGGCGACGCCGCAATGGAAATGTATTCGATTGCAAAGCAAAAGCTCTTGGATTACGGCGGCACAGTCAACGCGCTCGCGGCGGCAGTGCCCGAAGTCAAGGTGTTCGCTCTGCTTGCGCCTACGCGAATGGAATACTACGGTCCTGAAGAGTACCGCACGGGTTCGCATTCGCAAAAGCGCGGTATCGAAATTGCCTATGGCGCAATGAACGACAATATTGTCAAGGTGGATGCATATGACCGCCTGTCGAGACATACGGATGAATATCTCTATTTCCGCACCGATCACCATTGGACGGCACGCGGCGCATACCGCGCCTATGAGGCGTTCTGTGCTTCGGCAGGGCTTACCTGCAAGCCGCTGTCCGACCACGAAGCAGGGCAGTTGGACGGCTTTGTCGGCAGTATGTACCGCTACACGCAAAGCGAGGCGTTAAAAAACAATCCCGATACAGTGGAAGTGTTCTACCCGACGGTAGAGGCAAGCGGGCAGTTCTTCTCTACACCCGCGATGGATGACGGCAAAAATCTGCGCATCATTTCCACCAACATCAACGACCCTGCCAGCAAATATATGGCGTTTATTCAGGGCGACAAGCCGCTCATTAAAATGACGACCAACGTTGGGAACGGGCAGAAAATTTTGCTGATTAAAGAGTCTTACGGTAATGCGTTTGCGCCGTTCCTCTTAGAGAATTACAGTGAGGTCTATGTGCTCGACCCGCGTCAGGAAGGCGTAAAGGGAATGAACCTGCCGCAGTTTTTGCGCGACAACGGCATTCAAAATGTCATTTTCCTGAATTATATGATGGCACCGTCCAACTCGAAATATATGAATGCATTAAATGAGATGATTTATTAAACCGGAAACGGCAAAACGGGCTGTAAAAAACGTAAGTTTTTTACAGCCCCAATTTTTGTCTTTGGCTCAGAAGCACAGGATTTTTCCAATTCCCGTAGGGGTGAACTGCGTTCGCCCGCCTTCACCTTTCACGGCTTCAAATCATCCGTTGCGGGATTTTCAATCAGTTTCCCGTCCTCTTGAAATCTGGAGCCGTGGCAGGGGCAGTCCCATGTGTGCTCCGCCGCATTCCACTTTAAAGCACAGCCCATATGCGGACAGCGTTTTTTCGTCGGTGTCAGCAGGCTCGTTAAAAATGTACCGCCGTTTTTGAGAAGCTGTACGGAAAAAATACTGCGCGACGGCGAAAAAACGGGTGCGCAATCGTTTTCTTTTCCCAACACTGCATCACACAAAATTTCGGATGCCGCCATAGCCGAGGTCATACCCCATTTGCTGAAGCCTGTTGCCACATACACATTGGAGAGCGCTTTTGCATACCGCCCGATATACGGCACGCCGTCCAAGCTCATACAGTCCTGTGTTGCCCATGCGTAACGCTCGGCGCACGCAGGATAATGCATTTTTGCGAATTGCCGCAGTGCCGTAAAATTTCCGCCCTGCGCACCTGTGCGGTGGTCACCGCCGCCCACAAGCAAAAAATCCCCTGCGTTGCGAAAGGACATTCCCTTTTGTGCTTCGTCCACATACATACCATGGATTTGCGGCCCGTTTTCGAGTGCCAAGACATAGGAACGCTCTTGATACAGCTTCAAAAAATAGGCACCGTACTTATTTAAAATCGGAAAATGTGTGGTAATGATAAATTGCTCTGCCGTCACTGTGCCGTGCGCAGTATAGGCGCAGTTTCCGCGAATTTCAAACACTTTGGTCTGCTCGTAAATCGGCAGTTCTTTTGCGATTTGCGACAGAAACTTCAGCGGATGAAACTGTGCCTGATTTTGTATACGCACCGCACCCGCAATTCGGAGCGGAACAGGAAGCTCTTTTTCAAAAGCCGCCTGAACGCCCAATGCTTCCAGTGCACGCAGTTCGCGTTCCGCCGCCGCAGAATCGTCTACGGTGTATACAACGTTCTCCTGATTTTCAAAATCGCACGGAAACTTTTCGGCAAGTGCACGATAATTTTGCAGTGCCCGTTCATTTGCGCGTAAGTACATTTGCGCTTTTTCTTTTCCAAAGCGTTTCATCAGTTTATCGTACAAAAATCCGTGCTGTACGGTAAGTTTTGCCGTCGTGTTTTGCGTCACACCGCGGCAGATTCGATCCGCTTCAAGCAAAATACAGTTTACGCCGTGCGTTTTCAGCCGATATGCGCATAAAAGCCCTGCAATACCGCCTCCGATAATAAGAACATCGGTCTTTTTGTCCTCGGAAAGCGTGGGAAATCGCGGCAATTCTGTATTTGCCGACCAAATAGATTGCATATACATCACCGCTTGTAGTTTGCCCGAGAATCCAAAAAATAACCCACATACAAAAAGCGTTCTGCAAAACAGAGCGTTTTTGTATGTGGGGTTTTGCAATTTTGTCCTTCTGCGTACAGAAAAGAATCCCGTCAGAGCAAAGCCGTTATTGATTTTCCAACCGAAAGCTTACTTACAGAATGGCTTTGACAGCTTTCACAAAATCGTCCATTTCGTCAAAAATGACTGCAACAATAATCGACCAATTTATGCCGTCGTAATCGTGTACGAGCCTGTGCCGTATTTCAAAAGCAGAGAAAACGAGGAGGGGTTATTTCCGTTCCCCCAGCGGCACATAGGGGACAATGTCGGATACGCTCTTATAGGCAGGACGGATAATTTTATCCGCATTGGTGCGTTCCTCCATCATATGTGCGCTCCAGCCGACAATGCGTGCCATTGCGAAAATCGGCGTATACAGCTCGGGTGGTATATCCAGCATACTGTATACAAAGCCGCTGTAGAAATCGACATTCGGGCTGACGCCTTTGTAAATTCTGCGGCGTTCGGCAATGACCTGCGGTGCAAGACGGTCAATCATACTATACAGATCAAAGTCCGCTTTGCGGTTTTTCTCCAAGGCGAGCTTTTCCACAAAGCCCTTGAATACCTCGGCACGCGGGTCGGAAATGGAATAGACTGCGTGACCCATACCGTAAATCAAGCCCTTTTGATCAAAGGCTTCGCGATTCAGAAGCTTTTCGAGATAATTGCGTACCGCATCCTCATCACTCGTGTCACGCACGTGCTTTTTCAGGTCGTTAATCATTTCTACGACTTTAATGTTCGCGCCGCCGTGCTTCGGTCCTTTTAAGGAACAGAGTGCCGCCGCCATTACGGAGAAGGTGTCGGAGCCTGAGGAGGTGACCACGTGCGTCGTGAACGACGAGTTGTTGCCGCCGCCGTGCTCCATATGTAAAATCAGCGCAATGTCGAGCACCTGTGCCTCGAGTGCACTGTATTTTTTGTCGGGACGCAGCAGACGCAGAATGTTTTCCGCCGCCGAAAGCTTGGGGTCGGGGCGGTGGATATACAGACTGTCATTGCATTCGTAATGGTTATATGCCTGATAGCCGTAGACCGCCAGCATCGGGAAACGGCTGATTAAGGACAGGCATTGGCGCAGTACGTTTTCCTGCGACATATTCATCGGGTCGCTGTCATATGCGGAAAGCGTCAGCACACTGCGAGTCAGGGAGTTCATAATATCCTTACTGGGGGCTTTCATCACGACGTCGCGCACAAAATTCGTAGGAAGCGAACGCAGTGCCGCCATAATATCGCAGTATTCTTTCAGTTCCTCTGCATTCGGCAGCCGCCCGAACAGCAAAAGATACGAAGCTTCTTCAAATCCGAACCGCTTTTCGCCGATGCACCCGCGCACAAGCTCGGTTACATTGATGCCCCGATACCGAAGCTCGCCCGCACAGGGTACGCGCCCTTCGGGTGTTTCGGCATAGGATTTGATATTGGAAATGGTTGTAAGTCCCGCGAGCACGCCTGTGCCGTTTTTATCGCGCAGTCCGCGCTTGACGGAGTAATGCTCATACAGCTCCGGGTCAATGCGGCTGGCGGCGATGTTTTCTTTGCTCATACGGTCGGTATATTCCAGAATGTCTGCTTTATGTTTTTTCATAATACCACCTCTTTTTTTATATGGAAACGATGCTGTATTGTATGCTATCTTAAACTATACCGAGAAAAAATGACGCTGTCAACCGAAAAAATGTAAACAATATATTAACTATCATATTTTTGTTGACAAATTACGCAGAAAAATGTATAGTGATGGAAGAAAGGCGCATTCTTTTTAAAGGAGCAGATAAAGTATGGGGCAGTCCGTGCAAAAAGAAGTCGCAGATATGCTGACAGAGTTGATTTTTCGTTTTTACAGTGCCTGTCAGCGGCATCCGAAAGCAGAGCAGGGTCCGAAAATTCATTCACACGGATTTCATATACTGTATTTGTTGGAACGTTCACACGAAAAAAAGCTGTCTATGAGTTTTCTGCTGACTGAATTGCAAATGACGAAGCAGCAAATGTCGAAAATCATTACGGAATTAGAGGATTTTTCATTGATTGAGCGTATCCGCACAGGAAAAGACCGCCGAAATGTGTTTGTACGCCTGACAGAGCAGGGGGACACATATTTTAAAAGTACCGCAAAAACCGTTTCTGCCGCGATTGAAGCGTCCTTGGCCTCGCAATCCGCCGAACGTACCGATACCGTGCGCGATTTGCTGTATAGCCTGATGCAGAAATAAAAACAGTAACGCACCCAACCGTATTTTTATGCGGTTGGGTGCGTTTTTTTTGCAACCTGTAGGGGGCGGTGGCACGGCGCCCCGTGCACGGTCGGATTTTGCACAAACCAACGGATGTGCACAACCCCCGTAGGGGCGCTTCACGAAGCGCCCGCAACAGCACTCGATTTCGCCGAATCACAACCACGTAGGGGCGGGTCTCCGTGCCCGCCCGCCGAAATTTGCTGAAAATTTGTGGAACGACACAGAGGTCGTTCCCTACGTCTGTAGGGGTCGGCGTCTCGACGACCCGAATAAAGTCGAATTTTGCACAAGCCTGCGGCGGGGGGCAAGGTCTCGCCTGCCGGCTCGGTCGGTGCTTCTGCATACTTCCGTATGCAGAGGTCTCCACTGGAGACCCGCACCCCCGCCCTACCGATTGTGCAATTTACATCGTTCTGATTGAGATTCTTCGCTCCGCTCAGAATGACAGCTTTTCATATCAAATCGGGAATTAAAACAATCCCGAAATATTGCCGTCGGCGTCCACGTCGATTTTAGAAGCGGCGGGGACTTTCGGCAGTCCCGGCATCGTCATAATGTCGCCCGTCAGTGCGACGACGAAGCCCGCGCCTGCGGAAAGGCGCACGTCACGCACGGTTAGTGTAAAGCCTTCGGGCTTGCCGAGCAGCGCGGGATTGTCCGAAAGGGAATATTGTGTTTTCGCAACGCAAACGGGCAATTTGTCTTTGCCGAGTGCTTCAATTTCCGCAAGGGATTTCTTTGCGGCGGCGGTAAAGGTCACGCCGTCTGCGCGGTAAATCTCTTTGGCAATGGTTTCGAGCTTTTCGGGAATAGAAAGGTCGGTGTCATACAGCGGACGGTAATTCGAGGGCTTTTCTTCGATGGTTTTGCAGACCTTTTCCGCCAAATCTCTGCCGCCCTCGCCGCCTTTTGCGAATACCTCGGTGAGGGAGACCTCTACACCCATATTTTTACAAAATTCTTCGATGACTGCAATTTCTGCATCGGTATCCGTGCCGAAACGGTTGATTGCCACCACGGCGGGTACGCCGTATTTCTGCATATTTTCAATGTGTGTTTGCAGATTGATAATGCCTTTTTTCAGTGCTTCCACATTTTCTTGGCCGAGCTCCGCCTTCGGCACGCCGCCGTTGTATTTGAGCGCGCGGATGGTTGCCACCAACACAATGCAGGAGGGCTTCAACCCTGCAAAACGGCATTTAATGTCTAAGAACTTTTCCGCGCCGAGGTCTGCGCCGAAGCCTGCCTCGGTGATGCAGTAGTCCGCAAGCTTCAGTCCCAATTTGGTGGCGGTTACGGAGTTGCAGCCGTGCGCGATATTCGCAAACGGTCCGCCGTGCATCAGCGCAGGCGTGTTTTCTAAGGTCTGCACGAGATTCGGCTTGATGGCATCTTTAAGGAGTGCCGTCATCGCACCGACGCAGTCAAGGTCACGGGCGAATACAGGCTTGCCGTCGTAGGTGTATGCCACCAAAATGTCGCCGAGCCGCTTTTTCAAATCCTCTAAATCCGAAGCAAGGCACAAAATTGCCATAACCTCACTTGCCACGGTAATCATAAAGCCGTCTTCACGCGGTACGCCGTTGACCTTGCCGCCAAGACCGACAACAACGTTGCGCAGAGCGCGGTCGTTCATATCCAGACACCGCTTAAAGAGAATGCGGCGCGGGTCAATGGAAAGCGCATTGCCTTGCTGCATATGATTGTCGAGTACAGCGCAAAGCAGATTGTTTGCCGCCGTGAGCGCGTGCATATCGCCTGTGAAATGCAGGTTGATGTCCTCCATCGGTACGACCTGCGCGTAGCCACCGCCTGCCGCGCCGCCTTTCACGCCGAATACGGGACCCATAGACGGTTCACGCAGGGCGATGATGGCGTTTTTGCCGATTTTCTGCATCGCTTCCCCTAAACCTACAGTAACGGTTGTTTTGCCCTCTCCTGCGGGGGTGGGATTGATAGCGGTCACTAAAATCAGTTTGCCGTTCGCACGGTCTTTGTATTTTTCACAAAGTGACAGCGGCAGCTTCGCCTTGTATTTTCCGTAGAACTCCAAATCCTCCGCATCTATAGAAAGTCCTGCGGCGACGTCCTGAATCGGCAGCATATTTGCCGCCTGTGCAATCTCAATGTCTGTCAGCATAACTGATTCCTCCTATAATGGTGTCTATATGATTTTTTGTGCTTTGTGCCCATGGGTAGCCGTGCATATATTCGCCTGAATAGCCCTCTACGGCGGCGGGCTCTTTTTTGAGCAGGTCGTATAAATCGCAGGAGAATTTTTCAATATCCACACTGCGCTGATTACGCACATCTACAAGAATATCCGAAATGCCTGCATCCGCAAGCGAAACGCGCAGGCTTTTTAAGACCTTGCGGAATAAGGATTGCACGCTTTCATCGTATTCGCGGTTTGGCCACAGTAAGGAAATGGCGTTTTCTGTGCTGACCGAGCCGCCGTGACGGTCCACAAGCAGTGCCAAAAGCTCTTTGGATTTACTGCTCGAAAAATACACGGGACGGCTTTGCACAAACACATCGAAATATCCAAAGGTCTGTATGTGCACCTTCGGTGCGGCGGGAATGGTATTTAGTACCTTTGCAAGCTCACGGTGAATCATATCCTCTGAAAAGGGCTTGAGTACATAGCCGACGGCGTTTACCGTGAACGCGTCATAGGCATATTCCTTAAAGCCCGTTACAAATACAATACGCGTGCCTGCGTCGATTTGGTTCAGCCGTTTCGCAAGCTCTATCCCTTTCATAACCGGCATTTCAATGTCTAAAAATGCAAGATCGACTTTGTGCTCGGTGGCGTGGGATAGTGCGTCGGCAGGATTTGAAAATGCGAAAAAGCTTTCGGTTTCCGAAAAGCTTTCACAAATATCCCGAAGATCCGCCAATGCGAGCGGCTCATCGTCTACGGCAATGATATGCATATGTTTCCTCCTTATTTCGGGATTCGAACGGTTACCGTGGTGCCGACGCCGATTTTGCTTTTTATGTCTACCTTCGCGTGCAGCATACTCTCCAGTCGGTAACAGGTGTTCGGCAGACCCACGTGGGCACGTCCGTCTTTTTTCAGGACAACGGTCGGGTCAAAGCCTACACCGTCATCCTCTACACTGACAATATAATTTTTGCTGTCCTCGTAAGCGTGAATGTTGACCGTGCCGCCCTCGGGGCGTTTGGTTACGCCGTGCTTAATTGCGTTTTCCACAAGCGGTTGAATGCTCAAAGGCGGTACGTCGAAGATATCGGTTTCAATGTCGTATTCCAAATGCAGCTTGTCGGGAAACCGCAGCAGCTCGATTTTACAGTAATGATGAATATGTTCCAGCTCCGTGCGGAACGGAATCGGCTCTGCGTGTGAAAGGCTGTCCATATTGCCGCGCAGGTAATAGGAGAAGTCAATCACTGCCTCTTCTGCCGCTTTCGGATTGCGGCGAATCAGGGACTTGATTGTATTGAGCGCGTTATACAGAAAATGCGGCTGAATTTGTGAAATCATAACCGCCATATTGGCTTGCTCCAATTCACGCTCCAGCTGTCTGGTTCGCTGTACACGCTGATACAGCAAAATCGCATTCCGCGTGTGTATCACGGTGATAAACAGTGCAAACAGCGTGAAGGAAATGGGCATAAAGGACGAGGTTCGCGTAGACATCATACCGCCCATATATAAAATGTTGACGTTTACGCCGCACAGCAAAAACAGATAGGCACCGCATATAATTCCCGAATTTTTTTTACCGGCGGCAAGCTCATTGCACAGCTTTCGGAGAATGTAAATATCTGCGACCGAGGACAGGAGCTGTAAAATCCAAAAATAAGAATTGTTGAAAACCGCTTGCGGGAATGTGTATGCCGTGAGAATGATTGCCGCGAAAAATCCCGAAATGCCGATGACCGAGCGAAGCGGAATGTCCAGCTTTAATTCGTCTCGGAAATACAATAATGCACAGAGCTTGATGATAAACGGATTGGCAAAGGTCAGCAAATGCATTTTTTCGTAATCCAGCGTATAGAGCCAGGTCTGCGTAATGCTGTACCCTTCGGTAGAAAACATCATCCGAAATGCAATCAGCACAAACAAGATAGGCAGCCACGGCGAGAAAAAGCGAACCTTGACGACGCCTGAAAAGACGAACAGCACGATTGCCGCATAGAAAATTGCGCCGATGAGCGTATAGCGCAGTGCCAGCATCCCGCTCACATAGCTGTTTTCATATGTATATTCTGCGAGAATGGGCGGCAAATACAACCCTGAAAAGACATCGCCCGAAACCTCAATGATAATTTCGTGCATCCCTTCGTCCAAATAGACCTTTTCACGCAGGGCGGCGGCATTGGAATCTGTTGCCCCCGGTGTTTTCGAGAGTATACCGCTTTCGGTAATCAGCTCTCCGTCTGCATACACGCGATAGGCGCAGGCGAGGTTCGGAACATATACCGTGAGCGCACTGTCCGTCTTAAGCCCCTGTACAAAGCATCGGTAAGAGGCGTATCCGCCGTTCTCGTACGGTGTGTGATGGAACAGGTTGCCTGCCCACGAGCCGGGAACACGTAAAAAATCCGTCGGTTCTACGGCGGACAGAGCGTCGCTTTTAATCCATTGCCGATAAAAGAACTGCCAGTCGCCCTCCAAATAATAGCGGTGCGCCTCGTGCAAATCGCGCGCCGCCGTGCAGTCGAATACGGCGTTTTCACACTGGACATTGTCGCGTTTTACGGAGTTTTGCCCGAAAAAATAGACAAAGAGCAACACCGCCGCCGCAAACAGCGCGAAGCAGAGCATATATATGTTGGCTTTGCGCTTTTGCGTTTTGTCAATCGGATTCAATATTTTGCCCTCCCGACGGCGTTTGACTGTATTCTTTTAGATTATAGCGGAAAACCGTATATAAAACAAGCGTTTTTCGCAGATTTTGAGTTGACAACGGAATTTATGAATTGTATAATCAGTTATTATATATAAAGGAAAGTATGTCATTTTCTGTTTTTAAGGAGTAAACACGAATGGAATGGACAGGTCTTAACGAACTGAGAGAAAAGTATCTCGCATTTTTCGAAAGCAAGGGGCATCTTCGCCTGCCGAGCTTTTCGCTGATTCCGCAGAACGACAAAAGTCTGCTGTTGATTAATTCCGGTATGGCACCGATGAAAAAATATTTCACAGGGGAGATTACACCGCCGAGAACGCGTGTAACCACCTGCCAAAAGTGCATCCGCACACCGGATATTGAAAATGTCGGCAAAACCGCCCGTCACGGCACATATTTTGAAATGCTCGGGAACTTCTCGTTCGGCGACTATTTTAAAAATGAGGTCATCCCGTGGGCGTGGGAATTTTTCACAGAGATTTTGGAAATTGAGCCTGAAAAGCTTTATATTACCGTTTATGAAGAGGACGATGAGGCTTACGACATCTGGACAAAGACTGTCGGCGTAGATCCGTCTCATGTTTACCGTATGGGTAAGGCGGACAACTTTTGGGAGCACGGGGCCGGTCCGTGCGGACCTTGCTCGGAAATTCACTATGACCGCGGCGAAAAGTATGGCTGCGGCAAGCCGGACTGCAAGGTAGGCTGTGACTGTGACAGATTTATGGAAGTCTGGAATCTTGTTTTCACGCAGTTTGACAATGACGGAAACAATAATTATACAAGGCTTGCCCATCCCAATATCGACACCGGTATGGGGCTGGAAAGACTCGCCTGCATTGCACAGGGCGTTGACAATCTTTTTGAGGTGGACACCGTACAGAACATTATGAAACACATTATGCGTATTGCGAATGTGGAATATCATAAGGACGAGAACAAGGATATATCTCTGCGCGTGATTACCGACCACATCAGAAGCACAACTATGATGATTGGCGACGGCGTAATGCCCTCGAACGAAGGGCGCGGCTATGTTCTGCGCAGGCTGCTCCGCCGCGCGGCACGCCACGGCAGATTGCTCGGGATTCAGGATACCTTCCTCTATGAAATAGCGGATACAGTCATCAACGAAAATAAATCCGCGTACCCGAATCTTGTGGAGAAACGCGACTTCATTGTCAGCGTGATTAAAGCGGAAGAAGAAAGCTTCGCCAAAACCATTGACACAGGACTTTCGGTGCTGGAGGATATGCTCAAAAATCTTGCGGGCACCTGCCTTTCGGGTGAGGATGCGTTCCTGCTGTCCGATACCTACGGCTTCCCGATTGATTTAACCAAGGAATTGCTCGAGGAACGCGGATTGACCGTAGATGAAGCCCGTTGGAAAGAATTGGTTATTGAGCAGAAAAACCGCGCGCGTGCGGCGCATAAAGGTGCAGGCGCAGAAGCGTGGGTCGGTTCAGGGAACGTGACAAAGGATATGTCTGCCACAGAATTTACGGGCTACACTTCCTTTGCGGAGAATACCGAAATTGCGGCAATTATCGCCGAGGGCGCGTTGCAAAGATTTGCGGGCGCAGAAACCGAGGCTACATTGGTTCTCGAGAAAACACCGTTTTATGCAGAAAGCGGCGGACAGGTTGGCGACGTCGGCACAATTTCGGGTGACGGCTTTACCTTTACCGTTGAAAATACCACCAAGACACACGAAGGTGTCATTTTGCACCACGGCAAATTGACCGAGGGCGAGGTGCTCTCCGTCGGCGCGGCGGTGACGGCACAGGTGAAAGAAAGTACCAGACGTGCCACGATGCGCAACCACACGGCGGCGCACCTTTTGCAGGCGGCACTGCGCGAAGCCTTGGGCAGTCACGTGGAGCAGGCGGGACAGCTTGTAAACGACCGCCATGTGCGTTTTGACTTTACGCATTTCTCTGCGCTGACAAGCGAAGAACTGAAAACCGTTGAAAAGCGTGTAAATGAAATCATTTTGGCGGCACTCCCCGTGGAAACACGCGAAATGCCGATTGACGAAGCGAAAAAACTCGGTGCTATGGCACTGTTCGGCGAAAAATACGGCGATATTGTTCGCGTAGTCAAGGCGGGCGATTTCTCCACAGAGCTTTGCGGCGGTACGCACGTGTCAAATACGGGTAATATCGGTTTGTTTAAAATTGTATCCGAAACCTCTGTTGCATCGGGCGTGCGCCGTATCGAAGCGGTCACAGGCTTCAATGTGATGGACTATATCGACCAAAATCTCGAAACGATTTACAATACGGCGGCGGCACTGAAGGTCAACAATCCTGCGGAGCTGGTTTCCAAAGCGGCGGCGGCCGTTGCAGAGAATAAAGCGCTTGCACGTGAGCTCGATACTCTGCACGCACAAATGGCGGCAGATAAGGCAAGCGAGATGCTTAAAAACGCCGAGGACCTCGGCGGTGTACGTTTGATTGCGCAGAATCTCGGCAAAGAAACACCCGACGCTTTGCGCTCTATGTGTGACAAGGCAAAGGAAAACGGCGCGGATATTGTTTGTGTATTTGCAGGTATAAATGAAGAAAAAGGCACGGCGACCTTTGCGTGTGCCTGCGGTAAGGACGCTGTCGCGAAAGGTGCGCACGCGGGCAACATTGTCCGTGAAATCGCGCGTCTTGCAGGCGGCAGCGGCGGCGGCAAGCCCGACAGCGCTATGGCGGGTGCAAAGGATATGGCCAAGGTGGACGCGGCACTCGGCGGCGCTTCCGAAATTGTAAAAGCGTTGCTCAAATAATTGTAAGGAGCATTCCGATGGAAGATTGCTTATTCTGTAAAATCATTGCGGGGGAGATTCCCTCGAAAAAAGTGTATGAGGATGACCTTTGCTACGCGTTTTATGATATTGCGCCGCAGTCGGATACGCACTTTTTGGTCGTGCCGAAACAGCATTTGGCTTCGGCGCAGGAAATCACTGCGGAAAATGCGGACGTTGTCGCACACATTTTCACTGTAATTCCGAAGCTGTGTAAAGAATTGGGATTAGACAGCTACCGCATTATCAACAATTGCGGTGCGGGCGCAGGGCAGACGGTTCTGCATCTGCACTTCCACGTGCTGTCGGGGGCAAATCTCGGCGAACGGCTTGTGTAAAGATGACACGTCCGTTTTGTGTCATTGGCTTTACGGCATTATTTACTTTGTTTGTAATGCCTGTTTTTCCACAGAAAGAAGCGATGGGTGCGGCGTTTGCGGCCGCGCTTATCGCTTTTGTGCTTTCTTTGGCATACAAGCCGTCACGCAAGGATAAGACTCTGCCGACCGCATTCCTTACAGCGGCAATTTGTATACTGCTGTTGTGGAATGCGAATGGCCGATATACGGCACAGCAAAATACCGTGATGGATGCGCAGGAAGTCACCGTAAGCGGCGCGCTTGCCGATTTGCCGTATCAGGACAACGGCAAATATTATGCGGTTTTGCGTGTGCAGACCTTAAACGGCGAACCCTTCCGCGGCAAAATTCGTCTGGTCAGCCGTACACCGTTGGAGATTGCGCCGACAGACAGCATCACATTCCGTGCAAAGCCGTTTTTGCTCGGCGGCGGGACGGAAAACGAAGCCGTTTCTGCGTATTACCGCGCCAAAGGCGTCGTTTGCGGTGTATATCCCGACGGCGAATGGACGGTCGTTAAAAACGGAAACACAAGCCTGTACGCTTCAATTTTATCTATGCGCGCGGCACTGACGCAGGCGGTTTTGACGGTACTGCCGAATGCGGCGGGCGGCGTGGTTGCCTGTATGTCGTTCGGCGTGAAAACCGCGCTGACTGCACAAAGCGAAAATGCTTTTCGTGCAGTCGGCATTTCGCATTTGCTGGTTGTATCGGGACTACATTTGTCTACGTGGACCATGTATTTGTTTACGGCATTGAAAAAACTGCGTATCCGTCGGCGGGTGCGGGCGTGGTCGGGACTTTTATTTGTCGCTTTTTTCGCTGTGCTTACAGGCGGCGCACCGTCCGTTTTGCGTGCGGCGATTATGGCAGGGACTATGTTTTCAGCGGAATTGTTTCGGCGCGAAGCCGATGCGTATAATTCTGTAGGTCTAGCGCTTGCGGCAATGCTTTTTTGCAATCCGTTTGCCGCGCGCGATATTTCTTTACTGCTGTCCGTCTGCGCGACCGTCGGTATATTGCTGTTCGCGAAGAGGCTGGAAGCCGTGCTCAGCCGCCCCGTGCGGCACCGAAAAAGCAAATGGATAAAGCTGTATCGTTTTGTCACTTCCGTCGTTTCGGTGACTGCGGCCGCCGCAGTATGCACCTTGCCCGTACAGGTGTGGGCGTTCGGTGTGTTTTCCCCGGCGGCCATTCTTGCCAATTTGCTTTCGGTCACTGTAGGCAGTGTTTGTATGTTCTGCGGTATGCTCGGCGCGCTCTTTTGCGTACTGCATTTTGCGGCGTTCGGCAATGCGCTGTTGTTCGCCTCGTCCGGCTGTGCCGAGTATTTGCTGTCGGTGACCGCACACCTTTCGGCATTGCCGTTTTCCGTGTTGCCTGTGCGCACCAATTATATGAAGCTTTGGCTCTCGGTGCTGTTCTTCGGCGTGGCGGTCGGTTTGCTTGTGCGTACAAAGCGCATCTATTTGCGCAGAGCTGCCTGCATCCTGATGGCAGTTTTGTTCCTGCTTTGCAATCTTGTACCGTTCGCGCAGGCGGAACAGACTCTGCAAATGACGGTTGCCGATGTCGGCGAGGGTATGGCGGTGGTTTTGCGCTGTCAGGGAGAAACGGTTTTATTGCTTTCGGGCGGGGAATACTATGCAGATTCCGAAATTTGTGGTATACTGTCTTCCTACGGGACCACAAAAATCGATGCGATGTTTTTGCTGAATGCCGAGGAAACCGATTTGCCGACTGCGCTCGCGGTGGGCACGCAGTATCCAATCGGGACACTGTATTACGCGCAGACACTGCACGCGGATACCTTGCCGCTCGGCACGGAAAAACTGCCGATTCAAAAGTCCGCCGTCACGCTTGCGGGCGGTAAACTGCACGTGTTTGCGCAGTGCCAAGGCGGGTATAGCTACGCGAAGCTTACCTACGGTGCCTTTTCCGCGCTTGTTTCGTTTTGTGATACCAATGATTTCAAAGGCGACAGTGCCTCTCTGCTTATCACCACTGCCGCTGTGCCGCAAAACATCCGTGCAAAGGATTTCGAATGTATTGTGATGAGCACTGCCGCACCCGAAAATGCAGATTTTTTAAGTGTACAGTCGAACCATATCTATACCACAGCCGAAAACGGCAGTCTTTCTTTTTGGATTACGCCGAGCGGTGAATTTCAATATGCAAGGAGGGGCTGAGGATGCCTGAGCTTCACGAAACTGAATGGAAACAGATGCTGAAAAACGGCGATTTTCCGCGCGTGTGCCTGCTGTACGGCAGTGAGGGGTATCTCAAACAGCATTATGCGGATACCGTTCCGAAAAAATGTGTCACCCCCGGTATGGAAGGCTTCAATTTCAAAAAATTCGATTTCGGCGACGGCGCAACGGTTTCCCAGGTGCTGGATGCCGCCCAGACTCTGCCTGCCTTCGGCGGGAAAATGTGCGTTGTTGTGCGCGATTGCCCGCTGGACGCACTCTCGGGCGACGATAAAGCGCAAATGGACGAGTTTTTAGCGGATGTCCCCGACAGCACGCTCCTGCTCTTTTGGCAGGATACCGTTGAGGTCAACCCGAAAAAGAGCGCAAAATGGCGTTCGGTTTTAGGCACAATCAACAAGGTCGGCGTGAGTGTGCCGCTCGACAAATTAGACCGCACTTCACTTTGCAAATTGCTCCAATCGGGCGCGAAAAAGCGCGGGTGCAGTTTGGAGAGAACCGAAGCGGCATATCTTGCCGAAATCGTCGGCAACGATTTGAATCTTTTGCTCGGCGAGCTCGAAAAGCTGTGCAACTACAAAAACGGCGGGGAGATTACCCGCGCAGATATTGACGCCGTCGCCACAAAATCTTTGGAAGCCAATATTTTTGACCTTTCTAAGGCACTGGTATCAGGCAACTGCGCACGCGCTTTGGAAATTCTCCATAAGCTGTTTGCCGCGAAGGAAAAACCCGAAATGATTCTCGGCACGCTCGTGGGCGCGTATGTCGATATGTACCGCGTCAAGCTGTCACTAAACGGCGGCGAACGTGCGGAATACCCTGCGCAGTTCTTCAATTATAAAGGCAAAGAGTTTCGCTTGCGCAACGCCGCGCGGGATGCGGCAAAAATGGATATTCGGCAGCTGCGCGGCTGTTTGGATATGCTGAGTGCGGCGGATACAGCACTGAAATCCGGGGTAGCCGACCCGAGAATTACATTAGAACGGCTGTTGGTGCAGCTGTCTGCGGCGAGGGCGAAATAACGATGATCAAATTGCGCGAAGCGATTATTACCGAAGGAAAATATGATAAAATAAAGCTGTCGGGTCTGTTTGATACCGTGATTCTCACGACGGACGGCTTCGGGATATTTAAAGATAAAGAAAAACAGCGGCTGGTGCGCCGCCTTGCGCGCGAACGCGGTATTTTGGTGCTGACCGACAGCGATTCGGCAGGCTTTGTGATTCGCTCTTTTTTAAGCGGTATTGTCGAGCCGCAGTACATCACGCACGTGTACATTCCCGACATTTTCGGGAAAGAAAAACGCAAGGACGCGCCCTCGAAAGAGGGCAAGCTCGGTGTGGAGGGCGTGCGTACCGAGGTGATTTTAGAAGCACTTCGCAAAGCGGGCGTGGCAGCTGAGTCTGCGCCGCAGACGGAGAGCTGCCGCGAAGTCACCAAAACGGATTTTATGGAGGACGGCCTTGCGGGCGGGCAAAACAGCGCCGAACGCCGCCGCGCACTTTTGCGGCAACTCGATTTGCCCGAACGCACAAGCGCGAACGCGATGTT
Source organism: Bacillota bacterium (assembly GCA_021769885.1). Taxonomy (GTDB): domain Bacteria; phylum Bacillota; class Clostridia; order Oscillospirales; family Acutalibacteraceae; genus Fimenecus. Next base: position 32,568 of record JAETSA010000003.1, on the reverse strand, counting down.
GAAAATCATCAATACATTTATGACCTACGAAGACTACAAAGCGGCAGTCGAAAAACTCGGAAAGGAATCGAAACAGTAATGCATATTTTTGTGCTTTCCACAGGCGGCACGATTGGCAGTGCCGCAGAGAACGGTGTGATTTCGCCCGAAGCAGGGCAGGAAATGACGCTTTTGCAGATGTATCGGGAAAGCTATACAGACAAGGTGCAGTTTACCGTGTGCCGTGTCTGTGATATTTTATCCGAAAATGCTGACGACACATTTTATGAATTGCTGATTTCAAAATTGCGTGCCATACCGAGCGGTGCTGACGGCGTCATCGTCCTGCACGGTACGGACACCCTTTCTTACACCGCCGCGCTTTGCGCAATGGCGTGCGGCGGCGCGTGTAAAGTCCCTGTCGGCTTTGTTTCGTCTGCTTATGTGCTTTCCGACGCGCGCCAAAACGGTGTTTGCAATTTCCGCGCGGCGGTACGTTATATCGAATGCGGCGGCGCGGGTTTCTTCGTGCCGTATCGAAATACAGACGATTCGGTGCAAATCCACCTTGCCACGCGCGTGATGGAGGCGGACGCGTTTTCAGCGGATTTTCAGTCGGCAAAAAAGCAGGTGCTCGCACGTGTGGCGGCGGACGGCACGGTACAGTTTTTAAATGCACCCGATTTGCCGAGCCGCGCACAGCTTTCAAACGTGCAGGAAACAGCGGGTCTACAGAATCTGCGGTTTCAAAAATCCGTTTTGCCTCTAAAGCTTTATCCGAATCTCGATTTTTCTGCGATACTGCCGAACCGCGAATCCTGCGCGGCGGTTTTGCTGATTGGGTATCATTCGGGTACTGCGCCCGTATGTGCACTGTCTGCATTTGCAAAACGGATGCAGGCGCAGAAAATTCCGTTGTATCTTGCGCCGATTCCCCGTGCGGCGGCACTGTACGAGAGCACGCGCGAACTGCTCGAAATCGGCGTAATCCCGATTTTTTCACGAACAGCGGAAAGTGCGCTTGCAAAATTAAAGCTTGCCTACAACCAAACCGCGTGCCCGCCCGAAGCATTTTTGCAAAAAGAGTCGTATTTTGAAGAAGTGACTTGAAAAATGCAAAGTTGATTGGTAAAATAATTTTGCTTTTGAAACTCCGTAGGGGCGGATGCTTCATCCGCCCGCGCGCAAAATATATATCGTGAGGGATTCCTATGAAAAAATTTATGGATAAGGATTTTTTACTGTCTACCAAAACCGCGAAAGAAATTTACAGAAGAGGTGCGGAAAAAACGCCGATTTTCGATTGGCACTGCCACCTTTCGCCGAAGGAGATTTATGAAAACAAGCGTCCTGCCGACATCTCGGAGCTTTGGCTCGCGGGCGACCATTATAAATGGCGTGTGATGCGCTCGTGCGGCGTGGCGGAGGAGTATATTACAGGGAATAAGAGCGGGTATGAAAAATTCAAAGCGTTTGCCTCGTGCCTGCCGTATTGCATCGGCAACCCGATGTACCACTGGACGCATCTCGAATTACAGCGATATTTCGGTGTGGAGACCCCGTTGTCCGCAAAAACAGCGGAGGAAATTTACCGAAAATGCAATGAAAAAATTCAGGCGGGCGGCTTTACACCGCGCGAATTGATTGAGAAATCCAATGTTGCGTGCGTCTGCACCACCGATGACCCCGCCGATTCCTTAGAATACCACGTATTGCTCGCAAAAGAACCGAATTTCAAATGCCGCGTGCTGCCTGCATTCCGTCCCGACCGCGCCTTAGGTATTGAACTGCCGACCTTTATTCCGTGGATTACGGCGATGGAAAAGGCGGTACACCGTGAAATCCATACCTTCCGCGAATTGAAGGATGCATTAAAAGAGCGTATGGATTGGTTCGCCGAAAACGGTTGTTGTGCGTCCGACCACGCGTTCGCATATGTGCCGTATTGCAAGGCGACGGAATCGGAAATTGAAAAAATCTTTAAAAAAGGCTTGCTCGGCGGCAGTTTTACTACTGCGGAGCTGGACAAATACCGTACGGCGCTTATGCTGTTCTTGGGCGCAGAGTACGCCGCACGCGGCTGGGCGATGGAACTGCATATCGGACCGATGCGCAACAACAACAGCCGTATGTTTGAGCGTTTGGGTGCGGATGCGGGTTTCGATTCCATTGACGACCACGAAATTGCGCACGGTCTTTCACAGTTTTTGAATGCGCTCGAGCAAAACGGAAATCTGCCGCGAACGGTGCTGTTTACGCTCAATCCGAAAGACAATTATGTGCTCGGCACTATGCTCGGCAATTTCCAAAGTGCCGAAGTGCCCTCCAAGATTCAGTTCGGCTCGGCGTGGTGGTTCAACGACAATTACGACGGGATGCGTGAGCAAATGAAAACACTCGGCAACCTCGGCGTGCTCGGTAAATTTGTCGGTATGGTCACGGATTCCAGAAGCTTTCTTTCCTACCCGCGTCACGAATATTTCCGCCGTATTTTGTGCGAATTGCTCGGCGATTTCGTCGAGGAGGGGAAATACCCTTGCGATATTGACTTCCTTTCGGAAATTGTGCGGGATATCTCCTTCACAAATGCCGCAAAATATTTCGGACTGCAAAGCGAAAACTAAACAGCTTATGCAAAAATCCCCGTCTGTTCAAAAGAACAGGCGGGGATTTCGGTGTGCTGTATTATGGTGCATACAGCAACGTAGATCAGTTGAGGAAACAAAGGCCGCAATACGCCATAGAAGGAGAGCGTATTACAGTGTCGATATTTTACGAAAAGTCTGAAACATAAAATACCCAAGCCACAGGAATGGTTTTGCCTATGAAAAGTGCCAAGGCAAAAGCTTCTTCAACTGAGTACTGTAATATAATATCACATTTTTTAGGGGATGTAAAGGTTAAAATCAGAGGATTGTAAATGAGTGCGTTTCTTATGTGTGCAGAGGCGAGCGAATCGCCCGAAAACGGACAGCGTGCCCGGGCTGGCCCTACGATGTGCAAAATGACGCACCACCCCGTAGGGGCGATTCACGAATCGCCCGAGCAAGGTTTGATTTTGCGCAAGCCTAACAGCGAAACGTAACCCGTAGGGGCGAAGATTCCCCTAATAGGGGAAATGTCTGCGAAGCAGACAAAAGGGTAATGGCGAAGCCGTAACCTCATCCGCCCGTTAAAATTCGTACAAACCAACGGCGGGGGCAAGCCCCCGCCCTACGTTGCAACTCCCGTAGGGGCGAACTCGTTCGCCCGTAGAGCGGACAGCCACAAGGGCTGTCCCTACGGTATGTTTAAAATAACGCACAAACCCGTAGGGGAGTGCATTGTGCGCCCGCGAAAGTATGATGGAAATTTACGGAACGCGTCATTGGTCGTTCCCTACACTCGTAGGGGCGTCCGCCCCTACATGCGTATCAAATGCACATTGTGCCGAATTTGCGAAACGACACAGAGGTAATTCCTAAAATGTATCCTCTCGGTAGTGAATTTATAACGCGATATTTATGAGCACAAAAATTCATCTTTTTCGTGTGCGAATTGAGATATTTCTTTCATACAAAGTGCGCGAAATCCCCAAAGAAAAAGTGCTGTTTAATCACTAAAAGCGGCGAAAATATTGCATTTAGACAAGAAATCATTGCGTTTAGACAAAAATCCACATTTTTGCAATCATTTGTGATACAATATCTTTGTCATTCGAAAGGGTAGTGCCCTAACAAATGACAGGCATATTGAGGGCGAAATATACAGGCGGGCAAGGGACTCCCTTGCCCGTTGCCCTTTTTCTGTCGATTTTTTATCAAATTGCGGCCGGCTTTTGTAAAGTGTCGATGTGTGGTTTGCGTATCACCGTTCCTCGGTTCAAATTTTTTGAAGCCTGCAGTGTACCTCTATGGCGTTTGTATGTCTTGCTGTTCTCATATTCTCCGATGGACGACAGTGTTTGATATAGACTGTGTAGCAGTCAGTTAAACCGTTACCTCTGACTGCTTAATGAGAAGCTCAAAAATCTCCATCGGCAATACAAAACCCAGAGGGAAAAACGGCAATCCCAAAAGGAAAAACGGCAATCACATATTGACAAAATACGAAACATTTGATAAAATGACAAGGCTGACAGATACAGTATACATTTATATTGTATCGCATCCGTACAGACGGTGTCTGTACAAGCATCTTTCCCAAAAGTGCATAGCATTCTTCTCACGAAAGTGAGTTTTGAATATTCGGAGACGTATCGAAGTGGTCATAACGGGGCGCACTCGAAATGTTGCGCTGTTTTGAGAAGTCAAAACTTCACAAAGTCTTTAACAATGCGGGTTCACAGCATATTAGCAGCTTTGAAACACGCTGAGTTCTAATGAAAATTCTAATAAAATTAAATAATGCGTTAATCTCGCGAATGCGAGTTAACATATACGGAGACGTATCGAAGTGGTCATAACGGGGCTGACTCGAAATCAGTTTGCCGGCAACGGCACGCGAGTTCGAATCTCGCCGTCTCCGCCAAAAATGCGGCTTAGACCGCGAAAAAAGCCGCAAGGAAATTTCCTTGCGGCTCTTTATTTTTGGGGGTTATTTTGTGGGATTTATAAAGTCATATAAACACCTTGACAACCTTTGTAAAGATATAAACGGTATAGGCGTTACCGGTTATATAAATGATATGGAAGGCAGACCGTCGGCAGAACATCGTATTGCCGGATGGAAACAAGACTATCTTAAATTAAAGCATTACCGGTACATACGTAATAAGATTGCACATGAAAACTATGCAGAAGAAGAAAACATGTCTTGTCCGGAGGACACGGTATGGCTTGATAATTTTTATAAGCGTATTATGAATCAAACTGATCCTTTGGCATTATATTACAAAGAAACTGTCCATCAACAAGTTACAAAGCCTACTCAAACTGGGATGCCTAAAAATGTTCCGCCCTCTTCATCATCTTACAGGCAATATCAAAAGGATAGAAAGCCTGCAGGTTGTGCAGTAATGCTTATAGTAGGGGTCATAATTATTCTGTCACTTATCGTTCTTTTCTTTTTGTAATCCTATACTTTTCTGTTTTATGTGATTTGTTTTCTTCAAATATTTTCATCAGACTTTTATATGCTTCATTCTGTACCGAAGCGATTTGTTTTGGCGATGTAATATATGAGATAAACTCATTTTTTGCTATGTACTGCACTGCACGGACAGTAATGCCGTGCAGTGTTTTTTCTTTGATCAGTTTATGAATCCGCTGGGGAGCGAATCCTGTAAGAGATGCTGCCGTTTGTGTTGGCAACGCATCGGGTAGCTCTGCCCATTCTTTTTCAAGCCACAGGCGGAAGGCTTTGCTATTTTCCGCAGTCGGCTCTAAGATACGGCGGGGTTGATGCCCGGACCGGTTAGAAAATTTACCGGCAAGCTCCGCTAAAAAGCCATCTTCGGTTTCCATACGATACTTAAATATCTCCGCCTCTTCTCTGCTCACACGGTACTTATGCGTCGCATGGCCTGTGTTTTCGTGCGGGATATAGTCATGATCCATCAGATATTTCATTTTCCGGGTTGAGATGTGCAGATACTGCCTAAGTTCACTCCCGCTCATAAAATCTTTTTTCATATTGACTCCTTATGTACCAGGCACTCCGCAGAGTGCCTGGCTTTTTATTCTTTTCCCATATTCAGAATGTCTGTCATGATATCTGCGCTCGCCTGCTTGCTTGCCTTATCCAAGTGCGCATAGATATTGCTGGTGGTAGCAAGGTCAGAGTGTCCGAGGAAGTTTGACACATTGATCAGCGGCACGTTCTGGCTGATGAGAAGGCTCGCAAAGGTGTGTCTTAAATCATGGAAGCGAATATGCCGCAGGCCGTATTTCTTTAACAGGTCACTGAAGTGCTGTGTCACATAGCTCGGCCGTATCAGTTCTCCCAGTTCATTGACACAGACGAAGTCGTCATATTTTCGGTTGTAGCTTCCTTTGAACAGTCTGCGGTACATGTCTTGTTTTTCCTTTTCTTCCGTCAGCATCTCATACACCGGATCGGGCAGAGGCAAGGTGCGCCTGCTGGATTTATTCTTCATTTCCTCTTCAGGTCTTACAATAATCTTTCCGTTTTCTTTGTACTCGACGATTTTGGTATCCAGCAGGACGGTCTTCTTCTCCCAGTCAATCCGCGACCAGCGAATCCCCAGTGCTTCGCTTCTCCGCAGTCCCATACCGCCTGCAAGGAGAATTGACGGGTAAATCACGTCTGTCCGCGTCAGTTCCAACAGGGTTACAAGCTCCTCCTTGCTGTAATTCGCGCCGTGGAATTTGTTTTTCTTCGGACGGTCAATGCGGTCAAAGGGATTGACATCGATCATTCCGTCCTTGAACGCCTGCTTGAATGCGCGGTGCAGAATGGCGTGATAGTGGATCACCGTGTTGGAAACCACACCGTCCGCATAGAGAGTTTCATAAAAATCTTCTACATCTTTCACGGTGATGTTTCCGACTGTTAGATGGCTTCGGGCAGAAAAATACCGCCGAATCTTACCGTAAATCATGGAATGGTATGATTTCTTTCCATTCCGGACAACCGGATTCCGCATTTTTGCAAACAGCTTTTTGCACCTCGGTCAGTTTTTTTAATATGACTTTCACTTGTTCTGTCATCACTGTTTGTGTTGGCAAAGCGGACAGTAAAATATAATCGGTAACAGACAGTTTCATTTTTTCGGCTCCGGCTTTTAAACGGCTTTTTTCTTCTGCTGTCAATCGTATCGTAAGGCTTTCGGTACGGCTTCTTTGATTTTTCATTTGAGTACCTCCCGTGTGTCAGGAACGCAAGGAACGGAAGGAACGCAAATTTCACCGCACGGTTCCTTTGCGTCATTTACGGCACTTTCGTCACCGGCAGAAGAAAAATATATTTTCAGATACCGCTGTCCGTTCGAACGGCTGTTTTCATAAAATACACCGTTTGCTTCAAGCTCATAGCGGCATCTGTTCATCATCTGCTTGAGCGATTTAACCGACAAATCAAATCCGGAATACAAACAAAACTGCTCAGCGAATTCTGTATTGCTTCCGAAATACTTTCCGGTGGACTTCATAAAAGAAATCAGCGCGGTCATTTCTTTCGGCAAGAGAATTTGCGGATTTTCAAGGCTGTCGGAAACGACTTCCCACAGACATTTTTCTTTACAGAAACGAAGCTCAATCTCACGGTAATCAATATCCCTTCCGGTGCAATAGAGCGTGGCACCGTTCTGACTGCGTCGGCTTATGTCTAAGATATACGCCGCGTCTGCCGCACCGCTGATTCCTGTCGAACCGGAAAGCTTATTGAACGGATCGCTGTCTCCCTGCTTACGGAGATGGTGGACAAGAAGGATTGTTATCTTTAATTCGTCCGCCAGTGCTTTTAACACACGGATTTCCTGATAGTCATTTCCGTAGGAAATATCGGTATCGCTTTTCCGGACAATCTGAAAGGTGTCGATTGCCGCAATTACGGTATCAGGATGTTCCCATACAAATTCTCTGATCTGTCCGCAAAGTCCTTCCGCCATTGTCTTTGCACAGACGGAAAAGAAAATATTAGGCGGAACTTCATCGGTAATGATATTGAGCCGTTCCTGAATGCGGGCGTAGCTATCTTCCAGACAAAGGTACAGCGCCGTGCCGCGTTTCGTTTTCATATTCCAGATCTCTTCGCCCTTGGCAATGCGGACACACAGATCAAGTACCAGCCAGGACTTCCCGATTTTAGGTGCACCGCCGAGAACACACACTCCCTGCGGCAGCAATGTTTTCACAGCATATGCAGTCGGTTCAAGCCGCATATCCATCAGTGTCTCACCGTCGATGACAGTGAGTTTTTCATTTTCTTTCACAGATATATTTTGATGCATTTGTGAAAGAGGTCAATATATTTCTGGAAAGTCTTAAACCCGAGCCGGTCATTCAAACGCTGACGCTGGCATTTTTAGAAGACAACGTCAAGGAAGACGACGGCTCCGCTATGTTTGTATGTGAAGCTATATCGGAAATACAATACTGCATTCAGGAACTGTATGCATTCAAAATTGTGCTCGACAATATTTTTCTCGATTATATGAAAGACGGAAAAATAAACAGCGAGCGTTATCCGTTTATGAGCCATTCGGAATTTAAAACAATCCATCTTCTTGACGGTACTGTCAAAACACAATATTTGTTCCGTGCTCCCGTAAAGTATTATGTTTTTCTTCTGATGCAGTTTTTATCGGAAAACCCCGTGATTGCACGATGCGAAAACTGCGGAAATTTTTTCGTTCCGAAAACCAGAAAGAAAACACTTTACTGTGACCGTATCATTGCAGACGGAAAAACCTGCAAGCAGGTTGCGCCGAAGCAAAAGCATAAACAGCTTGCCGAGAGCGATCCGGTTATCGAAGCATACGACCGCACACAGAGAAAAATGTATAAGCGGCTGGAACGTGCCGCCGATATGCCTTTTCAAAATGTCCGGTACATGGACTATGAAATGTACGACAACTGGATGAAAACTGCGCAGAATGCAAAGAAGGATTATATTGCCGGCAATCTCACGGCAGAAGAAGCACTTGAGATTATAGAGGTAAATGATTAAGAAATTAAATAAACCAATGCAAAAAGGCTGCTGAAATCATAGGTTTCAGCAGCCTTTTTGTGCCCGCTCAAAAGCGGCGTAATTTTCGCCGTTTAGGGGATGAATATCTCTTGCCGATCAACTTTCCTGCAGATGGTGAAAGGTGCGCTTAAACGCGCGCACAGGCGCTTTACAGCGGGCGTTTTCGCCTATAATTAAAGCCAATTTGCAGCTTGTTTTGGATGCAGCTTTTGCTTTAATCTTCGTCTGTTTCCTCCGTACAGTACATTCCTTCCGCTGTCAGTTTCATACCAAGGCGGAATCCTTCAATAAATGACCTCAGTTCAAATGCGCAGTGCATTTCACTTTCTGCATCTTTGCACTTTTGAAAGATTTCTTTTTGCTGTTCTGTGAGCGTTGCCAGCAGGTCATTTTCGTTTTTGACTACGAGACGGAGCAGTGTAGATTCTCTGCAGGTCTTCTTCATATCCCGCTCGTATGGATGAATATTTCCGTAATATAGATCTTCAAGCGTCGTCATCTGAATTTTCCTCCTTATGCAAAGAGAGCGGCTCTGTATCAGTCATTCCCGATACAAAGTCGCCCTCTTGTTTCATTTGTTCCGCCGCTATCAGCGTGTATTTTACAGTGAGAAGTTCCATCCAAAGCACTCCGTCATAACCGTCCGGAATTCCGTTCGCGAACAAATCCTTGATGACCGCTCCCATAATTCCGCCGACGCCGTACTTTTCGCCGCCTCCCTCGCCGCGGTATAATTCTTCTATGCTGATTTGTGCCATTGTAATACCTCCTTTGCAACACAAACACATACCACAAAGAAGGTAAAAAGTCCAGAGAAAAATAAGATTACATTTAAAAGATGCTAAGAGATTAAGCATTTATAAAAACTAAACTTCATTAAATATTTTAGAAAATATCAGTTTAGTAAAAATATCTTCTATTTGTTTTGCGATATGTTTTGATTCTATCAATGTTCCAAGTTCTATATTACCTTGTTGCCCATGATAAGACAGATTTGCTGAGGTTATTAAAGTTTGCCTCTGGTCAACTGAAATAACCTTTGCGTGGAGAGCAGACATTTTATCATCTTTTTGAGGGTAATTATAAATTTTAAGAAAACGTCCCTTATATCTAAGTAATTTTTCAAATTCAGGTTGCTTATCAATATCGTTGGCAAAAAACTTCACAAATACCCCACGCTGACTTTTTAGAATAATTGTATCAACTAGTTCAGAAAAATACGAAGATAAAGAATACCCCGTAATCAGGATATTTCTATCTGCACCGTTTATTATTGACTGAACTACATTCATGGTTGTTCTTGCATTAATAGAAAACGAAGGTGGTGCAGTCACCACAAGAGATACTTTATCTGCTTTGGGCATTTCCATTGCACCAATAATCAATTCTACAATATCTTGGCAATGAGCATCAGATAATTCCGGGCAATTTCTTTTAAGCAATGGTAATGCATTTATTGTTCCATTTACATAATCACTTTTGACTGTATTCAAAAATATTTCTTTATCTAAATTTCCACTTGGCATAAATCATTCACCAATTCCTTAAAATACGAACAATCCTCACGCCCCGAGATAGGAACTACAAGACCTCTATCAAGCATTCTGTTTCCGTTCTCACACGCCGTTTCCGATATCATACAACAGGAGTGACAAGCAGAGCCATTAGAGTTTTTCCCTGCTGGCAAATTACTCATACACTCAGGATCGTTTGTACAAACCAAAGCTTCTTGGAAAGCATCCCTCATAAGTGTTGTCATCTGCTCAATATTTCCAAGCTCTACTAAACCTCCGAGCGAGCCTTCTTTATCGGCACTGCCAGTATATAATAGAATTCCTGACATTTTATCTCCAAAGTATATTCTTTCTCTAATGGCCGATGAAGAGTATCCTGATGATAATGACATTTGTTTTATCATTAAATGTGCAAATGTATGCATCAGAACATATATCGCATTACGCACAACTGTAATTGTCCATCCCTTCGACTCACAAAACTCTCTATACGAATCGGAATACTTCTGTGATAAACCATCTACAGCCTCAGAATTAATCCATGATATGAGGGTATCTTTATTGAATTCTATGAAAATACCCTCACCATTAACTTCAGCTGCTGGAAGCCATCGCTCTTTTTTCCCTTTGCTTAATGTGACAATATTGGGTTGCTCATCTGCATCTGGATCGGGAGCATCCACTCTAGTGAAACCAAGAAGAACGCGAACTTCTCTAAGTCTGGTTATTCGAATGATGCGACTAAAATATTTTTTCAGGTACATTGGCAAGGTATCTTCTTCCGCTTTAAAATGAGTCTTATTCGACTCATAAGATGCGTCATTATGATGCGTTATGGCATTATACTCCATCTGCTTAATTTCTGTAAACTCTTTAATGTTGTTCATCCGACGTTCAAGCGCTTCATCAAACTCATTTCTTAAATATTTGGAAAAGTACATATCATATATTTTTGATATGCCTTCAGCCCCCAGAAGCTGATTTGCTAGCTCTATATCACGAAGATGTTCATCAATCAAATTATAAAGAGGATTGATCCAAGGAGGAATTGAAATCGCACTTCTAGTTACAGCAAAATAGACATTAGAGGCGCCTCTTTGCGACGGAATAACTGGCTTATTGCATTTTTGATTTTTCACATTTGGTCGAAACGGATGATGCCCAAGACACGTAACTCCATCAAAATTATCTCTTTGTGTTGCACCGCTCAAGCTACGCTTTGCACCACAAGAACACTCAACCCACATATCGGCTAGAGTAGATGTATTACCTGTTGAATACATTTTCAATGTGCCACTACAATCTGAATTACCCCTATGTACCCACCATTTCCATGGAAAATCTGACATATGTCCCTCCTCGCAAATTGTGATAAAGCGAGATGGATAAGCCGGCCGGTGACATTCTGGACAGGTTACACCATATTTAAGATACTTATCTAAATCAAAGTATTTTCTGGCATCAAAAAGCCTAGCGCACTTCAGATTAGAGCATACATGCCAATAAGGAAAGGTGACTACTGGAATATCTCCAGCGAAACTTGTTCTAGGCATATAAAAACAATCGACACCTAAATACGATGCAAGCCTTCCATCGATTATCTTTTGCCCTCTCTGCTTCCAGTATGAGATATCAAGAATAGTGACAGAATCCTTTACCGCATCAACAACAGAACCCGGTCCAAAGGTTGTTATAATCTGATTGGGGCGTAACTCACCTAGTTTATTATTATCATAAGCCATATTATTCCTCCGTGTAGTAAAACATATTCGCAGAGCTTTCAACTTCGCGCATCGAACTCAAAGTTGCCTTCTCATTTTCATTATGCGGCTGATCATACGGATTCATTAATCTGTTATACCGTTCTGTTCCAACAACATAATAGCGAAGAGGTTTTGTCTGTGCTGCTTGTAGCTTCCAGCAATCAATGAACTGATCTATTTCGTCCTCTGCATCCGCTTTTGCAGACGGTTTAATAATATTGAGTCTATCAATTATCAAGCTTTTGATTGAATCAAGCTGCTCAGTTGTTAAGGTATCAATTGCATTAGCATCTGAATTATTTGCCATACTAGGAAAGTTCAACCTTATTGCCGAAATAACTAATGCATGCAAGACACGGTCTCTAGCTCTTGCTGAAAATGGTGTTGCTGTTGTTCCTTCCACAAACCTATATAGCTGAGAGTGATATCCCGTGAAATTTTCATAATGAGACAAATCTCTTGGTCTGTACGCATTATAAAGCGTTACCACTAATCCTGGAAAAGCACGTCCGATACGGCTTGTTGCCTGTATGTATTCAGAATTCTGCTTCGGTTGTCCAGTTACTACCATCAATCCAAGACGATCTACATCCATACCTACAGCAATCATATTTGTCGCAATAGCAGTATCTAAGCATTCCTTAGAAGTAAAAGGGGTTTCAAGCTGATTCAATTTTTCTGGTATTTTGTAAGATGACATACGAGACGTAATCTCAACATTGTGGTTAAGGTATCGCTGTTTATCCAATCCGTATTTATTTTTAATTCGATATATTCTTTTCGGGATATCGTCTTGCAAAAGCCTAACTGCGCCACCAAGTTCCCGAATACTGTTAAAGTATCCGACCAAAGTATAGTATGGATCGATCACATCTTTGTATTCTTCTCGCTGTGAAAATGTATATGCAGCTTGAAGTATAATCGAATAAACTCGTAGCAAAGCAGTTTTTACAGACTGTCCAGGTGCACAAATACCTACATACTTTCGAAACGGATCACGATTCGTTGGAATTTCTCGGATAAAGAAACTATCACCGATTTCAAAGCCATTAGGTGGAAATTGTGAGGTATTTTTTCTGGCATACAAACATTTTGTTTGTGCTTCTGCATTTTTAATTGTTGCTGTTGAAACAACATATTTTGGTTTAATGCCGTCATAGCTACACATATCCTCGATGATCGTCTCATAAGCACCATATATAGTGCCAAGTGGTCCGGTAATAAGATGAAGTTCATCCTGAATGATCAGCTCTGGAGGAAGAAAACGCCTGATATTTGTGAGCGCCGAAGCTGGTAGGGAGTTTGTTCTATTGTGTTTGCTATGCTCTACTCCAACTGCAACATATCCGTCACGACTGCATTTTCGATCGACACGTCCAAACAAGGCATTCGTTTTCTCATCCCAAGGAAGGCGAGCAAATTTGTCGACAGTTGACAAAATAATGGTGGGGCACTTAGCGTATATTTCCTCATCTACAAGATACACCGGAATTGAGATTCTATTGTTATTATATTTGTAAAACTCACAATTACGGTCAGAACAAAAAATTTCTATTGATTTCTTATTAATATCAATATTAAAATTTTCTTCTTTCAGCCGTTCTCCACAGAACGGACAAGTGAGAAGCTGCTTGTATATGCGATTTCTTGCGTTTGCCGCCGCTTTTGGTTCATCTTTCTTTTCGTTGAAATCATCAAACTTATTAGGAGTAACCCCGCCTCCAACCCAAAAGCCAATGCTAATTGGTTCTCTTCCAAACCTCGGGTAGGCGTTTCTCCTGATCATTTCGGCAGCAAGTACCATTTTAGTGATACGATCCCTCTGTTGAGTGGTAAGTAATCGAAGAGTATATCGGAGCATTACAGTCACTCCACCATCAAGATTATATTTGCCTTCTTCTGTTGCTCTAAGTCGTCTATTTGCAATAGTAAAAGCCATAAGTCCCAAATATGCTTCTGTTTTACCTCCGCCTGTAGGGAAATATAGCAAGTCCACGACTTCACGATCTTTATGGCGTGGGTCAACTATTCCGGCCAGATTCATCAAAATAAAAGCAATCTGAAACGGCCGCCATCCAAAATTGTTATCATCATTTTTGGGATTAACGAAATCCTGAAAATTACATTCTATACCCGCTCCGTGCTTCTTTGCATAACGCTTAATACTGTTTTGCAAAAAGATTACACGATTCATAAAACAAAACGCTTCAAATGAAATATCGTCTGTTTCAATTATATGAATTCCTTCACGAATACGTTTTAAAGCATCTTGACACCGTTCTATAACTTTGTTCCCGATCTTCTCCTTAAAGTTAGGATTCTCCATCCTTACATTCCCAAGCAGGATATTATTAATCCAAGTTTCATAAGATGCTGCAAGCGTATTTAATTTGTCGATCGTTTCAGCCTTCTTCGACTTCACAGACATTGTAAATGTAGAAAAGAAATATCTATCAAATCCATCCAATGCAGCACTTACCCCAGGAAATTCATATTCCGGTATAAACGCTGACTTTACGCAGGTAGTTTTTCCGTCTATTGGTGTATCCCAGATCGCTGCACAACCTCGACCGCGTCCCATAATTGGGCGCTGCTCAAAATAGAACTCATCTGCTTCAAGAATTTTTCTGCAAATATGCTCAGCAAGAAATATCGCTGAGTTATCCTCCGCATAGGCCTTTATTTCAACTTGAAACATTATGGCTTCTGCACTATTCTCTGGATTCTTCCTTTTATTGATAACATATGCCGTTACAAGTGAATATCCACCTTTTAATGATATACGGGAAACATGAACATGAACATTAGAGTCGCAAACGAGCTGATAATCCTTTGTTCTGTTAAAATCATTAAAATTGACATGAATTGTTTCTGCCATAGGATGACGTGTATATATTGCGCGGACATGTTCCTTCTCATCCTTGCCGGTATATGTTTCAGAGGATTTTACATAATCACCCCATACAACATCTAAATTTATATTTTTTGTCTCGTTTTGGATGTAAAAGCTAATACCTATAGATGATGGAAGCTGAAAACGAGTAGTAGAGATAGGTTCATTATCATCGTCTTCACCAGCTGTAAAATCTTCGCCATCCTCAAAAGCTATATCGGTGTCAACTTCCTGTTCACCTGCACCAGAATAATTTTCATCATTACTCTGCATATCGAGCATGCCCACAAGATACGCATAACGAGGATTCTCATCAAGAACCTCATTTTCATCTAAGGGACCAATAAGATCAGTATGTATGGCATTTATAATTTTCTGTCTAACCTCTGAATATTTAAACCTATCGGCCATTATGCCTCCTCCTCCACTGTATGTGCCGTACTAAGCGTATATTTGCAGGTGTTTCCAATATGAATATTGTCATCAGAAATAAGTCTATATTCCCACTGCTTATGATCGGGATCAGCCGTAGAAGCAAATCTACACCACTTGATTCCTTCTCTGGCCTTAGATACAACCTCTTCTGAAGTTACTTCGTTCAGCGCCTTAACTTCAACCATGAATTTCCCCGTAGTTGTCTCCACAAGAAAGTCGGGATTATACTGCTGTCCAGCTTTCCAAAATAACCCCAGCTGATTCAAAGGTGGCTTAATCCAACGAAGTACGTCCGGATCTTCTTCCAAAATGATAGAGAACAAACGCTCCGTATCGCTATCAAACGCATTTGCCGGATAATACGATTTTTTATAACCGGTAAACAAGTATTTTTTGATATTGCTTTTATCTGAGAAAGGATTATTATATTTAACCTTACCACCGTCCTTGACATTTTTTACAAATTTGCGAAATAGAATAAGGTCCTTCTGAATGATGTGGATATCCTGCGTCTTTCTATCCATATGCTGATAAATCTGATTACGAATATCAGCCACAATTAGTGAAGCGTATCGACGAACAATCCTCCGCTTGTTTTCTTCATCGCCAGGTATCTGACCAAGATACTGTTCGACCACATCAATAACAAAATCTGCATCGTCATAGGATAATTCACTAATTGAATCTAGGAGCATGCAGGCAAGTGTATTCATAGCATCATTGACTTCAAGAATCTGTGCATCCACAACAGAAAGAAGTTGCTGATTAATTGCGTCAAAACGCTCAATCTTTGCCATAGCGACCTCAAAATCAGAAATTGTACGTTTCACTTCAAAATGATTAAACTTAACTTCCGAAGTAGTCTGCACAAGAATTTTCGGAACAGAAATAGCCTTTGCTGAATACTCCGACACTGCTTTTGCAAATTCTTCTTTACTGAGAGGTTGATTTCCAGATTTTTTGTTTTTTAATGATTGTTGCTCTACCGTTGTTCCAGACTCAATATTATTATCAGCAAGCGTGTCAGAGAAAGTGTCAAACAGTGTCATCTGATTGGCTTCTACAGTTTTGTCCTTTTTCTGTGCAGACATAAAATTTTTGACATATTCTTGATAAATCTCGAGCTGCGTTTTTGGATTGTTGACTTCGGAAAATGACTTTACACCAGATGCTGAGATAGCAGAATCCAAAAACGAAAGTTGTCCGTCGTCTACAGTGGCAGATACATCTACTGATTCAGATTGTTCAATCACCGTTTTATCAAGGTCGCGATAACGGAAGATATCGCTACTTTTAATTTCGTCTACAAGTTCTCTATAGTGGTCATGTGCAACAATATCAAGAGAGTCCAAATCTTCATTTCCCGTCTGTTCTCCAAATGGCAGTCTTAAACCACGCCCAATAGTCTGCATAGCAAGAATGTCGCTCTTTGCCGCATTAAGCGGGATTATAGTAAAAAGGTTATTAACATCCCAACCTTCTTTCAACTTATAAACGTGCAAAACGATTTCGATTGGGTTCGAAGCATTTTCTATAGAGAGCAAAAGACGAATATTTTCCTCTGATTCCTCACCGGTCTGTTTTGAGTGGATCTCAATTACCTTTCCTTTGTACTTCCCGTTCAAAAAATTCTCGTTGTCTATTAGTGCACGTATTTTCTTTGCATGGTCAGTATCTTTACAGGCGATCAGAACTATGGGCTTCACATAATCCACATCTTTGTCGCTGCAATATTCCCGTAGCACAGATTTGCGATGCTCGTGTAATGTGAGACCATCTCGAATTTTCATTTCTTCAATATCATTTTGATTATATCCCGCCATATTAGAACGACCCATAACAACAGGAATCTTTAAATATCCTTCAGCGGCACCGCGAGCTAAGTCGTAAGCGTAAATTACATTCGATGTATTCTTAGGGGTAGCAGTAAACTCCAGCCCGAGAATAGGCTTCAAATAATTGATTGCTTTCATTGAAGCAGGGGCATAGTAGCGATGCGCTTCATCCATACAGATTACAAGATCATCAAACTGTGCCAACACATCTGCAAAAGAAGCACCTAACGTTTCTTTAAATTTATGAAAGTTAAACTGTGTATCCGTCTTACTATTAAAGATTTTTCCAATGTTAAAGATGAAAAGCTGAATCTCGGATGTTTTTTCAATATAAAGAGTTGTCTGTTCAAATTTCACTGGATAAGTGTCATAATTCTCCCCGTCATATACCTTTGGTCTGCCCATCTCGGATTCCAGCCCTTTAAATATGTACTTCGGGTGATTAGGGTTGGACTCCTTGCGTAATTTATCATAAATTGTATTCCCAGGAGCAAGAATAAAGAAGTGCTTATATCCCTTTGTTTTATACAGATAATAAATACTAGCGCCCATCAGACGAGTTTTTCCTATACCGGTGGCCATAGCATAACAGAAAGATGGAAAATCAAACCCGGCTTTAATTTTTCTCTGTTTTTCACAGTGCTCTGATGCAGCTTTTTCTACATCATCCTTGCTGTCTTTTTTGTAATCACAATGCGAACTGATGGCATCGAGGTAAGAGAGAGCCTCCTCCTGAGGGACCCTGAGGCTCATTGCATATTTTATCTTATTTACTATTGCAGACATTTATTGTACCTCGCTTTCAAAATCGCATTTTTCCAGAAGATCTTTCGGAATTTTCTTAACCTCAATATTGTCAGGCAAAACCATATCCGACTGTATTTTTGTTCCATAAATCAGAAGAGACTGACCTTCGGCAAGCCGCGCGGACAGCGATTTTATGTATCCGGCATTTATGAATTCTGTTGTAACATGGATGAAATGCCTTTCAGAAGAGTATCCGTGGAAAACATCTTTTGGTTTATATCGAAATCCTTCGATTTTACAAATAGCTTCACAGAGCATCTCAAACGTATAGGTAGGATTTATCTGATAAATCGGTATTTTATCATTTTTGACAAGCAAACTGGGGGCGAGTTCATAGAAGTGATACCCGCCACCTCCTTGCCATCCAACATTTTTGCTTATTCCACTTTGATCTGATCCATCTATAACCATATCTAATCTAGGCTTACAATGAGTATAACAATGTTCTGCCATCTCAATTCCGATCCAATGGCGCTTCATTTTTTGAGCAACGGCTACTGTCGTTCCGCTTCCCAAAAATGAATCCAAAACCAAATCGCCTGGCCTTGTGGACAGTTCTAAAATTCGACGCAATAACATCTCTGGCTTCTTACTATTTTTAAATTGTACGCCACCTTCTTTTGCCATACCAGCAAAATTTATATCCGACCAAAAATCCGTAAGTAATTCCGTCGGCACTAACTGCCCATCAATATTCCGTAATTTATCCTTATAAAATGACAATGACCCTCCTTGATATATATAAATCGGAGAGTAATTTGTTCGATCTATTACTATGACTTTATTATCATTATATTTTGACTCCTTCATTTTTTCTTTTATAAGTGCGGACGGCTTATGAGGGTCGCGGACCGATACTATATAGTCACAATACTCAAGCGCTAAATCTCCAAGAAGACTATTACGAACTTTTTTCCAATTACTTCCCCATTCTTTTCTTGCATCTTTCCAGCTAGAAAATCCATGCTTTTCATAAAGCATATCTACAAGTTTTCTAAACCTCCATAGTTCTGCTGGATCTTGTGGATTTTCAATAATAAGATTATAATTTTCATCATAGTCAACAGGTATTCTTTGAGGAAAGTATTCCATTTGAGATTTATCTTTTGCATACAATAGAATATAATCTGTAACTGTAAGTGGCCCTGGATTAATTACTTTAAATCCTGCAGGTGATGCTCGTTTTACAGAAATCATTTGGATAAAATTATTGCGGCCAAATATTTCATCCATAATAACTTTCAAATAAGCTTGCTCTCTATTATCGATATGGACATATATACTTCCGTTTTCCGAAAGTAAATTTGATAATAAGATTAGCCTTTTATACATCATATTAAGCCAAGTAGAATGTTCAATTCCATCATCATATCCAATTGTGGTCCCAGAGGCATTTATTCTAGCCCCCGTATTAAATGGTGGATCAATATATATGCACTTGACTTTTCCGGCAAAATCCTGTTGTAGCGCCTGCAAAGCAATCAGATTATCTCCGTGAATCAACATATTTTCACTGGTTGGATCACCATATGATTTACTTTTATCTTCCAGCAATATTCTCGGCTCCACAGATGGTTCATCATATTTACCAACCCATGTTAACTCAAGTTTTCCTGTTTTCTGCATAATGCTCTCTCCTAAAACTTCAGTACGATATTAACTAACAAAATCGGTTTAATGTCAAACTGTTTTTCAAATTCTGAGATTTCCCGCTCTCCTTCGATCTTGAACCCAGTACCTTTCTCATGAAATGATTCTTGGAACTTTTCAAGAGCATTGGATTTCTCTGTAATCTTTTTCCGTATGTCTATTTTCTCATAAAAATTATCCGATGCTCGTTCCTGCTCTTTCATAGCAGAAATTTCAGCATTCATTTCCTGGTAGGTCGCAACCAGCTGTTCCATCTGAATACGTTCCCAGTTTTCAATTTTCTGCCTGTTGTATGCCTTTATTGGTTCTGTCTGTTTCTGATATTTTTTTACCATCTCAGTGGTTAAATTGTCGTACACTTGCTGATATAGCTTCATTTCCGATTCAGACGGAGAAAAATACCGCACATTCATATCATCTATTTGCTCAAGTGCTTGTACAAGTTCCGCCTCATCAAAATCTATGTAATTTCCATTTTCATCACATAAAAGTAATATTGGAAACAAAAATTTTGACGAATCACAAAATGCTCCGATAAAAAGAGTACCATGTGAGCCTAAAACATCCATTCCCCAATGATCGACTTTCCAATAATAGAGATTCCCGTCTACTTCGGGATCATCAAATTTATCCCAATATTCAACTTCATATAAATATTTATCAATCTGTTGTTTTGTGAAATGGAGAGATTGTTCTTTTGCAGCACTACTCTCTGTTAGAAGAATGGTACGAAGTTGTCTTGCTTTTTTATCTCTTTTAGCATTTAATTTCCGGTCCAATTTATCAAAAGCTTTTTGAAACTCCGCTGTCGTGTTGCAAGTTTGGTAAATTTCCAGTACCATTTTCTCAAAGCTTGTGCCAGATTCTAATGCTCCAAGAGCGATATCTGATGCACCAAAGACGCCTTCAAACAATGTGAATTTTTTTGATAAAATATCATAAACAC
The DNA here is from genome assembly GCA_021769885.1 of Bacillota bacterium. Taxonomy (GTDB): domain Bacteria; phylum Bacillota; class Clostridia; order Oscillospirales; family Acutalibacteraceae; genus Fimenecus. The sequence continues at coordinate 12,115 of JAETSA010000003.1, read as the reverse complement.
GTTGATCAGCAGCGTTTTGCATATTTAACAGATTTATTGCAACAACGTCATGTTCCTGTCCATAACGATGGCAGCGTCCGATTCTCTGCTCAATTTTCATTGGGTTCCACGGCAGATCATAATTTATAACAGTATTGCAAAACTGAAGATTCAATCCTTCCGAACCAGCATCTGTGCAAATCAGAATCTTTGCATTATTTTTAAAATAGTCCACAATAGCGTGTTTATATTCCACACTTCGACCGTAATTGATTTTACCAAAATTTTTAACCTGCCACGCCCTATATATTTCTTTTGTCATAACGTCGTCAAAGTCGCCGTTAAAAAGAATTATGTCTTCATCTTCAAACCCATTGTTTCGAAGCTCAGAAGCTATGTATTTCTGTGTACGCTTCGACTCTGTAAAAATAACAACTTTTTCTGGAAGTCCATGCGAAACGTGATGCTCAAAAGCTATTTGTATAGCAGACTTAAGTGCTGTCACTTTCGCATTTGTTTTTATTCGCTTAGCGACATCAATAATCGTATTTACTTCATCTAATTCAGCTTGAATAAACCTCTTTTGTATAGTTGTTTCTTCATCCTCCGTCTCTTCAAAACCTGATTCATCGATCTCATCTTCAACAAAACTCCAAAAAAGATCAAAGCCCTCCTGCGCACTTGCAGATTTGCTGCCAGCATATAGAGTCTCCAGTCTCTTTTTCAAAATTTCAAAAGTTTCTATTAATGCAAAACTTGAAGAGGCAAGCAACTTTCTTATGACTAGAATTATCAACGCTCGGTTAGATGTAGGGATAGAATATAAAATTTCTCTCTTCAAGAAGTCATTTACACGTTGGTAAAGTTCTATTTCATCAGGCGAAAGAGCAAAATCTACGGTTTTGCAAGTTCTCTTCTTAAAACTCATATATTTTGCTACATCCTTACGCAGTGTTCTATATAGAACCGGCGATAATTCTTGCTTTAAATCAGAATAATCCTGACCTTCAATATACCGTTTATTAAAAACCCTCTCCGCTCCAAAAATCCTATAATCTATAAAAGACACCAATCCATGAAGATCTGTCAATGAATTTTGAAGTGGTGTAGCGGTCAAAAGAATTTTCGGAATTCCTTTTGATAATTCATAAAGATTTTTCGCTCTTTTGGTCCCATGAAATACATTTCTTAGATTATGCGCTTCATCTATAATAATAAAGTCCCACTTAACCTCAGGAAATCTCCTAATTAATTTAGAAGAATAGTCATACGAAGTAAGTATTATTCTTGTAATTCTATTATCTGTAAGCCTTTCTTGCCATGCATGACTTTCTTTTTCCACTGTAAATCTATCGAGAATGGTACATTCGAGATCAAATTTTTCCTCTAACTCTAACTCCCACTGTTTCCGCAAAGATACCGGAAGAGCAATTAGAACACGTTTTGCTCCAGAATCAAGGACATACTTTAATACAAGTCCAGCTTCTATAGTTTTTCCTAGTCCAACTTCATCAGCTAATATAATACCGCCCGTTTTGACTGCTTGGATAGCCGCACAAAAAGCATTAATTTGATGAGGATTCAATTCTATGTTTGCATCTAAAAGGAAGTGAAACGGCGATGTTTTAAGCTGCATTTTTTTATATCTACTAAATTGCTGAAGTATCAAGTTACTTTCCATTAAGATCACCCTTGTACAACTGCTCAAAGATTCCCATTGCAATTCCTTTCGCCATAATTGGTGGCACAGCATTCCCTATCTGCACAAATTGCGCAGTACGTGGCCCTTCAAAGAAATAACTGTCGGGGAAAGACTGTATTCGCGCTGCTTCACGAACAGTAATGGATCTATTTTGCTCAATATCGGGATGAATAAAATAGTGCCCATCCTTTGATAGATGCGCCAATATAGTGTGACAACATGATTCGTCACCTTCAACCACCTTAAATCTATCCGTAAAAGAGTGCCTGTTTTTATGGGTCTTGAGTTCTTCCGGCAGATCATTATAATTTAATCGTTTATGACCATCGTTCCATAGTTCAACTGCACGCCTGTATATCTTTATATCTCGTTCTAAATTCGGCCGGCAATTATGGAGCGTTAGCACATCATCTTTTGTCCTGATTCCCGATTCAATCACGTAATTTCTTGCTTTTGATTTTGCATATTTATTAGAACTCTCTCCTGGATGCAACTTAGGCAAATCGTAAAAGAGGTCATTAACAATGGCATCAGTTTTGATTTCCAAAAAATCCGGATATTTCAATCCACTTTTTTTAAGCCAACCTACAATAATCATTCGACGTCTGTTTTGGAGAACGCCAAATGTATGAGCATTCTGCTCTCTACACTCAATTTCATATCCGACACGTTTCAAGTATTTCTGAATATTTTTCCAAGTTACTCCGCCATTGGCAGATTCTATTCCTGTAACATTTTCAAAAACGAACATCCGAGGCTGGTAGCGTTTTAAAAACCGTGCATAAAGTTTGTACAAGTAATTACGTGGATCTTCTTCCATAGGTATTTCCATATGGCTGCTTTGCGCCCTTCCGACAAGTGAGTATGCTTGACATGGGGGGCCACCAACAATAACATCTATCTTAGCAATACCTCTGATTTTCATTATTCCATCAATGGTTTTAAAAATAGCAGGTAAAGTTTCATCCGACATTATTTCATTAATTATAGTTTTAGTTATTGAAGCAGGGATCTGCTTCATAAAATTTTCTCGGCTAATTGTTCCAGATAAATACTTTTTATACAAACTAAGATTATTGATACCTTTTAGATAATAATAAGCGCTTCTTGTTTCAAGTGTTTTTGCAGCGAATTTATTCATCTCAACATGCGCTATTGGTTTAAAACCGGCCTGTAAAAATCCCTCTGACAAACCGCCCGCTCCTGCAAACAAATCTATAAAGTTATAAGTTTGTTCTACAGTGTTACTTTTTTCAATACACATAAACAAATCCTTCTCTGAAAACGAGTTTATCTCACTACTTCCACAATATCTCCAAAATCACAGTCCAGTACCTTGCAGATCCGGACCAGCACTTCCATAGACACCAACTCGTTTTTATTTAGTTTCGTAAATGTGGATGGAGATATGTCCGCCGCTTTACGGAGCTGCGGTTTAGTAATTCCCTTTTCAATCAGAAGAATCCAAAGCTTTTTATAATCTACAGGCATTTCAGCACCTCATTCAATCTAAATTCAAGTCTTCCATTATTGTACAAATATATTATATCATAATTCGACGGTCTTTTCAATAAATAATCGTGTGTTCTCAGCAGAATTTATTACATTGCTCAAAGTTTATAATAAAATCGCTTTATTCATTCTTCTCTTTCCTAATAGCACACGACTTTTGGTGTTGTGCGGCGTAACACCGTCTCTGTGATGCACTGCCAAACGGGTGATTTTCAGGCCAGAAAAGGGGCATTTCTATGCGGAGTTCTAATCATTTTCATTGGATTTTGATTAGAACTGCTATATAATGAGAAAAGTCCGCGACTTAAATAATGGCGGTACTTTCGCAGATTTCAGGTGCAAAAAAGCCCGCAATCACGGGGAGCGCGGGGGTTCGGTTAAGGTGTTTTATCTTCCGTTAAATTCCGCCAAGTTCGTTTTTTGACACTTGACTCGAAATGCGGTAAATCGGGAGTGCCCCGGCGCAAGCGTTCAACTCTCTTCGTTAAAAACGCAAAAACATCTTTTCGTACCCCACAGGCAATCGAAAGTCTCGGTATGCTATTTGCGTGCGGGGCTTTCTGCTTTTTTTTAACGTAAACGCACGCGTTAAAGATACATTTTTCATACCTCACAAATAAAAAGCAGACAGTTTTCAGGACGTCTGCTTTTTTGCAACCGTTGTCCGAGGGAGGGGAGAAGGCGAGAAGAGAATCGTATGGCGAGGCGTCAACCGTCTTGACTGCGGTGCCGTTCTTTGCTGTGTATAGAGAAACTGTGACTATGTCACGGTATAATAACCTCACGAATCTCTAACTCTAAGAAATCATAGATTTCAAGAGCTTCGGAGAACATTGTATCATCAATTTGGGCTAACGCCCTGCGGCTACGCCGCCCATTGTGCTTTGCACAATGAAATTGTGGTATAATAAAAATTTCTGCTGTATACTTATGGATATAACAGCGGCATCATTTGCCGTTGGACTTTACAGCGTGATGCTTACCTTCACTATTGTCTGTATATATACTGCTTGATGCGCGTGATGGCGCAGCAGACTTGCAAAGAAAAAATGTGACCGTGTCACTGAAAGAAAAGTAAAATCAGAGTATAATATAATCACAAACAAAAGAAAGGAAATGATAAATCATGTCAGTTCTCAGTGTAAATAAAAACAATTTCGGAGTTGTTCAAAACAGCGATAAGCCCGTGCTTCTCGACTTCTACGCCGACTGGTGCGGCCCGTGCCGTATGGTATCTCCCTTAGTGGATGAAATCGCAGAGGAAAACCCGCAGTACCTTGTCGGAAAGATAAATGTGGATCAAGAGCCGGAGCTGGCACAGGCGTTTGGTGTGGCGAGCATTCCGATGCTGGTCGTGATGCAGGACGGCAAGATTGTGAACCAATCTGTCGGCGCAAGACCGAAGGCGCAGATCCTCGATATGTTAGAGGGCTAACTCCCGCAGCCGCTTTTTATCTAAAATTTTTACACCCTTGCGGGAGACTTCGACAATGCTCTCATTCGCAAAATATTTCAGCATTCTCGACACGACCTCACGGGCAGAGCCCATATAGCGGGCAATCTGCTCGTGTGTCAGTGCAATCGTATCGGAATTTGTCCTTGCAGACTCGTCCGCAAGAAAAATGGCAAGCCGCTGATCCATACGCATAAAGAGAATTTGCTGCATTACCCACATCACGTCCGAAAAACGGCTGACGGCGGTTTCCAGTGCGAATATTTTGATTTGCGGATTGCGGGTGGAGACTTCTGCAAATGCAGGACCGCCAATCACATAACATTCGCTGTTCTCCTCCGCGTCCACAAACACATCAAAGGTGATTGTCTGTAAGACGCACGAAGCGGACAGCATACACATATCTCCTTTGTGCAGACGGTAGAGTGTAATATCCCGCCCGTCCTCTGACATAATGTAAAGCCGCAGACTGCCCGAACGGACGAGAATCACGCCGGAGCATTCGTTTCCGCCGTGAATGTTCGTTCCTTTTGCGTAGGTCAAAGCGTGGGAATTTTGACAGATAAACGCCCGATCGGATTCTGAAATTCCATTCCAAAACGGGAAAATCTCCTGATAAACGCCTGCAAATACGTTTTGTTCCATAGGTAAAATCCTTTCAGAAAGAGGTGCAATATATATGAAAACTGTAATTATCGGCGGCGTTGCCGGCGGTGCTTCCGCCGCGGCAAGACTGCGCCGACTGGATGAATCGGCAGAAATTATTATTTTAGAGCGAGGGGAATACGTATCCTTTGCCAATTGCGGTCTGCCGTATTATATCGGCGGCGTCATCACCGACAAAAACAATCTGACTCTGCAAACACCGGAAAGCTTTCGCGCGAGATTTCAGATTGATGTCCGTGTAAACAGTGAAGCGGTAAAAATTGACCCCGAGTCGAAAACCGTTGCAGTAAAAAATCTGAAAACGGGGGAGACCTATCAAGAAAGCTACGATACCTTGATTCTTTCGCCCGGCGCAGAGCCGATACGGCCGAATATCGACGGTATCGACAGTGATTTTGTATTCACACTGCGCAATATTCCCGATACCTTAAAAATAAAAGCATATATCGAACAGACTAATCCGAAATCCGCCGTTGTCATCGGCGGCGGGTATATCGGGGTGGAGATGGCGGAAAATCTAAAGGAAGCCGGATTGCACGTTTCCATTGTAGAGCTTGCCGACCATCTGATTGCGCCGCTGGATTTCGATATGGCGGCGGATGTGCACCGCTACATCCAATCTAAAGGTATGGAGCTGTATCTGAACAACGGCGTAAAAGCGATTGACGGGCACACTGTTGTTTTGCAAAACGGAGAGCTCCAAGCCGATATGGTGATTCTGTCCGTCGGTGTCCGTCCCGAAACGGCTATTGCCAAAGCGTGCGGCATCGGGACAAACAGCCGCGGCAGTATTCTCGTTGACCGAAATATGAAAACGAATATTCCCTCTATTTATGCTGTCGGCGATGCGGTTGAGGTGCGGGATTTTGTGAGCGGAAAGCCTGCCTTTATCCCGCTTGCAGGACCTGCGAACAAGCAGGGGCGCATTGCGGCGGATAATATCGTCGGCATTCCCTCGGAATATACAGGTACACAGGGCTCGGCAGTCCTGAAGCTTTTTGATATGACGGTTGCGACCACGGGACTGAACGAAAAAAGCGCAAAAGCTGCGGGAATAGAGTATGATAAAACCTATATTTATTCCGGCTCTCACGCTTCCTATTATCCCGATGCCAACAATATGTCGATAAAAGCGCTGTGGGATAAGAAAACGCGGAAGCTACTCGGTGCACAGATTGTCGGTCTTGACGGTGTTGACAAGCGGATGGATGTGCTCGCGACTGCGATTCGCTTTGGGGCGAAAATCACTGACCTTACGGCGCTTGAGTTGTGCTATGCACCGCCGTTCGGAAGCGCAAAAGACCCTGTGAATATGCTCGGATTTGTCGGTGAAAATGTTGTGACAGGGAAGGTAAAGCAATTCTTCTGGCACGATGTGGAAAACCTGCCTCGCGACGGCAGTGTAACGCTTTTGGATGTAAGAACAGCGGCAGAAGTCAGCTTCGGTAAAATTGACGGCTTTAGCAACATTCCGCTGGATTCTCTGCGGGAACGCATCGGTGAAATACCGAAAAACAAGCCCGTTTATGTGCACTGCCACAGCGGACTGCGCAGTTATATTGCCTGCCGCATTTTAGCAGGGCGGGGGTATGACTGTTATAATCTTGCAGGCGGTTGGCGTTTGTACGAGTCGGTCAAGGTGCCCGTATCCGAAACCGATGCGGTCAGAAACGGCGGATTTCCGCCTGGGATGGATTTTTGCGTTTAAGACCGCCGTCGGGCTGTCGCCCGACAAGGGCGCAAACGTGAAAAGCCGCCGCAAGGACAAGGTTTCGGCGCATTGGTTTCGAATGCGGTCACCTTATGCAAAAACAGTGCCCGAATATATTTGTACCAAGTGTAAGTAATCGAACATCTCAGAGGAAAGACCACACCTGCGCTATAGATACAGGTGTGGTTTTCTTATCTTAGTGACAGCTATGTTCTCCGCAATTATGCCCGCCGCAGCCGTGCTCTCTGCAGGTGTGTTCACCTTCGCCGTGCTCGTGGTCGTGATGACTGCACTGTACATTCGGATTATATCCGAGATTTCCGACAAGTAATGCCTGCACCGCCGCATCGCAGGAACCGCTGACGCCGCCGTAAAGCTGAATGCCCGCGTTTGCCAGCGCAGTTTTGGCACCGCCGCCGATGCCGCCGCAAATCAGCACATTGACATTTAGATTGCGGAGCAGTGCGGCAAGTGCACCGTGTCCGCTGCCGTCCGTGCTGACAATCTCCGCAGACAGGATTTTGCCGTCGTCGATATCATAGAGCTTGAATTGCTCCGTATGACCGAAGTGCTGAAAAACCTGTCCGTTTTCATAAGTTACTGCAATTTTCATAATGATATCTCCTTGTTTTGAAATCTGTTATTTGGTCATAATTTATTTGCCGTTCGATTGCGATGCCTTTGGCATCCGCCGCATCCGCAATGCTTTTCTTTGCCGTCGCAGATAATATATTCACCGCCGTCAATGCGAATCCCGATTCCGTCTACAAGCGCGTCGGCGATTTTCATTCTCGCGGTGTTATAAATCTGCTGTACGGTCGTGCGCGCTACCTGCATATACCCGGCACATTCCTCCTGCGAAAAGCCTTCTCTGTCAATCAGGCGTATCGCTTCATATTCATCTACTGTGAGCGTGACGTATTTTTCAGTATCCCCTAAAGGATGAAATTCACGCACTTTCGGAAGTCTGCAAACTTTTCTGCATTTTCTCGGTCTGGGCATAGACGGATCCTTTCCTTAGAGGTTGATGACGCCTTGTGATGCGACAGCAACGCCGGTTATTGACATATGACATTTATTATAATATCGGAATTTATGTCATATGTCAATAACTTTTGCGGATTTCGGAGGCGTTTTAGGGTGCGGTGCGTACTCGTGGGGGAGAAATAAACCGTGCCTGCACACGGAAGCAAAAAATCCGAACGTGTTTTTCATAAAAATGAAACGTACACGTTCGGATATAATGATTGTAACAGATTCTAACCTCAAATTATGCATTATTCTTGGACGAAGAGCCTTCCTCATTTGCGCAAATCTAATGAAGTTCGTTTGTTTTCCTTTGCGGTATTGATTGAAGAAATAAGCATCCTTTTAATTTCTAAGCAATCATTCAGTAAAGACTCGCTCATTTTGTCGTCAATATACTCCGACATATTCAGCAGCTTTATCCAATATTCAGTTTCTGCTGTTTCTTTTAATGCAATGTGCATTTTAGAAATAAAGTCTGCTTTGCTTTGTCCGTAATTTGCCTCATTTATGTTAGCGCCTATACTTGTCCCGCTACGAATTACTTGTTTTGATATTACGTTTTCTTTTTTATCTTTTATTAAATAGCGTTGCAGTTTTACTATTCTCGCGGCAAAAGCGATTGACTTGTCTATCAATAAATTTTCTTTCATCTAAGCACACCGCCTTTACGAACATTGTAGCAGAAACCGAATAGCAAATCAATTATGCATTATTCATTAGCGAAGCGATTTCATTCTTCATCATTCATTACGAAAATCCGTTGGAATGAATGATGAATATTGCATAATGAAAAATGAAGAATACAAAACAAAAATCCGTCCTCTTACGAGAACGGATTTTCGTTTTGGTGACCCGGACGAGAATCGAACTCGTGTTACCGCCGTGAAAGGGCGGTGTCTTAACCGCTTGACCACCGGGCCGTATATTGCGGCGGAAATCGCCGCAAATTTGGTAGCGGCAACGGGACTTGAACCTGTGACCTTCCGGGTATGAACCGGACGCTCTAGCCAACTAAGCTATGCCGCCATATTGTGCCGCTTTTTCTGCGGCTTTGATATTATAATATAAAGCGTACAGCTTGTCAACACCTTTTTTTACAATACTTTTGCATTTTAATATCTTTTTTGAAGGAATTTTGCAAAAATACCGCCCGCAACCAAAGGTTACATCGCGGTTGCGGGGCTTTTTTCTCGTGCGTGTGTCGCCCGACTGCGGGGGAAGGGGACGGAAAAGGAAGTCGCGGAAAGGGGTGCGGTCTTTTTGGAAAAATGTGGGATGTGCATCACTTTCTCTAAAGTTCAATCTTGGAATAAATAACGAAGACCGATAATTCAAAAATAAATTACACCATCTTCATCCGGGGGCTTTTTTACGCGAAAAAATTTCTGTCATGAAAGCAGAGAAAACATACAGGGAATAACTCCCATAAATTATTTTCTAAACAACTGCTCTATACAAATTTATAAGGACGAGTTATAAAATAGAAAAGAGTTAGCGATGAAGAGGTATTTGCCAAGATGAACAAGGAAGGAGAATAAATAAAATGTTGTAGGAGGTTAAATATTATGTTAGAATGTATGAGTAGTTATATATTATCCTCTAATTTGAAAGGAATATTTTATGGGAAAATTCAAAATTGATATTTCTGAAAAAGCATTAGACGCTAAGAACAAAACAGTAAGCATTTTGAATAAAACAAAAGATGCACTAACGCAAGTTGCAGACCAAAATGACGATGGAAAATTTGATAAAGAAGATGTTGCAAAAGTTACTAACGCCATTAAAGAGAGTGCTGATGAAAAAGTAAGGCAAATTGAGTTAAAAAGATTACAGCCAATTTTTCCGGCAGATATTGATGACGGCGATTTTTTGCTTCACAAATTTATTAGAGTTGCAGACAAAGATAAAAAGAGGGCAGAGAGTAGAGTTTGCCAAGGCTCAATCGGTTATTTTACAAATAGTAAGGGCATTCGTTTACTCAATATTTTTCGTGACTGCGTTGATGCTTTCGGACTCACATTTTTTCCTGACAACAGCAGTGAATTTTATTATGTTGATCCGAGCGACAGAGATAGATATATAGCACTTGATGATTATTTCAGTTATCTTAAAGCAGAAAGAATAAGCGAGCTTCAAAGAATTGCACAAGACCTCGGTGCAAAGCATTTCAAAGTTACTTATGTAGAGGAAAAATCATCTTATTCCGATAGAATAGTTAAAGGAAACGGTAAGGTTGTCGGTTACGCTTCAGCAGATGTCGAACGCAAAAAATCCGAAAGCGATTATTCAAAAATTGAAATTGCAGCAGAAAATGATTTTCCAGGCAAAGAGCCAACCAAACCTGAACTTAAATATTTATTGAGAGATCCAAGCATTCGAAACTTGATTTCAATGAGACTTGACGGCAAATCTGCGTTAACGCATCAAAAACTTATGATAAAACTCAGTAATTCATCAGGTTTGAAAGAAAGTGACGCAGTAAAAATTGATACAATTTTGAAGGTTATGAAATTTGCAGGAAACACTACTGTTCAAAGTGAGGCAAGAAACGAAACAAGACGATACTTAGAATACGAAATTGATTTTTAATGCTTTAATCAAGGGGCTGTAAAAAACAGTCCCTTGAATTGTTCTGTTTATTTATCAAAGCTCAGATTGGTCATATCGTAATTTTTGATGCCGAGCTTATTTACTATCCTTAATCCCTTAACAATGCGCGTCCCACCGCTATCTCAGCATCAAGCGTTCAGCGGGACAACCTTTTGATTCTTTTCCTGACCTTTCCAGGTGTGCATAATCTTCGGATTTTCGAAGATATAATCTAGCTTTTGCAGGAACGGCACGACATCGCCGAAATCTAGCGCACGGTGGTCAAATGCGATACAGAGCGGCAGAACCTGCCGTGCTTCAATTTTTTTGTTGCCGAGCGCATCAGTGATAACAACGGGTTTATCCTGCACTGCGCCGACGGCAAAGGCACAAACCTGCGGTGGAATGATTTCCAGCAAGGCGGTTGCGCCCCTTTGCCCACGATAGGTGGAGCCGATGTTAGAAACCGTAACCGTACCCTGTTCAATATCGTGCTTGGTTAAGCGCTCGGTTGCAGGAATGCTCTCATAAGCACGCTTGGCTTCGCCGTGCAGAGTTTTAACTTTGTGCTTGCCCGTTTTTGAGCCTATCAAACGGTAGAGGGTCTGCTTGATTTTTCCCGCTTTCAGCGCAGTTAAGGTGTTGTCTAACGATACCTCGAACATCGCCTCGTTCAAATCGGAGTTTTCGGCACGGCGGGCAACATCGTGAATATATTCAGTCATTTCATCTAAGTTTTTGCTTTCAAAGTTATGCAGGTTGACCGTCATCATTTCGCCGTTCGGCAAAATCATCGGCATAGAGATGTTGATATCTTCAAATGTATTGATTTCGCCGCGTACCAGTTTGCGGTTGAAACGGATATGCGAATTCATCACAGGCGCGGCTTTCAACCCCTCGCTGATGACTTTGAGCATCAGCGTATTGACGGTGATTTTGTCCTTGCCGCTGCGATCCAGATTTAATTTACGGTATTCTTTCATAAATTCGGTTACATCAGGCTCATACATATACGTGACGTGCGGAATGGTTTCCCAGCTTTCCGAGGTCATATTGGCAACGATTTTTCTTTGGATTCCGAAGTGGATGGTATTGGTTTTTTTCATAGTGAGTGCTCCTTTGTCTTTCAGTAAAGTATAGGTTTTATGTATTCGATAAATGCCTTATTTTCGAATCTGTGTTCCGCGTTTCGGAACACCTATATCCTATGCTTTTTTTCGCGGTTGCGCTATGTATTTTGGTTTGCAAAGACAAAAAAAGCTTGTATATTTTGGTTTACATCCTCGCGATATCGCCGTTTTTTCAAAAAAACGGCGGGATCTTCCACGCCCACTCGAGCACGGCTGGATTTCGCACAACCCAACGGAAGAACGCAACCCGTAGGGGCGGATGTTCTCGCCTGCCGGCTCGGTCGGTGCTTCTAAGCTTCGCTTAGAGGTGTCCACTGGACACCCGCACCCTCATCCGCCCGAGT
>JAETSA010000014.1 GCA_021769885.1 Bacillota bacterium | reverse complement strand
GGTCGGTGCTTCTAAGCTTCGCTTAGAGGTGTCCACTGGACACCCGCACCCTCATCCGCCCGAGTAAGGTTGGATTCCGTGTAAACCCAATGGCGGCGCACAACCCCGTAGGGGCGATTCACGAATCGCCCGAGCAACCGAAAAGTCAGCACAAACAAAAAACGGCGGAAGCAAGCCCCCGCCCTACCGATTGTGAAGTTTACTTTGTTCTATATGAGATTCTTCGCCTGCGGCTCAGAATGACAGGCTCGTGCAATCTCGTAGGGGCGCGCAAACTTCGTAGGGAACGACCCCTGTGTCGTTCCGCAAAATTTGCACAACCCAATGGAGATTCACAATCCCCGTAGGGACGTGCATTGCGCGCCCGAAAGCGGACAGCGAGCCCGGGCTGTCCCTACGATGCGCAAAATAACGCACCGCCTTGTAGGGGCGGGTTTCCATGCCCGCCCGCGCACGGTTGGATTTTGCATAAACAAAACGGTGAATCGCAACCCCCGTAGGGGCGCGCATCGCGCGCCCGCCCAAGTTTGATAAGGCATTGCGGAACACACAGGGGTCGTTCCCTACACCCGTATCCGCCCGCGGACGGACAGGATGTCCGTCCCTACGCGCTGCGGCGGGGCACGTTCCCGCCCTACCGATTGTATAATTCACGCTGTGCAATGAGATTTTTCGCCTGTGGCTCAGAATGCTGAATTTGCAAAAAAACCGCCCCTGTCGAAAACGGCAGGAGCGGAGAGACTTTGTATGGATTGTGTGCTTGTCGGTTTTGTGTGCTTCGGAATGTGAAAGTCTTCCGACTCGGCACGTAGAACCGTTTTATTTTGCCAATTTAATCAGTGTGAGCACGGCACCGGGGTCACCGTGAATGGAAACCTTGCCTGTGGTGTAAGCAATCACAGGGTCGGACTTACCGTCTAAAATCTTCAAAAGATTTGTCGGCGCAACCGTAACTACGGCGCGGTTGTCGTGGTAATCATAAGGCTCCACGTTGACTTTACCGTCCTTTGCCTCAATGTAAAAAACGCCCTCAACATTTTTGCCGACCAAATTCACCTGAATTGCGAGTGTGCCGTCCACAGAGGAAGCATCCGCATTTGCATATTTTGCCTTGACCTTGGCAACAACCTGTTCATAGGTCATAAATAACACCTGACTTTCTAAATTTCCCGAAAACGAATCCTTACACCCGTTTCCGAAAATATTTTAGCATATTTTCAGGCGGACTGCAATGCTTTTTTATCGCAATTCCGATTCTTTTTCGACAGGGTATTTATTCTGTATCGTCCTCTACAAATCGCCATTCTCCCTTTATGCCGTAAAAGGCGGGTTGATAATCTATATTGGCATCGTATTGCTGAACATCCACTTCTGAAAGATGGGTGTCGGCGTAAAATACTCGGTTTTGCAGACGGCTTATGGCGCGCTCTTCATGGTTTCGATACTCAAAATACAGGGGAAGGACTCGGTGGTAATATTCGCCGCTGACATAGGAAATTTTAGAAAAAGCCGTACTTCTTATAATGCCTGAATTTGCAAAATATGCACGGCGATTTTTACTTCCTTTCGGAAAAGTAAATTCAAAGATTGCGGTGGCATATGTGCCAGTGTCGGTTTCGGGATATGTGCGAAACGGTTGTGCGCAGTAGGTGGCATCGTTCTTTTCGCCTAAAATCAAGCCGAAGGGTGACAGCTTGTCCGGGGAGAATCCGTAAAAGTCTTTCGGGCACAGTTGAAAGCAAAATCCGTCCCGCAGATGTACTTTTTGCGCATCAAAGCCGTCGAAGGCATATAAAACGCGTACCGATTCGGAAAGGGTTTCACCGTCCGATGCCCATTGCTCTGTCGTGAAAAAGATATATATCTTACAGGGAATTTCCTTGTCATGAATATACGGTTCATCCACTTCCATATGCTGTGCGGAACGGTAGCGCAATACCTCACTGTCGGGTAAATCGTTTAAAACCGAGGCGGGGAGTCCCAAATCCAAGAGATGTTGCCGTGCCGCCGCAATGGTTTCCGCTGTTTCTTCGGTGTCGGAAACGATGTATGGCTCGATAGTCGGCGTGCGGAGTGCCGCACCGCACATCGCGGCGAACGGCAGAAGCAAAAAGACGCAAAGCACAGCGGCGAAAATACGTTTGCCGCGTTTGGTCGGCAGATTTTGCAGGGAAAATTCAGGTTCGCTGTGACACAGAATCCGTTTTACACGTCGAAATCCGAAATAGGTGATGCACAGCGGCAGAATCGTTTCTGTATGGAAATAGCCCCAATCTTCAGCGGTCAGCGGCTCGCCACTGACGGCAAGTATGCAAAACCAAAAGGAAGTCCACCAAAGTGCTAAGGCGCAAAATATCAGCCTTGACGGCTTATCGCCGTACGCAAAATTGGTATCGCAGGCTCTGTCCAAGCCCCAAAACAGTGCGGTGTACGATGCCGTGAACAACAGCACTGCGATTACGCCTGTAATGTATACACATAAACGGTCGGGTGTAAAATACAGCGACAAAAACAAATGCAGATTGTCTGCCAAAAGATAAACCAAATATATCCGTGCGGCAATTTTTATGGGTTCGTTAATGCTGTGCAGGCGGTACAGGGCATATAAAATCAACATTTGCCCGACAAACGGCAAAATGCTGTCTGCATACGGAAACAAATTCAGCCGTGTGAAAATAAAAAACAGACCGAACAGCAGGCAGTTAAGTGCCGTACGCAGGTAGTCGGGCGTGTAAAAGCGATACAGCGTGGCAAATTTTTGCCGCAGTTTTTCGCGGTTTCCCATTTGCTCTATGGCAAGGGACTGTGCGATGATTTCATCCTGCCCGACCGCGCGGTTTTGCTCATAGCGTGCTTCTAAGTGTGAAAGCAGCTCGTCCGAAACGTCCGCACGCGTGCGTTTACTTCGAATGCCGCCGCAGACGTAGTCTATGTATTCCGAAAATATTTTCTTTTCCATAAGGCACTCCTATTGCATTCTTTCCGGCGAGCCGTCTGCATTCTGCACAAGACAGTCCTCATTGCGCTGCTCTACGGTTGGGTCGCTCGGCTGAAACAGCAGAGAATACATATCGGCGGAAAATTTCTGTTCGGACATTTGCAGTGTATTGGTATGCAGTAAATAAAACGGTGCTTTTTTGTGATAAGAAACGGCGGCTACATATCCTGAATCGTAATTCAAAAGCTGTTCCGTATCCGACCGAAACTGTGCGGTATCGGCAAAATAGGCGCGGCGGTTTACCGCTTTGCGGGGGAATGTAAACTCACAGCCCGTGTAAGCTTTCGGCATACCGTCCGCATCCTGATACGGCACGGTGTACAGCGGTGCGGCGGATACGGTTTCGCCGTCACAGTCCGCCAAAATCAGGCTGAAAAATGCGGACAGACCCTCGATTTCCCGCACAGACGGCGTATATGCCCAAAATTCATCTCCTGAGAATTGAAAGTAAAAGCCGTCCCGCCCGTGAAAGGACTGCGCGTCAAAATTCTCCAGCACATACAGCATACGCAAAGCAGACCGCTCGGTTTTTGTGGCTTCCTTCGGGAAGAAAAACGCATAGGTGTGCACCTGCGTGACGGTTGGATTTTCTTCCGCCGCACGCGCGACGGCTTCTTCTCGGCAAACCGTCATAAAGGTTGCGTGCCTGTAGTTTAGAATTTCACTGTCGGGCAAATCCTTTATATATACTTCGGGAAAGCCGAGTCGCAGCATATTTTCCCGCGCTTCGCGGATATCCGCCTCGGCAGTTTCGATGTCATTTTGCACATACAGCGCCGCTTTGGGCGGACGCATAGCGGCGTGGCACATACTGCCGAGGGGCAGAACCACCAGCAGAAGCACAGAAAGCAGTGCGTAACACAGCTTGCCGTATGTTTGTAAGGGTTTGCGCAGGAGAAACGGCGAATCCGTATGGCACAATCGCTTTTTGGCGCGCTGCATACCCGCCAAAACAATCAGTACCGCGGCAAGCAAAATATACCCGAACCCGCCGAGCTCGATTTTGCTGTCGGCGCCCGTGCAGGCAAGAATTACGATAAAAAACAGCTGTATCCCGACCGTGGTTATACCGCAGAACAGCAAATGCGGGTCTTTTGTGTTCTCTACGGGATTTTGACGGCAAAGCCGATGCAGTCCCGCGAAGAAGAAGCCGTATGCCGAGGCAAGCAGACAGACGGTGAGAATTTGCAGAAGCCGCAGGTGCGGCGGCACGGGTATATAGTAGTAGGCAATCCAGGCACAAGCCGTGTTTCCCAACAGATACAGCGGATACAAAATCAACGCTGTTCGAATACGGCGGTCTGCCGTGTATAATTTGAACAACGCAAATAAGATCAGAAGCTGTCCGACGAATACGGTGATCTGTTCCGACCCGACAAAGAAATCTATGTGTATATGCGTGAACAGAAGCCCGACCATGAAAAAATTCAGAGCAGCGCGCATATAGTCAACAGCAGAAAACGGATACAGCTTCGAAAATGTTTTGCGAAGCGCCTTGCGCGAACCCATATGCGCCACAGCCTCAGCCTGAGCGGCTTCCTCCTCCAATCCGACCGCACGGTTTTGTTCATAGCGTGCTTCCAAATGTGAAAGCAGCTCGTCCGAAACGTCCGCACGCGTGCGTTTGCTTCGAATGCCGCCGCAGACGTAGTCTATGTATTCCTGAAAGCGCGATTCCATATTGTTTCCCCCTTCCGAAACAATCAAGCGTCAGGCGAGGCTCGTTTGCGCATTCCCGAGCACACGGTTGACCGCAGTTTGGTAAGTGTCCCATTCCTGTTTTTGCGCGGCAAGCTCTTTCAGTCCCTTTTCGGTGATTTTATAGTATTTCCGCCGACGCCCCGTTTCCTCGTTTTCCGCCCAATGCGCGGTTAAAAATTCCTCTTTTTCGAGCGAATGCAAAATCGGATAGAGTGTGCCCTCATTCATTTGAAACACGTTTTCGCTCATCAATTCTACGGTTTTAATAATCTGATAGCCGTACATTTCGTGCTTGGAAAGTACGCCCAACACCAAAAGCCCCGTACTGCCTTTGGCAAGCTCTTTGCTGATGCGCATTTTGTAAACTCCTTTCTGCCAATATACCTCGAGTACCTTTATACATTTAGTATCTATGTATAAAGAATATCAAATCCGTACATATTTGTCAAGCAAATATTTGCTTCCCGTTCGGGGAATACTGTTTGCAGTATTTCGAAAATACAGAGAGGACTGAGTTTATGAAGAGGCAGGCAATACGCCCGTTCGGACTGCGCGACAAGCTGGGCTATTTGTTCGGCGATTTCGGAAACGATTTCACCTTTATTTTGTCTACCATGATTTTGATGAAATTTTATACCGATGTTATGGGTGTGAGCGCGGGCGTAGTTGGCACGATTATGATGATTGCACGTTTTACCGATGCGTTTACAGACGTCACGATGGGCAGAATCTGTGATCGGCACAAGGGCAACAAAAACGGGAAATTCAAGCCGTGGATTTTACGGATGTGCGGTCCTGTGGCGGTATCGTCTTTTTTGATATACCAAAGCGCACTGTCGGCTGCACCGCAGTGGCTGAAAATCGGATATCTGTTTGTCACTTATATTTTGTGGGGATCGGTATTTTATACGTCTATCAATATTCCGTACGGGTCTATGGCGTCGGCGATTTCGAGCGACCCCGGCGACCGTCAGTCGCTTTCCACGTTCCGCACGATGGGCGGTATGCTCGCGGGGGCGGTGATTGGCGTTGGGTTGCCGCTGATTGCATATGAAAAAAGCGCCGAAACAGGAAAAGAAGTGCTGGTCGGCAGTCGGGTGACACTCGCGGCGGGGGTTTTTTCGGTGCTTGCCATTCTTTGCTATCTGCTCTGTTACGCGCTGGTCACGGAACGCGTGCGCCCGCGGGAGGAAGAAGATGTATTTCGGAATAATTCGGTGGGAAAAATGCTGAAAAACGCCGTGCATAACCGCGCGCTGATTTCGATTATCGCCGCCTCGGTTGTGATGCTGTTGGCGCAGCTGACGATGCAGAATATGGCAGGCTATGTTTTTCCCGATTACTATAACGATGCGTCTGCGCAGTCTGTGTCCACCGTGATGATGATGGTCGGGATGACCGTTGCCGCCTTTGTCGCAAAGCCGCTTGCCAAAAAAATCGGCAAAGCAGAGGTCAGCGTGGGCTCCAATCTGTTTGCGGCGGCAGTGTGCGTCCTGATGTTTGTGCTCCGCCCCGAAAATGTTTGGGTCTATGTGGGACTGCAAATGCTTTGCTGGTTCGGGCTCGGCATATTTTCGATGGTATCCTGGGCACTGATTACCGATGTGATTGATTATTCGGAACTGAAAAACGGCATCCGCGAGGACGGTTCGGTATATGCGATGTATTCTTTTGCCCGCAAGCTGGGGCAGGCTGTCGCGGCAGGTATGGTCGGCTGGCTTTTGACTGCCATCGGTTATAATACCGCCGCCGCACAGCAGGGCGTTGTGCAGACAGAACGTGTCTTGCGGGGTATATACAATATTTCGACACTTGTGCCTGCGGTCGGATTTACTTTGCTCGCTCTGGTATTGTGGTTTTGGTACCCTCTCCACAAAAAGCAGGTAGACGAGAATGTCGAGGCACTGCGCCGAAAACACGGGAACGCAAATAACTGAACGGATTACGGAGGTTTTTTATGAGACAAATCATCAATTTGAATCACAAATGGGCATTTTCGAAAGAGAGCAGGGAGCTTCCAAAGACATTCCCGAAAAATTGGGTGTTTGTAAACCTGCCGCATACGTGGAATGAGATTGACGGGCAGGACGGCGGCAATGATTATTACCGCGGCACTTGTTATTATGCGAAGCGGATTTTAAAATCCAAACTGCCCGAAGCGGAGCGGTATTATTTGGAGTTTTGCGGTGCAAATTCGTCGGCGCAGGTGTATTGGAACGGCGAATGCATCGGCGGTCACGACGGCGGCTATTCCACGTGGCGTGTGGAGCTTCCTAAAGTTTTGCAGGAAGAAAATCTGCTGGTCGTCGCTGTGGATAACAGCGAAAATGAAACGGTGTATCCGCAAATGGCGGACTTTACCTTTTACGGGGGACTGTACCGCGATGTGCATTTGATTGCTGTTAGCGATTCGCATTTTGACCTCGAATATTACGGCGGCAGCGGCATTGCCGTGACCCCTATGGTGCAGGGCGAAAGTGCGCAGGTGCGCGTGCAGGTGTTTTTAAATTCCGTAAAAAGGGGACAGTCCCTTTTTTACGGTGTGCAGGACAAAGACGGCAATACGGTTGCCGAAGCGGTTCTCAACGCGGACTGCTCGCAGGTGACCTTGGAAATTCCGAACGTCCGCCTTTGGCGGGGGCGAAAAGACCCGTACCTTTACACAGCGTACGCCGAATTGCGGGAAAGCGGTGCGGTGCTTGACCGTGTATCTGCCCGATTCGGCTGTAGAACATTTTGCATCGACCCCGAAAAAGGATTTATGCTAAACGGCAAAGCGTATCCGCTGCGCGGCGTTTCCCGCCATCAGGATCGCCTCGGCATCGGCAATGCGCTCTCCCTCGAGCATCACCGAGAAGATATGGATTTGATTTGCGAACTGGGTGCGACCACCGTCCGTTTGGCGCATTATCAGCACGACCAATACTTTTACGACCTTTGTGATGAACGGGGGCTGGTGGTTTGGGCGGAGATTCCGTATATTTCGAAGCACGAGCCGCAGGCAAGCAAAAACGCCGAAGCACAGCTGCGCGAGTTGATTGTACAGAATTATAATCATCCGAGTATCGCGGTTTGGGGGCTTTCCAATGAAATCACGATGAACGGCTCGGATGCGGATTTGCTGGAAACGCATAAACAGTTAAATGCTTTGGCGCACGAATTAGACCCGACGCGCCCGACAGTGGTTGCCGCCGTGTCGATGTGCGATATACACGACCCGTATCTAAAAATTCCCGATGCCGTTTCCTATAACCATTATTTCGGTTGGTACGGCGGTGATACGGCGATGAACGGTCCGTGGCTCGACCGTTTTCACGAAACCTTTCCCGATTTGCCCATCGGCGTGAGCGAATACGGCTGCGAGGGATTAGATTGGCATACCTCCGACCCCGTGCAGGGCGATTATACCGAGGAATATCAGGCGCATTACCACGAAGAGCTGATTAAACAGCTGTTCACAAGACCGTATTTGTGGGCGACACACGTGTGGAATATGTTTGATTTCGGTGCAGATGCGCGCAACGAGGGCGGCGAAAACGGACAAAATCACAAAGGACTTGTCACCTTTGACCGAAAGTATAAAAAAGATGCGTTTTATGCGTACAAAGCGTGGCTGTCTGACGAGCCGTTTGTGCATATCTGCGGGAAACGTTATAAAGAACGTGCAGAGGAGGTGACCAAAGTCACCGTGTATTCGAATTTACCGACGGTGGAGCTGTTTCGAAACGGGGAAAGCTTAGGGCAACAAACCAGTCGAGAGCATTTCTTTTATTTTGATGTGCCGAACATCGGCGAATCACATTTGAAAGCCGTTGCAGGGACACAAACCGACGAGTGCGTTCTGCAAAAGGTCGATGTATTCCCCGAAAAATACCGCCTGAAAGAAAAAGGCGCGGTGCTCAATTGGTTTGACATCACCGCACCCGAGGGGTATTTTTCTTTAAATGATAAATTAAGCGATATTTTAGAAACGGACGCAGGCAAACAGCTGTTTACCGCATTGGTCGGGAAATTGAACCGCCAAGGCAAAGGCGAAAAAATCGCGGGATTTACCGTAGGGGCGGATATGCTCAAAATGCTCGGCGGTTTCACCGTCCTGCGTCTGACCAATTTGCTCGGTACGGCAGGCATCAGCTTAACCAAAGAAGAATTGCTCGCTCTCAACAGTCAGCTGAATCAGATTGCAAAATCGTAGGGCGGATTTCACACAAACCCAACGGTGACGCACACCCCGTAGGGGACGATGCCCACATCGTCCCGCGGGCGGCTGAGGGTGCGGGTGTCCAGTGGACACCTCTAAGCGAAGCTTAGAAGCACCGACCGAGCTGGCAGGCGAGAACGCCGCCCCTACGCGCGAATCCGATTTACCTTGTGCTGTGGGGAAAACGGACAGCGAGCCGACTGAGGGGTAGTTAAAAAGCTTAGTTTATCAAGCTTTTCTCTCCCTCCGTCACGCGCAAAGCGCGTGCCACCTCCCTCCGAAGACGGGAGGAAAAAGGTTTTTCTACAGTCTGAACGGCGAGAGTCTTCTCCCGCCATAAGCTTTGGTTTAGAGCGGATTTTTTGCGCAAAAATATTGAACGCCGTTTTGATATTCGCCGCGGTTGGCGAAGCGGACGGTTGCCTTACTGCTTTCTTTTTGCAGGGATATCCCGATTTTTTCGGGTCTCGGGCAGTCACACTGTACAGAAAAGCTTGCCGTTTTTCCGCCTGTGAGTTTTTCCGGCGTGAAGTCTGCGAACGAATACACTTGTTCGTTTCCGTCAGGACAGCGCAAGTGCAATTGCAATTTTGTGAATCCGTACGGCAGTGCAAATCCGCTGTTGGAGAGCTTCACAGTCACAGCCTGTACACGGTCTTCCGTTTGCACAACGGAAATTTCACGCACAGCGATTTGATAGCCCAAATGGTCGGTCAGATAATCAAACACCGAGCGTTCCAATGCTGTACCGTTTGCGGTGAAGTATGCACTCGCGCAAGGACAGCCGAGCTCCCGCACGCGCACAGCCGTGAGCATTTCATTCTGCCAGCGCACAGCATTATACTGCCCGTTTTCTTCCATATAATTGTGCACGAGGCTCAGTGTGGAAAGGCTTCTCTGCGCACAGGCGGTCATCATTTCCTGTCCGTCAATAAAACCGTCCTGATGCGTTTTATCTCTGCCCCAGGGCATTTCACCGTCGTTATAGGTGTATTTAGATTCTTCCGCAAAAGCCTCAAACGCCGCGGTATTCGGTGCGCCTGCCGGGGCATTCCACTTGTGGTAGGCGCCGACTAAGAAATCATCGTGATATCCGACGCGCTTTGCCTGCGGCAATTCACGTATTTTATCCTTGAATACCTGCATACGTACCTGTATCGGTAAATAGGCGGGGACGGCATCGCAAATTTTCAGAAGCACCTTTTTCTGATTGTGCGGGAAACGCGCTGTATGCCATTCGCCCCAAACACCGATGATGCCTGCTTGCACAACGGCAACCGTTTGGCGCACCAAAGCTTCATTTTCGGCAAACCATTGGCGGATTTGTTTTAAATGCTTATAAATGCGGTAAGAGGTCGGACCTGTTTTGCGGTCGGTTTCAAATTCATAGGCAAACCGCAAAACAGCACGCATTTTGCGCTCGCGCAGAGCCTCCAAATAGGCACGGAGCTGTCCGAACGCCTTACTGTCTAAGGGCTTCGAGCAGTATTCCGTAAGATATACATAGAATTGCACCAGCGAAACAGGTGTGTCGCGATACAGCTCCCGCTGTGTATCTAAAAAACCGAGCGGTGTTTCACCCGGCTTAAACATAACTGTATTGCTGCCCAAGGTCAGATAGGTTTCCAATCGCCAGCCGCGATCGGGATTTTGCCGAAGCTTTTGGAATTCCAAGCCCTCTAACATGGGGGGATGCAGTAAAATCGTTTCCATACATTGCCTCCGAGCATAGAATAAACTTATTATAGCAGAATTTGTATGAAAATGCAATTTTACGCATTTTGACGCAAAAAGTCGCAAATAAAAAAGGCACCTGCCCTTTGAGAGAACAGGTGCCTTTTTTATAGGATTTACTGCTTTGCGCCGTTGTCGAACATTTCGAGTGCTTTTACGCTGACGGCGAAGCAGCCCGCCAAGCCCTCTAAATTCATATTGTCGTAGGTGTCGCGACGGGTGTGGTAATAATCTTCCAGCTTGTGGTTTAAACCTGTCACGCCTGTTGCGCGGAAGCCTGCCTGTGCAAATGCGGCAGAATCCGTTGCACCGCCGAGGGGCGGAACCCAACCCTTTTTACAGGGAATACCGACTTCCTTAGATGCTTCCATAAACAAATCGGAAACGTCCTTGTCCGCTTTTACCGTACCGTTCAAATCGCGGTAGTTGGTCATCAAATATTTCGGGTCGTGAATCGTGTCATAGGAGAAGATGAATGTCGGCACATCGTCAAACTCACCTTTATGCTGTTCGCACCAGGCTTTTGCACCGCGCAAGCCTGCTTCCTCAGAGCCCGAAAGGATTACGCCGATTTCGGTATTTTCAAATTCGATGCCTTCGTCCTGCAATGCCTTGAGAATGGCAATGCCCATATAGCAGCCCGAAAGGTTATCGTTTGCACCGTCCACAATGCGGTTTTTGTTCCACATCCAATAAAGACCGACTAAGAACGGCACGAACACCAGACCGCCGAGTGCCAGCTTAAAGAGCAGGGAGCCTGTGTCCATCATACCGAAAGACACGCCGCCCCTCTGCACGATGGAGATAATGGAAATGACGAGATAATAAATCGCACCGATGCCGCAGAGCACTGCGTGCCCTTCAAAGCCGACGCCGCCGAGCTTATAGTTGACGGGCCATTCCCAAGCCGCGTCGGGGTGGCCGTTGAAGAAAATACGGCGTTTCACTTCGCCTGTGCATTTTTTGACGGCGGTCACATTGTGCCCCGTCTTTTCGGGGAAGCAGCGGTCAATCAGCTTTTTGTAAAGACCGAACTGCATAAAGACAATGAACAGACCTGCCAAAATCAGCAAGATGGAAGCCAGCGGGAACACGAAAAACAGCGGAATCGCAAGCAAAACGAATGTGATGGTGAAGTAAATCCAGCCGAAGAAAGAACCGGGATTTTCTTTAAAGGATTCTACATCGGCACGGTCACAGCCGCAGTCCTTTTTCAGGACTTCCGCCATATACTCGCACGCCTGCTGTTCACCCTTGGAGCCGGGGTCGCGCTTTTCAAAATTTTTGCAGATGTATGTAATTTCATCTAACATATACTGCGCGGCGGCATCCTTTTTGTCAATGATTTTTTGTAGATTCATAGATCTTTCCCCCTAAGAAAATTGTTATATTTTAGTTTATCATAATCACGCAGTCTAATTATGAATAATTTGTGAATTAAAAATGAATAAAAAGTGAATATGAAAGAATCCAAATCGGCGCGCATATACTGTTTCGGAGGTGTTCGTTATGAATTGCTGTGTAACGGATTTGCGCGAAAAGGAGATTATCAATTTAAAAGACGGCTGTCGGCTCGGCTGTGTGTGCGATGTCGAGATTGACACCTGCACGGGGCGCTTGGTTGCGATTATTGTATTCGGAAAATCAAAATGCTTCGGGCTCGGCGGCAGGACGGAGGACATCCGTATTTGCTGGGAGGAAATTGAGGTCATCGGCGACGATACGATTCTGGTGCGCTTTGATTGCCCGGATGTCTGCAAATCCTGCCAGAAAAAGAAAAATCCCTTGGAAACACTGTTTCGGCAGGGCTGAAGGGGGCGTGCGCATATGGCATTTTACAATCGCACGCGTGCCGTGCGCTATGCCGAGCGGTGGGCGTATTCACGCAATCCCGCTTATGACAACTTTGACGCAATGGGCGGGGACTGCACCAATTTTATTTCGCAGTGCTTGGCGGCAGGCGGTGCAAAAATGCAGTACCGCAGAACCTTTGGCTGGTATTATACCGATTTGAATAACCGTGCGCCCGCTTGGACAGGTGTCGGGCCGCTGTACAAATTTTTAACGGAAAACAAGAGCACAGGGCCGTACGGCACCGTGTGTACAGCAGAAGAGGTGGAGCCGGGGGATTTGGTACAGTTGAATTTCGGCGCGGAATGGGCGCACACATTGCTTGCGGTGTCCGTGAAAAACGGAATCACCGTCGCGGCGCATACAGACGATTGCTTTGACCGCCCGTTAGACAGCTATTTTTATATGAAAGCAAGATACATTCATATTGAAGGCGTGCGTGGGTGAGGGGAGCCTTAAAACTCTGACGGCTGCAGTACGCCTTTTTCGGTGATGAATGCCGTAATGAGGCTGTGGTCGGTGACGTCAAATGCGGGATTTAAGGTGTGCACACCTTTGGGGAGCATCGGGCGGCTGTACCACATTTCACCGATTTCCGCACCGTCGCGTTGTTCAATCGGAATTTCTGCGCCGCACGAAATCGAAAAATCAATCGTAGAATACGGCGCGCAGACGTAAAACGGAATCCCGTAATGCTTTGCGAGCACCGCTACGCCCGAAGTGCCGATTTTATTTGCCGTATCGCCGTTTTTTGCCACACGGTCACAGCCGACCAGTACCGCGTCAACGAGTTTATTCTGCATTACGTAGGAAGCCATATTGTCGCAGATTGCTGTCACGTCAATGCCTGCCGCCTGCAATTCATACGCTGTCAGCCGTGCGCCCTGCAACAAAGGACGGGTTTCGTCGGCGTACACCGAAACGGTATGTCCCTGTTCTTTCGCGATATAGATGGGCGCGAGCGCCGTTCCGTATTTGACGGCGGCAAGGCGTCCCGCGTTGCAGTGGGTGAGTACCGCACGGCAGTTCTTGAGAAGCGGCGCACCGTATTCCCCGATGCGGCGGCAAACGTCTGTATCTGCCGTATGCAGCTCCAACGCGCGGCGTGTGAGCGCATCTTTCACTTCCGATACGGATTTCTGCCGGTTCTCCGCGAATGCTTTTTGCATTTCCCCGACTGCCCACGGTAAATTGACTGCCGTCGGGCGTGCGGATACAAGATATGCGGCGTTTGTCTCGAACTCTTTTTCAAATTCCGCAAGTGTTTCGGTGCGGCTTTCGTTCGCCAAAACCGCCAGCCCGATTGCCGCCGCCACACCGATGGCGGGTGCACCGCGCACCTGTAAGCGTGCAATCGCCGTATAGATTTCTTCTGCCGTGTGCAGAGATAAAATAACCGTGCTTTGCGGCAGTTTGGTTTGGTCAATCAGCCGTAAACGGTTATTTTCTGTATCAAAATGAACCGTTTCGCCGTGCATATTATACATAGAATTTCCTCAAATCAGTAAAGTTAAAAAACTTTACAATTTTAAACTGTAGAAAAACCTTGTTTCCTCCCTCTGACGAGGGAGAGAAATCTCGATACACGCAAAGTCTTATAGTTTCTTTATAATTTCGCAAATCAATTTTTGCATTTCTGCGCCTTTTCGGCGTCCGGCTTCGAGGACTTCCTCTTCTGTCAAAGGCTGCGGCAGAATGCCCGCCGCCATATTGGAAATCAGCGAAAACGCCAGAACCCGCATCCCGCAATGGTTTGCGGCAATGACCTCGGGCACGGTGGACATCCCCACCGCGTCTGCGCCGAGTGTGCGGAAGGCACGAATCTCGGCGGGCGTTTCATAGCTCGGCCCCGAGCAGGCAAGGTAAACGCCTTTACAGATATCAATATCTGTTTCCTCTGCGCATTGCTCTGCTAAGGCGCGCAATTCGGGATTATAAGCATAACTCATATCGGGAAAACGGCAGCCGAAGGCGTCATCGTTTTGCCCGACCAGCGGGTTTCTGCCCATAAAATTGATATGATCCTCTATCAGCATAATGTCGCCGACGGCAAATGCCGTATTGATACCGCCTGCCGCATTGGTGAGAATCAAAATTTCCACGCCGAGCCGCCGCATAGTGCGAACGGGCAGGAGAATGTCCGCCATATTGTAGCCCTCGTAAAAATGGAGTCTGCCTTGCATACAAATGACCTGCTTGCCCGAAAGCACGCCCGCAATAAACCGCCCTTTGTGCCCGGGTGCGGTGGAAACAGGGAATCCCTCTAAGGTGTTGTAGTCCACAAAGACGGGATTCTCAATTTTTTCGCCCAAATCGCCGAGCCCCGACCCCAACACAATACCGATTTTCGGCGAAAATCCGATTTTTTCCCGTATAAGCTTCGCGTATTCGTCTGCGGTTTTACGCATTGCCGTTCACCTCGTTTTGGATTCTTTTTGTGCGCAGTTCGACTTCGCGCTTGACTTTTTCAATATCGATGGTTGTGTATGTACCGTCTTTATACAGTACCTTGCCGTCCACCATCGTGAGCAGGACATCCTCGCCGCTTGCGGCATAGACGAGGTTGTTGACCGTATCGTTGTGGGGGCACATATGCACGGTGTCTAAATCCACGACAATCAAGTCCGCGCGATTGCCGACCTTGACTGTGCCGCAGTCCGTGCGCCCCTGCGCAGAATAGCCGTTTTGCGTCGCCATTTTCAGCACATCACGCTCCGAAACAATATCGGGACGGCGGTGGAAGCCCTTCGGCAGTAACGCGCAGAGATACATTTCGCGAAACATATCCAAATTGTTGTTCGAGGCGACGGAATCCGTGCCGAGTGCAACATTTACGCCCTTTCCGAGCAACGCCGCAGTGTTGCAGACGCCGCTCCCAAGCTTCAGATTGCTTGCGGGATTGGTTGCAACAGTTACGTCCTTTTCTTTGAGAATGTCCATATCGCGTTCCGTCACCCAAACGCAGTGCGCCGCTGTGGTCGGCACATCGAACACGCCGCACGCTTGGAAGAGTTCGGTCGGCGTCAGTCCGCCGTGCCGCTGTTTACATTCCTCGTGCTCCTTTTCGGTTTCGGAAAGATGCACGTGCGCACGTAAATTGTGCGCTTTCACGCTTTCGGCGAACTGCTCCATCACCGTGCGGCGATTGGTGTATTCCGCGTGCAGGCTCATATCGATTTTTAACCGCCCGTCAAACGCGTTGTGATAGGTTTTCACGAGCGACTCGCTTTCCTGAAAGCTTGGGATTCCCGAAATATCGCAGTCCGAAAAGCTTGTAATGGCACGGCTGAAATTGCATTTGATGCCGCTTTCGCCGACCGCTTTGATGACATGTTCCGAAAAGAAATACATATCGGTAAACGAGGTTGTGCCTGTGCGGAGCATTTCAGCTACCGCGAGCATCGTGCTGTAGTACGCATCCTCGTTTTGAATTTTATCCTCAAACGGGAATACGCGCTCGTTCAGCCAACGGTCAAGCGGCAGATTCTCCGCATAGCCGCGCAAAAGCGTCATGGCGGCGTGCGAATGCGCGTTGACAAGTCCGCTCATCAGCAGTCGGTTGTGCCCGTCATAGCATTCTCCGAAATCGCCCTCGGGCTTTTCCTTGCCTATATAAACGATTTTGCTGTCCTTTGTGGCAACGTATTGATGCGGCTGACAGCAAAATTGCTCGTCTAAAACAGTAATATCGGAAAACAACATTTTTTATTCCTCCGTAATGGGATTTTGTATTGTGACTGTGACCAGCTCCGGGCGGTTGAATACCCGAATCGGAAACAGGCTGTTGCCAAGACCTCGGCTGATGAACATTGTGGATTCGCCCTCTTGAAACTCGCCTGCATCGTATTTCGGGAACAACCCTTGGTCAGGCGCGGCAAGACCGCCCACAAACGGCAACCGAATCTGCCCGCCGTGCGTATGACCTGAAAAAACAACATCTGCATACGCCGCATAGTGTGAAAATGCCTGCGGCTCGTGTGCCAAAAGAATGCGGATGCTTTCGGTCGGTAAGGAATCGGCAATCTGCGACAGAGTATCATCCTCTAAATTGCGGTCGTCCAGTCCAATCAGGGTAACTGTACAGCCGCGCACCGTAAGCGTATCTGTTCGGTTCAGCAGAAGAATTACCCCGCGCGCGGAGAGTCCGTCATAAAGCGCATTGCGCATTTCGTTGGAAAGGCGAAGCTCGTGGTTTCCGGAAACATAATAGGTTGGGGCAATCTCCGTAAGCGCTTCGGCAAGCACAAATGCGGGTGCAAACTCTGTGCGGCGGGAATCCACCATATCGCCTGTGCATACAATGAGGTCGGGGCTTTGTGCACGGAGTTCTGTAAGCAACCGCTTCTGCCCGTTTCCGAACCATTTGTTATGCAAATCGGAAAGCTGCACAATTCGCAGTCCGTCCTGCGGCAATGGCTTATTACTTTCCATCCTATAATTTGTGACGGTCAGCGCGTTGTTCTGCCAAAGACTGAATACGATGCAAAGCACGACTGCCGCACCCAACAAAATAAAATCGCGCCGCCGCCATTTGGATTGTGTTTTTTTCATAAATACTTAAAACGCGGGGCGGTGCAAAAGCCCGCGCCCCGCTTCTGTAGCCTATTATACAGTTGTGATTTCAACGGATTCCATCACAACATCCGTAAGCGGTTTGTTTTGGAAGAAATCGACTTTTACGCCTGCAATTGCGTCCACAACGTCCATCCCCTCGAACACCTGTCCGAATACGGTGTGCTTGTAGTCGAGCCACGGTGTGCCGCCCTCTGCTTCATAGGCCCGCACGCATTCCGTGGGGAAAAGCTCTTCCGAAGCGGCTTCCAGCTGTTCCAGCATATCGTCGGAAACGGTTTTAGCCTGTACAATGAAGAATTGACTGCCGTTGGTGTTCGGACCTGCATTCGCCATGGAAAGCGCGCCGCGCAGGTTGTGAAATTCGGGGCTGAACTCATCCCGGAAGCTTTCGCCCCAAATGCTTTCACCGCCCATACCTGAACCTGTGGGGTCGCCGCCCTGAATCATAAAATCGTTAATGACGCGGTGGAAAATCAACCCATTGTAATAGCCGTTTTTTGCGTGTGTTTTAAAGTTCTCGACCGCTTTGGGCGCGGCCTCGGGGAACAGACGCACTTTGATGTCGCCCATAGAGGTTTTGAATACAGCGATTTCTTCGCCCTGCTTCGGTGCTTCCAATTGTTTCATATCGTAAACTCCTTTTTGGTTTGTCATTACATATAGTATACCAAATTCTGTAAGGTGAATCAATAACAGAAAAAAGGAATTTCATTGGCAGTTTGTAGGGGCGCGCATTGCGCGCCCGCGGACAGCGAGCCTGGGCTGTCCCTACGATGCGTGGTAAAATCACGCACAATTTCGTAGGGGCGCTTCACGAAGCGCCCGCCAGAATTTAATGCAACTTCTGCGGAACGACACAGAGGTCGTTCCCTACACCTGTAGGGGCGTGCATTGCGCGCCTGTTAAATTCTGTGCAAACTCAACGGTGGCCACAAACCCCGTAGGGGGCGACGACCACGGCGCCCCGAGCACGGTCGGATTTTGCATAAACCCAACGGTTGTGCGCAACCCCGTAGGGGTGAACTGCGTTCGCCCGCGGACAGCGAGCCTGGGCTGTCCCTACGGTATGTGGTAAAACAACACACAAACCGTAGGGGCGGGTTTCCACGCCCGCCCGAGCAAAGCCCGATTTTTCGCAAAACCAATGGGTACGCACAATCTGCGTAGGGGCGCTTCACGAAGCGCCCGTCGGAATTTAATGCAACTTCTGCGGAACGACACAGAGGTCGTTCCCTACAGGTCGTAGGGGCGAACTGCGTTCGCCTGCGGACGGACAAGGATGTCCGTCCCTACGCGTGTAAAGAATTTACTCTGTTCTGCGTGAGATTCTTCGCCTGCGGCTCAAAATGACAGGTTTGTGCGACCCGTACAATTTGGGAATCACAAATACTTTGCCAAAGCTGCCACTTGTTCGGCGTTCGCAGCTTCATATTTCCCAAAGGGAAATTCGATGCCCATTGCGTCGTATTTTTCTGCGCACAGCTTTAAAAACGGCAAAAGCTCAATTTTTTCGATGCACGGGTACTGTGCACAAAGCGCGCCCAATGCCGCAATATCCTGCGGCGCGTCGTTTACGGTGGGGGTTATAACCTGCCGTACAATCACGCGCTTATGCTGTATCTCCAAATAGTCTAAGAACGTTTTTACGTTCTCAAGCGGCACGCCGATATATTTTTGATAGCGTTCCGTATCGGGAAACTTGATATCTAATAAGACGATATCGGTGACGGCAAGCAGTTTTTTAACGGACTCGTCCAGCCGAATGCCCGAGGTATCCAGCGCGGTGGAGATGCCGTCTGCTTTGCAAAGCGTGAACAGCTCCGTGACAAATTCTGCCTGCAACAGCGGCTCGCCGCCCGAAACCGTCACGCCGCCGTTTTCACCGAAATAGGGCTTGTACCGCTGTACGGTTTCAAAAATATCTTTCGCTTCCCGGTCAGTGCCGCCGTTTCTGTCCCAGGTGTCGGGATTGTGGCAATACGGACAGCGAAGCGGACAGCCCTGTAAAAATACCACACTGCGCACACCGGGGCCGTCTACCGTACCCATACTTTGAAAGGAATGGATTCTGCCAATCATAGTTTCACCGCCGTATTTTGTATTTGTTTTCATATAGTATAGCGAACTTTCGGGTGCGTTGCAAGGCTGTTTTTATTGACTTTTTTCGGAGATACCGATAGAATAAAAGAGAAAAAGAGCAGATTGCGGAGGATTCAATATGATTGATACAAGATGCGGTTTAAGATGTGACGGTTGTTCGTTTGTAAAGGACTGCAACTGCGGCGGATGCATTGCAACCAACGGGCATCCTTTTCACGGGGAATGCCCGGTTGCCGCGTGCTGTCAGGAAAAAGGCTTTGTGCATTGCGGTGAATGCCCGAACATTCCCTGTGATTTGCTGACACAGTATTCCTGCGACCCCGAACACGGGGATACGCCGCACGGTGCCAGAATCGAGCAGTGTAAAAAATGGGCGGCGCAGTCCGATGTGTAACTTGTAAGGTGTCGGCATATGAAAAAGAAGAGAATATTTATAGGCGTTGTGTTCACCCTCTATAGCGTGGTGCTGTTGTACATCTGGCTGTTTAACGGACGAGGGAGACTGTACGATATGCCTTTGCTCGAATATGTACGGCGTTCGGTGAATTTCATTCCGTTTTTGACGGTTGCGAATTATATAAAAAGCATCGGCACGGGCACAATCAATTTAAAAACGGTCTTTATCAATTTGGCGGGCAATATTTTTCTGTTTACACCGCTCGGCTTTTTGCTTCCCGCTGTATTCCCAAAACTGCGCAGGCTTTGGAAGACTATGCTGACCGTGTTTTTGATTGTATTGGCGGTAGAATCTTTACAGCTGATTTTACAAATCGGCATTTTTGATATAGACGATTTCATTTTAAATGCATTCGGCGCGGTACTCGGTTACGGCGTGTGGAAATGGAAACCGATACAGAAATTTTTAACAGAAGAAAAGCAGTTGAAGGCATAAAGCTTTCAGCTGCTTTTTTTATGGCTTTGTGTCGTTATCCCTTCCAAAACTTGCGGTCAAGGGAGCGGTACTGCACAGCCTCGGCAACGTGCGGTACATCGATTTGCGCTTTGCCGTCCAAATCGGCAATTGTGCGTGCGACGCGCAAAACCTTGTCGTATGCACGCGCGGAAAGCCCCAGTTTTTCAAAGGCATTTTTGAGAAGCGCCGAAGCGGCAGGAGTCGGTGTGCAGAATTTTCTTGTGAGCGCCGCATCCATTTTGGCGTTGCACGAAATGCCTGTGTCCTTTAACCGTTCCTGCTGTATGGCGCGGGCTTTGTCCACCCTCGCTTTGATATCTGCGGAGGATTCTTCCTTCGCGGTTTTCGACAAATCGTCAAAATCCACGGGCGGGACTTCAATGTGAATATCCAATCGGTCTAAAAGCGGCCCCGACACGCGTGACAGATACCGCTGCGGCGCGCCCGCAGGGCAGGTGCATTTGCGCGTCGGATGTCCGAAAAATCCACACGGACACGGATTCATCGCGCACACAAGCATCACCGAGCACGGATAGGAAAATGTCGCCGCGACGCGTGCGATGGTGATTCTGCCGTCTTCAATCGGCTGACGCATAATCTCCATTGCCGTTCGTGAAAATTCGGGCAGTTCATCTAAAAACAGTACACCGTTGTGCGCCAAAGAGATTTCGCCGGGGCGCGGTACAGTGCCGCCGCCCGAAAGACCCGCAGGGGAAACCGTGTGGTGCGGCGAACGGAACGGACGCGCGCGAATTAAGGAAATTTCAGGCGGCAGTGCGCCTGCTACGGAATAAATATTTGTGGTTTCCAACGCCTCGTCAAAGGTCATATCGGGGAGAATTGAGGGGATGCGCTTGGCAAGCATACTTTTGCCCGAGCCGGGCGGCCCGATCATCATCACGTTGTGTCCGCCTGCGGCGGCAACCTCTAACGCGCGTTTGGCTTCGTACTGCCCCTTTACGTCTGCAAAATCGGGCAAATCCGCGGGAAGCGTGTATTCGCTGTAATCCTTGGCGGTGACGGGGGAGAGCGGTGCTTCCTCCCGCAGATGCGCCAGCAATTCCGACACGGTTTGCACGGGGAATACCGAAATGCCTTCGACCACTGCGCCCTCAGCAAGATTTTTACGGGGGATATAAATTTCACGGAAGCCTGCTTTGCGCGCCTGAATGACCATCGGCAGAACGCCGTTGATACGGCGCACCTCGCCGCTTAAAGACAGCTCGCCGATAAATGCGCGCGATTCCGTATTGCACTTTAACTGCCCTGTGGCTTTTAAGATTGCAATGAGCACGGGCAAATCGTAAATCGGCCCTTCCTTGCGGATATCCGCAGGGGCAAGATTGATGGTCACGCGCGAAACGGGGAAGTCCAGCCCCGAATTGCGGATTGCCGAGCGCACACGCTCGCGGCTTTCCGATACAGCCGCATCGGGCAGTCCCACCATATCAAAGCGCGGCAGTCCTGCGGATAAATCCGCTTCTACTGCCACGGTGTACGCCTCCAGACCGCTTAATCCCACACTGTGGACGCTGGCAAACAAAAAACCATCTCCCCTCGAATAGATAAGGTGACCTTAGCGTATTTTATCATAAAGCAAAGAATTATTCAATCGCCTGTTTTCGATTTGCTTTTCGGAAAAGTTTGTAGTATACTGTATTTACAAAATCTGTAAGTGACAAGCCGAAACGGCTTTTGGGAGGTTTTTCTATGAACGACATCCATGCATTATATACCCTTTGGTGCGAAAAAGCGACGGCGGACGCGGATTTACTGCCTGAACTGCAGTCTGTGCAGGGGAACGAGGACGAAATCTTAGACCGCTTCTATAAGAATTTGGAATTTGGGACGGCGGGCTTGCGCGGCGTCATCGGCGCAGGCACAAACCGTATGAATATCTACACCGTCAACCAGGCGACGCAGGGTCTTGCGGATTATCTGAATGCGGACTTCGAGAACCCTTCCATCGCGATTGCCTATGATTCGCGCATTAAATCCGATGTGTTTGCGCGTTCTGCCGCATCTGTTTTGGCGGCGAACGGCGTGAAGGTGTATCTGTACCCGGAATTGGTGCCTACACCTATGCTCTCGTACGCGGTGCGTGCGCTCGGGTGCAGTTCTGGCATCATCATCACTGCGAGCCATAACCCTTCAAAATACAACGGCTACAAATGCTATGACCCGAACGGGTATCAAATGACCGACGAAGCGGCGGCAAAAACCTATGCGTATATCCAAAAGGTGGATATGTTCACAGGCGCAAAAACCGTGGACTTTGACGAAGCGATTAAAAGCGGTGCAATCGAATATATCGGGCGCGAGGTGTTTGAGAATTTCTACGCCGAAGTCAGAAAAGCGCAGGTCAATCCCGCCGTGTGCGAAAATACCGATTTGTCGGTAATCTATACGCCGTTAAACGGTACAGGCAATCTGCACGTGCGCGAAATCCTTCGGCAAATCGGGATTCGCGACGTCACAGTCGTGCCTGAGCAGGAACTGCCCGACGGCAACTTCCCGACCTGCCCGTATCCGAATCCTGAAATTCGGCAGGCGTTTGAATGCGCAATCAAGCTGTCCGAAACGAAAAAAGCCGATTTACTGCTTGCCACCGACCCCGACTGCGACCGCGTCGGCATTGCGGTTTTTGACGACGGCGAATATAAGCTGATGAGCGGCAACGAAGTCGGCATTATGCTGACAGAGTATATTTTATCCTCTTTGAAAGAGCAGGGGAAGCTTCCCGAAAATCCGATTGTGGTGAAAACCATCGTCACCTCTCGCTTGGTCGAGAAGATTGCGGAAAGCTACGGTGCCGAGACAGCCGACCTGCTGACGGGCTTCAAATACATCGGCGAGCTTGTGACCAATTTGGAGAAAAACGGTGAAACCGACCGATTCATTGTCGGTATGGAGGAATCCTACGGCTATCTGCGCGGTGCGCACGCGCGCGATAAGGATGCGGTCGTCGCATCTATGCTCATTTGCGAAATGGCGGCATATTACAAGGCAAAAGGTATGAGCCTGTACGCCTTTATGCAGAGCATCTACGAAAAGTACGGAATGTACCTCAACACGCTTTTGAACTTCTCGTTTGAGGGCGCGGCAGGGATGCAGAAAATGTCGGATATGATGAACGCACTGCGCGCCGAACCGCCGAAAGCGGTTGCAGGCGAAGCCGTGCAGGGGATTGCGGACTACAGAGAAAGCGTACGCAAAAATATGCAGACGGGCGAAGTGTCAGCCATCACTCTGCCGAAGTCCAACGTGTTACAGTATCTTTTAGACGGCGCGGACAGCGTAATCGTGCGCCCGTCCGGGACAGAGCCGAAAATCAAGGTCTATATCACGGCGGTTGCGCCGACGCGTGATGCCGCACAGGCGAAAGCAGACTGCATCGCGGCAGATATGGAAAAAATTCTCGGCGTGTAAAGGGGATATAAAGCGATGTTCAATCATAAAGCCGCCATACGGATTATTGCCATTGTGCTTGCGGTGCTGATGCTTTGCGGCGGCGTGAGTGCTTTGGGCAGTATGCTCGGAAATATGTAATGCTTTGGGTGCGGCTCGTGGCTGAAACCAACGAATCGCACCCTCTTTGTTGATTATTGTTATTTTTTGACAATTTTCGCACAATTATACAGTTTATACAAAAAATCAGTTGACAAAATATATAACTCTAAGAAATCATAGATTTCAAGAGCTTCGGAGAACATTGTATCATCAATTTGGGCTAACGCCCTGCGGCTACGCCGCCCATTGTGCTTTGCACAATGAAATTGTGGTATAATAACGTTTACATAGTTTAGTTGTGTTCGTATTCCCTGTTGTGAGGTGAGTGCTTTGGTCATCCCGACGGACAAGTCCGCCGATTTGGAGCTCTTGGCGTTCGCCGCACAAAACGGTGACGATGCGGCATTTGCCCGCCTTGCGGCGGAACTGTTGCCGTCCGTACGCCGCCGCGCAAGTCGGTTGTCTACCGCATATTTGGATGTGGATGACCTCACGCAAGAGGGAATGCTCGGGCTGCTCTCCGCGGTGCATACCTACCGCAGTGAAGCGGCGGCCTCCTTTTTGACCTATGCGGGTATCTGCGTACAAAACCGTATGCTGTCCGCATTGCGCCGCGCAGCAGGGGGGAAGAGTGTGCACATCGCGTCTACAGTGCCGCTTACGGACTGTGAATTGCCGGATTCTTCTTTATCTTTGGAAGAACGGCAGGATCTTCGCGAGGAGTGCGCACGTCTGCTGTCCTTGGTGGAAACACGCTTGTCTGACACCGAACGAACCGTACTGAAATTATTTTTAAGTGGCCGAACTTACCGTGGAATTGCGGAAGTGCTCGGTATCGCGCCCAAATCCGTTGACAATGCGCTTCAAAGGGTTCGGCAAAAGCTGAAAGGGTAACCTTTCGGTCTCAATTTGTGATAAGCCCTTTCTCGGCAAGGAGAGCATTGATACTATGCAGCGGTGCGAACCCGCTCGGGGTAAAAATTTTTTCAAGCGAGGTACGAATATGTACGAAGACAAGACCATCATTTGCAAAGACTGCGGAAACGAATTTGTTTTCACCGCAGGTGAGCAGGAGTTCTACGCAGAGAAAGGCTTTGTAAATGAGCCCCAGAGATGCAAACCCTGCCGTGACGCCAGAAAGAATGCAGCCAGAGGCGACAGAGAGCTGTTCACAGCAACCTGCGCAGCTTGCGGCGGCGAAGCGAAGGTTCCCTTCCAGCCCCGCGACGACCGTCCGGTGTATTGCAGTGAATGCTTTGCAAAAATGAAGGAACAGGCATAACTTTTAACATAGCTTTAAACGATTATGCAAATGAGCACCTTGAAGGCTTTCGCTTTCAAGGCGCTTTGTTTTTTGTTGCTTTCATCCTGCACACACAGTTGATTTAAAATTTTTCAAATCAGTCAATATCGAGGCTATGTCTGCGTCGATGCAAATGGACTGATTTTTAATCTCTGCGGGTGCTGTTGCCGCACCGAAGTTGATACAAGCGTAGGTTGCCCGAGGATTTTGGGCTGTCATTTTCCAAAACGGATACTTAATAATCACCGGGGTGTTTCCACCGACGCCGAGTTCCAAAAACAGAAGATGCAAATTCTGATGCCGCCGCAAAAAATCATCATAACGGTTTGCCGCGGCATACCAACCCTCGTCCTGCACAAATTTATTATCACACCGTAAATTCATTGTCATCGGTGCACCGCACACAGGGCATTTGGCTGTTGGCGGCATTTACAATCGCATCGCACCGCAGGGTGGTAATATCCCCGCGCCAAAGATACAGCCCCTTTTGAAGCGGCTCTAAATCCGAAGGCTTGTAATGCCTTTTGCCGTATTGCTTCCTGCAAGTAAGCGTCCTGTACCGTCAAAAATGCATCATTCAGAGGTAACGGCATACGAATATTCAAAAGCGAACGAAGCAGAATTTTTTGTGCCGCTTCACTCGACGGAATTTCTATTTTAGAATATTGCGGCTGTTCCTTTAAGAGCACCGCGATTAAATACGTTCTTCTTTTGGTTTGTGTCATTTTTTATCCTCTTTGTGAAACGGCCTTTATCGGAAGAAAAGCGGGGTCTGCCGTTCTGACAGCCCCCGCAATTTTAGTAAGATGCCGCTTACGCGTAGAAAAATCCTGCTGTCATATCCAGATAGTTCTGACCGCTGTATGCGGGATACTGCTTCTGAACCTCTGCCTTGAATGCATCTGCGTTGTCGGCATTCGATGCAATCTTTTTCAGGTTTTCCAAATAGTCGATTTTCGTCTGCGCATCCTTTAAATCTTCGGGGGTATAGTGCGAGGTGAGAATCAAATCATAGCCTTTTTCAATATAGCTGCGAAGCTCTGCAATCATCGCGTCGGCGTGCCCCGCACCTGCAACGATGGAGTGGCAGTCGTGACCGAGCATATGGGTATAGACTGCGTTGATTTCGGGGATTTCTACATCAAAAGCCTCACCTGTTTGCTTGATGACAAAATCAATGCCGCCAATGGTCACCTGACCTGCTTCCATTACATTTGTGATTTTGTGCACGGAAGAATCAAAGATTTCTCCGAATGCACCGGTAAAGTTGTCAATCAAAGCTTTGTCGCCGCCGTTCGCGGAATACTCAACCGCATTCTGCGTCGCATACTTCGGAACATCGGGAAGGAATGTGGCGCCTGCACCGTGATAAGCGATGAGCATACCCGCAATCTCAACATCCTTCAGATATTCT
Organism: Bacillota bacterium; assembly: GCA_021769885.1. Taxonomy (GTDB): domain Bacteria; phylum Bacillota; class Clostridia; order Oscillospirales; family Acutalibacteraceae; genus Fimenecus. The sequence continues at coordinate 39,750 of JAETSA010000014.1, read as the reverse complement.
GCAAGCTCCGTGTTGTTGTCGAAGAAGCAGGGCGACTCCACGATGACCGCTTTGCCGTTCTTTTCGATGATAAAAACCTCATCGTCGATGAAATCGTTGGTCTTGTAGGCGTGCAAGCGGATGCCGCTGAAGTCATAAATGTGCATTTCACCTTTGGCGAGCTTTACGGTTTCGAATGTGTTTTCGTTCATACTGTTTACTCCCTTCGGGGATTCGCTCCCCGTGTGATTTGTCTGTATTATACACAGGCAAATAAAAGGCTACAAGTACGCACTTTATTGTGGTGTAGTTACCCAAAGGATACTACTGGGTAGTTACCGATCGGAAACAAATACGAGATTTCGGGATTTTTTAAGGATAGGAAAGGCAAAAAATTTTTTGCTTTTTCGAAAAATAATTGGGCAAACCCCGTTGCGCGAATTTACATATTTAAAAACAAAAAGAACCATCAGACTGTAGAAAAATCTGATGGCTCTTTACTTTTGCAATTATTCCCACTCAATCGTGCCTGAGGGCTTGGGGGTGAGGTCGTAGAGGACGCGGTTGACGTTCTCGACTTCGCTCGTGATGCGCTCAGTGATGTGCTTCAGCAGTGCAAAGGGGACTTCTTCCACCGTGGCGGTCATCGCATCTACCGTGTTGACTGCGCGCAGGATGACGGGGTAAGCAAACGTGCGCTTTCCATCTTTCACACCAACGGATTTGAAATCGGGCACGGCGGTGAAGTACTGCCAGACCTTGCCCTCTAAGCCGTTTTTCGCAAATTCCTCACGCAGAATTGCATCGGATTCACGGACGGCCTCTAAGCGTTCACGGGTAATTGCGCCAAGGCAGCGCACGCCCAGACCCGGACCTGGGAACGGCTGACGATAGACCATCCCGTCGGGAAGTCCCAATGCTTTGCCGACGACGCGCACCTCGTCTTTATAGAGGAAACGAAGCGGCTCGACCAATTCGAACTGCAAATCCTCGGGCAGACCGCCGACGTTGTGATGCGCTTTTACGCCGTCGCTTTCAATAATGTCGGGGTAAATCGTGCCTTGTGCCAAGAACTCGATGCCCTCTTGCTTTCTTGCCTCTTCCTCGAATACGCGAATGAACTCCGCGCCGATGATTTTGCGCTTCTGCTCAGGCTCTGCAACGCCTGCCAGCTTGTCCAAAAAGCGATCCACAGCGTCTACATATACAAGATTTGCATTCATTTGATTGCGGAAAACTTCTATAACCTGTTCGGGCTCACCTTTGCGTAAAAGACCATGATTGACGTGCACGCAAACCAACTGCTGCCCGACCGCTTTGATGAGCAACGCGGCAACAACGGAGCTGTCTACACCGCCCGACAGTGCCAGCAATACCTTTTTACTGCCGACCTGTGCGCGGATGGCATCAACCTGCTCGGCAATAAATGCGTCAGCGAGTGCGGGGGTAGTAATGCGTTCCATCGTTTCGGGACGAACATTATTCTGCATAATTTTCTCCTTTTCTGCAAGCGACAGGCGCTTGCGCTGATTTTTTCTATGTATACAGTATAGCGGATTTTGCAAACGGATTCAAGGGATTCTGCCGAATTTTCATAAGGCGGTAAAAATATACGCACGCAGAGATGTTGGCGACATCTCTGCGTGCGTTGTAAAATGGATGAAAGCGTTAGATATACTTTCCAGCGTCAAAATTAACATAATATGTGACAGGCTCATTGACGCTAAAGTTCAATCCTGTATTGGGTTCGGTATAGGAGAATAAAACACTTCCGGTAATCTTCACACGAACAATGCTTTTGTCCCGAGTGCATGTGGCAGAAAGCGTATTGCTTGAATAATTGATACCAGAACGGAAAACAATCTGATTGGAATCAATGCCCATTACGTTATTTCCCTGTAAGTCAATTGTCCCTTTTACAATCAACTCAAAAGTGGCATAAGAGATATAAGTTTGAGATGAGGAAACTGTAAAGTAATGAGAATAATTAAATGCAGAAGGCATTAGTCTGTAGACAGTAGGAACGTGTTTGACTTCAGTTGCGACTACCTTAATTTTATCATTTTCTAAAAAATCTAGCATATATGCAACATCTTGAGAAGTATATATATGATTTTCATCGTATTCCATAATCAGTTCTTTTCCGTGTTCGGAAAAGGCAGTACACACTGTGTGATAGAATTCATTATAGGTAAGGGTATCATTGCTCGTGGTATATGCATTTGAGAATATTACAGTTGAAAAAATGATAGAAAGGCAGAGAAGAAACGTGAGTGGTTTAAAGAATTTTTTCATAAGAGTATTCAACTCCTTTTCTTTGATGATTAGAAAACGAAAAGTTTGTTGTACATTGGAATCACATCTTTCTAAATTTTATATGTCTTACTTTGCGCATTACTTTTTTAAGTATTTTACCGCACAAATACAAATGAGTATACAAGTGATGACTTCGATTATTCTTGCGCCTGCATTTAGAAATACAAAAACATCTCCCATACTTTCCCTCCTTACTGGCAAATTTAGTATAACATAATCAAGATTGGATATCTATTTGCAAAATAGATAAAAATCATCTTGGAATGTTGTAAAAAATCACGATGTATCAGATGCATAACTAATTAAATCCTGACTTAGTCTAAAAAGTTTCGGTCTGTTTGCAGATGTGCCTTTTTCGAAGCATATAGCATCCGATGCCTGCAACAAGCAATTCCGTAATGGGGTAGGAGAGCCATACGCCTGTCATCCCGAATACGGCAGACAGCAAAAGCGCGGCGGGCACAATGAGTAAAAGGCCGCGCAGCCACGAGAGGATATGTGCGCGCTTTTCCTGCCCGATGCAGGGGAAATAGACGGAAAGCACCGTGTTATACCCGACAAACCAGACGGAAAGAAAAACGGAATAGCGCGCGAATGCACGGAAATAAGACGTATTTTTCACAGATGATTTTTCCTTTCTTTCTTTTTTCAAAATAAAAAGCACCGTACATACCGTCTTCAAAGGCCTAACGACGGTATGTGCGGTGCTTAAATTTCCTACCCGGCGGCAGGAAACTCGCTTCTGTTTATAGTGCTTTGTATTCTATCAAAAATATTATAGAAAGTCAATCCTCAAATCACCGCGCTTGCGTGGCGGGTGACGTGACAGCCGATATTGACTGCGGCAGGCAGACCCGCAATATGTGTGGGCGCGGTTTCAATGTTGACCGCGAGTGCCGTGGTGCTGCCGCCGAAGCCCTGCGGACCGATGCCCAAGGCATTGATACGCTCTAAAAGCTCTTTTTCCATATCCGCGTAAAACGGATTTGTATTCCGCTCGGAAACGGGGCGGCAAAGTGCTTTTTTGGCGAGGTATGCGCAGTGCTCAAAGTTGCCGCCGAAGCCGACGCCGACCACCATCGGCGGGCAGGGGTTGCCGCCTGCGTCTTTTACGACCTGCACAACAAAGTTCATCAAATCTTCTTTTTTGGCGGAGGGCGTAAACATCTTCATTTGGCTCATATTTTCACTGCCGAAGCCTTTCGGCGCGGCGGTAATGCGAATTTTATCGCCGCTGACAATGCGTGTGTGTATCACGGCAGGGGTGTTGTCCTCTGTGTTGACACGTTGGAGCGGGTCGCGCACGACGGATTTGCGCAAAAGCCCTTCCGTGTAGCCCTTTGCCGTACCGCGGTTGACCGCTTCCTCAAAATCACCGCCGACAATATGCACGTCCTGCCCGATTTCAAAGAACAGCACCGCCATACCCGTATCCTGACAAATCGGAATATCCAATTCCTTTGCCGCATCCAAATTGTCCAACAGCGAATGCATAATGCCGCGCGGCAGGGGCTCGCTTTCCGTCTGTTCGCCGCAGGCAATACAGCGGCACAAATCGTCGGGCAGAATTTTATTGGCTTTAATCAGCAGCTCGGCTACGGTGTTTTCAATTTCATTTATATGAATTTCACGCATAATTTTTCCTCACAAAAACAGACAGACAAAGCGGTTTTCCGCCGCCGCGTCTGTCTGTTGCAGTTTTATGGATTATTTTCTTTTGGAATAGGAACTACGTCTTCCGCCGTCGTTTGCACGCTTTAAGTCGGAGATTTTTTCGTCACTGACCTGCTTGAAGCGCGCCATCATATCCTCAAAGGACTGCGGCTCTTCGCGGCGTGTATCGTTGCCCTTCCAAACATTGGGCGCGCCGTTTCTGCGACCCTGCTGTCCGTTCCTGCGCGGCGGGCGGTCACCCTGCGGGTGCTCGGGCGGCGGCAATGTCTTTTTGATGGAAAGGCTGACCTTTCCCTGTTCGGTTACGTCCAAAACCTTCACCTTAACGGTTTGCCCTTCCTGCAAAAAGTCGTGAATGTCATTGACATAACTGGTCGAAACTTCAGAAATGTGTACCATCCCCGTCACATTTCCCGGCAGTGTAACAAACGCGCCGAAATTCGTAAGCCCTGTTACTTTGCCTTCGAGTATAGCCCCAACTTCTACCATAAAAAAGAATAATCCTCCCGTCGAGCAAAACGCAGATGTTTAGTTGCTCGGTGTAATATCATAGTATACCTTTTCATTCGGCATAACATATCCTAATTTTTCACGTGCCACGCGCTCAATGTATTCCGCCTCGTCGCCGCCGTCCACAACCGCCTGCAAGCGTTCATTTTCGGCAACCTGTGCTTCATACTGCGCACGTACAGCGGCAGCTTCCTTTTCCTTATTGCGAATTTCCAACTGCGCGCCGATGAGATTAATGGCAAAATACCCTGCCGCAAGCAGCAGAGCTAACCCTAAAATGAAGCTATGTTTTTGTTTTTTGCGCCGTTTTGCTTTCATTTTTCGTGCCGTCACTTTCATCACGCGAGTTTGCATTCGTTTCGGAAGATAGTCTAACACGTAGATTATACAACAGACCTTTTGCACTTTTCAAGTGGAATTTTGATTTTTTTACTGAAAAACTCGCTTTTTTTCGCACTTTTTGAACATTTTTCCGAAAAAAACGACAGGCTTTTCCGTAAAGATACAAAAAAGGCTTTGAAAGGATGTGCAAAACGCGGGAAAGCATACGAACCAATCGGTCGCTGAGCTTCGAAAAAAACACCCCGAACGTGACAGAATAAATTAAAAATCCGAGCAATTCCCCAAAAAGGGCATAACCGCGAATATTGCCGTCGAGTTGCGAGAGGGCGAACAGAAATGTAAAAAATCCCGCAGCAAGCGAAAACAGAACATCCGAAATGAGGAACGCCCGTTTGCCGTTCCAGAGAAGCAAACGCAGTGTGCGGAACAAATCATACAGAATCCCGATAAAAAATCCGAAGCCGACCGCATACAAAAATGTACGCAGCTGCTGGGGACTCGAAACAAGATAGGTCATCAGCGGAATACCCGATTCCAAAACGAGCCTTGCTGCGGCTTCGCGTTTTCGGAATAAGCGAGCGCGGCAATCTCGCCGTCTACAACCAGCTCGCCCATTTCAAGGCTCAGGCGGTTGATGTGCAAGTCCTCACCCTTGATGGTCAACTCCCCGAGGTCTGTAAATACGGTTACGGTCTGCTCGTCAAAGCTGTCCACATCCGAAACACCCGAAACGGTCAAATGGCGGCGATCTTCTAAAACGATATTGTGCGGTACTTTCATAAGCTTGGTGCTGTTTTCTGCTGCGTTCATAAAAAAACCTCCCTTAGCACATACATATGCCGAAAAGGGAGGGGGTATGCTTAGTTTTTGTCCACGCGCCTGCAATTATAACAGAGAAGCAAGCTGTATCGGGCGGCGGGTCGTGATGTTGTCGGGTTCTAAAAGCAGAAGATTTCGCATCACCAACGGATTGTCGGCTGTCCACAGCGAAACCTTTAAGCCCTCTGCACGGAAAACCTGCATCAGCTTTTTCGAAGCATTCCGATATTGACAGTTGATGCCGACAGCACCGCTGCGCTGCACTTCCAATGCCGCCGACCGTAAATAGTCCTCGTCCTCGAGCCGCATTTTGTTTAAATCCATATTGAGATAATACGGCACGTTTGGCGCATCGATTTTCACCGTTTGGCTTTGCGCTTTTTCCACGCCGGTGAAGAAGCAACGCGAGGCAAGGTTGTATTTTTCAATCAATTCGGCGATTTTCGGAAGATTTGAAAACGCCTTTAAATCTAAATTGATTTGTACGCTGTCAGACTTTTCTGCAATCAGACGCAGTGCGTCGTCCAACAGCAGACCTTCGTTTTCGCCTGCGCTCTCTGCGTGGAGCAGTACGGGCGTGCCGTCGTTGCGCACCGTAACATCGACCTCCAAAGCGGGGACGCCGAGTGCCAGTGCTTTTTCCAAAAATTCCAAAGAATTGTCCGCCGTGTTTTCACAGCCGCTGTGCGCGGTATATAAAAAGTCCGCAGGCAAATGCGGTTTGCTGTGCAGAAGGCGGTGCATTTCTTTTCCGACATAGGCGGACACGCAAACGCCCGCCGCGCCGATTGCCAAAGCGGCAAGTTTCAGTGCTTTCATTGTGTGCTCCCTTTTTTAGTCGAGTTCTTTCAGCCAAATGCCGTCCGCCTTGATTTTTTCAATGCGGTCGCCTGTGACATAATAGACGTCTTTTGAAATATCCATCATCGCGCGGTCGTTTATGGAGTCGGTATAAAATTCGTCGATTTCCCGCTCACCGTACTGCTCGTAAAATGCCGCGATTTTCGCTTCGCGATAGCACACACGCCCGATTTCGCCCGTTTTCAAATCAACCTCTGTACCGATGAAATGCCGTACGCCGATGCGGCGGCAGATTTCGCCGAGCATCACCTCGGGGCAGGCGGAAACGATGATATCATCTGCACGCTGGATTTTCGGGTAAAAGCTCTTAATTTTCTTTTCGTGCTCGTCCCAAAAATCGAGAATCGTCTGCTCAATATCGTCAAGCTGTGCACAGCATTCCTTTAAAATGTATCCGTATTCGCTTTTCACATCCTCCAGCGGGACTTTGCCCATTTTGTAGCGGACAAACCCTTCGCCGAATTTCGGAATGTATTTGGCAATGAGCTTCGGCTCTTTTTTGAGGTAATACATAAAGATGTCAAAGCCGCTTTCACCGTCATAAATCGTATTGTCAAAATCAAATACACGCATCGTAAAGCCTCCGTAGCTGTCTGATTTTTGCTGTATATAATACTATCATTCTGCGCCGATTTCGTCAAGACAGAAGCGGTGTGCGCAAAAAAATATGCACAAATTTTTGCACCGTGTTGATTTCCAAGCGAAGGTCGGGTTTCACCCATTCGCGATGATAACGCACAATTCGTAGGGCGAACAGTATGCCTCCCTTGTTAAAGGGAGGTGGCACGGCGTAGCCGTGGCGGAGGGATTCTGCGCCCGAAAGACGGACAGCCGCGAGGGGTGCGGGTGTCCAGTGGACACCTCTAAGCGGAGCTTAGAAGCGCGACCGAGCCGGCAGGCGAGAACTGTCCCTACGATATACACAAACCAACGTGTACCCCGTAGGGGCGGATGTAGATTCCCCTTTTAGGGGAAATGGCGCGAAGCGACAAAAGGGTAATGGCGAAGCCGTAACCTCATCCGCCCGAGCACGGTTGGTTTTCACACAAGCCTGCGGCGGGAGCAAGCTCCCGCCCTACCGTATGCAGACGGATAACTGCACACAACCTATAGGAATCCTACCCGCTCTTGCGTAATAAAAATCCGCAGCATCTTGACCGAATCCTGCGGATTTGCTATGATATGCATACAATTTTAAAGCAGGTGATTGTTACGTCGAAAGGAACGCCAAAAACCAACGCGATGCGGATTCTCGAAAAAGAGAAAATTGCCTATCAAATGCATACATATGATGCGGGAGATAAAATTGACGGCATCAGCGTTGCCGAAAAAATCGGAACAGACCCGAATCGGGTGTTTAAGACTCTGGTCACGCAGGGAAAGTCGGGTGAATATTACGTGTTTGTCATTCCCGTGGCGGCGGAACTGCGCTTGAAGCAGGCGGCCGCCGTTGTGGGCGAAAAAAGCGTGGAGATGATTCACGTAAAAGACATCAACCGCGTAACGGGATATATCCGCGGCGGATGCAGTCCCGTTGGGATGAAAAAACAGTACCGCACCGTGATAGACGCATCCGCAGAGAATTTGGATACACTCATCGTCAGCGGCGGCAAAATCGGATTCCAAATCGAACTCGCCCCGCAGGATTTACTGCGCGCGGCACAGGCGGAGTTCGGGGAGATTGCGGGATAATCAAAGAGCGTTGACGGTTGTGCTTTATATGGATTTAGAGAAAGAATAGGAGATAAAGCGATGCAATTACAAATTGATATTCCGAATTATGACGGACAGGCACAAGAGGTGATTTGGTACGAAGATGCGGATTATACCATAGACGTTTTTGACGGTGAAGTTGCGCTGACAGCCAATCGGGAAGGACTGATTTCACTGGCAAGGCAGATGCTGTATATGGCATATAACGATTTGCCCGAGGGCAGTCACGTGCACTACGACCCGTTTTTGACGGGCAAGGAACGTGCGTGCGAGTTGATTTTGGTGAAAAAATATAAACCAACTGCTTAAAAAACCAGCTTGCAAAAGCGATAGAAAAAACAGCAGGATATACCGCGCAACGCGTTATACCCTGCTTTTGTTATGTAGTATAAATTTATTTCTCTCTGCGCACGAAGCGGATTTTGCAAACACCGTCGCCTCTGGCAATCGTGGCGGGCAAATCCAGCTCACAGCCAAAGCTTGCGGCAATGCCACGGTCACCACACATAGCGTGGTCGCAAAGTGTACGGATTTCTTCGTCGGAGCAGCCCTGCTTCTGTCAAGCCTTGACGAGCGGGCAGTAGTGGAAGTCAATGTCTAAATGGTCATCGGTGCACTGCTTGATATCCATTTCAAACATCCATTGCGCAGGCTTTGAAAACAAGGTCTTTTTTAAGCCCTTCAGGGAATCACCGCCGCCCGCCTTGCGGCGCAGTTCTGCACCCTGATACAGTCCGCAGCGGCGAATCGCATCCGGCGCATATTGTTCGGGTGCTAAGCCCTTTTTCTTTGCCTCGTCGCACAGCAGATACATCCACAGTGCACGGTGCTCCAACTGCTCCCGCACAGCGACAACGATTGGATTTTTGATGCGCGGTTCATTTTTGATGTTGCTCATAAATATACACTCCCCGTATAATAAGGTTTTGGTATAAAAGCCCCTTGCATACGCTCGCCAAATTTTATGAATATTATAACAGCAATCGAATAACAAATTAATTATTAATTATTCATTAGCGAAGCGATTTCATTATTCATTCTTCATTACGAAAATCCGATTTGATGAATGATGAATATTGAATAATGAAAAATGAAGAATACAAAACGAAAATCCGCCCTCTTACGAGAACGGATTTTCGTTTTGGTGGACCCGAAGAGGATCGAACTCTCGACCTTACGGATGCGAACCGTACGCTCTCCCAGCTGAGCTACGGGCCCAAACAGCATATTGATTATAAACCGATGTTTTTAAAATGTCAACTATTATTTTCGGATTTTTTTGCGGGCTTGCAAATGTAAATGTGCGCGCGGGGGATGGGAAAAGTAAAGTTGCATTTCAAAAACAAGCTTTTTGTTGGATTTATTTTTTCACTTGTCAAAATGTTAGAATTTTCCTTGACATATCTTATAGAATAGGCTAAAATTTTACTTTAGAAATACGGTTCTCTGCCTGCACGAAAACTGTGCTTGCGACCGTGCGCCAAAAGGAACAAAAGGAAGTGTTTATGTATGAAAAATACAGATAAGACGATGGAAAAAATCGTTGCGCTTTGCAAAAACCGCGGGTTTATTTTCCCCGGCAGTGACATTTACGGCGGGCTTGCCAATACTTGGGATTACGGTCCTTTGGGTGCGCGCCTTAAAAATAATGTGAAAGATACCTGGAGAAAACGCTTTATTCAGGAACGCAAGAACAGCTATGAAGTCGATGCAGACATTTTGATGCATCCGCGTGTGTGGGAGGCAAGCGGGCACGTGGCATCGTTCTCCGACCCCTTACTCGACTGCAAGGAGTGCAAAATGCGCCACCGTGCCGACAATCTGATTGATGATTTCGACCCCGACGCGCACGCCGACGGTATGACGAAAGAGGAAATGTTCCAATATATCAAGGATCACAGCATTCCCTGCCCGAACTGCGGCAAGCACAATTTTACGGATATCCGTGAATTTAACTTGATGTTTCAGACATTCCGCGGCGTGACCAACAACAGCAAGAGCGTGATTTACCTGCGTCCTGAAAATGCGCAGGGCGAGTATGTAAACTTTTTGAACGTACAGCGCACCATGCGTGCAAAGCTGCCGTTCTCTATCGGGCAAATCGGTAAGGCGTTCCGCAACGAGATTACACCCGGCAACTTTACGTTCCGCACGATTGAATTTGAACAAATGGAATTTCAGACCTTCTGCAAAGAGGGGACGGATACCGATTTGTACGAATATTTTAAGGCTTACGGCAAGCAGTATTTTGAGGATTTGGGACTTCCCGCAGACCATCTTCGCTTCCACGACCACGAAAAGCTGGCGCATTATGCAAAAGCGGCGTGCGATATTGAATTTTTGTTCCCGTTCGGCTGGGGCGAAATCAACGGCACGCACAACCGCACAAACTTCGACCTGACCAGACATCAGGAATACAGCGGGCAGAAGATGGATTATCTTGACCCCGAAACCAACGAGAAGTTTATTCCGTTTATCATTGAATCGACCTACGGGTTGGACAGAACCGTGCTCGCGCTTCTCTGCGAGGCGTATGACGAAGAAGTGATTGACGCCGAAAAGAACGACACCCGCGTGGTTCTGCATTTGAACCCTGTTGTTGCGCCTTATAAAGCGGCGGTTCTGCCCCTTTCCAAGAAGCTTTCGGAGAAAGCAACGCCTGTTTTCGAAGCACTTTCCAAAAAGTTTATGGTGGATTTCGATGAAACAGGCTCTATCGGCAAACGGTACCGCCGTCAGGACGAGATTGGTACACCGTTCTGCATTACTTATGACTTTGAGAGCGAAACGGACGGCTGTGTGACCGTACGTGACCGCGATACGATGGAGCAGGTGCGCGTTCCGATAGACTCCTTAGTAGGTTTGCTTTCCGAAAAAATCGAATTTTAATTTAAGGGGAACGAAGGGTATGGCACAGGTAACCAATAAAAAGATGCTGTTGGTTGTCAATCCCGTTTCGGGCAAAAAATTGGCGAAGCAGTATATGATGCGGATGATCAACCGATTCGATCAGGCAGGATACAATGTGACCGCCTGCTGTACGCAAATCAATAAAAATGCTTACGACATCGTCAAAAACCGCGGCAGGGAATTTGATATTGTAGTCTGTTGCGGCGGTGACGGTACGCTTAAGGAAACGGTTTGCGGCATTATGGAGCTGGGGCTGGATATTCCCGTCGGCTATTTGCCGATGGGCTCGACCAACGACTTCGCACATTCTATGAATATTCCGACCGATGTGTTTGAAGCGGTGGAAGCCATCATCAACGGCGAACCGAAGCCGGTGGATATCGGGCAGTTCGGGAATGAAAACTTCATTTATGTGGCGGGCTTCGGCAATTTTACGGCGATTTCCTATTCTGCGAATCAAAAGCTGAAAAATGTGCTCGGCAAAAATGCGTACTATTTGCAGGCGGTGAAGGAATTTTTCCGAATGAAGCCGTTCCACGCACGTGTGGAGGCAGACGGTGAATTTTTTGAGGGCGATTATTTCTACGGTGAAGCGTCCAACTCGTATTCGATTGCGGGTATGCCGGTTCTACACAATATGGGCGTGGAATTTGACGACGGCAAGCACGAGCTGATTCTTGTGGAGATGTTCAAAAGCCCTGCGGATATTCTGCGTCTTGCCAACGATATGGTGCATAAAACCGTGGCGGACAATCCGAGCGTCATCATTCGCCACTGCGACCATATTAAATTTATGTTCGACGAACCGACGCCCTTCACCTTAGACGGGGAGTTCGGCGGCGAGCATTTAGAGGTGGAAGCGAAAACCTTAAAGCATGCGGTAAAAATTATGGTGCAAAAACCTGAATGGGTGTCTGTTGAGGGCGGCGACCGGGACTTCGCAACTGAAAGCGTGCAAAAAGAAGCCACGGCAGAATAAAAAATATGAATTTATAAAAAACCACGGGCTGTTCCGTTTTTTGAACAGCCCGTGGTTTTATTCGTTTCATCCGTTTTCGGCATCGCGAAAGGAGATGTAGCTTTTTAATTGGTGCAGTAACAGTGCGCGCTCTTTACCGTTGAGCGCGCTTAGATAGGCCGAAAACTCATCCTGCGCATACAAACAGCTTTGGGAAGAAGCACCGCCGACGAAATCGGCAAGGTCACTGTTGGTTGCGGCGGCGATTTTGGAGAGCGTTTCCAAATTGATTTTTGTTGCGCCGCGCTCCAACTGACTGATATAGCCAACGGAAACCGCAAGCTGTTCCGCTAACTTTTCCTGCGTAACGCCGCTTTCTTTTCGCTTTGCTTTTATGCGCGCGCCAATCAGTGCATAATCCACCATTTCCATCACCGATACTATTATATTAGGTATAGCTTCAATTATACAGACACTTATAACTTAATATTTAGCTATTACTATTGACTACTGCGGATAATTATGGTATACTACGCCTATGAGAGCATCGGGAAGAAACGATTTAATTTGTCTAACATTGTCTGTATGCGCTTTAGCGGCAGGCGTGGGGATATACATATCGTCCTCGGTTTTTGGGGGCGGCGCAGCGTTTGTTTTTCTGCGGAATTTCGGTGCGGATTTTTTATGGGCGTTGTCTATGGTATTTGCGCTTGCGCCGTTTGTCAAAGAGATTTTTCCGAAGAAATACACGATAGTGTTGGTGTCGGTCAGTCTGGGCTGCGGAAGCTTGTTTGAATGTTTACAGGCGAAAGGCATTTGCATGGGAACAGGGGATTTTTGGGATTGTGCGGTGTATCTGACAGCCGCGGTTTTTGGCTGTTTGATTATAAAAAAACTCTATACAGGAAGGGAAAAGAAATGATGAAAAAAGTAATTTGTACCATGGTATCTGTTGCGTTGGCAGGGCTGTTTCTGTTTTTTGCCGTTGCCAGCGGCAGTGATGCCGAAACTTCTTCCGGCGGCACGCAAGGCGCAGAAGAAACACAGACGGCAGCCGCCGCAAAAATGCCGACCTACGGTTTGGGTGAGGTCGTTACGGTGAAAACCTCTGCAGGGGAATATCACGTAAAAATCACCAAGGTCGAGGAAACCTCGGATCGCAACCAATTCTCCGACACGCAGGCAAACCGCGTGGTGCTGATTTCCTATGAATACGAAAATGTATCGTATCAAAACGATCTTTCCGTCAGCAGTATGGATATGAAGGTGTACGACAAGGAAAATAATTTGTTGGAAACGTATCCTGCGAGCGGCACGAAATACGGTTCTTCGGTCGGGACAGGCAGAAAGAGCAACGGAATTGATGCTTATGCGCTGAATTGTGATGAAAATTATCTCGAAATTGAATTTTACGATAATATGTTCAATTCCTCGGCGGACTGTAAATTTATTTTGGAGTGGTAATTGACCTGTATTTTGCACAATAAAAAGCCGGCGGACTGTTCAAAAGAACAGCCCGTCGGTTTTTTGCTTTCGTTTTTAGCCGTCCGGCTACGCGGCGACTGCGGGGGTGGGGGTCGCGTTGCTTTCTTCCAATTCCCGTTCAATTTCGTCCGCACGGTCATACATACCGAGCGATTCACAGAAATCGTAATATTCCTTTAAGTTCATACGGCGTTCTTCTTCATCCTCCGAAATTTGAAGCAAGGTATCAAATCCGCGCAGGGTGACCTGCTTTTGCTCTTCGGTTAATTCGAAATATTCGCTTTCCACGAAAGCCGCAAATGCATAAGAATCCATATAATACTCACCTGACGGCGAATATTCCGTCATTTTCTGCGAGAAAACGGAAACGTATTTGTCATATTGCCCGTTTTTGAGCATCAAATACAGCCAGTCGGCCATCATTTGATTGTATGCCGCGCGACTGCTGTCGTAATAGTCGGCGCATTCCGCATTGTCTAAGGCACGGTAAAATGCTTTGGTGTCCGAAAGCGCCGTTTCAAAATGCTTTTCGGCGGTTTGTGTGTCCTCCAGTGACACAATGGTGTTGTCATAAATGTCGCAGGCGTCAATCAAATCGGCAAGATTGCCGCTTTCTGCGTAAGCCTCCAGCTTTGCGTCGGGGCTCTGCCCGAAAAAGGAGGCGAAAAATATAATACCGATCAATAAATTTACCGCGACCACGGCGGCAATGACGATTGCCACCGTCTTGCCGGTACTTTTTTTCTTCGGCGGCTGTCCCGGTGCGTACGGCTGGGGCACGTATTGCGGCTGTCCGTATACGGGCGGTGTGTTCGGTGCGAAAGGTTGCTGTGCGTAATTGCCCTGCGGCGCCAAAGGTGCATTCGAATAGCCGTTCGGCGGATACATCGGTTGCTGCGGCGGCGTTTGCGGCTGCCCAAAGGGCGCCTGCGGTGCTTGTGTATACTGTGGTGCTTGTGTGTACTGCGGCGCATCCGATGTGTGGCTTGCCCATTTGTGCTCGGGCGGGTCTTGCAGCGGCTGCGGCGCACTGCCGCTGTAGCTTGTGTAGATGTCTTCTTTATTCTCTTTCATATATTTTCCTTTCTTCCCCATATCTACTATCCTCATACTACAGGATTTTTTTGTAATCGTCAAGCGGAAAAAAGCGGGAAAAGATTACAGAATATTTACAAAAGTTACAAAACAATTACGAATAGTTGATTTGTGTACGTGTTACGTGCAAAACAAATCTTGACATTTTGAAAGCTTTGGCTTATACTCTGTTTAAAGTCTTAGGACATCTCATACACAGGGGGGCTGGCGCGAAGCCGGCTGAGATAAAGAATGCACGCTTCTTTGACCCTATAACCTGATGCGGATAATGCCGCCGTAGGAAGCTTGTTGCGAATACAGTTACAGTCTTACGGTATGCAGTATATCGTAAGACTTTTTATTTTACGGCTGAAGCATCTTTCAGCTAAAAATTCGGAGGTAAACAGTATGCAGGCAAGTGTTGCGATTCAGGTTCTGCCCGATGTGCAGAGCGAGGATGAATTGATTCGCATTGTAGACGAGGTCATCGCCTACATCAAAAGTACGGGCTTAAATTGCTATGTCGGCCCGTTCGAAACCACAATTGAGGGCGAAAGCTACGACCAATTGATGGAAATTGTGAAAGAGTGCCAGCACGTCGCGATTCGTGCGGGCGCACCGTCCGTTTCCGCTTATGTAAAGGTGGTATATAAACCGGAGGGCGGTGTACTGACCATTGACAAAAAAGTTACCAAGCATCATCAGTAAGCTTGCGCCCGTCGGGACACTGCTCACAGTGGTGCTGATTTGGGCGGCGGTGACAGGGGCGTCCCTTGTGCCGTCCTTTATGCTGCCGTCGCCGCGCGATGTGGCAAAAGCATTTTTCGGGGATTTCCCCATTTTGATGCATCACGCGTCCGTTACCTTGACGGAGGCGTTTTTGGGATTACTGCTCGGCGTACTGCTTGCATTTCTGCTTGCCACGCTGATGGACAGATTCCCGATACTGTATAAAGCGCTGTACCCGTTGTTGGTCATTACCCAAACCATTCCGACGATTGCCGTAGCGCCGCTTTTGGTGTTGTGGATGGGCTTCGGAATGGCACCGAAAATCACCTTGGTGGTTCTGACCACCTTTTTCCCCGTGGCGGTGAGCCTGTTGGACGGCTACCGCAGTGCAGACCCGGATGCGATTCATCTTTTGCGCAGTATGGGCGCGGGGCGCGTAAAAATATTTCGGTATATCAAATTCCCCTCAAGCCTCGGCTCGTTTTTTGCGGGCTTGAAGGTGTCGGCTTCCTATGCCGTCGTCGGCGCAGTCATTGCCGAATGGCTCGGCGGCTTTGAGGGCTTGGGCGTGTATATGACCCGCGTGCAAAAGGCGTACGCGTTCGACAAAATGTTTTCTGTGGTAATTTTTATCACGCTGATAAGTCTGCTCCTGATGTGGGGGGTTATGGGCATAAAGATGCTTGTAATGCCCTGGGAGCGAAAAGAAAAGGAGAAAAAGAAATGAAACGGATCAAAAAAATCATCGCTGTGCTTTTGTGCGCAGTGCTGTTATTCTGCCTTGCCGCGTGCGGTGCAGAGCCGAAAGAAAATCAAGAACTGCAAAAAATCACATTGGCGCTCGACTGGACGCCGAACACCAACCATACAGGTATCTATGTAGCGCTTGCCAAGGGCTATTTTAAGGATGCAGGCTTAGAGGTTTCGGTCGTACAGCCGTCGCAGAACGGTGCCGCCTCGATGTGTGCCGCAGGGCAGGCACAGTTTGCAATTGAATTTCAGGATACGCTTGCGGCGGCGTTCGCCACAGACGAGCCGCTCAGCATTACAGCGGTTGCCGCGCTTTTACAGCACAACACCTCGGGCATTCTTTCCCGTAAGGGCGAGGGAATGGACAGACCGCGCGGCTTGGAAAATCACACCTATGCGACCTGGGATTCTCCGATTGAAAAGGCAATGCTCAAATCCGTTGTGGAAACCGACGGCGGCGACTTCTCCAAAGTCAAGCTGATTCCGAATAACTTTACCGACGAGGCAGGCACTTTAAGTGCGGGTCTTACCGATGCAATTTGGGTATTCTACGCTTGGGGCGGCATTGCTTCCACGCTTGCCGATGCGGAGTTTGATTATTTCGATTTTAAGGATATCAATCCCGTGTTCGACTATTACACGCCTGTGCTCATCGGGAACAATGCCTATATAGAGGAAAATCCCGAAACCACAAAAGCCCTGCTTTCTGCACTGAAAAAGGGTTATGAGTTCGCAATAGACAATCCCGAAGAAGCGGCACAGATTTTGATTGACGGCGATGATACAGGCTCTTTAAAGGGGTCTGAAACCTTAGTGACCGAAAGCCAAAAATGGATTTCCAAGCAGTATAAGGCAGAAGTTGAACAGTGGGGCTACATTGACCCCGCGCGTTGGGATGCGTTTTATGCGTGGCTTTGGGAACAGGGCTTGATTGAAAAAGAATTACCCGCAGGAACGGGGTATACAAATGCCTATCTCTCCTAATTCCGTTTTGCTGGAAGCACGCGGTATTTCCAAAAGCTTCGGCGAAAATAAGGTGCTCGAAAATGTGGATTTCACGTTGAAAAAAGGCGAGCTTGTCTGTCTTTTGGGTGTGAGCGGCGCGGGCAAAACCACGCTGTTCAACATCCTTTCGGGACTGATAACGCCCGACAGCGGGCAAGTACTTTTAAACGGCGTAAACATCACGGGACGCCCCGGGAAAATCAGCTATATGCTGCAAAAGGATTTGCTGTTGCCGTACCGCACGGTGGTCGACAATGTCGCACTGCCGCTGTTGGTGCGCGGCGTGCCCAAAAAGCAGGCACGCGAAAAAGCCGCGTCCTATTTTCAAAAATTCGGTCTGCAGGGGACAGAGAAAAAATATCCGAACAAGCTTTCGGGCGGTATGCGTCAGCGTGCGGCGTTGCTTCGTACCTATCTCGCCTCGGACGGCGTCGCACTGCTTGACGAGCCGTTCAGCGCACTGGATACCATCACCAAAAGCGCTATGCACGAGTGGTATCTCGATATTATGCGCGAAATCGAGCTTACGACGCTGTTCATTACGCACGATATGGACGAGGCCGTCAAGCTGTCTGACCGTATTTGTATTTTATCGGGACACCCCGGGAAGATTATTTGCGATATCCCCGTAACCGAGCCGCGCCCGCGTGCGCACGATTTCAATCTCTCCTCGGCGTTTTTGGATTACAAACGGCAGATTGCCGAGAACTTGATTCTGTAAATTTATATGTAGACTTTTCGTAGGGGCGGGTCTCCGTGCCCGCCCGAACACGGTTTGGATTTTGTGTAAACTAAATGGGAATACGCTATCTCGTAGGGGCGGCTGCCTTCAGCCGCCCGTTGTTCGATTTTGAACTATCTAACGACGATGCAAAATCTTGTAGGGGCGCTTCACGAAGCGCCCGCAGAAGTTTGATAAATTTTACGGAACGACACTTAAGGTCGTTCCCTACATTCGTAGGGGGCGACGACTCGGCGCCCCGAGCATGGTCGGATTTTACACAACCGAACGGTGATACACAACCCACGTAGGGGCGAACTGCGTTCGCCCGCGGGTCGCTGAGGGTGCGGGTGTCCAGCGGATACCTCTAAGCGTAGCTTAGAAGCGCGACCGAGCCGGCAGGCGAGAACAGCGACCCCTACAATTTTCGAATCAAATTTATTTCGTGCAGATTTTACGGAACGACACTTAAGGTCGTTCCCTACAAACAGAAACGGAGCCACCATGATTTGTACAGCCTGTCCGCGCCGATGCGGCGCCCAAAGAACAGAAAATGCCGCATCGACGGGATTTTGCAAAATGCCCTATAATCCTGTGCTGGCGCGTGCCGCTCTGCATTTTTGGGAAGAACCGCCCATCAGCGGAAAAAACGGCTCGGGCGCAATTTTCTTTTCGGGCTGTTCTTTGCGGTGCGTGTTTTGCCAAAATTTTGAAATCAGCCGCGGCGAAACGGGCAAGCCTGTAAGCCGTGCACGGTTTATTGAAATTATGCAGGAATTGGAGGCTAAGGGCGCACACAATATCAATCTTGTAAATCCGACGCACTTTACACCCTTTTTAGCGGAAGCTTTACGCGAATACAAGCCGAAAATCCCCGTGGTATACAACAGCGGCGGGTATGATTCCGTGGAATCTTTGCGCAGTCTTCGCGGACTTGTCGATATTTATCTGCCCGATTTCAAATATTTTGATGCCGAGCTTGCAAAAAGCTGTTCAGCGGCGGCGGATTATCCCGAAATTGCGCGCGCGGCAATTTTAGAAATGCGTGCGCAGGTTGAAGATGTTTTCGATGCAGACGGCATTATGCAGTCGGGGCTTCTTGTGCGGCATTTGGTTTTGCCGAAGCACACAGAGGATTCCAAAAATATTCTTCGCTGGATTCGGGAAAATCTCGGTGAAAAGACGTACTTAAGCCTGATGAGCCAGTATACCCCCTGTAGCAGAACGTATGCGCAAAAGGAGCTGAACCGCCGCTTAACAACCGCCGAATATCAAAGGGTCGTAGACGAGTTTTGGGCTTTGGGCTTTCGAAACGGCTTTATGCAGGAGCGCACAGCGGCGGACACCTGTTATATTCCGAAATTTGACGGCACAGGAATTTGACAAAAATTCACTTTGTGTGCTACAATACTCCCAGATTTTCAAAAAAAGGTGAAAGTTATGGCAAAAGGAAAAGGCTTTATTGCAGAATTTAAGAAATTCATTATGCGCGGCAACGTAATTGACCTCGCGGTCGGCGTGATTATCGGCGGTGCGTTTCAAAAAATCGTCAATTCTTTGGTGAACGATGTTGTTATGCCGCTCATCAGTTTGATTACAGGCGGCGTGGATTTCAACAACTGGTTCTTGGTGCTCGGCGAGGGTGATTTTGCGACTGCGGCGGACGCGAAAGCGGCGGGTGTTGCAACGTTGAATTACGGCACGTTTATCGGCACGGCACTGGACTTTTTGATTATGGCGTTTGTGATTTTTGTATTCATCAAAATCATTAACACCGTATCCGACAAGCTGAAAAAGGAAAAGCCCGAAGAACCTGCCGCACCGACAACCAAAGTGTGTCCGTACTGCAAATCGGAAATTGATATTGCGGCAACCAAATGTCCGCATTGCACTTCCGAGGTAGAATAAGAAAAGAGATTTTGCGCACGTCCGAGCGGGCGTGCGTGTCCTTATATATACAGAAAAGAGATGTCTTTATGAAGATTGGATTTATCGGTGCAGGCAATATGGCGTCTGCGATTATTGAGGGCGCAGTGCGCTCGGGTGCATTCCAAGCGGCGGATATTTGTGCTTATGACGTGAATCCGCAAAAAGCAGAAGCACTGAAAGCAAAATTGGGGATTGCAACCGCCGAAAGCTGTGAAGCGTTGATTTCGGGTTCGGATACCGTCGTGCTTGCAGTCAAGCCGAATGTCTTCCCGACGCTTCTGCCGTCTGTCGGTACGGTTTTACAGAAAAAAGACCCGCTGGTAATTTCCATTGCCGCAGGGAAAACCATAGAATTTATTGAGAACCTATTGCCGTATTCGGCGGCGGTGGTGCGTGTAATGCCGAACATCAACGCCACGGTCGGCGAGGCGATGAGTGCCTATTGCTTTAATGCCCGTGTGACCGAAGCGCAAAAAGCGTTGACCGAAAAGCTTTGCGGGGCGTTCGGCAAGGTGATGTGCCTTTCGGAAAGTGCCTTTCCGCTGTTCGGCGTTTTGGCGGGCTGTGCGCCTGCATTCAGTTATATGTTTATCGACGCACTGGCGCGCGCGGGCGTCAAAAACGGGATGCCGAAAGCGGATGCCCTGAAAATCGCGGCACAAACTGTTTACGGCAGTGCCAAGCAGATTTTGGAAAACGATGCGCACCCGTGGGAATTGGTGGACCGCGTCTGTTCGCCCGGCGGTACGACGATTGAAGGTGTAGCCTCTTTGCAAGCGGACGCCTTGGACGCCGCCGTGACCCGCGCAGTGGAAGCGGCGCTGGATAAAGATAAACGGCTGTAGAACAAACTTAAATTAAGTTGATTTGGCGGTGACAGTATGCGCAATAAAAACAACAAGCATCTGGGCATTGAAATTGACCCCGAATTACACGGCAAACTGCATTATATTGCGAAATATGAGGGGCGATCTGCCAACGGTCAGATACTGTATTTGATTCGTAAATGTATTAAGGAATTTGAAGAGGCGGAGGGTGAAATTCACTTGCAGGATAAATAGAGGATGACGATTCGGTGACCTGTTTGGTTCATTCTGCACGATTTTGCGTTGGTGTACATACCGTAGGGGCGCGCATTGCGCGCCCGTCAAAATCCGCACAACCCAACGACGGAGCACCCACCCGTAGGGGGCGACGACCTCGGCGCCCCGTCAAAGTCTGTGCAAACTTTTCGGAACGACACTAAGGTCGTTCCCTACACCTGCAGGGGCGATTCACGAATCGCCTAAGCACGGTCGGATTTTGCACAAACACAAAACAAAAATAATGCACAAAAACACCCCGCACCAAAGCAGGCGCGGGGTGTTCTCGTCACTGTGCAATTTGCGGCATCGCTTCTTTTTTTTCGCGCACCGCGGTGTACAGCTCCAAAGCGGAAAAGACTATTATCCCAACCGTCAATACCGTTTTGAGCAGATACAGTCCTTTAATGAGCTTTGCGCCGATGCCGATAATGCGCATATCCCGAAACAATACATCCATACGTTTTCTTTTTCCCCTTTATACCAAATCCTTACGAAACATTCTGTGGCTTCGCAACCAACACCGCGTGTGCGACGGACGGAATGCTTTCGCCCTGTAATGTCGAGGTCGGCGACATCAGTGCACCCGTAGCGACCAGCAGAACCTTTTTAAGCTCGCCCTCAGAGAGACGGCGCAGAATATACGAATTGAACACCGACCCTGCACAGCCGCAGCCGGAGCCGCCTGCGTGCACATCCTGCCGCTCAATATCATACAGAAGCAGTCCGCAGTCTGTATGGTTGCGGCTGATGTCGATATTGTGATCTTTTTGCAACAGCTCCTTTAACAGCTGCGAACCGACAAGTCCTAAGTCGCCGGTCAGAATCAAATCGTAATCCGCAGGTGCCGTTGCGGTATCTGTCAAAAAGTTTGCAATGGTGTCTGCGGCGGCGGGTGCCATTGCCGCGCCCATATTATTTGCGTCTTTAATGCCGAGATCCATAATTTTGCCGAACGTGACCGCTTCGACACACGGCTTGTTCGGGTCACTGCAGCCGACGACCGATGCGCCTGCCGCCGTGGCAGTGCGCTGGGCTGTCTGCGGACGCTGTCCGCCGTATTCCAACGGCTGTCGGAATTGCCGTTCTGCCGAAGCAAAGTGCGAAGACGTGGACGCGACCGCAAAATTCGCCGCCTTTGCATCCACCAACACACTTGCAAGTCCTAACGAGAGTGCCATCGTCGAGCACGCGCCGTACAGACCCAAAAACGGAATCCCCAATTCGCGAATACCGAACGATGTGCCGATGCATTGGTTCAATAAATCGCCCGCGAGTACATAGTCGATATCCGCAGGTGTTTTGCCCGCCTTGTCCAGTGCACGGATGATGGCTTCCCGCTGTAAGGTGCTTTCTGCCTTTTCAAAGGAGATTTCCCCGAGCGTGTCATCTGTATATACGTGGTCAAACTCCGCCGAAAGCGGTCCCTCGCCCTCGGTTTTGCCGACCACCGCCGCGTTGCCGAGAATAGACGGGCGCGTTGTCAAATTCAGTGTGTATCTGCCTTGCCGAATCGCCATAAATCAGCCCCCCCTTTTTAATACAGTCCGAAAATATAGATAATCAGTCCGTAAATCACAGCGGCGGAACAGCCGTAGGCAATGACAGGTCCTGCAATCGTAAACAGCTTTGCGCCTGTACCGAGTATGCGCCCTTCTGCTTGTGGTCAAGTAGGACCCATTAATTTTTTGCAAAAATTTCGGATTTTTTTATGATTTAGACCGAAATCAGTCGAATTTTCACTTTTTAAGGCAACTCCCAAATTCATCCTGCCATTTTGACTGCCGACTCCAATATCTCAGTTATAAAGTCATCATTATTAAGCAAGTCAATCTCAATCCGTCCGTTCTCATAGACACGAACCCTTTCAACAATTTTGCGGATCACTTCCGGGCGGTACTCTGACAACGCCCAAATGTCTTTTGCATCAGCTGTCAGTTCATCTATTTTTTCTCGTCCGGATTTTATTTTAGCAAGATACTGTTCAAGTTTTGCCAGTTCATCTTGCAGCGAATCCATTTCCGCTTGTCTGCTTTCTTGAATAGATATGAATTTCTCTCTTGTAATTTTTCCTTGCCTGTATTCTTCATACAGATCAAGCTTGCCGTTTTGTAGTCTTTGCAGAGACCTTTTGGCTTCTGCAATCTTTTTTTCTGTTCTTGGTATCTCTTGATTAGTCGTAGCTTTAACCTGTACAGATTTCTCCATAAGCATTTTGGCAAGCGTTTTTGATACCAAAAGGACTTTGGCTTTCAGATCTTCAATCGGTTCGTGTATCGAAGCACAGAGGCTCTCAGAGGACACACCTGCTTTCATACAAAACAGATGCGTAATGATCCCATATGATTTCTGAAGTTTCCGTCCGCAGTGTCCGCAAACGAACAGATTATCAGCTCTGTTTCCGGCAGTATTCTTATTGATAGTTTTTACTCTTCCGACTCTGGAGGTAGCTGCTTCGTCAAACTTGGCCTGCGGAATTATTGCTTCGTGTGTACCATCTACGATAATCCATTCTTCTTTTGGCAATGGACGCATCTTTCCTGTACTTACACCAACGGTTTCTCTCTTATTAGAAACCATTTTTCCAGTATAGCGTTCATCCTTCAAGATTCTAAGAACTGTTGATGCTGTCCAAATCGGAACTTCATCAGCAACACGTCCATTATAGAAATCCCCGGTTATCTGCTTGTATGCAGCCGGTGAAGGTATACCTTCATCATTTAACCCCCTGGCCGTTTGCGATGAGCTTTTACCCTCGATACATTCATCAAAGATACGAACTATAACACTGGCCACATCTGTGTCAACGATGATTTTATGCTTATTCTTGGGATCCAATCGGTATCCATAGAATGCGGTTCCTCCCCAGTATTCACCGCGACGGCTTCGAGTCTTATTTGCACTTTTGATTTTTACAGACAAATCCTTGCTATACAACCCATTGATCAGATTACGCAAGGCCAGCTCAAGACCGCCGGTAGTGCCGATATAGTTGTTACTGTCGAAGTTATCATTCACAGATATGAATCGTGTGCCAAACAAGGGCAGAATCAACTCTAAATAGGCGCCCACCTCAAGATAGTCACGACCGAAACGAGATAAGTCTTTTACAATAATGGCATGGATCTCCTTTTGGCGTGCTAACTCCATCATTGCCATAAATCTGGGACGGTCAAAATTGGTTCCGGTATAACCATCATCACAGAATTCAATGATTTCATATTCCTTCAGTTCTGGATGCGAATCGTAGTAATCCTGCAAGAGTTTTCTCTGGTTCGAGACACTGTTACTTTCGGTTTTATCCGATGTCTTCAGGTCAAAGTCCTCCAAGGACAGACGAATATAGAACGCCAGCTTCTTTTTACATAGCATACCGTTCAACCTCCCTCTGGCGGATTGCAGCAAGATGTATTACCTCATCCAGCTCATCCTTAAATCTGAATTTGACCTCAACATGTCCATTGTTATACAGAATCATCTCATCTATGAACGCATCAATCATTTCCTCTGTAAGAGTTTCAGCATTTTGGTATTGCTCGATGATTTGCGCCCACGAACCGTTCATAGCATACGTTTGACTATATTTTTGTGCTTCCTTTTCCAGTTCGGCAAGAAAGATTCGGAGTTCATCAGCTTTCTGGGCATATTCTTGTCCCATACTGATATAATCACTTTGGCTGAGCACTCCATTTGCAAAATCCTCATATAAAGACGCCTTCAGACTCATATACTTCTCAATTTGTTTCTTTACGTTACGGATTTGATCGCTGTAAATACGATGTTTTGTTTTACTGCTTTCCTTTTTATTTAGAGCAATAATCATTTCTCTGGCATCGGTAAACAGTTTTATTTGCGTGCGGATCAGTTTCAAAGCAATATCTTCGACATCCTGCTTCTTAACCGCTTTTTTTACGCAATATGAAGAATTGTAATTTTCGTGCAAAGCACAATAATACCAAGCAGTTACTTTGCCATGACTGTGTTTGTTTCTAAGGAACATAGCCTGTCCGCACTCGCCGCAGCGAAGATGCCCCTTAAAAATGCTGGCTTTTTTGCTTTTAGAGTTATAGACAGCGGTTTGACCGTGTTCTTCCTTCATGCGCACGAAGTATTCCTGAACCTTATTAAAAAGCTCTTCAGTAACAATAGGCTCATGTGTGCCTTTAGTAACAATCCATTCTTCACGCGGCACCGGTTGAGATCCTTTTTTACCAGTAGAGTGGTATGTGGAACGGAACTTACCAGATACCATCCACCCGAGATATATTTCATCCTGAAGAATACGCCGTACAGTTTGCATATACCACTTAGAGTTCTTAAAGTGATCGGTAGTGGCAATTCCTCTTTCGTACAATAAGCGCCCCGGAGATGGGATACCTCTTGCGTTCATCGTAGTCGCAACATAATGAACCGTATTACCTTCTGCAAGCAATTCGAAGAGCTGTTTTACAATTGGTGCCGTCTCTTCATCAATAATAAGATGATGCTTGTCTGCGGGATCCAGTCGATAACCATATGGCGCACGGCTGCCGGCAAATTTGCCTTGGTCCTGAATAGTACGCATAGTGGAACAAATCTTCCTTGAGATATCTTTCGCATACATCTCATTAGCCATATTCTTCAACTGTACAGAGATATCCGCTTGTTGGTACTTGGTATCGAAACGGTCTGTAACCGAAATAAACCTACACCTAAAAAACGGAAATACCATTTCGATATATTCGCCAGACTCAAGATAGTTTCTTCCCAAACGAGAAAGGTCCTTGACGATTATACAATCAATCTTTCCGTCACGTAGATCATTCATCATTCGTGAAAATTCCGGTCGGATAAAATCGGTACCGGATATATCATCATCACTGTAAATGTCGAACACGGTAAGGTCCGAATGCTCAGAAACATAATCCTTCAGTAATTGAAGCTGATTACCGATCGTGTCGGCCTCACGCTTCCTTTCTGTTTCTACAGAAATTCGTGCATATAATCCTGCGCGGTAGACCTTATCGACCGCCTTTATCACCGCTGGTTCTGCAACAGTGGTTTTTCGGCTTTTTCGTGCCATTTAACTCGCTCCTTTCTGTTCAAGATAATAATCCTGTACTTGTGAAACGAGTGCTTGATAATCTTGCATATGAGTAAACGTCAATTCGATTCGCTTATCTTCATAGATAACAATACTCTCAATGCATTCCACTGCCACACTTCGTGTTAAGCTTTGGATGTTGCGGTATTCAAGGAAATCTTGGATCCACTGCTGTGGAGCATTCCCGTTTTCAAGGTACAGATTGATTTCGCGACGCACCTGTTCTTCGGCTAATTGTGCATCAGCAATTCGAGTTTCGTACTGCTCTTTAATATCAAGATAATCGTCTTTTGAAAGAATGCCATCCTTCATATCCTCATATGCCGACATTTTCAGCCTACGATATCGGTCAATTTCTGCCTCAACCGCAAGTAACCGTTCCTCGGCCTTCCTTATACTAAGGCGGCGCATAGGGGCACTTCTAATAGTCTGCAGGCATGTATCCAGTTCCATTAGTAAACGGATATGCTCCTGCAGAAGTTTCAGCACGGTATCTTCCAACTGATTTTTAGAGATACGGTGTGTTGAACACTTGCCGGTTTTCTTGTGATGACCACAAACATAATAATAGAATTTCTTTCCGCTTGCAGTCTGTGTTTTCCGTATCATAGGACCTTTGCAGTCGCTACAGTATAGCAAACCTGCCAACGGAAATACCCCTTCTTCATTCGGTGAAGTTCGGGTATCCAATTCAAGAAGCCGTTGTACAAGCAGAAATATTCTTGGCTTGATGATTGCTTCGTGGGCATTTTCAAAAATCGCCCATTTTTCTTCTTCATTAACGATTACTGTTTTTATTTTGTAATTGGGCCTTGTTCGGATCCCTTGCACAAGAGTTCCTACATAGACTGGGTTTGTTAAGATGCGTCGTACCGCCATAGGCACCCACTGTGCCTTACTCTTGGTCTTAAAAGAGGTTTTATAGGATAATCCTCGGCTTTTCTTATATTCCATCGGTGACAAAACACCTTGCTCGTTCAGTTTTCGAGCTATGGTGTCCGGGTTGAGACCTTCCAGTTTCCAACGGAATATGTCCCGCACAACTTCTGCGGCATAAACATCGATAACAAGCTTATTTTTATCCTCTTCGGATTTCTCATAACCGTATGGCGCAAAAGCACCGATAAATTCGCCGTTTTTACGTTTTACCTGCAACTGACTGCGGATTTTAATAGAAATATCTCGGCAGTAGTTGTCATTCATTAGGTTCTTCACCATGATGTTAAAATCATCAGAGCTGCTTCTGGTGATGGTGTCAATTCCATCGTTTATGGAAATTAAACGAACCCCATAATACGGAAAAAGGCGATCGATATACTTTCCGGCATTGATATACTCTCTGCCAAAACGAGACAGATCTTTTACAATGACGCAATTCACGATCCCGGCGCGGATGTCATCCATCATGCGCTGGAAATCAGGACGGTCATAATCTGTCCCTGTATATCCATCGTCTTCTCTAATCGACACTATTTTTATGTCAGTTTTGTCTTTTACGAAGTCCAGAATCAGCTGTTTTTGATTGGAAATACTGTTGCTCTCAGTTCTTGCGCCACTAATACTGATCAAGTCCTCTTTGGACAGGCGCACATAAGCAGCAGCATTATACTGAATAATGTTTGTATTTTCCATAAGCTCACTCCTTTGGATGGATTGTCAGTACAACCAACAAACATTCCAAGGGTGAGTATGATTTTTAGTCCGTGTATGAGTATAGCATAAAACTTTCAAAAAATCTATACTTTTCGGACATTTCCATAACTTACCGTTTACATTGTTCGCAGAAGATCCTCGAAATTCTGCTGGAATGATGGTCCGTCTGACTTATAATTTACTTTTACGGCCACATCACCGATGCGAAAACAATAGGGGTTCTGAATCTGTTGTAAAAAGCTCAGAACTCGTTCCTGCACCGGTTTTGATTCGTCTATGTGAACGGAGTTCAGATCAACTAAGCTACTTTTATCAACGCTTCTTATATCCACACTCTTAAGCGTAGCGACATCATTCTTATCGTAACTATACATTGGATACTCCTTTCTTTTATATAGAAATTATTGCCATTAAGGTGCTCGTCTATTCAACGAGCATTTGATTTTAACGTCCACCCGGCGCCTGCAGCGAACAGGTCCATAGGAGTTTCACCTTCCCGCCTTCATTGTGGCCGGACCGCGAATTACGGAAGTATCATTGTCCCAAATTCGCGTCTTGGCGAAATGCGGGAGCCACCCGCATATTATTACTCTTGGTTCTGCTTGCCAGGCAGACGGATAGGCGCTCAGCGAAAATGGAAAGTACCGGTTCTGGACTATTCGTTTTTCAAGGTGCGATAAAACATAGGGATGCTTTCATAAGGTAAAAACACAAAAAAATCTCAAAATATAATCACTTCCCGAAAAAAATTATAGAAAAAGCTCCGAATGTGCAGTCCGGAGCCTTGTCGTTATATTATGAACTTGTTGATATTGAGAGCCAGATGCATCAAAAGATACTGCTTCAGATCGTCATCACGCTTTCCGTTTATAAAACAATGCTTGTCTATCAGAGGATCATAAAGGGTAATCAATTTCTCAAAGTCATTATGATTGCCTGCAATAGCGCCTTGTAATATAATCTGAAATTCGGTTTTATCCATCAATATCACCACCTTCCACGATTGTCTTACGCAAATACTTCAATCCTTTTTGCTTCTGGTTTGAAACATACTGCGCTGAACAATTCAGTATTTTGGCGATATCCCGCGGCTTCATTTCATCAACGAAAAGCAACTTAAGTATCTGTTGCCTCATCAGCGGCAGCTCAGAAAATGCTTTTGCAAGACGCTCTTCTGTAAACCCAAAAGGATCATCAGAGAATAGTGTCTGCATATATGCGTCCTCAGTCGCCGGCAACTGATCCTCATCAAGCGAATCTAACGATTCGTGAGGTTCCTCACATTCTCGCTCTAAGTAATTGAGCTTAGCACGTTTTAACAACGTATCGAGCCACGCAGTAAATCTTGCGCGGAGCTCATCTCGATCAGCGTTTTGTCGGTAGTCCAAACATATGCCTCCTTTGGGGCATACCACCGAGCAAAACTATATTTACAACATGCCACAGTGGCATGCCGTGAAATTATATTCTGTGTTCGTACAGTTGGGTCCACAGCAATCAGAACATTGGAATCACCTCCTTCCCGTAAGACAAACAAAAAGCGGCCCAACCATAAATAAATATGGCAAGGCCGCTTGATTAGGCGTGCATATAAAACCGGCGGACAAATGCCGGTTTCTTTTAATCTACATCTGTTATTATTTTTTCTCTTGTTAGCTAATTCTCCGCATCATATGCTTCTCCGATTTACTTCTTTGCAAAACGTTCCATGGCATCCAAGTAACTACCGAAACTTTCACACACAAGAATGCGTTGAGAAACATCATATTTATCAATTCTCTCAGCAATTTCTCGCAGATATATAATTTCCGGGTTATTGTAGTATGTACTTAAAATCGTGATTTTGATATCCTGTTCGCACTTTGACTCATAATATACGCCTATGTCGGTGATCTTCATGTCACGTAGTTCTTCAATCCGACCATTGGCATAATCTTCATCAAAGTACACGCCCTTATACCTGGCCGAAAAGCCAGAAGGTGTACGTTCGATATCGCTATAATCCCAGTTTAGCGAAACTTCTTCTCCGGATTTCAAAAGCACCTCGATATAATCGATGTACAAATCCGGTATGGATGTTTCGGCTGTCAGATACAATCGCATGCCGACACCTCCTTAAAACGGTCCTTCGTCGTCTGCATCGTGCATTCCTTCGACCGGCGCCTCCTCGTAATACCAGGAATACTCCTTGATAAACTCTCTTACCTCAAACAGGCAGAAGGCAATGAAAAGGCACAGAAAGAACAGACTGCTGACACACTCAAAGAGGAGTCCAAGCTGCAGGGCCAGTACAATGTTGGATATCCCAACGGGGATAATGATTACCGCCATAATGATCATGGCGACGGTTAAAATGAATGATAATTTTCTCATAGCGAGATACACTCCTTTTCTGTTTTGTTATATAGTAACGGCAAGCCCTGAGGCTCCCCGAGAAAAAAGGTTGGGGGAACCTTTCGGCTCCGATCTATATAAAAAAGCACCCAATGATTGCAATTGCTTGCATTCAATGAGTGCTCTTGTTGCCATAACCGGCCATGATTCAATTGTAAAAAGAAGGGATAGCCCCTTCAGTTTCCGATACTTGTGCTTCTTACTGGAAGAAAGCATAAGAAAACAAAAAGTGCCCGAAAGATAATCTCTCAGGCACTGTGAAAACTCTGATAACTGTTACTGCCGATGGGCAATATCTGATACTAACATAGATATTATAGCAGAAGCGTCCGCAAAATGCAAGATGTTTGATGAATTTACAAGTCTATGCTTCAATGATGATAGCGTGTAAAACAAATCTCGCGTTATCGAATTCATAGCTGCAGGTAGACAATGTAAGAATCCTATCTGTGACTGCGGGAGAAAGGGGGCTTTCAAACCACGAGCGCTGCTTTGCTTCCTTAATCCAAGTTTCAAATTCTTCGTCAGACTCAAATCCAATCTTCCAGGCAGAATCCTCAACACTGGCAACATAGCCGGCAAAAAACTCTATCCGGTAGGTTGCATTCGGAGTGATAAGAAGAGCTTCCGGGTGCTCATCATAATACTGCTGCTTCTTATACTGGGTCAGTCCCGAGAACATTGTCCCGTTTTTCATGTGATGTCCATAGATGATGCTATGTCGGTTTGACATATCCGAAGCCACTCTGGAATCCAGAAAGATGCATCCTGCACTGTTCCACTTGCGGTCAAATAGGTGTTTAAGGTAATAACTGTTATCAGCGCCTTGTACAACGGGATAATTGATTGCTGTATCTTCAATATAAATCCACGCGACACAATCTTCATTGATTTCAAGAAGTGCGTCAAAATCTACTGCGGGCCCTACAGGTACTTTCTCGGTTTCTCCAGACTCAGATGAAAATGTCTCATCCGTCTCTTCGGAAGGAGGCACTTCGGGAAAAGAGATGAGCTCTTCCAGGTCAGCATAGGACTCAGCACTTTCCTGCCTCTCTGTATGCTCCCGGAAAATCTGATATCCTGCGAAGGCGGCAATAAATATAAAAATCAAAATCAGTATGACAGAAATAAATTTTCTCATAGTTTGTTTGCCTTCTCCTTCATCTGCCTTGCCGACGGGTTACTATAAATCAGAGTGGTTTGGACATTACTATGACCGGCTTGATTTGCAACCTCGTGGATCTTATATTCACCGGTATCGAGTGCGTGGCTACAAAAATAATGTCTTAGCATCTTTGGTGTGATGACATCAGAATACTGGTTAAAGATCTGATTGATACGGGATGCTGCCATCTTCTCGGACTGGCGGCTCACAAACAAATACGGACTGTCTGAGTTTCTCACCTTCAGGTACTCGCGGATTGCATGTACGGTTTTATCGTTCAAATAAACTGTCCTTTGTTTATCTCCTTTACCGACAACGTAGATTTCTTTTGCGATTAGATCTACCTGGTCAAGTCGAAGATTAACACACTCCGATCTACGAATGCCGGTATAAGTATAGAGAGTCACAATGGCGAAGTCTCTCTTATTGCCACCCTCAAGCAGACGCTGCCTGAATGCCTCTACATCCTTCTGCTCGACAGTGCAGGGATTGGCATACTGGGTTTGGATTTTCATAAAGTCATTCTTTACGATCGCCAGTTCTGTCTGACGACCGGAGAAGATCAGGTACTCATTGAAACTTCTCAGGGATGACAGATGGTTATTTACAGACTTAGGACTGTATCGCTTAATCGTCTTCATATATGAAATGTAATCAAGCACATTTGCTCGGTACAGCTGCTGCGGTTCGCTTCCGAAACTATCCAGACACCATTTGAAGTAGAGTCTAACCTTATCACAGTATCCCAGTGCTGTATTCTGTGACTTGCCGATGCTTCTTAAATACTCTTGGAATTCAGTTAACATTTTTATCGCCTCCTACATTTATTACACGAAGGAGGAAGCGAGGATACAACGAAAAAATTATGTTTAACTCGGTTTGGTGGAAAACAATGTTGATTATGTTTAACTCAAATATCATTTCCAATCGTGCTGATTTCGTGGGTTAAACATAATTGTCATTATATCTAACCCAGTCTGACGTGCAAAATCAGAGTGCTTATAAAAGTGAATTCGTGAAAAGGTCTTGATATTATTCCTCAAAATGAATATAATATTAAATAGAGATTTTGAAAGGAGTGTTTGCAGTGGATTACATCTCTACAATTGAAGCCGGTGAAAAATGGAATCTGTCACATAGACGTGTAGCTACCCTTTGCTCCGAAGGACGAATACCCGGGGTCAAAAAGGTCGGTAACACATGGCTTATTCCGGCAGACGCAGACAAACCTGCAGATGCTCGAATTAAAACCGGAAAGTATATGAAGTCTAATAATGAGGTGATTGACGATGGCAATACCAACTAATATAAAAACTCTCTTGTCCGGAGATGTAGTTGAGTGGGCAAGAATTGAATTTAAGGAAACCTGGGATCCTGAAGCATCACTAAAGACAATTTGTGCATTCGCAAATGATATTGACAACTGGGGCGGCGGCTATTTAGTCATCGGCGTCAAAAACAAAGACAATGGTGAGCCGGACACGCTTTTGGGAGTATCTCCGGATAAAATTGATGGATATCTAAAGGATATGCTTAACAAATGCAAACTTATCCAGCCTGAGTACATGCCTATAACAGAGGTTGTAGACTATGTCGGCAAGAAATTCATCGTTGTGTGGGCTCCTGGTGGAAGTGTCCGTCCTTATTCTTCTCCTAAAACCATGAGCAAGGATAATAAGGAACGCATTTACTATATTCGTAAAATGGCAAGTACAATTTCGCCAACACAGGAAGAGATTCGAGATCTTTTTGCATTGGCAAACAATGTGCCTTTTGATGATCGTGTAAATCACGAAGCCGATATTACTGATCTTAATATCACCCTAATTCAGAGCTATCTGAAGGAGGTTGGAAGCTCTCTTTATGAAGCTTCTAAAAAGATGGATTTCGTGGATCTCTGCAAGAGTATGAATATCGTCAACTCGCTGCCGGAATACACGAAACCTAAGAATGTCGGTCTGATGTTTTTCAGCTTTAATCCGGAACGCTTTTTCCCATACGCACAGATTGATGTAGTACAGTTCCCTGATGACCTCGGTGGTGATAGGATCATTGAGAAGACATTCAAGGGACCTTTGCATCAACAGCTTAGAGAGGCATTACAGTATATCCAGAACAGTGTTATCCAAGAGCACGTTTTGAAACTGCCGAATGTTGCTGAGGCGAAACGCCACTTCAATTATCCGTATGCAGCAATTGAAGAAGCCCTGTCAAACGCCGTTTATCACAAGGGCTACGATGTGCGTGAACCGATAGAGGTACGTGTACTCCCAGACCGAATTGAAATCGTAAGTCATCCAGGTGCGGACCGTTCCATCACAGACGAAGGGTTAAGAACGTATCATGTCTTTAACCGTAGATACAGAAACAGACGTATTGGCGAATTCCTGAAGGAAATGCATCTTACAGAGGGACGTAATACCGGTTTCCGAAAAATCCTCA
The DNA here is from genome assembly GCA_021769885.1 of Bacillota bacterium. Classification (GTDB taxonomy): domain Bacteria; phylum Bacillota; class Clostridia; order Oscillospirales; family Acutalibacteraceae; genus Fimenecus. The sequence goes on along the minus strand of JAETSA010000014.1, from coordinate 6,156 downwards.
ATGCTCTTGAAAGAAACGGTTCCCCGAAACCTATTTTTGAAACAGATCCGGAACGCTTATCTTTCTCCACCACCCTTCTTATTCATCCTGATTTTCTCCATCATCCTGATGGTGTAAATGATGGTGTAAATGATGGTGAAAACAGCGGTTTGAATGATAAGGAAGCCAAAGTGTACCATGAGCTTTCCAAGATGCCTTCATTAACGGCAGCAAAACTTGCCGAGATTATCGGTGTATCCAAGCCGACTGTAGAGCGAGCTATTAAAAGTTTGAAGGAAAAGGGATTCATAGTTCGTGAAGGTTCTTTCAAAAGTGGAAAGTGGATCATATTAAAATAAAGAAAAGGTGGTGGGGATGCTATGGCACGACAATATAAAAATGCTCGTAAGGCACAAAAGCTAATGGCTAAGGATGCTGCAGCTAAACTTGACGTATCTCCATCCACACTGGGCGCCTGGGAAGCTGAAAGGAAAACTCCTTCCATAGAAAGCTTAGAAGCAATGGCAGATCTGTATAAAGTATCAACAGACTATCTTCTCGGCAGAGGAAATCCAAGCACAGTAACATCTCTTCCACTTTCTCTGGATCTGCTGAAAATCTATCACGGCAAGTCTGTATGGTCATCTGACTTTGGTTGGGTTCTCGTAGACTCAGTTAAAAATGTTGTGGTCCGTCTGGATGGGTCTACGGTCCCATTTGACAATGCCGGATCAGTCTACGCAGCACAGCCTCCATTCTATGAGGCAGCTCTTCCGGATACAAAGCCGCTGAATAAAAAAGAACTGGGCAACTACAATGAGATATGGCTTGAACCGATCTCTCACGATGCAGAGCTCAGAGAGCAGCTGCGCGGAACTTATCGCGTTTACGAACATTGGGTTGAAAACAACCACGGAAACAGATTCGCAATTGATACCTACGGGGCTAAATGGTTAGCATTCAAAACGAATACATGATCAGTAAAGGCGTCACAGAAAAGTTTCTGTGACGCCTTTTAATATTACATATTCGTTTTCTCTACAACAAAATCCCACCAATTTATTCCTTAGTATTTCGTCGAATGTTGTCATATTAAAAATATGTTATGTTGCAGCTTTTGTTTTTCTCCGCAATACGCATCCAGACAAAATTGCTAAAGCCAGAAGCAAAATGAGTACAATAAATATTGAAATTCCTTTACTGCTTAAATCAATCAGTACGGGCATAGCCTCTACAAGCAACGCTAATGACAGGTATTTCAGCGGCTCTAAGTCCAAATAGAGGTACAATACTGAAGGTAGAAGTATTACACCGCAGGTAGCAATGTAAGCCGTTTCCATACGCTTCATAAATGATGAAATCAGCATTGTCAGCATGGCACAGGTGAACAACGCCAGCCAGCGGAACAAATACAGTCCGACAAGAAAAACTGCAATACTACACTGAATCGGAAAATTCTCCAGCATAGAAAGATTCTGCACCGATGCAGTAAAGGTGCCAGTGTCACAGACACCGAGGAACGCATGAAACTCCAATCCATAGGTAACTGCCCAAACGATTGTTGTAAGGATCGCTGCCATACCGACCTTTCTTCGGAGTAGTGTTTTTCGGCCCCGCTGAGTAGAGGCCAGAAGATAGGTCATACCGGACTGTGTTTCATAGGCAAAGGAACCGGCAAGAAGCAGAACAACTGTCAACATAGCGACCAAAGCAGCACTCTGCTGATTTACTCTTGCTTCATTGCCATAGGTGCCTTTATAGGGGCTCTCCTCAATGAGCCACGGAGCAAAGCCTTTTTCGTCTCCGAGGGAACGCAGTTCCTCAGCTCGCTGTCGGACAACGCTGAGCCCGGTACTTTTGATTCTCGCAGCTTCCGCTTCACGGGCATACACATCATACTGCGGATATTCCATTTCGCCGCTTTCGTACTTGAGTAATGCCTGCTCATAGGCGGCAAGCGTATTGTCTAACTCCGTTTGGATTTCATCTATTCGCCGGAAGGTATCGTCCGTGATTGCTCCCGCCAGTTCAGAGGTGTATTGCCTTGCGGCGGCATCGGTCTGATCTGTTACAGGAATTGTCACAGTGAAGGACAGACCCGATAGCAAATAGAGAAACAGCAACAAGATAACAACACCTTTTTGAATGGAGAGTGTTTTGTGAAACTCCATTCCTAATAGGTGGAATCGGCGGAGAAACCTGTCTACAATATGGTTTATGCCATATACAAACCATCCAAGAAGGTCTTTTCCGGCTGCTGGGCGTTTGCGGCAATGAATTATGATGCACACCACAGCCAGTAACAGGATCAGCGGCAGACACGCATACTGTGATACTGCCCGAATACCCACAGGATACCCAAACAGGTCAATGTTCAAGTAGTTCGTGTATAGGTCGGACAGGCTGATATAGGTAAAGATATTGAAATATTTGAGTAGATTGAGACCACTCTGCACCGGCAGGAAGCTGTAAAGGCTGTATTCCACCACGAGTACACTCGCAGCCGCCATGATGGTGTATTTCACATTGTTGATCGCTGTGAAGATCAGCCATAACAGGAGCGCCACAAGGAAGGTTGCTCCGATCTTAAATAACAGGTACATCAGCAGGAATTGCCCCACGGAGCATACCAGCGGCATTTTGCCAAGCAGCTCCACAGACTGTACCGCCCGTCCCAAATCGTCCATTCCGCCGTAAACGGAAAAGCCAAGCAACAGGTTTGAGCCGCATAACAGCAACACACTGATGGCAGACACACCAAGCAGGATGCCCGTTCTTTGTAAAGCCAGCCGCAGTCTGCCATTCGGTGCTGCATGAACGACACTCCATAACCCTTTCTTGCGCTCGTCCAGAAATGAGATGCAAATCAACATCAGCACAGCCAGCAGGAGGTAATCGGTTATGGCGAAGTCCATGAATGCAGATATGGCTCCATCTGCGCCGAGGGTAAGCGAAATGCCCTCCAATGCTTGAAATTCCTCTGCGGTTAGGATGATGTTTCGCCCGGAGAAACTATCAGGGTCATTGAAAATAGAGAATGACAGCATTTTGTCCTTGTTTGCCCGGATGGTGTTCAGATAATCGTCATAGCCATCCAAATACTGCACTTGCTTCAATAAATGGTTGACAGCCGCATAGTCCAAATGCACCTCGTACAGATCAAGCTCACCATTTTCAATTTGCTGTACCAATTCCGGCTGTTCAGCACGGTATTGCTCCAAAGAGTCCGACAGGAACATTTCGCTATCGTTTTCCAGCATCTCGTAGATTTGCAGGATTGTGGTCAACCGTTCTTTTTCCTTTTCCAGTTTGGGTAAGGATTCTGCAAGGGGAAGGTCTTTATAATCCTCCAGCCATTGCAGATACCGGTTATACCCATCCATGCTGTCCACGGTTTCCTGAGCAACTTCGTAACCACCCTCACCAATGTTCAACGAAAACGAAAAGGCAGGGATCGTTCCATCAATTCCGTAATCCTGAGCCTTCTGTTCTCGCAGAAACAAAAAACCGTTCAGCAGCAGGATGACAAGCAGACCAGCGCACAGACGGCGGTTGCGAAAAATTCGTTTCCATTCAGCCATAGCGCACCTACTCTCCGAGGTAGTACAGGTACACATCTTCCAAAGATAAGTGATCCTCTACATACTGTCCCTCTGTGGAAAGATTGTCGCCAATGATACGTACCCATGTTTCGCCATGGCGCTGGAAGATGTTGCCTACTTTGTACTGTTCCTGCACTCGATCCAGCTCTTCCGGGGAACAAGACATTTCTTTTACCTTGTCCGCAACACTTTCGATCAGTTCGCCCGGAGTACCCATACCAACCATTTGACCTTTTTTCATCATCAAAATTTGATCAGATATGGATTCAATATCGCTGACGATATGGGTAGCCAGCAGAATGATGCGGTTCCGTGACATAGCAGAAATAAAGTTACGGATACGGATGCGCTCTTTCGGATCAAGCCCGGCAGTTGGCTCGTCCAAGATAACCACCTTGGGATCTCCTAAAAGTGCCTGTGCCAGTAGCACACGCTGTTTCATACCACCGGAATAGCCACCCAACTTCTTATGCCGGACATCCGAAAGGTTAGTTGCATCCAGCAGATCGTCAATTTCCTGTGCTGCCTGCCTTTTCGGTATACCCTTTAGATCTGCCATATAGTAAAGGAATGTCTGCGCTGTCATGTGTTCGTAAAATCCCTGCTGCTGGGGCATATAGCCGAGTATCTTGCGGAAGTCTTTGCCCAGTTTCAAAATATCTGTACCATCATACAGGATTTTCCCATTGCTTCGGGATATGTTATCGGTCAGCAAATTCATCATCGTGCTTTTTCCCGCACCGTTTGCACCGAGGATTCCATAAATACCCGCCGTAAAAGTGATGTTCAAGTGGTCGAGAGCTACGAAGTCCCCATATCGTTTGGTTAAATCAATAAGTTCTAATTGCACGATATGCGACCTCCTTATTCTCCGTCTGACCAACCCGCTTTTGTTACCGTTCCACTTTCAATATCTGCTTTATACATACGATATACCAAAGTAGTATGCGTAATAGAGGGGTCTGTAGGATTTACTGTTGCATCAGCAAGCATAAATACTTGATTATCATCTATCCAAAGCAAATACACATCAGAAACATTAACACTATCATCGTAGATTTGTTTCAATGATATTTCTTTTACAAGTTCTCCGCTGTAATCATATACATAAAGCTTATCGCCGCCTTTGACAGCGGCACCTCCGCTGATCAAGTCTTGTCCCCATACTTCTTTCTGCATTATAACGATGTACTCTGATGAAAATATTGCTTCTCCCGCACTTAAATCCACATCGGCAAGTTTTGCATTTTTACCTGTGGAGAGGTCAGCATACCATAGATCATTTCCTGACAAATAATAGTAAATGTAACCTCCCGAAACATACCACGAGCTAACACTCACGCCCGTTGTACTCCACGTTCCGACCTCGGATTTGTCGGGAACTTGCCATACCTTTGTCAGCTTTTCATTTTGCGGGTCGTAAGAATAAAGCGTATCTTTATATGTTCCGTTGGATTGCTTTACGTTCTTTGCCATAAAGTAAACCATATCTCCGTCAGCCCACAATTCATAATACATTTCGTTGGGATTTATAATATGGCTTCCATCGTCGATGATTTCCTCACCGTAAATGCACATAGCATTTTCAATATCATCACCAAGAGTAACCGCATATAAGTACCCGCTATAACAGAAGTAAACAATGCCCCGATGAATGATCGGTTTAGTGAGAAAATTACTCGTATCACCACCGGGTTCAAAATCCAACTCCTGCACCACCTCATGTTCTGTTCCGTCTATGTTCATACGGTGAAGACGCTCGCCATAATTAACTATCGTGCCGTTTTCATCTACATAGTCGCTGTTGGACCAATATGCTATTTTCATTACTCAAAAGCTGGATTTTTGTAAAAACAACGGTAACTTGTACTTTGACAGATCGCCGCTGTTTTATTACACGGAAAACCATGCCGTTATTCTCGCTCCGCCTTGTGGAGCATTTTCTAATTTCAATCGTCCGCCGTGTTTTTCGCAGAGTGTCCGGCAGATATGCAGACCAAGTCCAAAGTGATACTCTTGCTTCTGAGCTTCGCCGCAGTAATAGGGCTTATCGGCTTTCAGCAAGTCCTTATCCGAAAAGCCTTTGCCATCGTCGGACACAGTAATGGAGAAAGAACCGACGTTATACTCGCATTGGATCGTGACCTTTGAATGAGCAAAACGGATCGCATTGCTCATAAGGTTCTCATAGACCTGTATCACTGCACCGGCATCCAGGCATAACGAATTGGCGGTAATCGGTGCGTCAAATTTACAGTCGAGGCCGCTGGTCTGACAGAGAATGTTTGCAGATTCCCGCAGGTGTCCTAAAAATTCTTCCGTATTGACCGACTCTTTCTGTATCGACAGATCTTCCAACTTTTGTACCGTGTTCATGCTCTCCACAAACTGCTCCAACCGTGAAATGTGACCGGACATAATGCTCATGTACGGTAAGGAAGCAAGCAACCGAAAACAAGAGATAGACCGCCAGCACTACACTATTCCGAACCAAAGACCAAAAGATAAGCATTTTGAGAAAATCTAAACTTTTGGATTTTCCTACAATGCCGACTACGGCGGAATCCCTCCCACT
>JAETSA010000033.1 GCA_021769885.1 Bacillota bacterium | reverse complement strand
ATATAGTCATCTGCCTGTCCGTCAAAGCTGGAAACTTGTGTATATTCGTCCCCTATTGCTGTTAGCATAAGTATCGGGACAGAACTTTTTTCTCTGATTTCATGCAAAACAGAAAGTCCCGATATTTTTGGAAGCATAATGTCAAGTACAATTAAGTCAATCCTGCTATTGCTAAAACATTGCAGCGCAGATTCCCCGTCATATGCAGGAATTAATTTGTGTCCCGCTAATTTCAAATACTCGCAAATCGCTTCATTTGTTTTTCGGTCATCTTCAACAATAAGTAATGTCGCCATATTAATCACCTCTTTTTTCAGTTTAACACTCCAATATGGAGCGAATGTGAAATTTTAGAAAGAACATCCATTTATGTGCTAACTTACATCTATTATAACCGCTTATATAAATAGCAACAATTATGTAAATAGGATTTTTCCTCTCTTGTAATAGGAGATAAAATCTCTTATAACCAGAGATTTCACATCGTTTCATAGGATACTACACCTCTGTAAAATATAAGGGTAAAAATTTTCAGAGTACAGGTGGTGAACGAATGGACAAAAGAAACAACGATTTTGACTTTGATTTCAGACCGTTAGGACTGGCAATCAAAAAAGCCCGTAAAGCTCAAGGCGTGACCAGAGAACAGCTTGCGGAGATTATTGATTATAATCCCAGACATCTTCAAGCTGTTGAAAATGAGGGGCAGTATCCAAGCATAGAGCTATTCCTTCAACTTATCACAATGTTTGATGTATCAGTTGACGAACATATACATACTGAGGAAAAAGCAAAGAAAAGTTCTATCCGAAGACGTTTGGATGCTATGCTTGACCGACTGGATGACAAAGAACTGTCCGTTGTTGAAGCAACTGTAAACGGGCTATGTAAAGCAAAAGAGCCAGAGGATTGACCTCTGGTTTCCTTTTGCTCCGCCCAACTAATAGTTTGGGCATCCGTAGCCGTATATTGAGCCGCTCCCGACTGGATAGCTCTGCTGTTTGCAGGCATCCCCAGAGTTACCCTCCACGGTATAAACCGTTCCATTCTCGCATTTCTCCACGATTCCCACATGGTCGATTGAGCCGTCGCTCCCCCAATCAAAGAAAATAAGGTCGCCTGCCTGCGGCTCATAGTTTTTGTCCTTCCACTGTCCTTTGCCCTTGAACCAGTTCACGCCGTCCGAGCAGAGGGAGAATTTCGGCACAATTCCGCTTTCCAGATAGCCGCACTGGTCGGCGCACCACGACACAAAACATGCACACCATTCCACACGCCCGCCAAAGCCGTACCAGCTCCAATAAGGCTGACCTCCCTCGTTGCCAAGCTGCGTCAGAGCCACTTCTACGATGGCTTGATTGCCACCGCTTGTAAACGCCCGCCCGTATGGGTAGTAGCGTAACACATGGGCGGGGTACTGCGTGTCGCCGTACTTCTCCCAACCGAGCCGCTGTGCCTGCATTGCGGAAAATTCCACCGCATTTGCATAGGAATAGCCGCCGTAGTTGGTCTTTGCCCATGAGATATACCCGTTCCCAAAGTTGTAGCCCTGCAGGGCGAGCTTGATGCGCTCCATGTCAATCGGGTTCTCCACCTCGGCTGAAACAAGTGCAGCTTTCAGTTCCTGCACGCCGCACTCGATGGAATATTCGGGGTCTTTAATACCATTCGGCTCATGGGGGTATTTCTTGTTGAAACTCCCCTCCGCCGCCTGCATCGGGTCGCTGCCTTTGCCGCCAGATTCCTGCATCATCACCGCCTTTATCAGCTCCACATATTCGGGGATTCCGTACTGCTTCGCATACTTCTGTATCAGCGGCGTGTAGGCTTCCACTTCCGCACTGACAGGGGTATAGGAAGTGCTGTCGCTGCCGCCCCCGAACAGGGAAACGGCGCACCCAAGCAGGACGACGATAATGATTATCACAATGGCAATCCAGCCGCCCGCGATAAGGGCAGAAATCAACGCTTTTGTCCCCGCTATGATTGCCTTGACCGCCGCAATGGTAGCCTTGACCGTGGCTTTCGTCGCTTCGGCTGTCGCTTTTGCGGTGACTTTTGCCGTCTGCGCCGCTTTCTGGGCGGCTTTGGCAGATGCTTTCGCCGTTTTCTGTGCCGCCTTTGCGGTCTGCTCGGTGGTCTTAATCGCTGTCTTGGATGTCGCCTTTGCGGTTTTCACGCCTTTTTCCGTCGCCTTGACTGTGCCTTTGGCTGTGGTCTTGACGGTTTTTTCCGCATTTCTGGCGGTTGTCTTTATCGTCCGCTTTCCCTGCTGTCTGGTCTTTATCAGCGAGTTTGCCGCCGTCTGGGGCGTTTCGGTCTTGGCAGGAGCAGCGGAAACAGCGGGACGGCTTGCAGTCCCTTGTATTTCCTGCAAGCCGTCCTGTCCCATTGTACGCATGGCGTTTTGTTCTGCCTTATTCCGCATTGTTTTCTGCTCTGCGGCTTTCTTCGCCCGCTTTGCCTTAAAATCGGCAATTTTATCCTTTGCCTTACCGATATTTTCTTTGGTAATCTGGGTGTTTTTCTGCCCCTGCTTATTAAATTGGTGGATGCCCTCGTCCCTGATACGCCCCGAAGCATGGGAAACCTTGTCGGCGGCATATTCCGTGGGGGAATTTTCCTCTGCATAATATCCCTGCTCCGCCTTGTCCTTTGTCTTTGCGTAAGCGGATTTCATGCGTTCCCCTGCAACAGCCGCCTTATCAAGCGTCTTAATCGTGCCTCTGACCGCATCTCTGGTCTTTATATCAGCCATAAAATCCGACCTCCTTTCCCAGAAGATTTGCGGTCATGTCAATTTACCTTTTTTGCCACGACGACAAGCCTGCCGTTCTGTGCCGAGTATTCGCAGGTGGAGAGGGTAATGAGCCTGTCGCCGTATTGGGCTGTCACACCCGTATCATACAAGGCAAGCTCCTTACACTTCCCGACATAGGCGTCAAACTCTTTTTCATTCTCCGCATTGACAAAATCATAGTAGCGGTAGCCCTCCGAGCTGTATGCCACGGTCTTAAAAACGGCGATGATTTCATACGCTGCCTGCTCCGTGAGCGTGTCAAACTGGACGGTCTTATGCTTCTCATAAAAGCTCTTGGATTTGTAATCTTCCAACGCCCCGAACATCCTGCCGCCTTTGATGTGGTGTCCGTAAATAACCAGATTGTCGCTTGTGGGGATGTCGCAGTCCTCTTGGATATACGGCACTCCCAAATCGCTGTATTCCTTTTCAAAGCTGTGCTTCAGATAGAAATTCGGATTGTTTTTACTCTGCATGACGGGGTAGTTGATGCCTGTTCCGTCAATGGCAATCCACCCGACCATATCCTCATTCTGCAAATACAGCTCTTTGTATTTCGCAAGAATGTCCTCGCCCTCGCTGACGGGCATATCCTTATCTCTGGGCGGTTCTTCCTCTGGCTCGGCGTTCTCCACAACCTCGGCAATCTCCGCAAAGGCTTCCGTCTGCTCGTCTATCTGCTGGTAATGGCTGTAAATCTTAAAGCCGCAAAAAACCGCCGCTCCCAAAAGGGTAACAGCGGCGGCGGTACAGAGAATACATTTATAGTTTTTCAGATTCATAGGCTATTCCTTTCCTTAATTCTGCCCTGCTTTCTGGGCATAGGGGTATGCCCGCAGGGTGTTTCTTTGTTCTTGCCCTGCTTTTGGGCATAGACGTATGCCCGCAGGGTAATTCCTTGACATTTATTTTCAGTTACCGTGTATGCTCCGCCTGCTTCTTGGGCGTGGGTAAGTCCCTGCAATATTCGGGATACCGTGCCTTGATGCCCTCCATGAAATACGGGGCGAACTCGCAGCAGAACAATTCTTCTGGCGTAAACAGTTTCTCACGCCCCTCCTCGGCGTAACCGTTCCAGAGGTTAAAAGCAAGGTGGCAGACCTTGACCGTGCCGCTTGTCTGCCATCCGCCGTGCATCCCCTCTGGCTTGATGCAGTCCGTCTTAAAATCGAACATGGCGTTGATGTTCTGCCTTGTTTCCCCCGCAATCCCCATCACATAGAAAAACGCCCTGTGGTAGCAGTCGTTTACCCTGCATTTCATCAT